>CAWHQY010000034.1:0-521133 GCA_963831505.1 uncultured Alphaproteobacteria bacterium | reverse complement strand
CGCGGCCGAGACCGTCTCCACATGCAGCGTATAGCGCACGGCGAAGGCGCCCATGATTGCTTCCACGATCACTTCCGGAGCCGAGGCGCCGGCCGTGATGCCGAGGCTGCCGATGCCCTCAAAACGCTTCCAGTCGATGTCGCTGGCCCGCTGCGCCAGCACCGAGAGCTTGCAGCCCTCGCGCTCGGCGACCTCGCGCAGGCGCTGAGAGTTCGACGAATTGGGCGCGCCGACCACGATGAGCGCATCGACCACCGGCGCCACCTTCTTCACCGCGAGCTGGCGGTTGGTGGTGGCGTAGCAGATATCCTCCTTGTGCGGCCCGTTGATGTTCGGGAAGCGCTCCTTCAGGATCGTGACGATATGAGCAGTGTCGTCGATCGAGAGCGTGGTTTGGGTCACAAAGGCGAGGTTGTCCGGGTTCTTCGGCGTGAACGTGCGGGCGTCCCCGTCGGTCTCGATCAAGGTCACGGCGCCGGGCGGGAGCTGGCCCACGGTGCCGACCACCTCGGGGTGGTGGGAATGCCCGATCAGCAGGATTTCCCGGCCGCGCTTGAAATGGATCGCCGCTTCCCGGTGCACCTTGGTGACCAGCGGGCAGGTCGCATCCAGCGAAAAGAAATTGCGCGACTGGGCCTCGGCCGGCACCGATTTCGGCACGCCATGGGCAGAAAACACCACCGGTGCGTTGGTATTGTCGGGAATTTCGGCGAGTTCCTCGACGAAAATGGCGCCCTTGGTCTTCAGGCTGTCCACCACATAGCGGTTATGGACGATTTCGTGCCGCACATAGACCGGGGCGCCATCAGATGGCGAGCGCCCGTTCCACGGTATCGATGGCGCGAACCACGCCGGCACAGAAGCCCCGTGGTGAACAAAGCACGATTCTCAGGTCTGGCTTGGCGGCCGAGGGAGCTATCATGGGAGCGATCTCGTGACCGAATCACCCCTCGCCGACGGGCAGGGAACGGTCGTTTCCGGGTACGAATTGGGACTGGTTTGGGCCCCTGTCAAGCCACTTTAGCACACCATTGCGCCGCAGGCTGGGGAGGGTCTATATAGGCCCAATTCCCGTCATCGTTGATGACTACCGGCTTCGCCTCCGACCGAGGTGGGCGAAGCACAAAGGAGATTTGCCATGAGCAACGCCCCGCTGATGCCCAAGGCGACCGCCGTCTGGCTGCTCGACAATACCGCGCTGACCTTCGACCAGGTCGCCGATTTCACCAAAATGCACCCCCTGGAGATCCGGGCCATCGCCGACGGCGATGCCGCCCAGGGCATCAAGGGCTCGGACCCGATTTCCAGCGGTCAGTTGACCCGCGAGGAGATCGAAGGGGCGAAAGGGACCCCGGCTATCGCCTGAAGCTCGAGGAGAGCAAGGTCGTTCTGCCGCCGGCCGCGAAGCGCAAGGGCCCGCGCTACACCCCGGTGTCGCGCCGCCATGAGCGGCCGAGCGCGATCCTCTGGCTGGTGCGCAACCATCCCGAGCTGAAGGACGCGCAGATCATGCGCCTTGTCGGCACCACCAAGACGACGATCGCCAGCGTCCGCGACCGCACCCACTGGAACGCCTCGACCCTGACCCCGATGGACCCAGTGACGCTCGGCCTGTGCTCGCAGATCGAGCTGGATTTCGAGGTGCAGCGCGCGGCCAAGGAAAAGCCGGTCGACACGCAATATGGCGGCGCCACGCTGCTGCCGGCCTCCGAGACCACCCGCAAGGAGCCGGAGCTCGAGACCTCGGAGAGCAGGAATGGCGACCTCAATGTCGACGCCGTCTTCGCCAAGCTGAAGACGATTGGCGGCAAGAAGGCCGAGGAGGAGTAGGCGCTTTTCTACCCGGGAATTGTCATGCCCCGCGCCTGCGGGGCATCCAGTACGCCGCTCGATTCAATCACTCACGTCTCTGGAATAATGGATCATCCGCATGCGCGGATGATGACAGCGATATTGCGGCTCACGGATGATCCGGGTGGGCCATCATGTAGTCGGCGAGGTCACGCTGCTTGCGGTCGGCGCGAGTGACCGCGGCGTTGCGCGCGGCGTCGCGGTCCTTGCGGCAATAGACATAATCGGGCGAGCCGACCGCGACCTTGCCGCCGGCGCGGCAGAACGCGTCGTCGTCCTGGGCCGGTGGCACAGCCGCATAGGCCGGCGGCTCGCTCCGCGAGGCGCACGCGGCAAGCGACAGCGCGGCGAGCAGCAGCGCACATAATGGTCGCACGGATTTAAGCCGCATAAACTGGTTCCGTTGTCGGACTAGGTTCGTCGTTGCCGGGCTTGACCCGGCAATCCATCGAAATAAAGGCAATGTTTGCTCATTGATGGATGCTCGGGTCAAGCCCGGGCATGACGAGGCCTTACCGTCGTTCCGGAGCGATGCGCAAGCATCGAACCTCGGATGCGCAATTGCGCACCGGGGAACCTCGAGATTCCGGGTTCGCGCTTGCGCATCGCCCCGGAATGACGGTGGAGAGAACCGCCGTCTCACACCCTCCCCTTCAGCGCCTCGCCGATCTCGTCCAGCACCTTGGGATCCTCGATGGTGGCCGGCATGGTCCAGGGATCGCCGTCGGCGATCTTCTTGATGGTGCCGCGCAGAATCTTGCCCGAGCGCGTCTTCGGCAGGCGGCCGACGGTGATCGCGAGCTTGAACGCTGCGACGGGCCCGAGCTTCTCGCGTACCAGCGCCACGATCTCCTTTTCGATCTCCGACGGGCTCCGCGTCACGCCGGCTTTCAGCACCAGGAAGCCGCAGGGCACCTCGCCCTTGATCGTGTCGCTGATGCCGAGCACCGCGCATTCGGCGACGTCCGGATGCGACGCCAAAATCTCCTCCATGCCGCCGGTGGAGAGCCGGTGTCCCGCGACGTTGATGATGTCGTCGGTGCGGCCCATGACGAAGACATAGCCGTCCTCGTCCTTGTAGCCGGCGTCGGAGGTTTTGTAGTAGCCCGGGAATTCGGTGAGATAGGCTTCCTTGAAGCGGTCGTCCTGCTCCCACAGCGTCGGCAGGCAGGCCGGCGGCATCGGCAGCTTGATGACGATCGAGCCCATCTTGCCCGCCGGCACCGGCTTTGCGGCTTCATCGACCACGTCCACCTGATAGCCCGGCATCGGCACCGTCGGCGAGCCGTGCTTCACCGGCAACATGCCCAAGCCCATCGGATTGCCGGCGATGCACCAGCCGGTCTCGGTCTGCCACCAGTGATCGATGACAGGCACCTTCAATTGCGCTTCCGCCCATTCCACCGTCGGCGGATCGGCGCGCTCGCCGGCGAGAAACAGCGCGCGGAATTTCGAGAGGTCGTATTTGCGGATCAATTTGCCGTCCGGGTCTTCCTTCTTGATGGCGCGAAACGCCGTCGGCGCGGTGAAGAGGGCGGCGGCGCCGTGCTCGGCGATCACGCGCCAGAATGCGCCGGCATCGGGCGTGCCGACCGGCTTGCCCTCATACATGATCGAGGTCGCGCCATGGAACAGCGGGCCGTAGACGATGTAGCTGTGGCCGACCACCCAGCCGATGTCGGAGCCGCACCACCAGATCTCGCCGGGCTTGATGCCGTAGAGATTGAACATCGACCATTTCACCGCGACCAGATGTCCGCCATTGTCGCGCACCACGCCCTTCGGGATGCCCGTGGTGCCCGACGTATAGAGGATGTAGAGCGGGTCGGTCGCGAGCACGCCCACGCAAGCCGCCTGCTTGCCGGCATCGAGCGCGGCGCGGCGGAGCTTCGCCCAGTCGTGGTCGCGGCCCGATGCGAGCTCGCATGGATGCTGCGGCCGCTGCAACACGATGCAGGTTTCCGGCCTGGAGCTCGCGAGCTTGATCGCCTCGTCCAGCAGCGGCTTGTATTGCACGATGCGTCCGGGCTCGATGCCGCAGCTCGCCGAGAAGATCAGTTTCGGCCGAGCGTCGTCGATACGGGTCGCGAGCTCCTTGGCGGCAAAGCCGCCGAACACCACGCTGTGCACGGCGCCGATGCGCGCGCAGGCGAGCATCGCCACCACCGCTTCCGGCACCATCGGCATGTAGAGGATGACGCGGTCGCCCTTGACGACGCCGAAATCCTGCATGACGGCGGCAAGCGCCTGGACCTCCTTCAGGAGCTCGGCATAGGTGAATTTGGTGATCGAATTGGTCAGCGGGGAATCGTGGATCAGCGCGAGCTGGTTGGCGCGTCCGCCCGCGACATGGCGGTCGAGCGCGTTGTAGCAGGTGTTGACCACGGCTCCCGTGAACCAGCGGCCGTAAGCGCCCATCGAGGGATCGAATATCTTCTTCGCCGGCTCGATCCAGTCGATCTCGCGCGCCGCCTCCGCCCAGAATCCCTCGGGATCCCGAAGCGAGCGGGCATGGACCTCATGATAGCGGCTTGCAGACATGACGCTTCCAGACATGGCGCTTCCCCAAGGGTTATTGTCCCGTCTATTGTCACGGGACAAAGCGCCAGTTCAAGCGGCAAGAAATTGATCTGGATCAGCCTTTCGATCTGAATCGGCCTTTTGATCTTGACAGGCCTCGGACGGGCCGAGGCCGGTTTTCCGGAAGATCAGCGCGCCGCGGTCTGCAGCGTATCGAGGCGCTTTTGCAGGGCCACACGAAGGTCATAACCCGGCTTGCCGTAGCCGGCATTGCGCCCGGCGATGAAGTCGCGCTGGGCCCGGCGCAGCGCATTGGCGGTATGGCTGGGCGAATTGTTCATCAGCTTTGCATAGGTCTGGAAGATCTGGCGGTCGAGCGCGCCCAATTGCGGATCGGCGCAGATCGCCCGCTCCACGGCAAGCCTCGCCGTCTCGCAATCGAACGACGGATGGGGATCGGTCGCGTTCAGCGGGCGCGGCGGCTCGCTGCCGAACCGGGCGATCTCGGCCTTCATGGTGCGGCGGCCGTTGATGGCGTTCTCGTTGCCGGGATCGAGGCGAAGTGCCGCCTCATAATCGGCCAGCGCCTTGGCGCGCTCGCCCATCTTCTTGTACAGCACCGCGCGATTGTTGTAGGCGAGCGCGAAATTCGGATCGAGGCGGAGCGCCGCGTCGTAGTCGGAGAGCGCCGTGCCGAGCTCGCCCTTGAACTGATACGAATCGCCGCGGTTGGTCAGGAAATTCGCCCGCTGCTCCATGCGGATCGCCTGGTCATAGTCGGTGATCGCCTTGTCGTATTCCTTTAACTCCGCATAGGCGAGGCCGCGGTTGTCGTAATATTCGGCCACCTTGGGGTCGAGCCGGATCGCCTCGTTCTCATCAATGAGCGCCTTGTCGGGCTGGCCGAGTTTCTTGTAGGCGGCGGCGCGGTTGGCAAGCGTGCGCGGCCGGTTCGGATCGAGGCGCAGCGCCTCGTTGCAGTCGCGCACGGCCTTTTCGTAATCGCCGCCGAGATACCAGGTCACGCCGCGGTCGGACCACGCCTGGGCGTCGTCGGGCCTGAGCTTGATCGCCTGGTCGTAATCGGCAATGGCGCGCTCGACCCGGCGCTGGCCGGTATAGATGACGCCACGCAATTCATAAGCTTCGGCGTCCTGCGGATTGAGCTTGATCGCCGTGGTCAGGTCTTCCTCGGCCCTTGCAGGATTGCCGCCGGCCTCGCGCGTCAGCTCGCCCCGCAGCCGATAGGCCGGGGCATGCTTGCCGTCGAGCGCGATGGCGCGATCGAGATCGGCGAGCGCCTCGGTCATGCCGCCCGAGGTCCGCGAGCGGGCATCGGCGCGGGCCACCAGCGCCGCGACGCGATCGGTGCGCGAAGCGTCCGTGTTCTCGATAATGGGGGTGCAGACGGCGATCACGTCGAACGGCGAAGCCTTGCTGCCGGCCACGCAATCGACGGGGGTGCCGCCGGCCGTAGCCGACCCGGCCGCCGCCAGCACGAGACCGAAGCCGAACAGGCCCGCCCGCAGCGAAAATCGGGACGAGGATGACAGTGATGCGGGGATAAGCAGGCCGAACATGGCGCGGGGCTCCTGAAGCGACGCTTTTTTCGTTGTCGCCGCCACCCCCGATCCGGTTCACGCATTAACCAGGGCGCGTAGTCATAAATCCGGAACGCCATCGGGCCGATCAGCCAGTGCGCTGCAGCAGTCGCCCGACCTCTCGTGCTGCGGAAGCTGGCGTAGTCTCGCTGCAAGGCAGGGATACTGAAATCCACGAGTTTCCCACCCGACTGTCAGGCGATATGCTCGAACGCAAACAGGTTCTGCGCGGCCTCGGCGGCGCGATCCCATGTGGGAGGTTGGCATGCACGACATCGTTATTCGTGGCGGCACGATCATGGATGGCACCGGCAAGGCCGCATTCAGCGGCGACGTTGCCATTGCAGAAGGCCGGATCGCCGCCGTCGGCGGCAAGCAGGGCCCTGCCCGGCGCGAGATCGATGCCACGGGACTGATGGTTACGCCCGGCTGGGTCGACGTGCACACGCACTACGACGGTCAGGCGATGTGGGATCCGCTGCTTGCGCCGTCATGCTGGCATGGCGTGACGACCGTCCTTTTCGGAAATTGCGGCGTGGGTTTCGCGCCGGTGAAAAAGCATCATCGCCAGGCCCTGATGGATTTGATGGAAGGGGTGGAGGAAATTCCGAACCCCGTGCTGGCCGCAGGATTGACCTGGGAGTGGGAGACCTTTCCCGATTTCATGGACGCGCTGGAGCGCCGCGAGCGCGTCATCGACATCGCCGCGCAGGCCGCGCACCTGCCGATGCGCGTCTATGTGATGGGCGATCGCGCCATCCGCCGGGAAAAGGCGACGGCGGACGATATCGCGCAGATGCGGCAACTCACCATCGAGGCGTTGCGTGCCGGTGCGTTCGGCTTCACCACGTCGCGCACGGATTCGCACAAGACGCCTGACGGCGAGCTCGTGCCTTCGCGTGATGCGGACGACCTGGAGCTGCTCGGCATCGGCTCCGCGCTGGGCGAGACGGGCATGGGCGCGTTCGGCATGAACAGCGACTTCGACGACGAGGATTATGAGCTGCGCTGGATGCGAAAGCTCGCGAGGCAAACCGGTCGTCCGGTCTGGTTCCTGCTGACCGATCGCTTTGAAGACCCGGAGCGCTGGCGGCGTTTGATGAAAGCGGTGCATGCGGCGCGATCCGAGGGATTGCCGCTCACGGCGCAGATTGCCGGCCGTCCGATTGGCGTGATGATGGGCATCGGCACCGCGCTCAATCCGTTCACCGTGCGGCCTAGCTACAAGGCGCTCGAAAGCCTTCCCATTGCGGAACAGCGCAAACGGCTGCGCGATGGCGAGTTGCGACGGAAGATCCTCGCCGAGAAGCCTTCCGAGGCCGAGGTAGCGAAGCTCGCCCAGTTCCGCCAGCTCGTCACCAGCCGCTGGGACAAGTTCTTTACGATGGGCGACCCGCCGGATTACGAGCCGGATTCGGAAATGAGTGTTGCGGCAATCGCGGCGCGCACCGGGCGTACTCCCGATGAAGTGGCCTACGACTACATCATCGAAGAGAATCAGTATCTGTTCTTCCCGGTGGTGAATTACGTGGCGGGCGACCACGAGCCGATCCGCGAAATGCTCAACGACCCGGCTTGCCTGCTCGGCTTGAGCGACGGCGGCGCGCACTGCACCTCGATTGTGGATTCGGGCCTGCCGAGTTTCATGCTGGCGCATTGGGGCCGCGACCGCCGCCGCGGGCCACTTCTGCCCCTCGAGCATCTGGTCAAGCGGCAAACCAGCGAAACCGCCGACTTCTTCGGTCTGTCGGATCGCGGCCGGCTGGTGCCAGGCATGCGCGCCGACGTGAACATCATCGATTTTGACCGTCTGCGGCTGCATAAGCCGGAGCTCGTGCACGACATGCCGGCCGGCGGCCGGCGTTTCGTGCAACGGGTCGAGGGATATGAAGCCACGCTTGCGGCAGGCATTCCCATCTTCGAGCGAGGCGAGCACACCGGCGCGATGCCGGGGCGCCTCGTACGAGCAGGCCAAAATGGTCATCGGTGAACGCAGATCCGAGGGACCTTATCGCTTCACGCTAAAACGCGCAGGCGACTTCGGCAGCGCGACCGAGTTATCCGAAATCGTCGATCGTTTCGCGTTTTGAAGCTTCATCAGCAGCCGACACCGTGCAGCGCCCGAAAATGCGGGGTAGAGGAGCAGCCCATGACGGTGCTGAAGGTGGATTTTGTCGGGATCCGAAGTGATCGCCTGGATGAAACCGCTGCGCTCTTCCGCGATGTCCTTGGCGTGTCCGTCGATCGGCAGACCGACGACCTGGTGGGGTTCAAGCTCGCCGACGGCACGGTTCTGGAGCTATATGGTCCGGCCAACGAATTTCACAGCTTCTTCACGACAGGCCCGGTGGTCGCATTCAGAGTCGAACAATTTTGATGTCGCTCGCGAGGCCATGCTTGCGGCTGGCATCAAGTTCATCGGTCATGTTCAACATTCCGCGGGCATCAGCTGGCAGCATTTCTACTGTCCAGACGGCACGGTCCTGGAGATCAGCGGTGCCGGGCAAGCAGCAAACCCGCGAGCACCGGGATAAGCGCTCGCACTCCGTCGCTATCAAACGTTTGCTTGCGGTCGTCAACCGACCTAACGGCTCCGAAATCCAGCTTCCAGTCTGCACCCGAATAACGGACATCACCAGACCGCCCCGGCATGTCTCAGAGGTGTCGGGAACGGACAACGATAACTTGCTAGTGAATAGGGTCTCCTGACGTTATATTGAGCTTCGGGAGGATGACATGAGACGACGCGAATTCATCACCCTTCTCGGGAGCGCGGCCGTGGCGTGGCCGAGTGCAGGATTCGCCCAAACATCATTTCGCGTCGGACTACTCAGCGCTCCGGCGCCGATGACGGATAATACCCCGCCCGGAGCCGCCCTCATCCGGGGGTTCGCGCAGTTCGGCTATTCCCAGGGCCGCAACATCGTATTCGAGCGTCGCGGAGCGGAGGGGCACCTTGATCGCCTGCCGCACCTGGTCGAAGAACTGGTCGCAGGTCCGTTTTTGTGCAAGAGGCGGACTCTAGAGCGCGATGAGATCGGGATGAATTGTTATCGCGCTCTGGTCTAGATTCTTCTTTGCGCATGATCTTTTCGGAAAACCGCTGTACACTTTTCCGGATCATGCGCTAGCCACGTTGCAATCGTGGAACCTCACGAATGAGGAGCGCGGTCAGGATTGCGTGAAAGACGACCGCCGGCCAAAGAAGGACGCCGGTTAAACTCGCGAAACCAAGGTAAGCGAGATACATCGTGACCAACGCGCTGTAGATGAGCATGCCGACGAGCGGCGGACCCGGCCAGCAAGCGGTCGCCAAAGCGATCAGGGCGATGCCGGTCACGCGCGCGACTGGTATGGCGGCGCCGGCAAGTTGGTCACCCAGCAATAGCTGCCCGACCAATGACGGAACAATCAGCAACGCCAATCCGGTGGCTGCTTCGCCTACAGCGGCGAAAATCAACGCGTTCTTCATGCCCGATTTCACTGAGTCTTCGCCGGCGATCGTTTGGGTGCCGGAAGCGGCTTCGGTGCGTCAATAGGGTCCGGCTCTGGTGATGCCATAGGCCCCAGTTCCGCCTTGGATTCTGGTGCTGCCATGGCCTCGGGTTCGAGCTTGAACGTCAGTTTGTTGATCTTGCCGGTGAACTTGAACGGAGGATCGTAGCGATACTCGATCATCGCGACCCCGGTACGGGTGTCCTGGCCGACGTCGAAGGTCTCGTCCTCCGGGAACGTGATCGGCGTGCCGTGTTCGATGGATTTCCGGTCCACGTCCTTGCCGTCCACCGAAAGTACGCCGGTGCCGCCCTTACCCAATCCCGGACCATCGGACTTGAAATCAAAGACGATGGTGTGCTTGCCGGCCGCCAACTCGGGCCCAGACCAGATCGTGCGCTTGAGGTTGAGCAGGTTGTAGAGAAACACGGGCTTGCCCCCGCGAATGCCCGCAACACCCTTGCTCAAGAACAGCCCGTAGCCGCCGAAGCGTCCGCCTTCGGTGACGATCATCCCTTCAGCGCCGCCCTTGGGAATCTCGACCTCGGCGGTGATGATGTAGGATTTGTTGAGGATGCTCGGCGCAGCGCTGGCTGGCACACCGGTCAACTCGCCTGAATAAGTGAAGACCGTCTGCCCCGCCGTCAGACTCGGGCGCGGCGTATTCCAACGCGCGAGCGTCGTGTTGTTGAGCGGCAGAACGTCGTACTTCTTCGCCTCGGTATCGAAGAGGGACTGCATCTCCTTGACCTTCTCCGGCATCTTGGCGGCCAGATCGTCGAACTGGGTCGGGTCCTCCTGGACGTTATAGAGTTCCCACTTGTATCCCGTGATCACATCCGGCGGGGGCGCGCTACTCAGCTCCCAAGGAAGCGTGATCGGCGTCGTGGCCGCCACCCATCCATCGTGATAGATGGAGCGATTGCCGAGCATCTCGAAATACTGGGTCGTGTGTTTTGTCGGGACGCTGGCGTTCGCCTTGTCCCATGTGTACATCATGCTCATCCCTTCCATGGGGCTCTGCTTGATACCGTCAATCGTATCGGGTTGCGAAATGCCGGTCGCTTCGAGGATGGTCGGAGCGATGTCGATGACGTGATGGAATTGGCGACGGATGCCTCCCACGTCGTTGATATGGCCGGGCCAAGACATGACCACGCCCTGGGCGGTCCCGCCGAAGTGCGACGGCACCTGCTTCACCCACTTGAAAGGGGTGTCCATCGCCCACGCCCACGGCGCGGCAAAATGCGGGAAGGTCCTGTCCGAGCCCCAGAACGGGTACCAGAGGTATTGAGCCTTCACTGGCACCGGGACACCATTGAAGGTCGTGAACTCGTTTGGCGTACCGTTGATCATGCCTTCGGCGCTCGCGCCGTTGTCACCGCCGATGTAGATGATCAGGGTGTTGTTGAGTTCTCCCATATCGTCGACGGCTTGAATGACCCGACCGATCTCGTTGTCGGCGTAAGCGAGGTAAGCGCCATAGACATCGGCTTGCCTGACGAAGAGCTTCTTCTCCAGCAATCCGAGTGAGTCCCACTGCGGCAATTCCTTCGGCCACGGCGTCAACTTGGCGTTTTCGGGCATGATGCCGAGGCGCTTCTGGTTGGCGAATATCTTCTCGCGCACCTTGTTCCATCCATCATCGAACAAGTGCATGTCGCTGATCTTCTTGATCCACTCCGGTGTCGGATGGTGCGGCGCATGAGTTGCGCCGGGCACGTAATAGATAAAGAACGGCTTGTCCGGCGCAATTTCCTTGAGCTGCTTCATGTACTGGATGGCGTCGTCGGCCATGGCCGTCTCGAGGTTCCAACTGGGATTTCCCTCGAATGGATAGATGGCCGTGGTGTTACGAAACAGGTTCGGTTGCCACTGGCTGGCGTCGCCGCCAACAAAACCGTAAAAATATTCGAAGCCCATGCCGTTGGGCCATTGATTGAATGGCCCTGCCTGGCTCGACTGGAACGACGGTGTGTTGTGGTCCTTGCCGAACCACGAGGTGGCATAACCGTTCGCCTTGAGGGTTGTGCCGATAGTGCCCTTCTCGACCGGGATGATCGAATCGTAACCCGGGAACCCCGTCGATATTTCGCCGACCACCCCGAAGCCCACCGAATGATGATTGCGGCCAGTAATGAGCGCCGCCCGCGTTGGTGAGCAGAGCGAGGTGGAATGAAAATTCGTGAAGCGGAGGCCATGTGCGGCGATGCGATCCATGGCAGGCGTGGGGATGACGCCGCCGAAGGTGCTCGGCGCTCCGAAGCCCTGGTCGTCGGTCATGATGAGCAACACGTTGGGCGCGCCCTTCGGCGGCACGACGCGCGGCGCCCACCAGGCCGTCGATTCCGAAGCCTTCTCCTTGATCACCCCGCCGAAAGCTGGAGGAGGTGGTGGAAGCTGCTTCCCGTCGATGGTGGTGGTGGCGCCCGGCGAACCTGGAACACCCGTGACCTGCTGAGCCAATGCCGAACAACTCAGGGCGATTAAGCTCGCGCCTGCGAGCAAGATGCGACTGAGTTTCATTGAACGGCCCCCGTGGGCTCATGCAGACCTGCGAAACTCAAAGCATGGCTGCATCCAGCGTGCCTACGTTGACATAGATCAAGACGTACTCGGCAGGCAGCGGAGCCGCGAGAACAGCGCTATGCAGTTTCGGCAGTTGGGACTTGGGAGTTCAACCGGCTCATAGCCCCCTGTGCCGGCTGGGAACGGTCGCCGAGAACGGACTCACGCGCGCGATAAGTCGTCGCCATTTAAGCGAGCGGCTGAACTGCGCACAAACCCAGAGAAAATTGTAGAAATTTCCGCACGCGAAGAGCCCGATCCCAAGGGTCCAAAGAGTACCCGCTGGAAAGAAATTGTGCCATAACAGCTAGTCGGCTTGAGGTGCAGCCAAAGGTTTAGTTCGCCTGCAAACGAGGCAACAAGTCAGCAGCCCGTATACATTAGCCGGCATGTTCGCTGCCCTGAGCAGAGTGTCAGCAGTGGCAACGTCCCCAACAAGTGGCATCGGTGGCACGGCTTAGTAGCTGCGCTGCATCGAATATCTCTTTGATCGGCTCGCGCATGCAGCGCCGTAATGCTTCGAAGTTCTCATCGGCGATCATCGCCGCCCCCAACGCGAAAGCCTATACCACTAAACAGCCCCGCTGCGCCGAGAAGCCGAATGGACCTATCGCGAGGCGCGGCGGATCATGCGAGCGGGAACCTGATCCCTGCGACGGAATGACGGCCGGCCTGACATGCGGGCGGCTACGCGGCCCGGCTTGTCGGAGGCCTGCAAATGAAGATGCGTACGAGGCGCACAAGGAGCTGGTTAGGTGAAACCACTTCTCTAGCGCTTCTTTATGCTTGCCCGGATGGTGTAGCCCGTCGCGGTTTTAAATGAGGTCCACTCGTATCTGCCCGCCGGAATGAACTCTGACTGTCCTTCGTCCGCGTTCTGCAACAGGCGAATAATGAGATCGCGCCGGCCATCTTGTGATAGCTCTGGCGAGAGAATCATCATGCTGCCGCCGACAAGCGCATCCGCGTAGATCGGCTCACCCAGTTTGCGGGAAAAGGTGATCGATAGGTCCACAATTTCCTTGTTGCTATCGATGTAGGTGATCGTCTGCCAGTTAGTCGTCGGATCGACTTTGCTTGCGACGACCTGCTCACAACGTTTTATACCTGCCGTCGACGGTTTGCCGCAATGTTCCGCGCCGTGAGCACTAACGGTCCATAGAGCGCAAATGAAAATAGCCGAACCGATCCGGCGCATTGGTCACTCCCACAGGACGACCGAGCTAGGGCGTGTACTCATAAATCCGGGATGTCCGCTTATCCCCCAACAGCGGCGCAGAAGCTGACATTGCACGAGGTCCGAGTTGGGCCAACAAGAGACTCATGCGCCGCAAAAAAGGCCGCAGACCTCTCCGCGACCTTCGTTGTCCGGACTTCAGCGTCGCACCTTGCGATCACCGACCGTATTGATACCCCATATAACACCAAGGGCCGTAGTATGCACCCCGACCGTAATAGTCATCCGGTCCGCGGTAGTAACAATAGCCGGGGCCATGGGCGGGGACGCCGGCCAATATTCCACCGATCACCGTACCAGGAATTACTCCGCCTGCGGGACCGGCACGCCAACCGCCCCGCCACGCCTGAGCTGGTGATGATGTCACCAAGGCAGTGATACCGATGGTGGCAGCGGTCGCTAGCACTAACACTGCTTTTTTCATGTCCGAAGCCTTTCCAAGTTCTCGGAACTCCAACCCGCCGGGCAGGCAATGGTTTCCCGCGGAGCGCCTGCATGACACGCGTTCCGCCGTGCCTGCCCCAAGCGCAGGATACCATGTCTTACCGGTTAGAACGATTGCGTTGATAGGGCTGAAACCAGTACGGAGGCACAATATCAGGCTCCGATGTCGTTGTTGGGTCAGACTTGGAAGTCGGCCCACTTGAACGGCAAGTCCGTTCCACCCCCAAACACCAGACGTCGTCGGACCACCGCGGCATGTCCGGGTTGTGCCAATAACGGGCTCGCGGCGTTCGCAAATCGCCAGAAACACGACATCGATCGAGTAGGTCGCGACCAGCGCCGTGTGCCGATAGATCAACCGGCCGTGAAGGCCGATCGCCTCGCCGAGACTCTAGCGTCGTCACATCGGCGGCTTCACACCCTCCGCGCCGATCACGACCGCGGCGGCTTCCGAACCGTCCTTCTTCATAACGATGAAGACCTTGCGCCCAACTGCGAGCTGATCGGCCGGTGCCTTGTCAAAGGCGACAACCGTCGCGCTCGTTGGGATGATGATCGTCTGTTCTCCGCCTTTGTAGTTAAGCATGAGCACGCGGTCCGTTCCGACCTCCTCGACCTTAGAGATATTGGCGTTGGTCATCATGTTTGGCTTGGCCTCAAGATCCCATGGATAGTGCCCCTCGGCCAGACCGCGTAGAGTTTCATCAAACACGTGAACCTCGCGTGCGACGCGCTTGCCGTCCTCTTCGAAAGACGTGATGCCGACGAACTTGCCGGTCTGGATGGCGCTCATGTCGGCCTTCGTCACCAGAAAAAGGCCAGCGTCATTGGCGAGTTTGATCGATACCGTTTCGCCCTTGGCGGTTTGAACACTGATCGTTCCGTCGTTCGCGCCGGTCAGCGTGCCTCGGATATGCGCCTGCGCGAAAGCTGGAGCAGAAAGCAGCACACCAACAAGAACCGTTGCGGCTGCAATTGGTACCCAAAGACTTCGAGACATGAGCATCTGACTTCACTCCCTTTGGCGCTCGGCGGACAAGGTATGCCCACTCCAACGATTGGAATGCCAGCAATTGTAGCGACCTAATCTGGTCACTTTGAAGACGTCGCGGCTGGATCGAAAGAGCTTTGGAGGTCGCTGTGCGGCGCCACAACCTGCGGCGGCCACGACTGGAGGGGGTTCTTTTTTGCGCGCCACCGGTGTTTGCTCGTCGCGTCGGGAGGACGGGCGATGCGGGGATCCCTGGGGGAGAAGATCGGCGAAGGCGCCTTTGCGGACGTCCACGCCTGGGCGCCCGGTCAGGTCGTGAAGCTGTTCAAGGCCGGCGTCCCGCGGCGGGTCAGCTGGCACGAGGCGCGAATGGCCCGCGCCGTCTTCGCCGCCGGCGCCCCGGCGCCGGAGGTGTTCGGCGAGGTCACCCTGGAGGGGCGCTTCGGCATCGTGCTGTCGCGCTCTCGACGGACCGACCCTGCTGCAGCTCTCGCGGACCGGCGCCGTGACGTTCGAGCAGGCGGGCGCTATCCTCGCGGCCCTCTGCATCTCCGTTCACGAGACGCCCCCGCCGCCGGACGTACTCTTGCTGCGCGACCATATGGACGGCTCTTTGCGGCTCTCCGGCGGCACGCTTCCGAAGCACATCGCCACTGGCATCCTCGCCCTGATCGAGCGCCTGCCGCCGGGGGACGGGCTGTGCCATGCCGACCTTCACCCCGGAAACGTGATCATGACGGCGGAGAGGTCCGAGACTCGTCGACTGGACCGGTGCGGTTCGCGCGCCCGCCGCGCTCGACCTTGGGTTCTGCCACATCATCCTTTCCGAGCTCGCACCGGAACTCGTCGACAATCCGGAGCGGCCGCGCGCGGTCGATGCGGCCGCGCAGTCCGAATACGCGCGGCTGGCCGGCGTGTCCCCCGCAGCGCTGACGGCGGCGATGGAGCCCTACCTGCCCATCGTCCGCGTCTTCGTCCTCCTCGGGGGGCATTTGCCTGCCTTGCGGGAGCGGCCGATCCAGCGCGTCGAAGCGAGCCTGCGCCCGGAGGACTGAGGCGCAGCGCGACACTTCGAACGCCGCGGCCTGGACCTGCCGAGAGCTTGTCGGAATTTCGACTTGATTGAAGTGCGACTAGCCGTCCGCTGTAGAGTAGATCCGCAGGCACTTCATTTTGAAGCCTCCATTTTCCGCGCGCTGGCCGCTCCGTCGGACTTGGCGCGTCAGGTAATGTGGTCCTATACTTTTCTGTCGTCCCAGCCTTACAAGATTGCATTAAGGTCTTTGGCTGATGGTCGACCTGCGGGATGTCTGACCTATCCGGGGATGACATCGGGCGGAGAGGGAAACGCCGATGAATTCCACACCGAACACAAAGGATGTCTTGATCGCGCAAACCGACGAGCAACTCGCGCGTGCCCGTGAAGGGATCGCGAGTGTACGTGAAGGGATCGCGCGCGTGACTGAAAAGGTTTCAAAAATGGAGCGGGATGATGCGCGCAACCCTTCGGCCAGACCCGGGGATGATGCACCCAACCCCTCGGCCGGCCACGACCCGCAGCCACCGCGAGGAAAGTCAGCGGTGCCTGGCTCGATCGGCCTGCTTCCTATCGGCCTGCTGTTGGCGGCGTGCCTTGTTGTCGCAGCTCTCGTGTCGCTGATTGCAGCCCGTTGGACGCCGCAACGCGTTTCAACGTCATTCTCGCAGCCGACGAACCTGCCCGCACAGCCCGCTCCATCCTTTAAGCTGATCGCGGCAGAGGCCGTGCCCGCGCAAGCAGCACCGCTCGCTCGGACCGGGCCGCAAGACGCCGTGCCGGCGGCTGCCGGGGTCTCCGAGCTGATGCAGTTGCAGCAGGCGACGGCGCGCGATGTCGCGAATCTGAAGCGAGAGATCGAACAGCTAAAGGTGAAGCAGGACCAGATGGCCACCGACAATTCAAAGGCCATTGAGCAGCTCAAGGCGAAGCTGGAGGACATGGCGCGCCAGTTCGCCAAGGTTTCCGAGCAAAGCGCGTTGCCCAGGACGTCACCACCTTCGGCGGGACCGCCCCAATCGCTGCAAGCCAGAATGCGGCCGCAGGCGCCACCGCCGCGCCGGCAGTACCGACCGCGGTGGCAATACTACGACGACGAATGGTATTCGCAGTAGACGTAGGGATCGTTGAAGTCTGCCCCCATCCGGCCGTCCGATCTTCCGGCCCGCTTCGGTTCGCTCGTGTCCGCGTGGGGTCTTTCGCGACGGTTTGATCGTCAGCCGACGACTTCTGGTCTACCCCAATCAACGAACATCATTTGACCGGCGCGGCCGGGCCGTTTCGTGCGTTGAGGCGACATTCCATTTTGGCTTGGTGCGTCAATTCCCTGCCGTTTTCGCATAGTCAGCGGTCGCTGAGGCGCTTTGACTGAGCCGAGGGCACAACACTGCAAATCGCCAACAAGGAGTTTGAGGATGCGACTTCCACAAGCTTCCTCGATCGCGGTGAGCATGCCGCGGCGCGCGTGGCGACTGAACATGATAAAACGACTATCCATGGCGGTTTGCTTGCTCCTGCTGGCATCCTATCCAGCGGCTGCGCGCGATCAGGTTTCCCTGCAACTCAAATGGAAGCACCAGTTCCAGTTCGCTGGCTACTATGCGGCGTTGGAACAGGGTTACTATCGGAACGCCGGTCTCGACGTCACCATCCGCGAGGGCGGACCCGATGTCGACGCCACCGCGGCGGTCGCCAGCCGAACAGCGGATTTCGGCGTCTGCAGTTCCAGCGTCCTGCGCGAATGGGTGATGGGCCGCCACCTGGTCGTGCTGGCCGTCATCTTCCAGCAAACCCCGGCCATCATTCTCGTGCCGCGCCGCGCCGATATCAGAAGCGTTTCGGATTTGCGCGGCCGCACGCTGATGGACGCGCCGGGCAGCGACGAAATCGCCGCGATGCTGAAGCACGAAGGGGTGGACCTTGCGACGATGCCGCGCGTCGACCATCGGGGCGACCCGCGCGATCTCCTGGTCGGCCGGGCGGACGCAATGGTCGCCTACAGCACCAACGAACCGTTTGTCCTTGAACAGCTCGGCGCCGCGTTCCGCACCTTCTCGCCAGCCGCATACGGAGTCGATTTTTACGGCGACAATCTGTGCACCTCCGAAGCAGAGGTCAAGACGCACCCGGAGCGTGTGGCGGCGTTCAGGGCGGCAAGCCTGGAAGGCTGGGCCTATGCGCTGGCGCACAAGGAAGCGACGGTCGATTTGATCCTTAGCACCTATTCGGCAAAAAAGAGCCGGGAAGCTTTGCTGTTCGAAGCAGCCCACACGGATCTGCTGGTCCGACGGGAACCCGGACAGATCGGCGCGCAGGATGCAGCGCACTGGCGAAAAATCGCCACGACGTATCACAAGCTCGGTATTCTGGCGGACGATAAGCTGCCCACCGAACTGATATGGGACAGCGACGACAACGTCGAAGGGCGTTGGTTGATCCCGCTGTTGTCCGTGCTCATCGGATTGGCGATTGCGGCGCTGGCTGCCTACCGAAGCCGCCATTCCCTGCATGGTACATTGGCGCGGTTCGGAACTCTTATGCCGGCCGCCAGGATGGGGCGGCCGAGGCTAAGCCTTGTCATGTCGTTGCTGTTTATCGGCCTCAGCATTCCCATTCTCATCTTCATCCTGATCTACAATTACAACAAGAACTCGGCTGGCATGGTGTCGATCCTGAACGATGCGGTCGCCCAGACCAGCCGTGCCGGTGTCGAGCGCACCGAGAACTTGATCGATAGCACTGAAAGCCCGCTGCGTTTTCTCGCCGAGGTGGCCGCCACGGACCCCGGTTATTTCCGTACCGAGCAAAGCCGCGACGTGTTGTACCGCGCGTTGACCTCGGCCACGCATATTGATGCCGTCTATGTCAGCTTCGAGGACGGCTATCACCGGGTCGTCACTCGCATCGATGAGGACCGCAGACGCGACGACCACCGCATTCCGGCGGCGGCGAACTGGCACTCCAGCTATATCGACGCGATCACCTTTGGCCTCTCGCGGATCCGCCATCGCACATTCTTCGACATATGGCCGCATCAAGTCGGCGCATACAATGTTGCCACCGACGTCGACATTCGCCGCTTGCCCGGCTATCAGACCGCCAAGACAACGGGGACGCTCGCCGTTACCGAGCCCTCAATCAACCCCGACACCGGTTCTCCTATTCTCTCTTTGCGCGTTCCCATCTTCCGCGGCGTCGATTTCATCGGCTGCGCGTCGGCCAACATAACCATGGACGTGCTGTCGCGCTTTCTCGATAAGCACCATGCCAGCGCCCGCAGCACCACCCTTATCGCCGACCGCAACAATGGCAGGATCATCGCCTTTCCGAACGGGCAGAAGGGCGTGCGCGTCGAGAATGAGAAGCTCACGGTCGCGACCCTGACCGATATCGACGATCCGGATGTGCGCGAGGCCTATCACCGGCACGCCGATTCCGATACCGACAATTTCGTCTTCCGGTCCCCGGCGAATGGAGACGATCTGATCGCGGCATTCGCCAATTTCCCCGATGGTTTCGGCCAGCCCTGGCAGGTGATCACCTTGACGCCGATCGACGACTTCGTGGGAACGCTCAAGGCGACCAATCGGCTGATCATGGTGGTCATCATCATCCTCACCGCGATCGAGTTGTTCTTCATCTATATCGCGTCCAGCCGGCTGTCGCGGCCGGTCGAAAACGTGTCACTGCAATTGCAGGCCATTGAAAGCCTGCAATTCGACGTGCCGGCGTCGCGGCCATCCAACATACGGGAGATTGCGGGGCTGGAACACGCGGCTGCACTCCTTCGCAACTCGCTGAAATCGTTCTCGTCGTTCGTGCCGCTGGACATCGTCCGGCAGCTCATCAAGTCGGGCATTCCGCTGACTTTGGGTGTTGAGCCGCGATATCTCACAATATTCTTTTCCGACCTGGAGAATTTCTCCACTCACTCTGAAAGCCTGGCGCCGGATGATTTGCTGGTGCAGATCTCGACCTATCTCGAGCAAGTGTCCGCCGCGATCTCGGAAGAAGGCGGAACCGTCGACAAGTTCATCGGCGACGGCATCATGGCTTTCTGGAATGCCCCGGTTCAGCGCAGCGACCATGTCTTGCGCGCCTGTGCCGGCGCGTTGCGGGCCGCGCGTCGCATGGAGCGCGTCAACGATACCTGGGAAGCCGAGGGGCGGCCACGGATCCGGATCAGGGTCGGGCTCAATTGCGCCACCGTCCTGGTCGGCAATGTCGGCTCTTCGGCCCGGCTGAGCTACACCGCGCTGGGAGACGGCGTGAATGTTGCCGCGCGCCTTGAAGGCATCAACAAGCAGTTTGGCACCACCATCTGCATCAGCGACAGCATCTACGATCACGTGCGGGCCGAGATATTGGCGCGGCCATTAAAGCGAGTGCAGGTCAAGGGCCGCAAGACCGAGTTCATGATCTATGAATTGCTTGCCTTGCACGCCAGCGACGATCCGGAGCTAAGCGTCCGCGATCGAGACGAGCAACTTTGCGCGATGACCTGGCAGGCCTCGCAACTGTTCGAGGCCGGCGATCTTGCGGCGGCGGAGCGCGCGTATCGCACCATACTGGAAGAGTTTCCCGACGATCCGGTGGCCAGGTTCATGCTGGAGCAAGCGGGGAAAGGCGCAGGGACGATCCATCGGCGGTTCGCGCCGGCATCAACTATCGGTTCGGCGGAGTCTGACGGGCTTTAGTTAAGTCCGGATGGTCAATCGGGAGGTCGGCTTTGCCCCGAATGGCAGACCTCCTCTGAGGTCATCGGCATGTCCGAAAGGTGTGCCAAAAGCAGAAATATGCTGGTCTCGACACGAACAGACAGACTTGCTTAAGTATCACACCAGTCGAATTATCTAGGCAGGTTGGTGAGCTATGAGCCTTCAACCCGAAGCCGTCCGCGCCTTCGAGCACGCCGGCTGGCAACGTGCTGCTTCAAGCTACGGAAACAGCTTCGCTCATGCGACAGCACCGTTTGTCGCGCCGCTGCTGGAAGCCGCTAAAATTTCGCCCGGTCAGCATGTACTCGACGTAGCGTGCGGACCGGGCTATCTCGCTGCTGCCGCTGCGAGACGTGGCGCTACCGCGCACGGGCTGGACTTTTCAGCCGAGATGGTTGGCATTGCCCGCAGCATCCATCCCGACATCGTCGTGACCGAGGGGGATGCAGAGGACCTGCCGTATCCCGACGGCACATTTCATGCGGTGGTATCAAGCTTCGGAATCCATCACGTTCCGCGGCCGGAACTGGCGCTTGCCGAGTGTAGGCGCGTGCTCAAACCAGGTGCGCACATTGCCTTCACAGTATGGGCCACACCTGAGGAGAACATCGCCTGGTCACTCGTGTTCGACGCGATCGCCCGGCACGGGAAGCGTTCTGCTGCACAGGCCCCGCCGCCAGGAGCGTTGAACCAAATCGATCAATGCGTACGGGCCCTCGAAGCGGCCGATTTTGTTGACAGGTCAGCTGAGTTCGTTCGCTCGGAGTGGTTTCTGCCAAACGCGCACGCATTGATCGAGGCGCTCTCGGCCGGCACAGTGCGAATGGCGGCGCTCATCGGGGCGCAAGAACCATCAGCGCTCGCCGCCATTGCGCGTGACATCGACAGTCAGGCCGAACGTTTCCGCCGCGACCAAAATCTCGCAATTCCCATCGCAGCCGTGCTGGCGCGTGGTCGCAAGGCCGTAGACTGACGAAAAACGCGAGTTCGGACGCTTCGGGCGTCTGCCTCGTGGCCAAAGGGCCAAACTCCGGGCTGACCGGCGCACGTCTGCTTTAGCCCCCAAAAGAGGACGTCTCTCGCTTGATGAATACACGCCCTAATATCCATCCACGCCCGTCAGCGCCTGCAGGCGGTCCTTCATCGCCTTCTTCAGGTCGTAGCCGGCGCGGCCGAACTGAGCGTTGCGGCGGGCGATGAACTCGTCCTGCTGGCGCTGCAGCGATCGCGCTTCGGCAGGATTTCGCGCCTCGCGCAGGACCCGGGTATTCATGGCGTAGATTTCGCGATCGAGATCGGCGAGCTCCGGATTGGCGCAGATCGCCTTCTCGACCGGGCGGCGCGCCGCGGCGCAATTGAAGCTCGGCTTGCCCGCGACCGCCTTCAAGGCGCCAAGCCGTTCCAGCTCCTGCGCCAGCCTTTTATAGTTGCCTTTGGCGGCCGGGTGATCCCGGTTCAGCTTGATCGCGGCGGCGAAATCGGCCAGAGCCTTCGGCCGATCGCCCTTTTTCCAGCAGAGCTCGCCACGGGCGTTGAAAAGGTCGGCCTGCGACGGATCGAGCCGGAGCGCACCGTCGTAGTCGGCGATGGCGCGCTCGACCTGGTCCTTGCGGGTGAAGGTGCCGGCGCGGGCAATGAGCGCCTTCAGGCGATCGGCCTTCGCGGTCTTCTCATTGTCGATCAGCGCGCCGCATTCGCCCAAAACCTTGTCGTCGTCATCGGCCGATATCGCGGACAGGCAGGCCGAGGGATCGACGGGCGAAACGGTGCTGCTGTCGGCCCCGGTCGCATGCAGCCGGGGCGCGACCAAGGCGGCGAATACAAGCAACAGGATTTTCAGGCGGGCGCGCATCGCGCTTCGGACATGGGGCGGCACGCCACCTGTTACCATGAGCGCGGCGGCTTTGCGGCAAAGTTTCGCACCCGTCAACATACCCGTGATACTTCGCACGCGAAATATTCTTGAACCTTTGGGCGGCTGGCCAGACCCAAATTCCATGACAACCATGATCGACGATCGCGTCCGCGCCGCGGTGGCGTCGCCCGCGCGAAATTTCTATTTTCACATGGCGCTGGCCTGCGCTGCCGTCGCTTTCCTTGGCTTCGCGCCGACCTACTGGGTGCCGCTCGCCCATCGGACCTTCTCGGCAAGTCCGGTGGTTCACTTCCACGGTCTCCTGTTCTTCACCTGGACCGTGTTCTTCGCCTTTCAGAGCTGGCTTGCGGCATCGGGCCGCGTCGCCTGGCATCGCTCGCTCGGAATCCTCGGCGTGTCGCTGGCGACCGCGATGACCATCTTCGGCTTCCTGGTGTCGGTGCATGTGATGAAGCATTCGGCCGCGCTCGGGCAGACCGAGGAAGGCATCGCCTTTGCGATCGTGCCGCTCAGCGGTATCGCGTTCTTCGCCGTCGTATTCAGCCTCGCCATCGCCAATGTGCGGCAGGCCGAGACCCACAAGCGGCTGATGCTGCTCGCGGGCATCTCGTTGCTGGACGCCGCCGTGGCGCGCTGGTTCCTGACTTTCCTCGCGCCTCCGGGACCGCCGGGCCCGCCGCCGGTCGCGGTCACCCTTCCGTCTGCGCTGGTCGCCTATCTGCTGCTCGTCGTTGCCATCGTCCACGACTGGCGCACCCGCGGACGCCCGCATCCGGTCTATGTTTATGGCGGGATCGCGCTGCTCGCGGTGAAGCTCCTGAACTGGCCGATCAGCACGACGTCCGCATGGCATTCGCTCGCCGGCGGAATCCTGGCACTGGCGCAATGAGGCACTCTTCCTGAGTATCCCGTCCCGGCTCACGCCAGGGCGGCATCAGGCGGGTTCCGGAAGGACCGCGTTGACGCGGACATAGCCGGCCAGGTCGATCAGCGCGCCGCATACACACTCGATATCATGCCGTGGTCGCTGGCTGCGATCGCAGCCACGCGACGTCGCCTCGCCTGCGGCAAACTCGCGCGCAGCCACGGTGCGGTCGAGATGCAAGCCGATTTTGATGATAGATTGCCGCGTCGTTGCAGCATCTTTCATCCACGGATCCTCCACTTGATCACCTTCGAATGGATCATCGGCCTGTTGCTCGCGGCAGTGGCGTTGACTGCGCTGGCGCAACGCCTCGGCGTGCCCTATCCCACTTTTCTTGCCATCGGCGGCGCCCTGCTCGCCTTCGTGCCCGCGTCTCCCGCCTGGGTTCTCGATCCCAAGCTGGCCCTGGCGCTTTTCGTCGCGCCCGTGCTGATGGACGCAGCCTACGACACATCGTTGCGTGATCTGCGGGCCAACTGGCTGCCGGTTGCGACGCTGGTCATCGCCGCCGTCGGCGTGACCACGGCTGTTGTCGCGGTGCTCGTGCATACATGGGTGCCGGATATGCCGTGGCCGGCCGCGATCGCGCTGGGCGCCATTGTCGCACCGCCGGATGCGGCGGCCGCCACCGCCATCCTGCGCCAGGTCAAGCTGCCCTACCGGATCATGAAGATACTCGAAGGTGAGAGCCTGCTCAATGACGCGAGCGCGCTCTTGATTTATCGCATCGCCGTCAGCGCGGAAGCGGCTCGGCATCTGGGCTGGAGCGAATTCACCTCGTCGATCTCGCTGGTGCTGATCGGCAGCCTTGTCGCGGGCTATCTGCTCGGCAAGCTGTGGATATTGAGCGCGCCGCGATTCGACGATGCGCCGAGCGCAATCATCCTGCAATTTGTCGGCACCTTTACCGTCTGGATCGTGGCGGAGCATCTCGGGCTATCCGGCATTCTGACTATCGTCGTTTACGCCATGGTGCTCGCGCGCTACGCGCCGGCGCTAACGTCCGCCCGGTTGCGAATACCCACCTACGCGGTCTGGGAGACGGTCGTCTTCATCCTCAATGTGCTCGCCTTCATCCTGATCGGCATGCAGCTCGATCCGATCTGGTCCCGCCTCGACGACGCGGTCCGACTGCAATATTGCGAGATCGCGGCCAGCATCCTCATAGCGGTCATTCTCGCGCGAGTAGGCTGGGTCGTGATTTTTCGCTCCGGCCTGCGGCTCGCCGTGGCGCTGGGCCGATGGCGCGGGAGCAAGAGCCTGTCCATGCCATCGTTCAAGAGCGGCATCGTGGTGGCCTGGTGCGGCATGCGCGGCCTCGTCACGCTCGCGACCGCCTTTGCGCTGCCCGAGGACTTTCCACACCGCGACCTGATCCTGTTCACGGCCTTTGCCGTGGTGCTGGGCTCCCTGGTCATCCAGGGCGTCACGCTTCGGCCGCTGATCCTGGCGCTGCGGCTCAAGGAGGATGATTTCGTGGCGAACGAAGTCGCTCGCGCCCGCGGCGCTGCCTATCGTGCTGCGCTGGCGGAAATCGATGGCGATCCATCCGAGGAAGCCGAGCTTCTGCGGCTGGAATATCGCGGAGTCCTGCTGCAGGCAGAGGGCGATCCCGATGGCCGCATCACCTCGGGCGAGCTGCCCGCCGATCCGCTCCGCCGCCGCGCCATCCTCGCCGCACGCCGCGCCGTCCTCGAGTTGCGCCAATCCGAAGCGATCGGCGATGACGCCTTCCACGAGCTCGAGGAAGAACTCGACCGCGCCGAGCTCGGCGCGCATGGGTGACCGGCCAGGTCACGCTCCTCGCGATGACGGTGTCTCGGCGCTCCGCTTGTTAGTGACCCGACTTGCAGGTGATGCCGCCGTCGACCACGAGCTCGATGCCGGTGACATATTTCGACTCGTCGGACGCCAGAAACAGCGCCGCATTGGCGACGTCCCAGGCGTCGCCCATATGCCCCATCGGCACCTGTGCGTCGCGGGCGCGCCACATCGCCTCCACGTCGCCGTTGGCGTAGCTCTGCGCCAGCCCGGCGGAATGTTCGACCATCGGCGTCTTCATCAGCCCTGGCAGGATCGCATTGACGCGGACATAGTCGGCCGCGAACTCGACCGCGGTCGTGCGCGTCATCTGGTTCATCGCCGCCTTGCTCGCATTATAGCTGACATAGGAGATGCCGACATGGCGGATGGAGGCGATCGAGGAGATGTTGATGATCGAGCCGCCGCCCTGCTTCACCATCAAGGGTATGACGTACTTCATGGCAAGATAGGCGCTCTTGAGATTGACCGCGAAGACGCGGTCCCAGCTCGCTTCGTCGACCTCCACCACGCTGCCCACCTCGGCGATGCCGACATTGTTGTCGAGCACGTCGATGCGGCCGTGGGCCTTCATGCATGCGGCGACCATCGCCTCGACCTCGGCGGATTTTGACACGTCGGCGGTATGCGCCGTCGCCTTGCCGCCCTCTTTCGTGATGATACCCACGGTCTCCTCGGCCGCGGCCGGATTGCGATCGACGCAAAACACCTGCGCACCCTGGCGGGCGAATGTGACCGCGGTCGCCTTGCCGTTGCCCCAGCCAGGTCCGATCGAGCCGGCGCCGACCACCATCGCAACCTTGCCCTTGAGCCGATCCATCGAAGTTCTCCCTGTCTCATCTGTTAGTCGCACACGCGCAGCGCGGTGACGTTAGCACCGATCGGGCGGCCGATGCTTTTCTTTCAACATCAGCGGGAGCGCTCGAACTCGCGCAGCGCTTCGCCGCGCGCAAGCAGGCGTCTGGCGTTGGCATAGGTCGGCACCTCGACCAACGAGCCATCGATTTCCACGCGCGCCTCGCCCTTGGCGCGGGCGGTCTCGAATGCGGCAACGATCTCCCGCGCCCGGCGCATCTCGCCGTCGTCAGGCGTCAGCAAGCGGTTGATGACCGCGGCATGCGCAGGCTCGACCAGGCTCCTCGCGCCATAGCCCAGCCGGCGCGCCCAGCGCGTGTCGCGTTCGACGCCTGCGATATCGCTCCAGGTATAGGGGCAATCGACCGCAACCACGCCGACTGCCACGCATTCGACGATGAAACGCTGCCGGCAATAGCTGAGCTCGATACCGTCGGGCGCGCGTTCCGCGCCGAGATCGGCGGCGAGGTCTTCCGCCGCGAGCAGGCAGGCCGAGACCCGCGGGCTCGCTTTGGCGATGGCGGAAAGCTGCACCAGACCGCGGGCGAATTCGATGTTGGGCAACAGCGCGGTCGAGCCCTCGGGGATCCCGTATTCGCGTTCGAGGCGCGTCACGGCCTCGTCGAGACGGACGACATGAAAAGGCTCCGCGACCTTCGGCAGCGCCACGATGTCGGGCCGGCCGCGCATGACGGCGGCAAGATCCTCCATGCCGTCGAGCTCGAGCGGATTGACGCGGACCGCGGCCACCGCGCCCGCTTCGCGCCACCCCGCATAGAGATCGACCGCGAGCTTCCGCGCCGCAGGTCGCAGGTCCGGCGGCGTGAAATCCTCCAGCTCGTGGATCAGGACATCGGCGCCGCTTGCAGGCGCGTTGCGCAGCACCGTCTCATTGGCGCCTTCCAGGAACAGCCAGGAGCGGCAGAATTTCGGCGGACGTGATTGGCGCATGGCCGGCACAGCCGCGATCAAATTGCCGCGCCGCTCACTGGAATGTCATGTCCAGGCATTTGGAGACGTCGGAGCCGAGGCCGGAGGAGATGACGATGCAGCCGCGCACCTTCTGCTGGGTGGTGTCGGCGGCCCAGATCGAATAACCGCCGGTGCCGAAGAACGAGTTGGTGTTCGGCGGCTCGGTTTCGGTGGCATCGAACGCGTAGGCGGAGTCGGTGTCGAAGATGCGCGGCTTCTTGATGCAGCCACCGTCAGCCTGCACGTTGATCACTTCCTTGTTGTCGCGGGTCAGCGCCAGCGAGACCTGGCAGCGGAAATACTCCGAGGTTTTGGTGTTGAAAACGTAGGTGTAGGACTTGCAGGTCGCGGTGTTGAGCTTGCCGGCGGCGAGCCCGCGGCTGCACGCAATCCGCTGGTTGTTGGAGAGCTTGAACAATTCGTCCGCACTTGCGGCAGAAACCAGCGTCACCAGCGACAATGCGGCACAAGAGCAGATTTTTGTGACGTGGTTCATGCGAATCATCCCCATAGCGGCTTATGTAGAATTGGTTTTAGACGGTAACGGGAACATAGTCGCCAGGCTCGCGGCGGGAAATCACAAAGTCAGAATTGCAGCGTGATGTGGCGAGACGACTGGTCATATTGACGGCATATTGACGTTCGTGATTTGTTCAAGCGATTGGTGGGGAGGACGACCATGACGGGATTTTCAATCAGGACGCTGCTGCTGGCGGCCGCTATCAGCGGGTTGGCGACTTCGGCTTTCGCGGAGACGGCCACGCCGTGGGAGCTGAAGCCCGATACGGGCTACGCGTATGACAAGGAGGGCAAGACCTTCCAGTACAAGATGGGTACCAGCAATGCCGGCACTCTCTTGAAGGGCGCCAAGAAGGTGCCAAAAGGCACGCTGTTCTTCATCGGTCAGAACGGCCAGCTCTACATGCGCACCGGACCCTATCTCGAAGGCGGCGGCAAGTTCATGTTCGGGTCGAATTGAGCTCTAGGTCGACCGGGCGAAGCTATTCCCCGTCATTGCGAGGAGCGAAGCGACGAAACAATCCATGCCTCGACAAGCCGAAAGATGGATTGCTACGCTTCGCTCGCAATGACGGCTATCGAACGACGGAATCCTCAAAACGCCGCCGCCAATTCCTTCGCGCCGGGCAGGCTGCTGTTCGAATCCATCCGGGCGTCGGTGACCGCGAGCAGCTTTGCCACCGTGTTGTTGCGGCTGGCGACGGGATTTCGCTCGTAGCCCGAGCGCTGGAAGAAATTCGCGGTCGGCACCTGCTCGCGCAGGTCTGATGGCATCGTCACCATGTCGAGGCCGGTACTGTCGCCGGTCAGGTTCATCATCTCGAGCTCGGCCGCCGTCAGCGGGCGGTCATAGCCCTTGGTGCGGGCGAACTGCACCGAGGTGAGAAGCTTGTGGGTCTGCAGCATCGGGCCGACGTCGATGTCGATCACCATGGCGTGCAGCGCCCAGCCCTGCGGCGTGTCGCCGATCCTCTCGTGCTGCGACCATTCATCCGGCACCGAGCGCGCCAGCGTCATCATCTTCTTCAATACCGCGATCTTGACGTCCATCGCCTGGCGCGCAGGCCCGGTGAGCGCGGCGGCGCGCTGCGTCAACAGCTTCACGAACAGCGGCCCCTGCTCGGCGATCAGCTCGACGCTGTTGGTGGTGAGGAGCTGGTTGTAGCCGATCGCGCTCGAGATCGCGCGGGCCCCTGGCCGCCACGAGCTGAGGCCCGACTGCATGTCGTAACTGCCGTTGCCGCCGGTCTCGAACGCGTAGATCCGGACCGCCTGCTCGCGCGTCAATCCCGCGCGGGCGGCGAAGCGGGCATAGGCGCGCTTGAAATCACCCTCGGTCGCCGGCCGCTGCGGCGCCCACTGGAAATAATCGGAAGCGGCTTTCAGGAGATCGGCGACGACGGGAATGATTTTCGGCGGACGCGGCGTTGCTTCGGGCTCCGGCTGTCCTTGCGGATTCACCGGCCGGCGCGGCCCGGCATAGACCGGCGGCTGGTTAAGCACGTAGTCATCGAGCATGACCGGCTGACGCTCGCGCCGCTTGGCGTTGCGGCCGCGCCGCTTCTCCGCGATCGCGCTCCAATAGGCGCTCGCCTCGGCCTCATAGGCGTCGCGCGCGGCCTGGTATTCCGCGAGCTTGCGCTGGTAGTCGGCGATCGCCTGCGGCGAGGCCATTTGCGCCATGGCGCCGGCAACGCCCGGCGGCAACGTATCATGCGCCGAAGCACACGCCGTCATCGCGGCGAGCGCGAGCGCTGTCAGGCACAAGCGAATCGTTTGGCGTCGCATAAAGCCGTTGTAGCCCAGATTTGGCCTACTTCCAGGCAAACACCGGCTGTTCGAGATCGGCGACGCGGGTGTCGCGTCCGGCCAGCACTTCGCGGAACTGATAGATCATCGCGGCCGTCGGCGCGTGGATCAGCCGCTCGTCCCAGTGGAAGCGGACCACCCGCCGCGTGCTCTCGGGAATGGCGATGAAATCGAAAGCCTTCTCATGCTCGATCGTGCCAAGCGGAATGCGGTGCACGGAGGCGACCTCCTGCGGGTTCGGCACGATGGCGCCCTCAGCCCCCGCCCACACCACGACCGGCGTGATGAGATAGCCGGAACGGGTCGGATAATCGTCGAGCAGGCCGAGCACGGCGTCGGCCTCGAGCTCGAGGCCGAGCTCCTCGCGCAATTCGCGCAACGCCGACTGGATCTGGGTTTCGCCGGCGTCGCAGCGCCCGCCCGGCAGCGCCCATTGCGCGCGATGGGCGCGCAGGCCCGACGCGCGGCGGGTCAGGAGAATGGCGGTTTCGTCCGCCCTGTCGGCCGCGGTGAGTGCGATGGCGACGGCCGCGCGTTTCAGCTCGGGCGCGGGTTCGCCGGCTCGTGTGCGCGTGAAGGCGGCACAAAGGCCTGCGATATTCCGCCGTGTGGTATCGTCGAATGGACGGGTCATCCCGCTTGACTACATCACGTTTGCGCTGGATGGAATGTCGGCTGGTTGAGAAACGGAATGCACGATATGATCGACAAGGCCGCGGCCAGGCTCAAATCCGACGGCTGGAAGATCGTGGAGACCACGGGCTTCATCCACCTGATCGGGCCATTGTGGCAGCGGCTCGTCGGCGGCCAGCAACGAATACGCGCTGATCGCCGAGGACAAGCACCACAACCGCCGCGGCCTGGTGCAGGGTGGCGTGCTGATGACCTTTGCCGACCGCACCTGCGGCATGACCGCCCGCTTACGTCACCGGCAAGCACACCATGGCGACCGTCCAGCTCGACGTGCATTTCGTCGAGGCCGGCAAGATCGGCGAGACGCTGGTCTCGAAGCCCCGCGTAGTCCGCGCGACAAGAAGCCTGGTTTTCGTCTCCACGGAAGTGACGGTCGACAAGCGCGTCATCGCCATGGCGAACGGCGTGTTCAAGATTTTGAGGACGGAGAGTTGAACCCTCGTCATCGCGAGGAGCGCAAGCGACGAAGCAATCCGGACCATCTCCGCGGGGGCATTGCTGGATTGCTTCGCGGAGCCTGTCATCGGGCGCGCATTCGCGCGACCCGTTGGCTCGCAATGACGCAGACAAGGGACTATGCTGCCCGTCCCACACGAAGGACTTTCTCAATGAACTATCGCAAGCTCGGCCGCAGCGGCCTGAAGGTCTCGCCGATCTGTCTGGGCACCATGATGTTCGGCGGACCGACCGACGAGGCGACGTCAACGCGCATCGTCGCGAAGGCGCGCGAGGCCGGCGTCAACTTCATCGACACCGCGGACGCGTATAACAAGGGCAACTCGGAGCAGGTGGTCGGCCGCGCGATCTCCAACAACCGGCCGAACTGGGTGCTCGCGACCAAGCTCGCCAACCCCATGGGCGACGATCCCAATCGTGTCGGGCTGTCGCGGCGCTGGGTGCTGCAGGCGGCCGACGAAAGCCTGAAGCGGCTCGGCACCGACTACATCGACATCTATTATCTCCACAAGGAAGACCATTCGACGCCGCTGGAAGAGACCGTGCGCGCGATGGGCGACCTGATGCGCGCAGGAAAAATCCGCTATTTCGGCGTCTCGAACTACCGCGCCTGGCGCGTCGCCGAGATCTGCAACATCTGCGACCGGCTCGGCATCGACCGCCCGGTGGCGAGCCAGCCCTATTACAACGCGATGAACCGCATGCCGGAAGTCGAGCACTTTCCGGCCTGCGGCTATTACGGGCTCGGCATCGTGTCCTACAGCCCGCTGGCGCGCGGCGTCTTGACCGGCAAATACGCCCCCGATGCCGCGCCCGACAAGGACACGCGCGCAGGCCGCAACGACACCCGCATGATGCAGACGGAGTGGCGGCCGGAATCGCTGAAGCTCGCGCAGGAGATCAAGGCGCATGCCGAAAAGCAAAGGCATCACCGCCGGGCAGTTCGCGGTGTCATGGGTGCTGAACTCGTCGTTCGTGAGCTCGGTGATCGCGGGTCCCCGCACCGAGGAACAATGGGACGACTACATCCGAGCGCTCGACTATCGACTTCACCGCCGAGGACGAAGCGCTGATCGATCGCCTGGTGGTGGCCGGTCATCCCTCGACACCGGGGTTCAACGATCCCGCCTATCCGATCGAGGGGCGGCGCGCACGAACGGGAGGGTGAACGATGAGCAGGATGCATGAAGATCGCTACGGCCTCCCGCTTTCCACCGCCTCCTCCAATGCCGCCTCCGCCTATCGCGACGGCATCGACATGATGCTGTCGGCGTGGACGGGCGCGGCCGAAGCGTTCGAGCGGGCGATCGCCGACGATCCCGATTTCGCGCTCGCTCATATCGCCCGCGCACGCATCCATTCCTTCTACCAGCAAGGCGAGGTGGCGCGGAAAGAGGCCGCGAGCGCGCGCGAGATCGCCGCACGCCGCGGCACCGAGCGCGAGAAGAGCCATGTCGAGACGCTGGCGCTCGCCATCGAAGGCCAGTTGCCGGCGGCGCTATCATCGGCGCTGAAGCATCTGGAGAGCTGGCCGCGCGATGCGGTGGTGCTGTCGCTGCCGCTCGGCGCCTTCGGCCTGTTCGCGTTTTCCGGCATGGCCGATCACGACCGGGCGCGGCAGGATTTGTGCGAGCGCCTCGCGCCGCATTACGGCGAGGACTGGTGGTTCCTCTCCAACTACGGCTGGTCGATGACGGAGAACGGCCAGGTCGCAAGGGGCCGCGAGATGACCGAACGCGGCTTCGAGCTGCGCCGCCAGAACGCCTATGCGGCGCATGCGCTGCTGCACGCGATGTTCGAGGACGGCTCGGTTGACGACGCCGACGCGCTGGTCACGCAATGGATCGGCGGATACGACCGCGCGGGGATCCTGCATGGCCACATCCGCTGGCATCAGGCGCTCGGTGCGCTCGAGACGGGCGACGCGGCGAAGGCGCTTTCGATCTATGCGGATGTATTGCAGCCCTCCGTCAATGCGGCGCCGCCGCTGAATACGATGTCCGATTGCGCCTCGCTGCTGTGGCGCCTTCAAGCCTATGGCCATGCCGTCCCCCAACAGCTCTGGGACGATGCTGACGCCTACGCCCGAAAATACTTCCCGAAGATGAGCCTGCCCTTTGTCGAGATGCACATGGCGCTGTTCGCGGCGGCGACCCACAATCAATCGGCACTCGAGGAGCGCCTGCGCGCGATCGAGCATCGCCTCGCCGAGGGAAAGTTGCCGGCAGGCGCGGTGGTGCCCAAAATCTGCCGGGCGCTGAACGCGTTCGCGGGCGAGGACTATGCCGCCTGTGTTGCGGATCTCGAGCCCGTGCTCGACGAGGTCGTGCGCATCGGCGGCAGCCATGCGCAGCGCGAGATCATCGAGGATACCTTTATCGTCGCCTTGATTCGCTCGGGCGAGCTGAAGCGGGCGCAGGCGCTGCTGGATGCGCGCCTGCACCGGCGCCCTTCCCCCCGCGACATGCGCTGGCAGGCCATGGCGGCCGCATGAACGGGGGAAACTGGCAAAAAGGTGGAACCGCACCGCATTGATGCCGCGACTTTGTCGCTTTTGCGCTGGAGAATCCCGAACAAACCTGCCAAAAGTCGCCCCTGTTCAGGCGCCCGATGATGGAAGTGGCATGACCAAACGTCTCCGCTGGCACGTTCTCGTTGTTGCGGGCCTGTTCTTCGTCTCGCCGGCCGGCGCGGACCCCAGCTTTCCCGACCGCGACAAGCCGGACATCGATATCTATGCGCTGATGTCGGGCAAATGCCCGACGCTGAAGATTGCCGGCCGCGCTTTTCCGTGCCGGGCGGTGGGCTATTTCCACAGCGAGAGGGGACGGGCCAACTTTACCGTGGCAGTCGACGATCCCGCGGACGGCAGCCACGTCGTGGCGTTTTCGGGCGAATATGGCCACCGGACCAAGGATGACCTCTACGTGCTCGCCGTCGACCGGATGGAGCTGAATTCCAAGGACCGGCCGAAAGCCGACGGCTTGCCGGTGCCCGCGATGGAACTGTCCGACGGCATGTGCCGGCAGAACGGCAATTTCGCAAGGCTCGAGGTTTCCAGCATCACCTGCACCGCCACCGACAAGAAGGGCCGGCAATACCAGCTGCAATTCGTATCCGACGGCACGCCGATCACGGTGCGGCGCGTGCGGATGTCGGCGCCGACGATCAGGCGCGACCCTTATCAGTGAAGCACGGCTCAGTGAAGCACGGCTCAGTGAGGCACGGCCGCCTGCGCGACGAAGCGCTGCAGCGCGTCGTGCAGCTCGTCCATCACCGGCTCCCACCTGCGCGTCTCCGTTTGCCGGAACAGACGCGCGCTCGGATACCAGGGTGAATTGGCGCGATCCGTGAGCCAGCGCCAGTCCGCGACATAGGGCAGGAGAATCCACACCGGCCTGCCGAGGCTGCCGGCGAGATGCGCCACGCTGGTGTCGACGGATATCACGAGATCGAGGTGCGCGACCAATGCGGCCGTGTCGGCAAAGCTTTCCAGCTCCGGCCCGGCATCGAGCACATCGCCTCGCGCGCGCAGGAACTCCTGGTCGCTCGCGCGCGCGTTCTTCTGCAGGCTGACGAACCGAGCCTCGACCTCGAACAGGCGGCTCATCGCTGCCAACGCGATCGACCGGTTGTGGTCGTTGGCATGGTTGGGGTTGCCCGACCAGACGAAGCCGATCCGCGGCCGAGAGGACGCGCCAAGCCTGGATTTCCAGTCTTTCGCCGTCCCGGGCACGGAAAGATAGGGCGTATTTGACGGGATGTTGTCCAGCGTCGTGGCGAAGGGCAGCGGCAGGCTCGACAGCGGGCAATGGAAATCGAAGTTCGGCAACGCCTCTCCCTTGGCGAGGCAATGCGAAACGCCGGCAAGGCCGGACAGCAATTCCTTCAGCGGCCGGTCGATCTCCAGGATCACGCGCGCGCCGCGTTGGGCGAGCAGCGGAATGTAGCGGCAGAACTGGATGGCGTCGCCCAGACCCTGCTCGTTATGCAGCAGCAGTGTCTTGCCGCCGATCGGCTCGGCGCCGAGCCACAGCGGTTGGTCGAACGCGCGGTGCTTCAGTCGCAGCGACGTCGATTTCCAGCGCCATTCGGCCTCGATCAAGCCTGTCTTGAAGTCGCCGGCGCGCAGGCGGTTCACCGCCAGATTCCAGTGCGTATCGCCGTGGTCCGGCTGCAACGCGAGCGCCTTCCTGTAACTCGCCAGCGCTTCATCCGGCCGCGCCAGATCGTCGAGGCAGGCGCCGCGATTGCCATGGGCGTCGGCATAATCAGGCTTGAGCGCGATCGCGCGGTCGTAACCCCTGAGTGCTTCGTCGAGGCGGTTGAGCAGCCGCAGCGCGTTGGCCCTGGCGTTATGGGGCTCGGCGAGGCCGGGCGACAATGCGACGGCGCGGTCGAGCGCCGGGACCGCTTCGTCGAACCGCTTCAGATGCGTCAGCGCGATGCCGAGATTGTTGAAGGCTGCCGGCGCGTTCGAGTTGACTTTCGCCGCCGCCTCGAACGCGGCCGCGGCTTCCTCGTAGCGGCCGAGGCCGATCAAGAGGCCGCCGAGGTCGTTGTGAGCGTCATAATTGTTCGGATCGAGCGCGGCCCAGCGGCCGTGGGCAATCGCAGCCTCCTCGAAGCGTTGCAGCGTCCGCAACAGCCGCGCGCGCCTCTCCGCCGCGCCGGCATGGCCCGCGTCGAGCGTCAGCGCGTGCTCGTAGGCGAGCAGCGCTTGCTGGACGCCTTGCTGCCGCTGCAGGAGATCGCCGAGCGCGATCCAGACCTCGACGAAATCAGGTTTGAGCTTGAGCGCGAGGTCATAGCTCTTGAAGGCTTCGTCCAAACGGTCGCGGCGCGCGAGCAGCGTACCGAGGCTGGAAAAATAATCGGGGTTGGCCTGGTTGCAGCGGATCGCCTGCGCGATGAATTCGAGCGCGAGATCGACCTGGTTGTTCTGCGCATGGATCAGGCCGAGGAGATGCAGCGCATCCGCATGTTGCGGATCGGCGCCGAGCGCCTGGGCGCATTTTTCCTCCGCCTGCGCGAGCCGGTCGGCGCGGAAATGCCGCATGGCGGCGTCGAACAGCGCCGCCGGCTGTTCCGTCGCCTTGCTTCCAGCTTCCGCTCGGGCCATGGCCGAGGGGTATCTGATTCCCCGGTTGCACAGAAGCCGGCGTTGGCGTTCGGATGCGCCCGGGTCCTCCTCAAGCCGGCTTTCGCGCGACATGGATCGCGACGATGCCGAAGGAGAGCCGCTCATAGGACAATTCGGTGAAGCCGAGCGCCGCGATCTCCTCGGCGAATTGCGGCGCACCGGGAAAGCCGCGCACGCCGGACAGGAGATAGTGGTAGGCGGAGGCATCGCCGCCGGTCGCAACCCAGCCGACAACGGGCATGCAGAGGTCCATATAGGCGAGGTAAAGCCTGTGGATGAAGCGCACCGGAATTTCAGACGCTTCCAGGCAGATGAAGGTGCCGCCGGGCTTCAGCACCCGCCACGCCTCGGCGAGCGCGCGCGAGCGATCGCAGATCTTCATGCCGAGCGACATCGAATAGAGATCGATGCTCGCGCTTGCGACCTCGTGCAAGTGATGCGCATCGTAGACCTTGAACTGCATGGCGCCGGCAAGCGCGCCTGCGCGCCGTTCGGCGATCTCCAGCATGGCCGGGCAGATGTCGGAGACGACGCAGCGCCGCCCCGGCGTGCCGCCGAGATTTCTGACGACGCGGAGCGCAATGTCGCCGGTGCCGGCCGCGACATCGAGCATGCTGTCCCACCGCTCGGCCGCAATGCGCCGCGCCATCCTCCGCTTCCAGGTTCGGTGAATGCCGAGGCTGAACAGGTCGCACAACACGTCGTAGCGCGACGCGATCCGCGTGAAGACGTCGTCGTGGACGGAATCGAATGACGCGGCGTTGGCATCGGTCGGAACATCGAGCATGGCGGGCTCAGGTCGATTGATCTGTCTTTGCATCGCCGCGCCCGGACGAGGCCTCGCAGGCTGCTTCGAAAAATATCTTGTTTGCATGGATAGATCTCGCCCTTGACCCCTTCGATGATCCAGTCGCCTGGCCTTGGCTGCATCGTGCCTTCCGGTGTCTGGATGCGTAGCGATGTGCCGTCAGTTGCGCATGGTCACGTTCCGCTGCGATGGAAGGCGGCGATCTCGCCCCGATTGTCGCCGCGCCACTGCACAGCCCGCACCTGCGGACGCGCGGCGGCAAATTCGGACTAGTCCCATTGCGGAAATAGGAAATATTTCCCCAGAACGCTGCTCTGGTTCTGGCGGCCAAGCTCGCTCCGGCGGGTCAAATGGCGAACACAGGCCACACTTCGGAAAAGCGCCCCGCCGCGGTTCCGGCTTAGGACAGTATTATTGTCCGAGTTCCCTGCGAAATTATCTTAGGTTATTACGAAATATGTTACAGTCTGGCCATGGAGTAGTCCCAAAGGGGCCACCGGGCAGGCTACTGAAGAATGCGTAAAGTCGTCGTCGGAGCGGCTGCCATAGTATGTCGAGTGAGCCAACTGTACCAACGTATATCCTCCAGAACGATGGCCTCTTCCGGGAGGGCTTGCGGCTAATACTTTCGAAAACCCGCTTTCGCCCGCACGGTTGCGCGATCGACTTGGAAGACCTCTCGGAAGTTCCCGAGGACAGGCCTGTTCTGTTCATCGTCGGCGTCAGCGAGAATCAGGCTGTGATCTGCGCCAAGATCAGGAGCCAATATCCGCTGGCCTTCATCGTGGCCGTTGCCGATGACAGCAATCCCCGCTCGCTTGCCGGCGCGCTGGAAGACGGGGCAAACGCTGCTCTCTTCAATTCAGTCAGCCCCGACGCTCTCGTCAGCACGCTGCAAGCGGTGGTGAACGGAAAGCTGATTCTCATCGATGCCCGCCTATGGCCGCTCGAAATCCAGCCAAAGGCGGAAGAGCGGCAATCACCCCCGCTTGCAAACGAGATTCCCTGGCAGGCGGCAGACGACGCCCCCGCGGGAATGAAATTGTCCGCGCGGGAGATCGCGATTCTTGAACGCATTGTTCGCGGGGACTCGAACAAGCATGTCGCGCGATTCTTCAAGATCGCGGAGCCGACCGTAAAGGCTCATGTGAAGGCCATCTTCAGAAAGATCGGTGCGAACAATCGGACGCAGGCCGCGATCTGGGCCCTGAACAACCGGCTTTTCGATCAGGCATTGGGCGCGACAGGCGATCTTCCCCTGTTGGCCGATCACGCGACGGACCGTTAGGAGCATCAACCGCGAGACGGCGCGCCGACGGCGCCGGGCGCAACCGTGTCATCGTCCGGCTTCGCCGCCCAGCGCCCGGCGATGCCGGGCGCTGGTTCCGCGCCGCACCGTCACGACCTCCACCACGGACATAGTTGCGAGCACGAGCGAGACGAAAAGCGCGAATTGCCCTGCGCTTACAAAGGGATCCAGCGCCGACGAAGGCTCGCCCGGAGAAACATTCTCCGGCTCGAGCTCGCGCAGTTCGGCCTGAAGCAGGTCTGCGTCGATCCAGCGGTCCATCAGCGCCGGCTCGCGCCGCGGCAAGACGGTTTCCGGCATCGAGGCCGGCACTTCCACGCGCGGGGGATGATGGTCATAGGTCCAGCATCCGTCACCGTCCTTCACCAGCATGTGGGTCGGCCATGTCCTCGCCGCTTCGGCGTAGTCGAGGCAGTGACGGGAGGCATGGGCCGTCGACGCGGTGGTCAGCAACAGGATTGCAACCGCTGCCGCGAGCGGAGGAAGACCATGCCTGAGGCGAACATAGTTTCCAACGCTCGCGGCATCCGCCGAGGCGAGTCCATCGTTATCGGGATCGCACCAATGAGCAAAACACTCCCGGCAAATCCGGGCCTCGCCGTGCCAGAACGAGCCCCTGACGTAATCGACATCGCGCCGGCAGGAATCACAGATCATCGCTGCGCCTCCCCGATGATGCGCCGCAGCTCTTCGCGCGCTGCGCGCCGATCGAGCTCCATGATCAGCTCTTCGCCGGCCCGGCTGTTCGGGCCGGAATGGAATCGCGCCTGGTCGATCAGTTCGTCCACGGGCCTTGTCATCGTGCAGCCCCCGACCAGGACGGAGAGCAGCACGATGACGGGCGGCGCCACGACCACGAGGTACGGCACCGCCCGGTAGACGATCACGTCATCGGCTCGCCGGTCTTGGTTGCGATCTTGTCCCGGAAGGCCTCGCACAGCCGGCGGACTTCGTCCGTCGCACTGGAGCAGGATTCGATTTCGTCGAAGATGCGCTTGCCTTCCTTGCGATAGTTCAGCGCCGTCGTCTTGATATCCTTGAGCATGGCGGATGCGGCCGTGCCGAGTTGCTCGCAGCGCTGCACCATCTCTCTTACCACCTCGCCCATCGCCTCGATCTCCTTGGCGGTCACTTCGTATTCCCTGACGATGGCCTCGGCCGAAAGCCTGCCGATCTCGGTCACGTCCTCGCGATGGCTGACATAATCCGGCACCTGCGGCGTCGGAGTTTGCGGCGGCGGCGCCACCGCCTGGATATGCGCAGGCCTCTGGTGAACGGCCTCCCGGATCTCACCTTCGACCTGGCCGATATCGAAGGGCCTCACCGCTGCGTTGTGCACTCTCATCCTGCTCGCTCCTTTGCCGGCTCCGCGCTCCGAAAAGCTGGACGTCCTTCGCCAGCCACGGATCGTCAGGCCATACCCCTCGGGTTTGAGGGCGTATTTCGACCCGACAATTTCCACACGTCTCTCAAGGTGATGGGCGTACCGCCTATTCCCCGAACATGCCCAAGTCGTTGGATCCTTCCCCGAATAGTGTTGAGCCATCGTCCCAAAGGCACTCGCCGCAGCCCGCACACTGGTACAGCCGGACCGTCTTGCCGCGCCGGGAATCGAGAATTGAACGAGTGAGACGGGAGCACGCCGCGCATCTCGGGCAACGGCGCCAGTGCTTCACCTGCGGCTCGATTCGCGTTACGTCATGGTTCGTCATGGCTTGTCGCGAGAACTCCTCCAGCCACGGCCCCGTTTGAATGAATCGTGGCGAAGCGGGTGGAATTGCGTCGTTTCGCGGGAGCTTGTTGACTAGTCCATTCGGAGTAGCGAGCGCTTCGACCCCGCGCGTGCAGTCGACGCGCTCCACCCCTTGCGGCCGGACCGGATGCTCGGCGTCACCACCTTCAAGCCGGGGTAATACGGTCCTTGAACCTTACGCGATCGGCCGAGCGAGAGGCCATTGCCGCACATCGACAAATCTTCCCTCGATCGCAGCGGCAGCCGCCATCGCCGGCGACACCAGGTGCGTGCGGCCCTTGTAGCCTTGACGACCCTCGAAATTGCGGTTCGACGTCGAAGCGCAGCGCTCGCCGGGATGGAGCTTGTCCGGATTCATCGCAAGGCACATGGAGCAGCCCGCCTCGCGCCAGTCGAAGCCGGCCCTCAGAAAGATCCTGTCGAGCCCCTCGGCCTCGGCCTGCTGCTTCACCAGGCCGGAGCCGGGCACGACCATCGCGGAGACGTTGAGATGGACGCTCCGGCCCTCCACCATGCGCGCGGCCTCGCGCAGATCCTCGATGCGCGCATTGGCGCATGAGCCGATGAAGACGCGATCGATCGCGACATCCGTGATTTTCTCGCCGCCGCAGAGCCCCATATAGGCGAGCGCGCGTCTCGCGGCCTCGCGCTTGTTTTCGTCGGCGATCTGCTCCGGCCGCGGGACGCTGCCGGTGATCGACGTGACCTGCTCCGGATTCGTGCCCCAGGTGACGAGCGGAGGCAGCGCACCGGCATCGAGCCGCAGCTCGCGATCGTATTCGGCCGTCTCGTCGGAGCGCAACGTTTCCCAATAGCGCATGGCGGCATCCCACAGCGCGCCTTTGGGCGATTTGGGCCGGCCCCTGAGATATTCAAAAGTCTTTTCGTCGGGCGCGATGATGCCGGTTCGCGCCCCCGCCTCGACCGACATGTTGCAGATGGTCATGCGGCCTTCCATGGAAAGCCCGCGCACCGCCTCGCCCCCGAATTCGAGCGCATGGCCCGTGGCGCCGACGGCGCCGATCTCGCCGATGATGGCCAGGATCAGGTCCTTGGCCGTGACGCCGGGCGGCAGCCGGCCATCGACGACCGCGCGCATGTTCTTCGGCTTGCGCTGGATCAGCGTCTGGGTCACGAGCACATGCTCGGTTTCGGAAGTGCCTATGCCAAGCGCGAGCGCGCCGAAGGCGCCGTGGGTCGAGGTGTGGCTGTCGCCGCACACGATCGTGGTGCCCGGCAATGTAAAGCCCTGCTCCGCCCCGACGACGTGGCAGATGCCCTGGCGGGCGTCGAGCTCGTCATAATATTCGAGGCCGAAGAGCCTGGCATTTTCGGCGAAGTAGGCGATCTGCGCGGCGCTCGCGGGATCGGGATTCGGCTTGCTGCGATCCGAGGTCGGCACATTGTGGTCGACGACCAGAAGCGTCCTTTCCGGAGCTTTCACGGGCAAGCCGGATTGACGCAGCGCTGCGAAGGCCTGCGGGCTGTCCACTTCATCCACGAGGTGGCGATCGACATAGAGCAGGCACGTGCCGTCCGCCTCCTCGTGCACGACATGGTCGTTCCAGATCTTGTCAAGGAGCGTGAGGGCCAAGGATACCTCTTGCGTGCCGCTTGCAGCTTCTCTGGCGCGCGGGCCCGGTCATACAGGGTTGCCGATCCGATTGCCACCGTCGCGCGGGGGGACAAGCGCGCTTAACTGCGGCAATGCCTCAGCAGGGCTGACCCTTGAGTCCCTGGCGGACGTCTACCCCGCCGCCGCTTGCAGCCCGGCGGACCGGTTCGGCGCGACGGGCAGCGCCGCCTGGGCGAGCATGTTGCGCCGCGCTTCGTGGAATTCGAGCACACGCTTTGCGGTTCGCCATTCAAGCTCCTCGAAATTGACGCGCGCGCGGTCGAGATCGAGCTTCGACATCTTGCGATCGGCGATCTGCATCAGCAGCAGCGCCTTGACCGTCGGCCAGGAGCAGCCGGCGACCTTCGCGATCACCTTGACCGCACCGGGATTTGGGTTGAGGACCGCCCGTTCCGCCATCTCGATCGGACAGCTCGCGAGAACGGACAGCGCTGCGACCGTCCTTTCGAAATCCTGCGCCTTGGCGGCGGCGTGAACATCGGCCTCCCTCAACTCCTTCCATTCGGCGAGCCGCTTGATCCTGAATCTTGCCTTGACGTGATCGTCGCAGGCTTTACGGACTTCACCGTTGATGCCGTCGGTCACCTCCATCACCGCGCCCTGCACCGCATCGGCGAAGGTGGGATTTGCCGCGACGATCTTGCCGCATACGGCCGCCGAGGCGGTTTCAAGCAGTCTCAGAAAGTGGTGACGAGGAATGTCGCGCCGCGCGCCCACACGCAGCGCAAGCTTGACGTCGCCGCCGGACATCCGGACCAGCCTGCCAAAGCCGTCATCGGAGATGCGGGCGCCGTCGTTGCTCGCGAGCGCATGGACGACGCGCTGTTCCCCGCGCCCGATGAGGATATCGGTGACGGCTTCGCTGATGCTCTCGCGTTGCGCGATGGCGTATAGATGCTCCTGGCTCTGGTGGCCCGCGCTCGCGACGAGATCGGACTCAGCCAGCGCCGTCGATTGACGGAGCACGGGAGCTGCTACGGCGGCGCTATCGCTGGCGGCGAAGGCGCGTGCCAGCGCCGGCGGCGTATCCGGATCGGCTGCGAAGCGCTGGGCGAGCTTCACCCGGGTTTTCAGCTCGATGACGTCGACCAGGACCTTGAAAATCTCGTCGAACAGCTCGGCCTGCCGCTTCGAATACCGGGCGGAGCCGGCGAGGAACAAATCCGTCATCCGTGTGAGTGCCCTGATATGTCTTTTCGTCGAGCCGGATGTCGCTGCATCCTGAATTTCGTGAACCAGGGAGTGGAACGTTGTCATGGCTGGAGATCTCGTGGGCAGGCTTGGCCCCGCGAGGGGACAAGAGGAGGCGACTGCCTACAGCGTTACCGGCGACGCATGAAAATTTTGGGAGCGAGCTGCCTCGGAGACGATTCAAATTATTCCGATCTTTGAAATGGGTGTGCGCCGTCATGCCGGCCGTCACGTCACGCTCGCGCCCGGTGCGGGCGGACATTGCAGCCCATTCACGCCCGTCGCCTCAGGCGAATTGCGCGACGCCGTGGCCGACGGACCAATTCTCCTTCGGCGCGTCGAGAATATTCACGAATACGTCCTCCGGCCGGATGCCGGGGCTTTCGCCCAGCAGCGCCGCGATCCGCCGGAACAGTGCCTTCTTTTGCTCCGCGGTGCGGCTGTTGAACACGGTGATCTGGATGTAGACGACATCGGCGCTTCGGGCGACGCCGTAGCCGTCGCCGGTGCGGAAGTTCGCGGCGTCATGCTCGGTGATGGTCATGAACTGGTCGTCTTCGGGCACGCTCAGGGTTTCGCGCATCGCGCGGTAGAGCCCGTCGAAGATCGCCTGCCGATAGGCTTCCGGCTTTCCGGCGCGCAGCGAGATGTGAATGAGAGGCATGGCTAAGTCCTTTGCATTCGGTCCTGGGCGGTGCGGCGACCGCAGTGGTGGTTCACCTCATTGAAGAAATGAGCTATCAACCCCGATGATTTTTGACACGACGTCGAAAACCACGTTCTTGACGTCGTGTCAAATACTTTTCGAGCCGCATGGGAGCATGATGAATTCGGCTTGAGTTGAAGCCGCCGGACTCGATCTGCTCCCTCGCCCCGCTCTTCGCGGGGAGAGGGTTGGGGTGAGGGGCTGTTTCCGCGAAGACGGTGAGAGATTGATTTGCGGAGGCTCCCCCTCACCCGAAATTCAAGCGGAGCCTGTCATCGGGCGGCGCTTCGCGCCGACCCGTTGGCTTGAATTTCGAACTCTCCCCGCAGGCAGGGCGAGGTGAAGCGAATCCGGGGACTGCAGCGATTCGAGCAAAATTCGTCCCGCTGCAGGAGGCGGGATTGGACCTTCGGAGTCCCAGAGGAGGGAAATGTGAGACCGCGCGAGTTTGACCATGACGACGTCCTGCGCATCGCGTTCGAGCAATTCTGGCGCAAGGGGGTGCGGGGCACGTCGCTCTCGGACATCGCGCGCGACGCGGGCGTCCAGCGCGGCAGTCTCTACAATGCCTTTGGCAGCAAGGAAGCGCTGTTTCTCTCTGCCTACGAGCGCTATGCGGGCGAATATCTGAGCGCGCTGCAAAAGGCGCTCGGCTCGGGCACGTTGCGAAAACGCCTCACGGCGTTTTTCGAGCTGACCATCAGGAATTTCCGTTCCGGCTCGCCGCCCCGCGGATGCCCTACCACGCGGGGACTGATGGAGCTGTCGCCGGTCGAAGGCGAAGGGCTGGACGAGAACGCGCGCCGGGCTTTTGCGGATCTGATGACGCGCATCACCGCTCTCGTCCAGCAAGCCTTGTCCGGGGGCGCCGAGCGCGGCGAGTTCAAGGGAGACCCCGCGATCGCGGCACTACACATTGCCACCGTGACGCGCGGCCTGGCCGTGCTCGAACGCGCATTTGGTGACGAGGCCGAGCTTCGGCGGATTGCGAAACACACTGTCGATCTCGTGCTGGGCAAGGAAGGCCGCTAGGCGAAGCCAGCTTATTCGTTTCAAGCAACCTCGAACCGAGGCGAGCCGTTAGCGAACGTTTCAGGTTCGCAAGCGATTGGGCTCTATGACCGCCGCGATGCCCGCGTTGCATTGTCGCGGCTGAATTGCGGGACGAACTTGTCCACCAATTGTCTTTGTCGGCTTCCTCCAGAGCGCGATGACTCTTCTTCGAATCGTCATCCCCTTCTAGCCTTTTGTTTGCGCATGATCTTTTCGGAAAACCGCTACACACTTTTCCGGATCATGCTCCAGGCGCACACGAATGACTTCGCGGATCGACACTTCGAGGCAATGGTAGAACGGACCGCTGCCGAAATTGCATCAAAGTCAGTCTGCGCTCTGATGGCCTCCTGCCAGGTCACGTATCGGAAACGCGTAAGCCTGATTTCTTTGGCCGAGTGGCCTCGACTTCCTCCGATCTTCCATTGCTTGTCGCGATGGATGAGGCATCGCTTGCGGATGGCGGCGGTCGTGCGGACGCGTTCGTGAATTGGATTCCAAATGAAGGAAGCCCGGCCGGTCTTCCGGTTCGCTGGCCCACAAACTTTCAGCAACCAGCGCGACCCTTCGAAGAGGCCGGGTCGGGCTTAGAAGGATGACAAGCCCCAGCGCCATCAGCAGCGGGCCGAGCCAAGGTGCCGTCCACCACGAACCGTCGTCACTCGTCTTGACGAAGGGGACGGCGACAGGGGTCGCCGGAGGGACGGAGACGGCAACCGTGTCGCTGTCTGCCGGGGTGGCCGCAAAAAGCGCCTCCATGTTGCTCCGGCGCGGATTGGGATCGTCGGGCTTGGGCTGTTTGGAAAGGACGGGTGGCGGTGGCACGAGCGCTGCTGCCCCCGTAGCGGGGACGGGAGCGGCGTCGGCGGCATCGACCACCTTGACGGCGGGCGCTGGCAGCGACGGCTGCGGCGCTTCCACCGGCGCGGGCCGCAATAGCTCCGCATGTGCATCCGCGACCGCGCTCTGTTTGCGCGGCGCGGCCTCGTTCTCCTCGGCAGCGGCGAGTCGCCTCTTTGCGACCGTCTTCTTCACCGCCGCGGTCCCCTCGGGTACCAGAAACCAGCATCTGCGATGGCCGTCGACACGGTAGACCCAGTGCTGCCCATCGGCCGGCTTGCCGGGCTGTGCCAAGCACTCCTCTTTGGCCGGCGCGTCTTTGGCCGGAACGGGCGCGGCGGCTTGCTCGGGCGCGAGATTGAACAGTGCGGTGAAGGGATTCGAAGATGCAGGCGACGTCGAGAGACCTGCAAGAATGAGGACAGCCGCAAAGCGAAATCGCAAAGGCCAGGACATGAAAACTCCCCGGTGTTGCGCCCCGCCCGGGCACGGAGCCTCGGCCGCGACCTAGGTCACAATGCGACTTAAATCCGGATAATACGGGGATTTATTTCGGCCTGTAACCGGCGGAATTCACAAGCATTTCTGCAGCCGCGCGTTTTGCCGTCGACATCTTTACGCCAATGGTTGTGATTTTCCCGACATCTGATTTTCAGAATTATCTCCAAAAATATTTTGTTTTTACCGAAATTCGAATCAGGCGTAGCCTGCACCCGGCCCGTTTCCTTTAGGAAAAGGGCGGCCCGCGATCGTCACAGACGTTGGGAGCGGGATGCGATGGGCGCGATTACTGCGTGAGACGAATGCGGCCGGTCGCGTACGACGAAGGCGTACGTCAAGAGCAGCTTCACTTCGCCGCCGAGAGTCCGGACCGTCAGCGTGGGAGCGCAGGCGACGACTGTGTCCTGAGTGCGGGTTTGTGCTGGACGATGGGAGCCGCCGGCTGGACCAGGGCCGCGGGCACGGACGGAGGCGTAAACGACATCTTCTGTCTGATGTCCTCCCCGATCGCCTGCAGTGTCGCAATGTTCTGAGCCATCTGCTCTTGCCGGGCAGCGAGCTGTTCCATACTGCGTCGCAGGGCATCGGGACTGGATGCCGAAGACCCGCCCTGCTGCGCCGGGCTGGCGGACACCGCGAGGACTGGCGACATCGTCGGTGAAACGGATAACAACCCGTTCAGCGCTGGAACGCGGGCTACCGCCATCTGCCTTGCGACGTCGCCATAGGACTGCCAGGCAAGCGTGCCGCCGACGCCAAAGAGAATGGTCACAACAAACCGGATGAGGGCACGGAATATTCGCCGTCTGAGCGGCGGTCGACTGCTGGCCACCTGATCGTCCTTGCGGCCGAAGGAATGAATAGCGTGGATCGACGCCGTAGGCTGCATATTCGCGCGCTGATCGAATCGATCGTGCAGATGATCACGCGCGGCTCTGCCAGACGAAGCTTGTTCGGCCATCCGCCGCTCTTTCTCCGCAAGGGTGCTTTGTGAGTAGGACATTGGTACCTCTACCGGCGATTGTTCTCAATTCTTAGCGCAGGCCGCCAACCGGGTTTGACCGAAGGGAGGCTTGAGCCTTTAGGCCACTATGTGACCGTGGTGCTTGTGATGATACTTGACAATGTCCGTCACGCCGCCAGTGCGATCGTCGAATCCATCAATGCCGCCCGTCCAAGGACGGCCGGGTCTCGCTCACCCGTGAAGGCACAAGCCAGGATGTTTTTTGCGATCGCCGTCCGATTGTAGGGCGTCCGCAAATTCGCAGGCAATGACTGCACCACCTGATCGAAAACTTTACCGAGAAGGGCGAGCTCTTCAGGATGATAGACAGCGCTTTCGTTGGACAACATTTACGTCGCTTCCCCTGCTTGTCGTCGCGCTGTCCGTTAGGATTTTGTTGACCGGTTTGTTCCTGCTAGGGCGGAAAAAAGACCTTCCGGCGTCGCTCGTTGGCAGAAGGTGTGCAACGTCCGCCAGCGCAGTCAGCGGCATCGTGTCGCATAATCGAGCCCGTAGGGCGGATTAGCGTAATCCGCCGTCTCAAATCCGGCATTGATGAGGATCGCCTGCATGGCGCAATACGTTTCGCTGTTGCGCCCTGCAGAGGCGGGTCCTGGATAATGAAATCGAGCCAATGCCTTTGGCCAAGGTGCGGGCGGATGTCTGTGCTTTTGGCGGCTCAGGATTTTTTTCGAGCTGCCCGCACCTTTTGAGTTTTGCTAATCCGGAGAATGCGTTCGCCCGGTGACGCGTGCGAGCGCGGTCTCACCAATCCAGGGCCAACCGCGAACCACCGATACGGTTATACTCGGCAAAAAAATGGTCATTCGGCAAATGGCCGTCTCCATTACGCGAATATTCCTTCTTCAAGCCATTGAGAAAGAACATTACGTGCGCGCGTTCGTGCTTGGCTTCGATAGGACCGCACGACTCGAGTTCGAATAGCCCATGGCCATGTCCAGCCACAGTTTCTGAGACGTTGATCCGCCCCGCGACTCCGAACGCTTCCATGAACCACGCGGTGTTAACCGCATCGCCCCAGATATCGAAGGTCATCCTTGGGTTACCGATGACACCGGAAATGACCGGTCCAGTGTGGATACCGATGCGCAATTGCAGGGCATATTCCTCAATCGCTTCGGATCGCGCCTTTGAATGATCGAGCCGGGCTCGCATCTCCAGCGCCGCCAGGCAAACGTCGATCGAGTGTCGCCGGTCGGGTGAAAGGACGCCGGCAACCGCCATGTAGGCGTCGCCCATGCGGGCTCATGCTGACCCCTTATTTGACTACGAACGTCTGCGCCAGCCGACTTCAATGAGCCACTTCTGATAGTCGTGTTCAAACCGTTCACGGTCGGCTGGCAATGGCTGCGGTTTTGCACGAGCAAGAATTTCAGCGAGAGGTTCGAGACCCACAGCGCGACGTCGTTCATCCACTCTTTCCGGATCCTCAATCGTGTAGGGCCGCATGTTGCCATGCGCATCGGGCTTGAGCTGCGTGCCGTAGAGCTGCGGCCTGTCTTCGAACATACGAATTCTGTCCTCCAGCATGGCTGGCTGCCAGAGTGGGACCGTGCGCTCGCGCGCGGCCTCGGCAAGAAGCTTAAGGCACGAGCGCTGGAATTCCGGTTGCGAAATGGCGTGCTGAGCGATCAACCAGGCAGCCTTCGCGGCTCGTTTGCCGACCAGGCGCTCCGTCGGCCATCCGATCTGAGCCATGATCGCCTGGAGCCGCAAAGCATTCTTCTCGTGAATAGCGGCCATACGTGGATCATAGCCCTCGTATAGCGCGCCCGATGTCGCCAGCTCGTCAGCGACCTTCCGGTCAAGTTCCACCATGGCGATGAGTTCGTCGGCAATTCTGCAATCCATCCCGAATTACCTCGAGCAGGCGAGGCGCAGAAACGTATTGCCAATAGTAGCAATTATCGCTCGAACGCGGTTGACGACGAGGGGGGCTTCAGCTTGGGGTCAAAGACGGAAGTCCGACGCCAAGCGTCGCGAGTCCGCGTTGCCCTGCCAGTTGATATCGTCCAGCGTAAGCAGCAGCAATCGCGAATGGTGCCCAGGCTTTTCAAAAGTGCGGGAGTCGCGTCCGAAAGCAGAGATGGTGCAATCGCTTAGAAAAAGCGCTTGGTGCCCAGGGGCGGAATCGAACCACCGACACTGCGATTTTCAGTCGCATGCTCTACCAACTGAGCTACCTGGGCATGCCGCGGGGAGAGCCTTTCGGCTTCATACGGGCGGGCGGTTTATAGTGGGGTCGGGAGGCTGTGTCCACCCGGCTTCGCCTGCGGCTTCGCCGGGCGCGGCCCGGCTACTCTGTTTCCCCAAACATTTGCGAAGTCAGGGCTTTTTCCACCGCCCGGGACCGGCTGGCAAGCCATGAAGCCTGAGGGGTTGGAGACGGCCAGCAGCACGGATCGTCCTCAGCCCTCAATTTTCCAGCTTGATCTGCGCGTCGCGGATCACCGGGCCCCACTTGTCGGTTTCCGACTGCAGGAAGGCGGCGAGCTCGGCTTGTGTCGAGCCCTTGGGCACCGCGCCGAGATCCTCGAAGCGCGACTTGACGGCCGGGTAGATGAGCGCCGCGTTGGTGTCGGCATTGATCTTTGCGACGACATCCGCCGACGTCTTGATCGGCACGAAGAAGCCAAACCACGAGAACACGTCGAAGCCCGGTACGGTCTCCGCGATGGTCGGCATGTCAGGCATGACGGCGACGCGGTCCCTGGTCGACACCGCGATCCCGCGCACGCTGCCGCTCCTCACATGCGAGACGATGGAAGGCATGTTGTCGAAGATGACGTCGACCCGGCCCGGGATCAGGTCGTTGATGGCGGGCGCGCCGCCGCGATAGGGGATGTGCGTCATCTCCACTTTCGCCAGCCGCTTGAACAGCTCGCCGCTCAGATGCAGCGTCGTGCCGTTGCCGGACGAGGCATAGGTGACCTTGCCCTTGTTGGCGTTGCAGAAATCGATGAACTCCTTCACCGACTTCGCGGGCGAAGTGTTCGGCACGCACATCATGTTCGGCTGGGTGATGAGCATCGTCACCGGCGCGAAGTCGCCGACCGGATCGTAGCTGAGCTGCGCATAGAGGAAGCGGTTGGTCGCCATGCCCGGACCCGAGATGAGGATGGTGTAGCCGTCGGCGTCGGAGTGCGCGACCAGGTCGGCGGCGATGTTGCCACCGGCGCCGCCCTTGTTCTCGATCACCACCGACTGGCCCCAGATCTCTTGCAACCGGTTGCCGACGAGCCGCGCGGTGATGTCGGTCGAGCCGCCCGGCGTGAACGGCACCACGATGCGCACGGGTTTTGTCGGCCAGCTATCGCCGAGCGCACGCGAGGGGAGAATGGCGGGCGCCGCGGCGGCAGCGGCGAGGCCAAGGAAGCGGCGACGATCGAGCATAAGGCGGCCCTCCTCCGGAGTGATCGCCCGATTGCCTCAGGTCGTGTCGTTGGGCGCGAGTGTGGAGAGGCGGGCGGCCGAAATCAAGGCAACGAAAGCCCTCTCGCCTAGTCGGCGTTCTCCTCGTCGTCCTCGCGACCCGGCACGACGTAGGTGCCTGAAAACCAGCGATGGAGATCGACATCGCGGCAGCGCGGGGAGCAGAACGGCTTCGAGGCCTCGGCGGCCGGCTTGCCGCAGATCGGGCAGCGCCCGACCTTTGCGCCACCGCCATCGGCGGGCGGATCAGGGGGCGCCGGCGGCATTCAACCAGCCAAAGCGGATCGGAAAGCCCTCGCCGCCGAGCAAGGTGACCAACTCATAAAGCGGCAGGCCCACCACATTGCTGTAGGAGCCGACCATCTTGACCACGAAGGAGCCGGCGATGCCCTGCACGGCATAGCCGCCGGCCTTGCCGCGCCATTCGCCGGAGCCGATATAGGCCTGGATGTCGTCCTCGGACAGGCGCTTGAAGCGTACGCGGGTCTCGACCAGGCGCTGGCGAAACGCCTCGCGCGGCGTGACAACACAGATCGCGGTGTAGACGCGGTGATTGCGGCCCGAGAGCAGCCGCAGGCACTGCGAGGCTTCGTCCACCAGATTGGCCTTGGGCAGGATGCGGCGCCCGACCGCAACCACGGTGTCGGCGGCGAGAATGAAGGAGCCGCGCAACTCGTCGTCGAGCTGCACCGATTTCAGCGCGGCATCGGCCTTGGCGCGCGCCAGGCGGTTGGCGCAGGCGCGCGGCAGCTCGCCCCGACGCGGCGTCTCGTCGACGTCGGCCGGGCGCAGCGCATCCGGCTCGATTCCGGCCTGGTTGAGCAGCGACAGCCGGCGCGGCGAACCGGAAGCAAGAACGAATTTGGGGCGGCCCAGCATGCGCAGTTTTGACGGGGAGACTCGGGGTGGGATTCGGCGCGGAAACTATCGGAAGGTGCCGGCTTCCACAACCCATTGTGGCCGCCGGTGAGCTGATGTAGCGGCATCATTAAGGCCGCCTGCGGCGGTATGTTTCGGTTGGATGACAATGGCGCTACCCGCTCGCCGCGCCCACCTTCGCAAAGCGCTTGCGGATACGCATCGAAAGGGTGTCGCAGACCTCGCGATAGGCGGCAAGCTTCTGCTCGCGGCTTCCATGGGTGCGGGTCGGATCGAAAGTCGGCCAGTATTCGACGTCGGCGGCGAGCGTCCGCGTCAATTCCAGCGCCTTGTGATGCGCCTCCGGCGACAGCGTGATGATCAGGTCGAAATTCAGCCCTTCCCAATCCTCCAATTCGTCGAAGGTAATCGGCTTGTGGCCGGAAATGTCCTGGCCGAGCTCGGCCATCACGGCGACCGCGAAGGGATCGAGCTCGCCCTTCCTGACGCCGGCGGATTTCACATAGAGCGCGTGCGGAAACATCTGCTGCAGCAGGCTTTCGGCCATCGGCGAGCGGACGCTGTTGAATCCGCAGGCGAACAGCACCGACTGCGGATTGCGCGCGCGCGACGGCGCTTCCATGGGAGGGCTACGCCTTCTTTGTCTGGGGCATGGCCTTGTCGGAAAACCGCTGCACACTTTTCCGGGCCATGCCTAACCCTTCCAGTGCAGCACGGTGATCAGCGTGAACAGCCGCCGCGCGGTCTCGAAATCGAGCCGCACCTTGCCCTTCAAGCGCTCCTGCAGCGTGCGTGAGCCTTCGTCATGGATGCCGCGGCGGCCCATGTCGATCGCCTCGATCTTGTCCGGCGTCGCGGTGCGGATCGCCTGGTAATAGCTGTCGCAGATCATGAAATAGTCCTTCACGATCCGCCGGAACGGCGTCAGCGACAAGAGGTGCGCGACGACAGGCGTGCCGTCCTCGCGGCGGATGTCGAACATCAGGCGGCTGCCGGTGATGCCGATATGCAGCGTGAACGGGCCGCTGCCGTCATGGCCGTCGGGCGCGAACAGATTCTGCTCGATCAAATCGTAAATCGCGATCGCCCGCTCATGCTCGATGTCAGGCCCGGAACGACCGATCAACTCTTCGTCGAGCGTGACCGCGACGATGCGATTGGTGGGATCATCCTGGGCGGGCGGCTTGGTCATGAGAGGTTGAGGCGCAATCCCACCGAACGCGAATGGGCTTCCAGTCCTTCGGCTTTTCCCAGCGTCATTGCCGCAGGTCCCAGCGCGCGCAACTGGTCGGGGCCGCATTTGAGGATCGACGTCCGCTTCATGAAGTCAAGCACGCCGAGGCCGGAGGAGAACCGCGCCGAGCGCGCGGTCGGCAGCACGTGATTGGAACCGCCGACATAATCGCCGATCGCTTCCGGGGTATGCGCGCCCAGAAAGATCGCGCCGGCGTTGCGGATCTGCTTCGAGAAGCCTTCCGCGTCTGCGGTCATGATCTCCAGATGCTCGGCGGCGATGGCGTCCGCCAGCGGCACGGCCTCGTCGAGGTTTTTCACCAGGATGATCGCGCCGAAATCCCGCCACGACGCGGCCGCGATCTTCGCGCGCGGCAACGTCTTCAACTGCGCGTCCACGGCCTGCGCGACCTCGGCGGCGAGCCGCGTCGAATCCGTGATCAGGATCGATTGCGCGCTTTCGTCGTGCTCGGCCTGCGCCAGCAAATCGGCCGCGATCCAGGACGCGTTGCCGCTGTCGTCGGCAATAACCAGCACTTCGGAGGGACCGGCAATCATGTCGATGCCGACCTTGCCGAACACCAGCCGCTTGGCCGCGGCGACGTAGGCGTTGCCGGGGCCGACGATCTTGGCGACCGGCGCAATGGTCGCGGTGCCGTAGGCGAGCGCGGCCACCGCCTGTGCGCCGCCGACACGGTAGATTTCGCTGACGCCGCCGAGCTGCGCCGCGGCCAACACCAGGGGATTGAGCTGACCTCCGGGCGAGGGCACCACCATCACGAGCCGTGCGACGCCCGCGACCTTAGCCGGCACCGCGTTCATCAGGACGGAGGACGGATAGGCCGCGGTGCCGCCGGGAACATAGAGCCCGACCGCCTCTACCGCGCTCCAGCGCCAGCCGAGTTCGACGCCTGCGGCGTCGATGAAGCGCTCGTCCCTGGGGAGCTGACGGCGATGGAAGGTCTCGATCCGGTCGCGCGCGAATTTCAGCGCATTCAGCGTCGCGCCCTCGCAGGCCTTCACGGCGGCATCGATCTCGCCCGGTGTCACGCGCAAGCCCGAGGCGGCGAGCTCCAGCCGGTCGTATTTCCTGGTGGCCTCGATCAACGCCGCATCGCCGCGCGCGGCGACGTCCTGGACGATGGCGCGCGCCGCCGCCTCGACATCGGCGGAAACCTCGCGCTTGGCGGCAAGGAATTTCGCAAATTGCTCGTCGAAATCGGCGCTAGAGCGGTCCAGTCGAACGGGCATGAGAGCTTTCGTGATGAGGGATTCGTGAGCTATTGCAATGGCGCGGCGGGTTATTCCCGTCAACCCTGATCGCGTCGATAAAAGCCTTGTCGTCCCCGACAAGCGAGCGACAGCGAGCGCGATCCGGGACCATACCGCGTGATCTGCCGGTCAGGGCAAAATGGCCGATACCGTCCACCAAAACGAAGGCCGGGGGTTGCGGGTCCTTGCGTTCGCAGGGACGACATCGGGGGCACTAGGCGCCCTCCTCCAGATCCCCTGCCGCCCCGAGGTCCTCCGGGCCCAGATCGGTCAGCTCGCACTCCAGGCATTCGACGTCGAGCCGGAGCGCCCCGCCTTCGGCAAACAAGAGGAGCGCGCTGCCGCCGGGCTCCTCATCCGCGTGAAACTCGATCCCGACCAGTTCCATCGGTATGTCGGGCTTGCCGAGATCGATGTTGCGCGACTTGCAGGCGAGCACGCGGTCGAAGCGGAGCGCTGCGACCAGCCGCCTCGGCTCGGTCCGGCCCGACAGCGTCTGCTCCCAGTCCAGCCGGTTCATGCCGATCACAAGCCGCTTCTCGGCCTGCCGCCAGATGATGTCGGCGGCCTGCACACGGGCGTCCTGCACATGGGCGGAGATCACCGCGAGGTCGTCGGCATCGAGAGCGATCAATTTGAGCTGCGGTGACATCTGCGCGCTCCTCCTTTGGCGCGTATTCTTATCGCAAGACCGGTACCCACACCCGATCAAGTCGGGGGCAGGCTTTTTGCGGAACACGCGCTAATCACTGATGCGCTCGATGGAAGCACCGCAGGCAGCTTCTCCTCCAAACGCTCGAAACCGCAGTCGAGATCGGAAGGGTGCCATTGAGCTTGTTGCCGCCAACGATACGAATACGGTCCATACCACCCCCTGCCATGCATAAATGATAGACGCTGCGGCGACACGGCAAAAGCCGGAATATTTGCGGCTATTTGATGGGGTGGAGCCTTAAACCACAGCCGTCACTCCGGGGCGATGCCAAGCATCGAGCCCGGAATCCATCTCACCCCTTCCGTTGCGGCCTGATGGATTCCGGGCCTGCGCCAAAAGGCGCATCCCGGAATGACGACAGAGAACAACGTGGCACTCAGATCGAATTGATATCCTCGCTCTCCAGCACCGGCTTCGGATAACCGTCGCGCGCCACCTTGATCATGGCGCGACCGAGCTGCTCGCTGGTCGTCATGTATTTCGGCGCGGTGCGCGCCAGATAAGACAGCAGCGGAGCGGCGACGACATAGATCGCCTGCACCCACGCGGTCTTCGACCTCACGCCGTGCAGCGGCTGGATGCCGGCGGGCCGGAACATGTATGCCGCCTTGAACGGCAGCTTGAGCAGATCGTTCTCGGTCTTGCCCTTGACCCGCGCCCATCTCACCGGACCCTGCTCGGTTGAATCGGTGCTTCTGCCGGTGACGTAGGTAAACACCATCGCCGGATTGAGCCGCACCAGCGTTTTCGCTGCGGCCATGGTGACGTCGTAGGTCAGATGCCGGTAGCGCTCCGCCTCCATGCCGATCGAGGAGACGCCGAGGCAGAAGAAGCAGGCGTCGTATCCGCCAAGTTGGGATTCGATCTTCGAGAAATCCGTGAAATTGTCGTGCAAGACTTCACGCAGCTTGGCGTGCTGCATCCCGGTCGGGCTGCGCCCGACCACCAGCACGCTCTCGATGCCGGCATCTAGGAGGCATTCGCGCAACACGCCCTGCCCGACCATGCCGGTGCCGCCGAACAGAATGACCTTCATGATTTGATGAACGCGAGCAGGTCGGCGTTGATGGTGGCCGCTTCCGTGGTCGGCATGCCGTGCGGAAAGCCCTTGTAGGTTTTCAGCGTGCCGCTCTTCAACAGCTTCGCCGACAGCGGCGCCGAGTTCGGCATAGGGAACGATCTGGTCGTCGTCGCCGTGCATCACCAGCACCGGCACGGTGATCTTCTTGAGGTCCTCTGTGAAATCGGTCTGCGAGAACGCGACGATGCCATCGTAATGCGCCTTCGCACCGCCCATCATACCCTGCCGCCACCAGTTCTCGATCACCGCCTCCGACGGTTTCGCGCCCGGCCGGTTGTAGCCGTAGAACGGTCCGGCGGCGAGATCGCGATAGAATTGCGTGCGGCTGGCGGCGAGCTGCGCCTGAAGGTCGTCAAAGACGGATTTGGGCAAGCCGCCCGGATTGGCCGGCGTCTGCACCATTAACGGCGGTACGGCGCTCATGATCGCCGCTTTCGCCACCCGGCTCTCGCCGTGGCGCGCAATGTAGTGGACGACTTCGCCGCCGCCGGTGGAATGGCCGACATGCACGGCGTTCTTGAGGTCGAGATGCGCCGTCACTGCCGCGAGGTCGTCGGCATAGTGGTCCATATCGTGGCCCTCGGGGACCTGGCTCGAGCGGCCATGGCCGCGGCGGTCATGGGCGATCACGCGGAAGCCATGATTGAGGAAGAACAGCATCTGCGTGTCCCAATCGTCCGATGAAAGCGGCCAGCCATGGCTGAACACGATCGGCTGCCCAGAACCCCAATCCTTGTAGAAGATCTCGACACCGTCCTTGGTGGTGATGGTGGGCATGGTGAACTCCTTCTTTCGCGAAGACTCTTGTTAACAGCCGTCTCGGCACGACGAGGCAAATCGTCGCGTCGGCCTCGCTTCCGGAAAAATCCATGAAGTCAGGCGGGCCTGAAGCCTCGCCACGCCCGGAAGATCATGTAGGCAAAGAACAGGAGCACGACGCCCTGGACCACCGCGAAGGCCGGGCCGGCCGGCGGATTGCCGGGCGCGATCTCGTGCAGCGGCGGAATCTTCAGGAAGCTCTGGATCACCAGCACGAAGACATTGAGATAGAGCGAGATCAGCGCGGTCAGCACATAGATCCAGCGCCAGGCGCCGGCGAGCTTCATTCCGTAAAGCGCGAGGCAGGCGATCGCGAGCAGGATGCACGACAGGATGCCGATCAATATCCCCGGCGTGACCCCGTTGAACGGAAACATGAAACCGGTGACGCTGGTCAAGATGGTGAAGAGAAGGAAGATCGCGGCGAGCCCGCCCGAGTGATAGGGACCGACCATGCCGAACATCACGATAAGACCGGCGACGATGGCGATCAGGCTGATGATGACGTGAAGGGTGGTGAACGCGGACAGGCTGAGACCCAACATCATGACAGATTTCCCCCGTTGGAAACGAAGCTGAAGCTACGACGCCCGTCGCCGGATTGCTACACGTGCATGTCGCAGTTCGACGTCTCACTCTTTCAAAAATGCATGATAATTTTGCACGCCTGTCACATCCGCGCCTGGAAGCGCGATGATGAGTTAGAGCGCAGGCTTGGCGGCATCGCCGAGATAGCTGTGCAGCGCGGCGACGACCTGTGCACCCTCGCCGATCGCCCCGCCCACACGCTTGACCGAGCCAGAACGCACGTCGCCGACGGCGAACACGCCGGGCACCGAGGTTTCCAGCGGCGCGACCTGCCGTCCGAGATTGAGCTCGGACTGCGCGCCCGTGACGACGAAGCCGCCGCGGTCGAGCGTGACGCCGCAGCCGTCGAGCCAGCCGGTGGCGGGATCGGCGCCGACGAACAGGAAAAGATTGCGGCTGTCGAAGGTGCTTTCCTCTGTCGACAGCCGGCTTTTCCAACGCACGCGCTCGAGCGAAGCGTCCGGCGTGCCCTCGAGTCCGATCACTTCCGCATTGAAGATCAATTCGATGTTCGGCGTCGCCTCGATGCGCTCGATCAGATAGCGCGACATGCTGGCGCCGAGGCCGCCGCCGCGGATCACCATGAAGACCTTGCGCGCATGGCCGGACAGGAACACGGCGGCCTGTCCCGCCGAATTGCCGCCGCCGACAAGCACGACGTCCTGGCCGGCGCAGAGCCGCGCTTCGACCGGCGAAGCCCAGTACCAGACGCCGCGGCCCTCGTACCTGTCGAGATTCACGATCTCCGGCCGCCGGTAGCGCGCGCCGCTGGCCACCACGATGGCGCGCGACCGCAACTCGTCGCCACTCTCCAGCATTAGCGCGAAGGCGCCATCCCTTCGCTCGCAATTGAGCGATTTGGCGCTGACGGGAATCATGATGTCGGCGCCGAACTTCTGCGCCTGGCTGAAGGCGCGTCCGGCCAGCGCCTGGCCGGAGATGCCGGTCGGAAAGCCCAGATAGTTCTCGATGCGCGCGCTGGCGCCGGCCTGCCCGCCATGGGCACGGGAGTCCATCACCACGACCGACAGGCCTTCGGAGGCGGCATAGACCGCCGTCGCCAGCCCGGCCGGCCCGCAGCCGACGATGGCGATGTCGTAAATCCTCTCGCCGCGGGGACCACCGATCATGCCGAGCGCGCGCGCGACCTCGCCTTCGCCGGGGCTGCGCAGCACGGTGCCGTCGGGCGTGACGACCAAAGGCCAGTCCGATGGCGACGGCGAATAGCGCGCGATGATCTCGGCGGCATCCTGGTCGCGGTCGGGATCGAGCAGATGGTGCGGAAAAGAGTTGCGGGTGAGAAAATTCTGCAGGCCCGCGACCCGCGCGGAATCGGACGGACCGATCAGCACCGCGCCGCCGACGCCGCCCTGGATCAGGCTGACCCGTCGCAGGATCAACGCGCGCATGATGCGCTCGCCGAGATCGGCTTCGGCGACCAGCAGCGCGCGCAACTTGTCCGGCGGGATCAACAGCGTCTCGACGTCACCCTCCGCGCAGCCGTCGACCAGCGCGACGCGGCCGGAAAGCTGGCCGACTTCGGCGAGGAACTGTCCCGGGCCCTGGTCGATGACCGGCGTGACGTGGCCGAGGCCGTCGCGTGCGGTGATCGCGACATGGCCCGACAGCACGACGAACATGCCGGGCCCCGGTCTGCCGGTCTCGAACAGGCACTCGCCATCCTTGTAGGAGCGCAGCTCGCCGAAGCGACGCATCCGCGCGATTTCCGCTTCAGTCAGCTTCGGAAAGGTCTGCTCCAGGCGGGGAAAGATCCGCGCCGCCACGACGCTGCGATTATCTCCGCCGTTCGCACCGCCGTCTGCCATGCCATGCTCCTCAACTCACAAGACCAGGCGCGGCGATTACCGCTAGTCGCCGCGCTTGCCAACCTCCCCATGTAGGGAGGCTTCATCGTCGGTCGAGGGGTCGGTCATTCTGCCGCGCTCGCGCGCCTGCACCTTCCGCCGCTTGAGGTTTTCGCGAAGCGCAAGCTTGAGCCGGTCCTGTCTTGGATCTTTCACGCGAGCAGGCTTCTGCCGCCCGCTCTCGCCTGTCTCGTCGGTCATGGTCGATCCACCTCGCCTCAAACATAGCGCTTTTCGTGCGTGGAGCGATGGCGCCCGGGCTCACGCCCGTGCGATCAAGGAATTCGCGCAAAATTTGGAACCGGATCGGGCCGCAAACCTGCGCCGGAAGCCGCCGGCGAGCCGGCGCCCTTGATTTTTCGGCCGATTTTCGCACCCCACCCGGGTCCTTGCGTGCTTGCGCGCGCGGGGGCCTTATGGCAAGAACCGGCCGCCCGCGGCTGCCGTTTCCGGTCGATTCTCTATATTGTCCCGGGCATGCTGCCGTAGCTCAGTGGTAGAGCACTCCCTTGGTAAGGGAGAGGTCGTGAGTTCGATCCTCCCCGGCAGCACCAGTTTTGGCGCCACACAGCCTCACGAGACCGCCTGGTTCTGCAAGCCGTAGCGCAACCACAGCGCTCCGCCTTCCAGAGCTGTGCTGCTTTCCAATGTCATCTTCTGAAGGGGCGCTCGCCCGGCTGTATCAGCTTCCCGCGAGTCGAAAGCGCTTGGCGCGCCCTTGGTGCCGTCGACGGCAGGATTCAGAACCAGATGGATCTCGTCGATCAGGCCCGCGCGAAGGAAGCTGCCGTTCGTGGTGCCGCCGCCCTCGACCAATAGTCGCTTCACGCCGAGCTCGCGGTTGAGGATGTCCAGCACGAGGGCGAGATCGAGCTCGGTCTCGCCTGCGAAGATATAGGACACGCCCTCGCTGCGCAGGCCCGCCAGGTGCGCGTCGGAAACCGCCTTGGTGAGCACGGCCACGATCGGATCGCCGCCGATATCGGAGCGGCCGAAGGCGACCTTGCCGCGCGCATCGAGCACGACGCCCCAGGCTTTCGCATCGCGCCGCGCAAACCAGTGCTCCCGCGGAAATTTTTCGCTCGTCTGCGATGGATAGGCTTCACGCTTCGAATATTCATGGCCGGTCGCGCGCCCGATCAGCCAGGCATCCGCGCCTAACTCGTCATGCACCCGCTCGAACAGGCCGCGCAGGGGCGCGGGGTCCGGCCGCCAGCGGCTCAACAAGGTACGGCCGTCTATGCTGGCGGACACGATGCAGGCGACATGCGGCTTCATGGCAAACTCCAGAACGCGATTCTGATGCGCAGGCTTCTAGCGCGGCTTCGACGGCCGGCGTGCCGCAGGCTTGCCCGCGCCCGGTTTCACACGCAATCCATCGATCAGCACGTCGAGCATTCGCACCACGCTCGCCTGCCAGCCCGGCTGGTCGTGCAGCAGGCACATGCCGACCAACGTGCGCAGCAAATCCTCGGCGCTGACATCGGCGCGGATGTCGCCGGCCGCCACCGCGCGATCGAGCAAGGCCCCGATCGCCTTGGTGAGCCGCTCGTAGGAAAAGGCGGTCAGCTCCGAAGGGGGGCCATTGGCGGCAAGCGCGAGCGCGGCCGCCATGCCTTTTTTGGTAGCCACGAATTCGACATTGGCGCGCAGCCAGCGGCGCAGCGCGTCGACCGCCGAGGCTTCGCCCTTCAACTGCTCGGCCAGTTCGCCGAGTTGCTCGACCTCGCGGCGATAGACCGCTTCATAAAGCGCCTCGCGCGTCGGGAAATGGCGATAGAGCGTGCCGATGCCGACGCCCGCTTCGCGCGCGACCGCTTCCAGGCTTGCATCCGAACCGCCGGCGCTGAACACGGTTTTCGCCGCCTCCAGCACGCGGTCGCGGTTACGCAGCGCGTCGGCGCGCGGCTTGCGGGAGCTTTTTGCGGAACGAATTTCCATCCCAAGCGTCTCGTCACCAGCTCTTGAACGGGCTGGCCCTTGATAAACGGAGGAACCCTCCGTATAGTTAAACCCATCACGTCCAATCTACCAGCCGCCGGATTTTTTCGGCGGCTGCGCACACCGGGATCGCTGCGATTCACGGGTTGACGACCTGTGCCCGCCGCGAACCGATTTGACCATAGCATCGATCGGAACTCTGCATGAATCTGTCTATTGGACTCACCATCAACGGTGAGCGGCGCGACATCGTGCTCGACGACCCGCGCGTCACGCTGCTCGACCTCCTGCGCGAGCGGCTGCAACTCACGGGAACCAAGAAGGGCTGCGACCGCGGCCAGTGCGGCGCATGCACCATCCTGGTCGACGGCAAGCGCATCAATTCGTGCCTCGCGCTCGCCGTGAGCCATGACGGCGCCGAGATCCTCACCATCGAAGGCGTCGCCCAGGGCGACCATCTGCATCCGGTGCAGGCCGCCTTCATCGCCCATGACGGCCTTCAGTGCGGCTTCTGCACGCCGGGCCAGATCATGAGCGCGATCGGGCTGATCAACGAAGGTGAGGCCGGCGACGATCCCGAGCGCATCCGCGAAGGCATGAGCGGCAATCTCTGCCGCTGCGGCGCCTACGTGGGGATCACCGAGGCGGTGCTGGACGCCCAGAAAACGCTTTCCAACACCAAGACGGAGCGCGCGGCATGAACGAGTTCGATTATGTGCGCCCGGCTAGCCTCGCCGAGGCGGTTGCAGCCGCTGCCACGCCCGGCGCCGCCTATCTTGCCGCCGGCACCAATCTGCTCGACCTGATGAAGGGCGGGATCGTCCGCCCCTCGAAACTCGTCGACGTCACGCGCCTGCCAGGCCTCGATCGCATCGAGAAATTCGCCGATGGGTCGTTGCGGATCGGCGCAATGGTACGCAATGCCGATCTCGCCCACGATGCAGAGTTCGCGAAGAACTATCCCGCGATCGCGGAAGCTCTGCTGTCAGGCGCCTCCGCGCAATTGCGCAACGCCGCGACCGTTGGCGGCAATTTGCTGCAGCGGACGCGCTGCGGCTATTTTTACGATACCGCCACCCGCTGCAACAAGCGCGCGCCCGGCTCGGGCTGCGATGCTCACGGCGGCGACAACCGCCTGCATGCGATCCTGGGCTGGAGCGAAGGCTGCATCGCCACGCATCCTTCCGATTTTGGCGTGCCGCTCGCGGCCTTCGACGCGACGGTCGAGATCGAGGGCAGGAACGGCCGCCGCGAGATCGCGCTGGAAGAGCTGCATCGCCTGCCCGGTGCGACACCGGAGCGGGATAGCGTGCTCGAACCCGGCGAGCTGATCGTCGCGGTGCGGCTGCCGGCCTCGGCGCGTGCCTTTGCCGCGCATTCGCGTTACCTGAAGGTGCGCGAGCGCACCTCCTACGCGTTTGCGATCGTCTCGGCCGTGGCCGGCCTCGTCATCGAGCGCGGCACCATCAGGGAAGCGCGGCTCGCGCTTGGCGGCGTCGCCCCAAAGCCGTGGCGCGCGCGGGCGGCGGAAGCGCAGCTTGCGGGATCGGCCGCTGGCCCCGGCGCGTTCGGCCGCGCGGCGCAAGCCGCACTCGCCGGAGCAAAGCCGTCTGGCGACAACGCCTTCAAGATCGAGCTCGCACAGCGCATCATCGTGCGCGCGCTGACGCTGGCCGCCCGGGGAACGCCGGAGCGGATTCCGGCGCTGCCCGCCTCTCCTTTCTCCTCTCCCGCCGGAGCCCTTCATGTCTGAGATCACGCTCACCCGCGACCCCGCCCATGTCAGGCATGGCTCAAGCATCGGCCAGCCGCTGACGCGCCGCGACGGCGTGCTGAAAGTAACAGGCGCCGCGCGTTACGCCGCCGACAACCATCCGCCGAAGATGCTGCACGCCGTGCTGGCGGTGAGCGCGATCGCGCGCGGCCGCGTCACCTCGCTCGATGTCGCCGCCGCGAAGAAACATTTAGGCGTCGTCGAGGTCATGACGCCGCAAAATCGCCCCTCCCTCGCGGAAGACCCGGATGCCAAGACCAATCCCTTCATGTTCCGCATGGAGCTGTTGCAGGACGATCGCGTGCGCTATGCCAACCAGGCGGTTGCGGTCGTGATTGCCGAGACGCTGGAAGCCGCGACCGAAGGCGCCGCATTGCTGGCACCGCGCTATGAAGCCGAGCCTGCGCGCGCGGGCCTTGATGACAATGAGAGCTTTGTGCCGCGGGCCGTCGGCGTCGGCCATCCGGCGGTGGTCGCGCATGGCGACGTGGAGGGCGCGCTCGCCGGCGCCGCGCGCGCGATCGACGCCACCTACGAAACGCCTGCGCAATATCACAACCCGATGGAGCCGCACGCGATCGTCGCGTGGTGGCGGGGCGACACGCTCTCGATCGACATGCCGAGCCAGGGCATGGCGATGGCGCAGGGCCGCATCGCCGGCCTGTTCGGCATCTCGCCGGACAAGATTCACATTCGAAGCCCCTTTCTCGGCGGCGGCTTCGGCTGCAAGGGCCTGGTCAAGGGCCCCCAGGTCCTCGGCATTCTGGCCGCCAAGCTGGTCGGCCGCCCCGTGAAGCTCGTGTTGCGGCGGGAGCAGATGTTCGGCCCCGTCGGCCATCGCTCGCCGAGCCGCCAGCGACTGCGCCTCGGCGCAAGCGCGGACGGACAACTCGCCGCGATCGACCATCGCGCGAAAATCGCGACCTCCAGCTTCGATGAGTTCTTCGAGCCGGCGGCGGACGCCTCGCACTCGCTTTATGCAACCCCCGCGATCGCGACCTCGCACGAGGCGGTTCGGCTCGACACCGGCACGCCACTGTTCATGCGCGCGCCGGGAGAGGCGACGGGATCGTTGGCGCTCGAAAGCGCCATCGACGAGATGGCGGAAGCCTGCGGCATGGACCCTCTGGCGTTTCGTCTCAAGAACTATGCCGAAGTCGAGCCGATCACCGGACGGCCGTTCTCGTCGAAGGCGCTGCGCGAATGTTACGCCAGCGCCGCGGAAAAATTCGGCTGGTCGAAGCGGCCGCTGAAGCCGCGGCAGATGCGTGATGACAACGGCTTCCTGGTCGGCTGGGGCATGGGCACCGCGACCTTTCCGGCACTGATGTTTGCAGGCAACGCGCGCGCGGTGATCCGCCGCGACGGATCGGGCGCGATGGAAACCGGCGCGCACGATATGGGCCAGGGCGCATGGACCGCGTTCGCCCAGATCGCCGCCAACTCGCTCGCCCTCGACATCGACAAGGTCGAGTTCAAGTCGGGCACCTCCGACCTGCCGGATGCCGGCATCGCCGGTGGCTCCGCGCATACCGCCACCGTCGGCGTTGCGATCCACAATGCCGGCGCCGACGTGATCGCAAAGCTGGCGGAGATCGCGACGAACGACCGGCGCTCGCCGCTGTTCGGCGCGGGCAATGCCGGCGTGATCGCGCGCGACGGCCGTCTGTTCCGGCGCGACGATGAAAGCCGCGGCGAAAGCTTTGCCGATATCCTCGGCCGTGCCGGCCTCGCCGAGATCGAAGGAAGCGGCAGCGGCGCGATGGACCCGGCCGCGCAGGCGAGCTACGCCATGCGCGCGCATGGCGCCGTGTTCGCCGAGGTGACGGTCGATCCGGATCTCGGCCAGATCCGCGTTACCCGCATGGTCGGCGCGTTTGCCGCCGGCCGCATCGTCAATCCGCATCTGGTGAAAAGCCAGTATCTCGGCGGCATGATCTGGGGCGTCTCTTTCGCGCTGCATGAGAAGGCAATCGTCGATCCCCGCTCGGGCCGGATCATGAATGCCAATCTCGGCGAATATCATGTGCCCGTGAATGCCGACGTGCCGTCCATCGAGGCGCTGATGATCGAGGAGCACGATCCGCATGTGAACGCGCTCGGCATCAAGGGCGTCGGCGAGATCGGCATCACCGGTTCGGCCGGCGCGGTCGCCAACGCGGTCTGGCATGCGACCGGCATCCGCGTGCGGCGCTTCCCGATCCGCGTCGACGATCTCGTGTTGCGGTTCCAAGGTGAGTAAACCTGGCGCGCGTCGCCTCGACACCACAACTTCGAGGCGACGCAAAACCTTCGCCAGAAAATGAACACATAATGGCCTCCTCGTCTTTGCCGTCCTGACAAGAACTTCGATGAGGCTGGCCAAAAGCGAATAATCAAAATGCGGTGACCGCTCTTCACCATTTGGCGCGGAGCAGTAGCGCGAATTGGCGAGGGTTCGCGCATGTCTAGGGGAACCCAATCTCATGCGGCTCGGCCGAACGCGCTTATGTCGAGCGCGCCGAGGAGCGTTTTTGGTCCGCATGAACGCGTTTGCGCGCGTGCCGCGCCGCCTCACGCCCATCACGCAGCTTTTTCGCGCCCCCGCGCCATGCATCGGTCGACAGGAGGTTAGTCATGAGTTCCCCGGACCAGGACGATGTCGACAAAAAACTTAGGCAAGCCGTACCCTGGGTGAGTAATCCCGAGCGTCATGACCAGCGTGACGAGGAGACACGTCGTCTCCAGGAGGACGTCATCGCGGCGGCCAAGCGCCTCGAGAGCGAGTCCGGCACACTCTCGCCGCAATCGGAACAGAGCACCGCCGTCAGTTTCCGCATAGCGACGAAGCGCGTGCGTATTCCCGTGTCCAGCGGAGAAAGCCCGGAAGAAGCCGCGCGCAGGTTCTTTGCACAAGTCAGGCCCGAATACGTCTCGCCGCAACAGCAGCGAATACCCGGCATGGCGATAGCCGCGGGCTTACTCGGCGCGATAGCTGTGTCCGCCATCGTCGCCATGGTGGTGGTGAATTTCGTCCACCAGCCTTCGATCGGCGCCGACGTGACCGGCGAAGAGCGCGCAGCCAAGGGCAACTCATTTGCCGCCACCACCTTGGGCCTCGCCAAGGTTCAGGAAGCCCAGGCGAAGATGACGCCGGCCGACGAACCGGCAGCGCCGGCCGAAACCTTGCTCGCCTCGGCTCCGCCCAATGGCGTTGCGACATCGGAACCTCCTGTCGCGACGAGCCCGCAGCCCGCGAAGGTCGAACCGGCCCGGCCTGAAATTGCCACGCCGGCTGCGAGCCCTGCTCCAACCCCCAATGCAGCCCCCGAACCGCGGCCCGCGATGCCGCTGCCGCAAGATGAGACCGCCTCCCTGCTGAAACGCGGCCGGGAGCTGATTGCCGCGGGCGATATTGCCAGCGCGCGTCTCCTGCTGACGCTTGTCGCTGAAACCGGCAATTCGGAAGCCTCCTTCATCCTGGCGGGGACGTTCGATCCCACTGTGCTTGCAAGCCTGCGGGCGATCGGCGTGCAGGGCGACCCGACGAAAGCCCGCGTCTGGTACGCGCGCGCAGCGGAGCAGGGATCGCTGGAAGCCAAACAGCGTCTTCAGGCGCTGCGCTGAGGCCGCGTCGATCAAAACAATTGCGCGTGACAGGGGGACATCGATGCGAAGCAACACCGTAGACCGGCTCGCGCCGGACCGTAGGGCGGCGGCATGCACTGCCGCGCTCGCGGCGATCGCGCTGCTGTCGAGCCAGGCGACCCCGTCACGCGCCGCCGATGCCGAGATCCGGATCGGCAACACCATGCCCTACAGCGGCCCCGCTTCCGCCTACGGCATCATCGGCAAGACCATTGCGGCGGTCTTCGACAAGGTCAACGCCGAGGGCGGCATCAACGGCCGCAAGATCAATTTCATCTCCTACGACGATGGCTACAATCCGCAGAAGACGGTCGAGCTGACGAAAAAGCTGGTCGAGGAAGACAAGGTGCTGTTCATCTTCGCCGGCCTTGGCACGCCAACCAGCGCCGCGACGCGGCCTTATCTGAACAAAAACAAGATTCCGCAGCTGTTCGTCGCCTCGGGCGCCTCGATGTGGGACCAGCCGCAAGACTCCCCGTGGACGTTCGGGTTCCAGCCGAGCTATCAGACCGAAGCCCACATCTATGCGCAGTACCTGCTGGAGAAGCATCCCAGCGGCGGCAAGATCGCGATCCTCTATCAGGACGACGATTTCGGCAAAGACTACATCAAGGGACTGACCGACGGGCTCGGCGGCAAGATCCCGATCGTCGCGCAAGCCAGCTACAAGGTGACCGACACCAATCTCAACCAGCAGGTCGGCGCGCTCAAGGCCTCCGGCGCCAACATCTTCGTCAACGTGACGACACCGAAATTTGCAACCATGGCGATCCGGCGCGTCGCCGAGCTCGGCTGGAAGCCCGAGCATTTCCTCTCGACGGTGTCGGAATCGGTCGCCGCCGTGCTGCAGCCGGCGGGGCTGCAAAATGCCGAAGGGATCTTTTCGGCGGGATATACCTGGGAAGGCGATGATGCGGAGGCGGCCAGCGATCCGGCTTTCCGCGAATGGTCGGCGTTCATGGATCGCTATCTTCCGGACGCGCCCAAGAGCAACGTTCTGACGGTGTTCGGCTACTCGATCGCCAATTTGATGGTCGATGTGCTCAGGCAATGCGGCGACGATTTGTCCCGCGACAACATCGTCAAGCAGGCGGCGTCGCTGAAGGGCGTGCAGGTTCCGATGCTGATCCCGGGCATCGTGGTCAATACCAGCGCAAGCGACCATGCGCCGCTCGAGCAGATGCAGATGATGCAATTCAACGGCGGGAGGTGGAACAAGTTCGGGCCTGTGCGCAGCGGCATCGATCCGGGTGCCGTCAGCGAGTCCTTCAAGACGATCTTCCGCTACGGCAACGCCAAGCGCGACCTCGCCAATCAGCTCAATGCCAACACGCTGACGCTGATGACCGGCGCGTTCGGCTCGACCTACGCCCAGATGGGCGCCGACCTCGCTTCGGTGCTGGATAACGGGCCTGATCTACGCGTGGTGCCGGCGATGGGCCGCGGTTCGGTCCAGGCGGTCGCCGACATCCTGCTGCTGCGCGGCGTCGATGCCGGCATCGTGCGCAAGGACACGTTGGCCTATCTCGAACGCAAGGGCTTTGCCGACAACATCCGCAATCAGTTCGTCTACGTCACGAAGATGTTCAACGAGGAAATGCATGTGCTGGCGCCGAAGGCGATCCAGACCATCAAGGATCTCGACGGCAAGACGGTTGCGGTCGATCTGCCGGACTCCAGCACCTTCGTGACCTCGATCAACGTGTTCGAGAGCCTCGGCATCAAACCGCATCTGCTCTACATCGAGCCGCGGATCGCGCTTGAAATGCTGGGCAAGGGCGACATCGATGCGATCATCGCGGTCGAGGGCAAGCCGGTGCAATGGCTGAAGCAGGTCAACGACCCCAATCTGCACCTCGTTGCCGTGGACTATGACAAGGCGCTCCGCGAGGACTATTTGCCGGCGCAGCTCTCGGCGGAGGACTATCCCAACCTGATTGCCCCCTCGACGCGCGTCGGCACCATCGCGGCCGAAGCCGTTCTTGCCTCCTACAACTGGCAGCCGGGCAACGACCGCTATCGCCGGCTCGCCTTGCTGGTCGAATCCCTGTTCTCCCACACGGCGCAACTGCAGCGGCCGCCCTTTCATCCGAAATGGCAGGAGCTCGCCTTGGCGGCGCCGGTTACGGGCTGGACCCGCTTCAAGGCGGCGCAGGACTGGATCGATCGCAACGTGCCTATCGCTTCAGCCGCTCCTCCGAGCGCGCTTGGCGCGCATGCGAGTTCGCTCAGTCCGGACGACCAGGCGCTCTATCGCGAATTCCTGGAATGGAAGGCCGGCCGGCAGAAGCCCGCCGCTGACCGCAGCAGGGTGCGTTAGGAGGTCTTGACGCCTTCGGTCGCCAACGCCGTCCGGCATGCGAGCGGTATCCGCGTGTGCGGCGCTTCGCGATTCCGATCGAGGTGCTGGTGATGGTGGCGCAAATTGTTCGCGCATGATCTTTTCGGAAAACCGCTGCACACTTTTCCGGATCATGCGCCGATTACCATTTTCTGGCCGCACGAATCACCAATGAACCCGTCCGGTAAGCGGGACACCCGGGCCAAAGACGGTCTCAGATGACGGGTTCAGAACTGAAAAGGCTCCGCGCCGCCCTCAGCTCGGCCATTGGCCGACAGCTCACGGCGGCCGACATGGCGCGGCTGTGCGGCCTGCCGGCGGAGAGCGGCGACACGGTTCGCCGCTGGGAAGTGACCGGACCGAGCGGACCGGCTTCCGAACTCCTGCGCATCCTCGCGATGGCGAGCGATGAATATCCGATCCTGGAAAATTTCAACGTGTTCGATCGCTTCGATATCCGCCTGCAGGATCGCCCCGCGCGCCGCGCGGAGTTCCGCGAGATGATGCGCGACGAGGTGCGCCGCCGCCTCGTACGGCGGGACGTCAAGACTTCTTGACGTCGCTGTCCCGTGCGGGCACGGCGCAATCGGCTTCTTCAAGCTTTCTTCAGCCTTCCTTAAGCTCCCGTTAGGCACAAGAAAACCTTTCTCTTCCAGCAAGTTGGATTGGAAATCGCCGTGCCCGGCGAGTGACAGCTTTTTATCCAAATGCGGTCTATCTCCTCGACCGAGACGGTGCGCGCTCGCAGGCGGCGCCTGATTATTGTGTGTTGGAGTAAGACCGATGAAGAAGTTCCTGCTTGCCACCGCAGCGATCGCAGCCCTCGCCGCGGCGCGGCCGGCCTCCGCCGCCGATTTCGGCTACCGCGCGCCCTATAGAGCGCCTGCCTATGCCGCGCCGCCCTACAGCTGGACCGGCTTCTATCTCGGCGCCCATGTCGGCGGCGCGTTCTCCAGCGACCATAATTTCAACGGCCTTGGCACCGGCAACAACGGCAACGGCCGCGTCCTCGGCGGCTTCCAGGCCGGCGCGGACTGGCAGTTCAACCCGAACTGGGTGGTCGGCCTTGAGGGCCAGTACAGCTGGCTTTCCGGCAGTGTCGGCGCGGTCTTCCCGGGCGCCTATGCCTACGCCAACAACCAGCGCGGCCTCGGCTCGATCACCGGCCGCGTCGGCTACACCTGGGGTCCGGGCCTGCTGTATGTGAAGGGCGGCTACGCCTATTCCGACAACAACGAGACGGTGACGCTCGGCGGCGTGCCGATCGCGTTCGCGATATCAGGCGACCACCGCAACGGCTACACCATCGGCGCCGGCGTCGAATACATGTTCGCGCCGAACTGGTCGGCCAAGGTCGAGTACCAGTACTACAATTTCGGCAGCGCCAATTTCACCGCACCGGCGGCGCTGATCCCGACCGGAAGCTTCACCACGGACGACAATGTCTTCAAGGTGGGCGTGAACTACCGCATCAACTGGGCCGGCCCGGTCACCGCGCGCTACTGATCTCGCGCGAAAACAACCAGACGTTAAGGATAAGGCCGGCGAAACGCCGGCCTTATCGCTTTGTCGCACCACAATTGCGCAGGAAAGCCGCAAAATTCCCAATTTTGTTAACCCCCTACCGCGATACTGCTACGGGCATTTCTTCCTGAGGTGGTTGCGGGGCAGACGCATGAAGGTCGGGTTCGGTCTTGGCAAGGTCTTTGGGTTTCTGAGGCCGCGCTGGGGGGTGAGAGGCAGCCTGTTCGCCGCTTTCGCCGTGATCGCCGGCATGGCCATCGTGATCTCGGCCGGCGCGGGCTACGTGCTGCAGCAGCTCGGCGTGCGCATGATCGACCTCAGCGGACGGGACATTCCGCGCCTTTCCGCGAGCCTGCAATTGTCGGCGCTCAGCGCAGGCCTCGCCGCGCAGGGACCGTCGCTGCTCGCCGCCCAGAACGAGGACGCGCTGAACGAGCGCACCAAGAAGTTGAAGGAATTGCAGCAGCAGACCCAGCAGAAGCTCGGCGAGATCATCGAGCTCGGTGCCGACAAGTCGGTGGTCAGCGCGCTCAACGAGACCATCAAGAACATCAACGAGGCGGCCCAGAGCCTCGCCTTGGCCGCCCGCGAGCGGCTGGATGTCGCCGCCCTCCACGACAAGCAGTATGACGCGCTTCGTGCGGCACAGGGCGCTTTCGTCGCCGCGGCAAGCCCGGCGATGCTGGACGCCCAGACCCAGGTCAACGCCATTCTCGGATCGGCCAATCTTTCCGCCAATGAGGCCACCGAAGCCGTCCAGACCGTCGGCCAGCTCGGCAATGTCGTCGCCAGCGGCAACCTTGCCGCCGCGGACATGAGCGCCGCGCTGTCGGCGAATTCGAGCGACAAGCTCGACGACATCGAAAAGGAGTTCAAGACGGCGCAAGGCCGGCTCCGCTCCAACCTCGATTTGTTGCCGGTGAACGATGGCACCAAGGCGCTTCAGGACGCCGCCGACAAGCTGCTCGCGCTCGGCACCGGCAAGACCGGCGTGTTTCGCGTTCGCCAGAAGGAGCTCGACTCCGCCGACTACGGCGAAACGGTGCTCGATGAGACCCGCAAGCTCAATGTCGGCCTCGGCATCAGCGTGCAGCAGCTCGTCGAGGGCGTGCAGAAGGAAACCAACGCCTCGACCTTCCAGGCGCGCGAGGAGATCTCCTACGCGACCATGGTCATGCTGGCGCTGGGAATCGGCACCCTGCTCGGCTCGGTGCTGTTCGTCTGGCGCTACGTCGGCGGCAACATCCTGCGGCGCATCCGCGGCCTGCAGCGCTCGATGCAGCTGTTGTCCAACGGCGATTTCGATACCGAGATCTTCAGGTCCCGCCAGAAGGACGAGATCGCGGCGATGTCGGACACGCTGCAGGTGTTCCGCGAAAGCATGATCAAGGCGCGCGCGCTCTCCGCCGACCAGGACAAGGACCGCGCCGCGAAGGCCGAGCGCACCTCGCGCATCGAGGCCAGGATCGCCGAGTTCGAGGCCACCGTGCGCGCCGCGCTCGACAATCTGCAGCAATCGGCCAACTCGATGCAGACCACCGCGCAGAGCATGTCGTCGACCGCGGACCAGTCCAACGCGCTGGTGGGCGCGGTGGCGTCCGCCGCGGAAGAGACCTCGGTCAATGTGCAGACCGTGTCCGCCGGCACCGAGGAACTGTCGTCGTCGATCGCCGAGATCGGCCGTCAGGTCGTGAGCTCGGCCGAGATCGCCCGCAAGGCGGTCGCGGAAGCGGGCGCCACCGACACCACCATGCAGGGGCTGGCCGACAATGCGAGCCGTATCTCGGTCGTGGTCGACCTGATCCAGGTGATCGCCTCGCAGACCAACCTTCTGGCGCTCAACGCCACGATCGAGGCGGCGCGCGCGGGCGAAGCCGGCCGCGGCTTTGCGGTGGTTGCCTCCGAGGTGAAGAGCCTCGCGAGCCAGACTGCGAAGGCGACCGATGAAATCCGTGGCCAGATCGCCAGCATGCAGGACGTCACGACGTCGGCCGTCAACGCCATCCGCAACATCGGCCAGACCATCGGCGAGATCAATGACGTCACGACAGCGATCGCAGCCGCAGTCGAGGAACAGGGAGCGGCGACCCGCGAGATCGCCCGCAACATCCAGCATGCCGCGGGTGGCACCACCGAGGTGTCCGGCAACATCGCCGGCGTCTCCGCCGCGTCAGCCGAAGCCGGAGCCGCCGCCGCCGAGGTCCTGAACGCGTCCGCCGCGCTTCGCAGCGAGGCCGAGGGCCTGCGCGGCGAAATCGACGCGTTCCTGGCCAATATCCGCGCGGCTTGAGTAGAGCGCGGGTTTGGCGCAGGCCGAGCGCAGGCGAGGCGGTCGGCCGAAACTTGTCCTGGCGGACCGCTGCGATAAGCTCAGCCTTCCGACCGCAGGGGCCTCACGGATAACGCATCATGCAGATCGTGTACCGGCCCGCTCGCGCCGACGAATTGCAGACCGCTCAAGAACTCGTCGTGCAAAGCATCAACGACCTCACTATGCGTCACGGCTTTGGCCCGATGGCAAGCCTGCGTCCCGCCGACTTCCAGCAGTTCTCGCTAAAAGATGATCCGGGCGGTCTGTGGGTGGCGGAGGTTTCCGGCGAAATCGTCGGCTTCGCCTTCAGTTGGATCAGCGGGACATTCTGGTTTCTGGCCGAGTTGTTCGTTTCTCCCAACCATCAGGGGCAGGGAATTGGTGATGGGCTCCTGAAGCGAACGTTTGACCACGCGAACCGGGCCGGAGCCGCCAACAAGGCGCTCATCACTTTTACCTTCAACACGGTTTCGCAGGGGCTCTATATCCGTCGCGGGCTCTATCCCCGACTGCCCATCTATTTCTTCACGGTTGCCCGCGATACCTTGCCGAAGCAGCATCACGCAGAGCTGCTGCGGCACTCCGGCATCGAGGACACCGCCCCGGACCAGGCCCGACTGGCGGGGTTCGACTTGGCCACGCTCGGCTTTACGCGCGACAAGCATCACCGATTTCTGCTCGGCGACCCCAAGATGAGAGGCGTATTCTTCCACGCCGGGCAGGATTGCGTCGGCTATGCCTATCTCAACTCCGGCGGACATGTCGGCCCGCTCGCAGTCGTGCGGCCTGACATGATGAGCCAGGCTTTTGCGACCGCGCTCAATCTCGCGGCAGAATCCGGAGCCTCAAGCATCTCGGCCTTTCTTCCCGGCGTGAACGCCGCGGCGCTGGACGTGGCCGTCAGCCAAGGGATGCGAATGACGTTTCCCATGGTGCTGGTATCGTCGCGCGCATTTGGCGACTTTGGCCGTTATCTGCCACGCAACCCCGGCTTTTTGTGATGGAACGGCGCGGGCCATGCGCGCAGGCGACGGGCCGCTGCTTTCCGCGCATGGGATAGGCGCAAGCGTAGTTCGTTTTTCGGCTGGCGCGGCGCCGATTGTCCGGCTAAGCCGATAGTCATGCACACGCGAGCAGACTCACTCCAGTCCTCCGCCGACGCCCTGCGCTACCCCTGGGAAAATCACCCGGGGCAGGATCAGGTCGTCGAGGTGATGCCGGGCGTGTTGTGGGCGCGGCTGAAACTGCCGTTTCGCCTCAACCATGTGAACATCTATCTGCTCGCCGACGGCGACGGCTGGACCGTGATCGATTCCGGCTTTGGCAATGAAGAGTCGATCGCGGCCTGGACCACCCTGCTCGAGGGACCGCTCAAGCATGCGAAGATCACGCGCCTGATCGTGACCCATTCGCACCCCGATCATGTCGGGCTTGCGGGCTGGATCACGGAGCGCTTCGATTGTCCGCTGTTCATGTCGCAGGTGGAATATCTGCAGTCGGTCTACCATCAGAACCGCGGCACCGAAGAACGCCGCAAGGCACAGCGGCTGTTCTTCCGCCGCCACGGCATGGATGAGGATCTGACCGAGAAGTTGCTCGGCCGCGGCCAGGATTATCTGAAGCGGGTTTCCGTGCTGCCGCCGGCCTATCATCGCCTCACCCATGGCGACGAGGTCGTGATCGGCGCGCGCCGCTTCAAGGTCATCACCGGCGGCGGGCACGCGCTCGACCAGGTAATGCTCTATTGCGCCGCCGACAAGCTGTTCCTCTCGGCCGATCAGGTGCTGAGCAAGATCTCTCCCAATGTCAGCGTCTGGGCGGTCGAGCCCCACCAGAACTCGCTTGGCGAATATCTGGCCTCGCTCGCGAGCCTGACCACCACCCTGCCCTATGACGTGCTGGTGCTGCCGGGCCACGGCGTGCCGTTCTACGGTCTGAAGACCCGTATCAAGCAGCTCGCCGACCACCACGAGGAGCGTTGTCGGCTGATTGCGGACGCCTGCCGGGATGTTCCGCAAACGTCCAAGGAGTTGGTACCGGTTGTGTTCCACAAGCACGTGCTGGACCCGCACCAGATGGGCTTTGCCGCCGGCGAATTGATCGCCCATGTCAATTACATGCTGGTCGAGGGCCGCCTGACGGCGCAGGAAAGCGACGGCGTGCTGCGTTTCAGGACCACGTGATTCCCCGCGAATGGCGGGCAGGACTGACGCAAAAAGCCGGGTATGGGTTTGATCCAAAGCAATTTTCGGCTTTTTTAAATTTGCCCGCTGAAACCGCAAAGCGGGCCTTTTCGGCTCGACAGCCAAGCTGGAAACGCTCTAAAAAGGGGCAATCCTCCTCGGTCCCCGTTCCAGGTTTTTGCGATGGATTACAGCCAATTCTTCAGTACCGCCCTCGGCCGTCTGCATGATGAGCGGCGCTACCGCGTCTTCGCCGACCTCGAACGCCTTGCCGGCCGGTTTCCGCATGCTGTCTGGCACTCGCCCAAGGGCAAGCGCGACGTCGTGATCTGGTGCTCCAACGACTACCTTGGCATGGGCCAGCACCCGAAGGTGGTCGGCGCCATGGTAGAGACCGCGACCCGGGTCGGCACCGGCGCCGGCGGCACCCGCAACATCGCCGGCACCAACCATCCGCTTGTGCAGCTCGAGGCGGAACTCGCCGACTTGCACGGCAAGGAAGCTTCGCTCCTGTTCACCTCCGGCTACGTCTCGAACCAGACCGGAATTGCGACCATCGCCAAGCTCATTCCGAACTGCCTCATCCTCTCCGACGCGCTCAACCACAATTCGATGATCGAAGGCGTGCGCCAGGCCGGCTGCGAGCGCCAGATCTTCCGCCACAGCGACGTCGCGCACCTGGAACAATTGCTGATCGCCGCGGGACCGAACCGGCCGAAGCTGATCGTCTGCGAGAGCCTTTATTCCATGGACGGCGACGTGGCGCCGCTGGCGAAGATCTGCGATCTCGCCGAGCAATACGGCGCGATGACCTATGTCGATGAAGTCCATGCCGTCGGCATGTACGGCCCGCGCGGCGGGGGCATCGCCGAGCGCGACGGCGTCATGCACCGCATCGACATCCTTGAAGGCACGCTGGCGAAAGCCTTTGGCTGCCTTGGCGGCTATATCGCGGGCAAGGCCGACATCATCGATGCCGTGCGCTCCTATGCGCCGGGCTTCATCTTTACCACGGCTCTGCCGCCGCCAATCTGCTCGGCCGCGACCGCCGCGATCCGTCATCTCAAGACGTCGAGCTGGGAGCGCGAGCGCCACCAGGACCGCGCCGCCCGCACCAAGGCGATTCTTTCTGCCGCGGGCCTGCCCGTGATGTCGAGCGACACCCACATCGTACCGCTGTTCGTGGGCGAGCCCGAGCGCTGCAAGCACGCCTCCGACATTCTGCTGGAAGAGCATGGCATCTACATCCAGCCGATCAACTATCCCACCGTCGCCAAGGGCAGCGAGCGGCTGCGGATTACGCCATCGCCCTATCATGATGACGGCCTGATCGACGCCCTGGCCGAAGCCCTGCTGCAGGTCTGGCAGCGGCTCGGCCTGCCGCTCCGCAAGCAGTCGCTGGCGGCCGAATAGGCCGCAGATCCCGACCCGGCCGGACCTTAACGACGATCGTAAATCCCGGATTTAACGGGAAAATCGCTGTCGCCTGCGACCGCCCAAGGCGCTAGATTTCGTCATAGGGAATTAAGGGGCGCCCGGCACAGGGAGTTAAGCGCCGATGCTGCACGACTGGGGCGTGATCGCGACCGCCTTCAGCTACATCGGGCTGTTGTTCTTCGTCGCGCATTATGGCGACCGCCTGTCGCCGGCCCAGCGCGGCCGCGCCGGCGCCTTCATCTATCCGCTGTCGCTTGCGATCTACTGCACCTCCTGGACCTTCTTCGGCTCGGTCGGCTTCGCCACCCGCACCAGCATCGACTTCCTCGCGATCTATATCGGCCCGGTCGTGATGATCGCGTTCTGTACGCCGCTGCTGCGACGCGTGATCCAGCTCGCGAAGGCGCAGAACATCACCTCGATCGCCGACTTCATCGGCGCGCGCTACGGCAAGAGCCAGGCCGTCGCGGCCACCGTGGCACTGATCGCCATCATCGGCTCGGTTCCCTATATCGCGCTGCAGCTCAAGGCGATGTCCTCGTCTCTGGAAACCATCCTGAGCGAGGATCAGGCGTTCTCGAGGATTCCCATTTTCGGCGACATCGCGCTGATGGTGACGCTGGCGATGGCGGTGTTCGCGGTGCTGTTCGGCACCCGCCAGGCCGACGCCACCGAACACCAGCACGGCCTGATGGTCGCGGTTGCCGCCGAATCCATCGTGAAACTGGTCGCCTTCCTCGCCGTCGGCGTCTTCGTCACCTTCTGGATGTTCGACCCGCAAGAGCTGATCCATCGCGCCATGAAGACGCCGGAGGCGGTGCGCGCGCTCGAATACGAGCCGTCGCTCGGAAATTTCCTCTGCATGGTCGTGCTGTCGTTTTGCGCGATCATGCTGCTGCCGCGCCAGTTCCATGTCAGCGTGGTGGAGAATTCCTCGGATGCCGAGGTCGGTCGCGCCCGCTGGCTGTTCCCGCTCTATCTCGTCGCCATCAATCTCTTCGTGATTCCGATCGCGATCGCGGGTCTCGTCACCTTTCCGTTCGGTGCGGTCGACAGCGACATGTACGTGCTGGCGCTGCCCATCGAGGGCAATGCGCCGCTGCTCTCGGTCGGCGTATTCATCGGCGGACTTTCGGCGGCGACCGCCATGGTGATCGTGGAGTGCGTCGCGCTCTCGGTGATGATGTCGAACGACATCATCGTGCCGCTGGTGCTGCAGCGCTCGCCGCAATCGCGCGAGGGCACGGATTTCGGCGACTTCCTGCTGAAGACTCGGCGCTTTGCCATCTTCGCCATCATGGTGATGGCCTATTTCTATTACCGCGCACTCGGCAATACGCAGTTGGTGGCGATCGGACTGCTGTCGTTCGCCGCGATCGCACAGCTCGCGCCGGCGTTTTTCGGCGGGCTGTTCTGGCGGCGAGCCACCGCGCGTGGCGCCATGGGCGGCATGCTGGTGGGCTTCGCGGTCTGGCTCTACACGCTGTTCATGCCGTCCTTCCTCGACACCAACACGGCCGGCATCCTGCTGCTGCAGCACGGCCCGTTCGGCATCGAGGCCCTGCGGCCGCAGGCGCTGTTCGGCGCCGACCTGCCGCCGCTGCTCCATGGCGTCCTGTGGTCGCTTTCGCTCAATCTCGCGACCTATGTGATGCTTTCCCTGGCGCGCCAGCCTTCTTCCATGGAACGGGTGCAGGGCGACCTGTTCATGCCAAGCGAGCTCGCGCCGATCGCCCCGACCTTCCGCCGCTGGCGCACCACCGTGACCGTCCAGGACATCCAGAGCACGGTCGCGCAATATATCGGCGCCGAACGCGCGCAACTGTCGTTCGGAGCCTTCGCCAGCAGCCACCACGCGAGGCTCGATCCGGCAGCGCCCGCCGACTTCGAATTGCTGCAGCATGCCGAACACCTGATCGCCTCCTCGATCGGCGCAGCCTCGTCGCGGCTGGTGATGTCGCTGCTCTTGCGCAAGCGCACCGTCTCCGCCGAGGCCGCGCTGAAGCTGCTCGACGACTCCCACGCCGCGATGCATTTCAACCGGGAAATCCTGCAGACCGCGCTGAACCACGTGCGGCAGGGCATCGCCGTGTTCGACACCGATTTGCAGCTGATCTGCTCCAACCGGCAGTTCGGCGACCTGCTGGGCCTGCCGCAGCACCTGGTGCAGATCGGCATTCCCTTGCGCGAAATCCTGGAGTTCATGGGCGCGATCAGTCCGCCGGGCGCCGGCGAGGGCGAAAGCGCGATGATGCTGCGGCTTGCCGCCTATACCACCGAAGGCGAGCCGCATCTGGAGCGCCTGCCCGACCGGCACATGGTGATCGAGGTGCGCTCCGACCGGATGCCGGACGGCGGCCTTGTCATCACCTTCACCGACGTCACGCCGTCGATCGAGGCGGCCGAAGCGCTTGAACGCGCCAATGCCACGCTGGAAAAGCGGGTGCGCGACCGCACCGAGGAACTCACCCGGCTGAACTCGGAGCTGGCGCTCGCGAAGAGCACGGCCGAGGACGCCAGCATCTCGAAGACGCGCTTCCTTGCGGCCGCGAGCCACGACATTCTGCAGCCGCTGAATGCGGCGCGTCTTTATGTAACGAGCCTGGTCGAGCGCCAGAACGGCGGCGAGGATTCCCGCCTGGTCGAGAACATCGACGATTCACTCGAAGCGATCGAGGAGATCCTGAGCGCGCTGCTCGACATCTCCAGGCTTGATGCCGGCGCGATGCAGCCGTCGATCTCCAATTTCAAGATGGCGGACCTGATGCGCTCGCTCGAAATCGAATTTGCACCGAGCGCGCGCGCCAAGGGGCTCGACCTCACCTTCGTGCCCTGCTCGCTGCCGGTGCAATCGGACCGCCTGCTGCTGCGGCGCCTGCTGCAGAATTTCATTTCCAATGCCATCAAATACACGCCGCAAGGGCGCGTGCTGGTCGGCTGCCGCCGCCGCGGCGAGGCGCTGCAAATCTGCGTCTACGATACCGGTGTCGGCATTCCCATCGTCAAACGCGGCGAGATTTTCAAGGAGTTTCACCGTCTCGAGCAGGGCGCGCGGATCGCGCGGGGCCTGGGGCTCGGGCTGTCGATCGTCGAGCGGCTCGCGCGCGTGCTCAACCACGGCATCGCCATCGACGCCAATGCCGGCGGCGGCTCGGTGTTTTCGGTGACGGCGCCGACCGCGAACGCCATCAACCATACCGCCGCCGTGACCAGCGCGACACCGCTGTCGCGCACGCCGATCTCGGGCGCACGGATTGTCTGCGTCGAGAACGATCCGGCGATCCTCGACGGCATGAAGACGCTGTTGAAGGCGTGGGATGCCGAGGTGATCGCAGTCACCGATCCCGATGCCGCAATCGAGGCGATCGAGGCCGTGGGCGGAGACGTGACCGGACTTCTGGTCGACTATCACCTCGACCGCGGCAATGGCGTTGCCGCAATCCGCGACATCCGCCGCCGTTTCGGCGAAAATATTCCGGCGATCCTGATCACCGCCGACCGCAGCCCGCATGTCCGCGCCGCGGCGCGCGACGAGAATATCGCGGTGCTGAACAAGCCGGTGAAGCCGGCTTCGCTGCGCGCCCTGCTCGGCCAGTGGCGCATCCAGCAGATGGTGGCTGCGGAGTAACGCCCACTCGTCATGCGCGGCCTTGACCCGCGCATCCATGGAAAGAAAATTCCCGGAAGGCGATGGATTGCCGGGTCAAGCCCGGCAAGGACGAAATGACCCCTACTGCTCCGTCGGCGTGCCCTGCCGCCACTGCGAGCCCGCGATCTTCGCGGCCGCAATCACGGCCTGGGTGCGGCTCTCGACGCCGAGTTTCTGCAGGATCGCCGACACATGCGCCTTGATGGTCGCTTCCGACACGCCAAGCTCGTAGGCAATCTGCTTGTTGAGCAATCCTTCCGACAGCATCATCAGCACCCGTACCTGCTGCGGGGTCAGCGTCACCAGGCGGTCGCGCAGCCGCGTCATGTCGGGATCGGCGGCCGCCGAGAGATCGGTGTCCGGCGGAACCCAGACGTCGCCGTCCATCACCTTCACGATGGCGTCGCGAAGCGTATCGACCCCGAATCGCTTCGGGATGAAGCCGGAGGCGCCGAAATCGAGCGAGCGGCGGATGGTGGCGCCGTCGTCGCTGGCGGACACGATCACGACCGGAATCGCCGGATATTGCGCGCGGAGATAGATCAGGCCGGAAAAACCGGAGATACCAGGCATAGTGAGATCGAGCAGGATGAGATCGACGTCGGAATCCTGCTCGAGCAGCGCCGTCAGATCCTCGAACGATCCCGCTTCATCGATCTTCGCGGAAGCCACGACACCGCTCACCGCCTGCCGCAACGCGTCGCGGAACAACGGATGGTCATCGGCAATGACAAGACGGGTGTTGGCAACAGCAGTCATCGATTCCTTACGTGTCCCTTACATTGAACCGGGTGCATGCTCTTGAAGGCCCGATCGGCGCAAATTTCAATGCGATTCTCTCCCGTTGGTATAACGCATGCAAGCGCTCAATACGCCCTCATGCCAACGCAGTTAATTGCCATTGTGCGGCGCAACAGCATGGCTGAATGTCCCGCATTCACCACGATCAAGCCGCCTCTCAAATTTAACAGTGGCAAGAGCCAAAAGTCTTATATGGACGCGTTTCACCGCAATGTTACCGTGAGTTGAGGCCCCGAGATTAATCCGGCCAAGTCCGGTGGATCGGGGGTATGGGCCTTTGATCGAAAACGCCGGGGAGCGAACGAGATGTCAACAATTGCTGCAACTTCGCCGCGATCGGCCGGCATGACGAAGGACGAACGCTTCGTCATCCTGGCCTCATCGCTTGGTACCGTCTTTGAATGGTATGACTTCTACCTTTACGGGTCGCTCGCCTCGATCATCGGTGCGCAATTCTTCTCGGCCTATCCGCCGGCGACGCGCGACATCTTCGCGCTGCTGGCCTTCGCCGCGGGCTTCCTCGTACGCCCGTTCGGCGCCATCGTATTCGGACGGATCGGCGACATCGTCGGACGCAAATACACCTTCCTCGTAACCATCCTGATCATGGGTCTGTCGACGTTCATCGTCGGCCTGCTGCCGAACGCCGCAACGATCGGCTTTGCCGCGCCGGTTATTCTGATCGGATTGCGTCTGGCGCAGGGCCTTGCGCTCGGCGGCGAATATGGCGGAGCCGCGACCTATGTGGCCGAGCATGCACCGAACGGCAAACGCGGCTATTACACCTCGTTCATCCAGACCACGGCTACCCTCGGCCTGTTCCTGTCGCTCCTGGTGATCCTGTTCACCCGCACCGCGATCGGCGAAGCCGATTTCGCGGCCTGGGGCTGGCGCATTCCGTTCCTGGTCTCGGTCGCACTGCTGGCGGTCTCGGTCTGGATTCGGCTGCGCCTCAACGAGTCGCCGATCTTCCAGAAGATGAAGGATGAGGGCAAGAGTTCCAAGGCGCCGCTGACCGAAGCCTTTGCCAATTGGAACAACGGCAAGATCGTGCTGCTCGCGCTGCTTGGCGGCACCATGGGCCAGGGCGTGGTCTGGTACACCGGCCAGTTCTATGCGCTGTTCTTCCTGCAATCGATCCTGAAGGTCGACGGTTACACCGCCAACCTTCTGATCGCGTGGTCGCTGTTGTTCGGCACCGGTTTCTTTATCGTGTTCGGCGCATTATCCGACAAGATCGGCCGCAAGCCGATCATCCTCGGCGGATGCCTGATTGCGGCGCTCACCTTCTTCCCGATCTTCAAGATGATCTCCTCCAACGCCAATCCGGCGCTGGAAAAGGCGATCGAAGCGACCAAGGTGGAAGTGGTGGCCGATCCCGCAGGCTGCGGCGACCTGTTCAATCCGGTCGGCACCCGCGTCTTCACCGCGCCCTGCGATACCGCGCGTGCATTCCTCGCTCAATCGTCGGTCAAATATTCGACCGTCGCAGGGCCTGCCGGCTCGGGCGTGAAAGTGACCTTCAACGGCAAGGAAGTGCCCTACACCGACGCCAAGACCTCCAACCCGGCGCTCACGGCTGCGATCGCGGCAGCGGGTTATCCGAAGGCGGGGGATGCGGGCATCATCAAGATGTCGAACCCGTTCGACATCTTCCGTCCGCAGGTGGCCGCGATTATCGGGCTGCTGTTCATCCTGGTGATCTTCGTCACCATGGTGTACGGGCCGATCGCTGCGATGCTGGTCGAACTGTTCCCGACCAAGATCCGCTACACCTCGATGTCGCTGCCCTATCACATCGGCAACGGCTGGTTCGGCGGATTGTTGCCCGCCACCGCGTTCGCGATCGTGGCATCGACCGGCGATATCTATGCGGGTCTCTGGTATCCGATCGTCTTTGCCTTGATCACCGTGGTCGTCGGCTTCTTCTTCCTGCCGGAAACCAAGGACGTCGATATCAAGACGACCTGATCGTCGAAACTCTCTCGATCCATCGGCCGCGGAGCGATCCGCGGCCGATTTCATTTGGTGGCTCCGACGAACTGCAGCACCACTTCGCGCCGGTGCGGTCGCGCGCGATGTTCGATCAGGTAGATCGCCTGCCAGGTGCCGAGCGCCATCTCGCCGTTCACGACCGGGATCTGCAGCGATGTCGCGGTGAGCATGGTCTTGACATGTCCGGGCATGTCGTCCGGCCCTTCCGCGTCATGCGTCCATCCGGCATTCTCCGGCGCCAGCCGCGAAAGTGCGGTCTGCAGATCGGCGAGCACGGAAGGATCGGCGTTCTCCTGGATGGTCAGCGATGCCGAGGTGTGGCGGACGAACAGCGCCACCGCGCCTTCCCTGGCATTCGACTCGCGCACGAATTTTGCAACCTCGGAGGTGAGGTCGACAAAGCCCTTGCCGCGTGTCTGCACGGTGAGAAGCGACGTCACGATGCTGGTCGCTGCAACGACGGAGGCTTTTGCGCGGGATATCGATCCGGACGTGGTCACGCCACCTCAAATCTTGCCGTCGCGCGAGACGTCCTTCTGCACCTGGTTCGCCATTTCGACCAGCCGCTTCCAGGCGCGCTGCAGGAACGACATCACGCGGTCCATGTCCTGGTCGCTCGGCAGCGGGATTTCGATCCTGCGCTGGTTCTCGGCGGTGTTCGGCCCGGCCTGCCTGTCGTCGGTCTTGCCGGTTGCGGCGAGCTGCCCCTTCAGCTTTTCATTCTCCGCCTGTAGCCGGCCGATTTCCTCGTCCAGCGCCTTGCGTTCGTCGGGCACCGCGTAGCAAGCCCAGCCGGAGGAGGAATTGTTGCAGTTGGAAACCGTGCCGGTCCTGGTGTCGAGGCGGATCATGCCGTCAGCCGACGTCGAAAACGTATAGCGGCCGTTCTCGCCGTCCGGCGTGGGCTCCGCGGCGGACGCCGTGCCGATGCCCACGAGACACAGCGCGGCGGCAACGACGATGGAAATTCCGGAAGTCGACATCGGCTTCATGGCGCGGCTCCGCTCAGAAATCGATCAAGCGCCCCTGTTTCTGGCGCACGATCTTGTCGGAAACCGGATCACGCGCTGACTTTTGAGCTATAGGGCTCTCGGCCGGATTTCAATGCGTCAGCGAGCAATTCGATCCGGTCCTGGCCCCAGAAAACCTCGCCGTCGAGCACATAGACCGGCGAGCCGAACACGTCGGCCGCGATCGCGTCCTGGCGGTTTTGCTCATACGCCTCGCTGATCTCCCCGGTGGCGGAACGCTCGACCAGCCTCTCGCCGGGAAAGCCGGCTTCGTCGGCGAGCTTTGCGATGGTGGCGGGATCAGCCAGATTGAGCTGATCCTGCCAGATCGCCGGAAAGACGCGACGCAGAAACGGATCCGGGTCGAGACCGGCCTGGACGGCCGCGATCACCACGCCGTCGGCCAGCCGCGCGTTGAGCGGCACGTGCTTCGGCTGAAAGTGAAAGTTCAGGCCGCGCTTGTCGCGCCAGCGCTGCAGTTCGACCATGCGGTAACGCTGCCGCACCGGATGGCGCTTGATCAGCGGCAGCCCGCCGGTTTCCGAGAACAGGTCGACCAGCACCACCGGCTTGTGGTTCACCTTGAGGCCGTAGGGTGCGACGACGTCGCGGAACGCCTTGTGGCCGATATAGGCCCAGGGAGACGAGAAGGAAAAATAATAGTCGACCTGACGCGGCATGGGCACTCCCGGGGGAAGCAAAGGGTGATGGGCTGTCGGCATCCGAACAGACCCGCCTGATGCCTTCAAGGCCGGCCTTGGCCGGGGAAGCTGCTGCAGTGCGATGACAGCCTCCCGTCATGCCCCAATCCATCCGAATAATCCTTCGAAATCAAAGAGCTAAGCGATCAACACGCAATCTTGACTTGGCTAGGTGCCGTAAGTATGGTCCGCGCGGCTTTCAGGGTGACGGGGCGCAATTTCCACTCCTCGCGCGTTGGATCGGGTCTCCACGATATGGCGGATGGCACGGACGGCAGCGGAAAGGGAAATCGCGATAAATCGCCTGACGAAGCTGCGCTTTCCGCAAGGCTCGGAAGTCTGGATCGGCGGTTGTCCGCAATGCGCGACAGCCGAAAGGTCGGGACTGACCAGGCAGGGGGTCAAGGCGAAGACGGTGCAGCCAGGGCGTCTGCCATGGCGCTCGGTTTCCGCCTTTCCTCGGAACTGGTCGCGGGCGTTGTCGTCGGGGCGGCGATTGGCTGGGGATTCGACCGCTTGCTGTCGACATCGCCGTTCGGTCTCATTGTGTTCGTTCTGCTCGGCTTCATCGCCGGGGTGGTGAACGTGGTAAGGTCCGCCGGCAGGATTTCCCGCAATAGCTGAGCTGGCGGAAGTCATGACATCTAGAATTTCGATTGCCGGCCGTGGGCCGGCGGACCAAGAGCCGCGCGGATGAACATCGACCCGATCCACCAGTTCAACATCATCAATCTCTTCAAGATCGGGCAGATCGGCGATCACGCCATCTACTTCACCAATTCGTCGGCCTACATGCTGCTCGCCGTCGCGCTGATCTCGCTGTTGATGATCGGCGGCGTTGCGGGCAGACGGCTTGTGCCGGGCCGCCTGCAGTCGGTGGCCGAGATCAGCTACGAGTTCGTCGCCTCGACCATCCGCTCCACCGCCGGCGCGGAAGGCATGAGGTTCTTCCCGCTGGTGTTCTCGCTGTTCATGTTCATCTGCGTGACGAACCTGGTCGGCATCATCCCCTACACCTTCACGGTGTCGAGCCACATCGTCGTCACGGCGGCGCTGGCGCTCCTGGTGTTCTTCATCGTCCTGTTCTACGGCTTCTACAAGAACGGCCTGAAATTCTTCAAGATCTTCGTGCCGTCGGGGGTTCCGATCTTCGTTCTGCCGCTGGTCGTCTTCATCGAAGTCCTGTCGTTCTTCCTGAAGCCGGTCTCGCACAGCGTCCGTCTGTTCGCCAACATGCTGGCCGGCCATATCGCGCTGAAGGTATTCGCGGGCTTCGTCGCCATGCTCGGCTTCTCGCTCGGCGCCATCGGCTGGATCGGCGGCATCGCCCCGCTGGCGCTGACCGTCGCGCTCACCGCGCTCGAATTGCTGGTCGCGTTCCTGCAGGCCTATGTGTTTGCGATCCTGACCTGCATCTACCTCAACGACGCCATTCATCCGGGACACTAAGCGGTCCGGGGAATTTCCACCCACACTGAAATCTTTCTCGTAAGGAGCTAAAAAATGGATCCGGCAGCAGCAAAACTCATCGGCGCAGGCATCGCGTGCATCGGCATGGGCGGTGCAGGCGTGGGCGTGGGCGTCATCTTCGGCAACTACCTCGCCGCCGCTGTGCGTAATCCTTCCGCCGCCCAGGGCCAGTTCGGCAACCTGATCTTCGGCTTCGCCGTGACCGAAGCGCTCGGCATCTTCTCGCTGCTGATCGCGCTGTTGCTGCTGTTCGTGAAGCTCTGAGCTTTCGCTCTCCGCGCCGCCTTTTTGATTTTTCCTTGGGGCGGCGCGCATGACAGCAACAGGAGAACTCCATGGCTGAGAGTCATGGCGGCAACGAAAGCACTTCGGGCCACACCGAAGCCGATGGCGGCCACGGCGGAGACTTTCCTCCGTTCGAGTTCGAGCACCTTTGCCTCGCAACTGGTGTCGCTCGTCATCGCTTTCGTCGCGCTCTACATCATCGTCTCGCGTATCGCACTGCCGCGCGTCGGCGCGGTAATCGATGCGCGCCAGAAAAAGATCGAGGGCGATCTCGCGGAAGCGCAGAAGCTGAAGGACGATTCGGAAGCGGCGCTGAAAGCCTATGAAAGCGACCTTGCTGCCGCGCGTTCCAAGGCCCAGACGATCGGCGCCGAGACCCGCGACAAGCTGAACGCGGCCTCCGAAGCCGAGCGCAAGGCACTGGAAGGCAAGCTTTCGGCCAAGCTGGCCGATGCCGAAAAAACCATCGCCGCCACCCGCACGAGGGCGATGAGCAACGTCCGCGGCATCGCAGCCGATGCGGCCGCCGCCATCGTGCAGCGCCTCACCGGCACGGCCCCCGACAGTCAGTCGGTCGCCAGCGCCGTCGACGCATCCTTGAAGGGATAGTTCGATGTTCGAACCGGAAACCTGGGTCGCGATCGCCTTCGTCCTCCTGATGGGCCTGTTCGCGTGGCTCGGCATCCACCGCACGGTCCTGACGGCGCTCGACCATCGCGCCGACCGCATCAGGGGCGAGCTCGACGACGCCCGCCGCCTCAAGGAAGAGGCGGCCAAGGTGCTCGCCGAGTACAAGGCCAAGCGCGCCACGGCCGAACGCGAAGCGGAAGAGATCGTCGCCAACGCCAAGGCGGAGGCCGAACGCATCGCGGCCGAAGCCAAGACCAAGATGGAAGATTTCGTCGCCCGCCGCACCAAGACCGCCGAGGGCAAGATCGCGCTGGCCGAAGCCCAGGCGCTGGCCGACGTCCGCGCTGCCGCGGCCGACGCCGCGGTCCAGGCCGCCTCGACCATCCTGTCGCAATCGGTGAAGGGCCCGGTTGCCGACAGCCTGCTCGCCAAGGGCATTGCCGAAGTGCGGCAGAAGCTGAACTGAAGCATAAAAGTCTTTCGTCAATTCAAGAAAGCCGCCGCAGAAATTGCGGCGGCCTTTTTGCTTTAGTGCCGCGGTAGATCGTGATCGGTTTCGCTGCGCTCAACCCAATCCTGCGCGGTTTTTGTCTTGCTCCGGCGTCATCGCCCGGCTTGACCGGGCGATGACAGCCCTGTTTCTATTTCTTCTTCTTTGCCGGCTTCGTCTTGTCGCCCGAGGCGAGCTGCGGATCGAAGCCGACATAGAAGATGTACTTGTCGGCCACGTTCACCCCGGGCGCCGGATAGACGAGATCCTCGGCGACGAACGTGAACGGCACGCTTTCGTCCTCGGCCATATTCACCGTGGTACGGTAAGCCTTGGTCGCGATCACCTTCTCGCCGACGCCGCCCTGCACCACCGCGACGCGGAGCGGAACCTCGACCGAGGTCGGCGCGCCGGCAGGACCCGCGATGACACGGCCCTGAATGCCGATACGCGCGGTGATGTCGCCACCCGTCCTGGTGCAGTCGCGCGCCAATTTGGTGATGGTCGCCTGGTAACGCACGTCGTTGCCGACCGCCTGCTTGCCGGGCGCAGCCACCGCATAGGTCGACGCACCGTAGCGGATTGTGACCTGGGGACAGGTCACGTCGGGCTGGGCCTCGTCCGGATCAACCGGAGGCGGCTCCTCCGACTTGCTGCCGCCGCCGAAAAGGCCCTTCAGCTTGTCCGTGAAGGATTGCGCCGACGCGGCCGAGACGAAGGCACCGGATCCGATCAGAAGCGAAAGCGCGGCAACGCGCGCAATGTTGATGGCTGACTTCTCACTCATACGATGACCCAGGATGCCGTGCGGCCACCTTCCCGTTGACTGGCGTTATAACCGTCCGATCGCGGCGAACCCAAGGCACCTCTCCGTCCAAAAGTCGCGTTCTTACCCGCGAAAATCCTCATGCAGGAGGCCGAACAGCAGATGGTCCTGCCAGACGCCATTGATGCAGAGATAGCGCCGCGCGAGCCCCTCGCGGGAAAAGCCGCATTTCTCCAGCACCCGGATCGAAGGCGCATTTGACGGGATACAGGCTGCCTCGACCCGGTGCAGATTGAGCTCGCCGAACAGGGTCGGCAGCAGAACGCGCAGCGCCGCGGTCATGTAGCCGCGATGGGCATGCGGCTGGCCGACCCAGTAGCCGATGGTGCCGGCCTGCACGATGCCGCGACGCACATTGGCAAGCGTGATGCCGCCGATCATCGCGCCGTCGAGCTCGCGAAAGATCAGGAACGGATAGGAACGGTCGGCGGCGACGTCCTCGGCATAGCGCCGCAGCCGCCGGCGGAAGCCCGAGCGCGTCAGGTCGTCGGACGGCCAGATCGGCTCCCACGGGGTCAGATATTCACGGCTGTATTCGCGCAGGTGCGACCATTGCAGGAAATCCGACATCTGCGGCGCACGCAGCAACAAGCCGTTGCCGCGCGGGGCAAGCGCGGGCGGACCGCCGGTTGGCAAACGAAACAGGGCCATGTGATGCTCCCCTGCGCACTAGACTAGCAAAATTTATCGCCTAAAGCGCGATGACTTTGGAATGAATCGTCATCGCGCCTTAGCTTCTTGTTTGGGCATGATCCCTCGGTCGACACTGCTCCGGAAAACCGCTTCACACTTTTCCGAGAAGATCACGCCTAGTGCAGCGCCCTCGCCGCTGATCTTGTCAAACCTTCGGCGAATGCGACCGCCGAGTCCAGACCCCTGCCGCTGCCGAGCGCAACCACCGCGGGCCGGCTGCGCGACAACAGCGCGCGGGCGGCATTCCGTGTCGTCTCCACGCTGACGGCATCGATCCGCGCCACCAGCTCTTCCACCGTCTGCGGCCGGCCATAGGCGAGCACGTGCCGCGCCAGCTGCTCGGCGCGGGACGAGCAGCTTTCCAGCGCCATCAACAGTCCCGCCTTCATCTGCGCCTTGGCGCGTGCCACCTCGGCCTCCGTCAGCGTCTCGACCGCGTCATTGATGACATCGATCACGACTTCCATCATCTCCGGCGCATCGGCCGGATCGGTGCCGGTGTAGAGGCCGAAGAAACCGGTGTCGGTATAGGGGGCGTGGAAGGTATAGATCGAATAGCAGAGACCGCGCTTCTCGCGCACTTCCTGGAACAGTCGCGAGGACATGCCGCCGCCGAGCGTGTTGGTGAAGACCTGCAGCGAGAACAAGGACAGGTCGGTCTGCGGCACGCCTTCCAGCGCCAGCGTCAGATGCGCCTGCTCGAGGTCGCGATGCACGACGCGCGAGCCGCCCTTGCCGAACATCGCGGGCTGCGGCTTTGGCGCCGGCGCGCCGTTGAACCCTTTGAAGCGTTCGGCCACTTCCGCGACCACCTGCTTGTGATCGATCGCGCCGGCCGCGCCCACCACCATGTCGGGACCGCGATAGTGGGTCGAGAGATAGCCGCGCAGCATGTCGCGATCGAAGCTCTTCAGCGTCTTGGCCGTGCCGAGCAGCGAACGGCCCATCGGCTGTTCGGGATAGCACAGCTCGTTGAGATGCTCGAACACGACGTCGTCGGGGGTGTCCTGCGCAGCGCCGATCTCCTGCACGATCACATTTTTTTCCCGTTCGAGCTCTTCCGGCTCGAAGGCGGGGTTGGAGAGGATGTCGGAGAGCACGTCGAGCGCCAGCGGCACGTCGGCCTTCATCACCCGCGCATAATAGGCGGTGGTCTCGGTCGAGGTGCCGGCGTTGAGGTCGCCGCCGACCGCCTCGATCTCCTCCACGATCTCGCGCGAGGAGCGCCGCGCCGTGCCCTTGAATGCCATGTGTTCGAGCAGATGCGAGATTCCGTGCTCGTTCGGCTTCTCGTCGCGGCCGCCGACACCGGCCCACACACCGAGCGCCGCGGTTTCCAGGTGCTGCATGGTGTCGGTGACGACGGTGAGGCCGGTATCGAGCTTCGTGATTTCGACGCTCATCCGGCAACTCCCTGCTTCGCGGCGCGGCTGACCGACAACACGAATTTCTCGACCTCGACCTGGTCGTTCCTGACGATCTTGACCTGCTCCGCCTTCGTCATCAGCCCGTCGAGCCAGGCCGGCAGATGCGGCCGCACGCCACAGGCCGCTTCCACCGCATCGGGAAATTTGGCGGCATGCGCCGTCGACAGCACGATATTGGGAATCCTCGAATCCGCGTTGTCGCGGTCGGCGACGGCGAGCGCCACGGCCGTGTGGGGATCGACGAGATCGCCGGCCTCGCGCCAGGCGGCGCGGATCGCGGCCGAAATTTCGGTCTCGTCGGCCCGGCCGGCATCGAACTCCTCGCGGATTTTGGCCAGCATCGCGGCCGGCAGCGAGAAGCGCCCGGACTGCTTCAAGGACTCCATCAGCCGCCGCACGATGGCGGCGTCGCGTCCGCCGGCCTCGAACAGCAACCGCTCGAAATTGGAGGAGACCTGGATGTCCATCGAGGGCGAGGTGGTCGCATGCACCTCGCGCACCTCATAGATCCCGGTCTTCAGCGTTCGCGGCAGGATGTCGTTGACGTTCGCGGCGATCCGCAGCCAGCGTATCGGCAAGCCCATGCGCTTGGCCACATAGCCGGCAAAGATGTCGCCGAAATTGCCGGTCGGCACCGTGAAGTCGACGCTGCGCGAGGGCGCGCCGAGCGCCACCGCCGAGGTGAAGTAGTAGACGACTTGGGCGACGATCCGCGCCCAGTTGATCGAATTGACGCCTGACAGCGCGACCTGGTCGCGGAAGGCGTGATGGTTGAACAGGCCCTTCACAATCGCCTGGCAGTCGTCGAAGGTGCCTTCGACGGCGAGCGCATGGACGTTGGAGGCGCCGGTCGTGGTCATCATTCGCCGCTGCACCCCGGAGATGCGCCCGTTCGGAAACAGCACGACGAGGTCGACATTTTCGAGATTGGCGAAGGCGTCGACGGCGGCCCCGCCGGTGTCGCCCGAGGTCGCGACCACGATGGTGGTGCGCTGGCCGCGCTTGGCCAGCACATGATCCATCAGGCGCGAGATGAGCTGCATCGCCACGTCCTTGAACGCAAGCGTCGGCCCATGGAACAGCTCGAGCAGGAACTGGCTCGGTCCGATCTGGTCGAGCGGCACCACGGCGGGATGGCGGAAGGTCGCATAGGCCTCGTTCGCCATGCGGCCGAGCTCGGCATCCGAAATCTCGCCGCCGACGAACGGACGCACCACGTCGACCGCGACTTCCCAATAAGGCCGGCCGAAGAAGCCTGCGATGACCTCCGGCAAAAGCTGCGGCCAGGTTTCAGGCACGTAGAGGCCGCCGTCCCGGGCGAGCCCGGTCAGCATCACGTCGCAGAAGCCCAAAACAGGGGCTTCGCCTCTGGTCGAAATATACCGCGTCAAACCGCCCTCCAAAGGCTCATATTCACTTAAGCCTTTGATTTTGATTAACAATCCATGATGTCTCATCACCGGATCGGTCGGGCACCATAATGGGTTTTGTGACGAGGGGAAACTGTTCTGCCCGCGAAAACAACCCAGAAACGGCTGGCGCGAGTTCGTCTTTGCGAGCCAACGGGTCCGCGAGAAGCGCGGCCCGCGAAGCAATCCAGAATGCATCCGACGAGACAGTCTGGATTGCTTCGTCGCTTGCGCTCCTCGCAATGACGTGGGGACATGCGTATCCCTCTCGCGGCAGGATTTGCCCGAGGCTTTGGCCGAATCACCCTCGAAGAGAGGGCGCAGGGAAAGCCGGATGCACGCCGCACCCGCAGCCTCGTGTGCGAGGTAGAAAGTAGAAAGCACACGAGTGAATACAGGTACGCCGAAACATTCCGGCCTTCCCTGCGCAATGGTTTTGCGGCTTATAGCGCGCTCTCCCCGGTGTCCGGGCTTGATAGCCACCGTCGCTTGCCGAGCAAATCTTCGGCAAACTTGATTCCAGCGTCGGGGAATCAGGACCACACGCCTTTGCCGTCCGCCGGACGCATCCCTCGTCAGATGATGCAGCCCGCGTCCATCACATCCCGCCCGACGTCCGTGACGACGCGTACGCCCCTCCGATCGGGGCGGGATAAAGCGAGCATAATCACACATTTCTGAAAAACGGAAGCCAAATATTTCCAGCTTCGGGACTGGTGTTCCGGATCGATTTGAAACGGCTCACGAAATCAGTTTTTCGGCGCACGACATTGTTGCATTGAAAATGCCCGATCGAGGCGCGGCTTGCGGGAAAGCCGGAAACTGATTTGCCCGTCGTCGGGCAAATCGGCGCGGCCGCATGTTACAGTCGCGCGCTGGACTCGACCGCAAACCAATCGAAAACGGGAGGCACCATTGATCGTCGTTACAACCGAGAACGTGACCGGCCATCGAACCGTCCGCATGATCGGGCAATGCTTCGGCGTTGTCGTCCGCAGCAGGGGCCTGGGCGGCAACCTGATGGCGGGACTTCGCTCGATCGTGGGCGGCGAGATCCACGAATATACGCAGATGCTGGAGGAAGCGCGCCGCCATGCGCTGGACCGGCTTGCGCATAATGCCACCGCGATGGGCGCGAATGCGATCCTGATGATGCGCTTCGACAGCGCCGAGATCGGCAACACCATGAGCGAGATCGTGGCCTATGGAACGGCCGCGGTGATCGAGCCTGCGCCATGATCGGCTTCGCGCTCTGGTGCGGCGCCATCGTGCTGCCCTTCCTGATCTGGTTCCTGTTCCGGAAAGGCGGCTACAAGCGCAGGCCGCTCGATGCGCCGCCGGGACCGGACTGGACGCCGACCGGCGAGCGCTTTGTCGATCCCACTTCCGGGGAGACGCTCGACGTGTGGTTTCATCCGAAAAGCGGCGAGCGCGCCTATGTGCGGTCGCGATAGGCACGTCGCGCGCGAACCTGCGGGCGTGACAGAGCCAGGCAACGAGCCAAGTAATGATCCAAGTTAATGATCCAAGTAACGGCACCCCCCTCAGGAACTCATGTCGACCTGGTCCGTTAGCCTCCGAACTCTCTCACGGAGGATGGCGTAATGGACAACGATCGAATAGCAGGCGCGACCAAGGATTTCGCGGGCAAGGCCGAGAGCGCCCTCGGCGACATCGCGGGCGACGCGAAGACACAAGCTTCCGGTCGCATTCGCGAAGCCACCGGCACGGTGCAGAATCTCTACGGCCAGGCCAAGGATGCGGCACGTGACGCGGCGGATGCCGCAGTCAGCTACGCCAAGGGCGACGGCGCGGAGGCCGTCACCAAACTGGTGCATCAAAATCCGCTCGGCTCGCTGCTGGCCGCCGGCGCCGTGGGCTTCGCGCTGGCGCTCATGATCAGCCGGCCGGCGCCTCGCCCGCAGCGGAGCCGACGATATTACGGCTAAGACGGCCGCGGGAAAAAGCTGCAGTTTTGTTCCCGGAACCAAGTCGAAGGTGCGGCATTTCTCCCGCACAACCAATTGGAGGACGTACGATGCGGAAATATGTTTTGGCTGTCGCCATGATTGGAGCGCTTGCGACTCCGGCCCTGGCCGAAGAAGTTGGCGTTCGCGTGGGCCCGGTGGGCGCAGGTGTGACCGTCGGCGAATCCCATGGATATCGCGAGCGCGATCGTGACCGCGACCGCACCACCGTCATCAGGGAGCGCGAGCCTCGCGACCGGACGACCGTGATCAAGAAGGAAGACGAGTTCGGCAACCGCAGCAAGACGGTTATTCACCACGACAACGACTGATCGAGCGCTCCGGCCATCAAGCCGGGCCGCCAAGGCCGCCAGCCTCGCTGCTGGCGGCCTTTTCATGCAACAGTTACACGTTTTTCAACGCCGCGATCGCCTCACGCGACGTCACGATGCGCGCGAACTCGCCGTTGAGGTTGGCGAGCGTCATGGCGTGGATGTCTTCGGCCGAGTGCTTGTCGCCATCGGGGCCGACGCGGTCGAAGGTCCAGGTCGCGTCGCGCACGAGACGCGCATCGAAGCCGAGATTGCCGGCCATCCGCGTCGTGGTCTCGACGCAATGATTGGTGGTGGCGCCGCAAATCACCACGGTCTCGATGCCCGCCGCACGCAGGCGGCTTTCCAGATCGGTGCCGATGAAGGCGCTGTTGACGCGCTTGACGATGACGGGCTCGCCACCGAGCTCACGCGCCTCGTCCCTGACGCCATAACCGGTGCCGCCGGGCAGGAACGACGAAGTCGGCTTCGTGCCTTCATGGCGGATGTGGAAGATCGGCGCGCGGCGGTCGCGGAACGCGGCGAGCAGATCCGATATCCGCGCCACCGCATCCGGATTGTTGCGGCGCTTGCCCGAGGCTTCCCATTCGTCGAAGGCGCGCTGCACGTCGACGACGATGAGGGCAGTGGATTGCGGGTCGGCCATGAGGGAAATTTTCCGGATTCTTGTGGCGGCGTGATTATGCACCGGCGGCAGTGGCTTTGAAAACGCCGCTTTTGCCTCATTTCCCGACGCGGCGTTACGCTTTTCGCCACCACACGCCGAACGCGATCACGACGGCGAATGCCAGCGTAAACCAGGTGACGGCATACTGCATGTGGTCGTCCTTGAGATGGACGTGCAACGGGCCGGGCTTCGGCACGCCGTTCGGCGGCACCGGCGATTCCAGGTCGATGTAGAAGGGTGCGACCTCGCTCCAGGCGAGTTGCTTTGCCATGTCCGATACGTCGCGCGTAAACCACAGGCGCTTTGCGGGACTGACCGCGGGCGTGAGCATTCCGGCGCCTTCGGAAAAGCGAAGATAGCCCGTGAGCGTGACTGGCTGATCATTCACCAGCTTCGTCACCGCGCGATCCTGCACGGCCCGATCCTGCATGGTGTTTTCGACAATGCCGGCATTGATCACGACGATCTCGCCGGCCGGAAGCTTTGCGGGCAGGAACGCCCAGGTGCCGGGACCGGAGATATCCTCGCGCACCGCCGAGCCCGCACTATAGACCATTGCATCCGGCAGGCGAACGTAGGTGGCGGTGAAGCTGACGCGGCGGAATTCATCCCTGGCCGGCGTCAGCGTATTCCATTGCGAGCGCGGCGGCAGCGACACCGGCGCGGTGGCGAGCCGCTCGGTCAACGCCGCGATCAATTCGTGCTTCTCGACGCGGCGCTGCAACTGCCAGAGGCCGAGGCCGACAAAGGCGGCGACCATCACGAGCGTGAACAGTCCAAAGCCAAGGCTGCGCTTCCGAACCGCCGCGGTCATTTCGGCGTTTTTTGGATCAACCGGCCCTCGGCGGCCTTGTGATGGAATTGCAGCGCGATCAGAAGCGACTTCATCGCCCGCAGCGGCCACAGCGTCACCGCGAGCGTCAGCGGCAGCCAGAGCGCCGCATGCAGCCAGAACGGCGGCTGGTATTTGACCTCGACGATCAGGGCGGAGCCGACCACGATCGCGCCGGCGATCAGGATGATGAACACGGCCGGGCCGTCGCCGGCATCGATGAAGGCATAGTCGAGCCCGCAGGCCTCGCAGTTCGGCCGCAAGGTCAGGAAGCCCGCATAGAGCTTGCCCTTGCCGCAGCGCGGACATTTGCAGGCAAGCCCGCGCAGCGCGCTCTGGGTGATCGTGACGACTTCATCGGACATGGGCAGGCCTTTCGCGCGCCAAAGCGCGATGATTCTTACGATGAATCGCCCTCGCGCTTCAGCTTCCTGGTTGGGCATGATCTTTCGGAAAACCGCTTCACACTTTTCCGGATCATGCCTTTTGAAGCAAAAAAGGGCGGCCGCATCGGCCGCCCCTTGTAGCACACATGAGGATCGAATTACTCGCCCACCACGCCGACGCGGCCGCCGCCGGTGCCCCAGACATAGATGCAGATGAACAGGAACAGCCAGACCACGTCGACGAAGTGCCAGTACCATGCGGCGAATTCGAAGCCGAGGTGATGGGTCGGCGAGAAGTGGCCGCGATAGGCGCGCACCAGGCAGACGATCAGGAAGATGGTGCCGATCAGCACATGGAAGCCGTGGAAGCCGGTCGCCATGAAGAAGGTCGAGCCGTAGACGTTGCCGGAAAAGTGAAAGGCCGCGTGGGCATACTCATAGGCCTGCACGCAGGTGAAGCTCGCGCCCAAAAGGATGGTCAGGATCAGCCCGTATTTCAGGCCCTTGCGGTCGCCTTCCAGCAGCGCATGGTGCGCCCAGGTGACCGTGGTGCCCGACGTGAGCAGGATCAGCGTATTGAGCAGCGGCAGGTGCCAGGGATCGAAGGCCTCGATGCCCTTGGGCGGCCAGGTGCCGGGCACGGTGCAGGCGCCCATCGCCGTCCCCGCGCCGCAGCCGAACACCGCATCGCGCGTGGCGTGAACGGCGTCGGCCGGGAACAGCGCCGAATTGAAGAAGGCCCAGAACCAGGCCACGAAGAACATCACCTCGGAGGCGATGAACAGGATCATGCCGTAGCGATGGCTGATCTGCACGACGCGGGTGTGGTCGCCCTTGTGCTCGGCCTCGTTGATGACGTCGCCCCACCAGGCGGCCATGGTGTAGAGCACGCCGATCGTGCCGATACCGAACACGATCGGCGCGGCGGCATACAAATGGTGCATCCAGCTGATGGCGCCGACGGCCATGATGAAGGCCGAGATCGCGCCGACGATCGGCCACGGTGACGGATCGACGAGGTGGTAGTCGTGATGCTTGGCGTGCGCCTCAGCCATTGTCGCTCTCTCCTTCGAGGGTGCCAGCCGGCACCCATTCGTCCCATATCAAAATCCAGGCTTCGAAAGCCGAAGCCCGGCGGTTAGAGGTTGCCCTTGCGCTTTTCCGTCTCGCCCGCGGCCACCGGGTGCGGCGCCGGATCGCGAACGGGATAGAAGGTGTAGGACAAGGTGATGGTGTTCAGCGTGTCGTTCTCCTGATCGGCGGCGATCGCGGGATCGACATAGAAGACGACCGGCATCTCACGCTTCTCGCCCGGCGCCATGGTTTGCTCGGTGAAGCAGAAACAGTTGATCTTCTGGAAATAGGAACCGACCGTCAGCGGCGCGACGTTGTAGGCCGCCTGCCCGGTCGTGGTCCGCGCCGACTGGTTGGTCACGGTGTAGTAGATCGTCGTGACCTGGCCGATCGGAATCTGGATCTCGGTCTGCTCCGGCTCGAACTTCCAGGGCAGCCCGCCCGCGACATTGGAATCGAAGCGCACGGAAATTCTGCGCGCGATCGGCCCGGCGGCGGGTGCCGCGGTTGCGACCTGGGTCGTGCCGTTGAAGCCGGTGGCGCGGCAGAACCAGTTGTAGAACGGCACGGCGGCGTAGGACGCACCGACCATCAGCACGACCACCAGGGCGCAGAGCGACGCCACCAGCGCGTCGCGGGTGAGGCGCGGCGCGGGCCTGGCTTGCTTGGTGGTCTCCTGCTTCATGCTCTTCACATCGGCCGGTTCAGAACAGCCGGCCCCTTGACGATGGTAACCGCGAAGAACAGCACGACGAGAACGCCGAGCGCGAGCGCAATGGCAATCGAACGCTGGCGGCGGCTGCGCTTCTGCGCCTCGGTGAGGACAATTCCTTCTCTCTCGCGCTTGTCATCCATTGCGTGCCCATCTGCCCCCTACCCGACCCCAAATCCGATCCAAGGCGCAACGGCGCGCGCGACGACCTCGAGGAGGAGCGTCGCAAACAGCGCGAACAGATAAAGGATGGAGAAGGCGAACAGTTTTCGCGTGGCACGGAGCGATTGGCTCCGCTCACGGCTGACATAGACGTTGATCGCAAGCCCGAGCATGCCGGCGCCGAGGATCAGCGAGGTGACGCCGTAGACCGCGTCGAAATAGCCGAGCGGCCAGGGCGCGGCCGCGATCGCGACCAGCACGATGGTGTAGAGCAGTATCTGCACCCGCGTCGCGTCGGGGCCGGCGACCACGGGAAGCATCGGCACGCCCGCGCGCGCGTAATCGTCGGAGCGGAACAAAGCGAGCGCCCAGAAATGCGGCGGCGTCCAGAAGAAGATGATGAGGAACAGAAGCAGCGGCTCGACCGAGATCGAGCCGGTCGCCGCGACCCAGGCCACCACGGGCGGCAGCGAGCCGGCGGCGCCGCCGATCACGATGTTCTGCGCGGTGCGGCGCTTCAGCCCCATGGTGTAGATCACGACATAGAAGAAGATGGTGAAGGCGAGCAGGCTGCCTGCATACCAGTTGACCAGGATACCGAGCGTCATCACCGAGAAGAATGACAGCGTCATGCCGAACGCCATCGCTTCCGCGCGGGTGATGCGGCCGCGCGGGATCGGCCGGTTGGCGGTGCGCGACATCAGGGCGTCGATGTCGCCCTCGAGGGCCATGTTGAGCGCGCCGGAGGCGCCGGCGCCGACGGAGATGCAGAGCAGCGAGGTGATGACGAGCACGGGATGGAAATGCCCTGGCGCGATCGCAAGGCCCACCAGCGCCGTGAAGATCACGAGCGACATCACCCGCGGTTTCAACAGCGCGATGTAATCGCCGACTTCCGCTTCCGAAATCCGCGGAGCCGCTAGTTCGATGGCGTTGTGATCGACGACGGACAAGGTAACTCGATCCCCTCAAAACGGCGCGGCGCCCGAGCGAGGCGCCGCGGTTTTTCGATTACTGCACCCGCGGCAGGGTTTCGAACTGGTGGAAGGGCGGCGGCGAGGGCAGCGTCCATTCCAGCGTCGTGGCGCCCGCGCCCCACGGATTGTCCGCCGCCTGCCGCTTGCGCGCGAAGGCTTCGATCAGGCCGTAGATGAAGATCAGGACGCCGAAGCCCGAGATGTAGGAGCCGATCGAGGAGACCAGGTTCCAGCCGGCGAAAGCGTCCGGATAGTCGACGTAGCGGCGCGGCATGCCCGACAGGCCGAGGAAGTGCTGCGGGAAGAACACCAGGTTCACGCCGATGAAGGTGAACCAGAAGTGCGCCTTGCCGATCGCTTCATTGTACATGTAGCCCGACATTTTCGGGAACCAGTAGTACCAGCCGGCGAAGATCGCAAACACCGCGCCGAGCGACAGCACGTAGTGGAAGTGCGCGACGACATAGTAGGTCTCCTGCAGCACGCGGTCGACGCCCGCGTTCGCCAGCACGACGCCGGTGACGCCGCCGACCGTGAACAGGAAGATGAAGCCGATCGCCCAAAGCATCGGCGTCTTGAACTCGATCGAGCCGCCCCACATCGTGGCGATCCAGGAGAAGATCTTCACGCCGGTCGGCACCGCGATCACCATGGTGGCGGCGACAAAATAGGCTTGCGTCGCCGACGACATGCCGACCGTGTACATGTGGTGCGCCCACACCACGAAGCCGATGCCGCCGATCGCGACCATGGCGTAGGCCATGCCGAGATAGCCGAACACGGGTTTCTTCGAGAAGGTGGAGACGATCTGGCTGACCATGCCGAAGCCGGGCAGGATCAGGATGTACACTTCGGGGTGGCCGAAGAACCAGAACAAATGCTGGAACAGCACGGGGTCGCCGCCCTGGTCGGCCGAGAAGAAGGCGGTGCCGAAATTGCGGTCGGTGAGCAGCATGGTGATCGCGCCGGCGAGCACCGGCAGCGACAACAAGAGCAGGAACACCGTCACCAGGATCGACCACACGAACAGCGGCATCTTGTGCAGCGTCATGCCCGGCGCGCGCATGTTGAAGATGGTGGTGATGAAGTTGATGGCGCCGAGGATCGACGACGCGCCGGCCAGATGGATCGACAGAATGGCGAAATCGACGGCCGGTCCCGGATGGCCCGAGGTCGACAGCGGCGCGTAGATCGTCCAGCCCGCGCCGACGCCGTTGGCGCCCGGCTCGCCCTCGACAAAGCTGGAGATCAAAAGCAGGGCGAAGGAAGCCGGCAGCAGCCAGAACGAGATATTGTTCATGCGCGGGAAGGCCATGTCCGGCGCGCCGATCATCAATGGCACGAACCAGTTGCCGAAGCCGCCGATCATCGCGGGCATGACCATGAAGAAGATCATGATCAGGCCGTGCGAGGTCACGAACACGTTGTAGGTATGGGTCTCGTGGAAGATCTGGACGCCGGGATACATCAGCTCGGCGCGGATCGCGATCGACATCGCAGCTCCAATGCAGCCCGCGATGATCGCGAACACCAGGTACATCGTGCCGATGTCCTTGTGGTTCGTCGAATAGACGAAGCGCCGCCAGCCGGTCGGATGGTCGTGCGCGTGGTCGTCATGTCCGTGATCCTGGGCGTGAGCGTCGTGCGTCGTAGCGTTCGTTGCCATTTTAAAATCCTGCCTTGCAGTCCCGTTTGGACCTCGAAAGGTCCTACTCGCCCTTAGCTTGATTGCTTCGCCTTGCTTTTCGGCGTGTCGATGCAGTCGTCCTTGTTGGCCTGGACGCATTTTTTCCAGTCGTCATAGTCCTTGTCGCTCACGACCTTGACCATGATCGGCATGAAGGCGTGATCCTTGCCGCAGAGCTCGGAGCACTGGCCGTAATAGGTGCCGATTTTCTCAGCCTTGAACCAGGTTTCGTTGAGACGGCCGGGAATGGCGTCGATCTTGATACCGAAGGCCGGCACCGCGAAGGAGTGGATCACGTCGGCGCCGGTGGTCTGCACCCGGACCACCTTGTTCACCGGCACCACGATGGCGTGGTCGGCGCCCAAAAGGCGCGGCGGCGGCGAGGAAAGCTTGGCGCGATCCTCGTCGGTCAGCATGATCGAGGTGAATTCGATCTTGTCGTCCGGATAATTGTAGGTCCAGTTCCACTGGTTGCCGGTCGCCTTGATGGTGAGATCGGCCTTCGGGATATCCAGCTCCTGGAACAAGAGGCGGAAGGACGGGATCGCGATCGCGACCAGGATCAGCACCGGGATCAGCGTCCAGGCCACCTCGATCAGGGTGTTGTGCGTGGTCCGCGACGGCGTCGGATTGGCCTTGGCGTTGAACTTGACCATCACGGCGATCAGGAGCGCCAGCACGAACAGCGTGATCACGGTGATGATGACAAGCAGCCAGTTGTGGAACCACTCGATGTGCTCCATCACCGGCGAGCCGGCTTGCTGCAGCTTGTATTCCCACGGCGCGGGCTGCCCCAATTCGGCAAATGCCGCCCCGCTCGTCACCAGCACGGCGCCGGCCACCGCAAATCCCAGCAACCGCCGGCCCAACTGGCCCATCGACATCTTCATGCCGCTCGCGCTCCCTTAAAACATCCCCAAGGCACCCCGCCGGTCGGCGTCGATGCTACCATCCGCCCCCTGCCAAACGGCCTGAAAGGCGCCGTCGAGGCGCCCGGGCCAGATCGTGAGACAAGCCGAAATCCAGCCTCTCAAACCATAATTCTCAGGCTCTCGCAATGCAGTAGTAGGGGTGATGGCACAGCCATCACCGGCTCTTCGCGGAAGCGTATCGGAACGCAGATTTCCCCACAAAATCGGGCCCGGCCGCACCGGCAGCGGCGTTCCGCCGCTTGACAGCCGCCTTGCCGGATGTAGCCAAGGGCGGCGTGCGCCAGAGCGGAGTGATTCGCAACTGGTCCAAAGGCGCGAACGGCCGCCCTGGCGTAAGGATTTGCTCGAAATGACGGAAAGAGTGCCTTCAAGGCGCCGTCATTACCGGTTCAGTCGCGTGCTTTACGTGACAGCTTGAGGTAATTTTCAGGGATGACCCGGATGGGACCTGACCGACACACCACTCGCCGCGCCGCCGGGCTTGACGGGCTCCTTGACGGGCTCCTTGGCGTGCTCGCGGTTGCGCTGGCCGCCACGCTGGCGTTCGGCTGGACGCAGCCCGCACATGCGCAGGGCGCCGTGCGCTCGGTGCATGGCGACTGGCAGATCCGCTGCGACACCCCGCCCGGCGCGCAGAGCGAGCAATGCGCGCTGATCCAGAGCGTGGTGGCGGAGGACCGCTCCAACGCCGGCCTGACCGTTATCGTGCTCAAGACGGCGGATGCGAAGAGCCGGCTGATGCGGGTGGTGGCGCCGCTCGGCGTGCTGCTGCCCTCCGGCTTGGGCTTAAAGCTCGACAACCAGGACGTCGGCCGCGCCGGCTTCGTCCGCTGCCTGCCCAACGGCTGCGTCGCCGAAGTGATCATGGACGACAAGCTGCTCGGCCAACTGAAAAACGCCAAGACCGCAACGTTCATCATCTTCGAGACGCCGGAAGAAGGCATCGGCTTTCCGCTGAGCCTGAACGGGCTGTCGGAGGGGTTTGACAAATTGCCGTGAGGGCTTTTGCTTGCGCACGATCCCTGGGGTCGAGCCCGAGGACATGCTTGTCGGAAGACGGCTTCACACCCCGCATCAAGTGCGGGGCAGGCTTTTCCGGATCATGCGCTAACCCTCGAACAGCAGCGCCATCATGACAAGGTTCGCGTATTGGCCGTCGACCTTGAAGGCGTTGCGCTGAACGCCCTCGACGACAAAGCCGACCTTTTTGTAGAGCGCGATCGCGTTCGGATTATCTTCCCGCACCGTCAGCTCGACCCGTGACAGCCCGTTGGCCCGCGCTACGTCGACGGTCTGCCGGAGCAAACGTCTCCCAATTCCCTGCCCGCGAAACGACGGCAACAGGCCCATGCCGAGCACGCCGACATGCGCATGGATTGGCAGCGGCTTTGGCAGCACATCGCACCAGCCCACGACCTCGCCCTCCGACAACGCCACGAATTGCGCACGCGCCCGCTTGATGTTGTCCTGAACGAAGCCGCGCAACGTTTCGAGCGGCGGCGCCTCCAGCATCGCCAGATATCGACGCTCGCGTGCGATGGAATTGAGGGCGCCGTGGAAGCTGTCGATGTGATCCGGGGTGATTGGGACGATTTCGATCATTTCGTCTCGGTAATGTGCTCAATCGAGCCCTCGCGGACCGGCTTCAAAACAACTATCTTGGGCCGGACGCCTCGACAATGGACAAACTTATGACCGATCCGGCCCAAACCTCGCTTCTCGACCGCGCCAATCTCGACCGCGACGTCGTTCGCCATCAAGTCGCACGCGGGCTTTCCGGCGCCGACGACGGCGAATTGTTCCTCGAATACAGCCAGACCGAGGCGCTGATGTTCGACAACGGCCGCCTGAAGCAGGCGACCTACGACACCTCGCAGGGCTTTGGGCTGCGCGCCGTGAAGGACGACGCGGTCGGCTATGCGCATTCCTCCGATGTCTCGCTGCCGGCCCTGATCCGCGCGGCGGACGCGGTCTCGGCCGTCCGCGGCGGCTATAGCGGCAGCCTCGCGGCACCCCCGCCGCGCACCAATGTGAAGCTCTACAGCGACGACAATCCGCTGGACGCGCCGGGCTTCGAGGCCAAGGTGAAGCTGCTCGCCGAGATCGACGCCTATTTGCGCGACAAGGACCCGCGGGTGCGGCAGGTGAGCGTCAGCCTCAGCGCGACCTGGCAGGTGGTGGAGATCCTGCGTCCCGACGGCGAGAGCTATCGCGACATCCGTCCGCTGGTGCGCGTCAATGTTTCGGTGGTCGCGGGCCAGGGCGACCGGCAGGAGAGCGGCTCGAAGGGTTATGGCGGCCGCGAGGGCTATGCGCGCTTCATCGAGACCAAATCCTGGCGCGAGGCCGCCGACGGCGCGCTGCGCGAGGCGATGGTCAATCTCGAATCGGTGCCGGCGCCCGCCGGCGAGATGGATGTCGTGCTCGGCGCCGGCTGGCCCGGCGTGATGCTGCATGAAGCCGTCGGCCACGGGCTCGAGGGCGATTTCAACCGCAAGAAGACTTCGGCTTTCGCAGGGCTGATGGGCCAGCAGGTCGCGGCCAAGGGCGTCACCGTGGTCGATGACGGCACCATTTCCTCCCGCCGCGGCTCGCTCTCGATCGACGACGAGGGCACGCCGACCAACCGCACCGTGCTGATCGAGGACGGCATCCTGACTGGCTACATGCAGGACCGCCAGAACGCGCGGCTGATGAACATGAAGCCGACCGGCAACGGCCGCCGCGAGGGCTACGCCCATGTGCCGATGCCGCGCATGACCAACACCTACATGCTCTCGGGCGACCGCGACCCTGCCGAGATCATCGCTTCCGTGAAGAACGGCATCTATGCCGCCAATTTCGGCGGCGGCCAGGTTGACATCACCTCGGGCAAATACGTGTTCCAGTGCACCGAGGCGTACCGAATCGAAAATGGCAAAATTGGCACACCGTTGAAAGGAACGATGCTGATCGGCAACGGGCCGACCGATCTCCATCGAATTACCATGATTGGAAACGATCTGGCGCTCGACAGCGGCATCGGCACCTGCGGCAAGAACGGCCAAGGCGTGCCGGTTGGAGTTGGCCAGCCGACGCTTCGCATGGATCGCATTACGGTGGGGGGTACGGGCCGATGAGCAGCGAAAATGTGACGATGCGCAGCCGGGCCGGAAGCTGGCTGGGCCAGATCATGCAGCTCGCCGGCATCGTGCTCGCCGTCTTCATCGCCAAGGGCGCCATCGCGGAGCCGTTCTATGTCCCCTCGGGCTCGATGGAGCCGACGCTCCTGATCGGCGACGCCCTGCTCGCCTCGAAATTCCCCTATGGCTACGGCACCGCCTCGCTGCCGATGCAGATCAACCTGCCGGAGACCGGCCGGGTGTTCGAGGGAACGCCGAAGCGCGGCGACGTCGTCGTGTTCCGCTGGCCGGGCGACACCTCGCAGGCCTGGGTCAAGCGCGTCGTGGGCCTGCCCGGCGACCGCATCCAGATGCGCCAGGGCCAGCTCTTCATTAACGATCGCCCGGCGACGCTGAAGCAGGAAGGCATGGCCGAAGCCGAGGACGACAACGGCAATGTCGAGCACGCCTATCGCTACTCCGAGACCCTGCCGAACGGCGTCTCGCATGCGATCTTGAAGATGCGCGACAACGGCCGGCTCGACAACACGACGGAAGTGACCGTGCCCGCCGGCAAGCTCTTCGTGCTCGGCGACAACCGCGACAATTCCGCCGACAGCCGCGTGCCCGTGCGCGAAGGCGGCGTCGGCCTGTTGCCGATGGACAACCTCGTCGGCCGCGCCGACGCCGTGGTCGGCTCCTGGGACCTCGGCATGCGCAGCCAGCCGGTCTGGAACTGGCTCTCCGGCTTCCGCATGGCGCGGTTTTTCACGGTGGTGCAGTGATCCAAACCTCATGGTGAGGAGCGCCAAAGGCGCGTCTCGAACCATGAAGGCCCCGATGCGGCCCATCCCTCGCGACGCCGCTTCGCGGCTCCTCGGGATGAGCGAGAGGATGCTGCTCTCACCATGACCTTCGACGACGTCAGGAAGATTGCGCTGGCGTGGCCGGAGGTCGAGGACGGCAGCTCCTACGGCACGCCGGCCCTGAAAGTGCGCAAGAAGATGCTGGTGCGGCTGAGGGAAGACGGCGACAGCCTCGTGATGCCGGGCGTGCCGCAGGACGAGCGCGACATGCTGGTCGATACCCAGCCGAAGGTCTTCTATTTCACCGATCATTACCGCGACTACCCGATGGTGCTGATCCGCCTGTCGAAGACAAAGCGTGCGACCGTCGAGCCGTTCCTGCGCCGGCGCTGGCGCGAGCTCGCGTCGAAGAAGGCGGTCGCGTCGATCGACCGGTAGACTCCTCGTCATTGCGAGCCAACGGGTCCGCGCGAAGCGCGGCCCGATGACAGGCTCCGCGAAGCAATCCATCTCCCCGTGAAAAAGGTATGGATTGCTTCGTCGCTTCGCTCCTCGCAATGACGATCGGGCGATATTCTCGTTCCATCACCAAGGAGTTGTCGAATCTTGCCATGGATGAACAAGACTTCCTCGCCGCCGCGCTGACAAATCCCGCCAATGAAGCCATCGCGCGCGAGCTGCTCGCGCTCGCATTGCCGGATGCGTGGCTGGTGTCGGGCTGTCTGGTGCAGACGGTGTGGAATACGCTGACCGGCCGCGCGCCCGGCTATGGCATCAGCGATTACGATGTCTTCTATTTCGATCCCGATACGTCATGGGAGGCCGAGGATGCGGTAATCCGCAAGCTGGACGCGCGGCTCGCGAAGCTCGGCGTCAGAATCGAAACCCGCAACCAGGCGCGCGTCCATCTCTGGTACGCGGAAAAGCACGGCCTGCCCTATCCGCCGCTGAAATGTTCGGCCGAGGGCATCGATCGATTCCTCACCGCGAATACGATGGTGGGGATTTGCCGCACCGCCGACGGTTACGCGGTCCATGCGCCGAACGGCTTCGATGACATCGCGGGCCTCGTCGTGCGGCCCAATCCCGGCCCGAATTTTTCGGCGGCCAATTACGCGGCGAAAGCGGCGCGGTGGAAACGGCTATGGCCGGAGGTGGAGGTGATGGACGTGGAGACAACACGGTAGCCGTCATTGCGAGGAGCAAAGCGACGAAGCAATCCATCCGTCCGTACGCCGGAAAATGGATTGCTTCGCGGAGCCTGTCATCGGGCCGCGCTTCGCGCGGACCCGTTGGCTCGCAATGACGGAGGAAGCATTCTCCTCTCAACTTACCGCACCACGCCCGAGGTGAATCCGGCGCGGCGGCGCGGCGGCTTGATTTCCTTTTTCAGGAAGCAGTGCGCTTCCTTGCCGACATAGCCGGGCCTTGCATAGGTCCAGGCGCGGCACTTGTTGTCCGCCGTGCAGGCGGCCTGGCAGGGCTCGTCGCCCTCGCCGCCCTTGACGTCAAAATTCTTGTAGTCGCCGCCGGGCCGGTCGATCGCATTCTCCTGGGCGATGCTGCGCGTTTCGACCACGCCGGCGCCGCGCACGCCCGAGACGCAGCAAGTGTCCTGCACCCGCGCCGGCACATTGCCCTTCAGCCAGCACACCGCGCCGACGGCGGGATCGATCGGGTAGTTGAAGCTCCAGGAATGGCAGCGTCTGTCGCGCTCGCACAACAGCGCGCAATCGGCGGGGTCGCCGGATGTCACGGGCGAGTTCGTGTAATCGCCGCCCGGGCGGTCGAAATTGCTCTGGGCAACGGCCGACCGCACGCCGAAAACGACGACGAACAAGGTCAGCGTCATCAAACACGCCCCGAGCAGGCGGCCGATCCCCATAGCAAATGGCTCTCAATGATTGGACGTCAGACGTTCTTTTCCGGAACGGTCATTTGATCGCCACGAACCTGTACGGCGGATGAACGGACCCGAAAAACCTCAGCGGCAAAATGACTTAAGTCAGCTCAAAGAGGCTGAAAATGCAGCTCAAAACGCGTATTCGCTGTAGGCCGGCTCGACCGAGCCGCGCCACGGGCCATTAAATTTCTCGAGCAGTTCCTCCGCAGGCGTCTTGCCGGAATTGATGATCCGGTCGAGCGGATCCAGATGCCGCGTCTCGTCCCGTCCCAGGTGATCGATGCGGCCGCGGCGGCGCAGGCCGGCATGGGCGAGCACCATGCATTCCTTGGCGATCTCGAACAAATAGCGATCTCTGATGCGGGCCTTGAAGCCCATGCGGGGGACATCGTCGCGCAACGCCTGACGCTCCTGCGCGGTCCAGTGCTTGGCGATCTCCCAGGCGGCATCGAGGCTCGTATTGTCATAGAGCAGGCCGACCCAGAACGCCGGCAGGGCCGGCAGCCGCTCCCACGGGCCGCCGTCGGAGCCGCGCATTTCCAGATAACGCTTCAGCCGCACTTCCGGGAAAATCGTCGAAAGGTGATTGGCCCAGTCCGACAGCGTCGGTCGCTCGCCGGGAAGGCGGTTGTTCCGGCCGTCGAAGAAGGCGCGGAAGGACGAGCCGGAGACGTCAATATATTCATCGCCGCGCTTGACGAAATACATGGGCACGTCGAGGGCGTAATCGACCCAGCGCTCGAACCCCATGCCGTCCTCGAACGCCCAGGGCAGCATGCCGGCGCGCGCATTGTCGGTGTCGCGCCAGATTTCGGAACGGAAGGACAGGAAGCCGTTCGGCTTGCATTCGGTGAAGGGCGAATTGGCAAACAGCGCGGTCGCGACCGGCTGCAGCGCGAGCGAGACCCGCAGCTTCTTCACCATGTCGGCTTCCGAGCAGAAGTCGAGATTGGTCTGCACCGTGCAGGTCCGGTACATCATGTCGAGGCCGTATTTGCCGACCTTCGGCATGTAGCTGGTCATGATCTTGTAGCGGCCCTTGGGCATCACCGGGACCTGCTCGCGCGTCCAGGACGGCGTCATGCCGAGGCCGAGAAAGCCGATGCCGAGCGGAGTGGCGATCTCGCGCACCTGCGCCAGATGCGCCATCAGCTCGCCCTGGGTCTGGTGCACGGTCTCGACCGGCGCGCCGGAGAGCTCGAACTGCCCGCCCGGCTCCAGCGAGATCGCACCGCCGCCGGTGACGTCATAGAGGCCGATGATGTTGCCCTGCTCCATGATCGGCTCCCAGCCGAGCAGGAGCTTCATGCCTTCCAGCAGCGCGCCAATGCCCCGCGCGCCGTCATACGGCACGGGATGATGGCCTTGAAGCGTGAACGGCGTCTTCTCATGCTCGGTGCCGATCCGGAATTCGGATGGCGGCTTCACGCCCGCCTCAATCCACGCCACGAGTTCGTCGCGCGATTGCAGCGGCGTCATATCGATCTGGTCACGCGCCATGCAAATTCTTTTTGGTCAGGGGCGCGAGGGGACGCGCGCGGGTAGCGGGAATGTCCGCGCGACGAGCGCGCGCGGACGCGAGAGGTGAGAACGGGGTCATCGGGCCGGTGCGCCCTCGCCGATCGCAGGCGATTGCGCATCGCTGCAGGAACAACCCAGCCGGTCGAGCAGACCGCAGAGCTTTATCGCGTCGGTGTCCGTGAGTTTGGAGCCGACGTGCTTTTCGATCGCGGCCGAATAGGCGCTCCACATCTTCTTCTGCAATTCGCGGCCCGCCTCGGTGATCTCGACGAACTGGCCGCGCTTGTCGATCTTGCATTCGCGCCGCGCCGCCAGGCCCTCGTCGACCAGGCGGTCGATCAGCCGGGAAGTGGAATATTGCGGCAGGAGCATCTGCCGCTCCAGCTCGACCGGGCGCAATTCGCCGGTCGGCGCGCGCGACAATTCGAGCAGCGCGTCATACCAGGCGAGCGGCGGGAAGCCGGCCTTCTTGAGGTCCTGCTCGACAGCGTCCAGCACCCGGGTCTGGACCCGCATCAGGCGGATCCAGGCGGCGGTCGCCTCGGTCGATGGTTTGCGCTTCATGATATGATCCGGCCCATATCTCCCATGGAACAGTGTATCTCACTGAATGCATCTGCATCAATCTTGACTATTCCATGCAGATGCATTTAGTCATCCCGCCAACGAAACCAAGAGACATCCATAACGAGGAGGAATTTCGATGAAGCTCTATTACGCCCCCGGCGCCTGCTCGCTTTCGCCCCATATCGCCCTTCTGGAAGCGGGTCTCCCCCACGACCTCGTCAAGGTCGACCTGCGCGCCAAGAAGCTTGAAAATGGCGACGACTTTCTGGCCGTCAACCCGAAGGGCCAGGTGCCCGCGCTCGCCCTCGAGTTCGGCGAACTGGTCACCGAAGGGCCGATCATCGTCCAGATGATCGCCGACAAGGCCGGCAAGGGGCTTGCGCCCGCCCGCGACTCGGCCGAGCGCTACAAGCTGCTCGAATGGCTGAACTACATCACGACCGAGTTGCACAAGAATCTCGGGCCGATGTTCTCGCCCGTCCTGAAGGACGATGCCAAGGCCTTCTTCAAGGACCGCACCATGGGCAAGTTCAAGTACCTGGAAACGGCGCTGGCCGGCCGCGACTATCTCATGGGCAACCAGTTCACCGTCGCGGACGGCTATCTCTTTACCATGCTGATGTGGGCGACCGACCGCCTCGGCTTCGACCTCTCGGACATGCCGAACCTGACGGCCTACAAGGCCCGCGTCGCCGCGCGGCCGAAGGTGCAGGAAGCGCTGAAGAAGGAAGGGTTGCTGAAGGCGGCGTGAGTGCCACCTCCGTCATTGCGAGCGAAGCGAAGCAATCCACCTCTCCGCCTGCGGGAGCATGGATTGCTTCGTCGCTTCGCTCCTCGCAATGACGAAGCCTACTCCGCCGCCTGGGCTGCGGGCTTCTTCGGCGGGAAGCGGCCGTAAAAGGTCTCGCCCTTGGCCGCCATCTCTTCCAAAAGCTTCGGCGGCGTGAAGCGCGATCCGTATTTCTTCTCGAGCTTGTGGCAGAGCTCGACGAACTTCCTGGTGCCCATGAAGTCGATATAGGACAGCGTGCCCCCGGTGAACGGCGCAAAGCCGAAACCGAGGATGGAGCCGACGTCCGCCTCGCGCGGATCGACGATCACGTGATCCTCGACCGTGCGCGCGGCTTCGACCGCCTGCACGACCAGGAAACGCTGCTTCAGTTCCTCGACATCGAGCGTATCAGGGTCGAGATGCTTCGGCTGCAGGGCGGCGAGGCCGGGCCACAGGCTCTTCTGGCCCTTGCCCTTCTCGGGATAGTCGTAAAAGCCCTTGCCGTTCTTGCGGCCGAAGCGACCCTGCTTCTCGACCATCTCAACCATCAGCTTCTTCTGCGCCTGGTCGATGGCGTTGGGACCGAGATCGGCTTCGGTGGCCTTCATGATCTTCAGGCCGAGATCGAGCGCCACTTCGTCCGACAGCGACAGGGGACCAACCGGCATGCCCGCCATTTTGGCGGTGTTCTCGATCATCGCCGGCGGCACGCCTTCGAGCAGCATTTCGTTGCCCTCTGAGATATAGCGCAGCACGCAGCGGTTGGCGAAGAAGCCGCGGAAGTCGTTGACGACAATGGGCGTCTTGCCGATCTGGCGCACATAATCGAGCGCGGTAGCGGTCGCGAGATCGCTGGTGTTCTTGCCGAGGATGATCTCGGTCAGCATCATCTTCTCGACCGGCGAGAAGAAATGGATGCCGATGAATTTCGACTGGTCCTTGAACTCTTCGGCCAGCGAATTGATCGGCAAGGTCGAGGTGTTGGAGGCGAAGATAGCGCCCTGCTTGAGCAGCGGCTGCGCCTTGGCATAGGTCTCGGCCTTGACCTTGCGGTCCTCGAACACGGCCTCGATGACGAGGTCGCAATCCTTGAGGACGTTGTAGTCGGCGGTTGCCGTGATGCGCGACAACGTGGCGTCGCGGTCCTTTTCCGAGGCGCGGCCCTTCTTGACGAGATCGTCGATCACGCTCTGCGGCATGCGCCTTGCCCTTGTCGGCGGAGGCCTGGTCGCGATCGACCAGCACGACGTCGATGCCGGCGCGCGCCGAGACATAGCCGACGCTCGCGCCCATGAAGCCGGCGCCGATCACGGCGAGCTTCTTCACCTTGGTCGGCGGCACGCCCGCGGGGCGCCGCGCGCCCTTGTTCAGTTCCTGCATCGACAGGAACAGCGAGCGGATCATCGCGGCGGCTTCCTTCGACCGCAGCACCTGCGTGAAGTAGCGCGACTCCACACGCAGCGCGGCGTCGATAGGCAACTGCAGGCCCTCGTAGACGCAGCTCATGATGGCGCGCGCGGCCGGATAATTGTCGTAGGTCTCGCGGCGGTAGATGGCGTTGCCGGCCGGGAACATCATCATGCCGGCCTTGGAAAACACCGGACCGGCCGGCAGCTTGAAGCCCTTCTCGTCCCAGGGCGCCACGGCCTTGCCGCCGCCCTTGATCCAGTCTTTCGCGGCCTTGATCATCTCGGCGGCGGGAACGATGGCGTGAATGAGGTTGAGCGCCTTCGCCCGGTCGAGCTTGATCGCGTCGCCCTTGAGCAACAACTGCATCGCGTCCTGCGGCTGCACGATGCGCGGCACGCGCTGGGTGCCGCCGGCGCCGGGGAACAGGCCGACCTTGATCTCGGGCAGACCGAGCCGCGTCTTCGGGTTGTCGGCGGCGACGCGATAGTGGCAGGACAGCGTCAGCTCGAAGCCGCCGCCGAGCGCAAGCCCGTTGATCGCGGCCGCCCACGGCTTGCCTGAGGTTTCGATGCCGCGGAACACCAGCGAGAAGCGGCGGCTCTGGTCGAACAGCATCTGGTTGGCCGCGACCTCGCCCTTCTCCTTCAGCACCTTCGCATAGGCGTGGCTCATGCCCTCGAGCATCGAGAGGTCGGCGCCGGCGCAGAATGCTTCCTTGCTCGAGGTGATGACGACGCCCTTCACGGCGGCATCAGCGGTGGTCTGCTTCACGATCGCCTCGAGCTCGTCGACGGAGGTCTCGTCCAGCACGTTCATCGAGCGTCCGGGAATGTCCCAGGTGACGAGCGCAATGCCGTCGGCGTCGGTCTCGACTTTGAAATTCTTGAAGGCCAAATTCTTGGAGGTCATGTGGTGCTCCCGATTGAGGTTCCCTTCTCCCCTTTTGGCAGAAGGTGCCTTCGCGAAGCGAAGGCGGATGAGGGGTCTCTATTCCGCGGAGACAAACCCCTCACCCGACCCGGACCCGCTCCGCGTGCATAGCCGATGCGGAGCATCGGCGTGCTTAGTTCTGAGAACGGCGGCCGAAGGCCGCCTATGCCACCCTCTCCCACAAGGGGAGAGGGTGAAAAAGTTACACCCGCTCGATGATGGTCGCGGTGCCCATGCCGCCGCCGATGCACAGCGTCACCAGCGCGGTCTGCTTGTTGGTGCGCTCCAATTCGTCGAGCACGGTGCCGAGGATCATCGCGCCGGTGGCGCCGAGCGGATGGCCGAGCGCGATCGCGCCGCCATTGACGTTGATCTTGGCATTGTCGATGTCGAAGGCCTGGATATAGCGCAGCACCACCGAGGCAAAGGCCTCGTTCAGCTCGTACAGGTCGATATCCGACTTCTTCATGCCGGAGCGCTCGAACAGCTTTTCGGTGACGTCGACGGGTCCCGTCAGCATCATCGCGGGCTCCGAGCCGATGTTGGCGAAGGCGCGAATTTTTGCACGCGGCTTCAGGCCGTGCTTCGCACCCGCTTCCTTGCTGCCGAGCAGCACGGCGCCCGCACCATCGACGATGCCCGACGAGTTGCCGGCGTGATGCACGTAATTGACGCGCTCGATCTCCGGATGCGACTGGATCGCGACGCCGTCGAAGCCGCCCATTTGCGCCACCTGCGCAAACGCCGGCTGCAACTGCGCCAGCGACTGCATGGTCGTGGTCGGGCGCATATGCTCATCCTTGGCGAGGATGGTGAGCCCGTTCATGTCCGTGACCGGCACCACCGACTTGCTGAAGCGGCCCTCTTCCCAGGCCTTGCCGGCGCGCTGCTGGCTCTGCACCGCATAGGCGTCGACGTCGTCGCGCGAGAATCCGTATTTGGTGGCGATCAGATCGGCCGAGATGCCCTGCGGCATGAAGTAGGCCGGGACCGCCATCGAGGGATCCATCGGCCAGGCGCCGCCGGAGGCGCCGATGCCGACGCGACTCATGGATTCGGCTCCGCCGCCGATCACGAGCTCATGCTGTCCGCTCATGATCTGGGCGGCGGCAAAATTCACGGCATCGAGGCCGGAAGCGCAAAAGCGGCTGATCTGCACGCCCGGCACCTTTTCGCCGAGGCCGGCCTTCAGCGCGGCGAAGCGGGCGATATCGGAACCGGCTTCTCCAACCGGATCGACCACGCCGAGCACGACGTCGTCGACGATGTCTTCGCCGAGATTGTTGCGGTCCTTCAGCGCCTTCAAGGGCACGGTGGCGAGCGCAAGCGCGGTCACCTCATGCAGGGAACCATCCGCCTTGCCGCGGCCGCGCGGGGTGCGAACGTGATCGTAGATATAGGCCTCGGGCATGACGCTCTCCTGAAGATGATGTTCGTCATATGATAGCGGATCGGACGGAACGGCGAAAGCGGCTCAAAAGGCTTCCGCCGCCAATTCCATGGTGGTGCCGCTGCCGGTCTGGATACGTGCCAGATGCAGGGCCGTCTCCGGCAGCATCCGCTCCATGAAGAAGCGGCCGGTCACGAGCTTGGTCTTCAGATAGGCGGTCTCGCCAGTGCCTGCAATCTTGTCGAGCGCGACCTTGGCCATCCGCGCCCACATGTAGCCGAGCGTGACGAAACCGAAGAGCTGCAGATAGTCGGTGGCGGCGGCACCGGCATTATCAGGCTTCTTCACGGCGTTCTGCATCAGCCAGGTGGTGGCCTGCTGCAGATGGCCGAGCGCGCCGGAGAGCGGCGCGATGTAGGGCTTCATGGCCTCGTCGCCGCCGTGATCCTTGCAGTAGCCGCCGAGCTCGGCGAAGAACGCCATGATGGCGCGGCCACCGTCGCGCGACAGCTTGCGGCCGACGAGATCGAGCGCCTGGATGCCGTTGGCGCCCTCGTAGATCATGGCGATGCGCGCGTCGCGCACGAACTGCTCCATGCCCTGCTCGGCGATATAGCCGTGGCCGCCATACATCTGCTGGGCCTGCACCGCATTGGCAAAGCCGTTGTCGGTGAGGAACCCTTTCAGGACCGGCGTCATCAGGCCCATATGGTCGTCGGCGGCCTCGCGATCCTTGGGATCGCTCGATCGGTGCGCGACGTCGCTTTTCAGCGCCGTCCACACCACCATCGCGCGCGCCGCCTCGTTGAAGGCGCGGATGGTGAGCAGGGTACGGCGCACGTCGGGATGCACGATGATGGGATCGGCCGGCTTGTCCGGCGCCTTCGGCCCCGTCAGCGAGCGGCCCTGCAGGCGGTCGCGGGCATAGGCGACCGCGTTCTGATAGGCGACCTCCGACTGCGCGAGCCCCTGCACGGCGACGCCGAGCCGGGCCTCGTTCATCATCACGAACATGCCCTGCATGCCCTTGTTCTCTTCGCCGATCAGCCAGCCGGTGGCGCTGTCGTAGTTCATCACGCAGGTGGAATTGCCGTGAATGCCCATCTTGTGCTCGATCGAGCCGCAGGTGACGCCGTTGCGCTGCCCCACCGTGCCGTCCGGCTTGACCAGGAATTTCGGCACCACGAACAGCGACACGCCCTTGATGCCTGATGGCGCGCCCTCGATCCGCGCCAGCACGAGATGGATGATGTTATCAGTGAGATCGTGCTCGCCGGCGGAGATGAATATCTTGGTGCCCGTGATCTTGAAGCTGCCGTCGGCCTGACGCACCGCCTTGGTGCGCAGGAGACCGAGATCCGTGCCGCAATGCGGCTCGGTCAGGTTCATGGTGCCGGTCCACTCGCCCGCGATCATCTTCGGCACGTAGGTTTTCTTCTGCTCGGGGGTGCCGTGCACGATCAGCGCGGCGGTCGCGCCCATGGTGAGCCCGCCATACATCGAGAACGCCATGTTCGCCGAGATCTGGAATTCGTTGACGGCTTGCGAGAGCGTCACCGGCAGGCCCTGCCCGCCATATTCGGTCGGCGCTGACAGACCGAGCCAGCCGCCTTCGGCGACCTGCTTGAACGCCTCCTTGAATCCCTTCGGCGTGGTGACGCTGCCGTCGCCGTTGTGCTTGCAGCCTTCGAGATCGCCTGTGCGATTGAGCGGCTGCAGCACCTCTTCGGCGAGCTTGGCCGCTTCGCCCAGGATCGCCTCGCGCACGTCCGAGGAGGCGTCGGAGAAACCGGGAAGATTGTCGTAGCGGTCGATCTGGAAGACGTCGTTGAAAAGGAAGGTGACGTCCTCGACGGGGGCTTTGTAGATCGGCATGGGGTGCTCCGGCAGGAAAGGTTCAGGTTTTCGGCGCTGCTTCCGCAAAACCCGGCAGCGCATCGATCACGCAAATACCCGAGAGGACCTTATACGTTTCGTCCTCCCGGGAAAGTAATTATCGCGGTGGTGGCTGCGACTTCGCAGCGCTGGCGGCGTCGGCATTGCCCGCCTGCCGCATCAGCTCTTCGCCCATCAGCCGGTGCAGCAGGTTGATCGCCTTCAGCGGGCGCACCATCACCTTGAAATGGGTGATCCGCCCCTCGCCATCGAAGGAGATGATGTCGACGCCGTTGATTCTGATGCCTTCGATCTCGTTCTCGAATTCGAGCACCGCGCCGCTCTCGCTGCGCCACTCGCCGCGATAGGCGAAGCCCGGCCCGCCCAACACCTTTTCCGCGCTCGCGAGATACTTGAACGTGATGTCGCGGCCGCGCTGCGGCGTATGCACGACGGGGCTTTCGAACACCGCGTCGGGATGCAGCAGATCCCAGAGCGCGGCGCGGTCATGGGACTTCATGTAGGCGTACCATTTGGCGAGGCCGGCCATCGACATTGCCATCGACATGGGACGTTTCCTCTCAGCCATCGGGCTCCGGGGTCCGAAACCCCTATATGCACATTGACGCATATGCGCCTATGTGCATAAAGTCAAGCTGGCCGATCAACGAAAAGGCGGGTCATGGCGCTCGGTGACGCGATCCTCGCATGCCTGACGGAACGTCCGATGACGGGCTATGAGCTCGCCAAGACGTTCGATTCGTCCATGGGCTTCTTCTGGAAGGCCGACCACCAGCAGATCTACCGCGAGCTCTCGAAACTGCGCGACCGCGGCCATGTCCAGGCGCGCGAGGTCGTGCAGTCCGGCAAGCCCAACAAGCTGGTCTACACGCTCACGTCCGAGGGCAAGGCGGCGTTCCGGCACTGGGCCGCGCGCCCCAGCATGCCGGCCTCGATCAAGGACGATCTTCTGGTCCGGCTTTATGCACTCGACAGCGTCGACATCGAACCCTTGCGCACCGATCTGATGGCGCGGCTGGAACATCACCGCGACCGCTACGAGCGTTACGAACGGTTGCTCACCAAGCGCTTCCCGCAAGGGGTCGCGCCGCCTGCCGATGTCGGCAAGCTGCTCAGCCTGAAGGTCGGCATGCGCCACGAACGCGCGGTGGCGGAGTGGTGCGAGGAAGCGATCGACGCGCTCTCGGCGTTGGCGGGCAAGGGCAGCGTCGTGCCGCTGGAACGCGACGGCAACAGGTAGTCGGGAACCGCCGCGGGCACGCGGTTCCAATCGGGCGTAACTTTAGGGCCCGCCAGCTCAATTCCTTAACCCGTTATTTACCGTAAGGGGAAAAAGTCGGCCTCTGAGGCAGACGACCGGCGCGGAATTGGATTGTCTCTCGATCGGGACGCGCGGGGAGGCTGCAGGCGCCGGGTGGGGCGCCGGAGTCGAAACCGGACAGAAGCATGAATTCGCGCGTATCGTGGAGTGTCGACGGCATCGATCCATCCGTCCGCGAGAGGGCCGAGGCCGCTGCGCGCCGCGCGGGGATGTCGCTGAACGACTGGCTCAATTCCACCGTCGGCGAATCGGCGCCGCCCAATTTCCGCAATCCACCCCCGCCGCCTTCCCCGAGCAGCGACGTCGCCGACATCCACCAGCGGCTCGATTCCATCACCCGCCAGATCGAGCGAATTTCGCAGCCGACGCCGCGCAACGACGCCCCGCGCGAGCAGGGCGTCGCCCGCCAGCTCAACGACGCCATCTCGCGGCTCGACGCAAGGCTGTCGCAGATTTCGAATCCGCAAGACGCGCGCCAGAACCAGAACAGGCAGGAGCGCCAGACCGAAGCCGTCGAGCGCGCTGCAAGCCAGGTTTATGCCCCGCAAGCGCCTGCCCCGCCGGCCTATCGCAATTCGCCGCCGCTGAGCCCGGCTTCGCTCGACTTTGCGGTGGCTGAGATCGCCGCGCGCCAGAACGAGCTGGACGCGCCGCCACGCTCGATGCCGCAGCGCTTCGCGCCGCCGATCGCACCCGCGATGGCGCCGCCTCCGCCGCCCCCGCCCCGCCCGGTCCCGACTTTTCGGCGCTGGAACGGCATCTGTTCAAGATCACGAGCCAGATCGAGTCGCTGCAGCGCCCCGATATCGAGCAGTCGATCGCCGCGTTCCGCCAGGAGCTCGGCGAAATCCGCGCCGCCCTCACCGAAGCGATGCCGCGCCGGGCGATCGATTCGATCGAAAACGAGATCCGTTCGCTGTCGCGCCGCATCGACGAGAGCCGCCAGAGCGGCATCGACAACCAGGTCCTTGGCAATATCGAGAACGCGCTCAACGAAATCCGCGACGTGCTGCGGTCGCTGAAGTCGGCCGAGCAGCTTGCCGGTTACGACCAGGCGATCCGCAATCTCGGCGCCAAGCTCGACACCATCCTGCGCGCCAATGACGATCCCGGCACGGTGCAGCAGCTCGAACAGGCGATCGCGGCGCTTCGCGGCATCGTCTCCAATGTCGCCTCCAACGATGCACTGATACGGCTTTCCGACGACGTGCAGATGCTGTCGTCGAAGGTCGACCAGATCGCGCGCGCCAGCAACAGCAGCGATCACTTCGCCGTGCTGGAGCAGCGCATCGCCGCGCTGACCTCGGCGCTGGAAAGCCGCGAGCGGCCGCAACACAACGACAATGCCGAGCAGATCGAAGGCGCGCTGCGTGCGCTGTCCGACCGCATCGACCGCATGCCGGTCGGCAGCGACCAGGTCTCGGCCCTTGCGCATCTCGAGCAGCGCGTCTCCTACCTGCTGGAGCGGCTGGAATCCTCCAACGATCACCGCTCCGGCAATCTCGGCCGCGTCGAGGATGGGCTGCAGGACATCCTGCGCCATCTCGAAAACCAGCACGCGGCGCTTACGTCCTTCGCCGACAACCAGCACGCGGCGTTTGCTACCTTCGCCAGCAGCCAGCAGCGCGGCCAGCCGGAGCAGAACGACGACGGCCTGGTCGATCTCGTCAAGCGCGAGCTTTCCGACATCCGCTTCAGCCAGTCGAAGACCGACCGCCAGACCCAGGATTCGCTCGAGGCCGTTCACTCGACGCTCGGCCACGTCGTCGATCGCCTTGCCATGATCGAAGGCGACCTGCGCGCGGTTCGTCCCACGCCGGTGCCGCAGCCGGCTTCGTTCGCGCCGGAGCCGGTCGAGCCGCCGGTCCCCGCGCCGCACATCACGATGGCACCACAGGCGAAGCCCGAATTGCCCAATCCGGCCGCAAGCCAGGCGCCGCCGCATTTCGCCGCCGCGCCGCGCGATTTCGCCGCTGCATCGCGCGATTTCCATGCCGCCGAGGAGGAAGCGCCGATCGCGTCGCCGGTGGCTGAACTGCCCTCGCCACCCCCGCCGCCGCTTGCGATCAGCGAAATCCTGCTGCCGCATAGCGGCCCCGCGCGCTCGGCGATCGCACCCGATTTGCCGCCCGATCATCCGCTCGAGCCGGGCACGCGGCCGGGCGCCCGAATCGCTTCGCCGTCGGAGCGCATCGCCGCATCCGAGGACGCAATCAGCGAAATTCCGGCCGCGGCAAAGGCGCCGGTCTCCTCCTCCAGCTTCATTGCTGCCGCCCGCCGCGCGGCGCAGGCCGCCAACGCCGTGCAGCCGCTCCCCGACACGAGCCGTGCGGCGAAAGCGGACAAGGCCAAAGCCAGGGAAGTCACCAAGGACGGCGCGAAGCAGCCGTCATCGGTCACGTCCAAGATCCGTTCGCTGCTGGTCGGCGCGAGCGTGGTCGTGATCGTGCTCGGAACCTTCAAGCTGGCGATGAACCTGCTGGATGCCGGCGGCGCGCCGCCGATGCCGGCGATGGAGAAATCCGGCGAACAGCCGTCGACGCTGACGCCTGCGGACAGCGGCGCCAGGGCGCCCGCGCCGGAGCAGTTGGTGCCGGCGCCTTCCCTGACCTCGCCGACCCCGATCGGCAAGCAATCCCAGAACAATTCCGCGCCGGCGACGGACGCCACCGCGTCCGTCGAAATTCCGCAAGCACCGGCCGCCGCAGGCGACATCACCGGCGCGATTCCCAGCGTATCCGCAATCGGCAGGAAGCCCGCGATGGTCGAGGTGCCGCAGGGCGAGCGCCTGCCCGACCAGATCGGCGGACCGAATTTGCGCACGGCCGCGCTGAAGGGCGACGCAGCCGCGGCCTACGAGGTCGGTGTACGCTTTGCCGAGGGCAAGGGCGTGCCGCAGAATCTCGAGGAGGCCGCAAAGTGGTACGACCGCGCCGCGCAGGCCGGCATCATTCCGGCGGTGTTCCGGCTCGGCACGCTCTATGAAAAGGGCATGGGCGTGAAGAAGGACGTCGACACCGCGCGCCGCTATTACGTGCAGGCCGCCGAACGCGGCAACGCCAAGGCGATGCATAATCTCGCCGTGCTCGACGCCGATGGCGGCAGCAAGGGCCCGAACTACAAGGGCGCGGCGCAGTGGTTCCGCAAGGCGGCCGATCGCGGCGTCGCCGACAGCCAGTTCAACCTCGGCATCCTCTATGCCCGCGGCATCGGCGTCGAACAGAACCTGGCCGAATCCTTCAAATGGTTCAGCCTCGCGGCGGCGCAGGGCGATGCGGATGCAGGCCAGAAGCGCGACGACATTGCCAAGCGCCTCGACGCCCAGTCGCTTGCCGCGGCCAAGCTCGCTATCCAGACATTTACGCCCGAGCCGCAGCCGGATGACGCGGTCAACGTCGCGACTCCGCAGGGCGGCTGGGACGGTGCGGCGACTGCTGCTCCGGCGACGGCGGCGAGGCCCGCCACCAAGCCGGCCAAACGCGCCGCCGCCACCGCGCGCTTGTGATCGCTGCCGCGCGTCCGCGGCATGTACCTCATTCCCAGGGCCGTGTAGATAGAGCGCGCGAGCGCTTGCACGACGTTGTTGTGAAGAGGACCCGAATGCCCGTCGATGATCGCGAGCAAAGCGGAAGCGGCTTCCAGAGGTCGCCGACAGGGCCCTGGGTGAGGCCGACGCATGCGCCGTCGAACCCGACGCAAACGCCTCAGCCAGAACCGCCGCCGCGCAAGCTCCATCGGCGCAACCCGATCCTGTCGACGCTCATTTTTTCGCTGATCATCCTCGGTGTCGGCATCCGTGCGTATCGCGATGTGTCGCGACCGGAGGCCTGGGCCTACTGGAAGGACCAGTATCTCTCGCCGAGCCTGACCTCGTCGCTGGTGGCGAACGCCGAGTTCGACGGCACCGGTCGCGGACATCGGGCCCTCGCCATCCGCGGCAGGATCGGCCCGGCCGCGGCGAGCTGGTTTCGCGAGCGGCTCGACGAAGCCCATCTTGCACCGGGCGATGCGGTACTGCTGGCCTCGCCGGGCGGCAATCTCGATCAGGCCATCATCATCGGAGAAATCATCCGCTCGCACGGGCTGGCCACCGTCGTCGGCGTTGCCGACGCCTCGGGCCGCGTGCGCCCGGCCTATTGCGCCAGCGCCTGCGTTCTTGTCTATGCCGGCGGCAAGCCGCGCTATGGTGTCGAGGGCTCGCTACTGGGCGTGCATCGCTTCGTGACGACCGCTCCTGCGAGCGATCCCGTGGCCGACGCGCAGCGGACCACTGGGATGCTGCTCGGCTACATGACCAAAATGGGCGTATCCTCCTCCGTCGTGGAGGCGATGTCGGAAACCAAGGACGTGCGCTGGCTGGACCCGAAGCAGGCGCTGGCGATGAACCTCGTCACCGACCCCGTCGGCCCGCGTTAAGCGCGATTATTCACCACGCTTGATATTCCCAGGCGAAACGCCGCAGGCAGGCGGATTCTTTAGTCCCGCATGGGGGCGATTTCGGTTATGCAGAGGCTCGAACGAAACCGCCGCAAGCGGCCTCGGCCCCTCTCGCGGCTCACTGAAGTCAAAGCAGCCGCGCGTGCAGATTTATCTTCCGATCGCCGACATCCCGGTCAACATCTTCCTCATCCTGGCGATGGGTGCGGCGGTCGGCTTCGTGTCCGGCATGTTCGGGATCGGCGGCGGATTTCTGATGACGCCGCTATTGATCTTCATCGGCATTGCGCCGGCGGTCGCGGTGGCCTCGGTGGCAAGCCATATCGCGGCTTCGTCCTTTTCCGGCGCGATCGCCTATTGGCGAAGGCGCGCGATCGACCCGGCGCTTGCGAGCGTATTGTTAATCGGCGGCACGGTCGGCACCGCGCTTGGCGTCTCGACCTTCACCTATCTGCGCTCGCTCGGCCAGCTCGACCTGATGATCGCGCTGTCCTATGTCGTGCTGCTTACCACCGTCGGCGGCGCGATGCTCTATGAGGGCTTCCGCGCCATCCTGCGCACACGGCGCGGCGTGATGCCGCCGCGGCGCACCCATAACTGGATCCATGCGCTGCCGCTGAAGATGCGGTTCAAGCGCTCGAAGATCTATCTTTCCATGATTCCGGTCGTCGTGGTCGGCATCGTGATCGGCTTCATCGGCGCGATCATGGGCATCGGCGGCGGCTTCATCCTGGTGCCGGTGCTGATCTATCTCCTGCGGGTACCGACCTCGACCGTGATCGGCACCTCGATGGTGCTGACCCTCTTCACCATGCTGTTCGCCACCCTGCTGCATGCCGTTACCAATCATCTGGTCGACGCGGTGCTGGCGCTGATTCTGATGGTCGGCGGCGTCGCCGGCGCGCAATTCGGCGCGCGCGCGGGCCAGAAGATCCGCGGCGAGCAGCTTCGGCTCCTGCTCGGGCTGTTGATCCTGGCGGTCGGCATCCGCTTCGCGGTCGAGTTGGTGATCCGGCCCGAGGAACTCTTCACCATCCGCGAAATCGGGGTGAACCAATGATCGCGCGCACCCTCTTTACCGTCACCCTGCTCGCCACTGTGATCGCCACCCTGATCGCCACCCTTGGCGCCGCGCCGCCGGCGCGCGCCGAGCGGCTGATCGCGTCGGTGTCGAACCATCGCGTCACGGTGACGCCGAATTATTCGGGCGAGGAGCTGGTGCTGTTCGGTTCGATCGAAAAGGACTCCTCCACGCCGTCCGGCCGCAACGCTTACGATCTGGTGGTTACCGTGAGCGGCCCGCGCGACGACATGGTGGCGCGCCGCAAGGAACGCCGTTTCGGCATCTGGATCAACAATGATTCCCGGCAATTCCTGCAGGTGCCGACGTTTCTCGCGCTGTTCGCCAACCGGCCGTTCGACGACCTCGCTTCCGCCGAGGTCCAGCGGCGGCAGCAGCTCGGCCTCAACAACGTGCTGCTGACCCAGCGCGTCGGGCCCGATTATGCCGACGTCGTGCCCGACGACGCCTTCCGCAAAGCCTTTGTGCGCTTGCAGAAGCAGCGCGGGCTTTATCGCGAGGACACCGCGGCCGTGACCTTCCTGACGCCGACCCTGTTCCGCACCGGCATTCCGCTGCCGGGCCAGGTACCGATCGGCACCTATGATATCGAGATCAAGCTGTTTGCGAACGGCGCGCTGGTGACCAAGTCCGACTCCGCCTTCGAGATCGTCAAGGTCGGCTTCGAGCAATTCGTCGCCACGACGTCACGGCAGAACGGATTGATCTACGGCCTCGTCACCGCGGCGATGGCGCTGATGACGGGCTGGATGGCGTCGATCGTGTTCAGGAAGGATTAGCGTTCCCCGTCATTGCGAGGAGCGAAAGCGACGAAGCAATCCATCTCTCCGCATGCGGCGACGAGGATTGCCTCGCTTCGCTCGCAATGACGACGATCAAGAGCCTACGCAATCACCGTCGCCACGCCGGGCTCCAGGAGCTTCAGCCGCTTGCCGAACCCGAGCGCATCGAAGGTCACGCGCAGATCCTTGGCGTTCTGGCGGAAATGCGCCCAGCCGTCGGTGTGAACGGGCACGATCATCGCATCCGCAAAGGCGCGCGCGGTCTCGATCGTGTCGTTGGTGTCCATGGTGAGATGGAAGGGACCGCGGGTCTGCGCCGCGCCGGCAAACGGCAGCACCACGCCGCACTCGAATCGCCTTGCGACTTCGGCGACGCCGTCGAACCAGGTGGTGTCGCCGCTGACATAGACCGGCCGGCTGCCCGGCTTGCTCGAGGCAACGACGAAGCCGATGACATCACCCGCGAGCGGCTCGATGCCGGCGGGACCGTGGCGAGCGGGTGTCGCGGTGATGGTGAGCGAGTTCCCGCCCTTCTTCAGTTCCGTGCTGCCCCAGGGCGCAAACCCCTCCGCATGACCGCCAAGCCGTTTCGCGCCCACCTCGGTGGTCAGCACGCGTTTCGCCTTGACCAGAAACGCCTTGCCGGAATGATCGAGATTGTCGGAATGCTGGTCGTGGCTGAGCAGCACCGCGTCGATCTCGCCGATCGCGTCGGCGGACATCGCGGGCCCTTCCAGCTTCTCCAGCGTCACATGCGGCAATGGATAGTCGCCGGGCGCGTCGAAGGTCGGATCGGTCAGAAGGCGGAAACCATCGATCTCGATCAATGCGGTGGGACCGCCGATCAGGGTGATGGAGAGGCTCATGGGTTGCTTCCTTGCGTTTTGGCGGGACGGGTGACGAGATAGATTCCAAGCGCGACCGGCACGATCCCGAGCAGGTCGCGGAAGGCGACATGCTCTCCGAGCACCATCCAGGCGAACAGCATGCCGAGCGGCGGCATCAGGAAATGGTAGGCGCTGGCGGCGGTCGCGCCACATAATTTCAGGAGATGAAACCACAGGAAGTAGGCGAGGATCGAGCCGCCGAACACCAGGAAGGCGAAGGCAAATACAAGGCGACCGCTCGGCACGATCTCGCTCACATCGGCGAAGGTGAGTGCGATCGGCGCGAGCACGATGCCGGCGGCGAGATTCTGGATGCCGTTGCCGATCCAGAGGCTGCCCTTTGGCGCGAACAGCTTGAACAGGATGGTGCCGGCGACGATCGAGGCGAGCGAGGCCAGCGTGTACAGAATGCCGACGAGGCTGTCCGTGCCGACCTCCATGCGATGCCAGACGATGACGCCGACGCCGGCGATGCCGAGCAGCAGCCCCAACACCTTGCGCCATGTGAGCCGCTCGCCGAGGAACAGCGCGGCCAGCGCCGCGGTAAACACGGGGTTGGCCGAGACGATCAGGCCGCCGAGGCCGGCCGAGACCGACTTCAAGCCGGTATAGCCGAGGCCGAGAAAGAGCGCGTTGTTGGCGACGCCGAGCATCGCGAAGATCGCGATGGCACGCCAGGAGAGCTGCCACGAATCGCGGCGAAACGCCGACGCGCCGAGGATCAAGATGCCGGCGAGCGAAAAGCGGCCCGCGAGCAGGATCAGCGGCGGACAAGCGGTGACGCCGATCTTGCCGGCGACAAAAGCAAAGCTCCAGAGCAGGCAGAACAAGCCGATTTCGAGGGGCAGCCAGTTGAAGCGGGGGCGCGTGGCGGGAACGGCAATCGAGGGCGCAAGCGACATTGGGGCAACTCCTTTACCCCGATCTAGGCCGGCGCGTTGCCATTTGGAAATTAAATGATAAACTGCAAATCAGTGGATTTTCGAATGGAGGCGAAAATGCTCGACCTCGAGCTATTGAAGAGTTTCGTCTCGGTGATTGACGCCGGCGGCTTCACGCGCGCCGGCGAGCGCGTCCACCGCACGCAATCGACCGTCAGCCAGCAGATCAAGCGGCTGGAAGAGGATGTCGGCCAGCTCTTGTTGATCCGGAACGGCAAGGATGTGACGCCGACGGAGGCCGGCGAGCGGCTGTTGTCCTATGCGCGGCGGCTGTTGTCGCTGGCCGATGAAGCGCGCGACGTGGTGGCGCAACCCGGCCATGAAGGCGCGGTGCGTCTCGGCATCCCCGAGGATTTCGCCGCTTACCGGCTGGCCAAGCTGCTGGCATCGTGCTCCCGCAAGGGCGCCGGCTTGAGGCTTCACGTGCGCGCCGACCAGAGCGCCTCGCTCAAACGCGATCTCGAACGCGGCGAGCTCGATCTTGCGCTGTTCAAGCGCGCGGCCGGCGAGAAGGGCGGCATCGCGGTGTGGCCGGAGCGCGTGCATTGGGTCGCCAGCAAGACGCATTCGCGCGATCTCGGCGAAGGCTCGGTGCCGCTGGTCGGATTTCCGACGGGTTGCCTGTATCGCGCCGGCGCGATCCACGCGCTGGAAAGCGCGGGCCGCGCCTGGCACATGGCCTACAGCAGTTCCAACCTCTCAGGGATCCAGGCCGCGGTCGCCGCGGGCATGGGACTCGAGCATCCTGTCCGAGATGGCGATCCAGTCCGATCATCGCGTACTGACAGCCAGAGAGGGTTTTGCGCCGATCGACAAGACCGAAGTGGCGCTTGTCGCCTCGCCCGACGCGAGCCCGGCGACGCTCCGGCTCGCGGACCGGCTCGCCGAGTTCTGCGACAATGTGCAGGCGAAGGCGGCGTGATCTCTTTCTTCTCCCTCGCCCCGCCCTCTCCCCGCATCCGTCTTGGCCCGAAGGCCGGCTTCGGCGGACAAGAGGGCGGCGAGGTGAAGAGAGGAAAGCTCAATAACACCGCGACGCGGCGATACTGTGCACGCGGTTGTCGCCGAGCACATGCGCCATGAAGGCCGGCGCGCCGAATATCTTGGTGAATGCGAGATCGCGGATGCTGAGGCCGCCCGTATAGGCGCCGAAGGACGGCATCACGAGGCGTTCGCGTGTCGGAGGCAAAGCAGCGCCGCTCCATGGTACGTCCGCGGGTCGGCACCCGCGCCTTGGGATGCAGATGGCCGGCGATCTCGCCGAAGGCGCCGGTCGGCTCATGACGGAACACGATTTGGCCGATCGCGACTTCGGTCGCGACCACGCCGCCGAGATCGGACGGAATGGCGGGATCGTGGTTGCCGGAAATCCAGATCCAGTCGCGCCGTGCCTGCAGCGCCGTCAGCGCCTCGCGGTCGGAGCCGCACAGCCGCGCATGCGCGTCGCGGTCGTGAAAGCTGTCGCCGAGCGCGATCACCATGCGCGGGTCGTGCCGCGCAATCACGGAGGCCAGGCGACTCAAGGTCGCAACCGTGTCATAGGGTGGCAGCAGCACGCCGCGCGCCGCAAAGCTCGAGCCTTTTTCCAGATGCAGGTCGGAAACGACGAGCAGGCTCTGCTCTTCCCAGACCAGCGCGCCGGAGAAATCGGCGAGCAGCGTTACGCCGGCGACGTCCATCGTCGAAGCGCGCATCCTGATGTTTTCCGAAGATTGCGCGCCCGCCATCACATCGATTGCCCGTTATCCCGTCGCCTCTTTGACGAGCTCCTCGGCGGCTTCCGCCAGCAACTCGTCGGATGCTTCGCCATAAACCGACTCGCGCCCGATTTCCAGCATCACGGGGACCGCAAGCGGCGAGACATGGTCGAGTTCCCGGTGGGTGATTCGCCCATGAATGCGCGAGAGCATATCACCGAGCCGCTTCAGGTCGAGCAGGCCGGTGGCGGCGTCCGCGCGCGCCCCGCGCAACAGCACGTGGTCGGGCTGGTGCTTGCGCAGGACGTCGTAGATCAAGTCGGTCGAGAACAGCACCTGGCGGCGGCTCTTGTCCTCGTCGGTGAATCGCCGCGCGATCAGCCCGGAAATCAGCGCGCAATTGCGGAAGGTCCGCTTCATCAGCGCGGATTCGGCAAGCCACGCCTCGAGGTCGTCGCCGAGCATATCGGATTCGAACAGCGCGTTGAGATCGAGCTGGCCGTGGCGGATCATGAAGGACATGTCGCCGACGCCCCAGATCGCCAGTGCATATTCGTTGGCGACAAAGCCGAGCGGCCGGGCGCGGGCGCGCTCCAGCCGCCGCGTCAGCAGCATGCCGAGGGTCTGGTGCGCGAGCCGGCCCTCGAAGGGATAGCAGACCAGATAATGCTTGCCGCCGCGCGGAAAGGTTTCCACGAGCAGCTCGCGCATGGCGGGCACGCGGGAAAAATCCTTCTGCAGCACCAGCCAGTCGCGCACCTGCTCCGGCAACGCATTCCACGCCCGCCGGTCGTCGAGCAGTTTCCGGACGCGCTCGGCGAGATAGGTCGAGAGCGGAAATTTGCCGCCCATGTAGGACGGCACTTTCGCGTCCTTGTCGTTGGCGCGGGAGACATAGACCTGGTCCTCGACCAGCGCCTCATAGCGCACGATCTCGCCGCCGAACACAAAAGTGTCGCCGACGACAAGGCCTTCGATGAAATATTCCTCGATCTCGCCCAGCATGCGGCCGCCGCGCGCGATGGCGCCGGTCGAGCCGGAGCCGCCGGCGCGCGAGCGCACCAGCTTCACCTTCAGCATTGCTTCTTCGACGATGGTGCCGACATTGAGGCGGTAGCTCTGGCGCACGCGCGGATTGGCGACGCGCCAGCGGCCGTTTCTGTCCTGCTTGATGCGCGCGAAGCGCTCGTAGGTTTTCAGCGCATAGCCGCCGGTCGCGACGAAATCGACGACGTCGTCGAAATCAGTGCGCGTGAGATTGGCATAGGGCGCCGCCGTCAGCACCTCGGCATAGAGCTCGTCGGACGAGAACGGCTCGCCGCAGGCGCGGCCCAGCACATGCTGCGCCAGCACGTCGAGCGCGCCGGTGCGGAGCGGCGGCGTATCCTGCGCATTCTCCGCGATGGCATCGATCGCAACCGAACATTCCAGCACCTCGAAGCGGTTCGCCGGCACGAGAACGGCGCGCGAGGCCGCGTCGAGGCGGTGATTGGCGCGGCCGATTCTTTGCATCAGCCGCGACGAGCCCTTGGGCGCGCCGATGTTGATGACGAGATCGACGTCGCCCCAGTCGACGCCGAGATCGAGCGAGGAGGTGCAGACCACGCCGCGGAGTTTGCCCGCCGACATCGCATCCTCGACCTTGCGGCGCTGGGCGACGTCGAGCGAGCCGTGATGCAGCGCGATCGCGAGCCCGTCTTCGTTCATGCGCCAAAGATCCTGGAACAGCATCTCGGCCTGGCTTCGCGTGTTGACGAACACGAGCGTGGTCTTGTTGCGCTTGATCAGCTCATAGACCTCGTTGAGCGCGTGGCGCGCGGTGTGGCCGGCCCAGGGCAGGCGCTCGCGCGTGTCCAGCATCTCCACGATCGGGGCGGCCGCGCCGCCGGCGGTGACGATGTCGGCGGAGACGTTTTCGCCCGCGGGTTGCGGCACCAGAAAGCGCGCAAGCTGTTCTGGCTCGGCGACGGTTGCCGACAGTCCGATCGCGCGAAGCTCCGGCGCGAGCTTCCACAATCGCGCGAGTCCGAGCGAGAGCAGATCGCCGCGTTTGGACGTCACCAGCGCATGCAATTCGTCGAGCACGATGCGCTTCAGCGAGGAGAACAGATAGGGCGCGTCGTCGGAGGAGAGCAGCAGCGCAAGCTGTTCCGGCGTCGTCAGCAGTATGTCCGGCGGATAACGCCGCTGGCGCTGCCGGCGCGACACCGGCGTGTCGCCGGTGCGGGTTTCGACCTTGATCGGCAGACCCATCTCCGCGATCGGCGTTTCCAGGTTGCGGGCGATATCGACCGCGAGCGCCTTCAGGGGAGAAATGTAGAGCGTGTGCAGGCCGCCGCTGCGCTTCACGCTGCGGCCGGTGGAGATGAGGCTCTTCTTTCCGCTCCCTGCCGGAGCCGGAGATGAGAGCTCCACCAGCGTCGGCAGAAAGCCGGCCAGGGTCTTGCCGGCGCCGGTCGGCGCGATCAGGAGCGCCGAGCGGTCCTCGCGCGCCTTCTGCAGCAGCGCCAACTGATGCTCGCGCGGCGACCAGCCGCGCGCGGCGAACCATTTTGCGAAACGGTCCGGCAGCGCGGCCGCCTGGGCCGGGGGCTCGAGCAGGTCGAAGAGCGACACGGCCTAAAAGCTAAGCCGTCCGGGGCGTTACGTCGAGGGTGGCTGCCAACTATCTCGCCGCAAACGGTCTTACCCCTCACCCTGAGGAGCGGCGCTTGCGCCGCGTCTCGAAGGGCGAGGCCACGGTCGGGCCTAATGGTTCGAGACGCCGCTTCGCGGCTCCTCACCATGAGGAACTAACACCTACTCCGTCACCGGCTTGTCGGAGATATCCCAATCCTGGCCGTTGAAGATCGAGATGTAGAGCGTCTTCATCGGCGTGTAGTCGTCCGGCGTGTAGTTGTAGGTGATGCCGTCGAGGAAGAACGGCGAGTGGAAGCCGTTGAGACTGGACGCCTGCTTCAGCACGTTCTCGCGCGTCAGCTCGTCGCCGCAGCGGCGCAGGATCTCGGTCATGGTCACGACCTGGCCGTAACCCGCATACGCAATCGTGTTGTCGGGGTCGACATTGGGCAGGTACTTCTTGCGCAGCTCCTCGAATCCCATCACCTCGGGATCGTTCTGCCAGCGCGGCACGCCGGCGTCCTTGGCGTAGCGGATCGCGACGATGCCCTTGGCATTCTCGAAACCGGCAGCGGAAAGGATGGAGCGGCCGGTCGAACCCGCCGACAACAATTGCAGCGGCTTCCAGCCGAGTTCACCCGCCTTGCGGATCGACTGCGATGACGCCTTGCCGGTAGAGATGTTATAGAAGACGTCCGCCCCCGATTTCGACAGGTTGATGAGCTGGGAGTCGATCGTGGGATCGGTCAGATCGTAGGTCTGCTCCATGATCACCGAGGCCTTGCCGCCGGCGTCCGCCAGCGTCTTCTTGAAGGGTCCGAGGAAGTCACGGCCGAAATCGTCGTTCTGATAGAGGATGCCGACCTTCGCATCCGGCTTCACGTTGACGACGTGCTTCGCCAGGATGCGCGCCTCGGTCGGATAAAGCGGCAGGCCCGCCATGGTCCATTTGTTGTTCTTCGGATCGTTCCATTTCGACGCACCGGTGTTGAGCAGCAACTGCGGCACGCCCTTGGAATTGAGATATTTGTGCACGGCGGTCTGCGGCGCGGTGCCGAGCGAGCCGAACAGCGCCAGCACTTCTTCCTGCTCGACCAGGCGGCGCGTCGCTTCCACGCATTTCGGCGCGCTGTAGGCGTCGTCCATGGTGAGGAACTGGATCTTGCGGCCGTTAAGGCCGCCCTTGTCGTTGATCATCTGGAAATAGGCTTCGCCGACGCGGCCGAGCACACCGTAGAGCGAGCCGGGACCGGAGTGCGGCACGGTCTGGCCGAGCTTGATCTCGGTGTCGCTCGCGCCGGGGCCGTATTTCTTTTCGGCCGCCGAAAGATACGGCGCCGGCAGAGTGGAGGCGGCGATGGTCGCGATCGCGGTGGCGCCGAACTCGCGCCGGGTGAAGTGTTTCTTCATTGTTGTCTCTCCCTGGATGCGCGCATTGTGCTGACATCGCAGCGCCGCGGGCAATAGGGAAATTGCGGCGCATCGCCGCTCTCAGCTCGCGCGTAGCGTCTAGACTCAAGTTTTGGCGGCGACGACCACCAGCCCCTGCACCGGCTCGTTATCCTCGTTGCGTGGCGAGGCCCGTTCGAGATGGGCGACGGCAAGGCCCGATGCCGTCACTTTCGCGCGCACGTATTCCGCGGCATGGGCGTAGCGCAGGCCCGCGCCGATCACGACGCCGTCGCCCTGGTGGGTTTCCAGCGTAAACGCGAACACGCCACCGGGCGCGAGCACGCGCCTGGCTTCCGCCAGCATCGGCGCGATATCGCCGACGTAACACATGGCGTCCGCGGCCAGCAGGAGATTGGCGCTCGCATCCGGCTTCGCGCGCAATCCCTCGACCATGTCGGCGACTTCAAGCTCGGCGTAGAGGGCGGTGGCGCGCGCCTCCTCGATCATGCCCGGCGACAGGTCGATTCCGATGAAATGGTCGACCTCCTTTGCGAAGGCCGCGGCGCCCAGCCCGGTGCCGCAGCCGAGATCGATCGCTCGCTTGAAGAAGGCGGGCTTCTTCGCCTTGACGCGCACCGACAGCACCGCCTTGAACAGGAGCTGCGGCGCGCGATAGCCGAGATCGCCGATGAGCGCCGCCTCGAAGCGCGGCGCATATTGATCGAACAGCGTCTGCACATAGCCCTTCGGCATCTCGCCGAGCTGGTCGGCGCCGAGCCGCATCAGCCGGACCGCCGCGCCATGGCGATCCCCGGGATCGGATTCGCGCGCGCTGCGGAACGCCGCGATCGACGCCTCGGGCTCGCCAAGCCGCTCGCGGATTTCGCCCAGCGTGAACCAGGCCGAGGTGAAGTTCGGCGCGAGCTCGATCGCCTGCTCCAGCAGATCGGCGGCGGCGGCAAGATCGCCCTTCAACTGCAGGTCGCGCGCGAATTCATAGCGGCGGTCGGCCAGGAGATCGCCGGAGGAAAAGAACAATCGCGCGGGCATGGCTTTCCAAGGTTCGTCATTGCCGGGCAAAAGCGCGAAGCGCGTCTTCGCCCAGAGGTTCCGGTCCATCGGGAAAAGGATTCTTTGAGGAGATGGATGCGCGGGTCAAGCCCGCGCATGACGGCTAAACATCGCGGTGGGACCGCCTATATACGAAAGATGCGACCGCAAGACATTCTCGCCCCCGTTCCCGCCGGTCTCTTCTGCAAGGGCGGCAATTTCCACATCGATCCGGTGCGCCCGGTCGAGCGGGCCGTGATCACCCATGGCCATTCCGACCATGCGCGCGCCGGCCATGGCGCGGTGCTGGCCACCCAGGAGACGCTCGACATCATGCGGCTGCGCTATGGCGAGAACTTTGCCCGCCGGACGCAGGCCGTTCGCTACGGCGAGGAGATCGGGCTCGGCGATGTCACCATCAAATTCCATCCCGCCGGCCATGTGCTGGGCTCGGCGCAAATTGCGGTGACCTGCAACGACACCTGCATCGTCGCCTCCGGCGACTACAAGGATGTCGCGCGATCCGACCTGTGCGCCGTTCGAGGTCGTTCCCTGCGACGTCTTCATCACCGAGGCCACCTTTGGCCTGCCGGTGTTCCGGCATGGCAATGCGGCCGATGAAGTAAAGAAGCTGCTCGCTTCCGTCGCGCTGTTTCCGGAGCGCGCGCATCTGGTCGGCGCCTATTCGCTCGGCAAGGCGCAGCGGGTGATCGCGCTGATCCGCGAGGCCGGCCATGACGCGCCGATCTACCTGCACGGCGCGATGGAGAAGATCACGCATTATTACGAAAGCCGCGGCGTTGCGCTTGGTGAGCTCAGGCAAGTGCGCGGGATGAAGAAGGCCGATCTCGCCGGCACCATCACGCTGGCGCCGCCGACGGCCACATCCGATATCTGGACGCGGCGCTTTCCCGATCCGGTGACGGCGTTCGCGTCGGGCTGGATGCGGGTGCGTGCTCGCGCGCGCCAGCGCGGCGTCGAGCTGCCGCTGGTGATCTCCGACCATGCCGATTGGGACGGATCTGACCGCAACGATTCAAGCAACCGGCGCCGGCGAAATCTGGGTCACCCATGGCCAGGAGGACGCGCTGGTGCATTGGTGCCAGTCAAAAGGCCTCGCCGCACGGCCGCTCGACCTGGTCGGCTATGGCGATGAGGAGGAGAGCGAGACGTTAGCCGAGGGCGAGGAGGCATGAACCGCTTCGCCGAGCTGCTCGATCGCCTCGCCTATGAGCCGGGTCGCAACAACAAGCTGCGGCTGCTGGAGGCTTACTTCCGCGAGGTCGGCGACCCCGATCGCGGTTACGCGCTGGCAGCGCTGACCGGCGCGCTGTCGTTCAAGCACGCCAAGGCCGGCCTGATCCGCGATCTCATCACCGACCGCGCCGACCCGGTGCTGTTCGGGTTGTCCTACGATTATGTCGGCGATCTCTCGGAGACAGTGGCCTTGATGTGGCCGAAGGCAGCCTCTCCCCTCGCCCACAACAATCCGCCGCCTCCGACGCTGACCGAAGTCGTCACCACGCTTCGCACGCTCGGCAAGATCGAACTGCCAAAACAGCTCGCACGATGGCTCGACGAGCTGGACGAGACCGGCCGTTGGGCACTCCTGAAGCTTGTCACCGGCGCGATGCGGATCGGCATCTCGGCACGGCTCGCCAAGACCGCGGCCGCCGCGCTGGGAAACAAGGACCCGCACGAGGTGGAACTGATCTGGCCCGGGCTGACGCCGCCCTACACCGAACTGTTCGCCTGGCTGGAGGGCCGCGGCGACAAGCCGGTCAATCTCGATCCCGCGCCGTTCCGTCCCGTGATGCTGGCGCATGCGATCGAGGACGCGGATTTCGCGGGCCTCGATGCGTCCGACTACATCGCCGAATGGAAATGGGACGGCATCCGCGTGCAGGCGGTCTCGGGCCGCGACGCGCGCGGCCATCTGCAGGTGCGGCTCTATTCGCGCACGGGCGAAGACATCACCGGGAGCTTTCCCGACCTCACGCCGTCGCTTCACCTGCCTGGCGCCATCGATGGCGAGCTTTTGGTGGTGCGCGACGGCCGGGTGCAGAGTTTCAACGTGTTGCAGCAGCGGCTGAACCGCAAGGTCGTCTCGCCAAAGCTGACCAAAGACTTTCCGATGCATCTGCGCGCCTACGACCTGCTCGGCGACGACGAGAACGATCTGCGCGAGTTGCCGTTTGCGGAGCGCCGCGCCAAGCTCGAAGCCTTCGTGAAGAAGCTCGGCGATGTCAGGATCGATCTGTCGCCGACCATTGCCTTCGATAGCTGGGACACGCTGCGCGAGGCGCGCGCCGACCCCGCAAGCGCAGGCGCCGGCGAGGATGCGGAAGCCGTCGAGGGCGTGATGCTGAAGCGGCGCGACGCGCCCTATCTGCCGGGCCGGCCGAAGGGCCAATGGTGGAAATGGAAGCGCGATCCGCACATCATCGATGCCGTGCTGATGTATGCGCAGCGCGGCCACGGCAAGCGCTCGTCCTATTATTCCGATTACACCTTCGGCGTCTGGACCACTGGCGAGGACGGCGAGCAACTGGTGCCGGTCGGCAAGGCCTATTTCGGCTTCACCGACGAGGAGCTGTTGCAGATCGACCGCTTCGTCCGCCGCAACACCACCGAAAAATTCGGCCCCGTCCGCCATGTCGTGCACGAGCCCGAGCAGGGGCTGGTGCTGGAAGTCGCCTTCGAAGGCCTGCAACGCTCGACCCGGCACAAATCCGGCGTCGCCATGCGCTTCCCCCGCATCAGCCGGCTGCGCTGGGACAAGCTGCCGCGCGACGCCGACCGGCTGGAAACGCTCGAAAGGCTCCTGAAAGAGGACACAGCTAAAGAATTGGTAACATCCGGGGGCCATTGACGGCGAAGAGCGGGTTCCCCATGTGCTGCTCGCCGGGTATGATCGGCGTGCGAATCCGCCAGGAGGCCATCGATGCCCAACGACACCCGAGAACTGCCGGCCAGCCATGACGGCCTCTCCCGCTTTCTTGGCGGCACGCCGCTTGCGGTCGCGTTCCGGCTGATCCTGCTGTCGATCCTGGTCGGCGTCGTGCTCGCCGCGATCGGCTTCGATCCCTACAACATCATCCGCAGCATCCAGCTCCTGTTCCAGCGGGTGTGGGATCTCGGCTTCGATGCCATCAACTGGCTGTGGCGCTACTTCCTGCTCGGCGCCGTGATCGTGATTCCGATCTGGTTCCTGTCGCGGCTGTTCGGCGGCCCGCGCGGGCGATAGCTTCAAGCGGAACTGCAGTTGCTGGCGCCTCCCACCAGAGTGACGACCGCGCAGGTCTTCGCCATCGCGGGCCCCGCGATGATCGCGAACCTGACGACGCCGCTGATCGGCATCGTCTCGACCACGGCGATCGGCCGGCTCGGCGAGCCCGCCATGCTCGGCGGCGTCGCGATGGCGTCCGTGATCTTCGATTGCCTGTTCTGGCTGTTCGCCTTCGTGCGCATGAGTACGACCGCCTTTGCGGCGCAGTCGCTCGGCGCAGGAGAGACCGCCGAGTTGCGCGTGATCCTGGTACGCGGCTTTATCGTGGCTGCGATCATCGGTGTGGCACTCATCCTGCTGCAGATTCCGCTCGCCGCCCTCCTGCTCGGCGCGATGGGCGGCAGCGAAGCCGTCACCCGCGCCGCAAAAACCTATTTCAGCATTCGTATCTGGTCCGCGCCGCTGGTGCTCATTAATTACGTTGTGCTCGGCTGGCTGATCGGACTAGCGCACGCGCGGCTTGCGCTTGGCCTGCAGATCGCGATCAATGTCATCAACGCGGCGGGGACGGTGCTCCTGGTGCTCGTGCTCGACGCCGGCATTGCCGGGGCGGCAATCGCCGCGGTGGCCGCGGAAGCGGTCGGACTTCTGCTCGGCATCTTGGCCGCGGCCTACCTCACGCAGTGGAAGCTAGGCATCGAGCCGGGCTCGCTGTTCGAGCGCTCCAAGCTGATGCGCATGCTCGTGGTCAACCGCGACATCATGATTCGCACCGCGGCGCTGATCGCGGTATGGCTGTTCTTCGCCGCCCAAGGCGCGCGCACCGGCGACCTTGCACTCGCCGCCAATTCGGTGCTGAACAACTTCCTGCTGATCAGCGCTTTCTTCCTCGATGGTCTCGCCAACGCCGCCCAGCAACTCTGCGGCCAGGCCTATGGCGCACGTGACAGGAGCGCCTTTTCCAGCGCGGTCAGGCTGGTCATCACCTGGGGATTTGGCTTTTCGCTGGTGGTGAGCACGGCCTTCCTGCTGTTCGGCCCCTCGCTGATCGACATCATGACCGCAAGCGCCGACGTGGGCGCACTGGCGCGCGACTATCTGCCGTTCGTGCTGTTCGCGCCGCTACTCGGCGTGTTCGCCTTTGCATTCGACGGCGTCTATATCGGCGCGACCTGGGCGCGCGACATGCGCAACCTCATGATCGCTTCGCTCGCGATCTTCCTCGGCGCCTGGTTTGCGCTGCGCTCCTTCGGCAATGCCGGGCTGTGGGGCGCGCTGCTCGCCCATTATGCCGCGCGCGGCGGGCTCGAGGCAGCGCGCTATCCGGCGCTGCTGAAGGCGTCGTTCGGGAAAGGATAGAGAGCAACCCATTCGACTGTCATCGTCCGCGAAGGCGGACGATCCAGTACGCCGTGACTTCTCAGCTCAAGCACAGTCCCCTCGGCTTACTGGATGCCCCGCTTTCGCGGGGCATGACGGGAGGGTGAGGTCACACCGGCCAGTCCTCGGCCGTGATCGTGGCCGCATCGGCGCCGACGATCTCCGACAAGGACTCGCGCCCGGTGCGAAGAAGCGTCGAGGACAGATCGCGCTTGATGTCCTCGACGAGACTGAGCCCCTTGTAGATCAGCGGCGAATAGAGCTGGATCAGGCTGGCGCCGGCGCGAATGCGCGTCAGCGCCGCGCCGCCGGAATCAATTCCGCCGACGCCGATCAGCGGGAAAGCGCCTTCGGCGCGCACATAGGTCTCCGCCACCATCCGCGTCGCGAGCCTGAGCAGCGGCCGGCCCGACAGGCCGCCCTGCTCCTTCGCGCGATCGGTCTCGCGCAGCGTGGTCGGCCGCGCCAGCGTGGTGTTGGCGACGATCATGCCGTCGACGCGGCGCGAGCGGGCGACGTGGACGACGTCGTCGAGCTCGGCGAGGCCGAGATCAGGTGCGATCTTGAGCAGCACCGGCGTATCGCCGGCGTTCGCGCGCACGCGTTCGCGCGCGTCGATGACTTTCGCCAGCAGATCGTCGAGCTGCGCGGCCTGCTGCAGGTTGCGCAGGCCCGGCGTGTTCGGCGAGGACACGTTGACGGTGAAATAGCTTGCGACCGGCGCGAAAGTCTCGATCAGCTTGACGTAATCGGCGACGCGATCATCTGAATCCTTGTTCGCCCCGACATTGACGCCGACGATGCCGCCGTGATTGGCGCGCGAGGCGAGCCGCCGCAGCACGGCTTCGGCGCCGTCATTGTTGAAGCCCATGCGGTTGATCACGCCCTCATCGCGATCGAGGCGAAACAGCCGCGGCCGCGGATTGCCGCTCTGGGGGCGCGGCGTCACCGTGCCGACCTCGACAAAGCCGAAGCCGAGTCTCAGCAGCGCGTCCGGCACTTCGGCATTCTTGTCGAAGCCCGCGGCCATGCCGACGGGATTGGGGAAGTTGAGACCGAAGGCGCGCACCGCAAGTTTCGCGTCGTCGGCTCGCGGCCGCATCGGCGGCAGAAGCTTCAGCCCCTGGACGGCCAGCCGATGCGCGTCCTCGGCATCGAGCCAGCGAAGCAGCGGCAGCGAGAATGCGAAGAGGTCGAGCACGCGGATCACGGCTTCAGCTCCGGAATGTCGTGCGTGCCGTCGGAGCGGGCGTGCAGGTCGAGCACGCGCCGCACCGCGCCGAGGTCGAGCTCGCCATAGAGATGCGGGAACAATTCATCGTTGCGCGAGCGCTCCCAGCGCAGCGCGTCGCCAAGCGTATCCGTTTCGACCTCGACCAGGAACAGCCCCTTCTGCCCGAAATAGTGCTTTCGCGCGGTTCCCTCGACCTGGGCGGCGGTGGAGAAATGAATGAAACCGTCGCGGGCGTCGTCGGCGCTGCCGCGGTAAACGCCTTGCCGTTCGGCCTCACGCCAGGCCGAAGCAGGGCAGATTTTATAGATCAAGGACACTGGATTGGTCGGTTAAGTGGTTGAGTATGTTCTTTAAGTCGCGGTCTGCAGGGTCGATTTCGAAGCAATTTTTCGACCGTATCGGCGCGTCGGCGCCAACTCAAGGGCAAGCGGGCCACACTTGTCGGATTGGGCTAAAAACGGTTTAGTCAGGCGTCAATTCCCGGGCGCGGCTGCGATGGCCAGGCAAGCGAAACCGCGGTTGCTGACCCACGAGCAGGTCTGGACCGCGCTGGACCGGCTGGCGGCGCGGGCCGGTCTGTCGGCTTCGGGGCTGGCTCGGCGCGCCGGGCTCGACCCCACCACTTTCAACAAATCCAAGCGCGTCACGCCGGACGGACGGGAACGCTGGCCCTCGACCGAATCGGTGGCGAAGGCGCTCGCCGCAGCAGATGCCTCGATCGAGACCTTCGTGCAACTGACCGGCGACGGCGCGCGGCAGGCTGCATCGGTGCCGCTGCTTGACTTGGCGCAGGCCGGGCAGCGCGGACAGTTCGACGAGCACGGCCATCTCGCGGGAAAGGATTTTGACGAGATCGCGCTGCCCTCGCTTGATGGCGAGCACGCCTTTGCGCTGGAGATTTCCGGGCACGCGCATGAGCCGGCCTATCGTGACGGCGATGTTCTACTGGTGTCGCCGGCGGCGGCGATCCGCCGCGGCGACCGCGTGGTGGTGAAGACCGGTGGGGAAGTGCTGATTGGGGAGCTGAAGCGACGCACCGCGAAGACGCTGGAACTCGCGGCGCTCGGTCCCGCGCCGGCCGACCGCGCGATCGCGGCAGGCGATGTCGAATGGATCGCGCGGATCGTGTGGGTGAGGCAGTGAACCACTGTCTTCCCGGACAAGTGAGCCAACGGGTCGCGCGAATGCGCGTCCGATGACAGGCTCCGCGAACGCGATCCGGGATCTATAGCCACCGCTGACAGACGTAGCGCCAGCTATCAGTAGCAGTTCTTCCTGCACACCCGCCGGTGGTTATGGGTCCCCGCCTTCGCGGGGACGACACCGAGTGTGTGCAAGCGAAGACCACCATCAAGAAGACCACCATCAAATCGTATTACGTCGCGTAGTCCGGCTCTTTCCGATCCAGGATCCGCTTCAGCGCATCGAAATGCCGCTGTGCCGGAGGCGGGTTGTAGCGGGTCTGGCCGCCATAGGTCTGCTGGGTCTTCTCGACCACGGGATCGGGCATCTTCTTCAACGGCTGGCCGGTCCACATCGCATAGATCTGCACCTGCGCGGCGCGCTCGACGTAATAGAGACGCTCATAGGCATCGGCGACGGTCGCGCCGACGGTGGAGATGCCGTGATTGGCCATGAACAAAATGCTCTTGTCGCCGATCACGCGAGCCAGCCGCGCGCCTTCTTCGGGCTCGATCGCGGGGCCAGTGTAGACATCGTCATACGCGATCTGGCCGGACAGGCCGACCTCGGTCTGGCCGATCTCCTTGATGCGCGGGTCTTCCAGCCGGGTCAGCGCGCTGGCGTAGGGCATGTGCGTGTGGAACACGGCCTTGGCCTGCGGCAGTGCCTTGTGGATCGGCGCATGGATGCAGAAGCAGGAGCGCTCGACATCGCCGGCGCCGCTTTTGACGAGGCCATCGTCGATGCCGACCTCCATGAAGGAGGACGCCGTCACCTCCGACCAGTGCATGCCGAAGGGAATCTGGTAGTAGCGGTCGCTGCGGCCGGGCACGACTAAGGTGAGATGATTGAAGATGCCCTCGGAGAAGCCGTGCATATGGGCCAGCCGGTGCGCGGCGGCGAGATCGACCCGCGCCTGCCACTCCTCGGCGCTGCATTCGGACAACGTCTTCGGCGAAACGCGGAATTGCATCGGTAGTCTCCCTGCTGATGTCTGTTATTGACGGCCATTGTAGCGGATAACAACGCGCTCGTCATGGCCGGGCTTGACCCGGCCATCCATCAAAAACGAGAAGCTCGTCTGCAAAGCGGGATGGATGCGCGGGTCCCGCCTACGCCAAGGCTTCGGCGGGCGGGCAAGCCCGCGCATGACGATGCGTAAAACCGTCGCAGTGTATGCCTACGCCGACCTTGCCAGCGCGCCGTCGATCATGTTGACGGCGTTGGCGACGCCGTAGACCGCGACAAAGGAGCCGAAGCGCGGGCCCTTCTCCTGGCCGAGCAGCACCTGGTAGAGCATGTTGAACCAGTCCAGCGACACGCCCGGGCGGCCGTCCTTGCCCTTCTTCACGGGGTCGAGGAACGGCTCGCGGCGGCCGATCTCGTAGACCACGTTCTGGATGTCCTCAGGCGTCGAATCCGCCGGCAGGTTCGAGAGCGCATCGCGCAAATCCTGCAGCGCGGCGCGCTCGCTTTCCGTCGGCTCGCGGAACTGCTTGGTCGGCGCCACGAAGTCGCGATAATAGTTGATGGCGTAGCCGACCATGGCATCGAGCTTCGGATGCGTCTTCGGCGTCACGCCGGGGCGATAACGGCCGATGAAGCCCCACAGCGTTTCCGCATTCTCCGCATTCGACGACGACACCAGCGTCAGCAGAAGCTGGAAGGTGACGGGCATGTCGGCCTTCGGCGGCCTGCCGGAATGGATGTGCCACACCGGATTGGCAAGCTGCTGCTTCGCATCCTGCCGCGCAAAACCTTCCAGGAATTGCTGGTAGTCGTCGACATTGCGCGGGATCACGTCGAAGTAGAGCCGCTTCGCCGCCTTCGGCTCGCGGTACATGAACAGCGACAGCGATTCCGGCGAGGCGTAGCGCAGCCATTCGTCGATGGTGAGCCCGTTGCCCTTCGACTTCGAAATCTTCTGGCCCTGCTCGTCGAGGAACAGCTCGTAGTTGAAGCCTTCGGGCGGCGTGCCGCCGAGCGCCGCGCAGATCTTGCCCGACAGCTTCACGGAATCGATCAGGTCCTTGCCGGCCATTTCATAGTCGACGCCGAGCGCGTACCAGCGCATCGCCCAGTCCGGCTTCCATTGCAGCTTGCAATGGCCGCCGGTGACGGGAAGCGTGACGCGTTCCTTCGTCTCGGGATCGTCGTAGGAGATGGTGCCGGCCTTGGCGTCGTGCGCCACGATCGGCACATACAGCACCTGGCCCGTGCGCGGACAGATGGGGAGGAACGGCGAGTAGCTTGCCGCGCGCTCCTCGCGCAAACTCGGCAGCATGATCTCCATCACCTTGTCGAGCCGCTCCAGCATGCGCTTGAGCGCCGCGTCGAACTTCCCGGACTTGTAGTAGTCGGTCGAGCTCGCGAACTCGTAGTCGAAACCGAACGTGTCCAGGAACGCGCGGAGCCGCGCGTTATTGTGTGCGCCAAAGCTCGGATGCGTGCCGAAGGGATCCGGCACCGTGGTCAGCGGCTGGCCGAGATGCTTTTCCAGCAGCTCCTTGTTCGGCACGTTGTCCGGCACCTTGCGCAAGCCGTCCATGTCGTCGGAGAAGGCGATCAGCCGCGTCTTGATCTTGTCCTCGGTCAGCACGCGGAAGGCGTGGCGCACCATGGTCGTGCGCGCGACCTCGCCGAACGTGCCGATATGCGGCAGGCCCGACGGACCGTAGCCGGTCTCGAACAGCACCTCGTCCTTCGCGCTGTCCTTGGGCTTCTTTTTCAGCCGCGCGACAATCGCTTTCGCCTGCTCGAATGGCCAGGCGTTGGATTGTTCGGCAACCGAGCGCAGGTCGCCCGGGTTGGCTGAAGGCTCGATCGTGGACATTTTGAGTACTATTCTCCAAAAGGCAGCGGAAACTAACACAAACGTCATTGCGAGCGAAACGAAGCAATCCACCTCTCCGCTTGCGGGAGCATGGATTGCTTCGTCGCTTTGCTCCTCGCAATGACGGAAGAATCAGCGAAGCGACGCTTCCTAGAACGGGCTCACCGAGAAATAGCGCAGCCACAGATCGGTGTAGCGGCCTTTTTCCCAGACCCGGAACAGCGCCCAGTTCAACGCCTGCCGGAGCAGGTCGTTGCCCTTGCGCACGGCGATGCCGACGCCTTCGCCGAAGAAGCGGCTTTCCACGAAGGGGCCGCCCGAAAAGGCGCAGCAGTCGGCGGAATCCGTGCCGTTGATCCAGAACGCGAGCGAAATGGCGTCGCCGAAGATGAAGTCGACTTCGCCGCGGCGAAGCGCGAGCCGCAGCGCGTCGTCGTTCGGATAGGAATGCAGCTCGGCGTCGGTGAACATCGCCTTCAGATAGGCCTCATGCGCGGAGCCCGTGATGGCGCCGACCTTCTTGCCCTCGAGATATTCGGGGCGGATCTCCGTCATCACCGCGTCCCTGCGCGACACGAAACGCGCGGGCGCGCGGTAATAGGGATCGGTGAAATCGACGCGGGTGCGAAGCTGCGGCGTCACGCCCATCGAGGCGATGATGGCGTCGCCGCGGTTGCTGGAAATCGCATCCAGCAGCGTTTCGAAGCGTCGCATCTGGACGGTGCAGGTGACCTTGATCTCCTCGCAGAGCGAGCGCGCCAGATCGACATTGAAGCCGGCCGGATTGCCGTCGGCTCCGGTGAAGTTGAACGGCGGGTAGTCGGTCTCGGTCAGGAAGCGGATGACGGAGATGCGGGAAAGATCCGGCCGCTCCGGCCGCCGCCGCGGGTCCCAGAAGCCGGGTACCGCCTGGGGGGCGGCCTCCTGCCTCGCCGCGGGGGCGGCTGGCGCGGGCACCGGCGCCTTGGCGGGCGCGGGGGCCTGCGCCCCTGCCGGGTTGCCAAGCGCAAGCAAGGCAACCACAGCCCATCCCGCCACGCCGCGTCGGGCCGGCAGCAACGATCTGGCGATGGGCAACAAGGCGATGTGCACGGGACTTTGCCGAATATTTCTTGCCGAATATGTCTTGATGTGGAGGGCCTTATAGACGATCTGCTGCCTGATGCGAGCGGGGTTTTGGCGTTAACCAGAGAGCGGGCCTCGGCTCAGCGCACGATCCGGAAAAGTGGGAACCGGTTTTTCCGAAAAGATCATGCGCAAACAATGGCTCAGAGATATCGCCTGAGGTCCGTCGCTGCTTCCTCGGGTTTCCGGTTCAAATTGAACGGGGCGACGAATTTGCCGTCGCGATCCATCAGATAGATCAGCGCGGTATGGTCCATGGTGTAGTCGCCGTCCTTCAGCGGGACCTTCTTGGCGTAGACCCGGTATTCGGTGATGACCTTCTGCACCGAGGCGGCGTCGCCCGTCAGCCCTTTGAGATGGGGGTCGAAGCTCGCCAGATAGTCCTTCATGGCAGCCGCCGTATCGCGGTCCGGGTCGACCGAGATGAAGAGGGCGTTGACGCGATCGGCATCCTTGCCCATCGCGCGCAGGACCTCGGAAATCTCGAACAGCGAGGTCGGGCAGACGTCGGGGCAATGGGTGAAGCCGAAGAAGATCAGGGTCGGCCGGCCTTGCAGGTCCTTCTCGGTGACGGTCGCCCCGCTCTGGTCGGTCAACTGGAACGGCCCGCCGATCGCGGCCGGTGTGGTGACGCCGCGCACGCCGCCCATGACCCAGAGCATCGCCAGCAGGCCAACCAGGAGGCTGGCGGTGAAGGCCGTGACGATCACCAGCGGTCGAGCGACGGTCCGGCTCATGGAAGAAATCCCCAAAACCCTTGCTCAGAAGCAGTTGGCGAAGCCGGTAGCGATGGTTTCGAAGAACACCGCGGTGCCGTAGTGGAACCAGAGCATCAGCGCCCCCGCCAGCAGCAGTGCGCCAAGTCCGCCGCCACCCCACAGCAACGCCGCTCGCGGCCCGCCGCCGGGACGGGACGGGACGGCGTCGGGCTTAAGGGCGGAAAGCGGCGGGGCCATGGCCTTCACTTAGGGCTTGCCGCAAAACTGAGCAAGCGCCGCAGCGTCCCGAATCCGAAGTTCGCTTCACCTTGCAGCGAGCACGTTGGCGAACTTCGGATTCGGGACGCTGGAAAGCTATGATTCCAGTGTGGTTTTGGTTCAGAAGTTCTCGTAAGGAGCCAGCCGCAATCGCGAAGAGAACTTCTGAACCACCACACTGGTGGGCGCCTGCGATCACGTGATGCTGATGGAATATCCGTATCTTAGCGCGACGCCGGGGTCTTGATGGCGGACGCCTGGGCACGCGCCGGTGTCCTGATGGCGGACGGCTGAGGTTCCAGCGGCGTCTTGGTCGCAGACGCCTGGGCCTCAAGGTAGCAGGGCTTGTAGAGCGCCTGCAACTCCTTGCCGCGCAGGAAGATCATGTGCGGGGTAAGCCCGCCGCGCGCTGCGATCCAGCGCTTCACCGGCGATGGATACATCGAATACAGCATCTGGGTCGCTTCGGGATTGGTGATGGCCCGGCCATTGGCGCCGAAATCCCAGGCGGCGTGGAAACCCAGCATCGCGTGCGAGGTCACGCAGATCTTGTCGTGGGGGATCGCGCCGAGAACGATGGTGCAGGCGGAAGCACAGAGCCCGTCGATGATCACGGCCTCGCCGGAAGTACGCAGGCCCTGGTACTTGTCGACGTAGGTGCCGATCCGGCCGCCGCGGTCGTCCGCGATCCGGACCACTGCATGGCTCGGCGCCATTCCCATCAGCAAGAGAACAGCCGCCAGCAACCCAGTCGCGAGTCTCATGTCCTGCCCCAGCTCAATCGAAATCGAATCTGACCGTCTCGGTGATGCGAGACGCAGGGTGTTGCCAGATCGTGATTTTGTCTAGGCGGCCGGAGCATGTCAAAACAAATTCAAATCGGGTGTTGCAGGCGTGCTGCACTGCGCCGCCCGAACGGTCCCGATCCGGAACAAAAGGGCGTTCCCGAAGATGCGGCAAGGCCACACGGCATCCATTGCCACCTCCGGCTGTGGCGCTCCGGCCCCGTCGAAACGCGGGAAGGTGACTCGGTCCCCGCAGGACCCAGATGCCGTCGCGCAGCCGCTCCTGACATCGGCCGGGAGCCAAACGCCGCAGCTTGCTGGTTCCCCGGACAGGCGCGGCGCGATAGTCCTCACTATCTCTGGATTTATAGTTACTTTTCATACCTTTAGATTGTATCGCGCATTTCAGAGGACGACGCCATGGCGCATATTGCCGGCACGCGCTAGGTATGGCCCGCCAATGAAAGCCGGAGAACCCAATGAGCATTCAGCGTTTTGAAGCCGGGCCGCGCATGAGTCAGGTCGTCGTGCATGGCAACACCGTCTATCTCGCCGGTGTCGTCGCGCACAAGGCGGCGGGCGAAAGCGTCACCAAGCAGACCCAGGACATCCTTGCGACCATCGACGGCCATCTGGCGAAGGCCGGCAGCGACAAGTCGAAATTGTTGTCGGCGAATATCTATATCACCGACATGAAGAATTTTGCGGAAATGAACGCAGCGTGGGACGCCTGGGTCTCGCCTGGCAATACGCCGGCGCGCGCCACGGTCGAGGCCAAGCTCGCCTCCCCGCAATACAGCGTCGAGATCATGGTGGTCGCGGCGAAGTAGGCGAACCCGTCCAAAAGCCGAGCGGCGGCCGTCGTGGCCGTCGCTTTTTCATGAGCTCACGCTGCGCGCGCGGCGTTCTTCTCGGCTTCGATCTTCCGCGAGAACAGCCAGCGGAAATAGGTCAGCGGCGCATCCGCGCCGATGGCAAGAAGCTGGTAGTTCGGATCGGCATCGAACACCTTCTGCTGCGCCTCGATGATGTCCTTGTCCTCGTTAAAACCCTCTTCCAGCGAGTGCCGCAGCGACAGCGCGATGTTCGGGTTGTCGATGTCGAAATCGTGCAGGTAGTTCCAGAAGAAGTGCGTGGAGCTGCGCGTTTCCGGCGTCATGAACTGCGCGTTGCGGTAGGACCGCGTGCCCGGCACCTGGACGCCTTTCTCCACACCCTGCCCCGCAGGGGCGAAGGTGGTGTCGAGCGTGAAGATGCCGGGAATGATCATGCGGCCGATGTTGCGGCGGTCGATCTTGTCGGTTTTGTTTGCAATGACCTTCTTGTGATACGGCGGCGGCTCGGCGCCCATGTGCCAGCGCTCGACGCGGAAACCGTCGTCCAGCTTCTCGATCGCGACCGGCTTGGTCTTGTAGGCATATTCCTCGGAGCCGCCGAGCGTGTTGGTGTGCACGAAGGCGAGATGGGCGAAGTCGCTGAGATTATCGACGATCAACAGCCAATTGGCCTTGTAGTGCATGTAGCCGGGCAGCCCGCGCCATTTCCGGTCCTCGAGCGGCGGATAGTCGAGGATCAGCTTCGGATCGGCCATCTCCGGATCGCCGGTCCAGATGAAGATGAGGTTGTAGCGTTCGACCACAGGATAGCTGCGCACGCCGAGCTTGGGCGGGATGTTGTCTTGTCCGGGGATCTGGATGCACTTGCCGTCGGAAGCGAACTTCATGCCGTGATACATGCAGCGGATGTCGTCGCCCTCGACGCGTCCCATCGACAGGGGCGCCGCACGATGGCAGCAGCGATCGTCAAGCGCGACGACCTTTCCGCTTGCGCCGCGATAGAGCACGATCGGCCGCTCCAGAATCGTGCGCGCCAGCTTCTTGCCGTCGATCAATTCGTGATTCCAGGCCGCGACGTACCAGGAATTATAGAGAAAGATACCGTCGTCGTTCATGTCACCCTCCCGCTTGGATTTGTTCCAATTCCTAGGTCATTGGCTTCTTAGGTCATTGGCTTCTTAGGTCATTGGCTTGGGCCGGAGAACGGGATTTGTCTGGACACACTGTCCAGCCGGTTGGACAATCGAGCGATGGATTGGCGCGATTGGGAGCTTTTTTGCGAGGTGGTTCAACACGGCGGCTTCAGCGCGGCCGCGCGTGTGCTGGGGCATCCCAAGTCGAGCCTCAGTGCTGCGGTGCAACGGCTGGAAACCCATCTGGGACTTCGGCTGATCGAGCGCACCACGCGCCATCTGCGCCTGACCGATGCCGGCGACACGATCTATCGCCGGGTCCAGCCGCTGTTCATCGCGCTGCATGAAACCAAGACCGAAGCTCTCGCTATGAGCAGCGCGGTCGCCGGCATCCTGCGCATCAAATCGCCCTACGAATTCGGCGCGCATCACGCGGGCCCCGTCGCCTGCGAATTGATGTCGCGCCATCCCGATCTCACCATCCGGATCGATGTCGAGCACGAGATCGTCAATCCCGTCGCGGAAAACTACGACATCGTGTTCGCGATGCTGGAAGCGCCGCTGCCGTCGGCCGGAATCGTGATCCGGCGCGTGTTCACGGTGGAACGCGGGCTGTTTGCAGCCCCTTCGCTGATCGAACGCTATGGCGAGCCGCGCACGCCGGAAGATCTCGCCAAGTTGCCGCTGCTGGCCGGTCCCAGCGACACCGCCTGGCCGATCACGCCGCCCGGCGGCAAGGCCGAACACCTTTCGGTAGAGAAGGCCAGGCTCGTGAGCTCCAACGCCCATATCCGCCTGCAGGCGGCGCTGGCCGGCCATGGCGTCTTGCGGGTAACCGCAAGCTTCACCCGCGCCGCAGTCGAGGCCGGCTCGCTCAAGCGCCTGCTGCCCGATCATATCTGCGAGCCGCTTTCCGTGCATGCGCTATTGCCCGCGCGCCAGTTCGTGCCGGCCAAGGTCCGCGTATTCCTGGATGCGCTGGAAGTCCATGCCCATGGCAGCGCGGCCGAGGTAACCGAGCCTTTGCCGGGTTAAGCGATAGGGCATGGCTAACCGATTTCGCGCCGATTTTCGGGAACCTTGTCGCTGCTGCCGCATCCAAGCCGTAATACGCGGCTTGACCTCCGAGGTAATCGATTTGACTGCGCTCTCCTCCGATCATCGAGCCGCCGACGAATGACGGCTCAACCAGAGGAGAGACAGACATGACCGACATCACCACGATTGCCCGCCGCTATATCGATCTCTGGAACGAGCGGACGCCAAGCCGCCGCCGCGAGATGCTGAGCGAGGACTGGACGGCGGATGCCAGATACATCGACCCCATAATGAGCGGCGACGGCCATGACGGCGTCGACGCGTTGATCGCGGGCGTGCAGCAGCGCTTTCCGGATTTCAAATTCACGCTGATCGGCGAGCCGAACGGCTATGGCGACCATTTCCGCTTCCAGTTGCGTTTTTCTTGGGGGCTGGGACCCGCCGGCATCGACAGCCCGATCAAAGGCACGGATTTCGCCGTGCTGAAAGAAGGGCGCATCCGCTCGATTACCGGATTTCTGGATCAGGTGCCGCAAGGCGCGTGATCGCTCGCGCGATCATCACTCGGACTGCCCGCGCGCGCATCGTGCGGGCAGTCGCATTTTCGCGCTTCGCTGCGCGGACCGCTTATTCCCGGCACACAATTTGTTTACCCGCAGTTGATTGGATTTTTGTACCGAATTGAACAATATTTGATCGGAACAAAATCCGGCGGGCGCCGGAACGGAGAGCGATGGAGATAATGATGGCAGGGGGCAGTTTCAATGATGCGGAGAGTGCGCAGACCGAGGCAGTCCTGCAGCGCTTCAACCAGGTTTTCCTCAACCACAAGCCCGATGCGTTGGCCGAACTCGTCGCCGACGATTGCGTGATCGAGAACACCCAGCCCGCACCGGACGGCGAGCGCTACGAGGGCAAGGAAGCCTGCGTCGCGCTATGGACGCAGATAGCGACCACGCCCGGCATCCACTTCAAGCCGGAAAGCATCCTGGCGCGCGGCGATCGCGGCGAGATCAAATGGCGGCTGGTGTGGGGACCGGAGCCGATGGACTCCGTCCGCGGCGTCAACCTGATGCGCGTCCGCGACGGGCGCATCGTCGAGGCGCAGGGTTACGTCAAGGGGAAGTGAGCGCGCTGGCTGGCGCGGCGCTTCGGTCAGACCTTCTCGTTCCGCTCCATCGCAAGCTCGGCCTTGAGGCTGTCGACGTCGCGGTAGATCGAGGCGACGGCGAGCACGCGCCCTTTACTCCTGTAGCGCAGCACGCAATCGCGGCCCTTGATGTCGCCGTCGATCGCGATCTCGTCCCATTGCTCGGCGTGGCCGACATAATTGATCGGCACGTCGTAGTGCTGGCTCCAGAAGAACGGCACGGCATCGAAGGCCTCGCGCATCCCGAGCATGTTGCGCGCAGCGGTCTGCCCCTGGCGCTGCGCCACCACCCAGTGTTCGACGCGGATGTTCTCGCCTGAATGCGGATCGGGCCAGCGCGCAATGTCGCCGGCGGCTGAGATGCCTGGAATGCTCGTCTCCAGATAGTGGTTCACGCTTACGCCGCGGTCGGTCTTGAGCCCCGCCTGCTCGGCGAGCGTCAGCCGCGGGCGCACGCCCACGCCGACCACGACAAGATCCGCTTCCAGCGTGCCGCCGCTCTTGAGCGTCGCCTTCTTGCCGTCGATCGCGGCCACCGTGTCGCCGAGATGGAAGATCACGCCGTGCTCTTCATGCAGCGCGCGGACGAAGTCGCCCATGTCGGGGCCGAGGATGCGCTCCATCGGCCGTGCTTCCGGCGCCACCACATGCACCTCGATGTCGCGGGCGCGGAGCGCGGCGGCGGCCTCGAGACCGATGAAGCTCGCGCCGATGACGATCGCGCGTTTGGCGTTCTTCGCGTTCTCGATGATGGCGCGGCAGTCGGCGAGCGAGCGCAGCGTGTGGACATGCGGCTGGCCGGCGCCCGGGATCGGCAGTTTCACGGGCTCGGCGCCGGTTGCGAGCAGCAGGCGGTCGTAAGGCACGGTCTTGCCGTCGCCGAGCACGACATGGCTAGCCTTGTGGTCGATCGCGGTCACGCCGGTCGAAAGCCGCAGATCGATTTTGGTCTCGGGATAGTAACTGTCCGGGCGCAACGGCACCCATTCCTCCGGCGCGGAGCCTGCGAGATAATCCTTCGACAGGTTCGGGCGATCGACCGGCGGCGCCTGGTCGTCGCTCAGCAGGGTGATCTCGCCGCCATATCCCTCGCGCCGCAGCATCTCCGCCGCCGCGAAGCCGGCCGCGCCCCCGCCGACGATCACGATCCGGCGCGGCGCATCCCCGGGCGCCTTCTTCGCGGCCTGCGGCTGGTCGAGCTTTTGCCGGACAAAGATGCGGCCGCCCTCCTGCTCCACCTTCCAGACCGAGAGCGGCGACAGCGCCGGCGCGCGCGTCGCCTCGCCAGTGCGCAGATCGAAACAGGCGTGATGCCAGGGACAGCGGATGCCGCCATCGGCCACGACGCCGTCGGCGAGCGGCCCGTGATAATGGCTGCAATGCGCGTCGATGGCAAAAATCTCCGAGCCCGCGCGCACCACGAGCACATCCTGCTCGCCGACATGGCCGAGCAGCATGTCGTTCCTGAAGTCATCGGGCGAGACGCCCAGCGCGAGATCGGGACCTGCGGGTGGGCTCTGCTCTCCGGCCATGTCGGTATCCTCCTCCGCTGTTGGATGATGATTTCGCCGGGAAGTTCCCGCCGAACGTCAAGCCGCAGGGGCGGTTGTCGGTTCCTGGAATCGAACCCGCACGGGACAATGTTATTCCGACCGCAAGACGACGCCAAAGGGAACGGAAGGACAGCAAGCCGCGATCTCGCGGCGGTCGGCTTGGGCAGCTTCGGTAACCGAATTGCGTTCCACAGCCGTCAAGCCGCGCGTGGCGGGTGCCATTTGCGCCAATGCGCGGCGATGTCGACGCGCCGCGCGATCCACACCTTGGGATGACTTGCGAGCCAGTCGAGCGCCTTTGCCAGGCCGAAGGCGCGACCCGGATGAGCAATGATGCGGTTGTGAAGTCCGAAGCTGAGCATCCGCGGCGGATCCTCGTCGATCACGCATTGGACGGCATTCTGTATGTAGTCGAAGTAGTCGCTGCCCGTGGTGATGCCTTGCCGGCTGAAGCGCACGTCGTTGTGGACGAGCGAATAGGGAACGACCAACTGGTCGCGCGAACCGACCTTCACCCAGTAGGGAAGCTCGTCGTCGTAGGCGTCGCTGTCGTAGGAATATCCCGCGTCGAGCAGAATCGTTCGCGTGGAAAGCGACGGCGCATAGCGCGTGTACCAGCCTTCCGGGCGTATCCCCACGCAGCGGGTGATGATCTCGGTGGCAAGACGAATGTGCTCGCGTTCCGTCTCGGGGTCGAGATTTGCATGCATCTCCCACCGCAAGCCGTGGCCGGCGACATCCCAGCCCGCCTCGCGGATCGCCGCGCATGCTGCGGCGTTCCGCTCGAGAGCGCGGGCGACGGCAAACACGGTGCAAGGAAGGTTTCGCCGGGTGAACATCCGGTGCAGGCGCCAGAATCCGGCCCGGCTGCCGTACATGAACATGCTTTCGGCCGCGAGGTCGCGGCCGCCGACGGCGGCGGTCGCTCCTTCCGTCAAGGCCGCCTCGGAAGCCTTGTCGCCGTCCGGCACGGAATACTCGCCGCCTTCCTCGTAATTGATCACGAAGTTGACGGCGACATGCGCGCCATTCGGCCAGCGCGGATCTGGCGGCTGGCGACCATAGCCCACGAAGTCCCGCGTCCGTCCCGCCTCCGCATCCGTCATGTGTGGCGTCCCGTGCTTTGATCGCGTTTCAGAAAATGAGCCGCCAACGTGTTGCGATCAACGTCGTTTCGCTGCGAGCAAGCAATTGGAGCGGGCGAAGGGAATCGAACCCTCGTATGCAGCTTGGGAAGCTGCCGTTCTGCCATTGAACTACGCCCGCGCTCGTACCCCCTTTGATTAGCCGAGACCGGGCGATCCGCCAAGCGCCTTGCAGCCGCACCACCGTTCCGCCTCCTCCATCCCCAGCGCCCTTAACCGAACCTGAAGATTCCACGTGCGCCCGATCATGACAGTGTTATGATGCCACTTGGGGTTGGGGCAGCGTTGATGGGGCGTAGTTACGCAATCTTTGGCACCGGCGTCGGCCGTTGCGGCATCGTGTGGAGCGAGGCCGGCGTCGTCAGCGTGCAATTGCCGGAGGCGCGGGAAATCGAGACCCTGAGGCGTCTTTTCCGCCTTTATCCGGAGGCGCACGAGCAGCGTCCGCCGCCGATGGTGGAGATCGCGATCGAGGGCATTGCCGCGCAACTGCGCGGCGGCACCAGCGAGTTCTCCGACGTGACGCTCGACATGACCGGCATCTCGGCCTTCAATCAGCGTGTTTACGAGTTCACTCGCGTTGTTCCGCGCGGCGAAACCCGCACCTATAATGAACTGGCCACCCAGATGCGCCGCCCCGGCGCCGAACGTTCGGTGGCGCAGGCGATCGGCCGAAATCCCTTCATGATCATCGTCCCCTGCCACCGCGTGCTGGAAACCGGGCACTATGCCGACAAGAACTCGCCCTTCGGCGGCACCATCTCCAAGCGCCATCTGCTCTCGCTCGAGGGTACGCGGCCGATCGCCAGCAAGACGCTGTTCGACGTGCTGCTGCCGGTTGCCCCGCCGCGCCCCCTTAACTAGATAAGGGGCATGAGTTCCACGACGCTGCTGCAGCGGCCGACCATGACGGTGTCCGATTTCCGCTGTTCGGCGGTACCGGGCGAAAAGCCGTTTGCCGAGCTGCACCGCTGTCATTCCATCTCCTTCGTCCGCAAGGGCAGTTTTGGCTATCACTGTCACGGCCGGTCGCACGAGCTGGTGGTGGGGTCGCTGTTGATCGGCACCCCGGGCGCCGAATTCATCTGCACCCACGATCATGTCTGCGGCGACGAGTGCCTGTCGTTCTTCTTCGAGCCTGAGTTGATCGAGACCATCGGCGAGCGCGCCGAGGCCTGGCAGGTCGGCGCTACCCCGCCGCTGGCGGAATTGATGGTGCTCGGCGAGCTCGCGCAGGCCGCGGCCGACGGACAGAGCGACATCGGCCTCGACGAGGCCGGGCATCTCATCGCGAGCCGGCTGGTCGAGGTGGTCTCGGGGAAGGCAAAGAAGCAGCCGAGCGTCACCGCGCGCGACCGCCGCCGCGCGGTGGAGGCGGCGCTCTGGATCGACGCCCATTCGCACCGGGAGATCGAGCTGGAGGATATCGCGCGGCAGGCCGGCGTCAGCCCGTTCCATTTCCTGCGGCTGTTTTCCGCAAGCCTTGGCGTCACCCCGCATCAATATCTGGTGCGCTCGCGGCTGCGGCGCGCGGCGCGCTCCCTCGCCGACGACGACAAGCCCGTGACCGACATCGCCTATGATGTCGGCTTTGGCGATCTCTCCAATTTCGTCCGCACGTTCCACCGCGCGGCCGGCGTGTCGCCGCTGAAATTCCGGCAGGCCTCGCGGGGGATGCGCAAGATTTTCCAAGAACGCCTCGCGCTGAATTGAGTAACTGATCTCCATGTCGCGCGGCTCCCGCGCTCGCAATCGGAGATCATCATGTACGACCATATCGGATTGAAAGTCGGCAACCTCGACGCCGCCGTGCGCTTCTATACCGCGGCGCTGGCGCCGCTCGGATTCGTGCTGTGCTCGAAGGACGAGAATGGCGCGGGCTTCGGGCCAAAGGGCGAGCCCGCGCTGTGGCTCTATCTGCAGAAGGGGCTGAAGAGCACCGGCGCCCACGTCGCCTTCCGCGCCCCGGACCATGCCGCCATCCAGAAATTCCATGCCGAGGGGCTGAAGGCCGGCGGCCGCGACAACGGCGCGGCCGGCCACCGGCACGATTACAGCCCGACCTATTACGCCGCGTTCCTGCTCGACCCCGACGGCAACAATGTCGAGGCGGTGTGCACGTAAGGCTTTCACCGCCGTCATTGCGAGGAGCGCAAGCGACGAAGCAATCCTGCTTCCCGCAAGCCCTGGATTGCTTCGCTTCGCTCGCAATGACGAAGTTCATTTCGTTCGGAGAGACTAAGCCATGGCTTCCATCCACAAGGACATTCCGCTCGCCGCATCCGCCGATGACGTATGGGACGCGGTGCGCGATTTCGGCGCGCTGCATACGCGGCTGGTGCCGGGCTTCGTGCTCGACACCAAGCTCGAGGGCGAGGCCCGCATCGTCAGCTTCGCCAACGGCACGGTGGCGCGCGAGCTGCTGGTCGATTGCGACGACGCGAGGCGCCGGCTGGTTTACGCCGTGATCAGCGAGCGGCTGACACAGCATTCGGCTTCCGTGCAGGTGATTGCCGACGGCGCGTCGCGCTGCCGGCTGCTCTGGACCGTCGACGTGCTGCCGCATGAGATCGCGCCTTACATGAACGGGCAAATGGATCTCGCCGCGGCCGCGATGCAGAAGGCGTTCGACAAGGTGCGTGCGTAGGACCGTCAAGCCCCTGGTCGTCTGCGCTTGTCCACAACCGTGATCTTTCTCACAGAAGCTGCCCGGTGATCGCCCTAGGCCTTTCCGGGTGCGTCCTGTTGGCACCGCTTCGCGGCGCAGCGCACGCAAGGAGAAGAACCATGAAGGGTGCTGACAAGCTTATTTGCCAGGCCGCCGCGGTGTTCCTGCTGTTCGCGCTGAGCTCGGTACCCGCCAACGCCCAGTTCGGCTTTGGCGGCGGAGGCGGCAGTGACGTTAGCGGCGGCGGTCAGGACATGATGACCCAGATGGCGCCGATGCTGGAGATGATGAAGGCCAAGATGGGCAAGCGCCGCTTCGCAGCGTTGATGCAGACCATGGGCCCGATGATGGGTCAGATGATGGAAGGCGGCGGTGGTGGCGGCGGGTTCGGCGGCATGATCCCGGGCGGCGGTGGCGGCTTCGGCGGTATGGGAATCCCCGGCGGCTTCGGCGGAGGCGGCGGCGACGTCATGGGTATGATCGGCCCGATGATGCAGATGGCCGGCCCGATGATGCAGATGGCCAATTTCGGCGGCGGCCATCGGCGGCTCCGGCGGCACAAGTGAAATCGATTCGATAAGACTCGAACCGATTGCCTACTCGGCGGCCGCCGAGAGCGCGGGACGAACGCGTGGCGACTGTCGCGCGCGGTCCCCATCGCGTCAGGATGACGCCGGAGCAGGACAAGACGCCGAGCACCACCATCGACGAGGCCGCGAGCACGAAGAAGCCTTGCGCGGTCGCGCCATGCGTCGACAACCACCAGCCGCCCGCCGCGATGAACACCAACCGCGCCGTCTGCGCCAGCACGGGACCGATCATCTTGGCCGCGCCCTGCGATGAAAAATACATCGAGCTGGCCAGGCCGAGGAACGCGTAACAAGGCGCCGCCATCGACAGATACTGCCGGCTTGCGACCAGCACGTTCCCGTCCCGGGTGAAGATATTGACCCAGAGATCGGGAAAGACCGCGATGATGGAGGCGATGGCGCCGACCGCGATGAAGGACATCAATCCGGCGGTCCAGGCGATGCGGCGCGCGCGGGCCACGTTTCCGCCGCCGATCGCCATGCCGATCATCGGCACCGAAGCAATGCCGAACGAAAACGACAGCGACGTCAGCAGGAATTCGAGCCGCGCGCCGATGCCGTAGCCGGCCAGCACCGCGGTGCCGTAAGCCGCCAGCATGTGGGTGAAGATCGAAATCGTCAGCACCGATTGCAGCGGCGAGAAGCAGGACACCGCGCCGACCTTCAGGATATCGAAGAACATCGCGGACTGAAGTCGCAGGCCGGCGATCTTCGGCGTGACGCGCGCGCGGCCGGAGAACATGTACCAGGCCATCACGGAAATGCTGATCGTATAGGCGGTCAGCGAGCCCGCGGCGACGCCGCGCATGCCGAATTGCGGTATCGGGCCGAGGCCGAGCCCGAGCGTGCCGCCCAGGATGATCTGGCACAGCGCAGAATTGAGGAACAGCGCCGACGGCAGCTTCATGTTGCCGGTGCCCCGCAAAATGCCGGCCATCGAGTTCATCAGCCACGGCAGGACAGCGCCGCCGAAGAAGATCTGCACATAGCCGACCGCCTGCGCCAGCACATTGCCGCGGCCGCCCATGACTTCGAGCAGATGCGGCCCGAAGGTCAGCATCACCAGCATGAACACGAGGCCGAAGCCGATCGCATTCAGCAGCGCATGCGTGGCGAGCGTCGAGGCACGGTCGCGATCGCCGGCGCCGAGCGCACGCGCAATCGACGACGCCACGCCGCCGCCCATGGCGCCGCCCGACATGGTCATGGTCAGCATCACGAACGGAAACACCAGCGCCATGGCGGCCAGCGACTCGACGCCGAGCCGGCCGATATAGGAGGTCTCCGCGATCACCACGCAGGTGCCGGCGGAGAATGCGAGCGCGTTCGGCCAGGCGAGATGCAGCAGCGTCGGCAGGATGGGGCCGTCGACCAGCGCATTCCGCACCGGCGGTGCCGGCGGCGGCAGCGGACGCTCCTCCTCGTCGACCGGGATTTCGGCGACGCCGAGATCGGACATTTTCTCTCCCGCGCATGACCGGAAGGTCATGCGCTCATTATGATTCAGAGCGCGATCCGGGCGCAAAACCGGTACCCACTTTTGCTGATCGCGCTATGGACCGGTGTTGTCATCGGCTCATCAGGTTCCCTAGCACGCCCCAACCGCGATTCTGCGTGCCGGGGATGCATGGGGGGCTGCCCAGAACGCAGGCGCGCCCCAAAACTAGCCGATCGACCAGACAAACGGCGGCCGGCCGCCCGCAGCAGGGCGCAGGCGCACGGGGATATTCCGGCCGCAACCGGCGGCGAGGCCCTCGAGCAGGCCTTCCAGCACCCGCGCGCAGGCCGGATGGTAATCGCCGACATCGGCCATCAGCTTCCAGCCTGGCTGCCTGATCTCGAACGAGCCCCCGGACTGGCTCATCTCGGCGACATCGTCCTGCATCTCGAACAGCGCGCGCAGGAACGCGGCAAATTCCTTCGCGCCGCCTCCGCCTTGCCCCAGCGCATGCGCCACCTCGTCGAAATACTGCATGCCGATCAGCTTGCCCGTGAGATGAAGCAGATAACCGCCATCCTCGGGCCCGAACAACTGCACCATGACGGGTGCGGCCGTCTTCACATATTCCATCGCGTAATTGCGATGGGCTTTCTCCAGCCGCGGCCTTGGCCAGCTATCGACCGGCAGCGCCGGCGCCTTGGCGGGATCGAACAACGGCGCCTCGAGATGGCGCGCGAAGACGAGCCGCGCGTCGGGCTCGAGCGGATGATCGTATTCGTAGTAATAGCCTTCGAGACCGTCCTGGCCGTCCACGCTCTGCTTGGTGCAGACGAAGCCGAGCTTGAGGTTGCCGAGCGCCACGCCGTTATTGGCGTGCCAGCCGCGCAGCATCGCCTGCGAGACCTCGCCGGGAATGCCGCAGATCGCCGTGCCCTTCCAGGCCCAGCGCGGCGGCGGGTAGCGGATCCAGGCCTTGCGGTCGCTCTCGTACATCGTTTCGACATGCACGCCGCCTATCCAGTTCGAGAGATAATGATATTGCGCGGCGGCCACCGCGGGCGGCAGGTGATCGAGACCGAGCTTCTTCAATCCCGGCAGGAAGCGCTCCTGCTGCTGGCGGCGAAACACCCGGAACATGAACTCGGCGGCCTCGCGCGTGCCGCGCCGCGTCACCACCGTGAGCGTCAACCCGGTGAAGAGCGCGTGGTAGAGCTCGGCGACGCTGCGCCATTTCGCCCATAGCGCGATTTGTGCGCCGTCCGCCTCGTCGGTCATTTCGCTTCCCATTGTGCCTTGTGCCTAGTAAATTGTCATTGCGAGCGAAGCGAAGCAATCCAGTGTCCCGTGAAGGCTGGATTGCTTCGTCGCTTCGCTCCTCGCAATGACGGGAACACGCCGGTTGGCATCGACCCTAAAACGACGCCGCCAAGTCCTTGGCGCCCGGCAATTGCTGCTCGCGATCCATCACCGCGTCGGTTGCCGACAGCAGCGCCGCGGCCGTGTTGTTCTTTCGCGCGACGGGATTATGCTCGTAGCCCAACTGCGTGAAGAAATTCGAGGTCGGCACCTTGCTCCGCATCGCCTGCGGCATCGTGACCATGTCGAAACCGTTGCCGTCGCCGGTGAGGTTCATCATCTCGAGCTCGGCCGCGGTCAGGGCTGCCGAATATCCCCTCGCCTTTGCGAAGTTGACCGAGTTCACCAGCTTCTGCGTCTGCAAGAGCGGGCCGATATCGATGTCGAGATTGAGCGCGTGGACGCCGAGGCCCTTCGGCGTGCGGCCGAGCCGCTCATGCACATTCCAGTCGTCGCGCACCGAGCGCGCAAAGGTCACCATCTTCTGCAGGACCGCGATCTTCTGCTCCAGCGCCGCCTTCCGCACGCCGGATGCTTCCGCCGCCCGGCTCTTCAGCGTCTCGATGAACTGCCGTCCCTGCTCGGCCAGCAGCTCGACGCTGTTGGTCGAGAGCAACTGGTTGTAGCCGAGCGCGGTCGTGATCGCCGGCGCGTTGGGATCGAACTCCTGTCCGGCAACGAGGTCGTATTTGCCGTTGCCGGTGGCCTCGAACGCATAGACGCGGACGGCCTGGTCCCTGGTCAGGCCGGCCGCGGAGGCGATGCGCGCATAGGCGCGCTTGAACTCGATCTCGCTTGCCGGCTTCTCCGGCGCGAAATCGAATTGCTGTGCGGCATGCTGCAGGTAATCGGCAACGACAGGCACCTCGCGCGCGCTCGACGCCGGATTGATGGGCTTCTTCGGCCCGGTATATTCCGGCGGCTGGGTCAGCACGTAATCGTCGAGCGTGATCTCGCGATGCGCCCGCCGCTTGGACGTCCGTGACGCGCGTTTGGCCTTGACCGCCGCCCAATAGGGCGCGGCGCGCACCTGATAGGCCGCGCGCGCGGCGTCATATTCGGCGAGCTTGACGAGATATTGCGCCATCTGCGCCGGCGTGGCGGATTGGGCTGATGCCGGCGATATCAGCGCGAACGTCATCAATGAGACGAAAGCTGCGAGCCAGGCCACACGATGTCGTCCCGGCGAACGAGCTCCTGGCAACGCGCAGCGTTGTCCAGAGCGAGCGAAAGCCGGGATCCATAACCACCGGCTTTGGTTTTGCGAAAGGTCTCGAGCAGCCTGCCTCAATGATGGATTCCGCGGTATGGGTCCCGGGTCGCGCTCGCGTCGCTTGCCCGGGACGACAATCCTAAACCCTGAAATGCTTCGAGAGCTTCAGGCCCTGCGCCTGGTAGTTCGAGCCGATGCGCTGGCCGTACATCGCATTCGGCCGCGACAGCATCTTCTCATAGACGAGGCGGCCGACGATCTGGCCGTGCTCGAGGATGAACGGCACCTCGCGCGAGCGCACTTCGAGCACCGCGCGCGCCCCTTCGCCGCCCGCGCCGGCGTAACCGAAGCCGGGATCGAAGAAGCCGGCATAGTGCACCCGGAATTCGCCGACCAGCGGATCGAACGGCACCATCTCGGCGGCGTAATCCGGCGGCACCTGCACCGCTTCCTTCGAGGCGAGGATATAGAACTCGCCGGGATCGAGGATGAGGTTGCCGTCCGCGCGGGCGCGGATCGGCTCCCAGAAATCGTCCACCGAATAACCGCTGCGGCGATCGACGTCGACCACGCCGGTGTGGCGCTTGGCGCGATAGCCGACAAAGCCGTCGGAATTCTCGCCGGAGAGATCGACCGACAGCGCGACGCCGCCGGCGAGATCGGCGTCCTCGATGTCGACGAGACGCTCCTTCTCGTGCAGCGCATCGAGCTCCCCGGCATTGAGGATGGCGTCGCCGGTGCGAAAGCGAACCTGCGACAGCCGCGAGCCCTCGCGCAGCAGCACCGGAAACGTCTTCGGGCTGATCTCGGCATAGAGCGGGCCGTGATAGCCGGCGCCGATCATGTCGAAGCGTCGGGTGCCGTCGGCGATCACGCGGGTGAAGACGTCAAGCCGCCCGGTCGAGCTTTTCGGGTTCGCTGCCGCAACGATCTGCTTTGGCAATGCGAGGCTTTCGATCAGCGGCACGATATAAACGCAGTTGGTCTCCAGCACGGCGCCGTCGGCGAGCGAGATCTCGTGCAGCTTCAGCTCGTCGATGCGCTCGGCCACGGTCGCGCCCGGTCCGGGCAGGAAACTCGCGCGCACCCGGTAGGCGATGTCGCCGAGGCGCAAATCAAGACTGGCCGGCTGGATCTGGCTTTCGACAAAGGGATATTCCGGCAGGATCAGGCCGGAATCCGCCATCGCCGCGATCATGCGGTCGGGCAGAATGCCGTTGGCGTCCCTTGGAAGCGAAAATGACAAGCGAAAATCCCGTACGTCCCCTTTAAAACCCCTTAAATTGGGCCTTTTACCGGTTATCCGATGGCCGCCTTGACGGGAAGCTCGGCGACGAATAAGAGCATGACTTATCCCGTGGTGATTTGAGCCGGCCGGCTTGCAGCCACGTTAAATAAGTCGCTAAACAGGCCGGGGACACGTGTGATCCCGGCCTTGAGGAGTTCTCCCAGGCCGGTTTTTTTGTGGCCATTTTCGCATGTGGCCACGATGGAGGTCACATGTCCAAGTCTACCGCCCTCAAGTCCACCGCCGCCTCGCCGACGGCCCACTACCGCCGCGAAACCCGCCTCGTTCATTCCGGCACCCTTCGCTCGGAATTCGGCGAAACCTCCGAGGGCCTGTTCCTCACGCAAGGGTATGTCTACGAGACCGCCGAGCTCTGCGAGGCGCGCTTCAAGGGCGAAGACCCCGGCTTCATCTATTCGCGCTACTCCAATCCGACGATCGCGATGTTCGAGCGCCGCATGATCGAGCTCGAAGGTGCCGAGGCCTGCCGCTCGACTGCGACCGGCATGGCCGCGGTGACGACTGCCGTGCTCGCGCCGCTAAAGGCCGGCGACCATGTGGTGGCCTCGAAGCAGTTGTTCGGCTCCTGCCGTTATGTCGTGGAGGACCTCCTGCCGCGCTACGGCATCGAGGCGACGCTGGTGAACGGCCTCGACCTCGACGCCTGGAAAAAAGCGATGCGGCCGAACACCAGAAGCTGCTTCCTCGAAAGCCCGACCAATCCGACGCTCGACGTGCTCGACATTCCCGCCATCGCCGACATCGCCCACCAGGGTGGCGCGCGGCTGATCGTCGACAACGTGTTCGCGACGCCGATCTGGCAGAGCCCGCTCGAACTCGGCGCCGACGTCGTAGTCTATTCCGCGACAAAGCATATCGACGGCCAGGGCCGCTGTCTCGGCGGCGTCATCCTTTCCTCGGAGGCATTCATCGCCGAGCACATTCATAATTTCATGCGCCAGACCGGGCCGTCGCTGTCGCCGTTCAACGCCTGGGTGCTGCTCAAGGGCCTGGAGACGCTGGCGTTGCGCGTACGCGCGCAGACCGACACCGCGGCGAAGATCGCGGATGCGCTGGCGACGCACCCGAAGGTGTCGCGGCTGGTCTATCCGGGACGGGCCGATCATCCGCAGGCCGAACTTGTGAGGAAGCAGATGCGCGCCGGTTCGACGCTGGTCGGCTTCGAGGTGAAGGGCGGCAAGGCCGGCGCCTTCCGCTGCCTCAACGCGCTGAAGCTTGCAAGAATTTCCAACAATCTCGGCGACTCCAAGAGCCTCGTCACGCATCCGGCGACCACCACGCACCAGCGGCTGAAGCCCGACGCCCGCGCCGAGCTCGGCATCAGCGACGGCTTCATCCGCTTCTCGACGGGGCTGGAGCATGCGGATGATCTGATCGAGGATCTCGCGGCGGCGCTGGAGAAGGTGTGAGCGGAGAGACGCGAGAGCGGCGCAACAAACCTTGATGTCGTCCCCGCGAAAGCGGGACCCATAACCACAGGCCGTTGTTGTGGAATCGCGCATGCGCTCGCTTGTCCGGGACGACAGCCCAGGTTCGTCATTGCGAGGAGCCAACGGGTCCGCGCAAACGCGCGGCCCGATGACAGGCTCCGCGACGACCTGTCCGCCGCAGCTCAACAAGCGAAGGCGGAAGAAATCCAGACTGTTGCCACGGCAAGAATCTGGATTGCGGCGCTTCGCTCGCAATGACGAGTATCAGCATTCCCGCCGGTCAGCCGGCGTCAACGCATGTGCGGCTGATCGGATCCGGCTGCCCGATCGGCGTGTGAACAGCGGCCAGCAGACGCGCGCCCAAAGCCGCCATCGCCTGGTCGATCATCCTGTTCAGCAAATCGCCGCCGCTGACCTGCTCGAGCTCTTCAAGCTTCATGTCGACGATTTCGTCGTTCATGTCGCTCTCCTGTTTGTCGAAATGAAATTCGTCAGTGGTAAGTGCCGAGGGTCGGCGTCGCGAACACGTCCTTCATGGTCCAGCCGCCGACCGGATGGAACGCGAGCCTGAGCTGCGCTGACATGTAATCTTCGATCGAACGCCCCCCACGACGGTGTCCAGCGCCGCATCGTCGAGCTGGCGAACAGAGAGGTCTTCCCGATCCGATGTCTTGAACTTGGTCATTTCCGTCTCCCGTCATGCTTTGGAGCGAGACCATTCCCGCTTTCCGTGATGACAGGAGTACGGCGAAGCCTCGGCGCTCGCTGTGACCGCTGTGGCAGCCCGGCCCTTGGCTGTGACTGGTGTCACACAGTCGCGTGGGGTGGGTTATCCGGCCACGGCCGCAGGAGCTCGACGATTGTAGCCCGCTGTCACGTTGACTTGGATCAAGTCCGACGGCTGCGGCGACGCCTTTGCTGCCGGATGGGAGAGCCCTATGTCGAACCCCGCAGATGCCATCGCGGCCGCCATTCGATCGGCCTTTGAAACTTACCCGAAGGAAGGCGATCCGGACTGGAGAAGCCCCAGTTGGATCATGCCGGAGGAATGCGCGCACCTGACCAAAACGATATTGCAGGAGCTGGAAGCGCAAGGCTTCGAGATCGTGATGAAGCCAACGGGCGCCAGGATGTGAGGAAGCGTCGGCCTGACTACGGCGACAAGCCGTTATGACGCTGCCGATGCAGCGTCACATCGGCCGATAGGTACGCACGTCGCCGGGCACGTTGACGCCGAGCTTGATCTGGCCGACCGACTTGATGATGTCGTCGCCGAGAAGCTGCGCGAAGCAGGCATAGCCCCAGTCGTTCATGTGCAGGCCGTCGGCGATGACGAAGCTGTCGACCGGCAGCGCCTGGCCCTCATGCCACTCGCGCATCACCTCGAAGCGCGGGAAGAGGCCGACATGGCGCAGGCTCGCAACCCTGTTGAGCAGCGTCACCATCCGGCTCGCGCTCTCGGCGCGCTCGACCACCCGCGGCGAATATTGGGGATCGACCAGCACGATATCGGAGCCCGCGGCCTGGATGCGGGCCACGCCGTCTTCGACGAGCTTTGCGGTCTCGGCGGGATCGAGGTTGCGCAGCACGGCATTGGTGCCGACCTGCCAGATCACGAGATCCGGCTTCTGGTCGATCACGGCGCTCTGCAGCCGCTTCATCATTTCCGGCGCGTCCTCGCCGCCGCGGCCTGCATTGACGACGGTGATGTCGGCGGTCGGATATTGCCGCCTCAATCGCACCGCCAGCCTGTTCGGATAGGTGAACTCGGGCGCGCTCGATCCATAGCCTTGCGTCGACGACGAGCCGAAGGCGATGATCACGACCGGCTGGCCCGCGATCAGCTTGTTGGCGACATGCGGCAGCGAGCCCAGCGATTGCGCGCCGCTCTTCGGCGGCAGGCAGGGCACGCGGCCGAAAATATCGCTCGCCGACTTCGCGACCTGCTTCACCTTGTCGATGGCTTTGGCAGTGAGCGTCCTCTGCGGCGGCGGACTGGTCTGTTCGGGGCCGGCCGCGTTGCCGGTGGTGGTGCCCGCCGCAGGTGCCTTTGCGGCCTGCGCCGGTTGAGGTTCTGCCGGTGCAGCCTGGCTCAGCGCGATTTGCGCGGCGCCCTGCGCGTGCACGCAGACCGGCGGAAGCATCGCCAAGGCATAGATGACGACCGACGCGAATGCGCGCGAAAGACGGTGAAAACTCCCAAACATCATTAACCAAAAGTCCTAATTCTGCTGCGCCGGACCTAAATGCGCGGTGTTGACGACAAACGCCGCCAGCGCCTTGCCGAGGCAATCATGAACGCGCTTCGCGAGCTCCGGGCCGTGATGCGCGCTGAAAAGGTCGAAGTCTCCCTGATCGTTCCACTCATGCATGATGGCGAAGCGGTCGAACAGCGGGATGTCGTGCTGCTGCGCCACCGCGCGGATATTATCCAGATAGGGCGGCACCGAAATCATGGTCTCGGTGCGCGGACTGTATTGCGGGTTGATCAGGACCACGTCGGCTTCTGCCTTTTGCATCGCAACCACGCCGTCATCGATGGCCGTGCGAAATTCATCGGGATCGATGGATCGCATAGCATCGACCGTACCGGTCTGCCAGATAACCAAAGTAGGCCTTTTTCCTTCCACCAGCTTAACGAGGGCGCCCGCCACTTCCTCGGCGGTTTTCGAAGCCTGTATTTCTACGGATACGCTCACCGCCTCCTGCGGCAACTTGTCCTTCAGCGCGACCTGCATGCGCGCCGGATAGGCATTGGCGGCGTCGGAGCCGATGGTCGAGGAGCGGCTGCCGACCACGAGGATGTTCAGCGGCTGGCCGGCCTTCACGGCTTCCGCGACCCTGGGCAGCGAACTCTCGCTTTCGAGCAGGGAGGTCGGGACATCGCAACCCGCGGGGGCATCTTCGGCGCGCACTCTCTGCCCGGCGGAAACGGCCGCAAGCAGAGCCAGTCCCAGGATCAACCCTGGCCGCATCAGCCCCCTCCTGCCAGATCGCCGGCGGCGCCCTTACGCGGGCCGCTCTTGTCGGCGACGTGTTTGTACCACGAAATGAGCCACGCCACGCCCCACATCATGAGGATTCCGCAGAGGCTGACAAGCGCATGCAATGCCGCACCACCCCCGCCTTCGGCGAGGGCGAAGTGGCCGGCAAAGGCCAGGAACACGCCGAGGCAGAAGATCTCCAGCGAATGCTGGCCGCACAGGATCAGGGGCTGCAGCCATGCTGATTTCAACCCCGGCCAGTCCTTCGGCAGAAAGCGCACGGTGAGTGCTGCAAGTGCGAGAAAATGCGCAAAGCGCAACACGTCTAGGTCGGTCTTGTCGATCGGATACATCCACTGCTCGACCGGCTTCGGCAGCCAGTGGTTCATCTGCGGCACGTACCAGGTCATCGTGACATAGAAGGCGAACACGACATAGACCGCGCACACCCATAGCGTGATCGGCGATGACAGGATGCGCGACATGCGCCTGGCGCCGCCGAGCGCGCACCAGGCGCCGAACACGAACAGCAACTGCCAGGCCATCGGATTGAACGCCCAGTAGCCGTTCGGATAGGACGTGAGATAGAGATCGAACTCCCACGTGGCGGCATAAAGCATCGCCGACAGCGCCAGCGTCACGTCCGGCTTCCAGCGCATCAGCGCGAGGATGATCGGCAGCGACAGCATCAGCACGATGTAGAGCGGCAGCACGTCCATGTTGACGGGACGGAATCGCAACAGCAGCGCCTGCACGATGGTGACGTCGGGGTGCTTGAGGAAATCCACGATTCCCATCTCCTCGCTGTAGAGCGGGTTCTCGAAGGAGAAGGCGACGTAGGAGATTTCGGCGAGGAAGATCGTGAACAGGAACACGTGCGCGACATAGATCTGCCAGGCGCGGCGCAGGATGCGCGCGGTCGCGACCAGGAAACCAATCTCCAGCATGGCGCGGCCATAGACGAAGGCCGCGGTATAGCCGGAGATGAAGATGAAGATTTCGGTGGCGTCGGAGAAGCCGTAATTGCGGATGGTGAACCAGGTGAGCAGGCTCGGCGGCAGATGGTCGATGAAGATCAGCCACAGCGCGAGCCCGCGGAAGAGATCGAGCCGCAGCTCGCGCTCGCCGATGGCCGGCAGCGAGATCGCGGGCGCCTTCGGCACCGCTGCCTGCTCGCGCGCGCTCTCCGCGGCTCCAGCGACTTGAGGCCCTGCAACTTGATCGGCAATGGACGTCATCAGCCACCGTAGCATGGCCGGCGCGAAGCACCGGCGCAAGGTGAGGATTCTACCGCTCCGCCACGGCCACGCAAAGTCACGAAGCCCGGGGAACGGCGCCGGCGGGCCTTAAAATGGAACTGTGTTGAAACGGCGATGGCGGGCGGTGCCGCGGTCGCGGCGCGCCCCACCATTGGTTCCCGCCCGCCTTTTCGGTATGATCGAGCCATGTACCGCGCCGTCACCCGCCAGATCGAAGTCACCGTCGAGCCGAACTTCATGCCCGAGCGCTCGTCGGCCGAGAACTCGCGTTATTTCTGGTCCTACACCATCGTGATCACCAACAGCGGCGAGGAAACGGTGCAGCTCCGCACCCGGCACTGGATCATCACCGACGCATCCGGCAAGCAGGAGGAGGTCCGCGGCGAGGGTGTGGTCGGCGAGCAGCCCGTGCTCGCGCCCGGTGAACGCTTCGAATACACCTCCGGCGTGCCGCTGTCGACCGCCTCGGGCTTCATGACCGGCCGCTACCTGATGGTGAGCGAAACCGGCGAACGGTTCGAGATCGACGTGCCGACGTTTTCGCTGGACAGCCCGGAAGCGAGGCGGGTGTTGAATTGATCTTCACTGTCATGCCCCGCGCAGGCGGGGCATCAAGTACGCCGAGACCTATCGGCTAAACCACTAACGCCTCTGGAATACTGGATCACCCGCTTTCGCGGGTGATGGCACCTTGTATGTGGCTATCCCACTTTACTCCACGCCGGCTTCCTGCGGTGTGAATTCGTAGACCGACGAGCAGAACTCGCAGGTCACGACGACCTTGCCCTCCTTGACCATCTCGGCGCGGTCTTTCGCTTCGAAGCTCTTCAGCATCGCGGAGACCGCATCGCGCGAGCAGGAGCACCGCGCATGCAAGTCGAGCGGCTTGAACACGCGCACGCCGCGCTCGTGGAAGAGACGGTAGAGCAGCCGCTCGCCGGAGAGATCGGGATCGATCAGCTCGACATCTTCCACCGTCGAGATCAGCGACTGGCCCTCGACCCAGGCGTCGTCCTCGGCGACCGTGTGCGGCACCGTGCCCTCGGGCGCATCGCCCGGATGCAGGTCGGCCTGCCGCGCGCGTTCCGGCGCCTTCGGCAGGAACTGGATCAACACGCCGCCGGCGCGCCAGCGATGCCTGCCGCCCTCGCCGCCGCGAAACTCCTCGCCGACCGCGATCCGCACGCGGGTCGGGATCTGCTCGGAGCGCAGGAAATATTCATGCGCAGCCGCCTCCAGTCCGCCGCCGTCGAGCGCGACCAGACCCTGGTAGCGGCTCATGTCCGGTCCCTGGTCGATGGTCATGGCGAGATGGCCCTTGCCGAGCAAGGCGCCGGAATCCGCAGCCGTCTTGAGCCGCTTGGCGTCATAGCGCGCATAGGCGCGCAGGCGATCGGGCGCCTGGAAATCCACGATCAGGAACGACACCGGACCATCCGTCTGGGTCTGCAGGATGAAGCGGCCGTCGAATTTCAGCGACGAGCCGAGCAGCGTGGTGAGCACGATCGCTTCGCCCAAGAGCTTACCCACGGCCGCGGGATAATCGTGCTTGGTGAGGAGCTCATCGAGCGCAGGCCCCATCCGCGTCAGCCGGCCGCGCAGATCGAGCGCGTTGACCTCGAACGGAATGACGGCGTCGTCGACGGGAACCGCCGACGGCGCGCGCACGGGGCTTGTGAAGGTGATTTTGGTGTCGGAGGATTGAGACGTCATGGCGCTTATCTGGGGTCACGAGGTACGAAACGAAAGGGGTTGGTTGTCGTCCCCGCGAAAGCAAGGGACCCATACCCACGGGCTTTTGTTGCGACAGAAAGCGTCTGCCACGCAGCTCTACCGAGAGATCACTCGGTTCGCGATGAGCGCAAGCGCTCACGCGAGGGTCCCGGATCGGCGCTCGCTTGTCCGGGACGACAGCTTGTTGTGGCTGCTACCCCACCGCGTCGAAGCACCAGGCCAAAATGCCTTTTTGCGCGTGCAGGCGATTTTCGGCTTCGTCGAACACCACCGATTGCGGCCCGTCGATCACCTCGTCGGTGACCTCCTCGCCGCGATGGGCCGGCAGGCAATGCATGAACAGCGCGTCGGGTTTGGCGAGCGACATCAGCTTCGAATTGACCTGATAGGGCTTGAGCACGTTGTGGCGGTGCTCGCCTTCCTTGTCACCCATCGACACCCAGGTATCGGTGACGATGCAATCGGCGCCGCGCACCGCGGCCTCCGGATCGTTGCCGATCACGATCGGCGCCTGGGTCTCGTTGATCCAGTCGCGCATCGCCTTCTTCGGCGCGAGCTCCGGCGGGGTCGCGATATTGAGGTGGAATTTGAAGCGCTCGGCCGCATGCGCCCAGGACGCCAGCACGTTGTTGTCGTCGCCGGTCCAGGCCACGGTCCTGCCTTCGATCGAGCCGCGGTGCTCCTCGAAGGTCATCACGTCGGCCATCACCTGGCAGGGATGCGAGCGCCGCGTCAGCCCGTTGATGACGGGCACGGTGGCGTAGGCGGCAAGCTCCAGCAGCGCCTCGTGATTGAGGATGCGGATCATGATGGCGTCGACATAGCGCGACAGCACGCGCGCGGTGTCGGCGATGGTCTCGCCGCGGCCGAGCTGCATCTCCGCGCCCGTCAGCATGATAGATTCACCGCCGAGCTGGCGCATGCCGACGTCGAACGACACCCGCGTCCGGGTCGAGGGCTTCTCGAAGATCATCGCCAGCGTCTTGCCCTCGAGCGGCTTTTTGCCCTTCTGGTGCGCCTTCAGCTTCGCCTTCATGTCGCGGCCGGCCGCGAGCATGTTGCGCAGCTCGGCCAGCGGCACCTCGTTGATGTCGAGGAAGTGGCGCGGCTTTGTCATCACCCCGCCGCCTTCTTCAACTGTGCGGCCGAGAGCGCCGCGCAGGCGCGCTCCAGGCATTGCACGGAATGCTCGATCTCGGTTTCGCCGACGATCAGCGGCGCGAGGAAGCGCACGACATTGTCGCCGGCGCCGACGGTGAGCAGCTTTTCGCCGCGCAGCGCCGTCACGAGATCACCGGAAGGAACCACGGCCTTGACGCCAACGAGCAGGCCCTCGCCGCGCACTTCCGACAGTACCGAAGGATAGCGGTCGACGACGGAAGCAAGCTTCTGCTTCAAGAGCAGCGACATCTTCTGCACATGATCGAAGAAGCCGGGCTTGAGCATGACGTCGAGCACGGCGTTCGCCGCCGCAACAGCAAGGGGGTTGCCGCCGAAGGTCGAGCCGTGCGAGCCCGGCGCCATGCCGCTGGCCGCCTCCGCGCTCGCCAGCACCGCGCCGATCGGAAAGCCGCCGCCGAGCGCCTTCGCGAGCGACATGACATCCGGGGTGACGCCGACGCGCCGGTAGGCAAAGAGATCGCCGCAGCGGCCCATGCCGGTCTGCACCTCGTCGAAGGCGAGCAGGAGGCCGTGCTGGTCGCAAAGGTCGCGCAGCGCCTTGAAGAAGGAATGCGGCGCCGAGCGCACGCCGCCCTCGCCCTGCACCGGCTCGATCAGGATGCCGGCGGTGTGCGGGCCGATCGCCTTCTTCACGGCGTCGAGGTCGCCATGCGGCACCTGGTCGAAGCCGTCCATCGGCGGGCCGAAACCCTCGAGATATTTGGCGGAGCCGGTGGCGGCCAGCGTCGCCAGCGTGCGGCCGTGGAAGGCGCCTTCGAAGGTGATGATGCGATAGCGCTCGCCATGCCCCTTGGAGAAGTGATAGTGGCGCACGAGCTTGATCACGCCTTCCATCGCTTCCGCGCCCGAATTGCAGAAGAACACCAAGTCGGCAAAGCTCTGCTCGCACAAGCGCGCCGCGAGGACCTCGCCGTCCGGGCTCTTGAACAGGTTCGACATGTGCCAGAGCTTGGTCGCCTGCTCCTGCAGCGCTTTCGACCAGATGCGGATGCGCGTGGCCGAGCGCGTTCACCGCAACACCGGAGGTGAAGTCGAGATAGCGATCGCCGTTGGTTGCGATCAGCCAGCAGCCCTCGCCGCGCTCGAAGCCGAGATCGACCCTGGCGAAAACGGGAAGCAGATGCGACGTGGCGCTGGTGCTCATGGCGGTCACTTGAAGGTTCGAAGGTTGAAGCTCGTCACGATGCGCGCGTTGGCGCCGTCGCATCGATGACCAGCCGAAACGAGATGACGGGTCGAAACGAAACGTGCCGCCTTTTAAGGGCGGCACGCGAGAACATTTTAGGCGCAAGGCAGTCAGTGTCAATGCTGCGCAGCATTGCTTTTCGGGCGAAAGTCCAGTCCGTAGGATTCCGGTGGAGTGAATAAAACACCCGTCATGCCTCCATCACGGAACATGTGGACGGTCGGACCGGACTCTTGCGCGGGAGTCACGCCATATTGTAGCGTTCTTCTTGTCGGGTACGACATCTCGTGCGGCAGTCTTGATCTCCTGAGTTCTGGTTGTTTTGCGTAAACGTCCGGGCGCGCTTTTTGCGTCCGGCGAGGGCTAAGGGATTCTGCGTACTGGGATTTTTAGCAGATTTGGCATCGCAGCACCGCCGCTGGGCGGCCGGCGCTTAATCGAAGGATAGAATGCGATGACGGTATTGACCTGGACCGACGAACGCGTCGAGCAACTGAAAAAGCTCTGGGAGTCCGGCCTTTCGGCCAGCCAGATCGCCGCGGAACTCGGAAATGTGACGCGAAATGCAGTGATCGGGAAGGTGCACAGGCTGGGGCTTTCCGGCCGCGCCAAGAGCCCCGCTTCGGCCGCGCCGCGGCAGCGCAAGGCGCGCCCCGCGCAGCACATGATGCGCGTCTCGCGCCCGATCTCGCGCGGCAACACCGCGCTCGCGCAGGCCTTCGAGGTCGAGCTCGAGCCGGATCCGATCGCCTATGACAATGTCGTGCCGATGAGCCAGCGGCTGTCGCTGCTCGAACTCAACGAGGCCACCTGCCACTGGCCGGTCGGCGATCCCGCCAGCCCGGACTTCTTCTTCTGCGGCGGCAAGGCGCTCGCCGGGCTGCCCTATTGCGCGCATCACTCGCGCGTCGCCTATCAACCGGCCTCCGACCGGCGGCGCCAGCCGCCAAAACCGCCGCAGCGCTGATCGCAGCATCGAGAATGAAAAAACATCCCGGCGAAAGCAGGGATGTTTTTTTGTGAGCTGGTTCCTGGCCTAATGCTGTGAAGCGTTGACGACGTCCCGCACGCTTCGAGGTACAGGGACGGTTCGAACGACTGGCGACGCAGATGTATTTTCCGGGCGAACGGCTTAACGAGCGCGACCGTTTATTGGCGGCGGCGCTGCGCCCGGACCTTCTGGTCGCAACGCTCGCATCCCGGAAAAACCCTAGTCATCGGGTCCTCTATTTCGATATCGTCTTGACGCGCGGATGAGACAGCCGCAGGCGCGGTTACGGCGAGGCTCCTAAAAGACGTCCCCGCTATGTTTTGCGGCCGGTGCTTGTGACGCTACTCCGCCTTCGCGAAGCGGTCGTCGAGCGCGTAGCCCGCGCCGCGCACGGTGCGGATCGGATCCTGCTCGCGGCCCGGATTGAGCAGCTTGCGCAGCCGGCCGATATGCACGTCGACGGTGCGCTCGTCGATATAGATGTCGCGGCCCCAGACGCTGTCCAGCAATTGCTCGCGCGAGAACACCCGGCCGGGATGCTCGAGGAAGAATTCGAGCAGGCGGTATTCGGTCGGTCCGAGATCGATCGGACGGCCCGAGCGCGCCACGCGGCGTTTCTCGCGGTCGAGCTCGATGTCGCCATAGGCAAGCACGGTGGCGAGCCGCTCGGGGCTTGCCCGGCGCAGCAGGCCTTTCACGCGCGCGAGCAGCTCAGGCACCGAAAAGGGCTTGACGATGTAGTCGTCGGCACCGGTCGCAAGCCCGCGCACGCGCTCGCTTTCCTCGCCGCGCGCGGTCAGCATGATGATCGGCAGCTGCTTGGTTTCGGGCCGCGCCCGCAAGCGGCGGCACAGTTCGATGCCGGACAGGCCGGGCAGCATCCAGTCGAGCACGATGAGATCCGGGACACGCTCCTTCAGCCGCGTATCGGCGTCATCGCCGCGCGCCACCGTCTCGACCTCGTAGCCTTCGGCATCGAGATTGTAGCGCAACAGCGTGGTCAGCGCTTCCTCGTCCTCGACCACCAGAATGCGCGCGCTCATGGCGTAGCTTGCTCCTGAATTGCCTTATTTTTGCACGATCTTTTAGAAAACCGCTGCACACTTTTCCGGATCATGCGTCCTAATTGCCTGGTACCGTCGTTGCAAAGGTCGTCATGTCGCCTTTCGGGCGCTTGTCCATGATCTGCTGGCCCTCGATCATGTAGAACACGGTCTCGGCGATGTTGGTGGCGTGATCGCCGATCCGCTCGATGTTCTTGGCACAGAACATCAGGTGGATGCAGAACGAGATGTTGCGCGGGTCTTCCATCATGTAGGTCAGCAATTCGCGGAACAGGGAGGTGCAGATGGCGTCGACTTCCTCGTCACCCTTCCACACGCTCATCGCCGCCGGCAGGTCGTGCGCGGCGTAGGCGTCGAGCACCGTCTTGACCTGCGACTGCACGAGGTCGGTCATGTGCTCGAGCCCGCGGATCAGCTTCAAGGGATGGAAATCGCTCTCCAGGGCGGCTACGCGCTTGCCCATGTTCTTGGCGAGATCGCCGATCCGCTCGAGATCGGTGGCAACCCGCATCGCGCCGACGATCTCGCGCAGGTCGACCGCCATCGGCTGGCGGCGGGCGATGGTCAGCACCGCGCGTTCCTCGATCGTGTGCTGCAGCTTGTCGATCTCGGCGTCGGCCGTCACCACGCGTTGGCCTAGCACGACGTCACGACGAACCAGGGCGTCGACGGAATCCACGATCATGCGCTCGGCAAGGCCGCCCATTTCCGCAACCAGCCTGGTCAGTTCCTGCAGATCGCTGTCGAACGCCTTGGCGGTATGTTCAGAAGCCATTTCCTGTTCTCCTCAACCGAACCGGCCGGTGATGTAGTCCTGGGTGCGGCGATCGCTGGGTGACGTGAATATCCTGCTGGTATCGTCGAACTCGATCAACTCGCCAAGATACATGAACGCGGTCTTGTCCGAGACGCGCGCGGCCTGCTGCATGTTGTGGGTCACGATCGCGATCGTGTAGTTCTCCGACAGTTCCTGGATCAACTCCTCGACCTTGGCGGTCGAGATCGGGTCGAGCGCAGAGCAGGGCTCGTCAAACAGGATCACCTCGGGGCGCACCGCGACGGTGCGGGCGATGCAGAGACGCTGCTGCTGGCCGCCGGAGAGCGACAGGCCCGAGGCGTTGAGCTTGTCCTTGACCTCGTTCCACAGCGCGCCGCCGCGCAGCGCCTTCTCGACCCGGCCATCCATCTCGGACTTGGAAATCTTCTCATAGAGGCGGATGCCGAAGGCAATGTTCTCGTAGATCGTCATCGGGAACGGCGTCGGTTTCTGGAACACCATCCCGACCCGCGCGCGCAGGAGATTGAGGTCGAGCTTGGGATCGAGGACGTTGGTGGTGTCCAGCATCAGCTGGCCGGTCGCGCGCTGGCCCGGATAGAGGTCGTACATCCGGTTGAAGATGCGGAGCAGCGTCGACTTGCCGCAACCGGAGGGGCCGATGAAGGCCGTGACACGGTTGGCGCCGAGCGACAGATTGATGTTCTTGAGCGCGTGGTTCTCGCCATAATAGAAATTGAGGTTGCGCGCGGTGACTTTCGCCGCCGCTTCGGGAAGCGGCGCATGCGCCGCGCCCGGGGTACTCATGGAGACAGACAGGTCATTCATTTTGCGCTCCTCTCGGCGCCAAGGATGCGCGCACCGATGTTCAGGGCGAGCACGGTCAGGGTGATCAGCAGCGCGCCGCTCCAGGCAAGCTGCTTCCAATAGGCGTAGGGGCTTTGCACGAAGTTGTTGATGGTCACCGGCAGGTTGGCCATCGTCTTCGCCATGTTGAGGCTGAAGAACTGGTTCGACAGCGCGGTGAACAACAGCGGCGCGGTTTCGCCGGCAACGCGGGCCGTGGCGAGCAGCACGCCGGTGATCAGGCCGGAGCGCGCCGCGCGATAGGCGATGCGCCGGATCACGAGCGAGCGCGGCAGGCCGAGCGCGCTCGCCGCCTCGCGCAGGGGATTGGGCACCAGCGCCAGCATGTCCTCGGTGGTGCGCAGCACGACCGGGATCACGATCACGGCGAGCGCCAGCGAGCCGGCAATCGCGGAGAAGCCGCGCATCGGCACCACCACCGCGCCGTAGATGAACAGGCCGATGATGATCGACGGTGCGCTGAGCAGGATGTCGTTGATGAAGCGGATCACCGAGGTGAGCCAGTCATGCTTGCCATATTCGGCGAGGTAGGTGCCGGCGAACAGTCCGAGCGGGGCGCCGATGCCGACCCCGATCGCGGTCATGATCAGCGAGCCGACGATGGCGTTCAGGAGGCCGCCCGAGGTCGATCCCGGCGGCGGCGTGTTCTCGGTGAACACCTGGAGGTTGAGCCCCATGACGCCGTTGTAGAACAGCGTGAACAGGATGAGCGCGAGCCAAGTGACGCCGATCAGGGCGGCGCCGAAACAGAGCGCGCGGATAAGGATGTCCCAGCGGCGGCGGCGGGCATAGATCGGATTGACGACGGGGGTGGCCATGTCACTTCCCCGCCTTCTGTTCGAGACGCATCAGCATCAGCCGCGCGGCTGAGAGCACGAAGAAGGTCAGCACGAACAGCAAGAGTCCAAGCAGGATCAGGCCGGACTGATGCAACCCGTCGCTCTCGGCGAATTCGGAGGCGATCGCCGCCGAGATCGTGGTGCCCGGCGAGAAGATCGAGCCGGTGATGCGGAAGGAGTTGCCGATGATGAAGGTGACCGCCATGGTCTCCCCGAGCGCGCGGCCGAGCGCCAGCATGATGCCACCGATCACGCCGACGCGGGTGTAGGGGATCACCACGCTGCGGACGACTTCCCAGGTGGTGCAGCCGACGCCATAAGCCGCTTCCTTCAGGACCGGCGGCACGGTCTTGAACACGTCGACCGAGATCGCGGTAATGAAGGGCAGCACCATGATCGCGAGAATGAGCGAGGCGTTGAAGAGGCTGAGATAGGACGGCGGACCCGCGAAGACAGTATTGAGTACGGGAATATGGGCAAACAGGCCGATCATGAACGGCTGGAACGTATAGGCGAGGAACGGGCCCAGCACGAAGAAGCCCCACATGCCGTAGATGATCGAGGGGATGCCGGCGAGCAGCTCGATCGCAATGCCGATCGGGCGGCGCAGCCATTGCGGGCAGAGCTCGGTCAGGAAGATCGCTACCCCGAGCCCGACCGGGATGGCGATCAGCATCGCGATGAAGGAGGTGACGAGCGTGCCGTAGATCGGGCCGAGCGCGCCGAGCACCGGCGGATCGGCGGACGGCGCCCAGCGCTGCGTCCACAGAAACGGCAGGCCGTATTCGCGGATCGCGGGCCAGGCGCCGATAATCAGCGACACGATGATGCCGCCGAGAATGAGCAGCACCGAAATCGCGGCGAGCCGGGTGATCCAGTAGAACGTGACATCGCCGAACTTGAAGGCGCCGAGCGCCCTGGCACGATCGTATGGTCCCGCGGCTTCGATCACATCGCTCGCGTCGCTCTGAACGGCCATGTCTGCCACGCCCAATCCCCTGTCTACCTTACGCTGTCCTGGCTGCGTCAAGTCGCGCCCGCTTTTTGCTTATCCACCCCGATTTCGGGAGGGAGCCGGCTGGCCCGGTAGCGCCTTTTCAGAAAGCACCTTTCGGGGGCCGAAAAATCACGGATTTCGAACAAGGCGCCTTCGGAAAGATCCGAAGAAAACCTCCAGGGAAATCCCGAGAACGGAATCTCGAGATCTTGATCTCGAGAGGAGGCCTCAAACCCTCTCCCCTTGCGGGGGAGAGGGGAGCAGGTCACCGAGAGCTCAGCTCTTGATGTCGGAACTCCAGGTCTTTTCGATCAGCTTGACGACGCTGTCAGGCATCGGGATGTAGTCGAGCTCTTCGGCCATCTTGTCGCCCTTGGCGAAGGCCCATTTGAAGAACTTGATGGCCTCGCCCGAGGCCGCCTTGTCGGCCGGCTCGCGGTGCATCAGGATGAAGGTCGAGGCGGTGATCGGCCACGACTTCTCGCCGGGCTGGTCGGTGAGGATCACGTAGTAGCCGGGAGCCTTGGCCCAGTCGGCGTTCGAAGCGGCCGCCTGGAAAGCCTCCACCGTCGGCTGAACCGTCTTGCCGGCCTTGTTGATCAAGCCGGTGTAGGTCAGCTTGTTCTGCTTGGCATAGGCGTATTCGACATAGCCGATCGAGTTCTTGGTCTGGCTGATGTTGCCGGAGACGCCTTCGTTGCCCTTGGCGCCGACGCCGGTCGGCCATTCAACGGCGGTGCCGGAACCAACCTTGCTCTTCCACTCCGCGCTCACCTTCGAGAGGTAGTCGGTGAAGTTGAAGGTCGTGCCCGAACCGTCGGAGCGGCGCACCACGGTGATCGCGTCCGAAGGCAGCTTCGCGCCGGGATTGAGCTTCTTGATCGCCGGATCATCCCACTTGGTGATCTTGCCGAGATAGATGTTGGCGAGCGTTTCGCCGTCGAACACCAGCTCGCCCGGCTTGACGCCGTCGAGGTTCACGACCGCCACGATCGCTCCCATCACCATCGGCCACTGGATGAGGCCGTCCTTGTCGAGCTGCTCGACCTTGAGCGGCATGTCGGAGGCGCCGAAGGTCACGGTCTTGGCTTCGATCTGCTTGATGCCGCCGCCGGAACCGATCGACTGGTAGTTCAGACCGTTGCCGGTCTCCTTCTTGTAGGCGTCAGCCCATTTCGAATAGATCGGGAACGGGAACGTGGCCCCCGCTCCCGTGATGTCGGCGGCGAACGCCGATGTCGATGCGGCGACGAGGCCTGCAGCGACGATAGTCTTGACGAAATTCATTGCTGATCTCCTGTGATGAGCGAAGCGCCTGTTACGCCCGATCGCGCTCACTCCGTTTCGTTTAGGAGCGGTCGGTTTTGCTTTTACGAAGGTTTCATGACAGTCGGATGACACCACTAAGGTATTGACCCAACTAAATTTTATGCCGTCGCGGCGATTTTCGGCTGGGGAAAACAGGCCGTGAAGGTTGCGCCCTGTTTGGGCACGCTTTCGATCAAGAGCCGGCCGCGATGACGGTTAAGGATATGTTTCACCAGCGATAAACCGAGTCCCGTCCCGCCCTGCGCGCGGCTGTCGCCGACGTCTACCCGGTAGAAGCGCTCGGTCAGCCGTGGCAAATGTTCCGGCGCGATGCCCGGGCCGAAATCACGCACCAAGACACGGATCTCGGGCGTGCCTTCGCCCGAGATGGCCGAAATCAGCGACACGATCACCTTGGCGCCGGAGGCGCCGTATTTGAGCGCATTCTCGATCAGGTTCTCGAACAGGCGAAGCAGTTCCTCGCGATCGCCCGCAATCAGCACCTGTCCCTGCGGCAGATCGATCTCGACCGCCACCTGGCGCTCGCGCGCGAGCGGTTCGAGCCCGTCGGCCACCTGGCGGATGATGGGCACGATATCGACCGTGGTGTCGGGGCGGACATGGGCCGACAATTCGACCCGCGACAGCGACAGCAGGTCATCGATCAGGCGCGCCATGCGGGTCGCCTGCCCATGCATGATGCCGAGGAAACGCTCGCGCGCCTTGGCGTCGTCCTTGGCCGGCCCCTGCAGCGTGTCGATGAATCCCGACAACGCCGCGAGCGGCGTGCGCAGCTCGTGGCTCGCATTGGCGACGAAGTCGGCGCGCATTTCCTCGACCCGCCGCAACGGCGTCTGGTCGTGAAAAGTCATCAGCATGCACCGCTCGGTGCCGCCAAACGTGTTCGGCACCGGCACCGGCGTGATGATCAACTCCATCCAGCGGTCGACGGGAACGTGATCGAGATAGGTGGCGCGTCGGGGCTCGGAGGTGGCGATCGCCTCGCGCAGCGCGGTGATGATCTCCGGCGAGCGCAGCGCGAACTGGGCAAGCTCGTTCCTGCGCAGCGCCGGCGCGAGTTGTGCCGCGGCGGCATTGAGATGGATGACGCGGCCGGCGCGATCGAGCAGCACGGCGGGATCGGGCATGCCGGCCACCACGGCGCTCACGGCCGCGGCTTCGACCGGATTGGAACCGCGGACGTCTTCCCGCGAGGCGTCGGCATTGTGCAGCCGCCAAGGAACCAGGGCCGCCGCGGCGAGGCAAAAAAACACCGTGCCGGCGCGCAGCAGGCTCAATTCGTTGAACAGGACGAGGATGGACAGCGCGACGGCGGCAACCGCCAGGATGAAGGCTGCATGCCGCAGCCGGTCCGGCCACAGCGAGAACGGCGAAGACGATGAAGATGGAGCGTCTATTGCCATCTGGCCAGCTTCTCCGTTCCTGGGCTGCTTCTCAATGTCAGGGGCCTTTATCTCCACGCTCTCTCACGTAGGCGGCTTCGCGCGCTGGACCAGCTTCGAGCCCAAGCGCCGCCTGACGCAGGCGCTTGGACCGGGCGCCGAGTATGACCTCCCGAAACGTCAGCAAGATTACAGAGATGACAAAGGGGGCAATATAATAAAGCAGGCGGAACAGCAGCATGCCGGCCAGCAAATCCTCCCGGTCCATCTGCCAGAGGCCGACCAGCATGGCCGCGTCGAATACGCCGAGCCCGCCCGGCGAATGGCTGGCGAAGCCGAGCAGGGTGGCCGAGACGAAGATCACGGCGACCACGACAAAGCCGAGATTGGGCTCGTCCGGCACCAGCACGTACATCGCGAGCGCGCAAAAACCGAGGTCGACGATGCCGATCAGGATTTGCAGCAGCGTCAGCGGCCCGCCCGGCAGCACCACGGTCCAGGGGCCGCGACCGACGCTGCGCGGCTGCGTCCAGACCCAGACCACATAGGCGACCAGCGCGAGGATGATGGCGATCGCAACCATGCGGTTGAGCCAGACCGGAAGCTGGTCGATCGAAGCGGCGGCTTCGGGGTGATAGGTAATGCCAAGGCCCAGCACCGCGGCGTTGCCGAGCCAGAAGGTCAACCCCGCCAGGAAACAAAGCTTGGCGACGTCGATCGCGTTCAGTCCGTAGGCGGAATAGATGCGATAGCGCACCGCGCCGCCGGTAAAGACGCTGGCGCCGACATTGTGGCCGATCGAATAGGAGGTAAAGGCCGCGAGCGCGTTGACGCGGTAGGGAACGTGGTCGTGGCCGATCGCGCGGACCGCAAACAGGTCGTAGAAGGTCAGGGTGAAATAGCCGGCGGCCACGAACAGGGCGGCGAGCTCAATCTGGCGCGGCTCGGTGCTCTTGATGGCTTCGAGCACCTCGAACGTGTCGATGCCGCGGAGCATATGATACAGCACATAGCACGCGATACCGATGACGGTGACGCTGATGGCAACTCCCATGCGGTGCAGGATTTGCTTTTGGCGCAGAACCAAGATCGCCCTGCGTATGGCTTCCAGCATCTAGTGCCCCGTTTGCGCGCTCGTGACCGCCAGGCCTCTCTGTTCCCGGGGCTGACGTGGTAGCGCGTTTTGGCGTGAAGTGGAATTCGCTATATGTGAACAAAGACGCGCCGCTTCAATATATTAGGTGGAATGGATGACGACTGGTTGCATCCACCCTGCGTCGCCGTAGTTCCCCGTCCGCGGCGCGGTCGCAGGGCGGGTTCGCCGACCGGCGGGGCTTTTCGCCCGAAACAGCGGAATTGCAGGAAAAGCGTGGCCGGTCGCCCGTTTGAAAGGCCCCGACGGGGTCTTGGAAGCCCGACGGGGTCTTGGAAGTCCGACGGGGTCTTGGAAGATCGCCATCGCCGTCGTGATACGACGAAAGCCGAATGCCCTCTTGTTGGGCGATCCGTCACGCCGCCGGCTTGACCGGCCGCGAGACCGCCCGGTCGCGAAGCCACGAGCCGATGGCGCAGCCCGCGAGATAGCTGGCGAACAGGATCAGGCCGAGGTCGAGCCAATAGCCGAAGCGGCCGGGCACGACACGCGCGGCGGCGAGCGCGAGCAGCGCGGCCACCAGCACCGCGAGCCAGCGTGCCGTGACCCTGGAGACGCCCTGCCCGCGATGCACCACCGCAATCCAGCCCATCGCGAGCCCGAGCACGAGCGAAGCGAGCAGCCAGCCCCAGTGAAACGCCACGAGATACGCCATGTTTACCTCACCAGGAATTCGATGCGGCGGTTCTGCGCCTTGCCGTCATCGGTATCGTTGCCGGCGATCGGCTGCGTGGAGCCATAGCCCACCGCGGTGAAGCGGCTCGCCGGCAGTCCGGCCCTCACCAGGTAATCGACGACCGCCTGCGCGCGCTTCTCGGAAAGCGCCTGATTGAAACCGTCCTCACCGTCGCCGTCGGTATGCCCGGCGACTTCGATATTCGCGGTCGGGCAACGCAGCGCGATTTCGATCAGGCGATCGAGCATCGCGGTCGAATCCGGATCGAGCGCGACGCGGCCCTGTTCGAAGCGGATTTTCCCTTTCGAGAGCAGCTCGGAAAAGAGCTGCTGACAAACGGTCGGATCCACCGGCGCTGCCGGCGGCTTCACCGAAATCTCGGGCTTGAACTGAAAGCCTTGCGGAAAATCCTTGCCGAGGCCAGCGCGGATCTGCGTGGCGGCGCCTTCATAAAGCGCGTCGCCGGAGAGCTTGACCTCGCGGTCCGATACAACCAGCGTGCCGGTCGAGAGCCGCGACAGCCCGCCCAGCGCCGCCATGATCGCCGCGGAAAAGCCCGAAGGCGCGCCGAGGCTCGATTTGAGATTGTCGACGACCTTCTCGCTGACGAATTTTCGCGACGCCGCCTGGGCGATGGCGGTGTGGACATTGTTGTCGGGCACATAGCCCGACAGCGTCAGCGTCACCGCGACCGGATCCTTGTAGGCCTGAAACACGTAGGGCGGCGCCCTGACGTCATTGGCGGCGACCGTGAAACCTTCGGGCAGATTCTTCAACGCGGCGGCGATCGCTTCCCGTCCGCCGAGTTCGCGCGCCATGCCGGACAATGACACCATGGTATCGGAAATCGTGACCTTGCCGTCCTTCAGTTTTCCGACCTGCTCGAGCAGCAGGAGCGCGGCATTGTCGAAGCGCTCCGGCGCGCCGCGCGCAAGCGCCATCTGGTCGGCGACCTCGACGCCGCTGACCGCGGCGCGCGCGCCTTCCAGCAGTTTGGCCTTGGTCGCGGGCAGCGGCGCGCTGCCGCCGAGCGTGACCCTGGCGACGTCGCGTTCCGCCGACCACACATAGGGTTTCGCTTCCGGCACGAGGCGAGTTTCGTCGTTGACGAGCCGCACTCCGGGCACGGCCTCGACGGAGGCGAGCGCGCGGCGCCGGCCCTCTTCGGAAAACGCATCCGCGCCGAGGGTGACGTCGCGGCCGGCTACCGCGATCCTGGTCTTGTCGAGCACGGTGTCCTTCAGCGCGGCAGAGCTGCGCGCGGCCAGGTCAGCCTCGAGGGGCGCGGTACTGGTCCAGGCCGCAATGGCCCAAAAGGCGACCAGGGGGATCAGGCCCGGCCACCATTTGCTGCTCCACCTGAAAAGACCGTGCATTCGATATCCTGCGGTGGGGCGCCAACAACTCACTGATTCCAGTGCCGCTTTTGGGCTTTGGCCCGCCACCTGCGCGGGTGTGGCGCGGCCGTGGGGAGCTCAAATCCGAAGCGTTTGGAAAGATAGAGAGAAAACAAACCCTTGCCGGGCTGTCAAACCGGAAATAACGCGGGCCGCGACCGGACCGGATAACCCTTTGTTCAGCGATTGTTCGTTAACTGGTTGGATATACCTCCGATCGGCCAGCCGTTGCGCGTCCCATGAAGCTCTTTCGCAAGACCGTTATCCGCGCCGGATTGGAAGCGCTGTATTTTTCAGGCGCGCACGTCCTGCTGCGGCCGATCTTTTCCGGCGTTGGCGCTGTTTTCATGCTGCACCATGTGCGGCCGGGCCGCACGGGCGACTTCCAGCCGAACCGCCATCTGGAGGTCACGCCCGATTTCCTGCGCGCGACACTGTCGCACCTGAAATCGCGCGATATCGACATTGTCACCCTGGACGAGGTCCATCGCCGGCTGGCGAACCGGCAATTCGAGCGGCGCTTCGCCTGCTTCACCTTCGACGACGGCTATCGCGACAACCGGGATTGCGCGCTGCCCGTGATGCGCGAATATGCCGCGCCCTTTACCGTCTTCGTCACCAGCGATTTCGCCGAGGGCACCGGACGGCTATGGTGGGTTGCGCTGGAGAGGGTGATCGCGAAGGCGCCTTCGGTCGAGGCCATGATCGGCGGCAACACCGTGCGCCTCGATACCTCGAGCGCCTCGGCCAGGCAGACCGCCTTCGACCGCCTGCACGACTGGATGCGCACCCTGCAGGAGCACGACCTGCAACGCGAAGTAACTGCATTGTGCGCGCGCCACGGCGTCGACGAGGCGGCGATCTGCGGCGAACTCTGCATGTCCTGGGATGAGCTGAAATCCTTTGCCGACGATCCGCTGGTGACAATCGGCGCGCACACCATCAGCCATTGCAACCTCGCGCAACAGCGCGAGGAGGTGGCAAGGCAAGAACTTGTGGTCAGCCGCGCGCGGATCGAGGAGAAGCTGCAGCGCCCGATCCTGCATCTGGTCTATCCCTATGGCGACCGGTCCGCCGCGGGCCCGCGCGAATTCGCGCTTGCCGGCGCTGCCGGCTACAAGACCGCGCTCACGACCAGGTCCGGCATGCTGTTTCCCGAAAACGCCGGCCATCTCACCGCGCTGCCCCGGGTCTCGCTCAACGGCAATTACCAGGACGAGCGCGTCCTGCCGGTGCTGACCTCGGGCGCGGCGACCGCGATGTGGAACGGTTTCCGCCGGGTCGACGCGGCGTAAAGCCTGATCACAGTCAGTCGGTAAACGACGCGCGCGTATCTTCTTGCGGCGTCTCCGGCCCGCTCGCAGCGGCCGGCAGCAGCAGCGTGCCGACGAGGATGTGGAGCACGAGGAAGCCGACCGCGATCGCGCCAAGCACGGATATTTCATTGAGCGCGGGAAGCCCGATGGACGACCGGCGCGCCGGCGATCTTTCAACGATCGCCATGGCCGCGGCCCTCCTGCCCATCAAGGGCGCCGCGCTGCTCGGAGCGATCGATCAGATGACGGTATTGGCCGAGAACACGGCGCGCCTGCATGTGCCGCGAGTGATGGAGCGCTTCGAGAAAGCGCGCAAAAAAGCTCTTCCGCTTCTCGGGAAAAGAAATGATCGTGGCGGACTTGATTTCTACCGCTGGAAATGACGCGTGCTTCAATGTTGAAACTCCGGCTTAAAAATTCCCACCCCGTGCGCAGGCGCACCATGCCCCGGATTGGTCCATGGAATTGTGCGCTGCGTCACATTTCAGAAATTCGTGATCGAACGGCCGGCGCGGCTGGAGACACGGGCCCGCGCGCCCGATCCGGCCCTTCCTTGACTCAATTCGCCCGTCCGCCCAGAACCTTGGCCGAAGCAAGGGAGGCATCATGCTCAAGGATCTGTTTTCGCTCAAAGGCCGGGTCGCGCTGGTGACCGGCGGCTCGCGCGGCATCGGCAAGATGATCGCGGCGGGTTTCCTCAGCTACGGCGCCGCGAAGGTCTATATCACCGCGCGCAAGGCCGGACCGTGCGAGGCGACTGCGAAGGAACTCACCGCCGCCTATGACGGGGAGTGCATCGCACTGCCGATCGACATATCGACGGTCGAAGGCTGCGACAAGCTTGCCGGCGAATTCATCAAGCTGGAGCCGAAGCTCGACATCCTCGTCAACAATGCCGGCGCTGCATGGGGCGCGGAGTTCGACGAATTTCCCGAGAGCGGCTGGGACAAGGTCATGGACCTCAATGTCAAGTCGGTGTTCTTCCTGACCAAGGCGCTGGCGAAACCGCTGCGCGCGGCGGCGTCACACGAACGGCCCGCCAAGGTCATCAACATCGCTTCGGTCGACGGCATCTTCGTCAACCCCGGGGAAACCTATTCCTACGCCGCGAGCAAGGCCGCGGTGATCCATCTGACGCGGCGCATGGCCACGAAACTGGTCAAGGACAGTATCAATGTCACCGCGATTGCACCTGGCGCGTTCAAGTCGGACATGAACCGCGCCGCGCGCGACCATTCGGACGAAGTCGCAAAGCGTATTCCGGCGAAGCGTATCGGAACCGAGGAGGACATGGCGGGGATCGCGATCTATCTCGCCTCGCGCGCCGGCGATTACGTGATCGGCAACACCATCGCGGTCGATGGTGGCGTGGTCTACGCCAACGCGGGGCTTGAGATCGCGGGGTAACGCGACATAAACGGTCGTCACAAAGTCACTGTCATGCCCCGGCTTGTCCGGGGCATCCAGCACGCCGCGGCTTATCGATGTTTTGCCGCGCGGCCTCTGGAATACTGGATCACCCGCTTTCGCGGGCGATGACAGCTGCTTATGTCTCGATCTTCACGTATTCGAAATCGCCGGGCTTGTTGTCGATGCCGACTTTCGGTGGCGAGATCCATGGCGCGTACTGGCCGGGCTCGGTGACCGGCGTCATCAGCGAGGCGATGAAATCGCCGTCGGCGGCCGAGGGGATCCACTCGCTCTTGCGCTTGCTCCAGCTCGCGTCGTCGATCAGGAGGCCATCCGGCGTCGCGTGCACGTCCTTGAACTCGCCGATCTCGCGGTGGAAGGCCACGTTCGGCAGCGCCAGCTTGAAATCATAGCCCGCGGTCGAGATCACCTTGTTCCAGCGCAACAGGCCCTTGACGCAGTCCTGGGTGTAGTCGTCGCGGAGTCGCATGTTGAGCGCGGTCAGCGCCGGCTCGTCGACCCGCTTGATCACGCCGTCGACCAGCTTCAGCACCGGATAGGTGTCGCTAGAGAGGCGGTGATCGTCCTGGATCTGGGTCTCGTGGTATCGGCCCTTGATGCCGGAATTGAAGGCGTTCGCGGCGTTGGTCGAGACCTCCGAACCGAACAAATCGAGCGACAGCGAATAATGCAGGTTCAGCTTCTTCTGGATGGTCGGCAGATCGATGACGCCGAGCGCGCGTACTTTCGCGATGTCGTTGGGATCGGCGATGCCGGCTTGCTTCATGGCCTCGCAGGTCCGCTGCACGACGCGCGTGATGCCGGTCTCGCCGACGAACATGTGGTGCGCCTCTTCCGTCAGCATGAAGCGGCAGGTGCGCGACAGCGGATCGAAGCCGGACTGCGCGAGCGAGTGCAGCTGCATCTTGCCGTCGCGGTCGGTGAAGTAGGTGAACATGAAGAAGGACAGCCAGTCCGGCGTCGCCTCGTTGAAGGCGCCGAGCATGCGCGGGCTGTCCACGTCGCCGGAGCGGCGGCGCAGCAACTCGTCGGCCTCCTCGCGGCCGTCGCGGCCGAAATATTTCTGCAGCAGATAGACCATGGCCCAGAGATGGCGGCCTTCCTCGACATTGACCTGGAACAGATTGCGCAGATCGTAGAGCGAGGGCGCGGTCTTGCCGAGATGGCGTTGCTGCTCGACGGAGGCGGGTTCGGTGTCGCCCTGGATCACGATCAGCCGGCGCAGCATGGCACGGTATTCGCCGGGCACCTCCTGCCAGGCGGGCTCGCCATAATGCTCGCCGAAGGGAACCGTGCGGTTTTCTTCCTCCGGAGCCAGGAGAATTCCCCAGCGATACTCCGGCATCCTCACGTAGTCGAACTTGGCCCAGCCGCGCGGATCGACCGAATAGGCGGTGCGCAAGTACACCAGCGATTGCTGGAAGCCCTCAGGCCCCATGTCGCTCCACCAATCCATGTAGCCGGGATGCCAGCCTTCGAGCGCTTTCAACACCTGGCGATCCTCGGACAGATTCACGTTGTTCGGAATCTTGGTACTGTAGTCGACATTCATGATGTTTACATTCATCGCCGTGCTCCCTGGCTGGCGAATAGCGAATGGCGAGCAGCGAATGGAAATCCCTATTCGCTATTCGCCACTCACCATTCGCCTCCTACACTCTCGTCATATCGAACTTCGGCTTCTGCCCGCTGCCATAGCGCCGCAGCGCGCCTTCCTCGCCGACCGCGTTGGGGCGCTGGAAGATCCAGTTCTGCCATGCCGTCAGGCGCGCGAAGATTTTCGATTCCATGGTCTCGGGCCCGACGAAGCGCAGGTTCGCTTCCATGCCGGTGAGGCTGTCGGGCGAGAAAGAGGCGCGCTCCTCGAAGAACACGCGGATCTCGTCGTCCCAGTCGATGTCGTCGAGCGCGAAGGTGACGAGGCCGACTTCTTCCGCCTCCTCCGCATCGAGCGCCGTGCCGATGGTGGCTTCCGCGCGGTCCAGATCGGATGGATCGGCCTGGAAGCGCGATTGCAGCCGCGTCAGGCCGTGGCTCATCGGATAAGGGCCGAAATTCATCGCCGAGAGCTGCATCGACGGCGGCGGGCGGTTGTCGCCCTGGCGCGAGCCGATCAGCATGTAGGAGCGGTCGGCGGCGAACACGAGTTCGGCGAGCGTACCGACGAAGCAGGACCCCGGCTCGACCAGCGTCACCAGCGTGCGCGAGGTGACGTCGATGCGTTTCAGGACGCGCTTCCAGAACTGCCTGACCTCGTTCACCAGCCACTGCGCCTTGTTGGCGTCGAGGAACGCGTCATGGCTCAGCACATGCGTGGGATCGCCATGCGATTTGAACACCAGCAGCGCGGTCTCGAGCTCGTTGATCCGCAGGTGCAGGATCGCGTCATCGAGCTCGCGCGCGACCTGCAGCGGCCAGAACGACGCGCCCTGCGCGATCATCCCGTCAATATCGGCGGGCGCGGCCGCCTCGGGCGCTTTGATCGAGATCGTCGCCATCCGTGCCGCGCGATCGATGTCGACGGAAACAAAGCCATAACGAATGCCGCTTTCGTCGATCGTGCGCTGAAGCGGCGCGAGCGCGATGCCCTTGCCGTTGCCGTTGCGCTTCGAGGCTGCGGCAAACTCTTTCGCGCGCTCGGCGATCCTGCCTTCGAGCTTGCTGTTCGGCGCGATCTCGTCGACGAGGCGCCACTGGACCGCGCGCTTGCCCTTGATGCCTTCCTCGATGGTGCAGAAGAAATCGGCGTGGTCGCGGCGCACCTTGCGCTTGTCGACCACCCGCGTCAGCCCGCCGGTGCCGGGCAGCACCGCAAGCAGCGGCACTTCCGGCAGCGCGACGGAGGCGGCGCCGTCGTCGGCGAGGATGATGTGATCGGTCGCAAGCGCCAGCTCATAACCGCCGCCGGCCGCGGTGCCGTTGACGACGGTGATGTAACGCTGCCCGGAATTTTCCGAGGAGTCCTCGAGGCCGTTGCGGGTTTCGTTGGTGAATTTGCAGAAATTGACCTTGTGCGCGTGGGTCGCGCCCGCGAGCATCCGGATATTGGCGCCGGCGCAGAACACGCGGTTCTTGCCCGAGCGGATCACGACGACCTTCACTTGCGGATGTTCGAAGCGCAGCCGCTGCACGGCGTCCGCCAACTCGATATCGACGCCGAGGTCGTACGAATTGAGCTTGAGCTGGTAGCCCTCGAACAGGCCGCCATCCTCATCGACGTCCATGGTCAGGGTCGCGGTGTCGCCCTCGACCGCGAGCTTCCAGTGCCGGTAGCGCGACGGATCGGTTTGAAAATCGATGTATTTCGCCCCTCCCGCGAGGACGCGATCTTCACCGGCCATGAGCCACCCTTGAGCTTCTTATGCGTTAACGAATATGCACTATAATGCATGTTGACGGAGCCGTCCAGCCTGAAACGCCTGAATATGCATTTTGTTTCATGGGCGGCCGACGGCGGCGGCCCCCGGCGAATGAATCAGGCGGCCCGCCCTTCCGAGCCCTCATGTGCCCTGCAGCACGGCGTTTGCGAAATCCGAGATCGCCTGCAGCGTCGGCGCCGGCGCTTCACGATGCGGCGAGTGCCCGGCCCCCTGGAGCAGGGTCACATCGACCGGGCAATAGCACTCTTCCTGCGCGATCTCGACCTGCCGGTGGGTCCCGTACTGGTCGTCGGCGCCCTGGATGATCGCGACGGGAACGCGGATATAAGCGAGGTATTCCGAAATATCCCAGTCGCGGAATTTCGGGTCGAGCCAGGCGCCGTTCCAGCCGTAAAAGGCGTTGTCGACGTCCTTGTGCCAGCGCGCGAGCTTCTCGCGCAGGTTCGTGGTCTCGTACGCCGTCCTGGTTTCGGCGATTGCGGCGAGCCCCATGTCCTCGACAATGAAATGCGGCGCCATCAGCGCGAGCGCGCGCACGCGGTGGTCCTGCACGCTGCCGGCATAGATCGCCGCGATCGACGCGCCGTCGGAATGACCAACCAGCAGGCCGCGGCGGAAGCCGGTCGCGTCCAGCAGCTTCGGCAAGACGTCGAGCGCTTCGCGGTGCATGTAGTCGAGCGGGCGCGGCAGTTCGACTGGCGTGGACGCGCCATAGCCGGCGCGCGAATAGAGAAATACGCCGGCGCCGGTCGCGGCCTGCAGTTTTTCGGGAAAGTCGCCCCACAGCGCGGCGGAGCCGAGGCCTTCATGCAGCATGACGATGGTCGGCGCCTGCTCCGGTGCAGGACCGATCATGCGGTATTCGAGGTCGGATTCGCCGATGCGCAGGAAGCCGGAGGGAGCGAGGGTCATGATTTTATTTCCGTCATTCCGGACAGCTCGCGAAGCGAGTTGATCCGGAATCCCGAGGTTGGAGTTCGTCGATCGAGATTCCGGGTTCGCACCTGCGCGCGCCCCGGAATGACGGCGTCACGACACCCCATCGCGCAGCTTGAACCGCTGGATCTTCCCCGTCGCGGTTTTCGGCAGCGAGTCCACCGCCTCGATCCAGCGCGGATATTTCCAGACGCCGATCTTCTGCTTCACATATTCCTTCAGCGCCTCGTCGAGGCCATCCGTCTTCGCATCGGGGCGCAGCACCACGAACGCCTTCGGCTTCAACAGCCCTTCCGGATCGGCTTCCGGCACCACGGCGGCTTCGAGCACGGAAGGATGGGTGATCAGCGCGCTCTCGACCTCGAAGGGCGAGACCCAGATGCCCGACACCTTGAACATGTCGTCGGAGCGGCCGCAGAAGGTGTAACGGCCCTCGCTGTCGCGCACATATTTGTCGCCGGTCCGCGTCCAGTAGCCCTCGAACGTGGAGCGGCTCTTGGCGCGCTGGTTCCAGTAGCCCTCGCCGGCGGACGGCGCATGCACCAGCATTTCGCCGACTTCGCCGTCGGGCACGTCGCCGCCGTTCTCGTTGACGAGCCGCACCTCATAGCCCGGCACGGGACGGCCCGACGAGCCGTATTTGATGTCATCAGGCGCGTTCGACAGGAAGATGTGCAACAGCTCGGTCGAGCCGACGCCGTCGAGGATGTCGGCGCCGAAGCGTGACTTCCAGCTATTGCCGACCGATTCCGGCAGCGCCTCGCCGGCCGACGTACAGATGCGCAGGCGCGAACCGCAACGGGCCTCTTTCGTTGCCTCGTCGTTGAGCATCGCGGCAAACAGCGTCGGCACGCCGTAGAAGATGGTCGGATTGTACTTGTTCAACAGTTCGAACATCCGCGCCGGCGTCGGACGATCCGCGTTGAGAACCGTGGTCGCGCCGACCGACATCGGAAACGTCATGGCGTTGCCGAGACCATAGGCGAAGAACAGTTTCGCCGCCGAGAGACACACGTCATCCTCGCGGATGCCGAGCACCTGCCTGGCATAGGTATCGGCGGTGGCGGCAAGATTGGAATGCAGATGCCGCACGCCCTTGGGCATGCCGGTGGAGCCGGACGAATAGAGCCAGAAGGCCGGCTCCTCGGCATGGGTCGCCACCGTCGCAAAGGCGTCGCTCTCGCGCGCGAGTTCTTCGGACAATAATTTATGCCCGTGCGCGTTCTTGCCGGAGACGATGACGCATTCGAGATCGGGCATCCGCCCGACGATGTCCTTCACGGCCGGATACAGCGCCTCGGAGACGAACAGCACGCGCGCGCGGCAGTCGGCCAGCACATAGGCATATTGCTCGGTCGTGAGCAGCGTGTTCAGCGGCACCGGCACGATGCCGGCGCGGATCGCGCCCAGGAACACGATCGGAAAATCGATCGTGTCGAGCATGATCATCGCGACGCGCTCCTCGCGGCGGACGCCCAGACGGCGCAGCAGATTGGCGGCCCGGCAGGTCTGCTTCTGCAAGCCGGCATAGGTCAGGTCGGAGACCGTGTCGGTGTAGGCGAGCTTGTCGCCGCGCCCTTCCTCCACATTGCGATCGAGCAGCCACGTCACTGCGTTGTAGGAAGTCACGAGGCTTCTCCCCGGCTTTTGGTTCGTGAATTATAATTCATAGAAAGCCATCGGGCTTGCTTGCTGTCAATCCTCCACGGCATTATGTTGCCGGAATATGACCGAAACTAGCGATCCCGAATCCGGATTCCTCGACCAGCTCGGCCAGCGTGTCCGCACCATGCGCGCGCTGCGCGGCATGTCGCGCAAGGTGTTGGCAAAGGTGTCGGGGATTTCGGAGCGCTACATCGCACAGCTCGAAAGCGGCAAGGGCAACGTCTCGATCGTGCTGCTTCGCCGTGTATCGCATGCGATGGGCGCGCATCTGGAAGATCTGATCCCCGCGACCGATTCCGCGCCGGACTGGCCGGTGATCCGCGATCTCCTGCGCAAGGCAACGCCGGCGCAGATCGCACAGGCCAAGGACGTGCTGGCCGGTCACAGCGCGAGCGCGCATCGCGCGTCGTTCTGCGGCATCGCGCTGATCGGCCTGCGCGGCGCCGGCAAATCCACGCTCGGAAAAGTCCTGGCGAAAAAGATCGGCTGGAATTTCGTCGAGCTGAACAAGGAAGTGGAGGAGCAGAACGGCCTGTCCGTCGCCGAGATCATCGCGCTCTACGGCCAGGAGGGATTCCGGCGCATGGAGCAGACCGCGCTCAACCAGTTGCTGGCGCGGAAGGAGCTGATGGTGCTCGCGACCGGCGGCGGCATCGTCTCGGAGCCGCTGACCTTCGACCTGATCCTGTCGTCGTTCTACACGATCTGGCTCAAGGCTGAGCCGGAAGAGCACATGATGCGCGTGCGCAGGCAGGGCGATCTCCGGCCGATGGCGGACGACCGCTCGGCCATGGCGGAATTACGCAACATCCTGGTCAGCCGCGAACCGCTGTATGCGCGGGCGTCGGCCACCGTCGACACTGCCGGCCTTTCCGTCGACGCCGCCGCCGCGCGGCTGATCGATACCGTGCGGCCGGTGCTGCAGAACGAGGCAAGATCGTTCGGCCTAAGGACGGTGGCGGTTTAGAACCTGATCTTACGGCCCATTCGCGGCCTCGTAGCGGACCGCGGCCGCCTTGGTGGCCCGGTCAGCGGTCCCAAACAAACGCAGCCATTCTGGGATCGGCGTTGAACACATCTCGCCCAAAAGCGAGCGAATAGTTTGGAGCTTCGCAAATCGCTCTTGCTCCATTGCTGTCCAAATAAATTCGCCAGGTTTGGCGACCGGTCGGCTCCGGCTTCGCAAATGCCGCGGGAGTTAGCACGGCGAGATTGGCGCGGTGGTCGGGAGCTCTCACCGATGGATATTTGATCAGCTCGATTCCCGCCTCGCGCGCCTTTTCGCTCAATGCCTGGCCAGCCCGGTAGTCCGCCGGGTCAAGGATGTCCGCAAGTTCGTGCGCGGGAAAAACCGTCAGATCGATTGCGCGTTCGGAGTGCACTTCGACCGAGAACGCCGTGTATTCTGCCGCATTCTGTGGCCACGGCGTTTCGGGAGAGTCTGCAAAGAACCTGAGACGATGAAATACCGTTTCAGCTATTGCCGTTTCCGAGTTCTCGGCCGCGTAAAATACTCCCGACTCGGCGTTCGGCTTGCCGAACCGAGACCCCCAGGGGTTTTGCCTACTGTATCGAAACGGAGTCATCAGGAGGAAATCAAGCCCTTCGCAATCGTGCGGCACGGGTGGTTTCGTTTCCTCGATGAGGTCTTCCAGGATGGCCTGTTCTTCCAGTGAGTCAGTCAGCTTCATCGTCGAAACGACGTGTTGAGCTTCAACGACGCGCCAAAAGCTGCCAGATAGCGGCGTGGCCCTAGATAACAGCGCGCTTGCTGTCCAGGTATTGGACGACATGGGTGAGGCCATACACCTTCTGGATCAGATCGATTGGCGTGCCATTCAACGCAAGATTGCCGCTCTTCATCCACTTGCGCGCCGCAGCTTCGTCTCCCCCTACGATCGCATCCAAAGAACGGTAAAGCCGGACAAACAGCGCTGCGAGTTCAAAAGACTTGCCACGCGCGATCGTATAGTCGCCGTTCTTCATCCGAGAAACGACCGACTCGGACAAGCCGATGATGTTGCCAAGCGCTTTTTGCGAGATCGCCAGTCGCTCGGATGCTCGGACGGCGGCCTTGGTGATGATCATCCCCTCGCGGGAAAGGGTGGATTTTGGAGTAATGTGCGACGTTACCATAATACCATATTCCATTTCTTATGAAATTTTAGTGCATCTATATTTCTATAGCAACAAAAATACCAATATTTGGTTCCACATCTGCTCGGGGGCCCGGCGAAGGCCGCCGCCCTAAAGGAGCAGATTTCTGACGCTCTCCGCGCCTTCGCGGAGCAGCGGCAGGAAGCGTTTGACCATCTCTTCCGTCGAGATGCGGTCGACGTGCGCGCCGATATTGATGGCCGCCACAATGGTGTTGTCGTAGCGCGTCACCGGCACCGAGATCGAACGGAAATGCGGCTCGGCCTCGCGGTCGACCAGCGAGTAGCCCTTTTCGCGATCGACGACGATCGTAGCGTAGAGACGTTTTGGATCGGTCACGGTCTGCGGTGTCAGTACGTCGCGCCGCATGGCGGTGAGCCTCTCTTTTAGCTCCGCGTCTCCGAGGCGGCCGAGCAATGCACGGCCAACCGCCGTGCAGAAGGATGGCAGACGATAGCCGATATCGACGCCGCCCGAAAAAATGCGCGTCGGGCTCGAACGCGCAATGAACACGACATCGTCGCCGTCGAGCACCGCGACCGAGCTGATCTCCAGCGCTTCAAGCGAGATGCGGTCCAGCACCGGCTGCAGCACCGCCACGATCTGGTTCGAGCGCAGATAGGAGCCTGCGAGGGTGAGCACATGCGGCGTGAGCGCGAACAGCTTGCCGTCGCCCGAGACGTAGCCGCCATGCTGCAGCGTGAACAGGATACGGCGGGCGGTCGCGCGCGGGAGGTTGGCGGCCCGCGCGATCTCGCTCAGCGTCATCGGCGCCGTGCTCTCGCCGAAGGCCTGCAGCAGCCGCAAGCCGCGGTCGAGGCTTTCGACAAAGTCGGTGGCCCGGACCTCGCCCGCTTTGCGTTTCAGCTTGGGCATGACAGCTTCCGCATCGGCGCTGCTAAAGTGTGGCTTGCACTGATCATCGCCTGAAGTTACCATATTGAACAGATGTTCAATAGACGAACAAACTAGCTGCAACTGCCTTCCGCCGCAAGCCCGCTTCCATGAGGTGACGCGCCATGATGAGCCAGGAACAGAACGACCTGATCACCCGCACCGGTCCGAAGGACGCTTGCGGAAAGCTGATGCGGATGTACTGGCAGCCGGCGGCGCTAGTCGATGAGCTGCAGGGGCCGCGCGCGGTACGTCCTGTAAAGCTGCTCGGCGAAAACCTGGTGCTGTTCCGCGACGAGCAAGGCCGCTACGGCCTGATCGAGCGCCATTGCGCCCATCGCGGCGCCGACCTCGCCTTCGGGCGCCTGGAGAACGGTGGGCTGCGTTGCGCGTTTCACGGCTGGCTGTTCGATGTCACCGGCCAATGCCTGGAAACGCCGGCCGAACCCGCGGGCTCGAAGATGTGCCAGGGCATCAGGCAGCACTCCTATCCCGTGGTCGAGAAGAGCGGCATCCTCTGGGCCTTTCTCGGCGAAGGCACCCCGCCCGCCTTTCCGGAGCTGGACTGTTTCGTCGCGCCCGGCAGCCACACTTTCGCGTTCAAGGGTCATATCAACTGCAACTGGCTGCAGGCACTGGAAGTCGGCATCGATCCGTCGCATGCGTCGTTCCTGCATCGCTTCTTCGAGGACGAGGATACGTCAGGCGCGTACGGCAAGCAGTTCCGCGGCGCGTCCGCGGGGTCAGACATGCCGATGACAAAGATCCTGCGCGAATACGACCGGCCGATCATCAATGTCGAGCACACCGAATACGGATTGCGGCTGATTGCGCTGCGCGAGATCGACGAGGAGCGCACCCATGTGCGCGTCACCAACCAGCTCTTCCCGCACGGCTTCGTCATCCCGATGTCGACGGAGATGACGATCACGCAGTGGCATGTGCCCGTCGATGACGAGAACTGCTACTGGTATGCGATCTTCACCAGTTACACGATCCCGGTCGACAAGAAGAAGATGCGCGACCAGCGGCTCGAGCTTTATGAACTGCCTGATTACAAGTCGCGCAAGAACAAGTCGAACGATTATGGCTTCGATCCGCACGAGCAGGCGACGGCGACCTATACCGGCATGGGCAGCGACATCAACGTGCACGACCAGTGGGCGGTGGAATCGATGGGTCCGATCCAGGACCGCACCCGCGAACATCTCGGCACCGCCGACAAGGCGATCGTACAATATCGCCGCCTGCTGCGTGAGCAGATCGAGAAGGTTTCCGGCGGCGAGAAGCCCTTCATGTTCCTCGATGAGGCACACGCGCGCAGCATCCAGGGGCCGGCCACGATGGACGGCATCGGGCCTACGCGCGGCTGGGAAATCTACTGGATGGAGGTCGACGTGAAGCGGCGGCGCGGCGCGGCCTGGGCCGCGCCGGTGCCAAGCGAGATCGCCGAGAAGGTGCGGCATCTTTCGGCGGCGGAATGATGTTGGTTACTCCGTCATCGCGAGCGACGGAAACCGTAGGGTGGGCAAAGCGAAGCGTGCCCACCGGTCGGGATGAAACGCGACCGACGGTGGGCACGGCGCATGCGCGCCTTCGCCCACCCTACGATTTCGTCATTGCGAGGAGCGCAGCGACGAAGCAATCCAGAGAGCATCCGCGGAGGGATTCTGGATTGCTTCGCTTCGCTCGCAATGACGGAGGTGAGGACCTGCGCTCGCCGGCTGAAGGGGTAACGGGGTGAGTTTTGTCGAGCGTCACGGGCTGTGGTCGGCCGAGCAGAAGGAGGCGGCCAAGCGCCTCGCCGCCATCGTCCAGGAAAAGAGGCTGGAGACCATCCGACTCTCCTTTGCCGACCAGCACGGCATTTTGCGCGGCAAGACGCTGATCGCGGCTGAAGCCGTCGCCTCGCTTGAAAGCGGCTGCAGCATCACCACCACCATGCTCGCCAAGGACACCTCGCACCGCACGGTGTTTCCGGTGTTCACCACCGGCGGCGGGTTCGGCATGAAGGAGATGGAGGGCGCCGCCGATTTCATGATGGTGCCGGACCCCACGACGTTCCGCGTGCTGCCGTGGTCGCCGACATCGGGCTGGGTGCTGTGCGACATCTATTTCGGCGACGGCAAGCCGGTGCCGTTCTCGACGCGGCAGCTCTATCGCTCGGTGCTGAACAAGCTCGGCGAGCGCGGCTATGATTTCGTCGCGGGGCTCGAGGTCGAATTCCACCTCTTCAAGCTCGAAGATACGCATATGGCACCTCAATATGCGACCCAGCCGGGCGAGCCGCCTTCGGTCAGCCTGCTCTCGCACGGCTATCAATATTTGACCGAGCAGCGCTACGACCAGATGGAGGGCCCGCTCGACATCATCCGCCGCGACGTGCTGGCGCTCGGTCTGCCTTTGCGCTCGGTCGAAATCGAGTTCGGCCCGAGCCAGTGCGAGTTCACCTTCGCGCCGAAGAAGGGCATCGAGCCGGCCGACAACATGGTGCTGTTCCGCTCGGCCGTGAAACAGATCGCGCGCCGCCACGGCTATCACGCCACCTTCATGTGCCGGCCGAAGCTGCCGAACGTGTTCGCCTCGGGCTGGCACCTGCATCAATCGCTGGTGTCGCGCGCCGACGGCAGGAACGCCTTCATGGCGACCGACGGCAACGAAAGCCTGAGCCCGCTGGCGCGCAATTATCTCGCAGGACTGCTCGCGCACGCCCGCGCCGCCACGGTGTTCACGACGCCGACCATCAACGGCTACAAGCGCTACCGCTCCTATTCGCTGGCGCCGGACCGCGCGATCTGGGGCCGCGACAACCGCGGCGTGATGATCCGCGTGCTCGGCGCAACCAACGATCCCGCTACGCGGCTGGAAAATCGCGTCGGCGAGCCCGCCGCCAACCCTTATCTCTACATGGCCTCGCAAATCTTCTCCGGCCTTGACGGCGTCGACCGCAAGCTCGATCCGCCGCTGTCGGCGGACACGCCCTACGAGACCAAGGCGGATCTGTTGCCGAAATCGCTGCGCGAAGCGGTGTACGCGCTGGACGACGATCCCTTCTTCCGCGAGCAGCTTGGGGCAGCGTTCGTGGACTATTACGTCACCATCAAGAACGCCGAGATCGAGCGCTTCCAGGCCGAGGTGTCGGACTGGGAGCAGCGCGAATATTTCGAGATGTTTTGAAGGTGCCTAAAGCGCGACGACTTAGGAGGAATTGTCATCGCGCTTTAGCTTTTTTGTTTGGGCATGATCTTTTTCGGAAAACCGCTTCACACTTTTCCGGATCATGCCTTAGCCGGTTTGGCGGGGAGGCGCCGACGGGCGCGCCAGGTGCCCGGACTTGACCCAGACCACGCACCCTTTCGGCCCGGTCGCCGCCTGCAATCGCGCGCCGGCCGGCAGGCGCAGCCAGGATTGGGGAACGAAGGCGTGGCCGCCTTCCTCGAAGGCGCCGTCGAGCACGAAGAACTCGCCGCCGCCCGGCAATGCAAGCTCGATGTGCGAGGCGGCGGGCCAGCGCTCCAGCCGGACATCCTCCGCGACGTCGCGAAACAGCGGCATCAATTCGACCTCGGGCCGCTCCAGCGGCCTGAGATAGGGCATCTTGTTGGTGTCGATGCACACATGCGAGCGATCGGCGAGATCGAATTGCCAGAGTTTTACAAGGATGGTGCAGCCCGGCTTCGACCCCGGCGTATGACGCGACTGCGGCGGATTGCGAATGTAACTGCCGGCCGGAAAGTCGCCGTGCTCGTCCTGGAATAGACCATCGAGCACCAGAAACTCCTCGCCGCCGCCGTGGACATGCGGCGAGAACCGGCTCTCCGGCGCATAGCGCACGACCGAGGTCGCGCGCGCCACCTCGCCGCCGATGCGATCGAGCATCCGCCGCTCCACGCCGGGGATGGGCGAGGCCACCCATGGCAGCGTCGCGGCATGCACTACGGCGCGCTGGCTGAAATCGGAATTGAGCTCCATTTTACGCGATCCCGCCTACATCGACCGCACGGACGGCCGTGCGGCGATGTTGGCACGCCAGCATATGAGGTTGGTCAGCTTCGGCGCAATGGCGATTCCGGCAACGTCGGCATAGAGAAGACCGGCGTAGGCCGTGATGTCGGCCATGGTGAAGCGGTCGCCGGCTACGAATGTCCTGTTATCGAGGACACGGTCGAGATAGCGCATGCCTTCGAGCGCGCGCTCGCGGTTCTTCTCGCCCCACGCCTTGTTCTGGTAGGTCTCGATATGCGGACCGAGGCCCGGCGTCGCGTGATGAAAGTAAGTCGCGGCCGCGTCGAGCAGGCCGGCTTCGGTACGCCGCTGCATCATATGGATCACGGCGCGCTCCCTCGCGCCGCTTCCGGTCAGCGTCGGCTCGCCGGATACATGGTCGAGATATTCGGTGATGGCCGTGCATTCCGCAATGCAGGTGCCATCCTCAAGCTCGAGCACGGGAACGGCGGCCGCCGGATTTTTCGCGGTGAATGATGGCGTCCTGTGCTCGCCCTCGGGCACATTGATCGCGACGAACTCGACGCGGTCGGCGAGCCCTTTCTCGGCAATTGCGATTCGAACCCGCGCGGGATTGGGGAAGCCCTTGAAGTCGTAGATCTTCATTCCTGTGCTCCGATAGTTTATCTACCTATTAGTAGGTAAATACACGGATCGTGGTCCGGCTGTCAATGGGCCCGCACGAAATGGTGTATGCTCACCGGCCTATGACTGTTCCGTTTGAGGAATACCCGGAGTTTCAAATGAAGAAGATTTCCCTGATTGCTTTAGCCGCCGCCTCGTTGATCTGCTTGCCAGCGAGCGCCGTGCTGGCCCAGGCGCCGGCCGCCGGCACCGATGCACCCGCTGCACCGGCCCCTGCCGCGCCAGCACCTGCTGCGTCACCGGCCCCGGCAGCATCACCTGCACCGGCCGCCTCGCCCAGCGATTCAACGCCGGCGGACACGAGCAAGAAGACGGCCACGAAGAAAAGGAAGAGCGGCACGCGGATGACGCGGCAGCAGGAAATCGACAAATCGGTCCAGAGCGGAACGGTGCCCTCGCGTTATCGCAGCCAGGTGCCGAAGGAGTACCAGCAGTACATTCCATTCGAAAAGCAATAGGACGAGCAGGGCTGGCGGACCTGACCTTTTATTTGTGGATGATCTCCGCGCAAGCGCTTTGCGGTTGTCGCGAGGGAAAACCGGTTCCCACCCCGCATCAAGTGCGGGGCAGGCTCTTCCGGATCATGCTCACGCCAGCCCGCCATCCTGCATGCGATACCAGCCGATGATGGCGGCCATATAGGCGCGGTGCAGCGCGTGCAGCGGCATCGATTTCATGGCGACCGGCGACAGCGGCAAAGCCTTCTCGTCTCCGGTCGCGACATACTCCGCCATCGCGCGGCCCATCGCCGATTGCAGCCCGACGCCGCGGCCCATGCAGCCGATATCGACCAGCAGCCCCGGCGCGGGCTCGTGCAGATGCGGCAGGAAATCGCGCGTCAAAGTCACGCGCCCGCACCATCTGAACTCGATCGGAATATCCTTGAGCTGTGGAAACAGTTTCACCGCGATCCGCTCGAGATGATCCCAGTCCTGCGACCCCTTCGGCTCCCGGAACGGACCGCGTCCGCCCATGATGAAACGGTTGGTGTGATCCTTTCGGAAGTAGAACAGGAGCTGGCGCGTATCGGACGTGAAGTGCCCCTCCGGCAGGATCGAGCGTGCGACATTGTCCGACAGCGGCGCGGTCGCGACCTGGAACGAATTGGGCGCGATCACGGTGGTGCGCAAATTCGGCACGAGATCGCCGGTGTAGCCATTGGTGCAGACCACCGCGCGGTCCGCGATAATGCTGGCGCCGGTCGCAGTGGTCGCAACCCATTTGCCGTTGACGCGCTCTAATTTCGCGACCGGGCTCTTGCCGTGAATAGCGACGCCGGCCGAGATCGCAACGCGCGCCATCTCGCGCGCATAGGCCAATGGCTGGATCGCGCCGCCGCGCGGATCGAGCCAGCCGCCGAGATATTTGTCGGTGCCGATCAGATGGCGGGTGTCCTCGGCGCTCAATTCGCGTGCGCCATCGACGCCACGTTTGCCCCATTGCGCCGCGCGCTTCTTCACGATGTCGAGGCCCGCTTCGGTATGCGCGCCCTGGATCCAGCCCTTGCGCTGATACGGCACGTTCATCCCGTGATTTTCGATCAGGCCGAACACGGTATCGGCCGTGCCGCCGACGAAATCGACCAGGCGCCGGCCGCGCTCGGGACCGAATTTTTCCTCCAGCTCGTCCGGATCGTATTTCAACCCCGGAATCACCTGGCCGCCATTGCGCCCCGAACCGCCCCAGCCGGGCTCATGCGCTTCCAGCACCACGACGCGCGTGCCGCGCTCGGCGAGATGCAGCGCGGTCGACAGGCCCGCATAGCCCGCGCCGATCACGACGACGTCGGCCGTGACGCTGCCTTCGAGCGGGGGTGTCGCCGGCGGAGGCGGCGCGGTCGCCGCCCATAATGAAGGTGCGAGCGGGAATGGCTCGGTCATCACAAAACTCCTAATTTCTTGAGCATGATCTTTTCGGAAAAGCGGTGCGACTTTTCCGGATCATGCTCTAAATCGGCCGCAGCACGCGCCGCAGGAATTCCTGCGTGCGCGCATGTTGCGGCGTGGTCAGGACCTGCTTTGCCGGTCCCTCCTCCAGAATCCTGCCGTGGTCGAGGAACAGCACTCGGTCCGCAACTTCCTGCGCGAAGCGGATCTCGTGGGTCACAACCACCATGGTCATGCCGTCTTCCGCCAAGGCGCGCATCACCGCCAGCACCTCGCCGACGAGCTCGGGATCGAGCGACGATGTCGGCTCGTCAAACAAAATCGCCTTGGGCCGCATTGCAAGCGCCCGCGCGATCGCCACGCGCTGCATCTGCCCGCCTGAAAGCTCGGCCGGATAGGCATTGGCCTTGTCCTTCAAGCCTACCCGCGTCAACAGCTCGATCGCGCGCGGCACCGCCTCCTCGCGCCTGATGCCCTTCACATAGATCGGACCTTCGATGACGTTTTCGAGCGCGGTCCGGTGCGGAAACAGATTGAAGCGCTGGAACACCATCGCGATCTGGGTGCGGACCAGCTTGATGGCGGGTGAGGCACGGTCCACGCGCGCGCCGTCGACCGAGATGACGCCGCCGTCATAGCCTTCAAGGCCGTTGATACAGCGCAGGATCGTGGACTTGCCCGACCCCGACGGCCCGATGATGCACACGACCTCGCCGCGCCCGACGCTGGCCGTGATGCCGCGCAACACCTCCACAACGCCAAAACTCTTGCGCACATCGGAAAGCTCGATCATCGGCGCGCCTCCCCCATGCGGCGCTCCAGCCAGCTCACGAACAGGATCAGCGGCACGCTCATGACGAGATAGAGCACCGCGACCATGCTCAGCACGCTGGTATATTTGAAGGTAGAGGACGCGATCAGTTGCCCCTTCAAGGTCAGCTCCGCGACCGTGATGGTGGAGGCCTGCGAAGAGTCCTTCAGCATCATGATCATGATATTGCCGTAGGGCGGCAGGATGATCTTCACCGCCTGCGGCAGCACCACGCGCCGCATCATCAGCGCCCAGCCCATGCCGAGCGATTCGGACGCCTCGATCTGACCCTTGTCGATGGCCTCGATGCCGGCGCGGAAATTCTCGGCCTGATAGGCCGAATAGGCGATGCCGAGGCCGATGATGGACGCCTGCAGCGCCGTCAGCGTGACGCCGAGCTCCGGCATCACGAAATAGATGTAGAACAGCTGCACGATGATGGGGATGCCGCGGATGCCGTTGACGATGCCCGCCGAGAGCCGCTGCAGGAAGCGGATACGGCAGACCCGCATCAGGGCCCAGACCACGCCGAGCAGCGTCGACAGCAGAAGCGAGCCAACCGTCACGACGATGGTGAGCCAGACACCCTGCAGCAGGATCGGCAGGAACTCACGCGTATCGGCGAGGAATTTCGTCATTGCCACCGCCGATCGCGCGCGTCCCGCTGCAAAATTCCATGCCTCTTAGTTGCGCATGATCGCTGGACCCTCATGGTGAGGAGGCGCGAAAGCGCCGTCTCGAACCATGAGGCCCGCGCGCCCATTTTTCGGGGCCACATCCTTCGAGACGCTTGCTCACGCAAGCTCCTCAGGATGAGGAGATAGAGCCGATTGTGGCGCGGCAAAACTAATCCAGACCCCATTTGTCGAGGATCTTCTTCACCGTGCCGTCCTTGGTCAGCTTGTCGAGCGAGGCGTTGATCTTCGCCAGCAGTTCGCCGTCGCTCTTGCGCACGCCGATGCCGACCGAGCCGGTGATGGTCGAGACATAGCTGTTCACGAGCTTCACCTCCGGAAACAGGCCCTGCTTGATGTTGTAGGCCAGGATCGGCTTGTCGGCGAAGCCGGCCTTGAGGCGGCCGGTATTCACGTCGGCGAGGATGGAGGGAATGTTGTCGTAGATCTTCACTTCGGGAAACAGGCCGGTCTTCTGCAGGGGCTCGATGAAGGCCGTGCCCTTCTGTGCGCCGACCGCCTCGCCCTTCAAGTCCGCGAACTCCTTGTAGGCCTTGCCGTCCGCCTTCGGCACGATCAGGCCTTCGCCATAGGTGTAGACCGGGCCGGAGAAGTCGATCACCTCCTTGCGCGGCGGCGTGATGTACATGGCGGCCGCGATGATATCGATCTTGTTTGATGTGAGCGACGGGATCAGCGTCGAGAACTGCATGCCCTCGATCTCGACCTTGAAGCCGGCATCCTTGGCGATCTCCTTGATGAGGTCGACCATCACGCCTTCGATGGTGTTGGTCTTGGTATCGAGGAAGGTGAAGGGAATCCCGGTCGGGGTCGATCCGACCTTCAGCACCTTGTCGTCGGCTCTGGCGCCGAGACAGGCAAGGCTGGAAAGGACAAGGCTGGAAAGGACGAGGGCAATTGCGAATTTCCTGAACGACATGAAATCTCCTTCCCGGCCATTTTTGCAGGGAAAAATCTGGCACGCGCCCTTGCGCGGCACAATGGTAATCTCACCGCGCTCGGGGAAGGAAGCTCAAATCCCGAGATAGCGGTGCTGCAGATCGGGCTCGGCCATCAGCTCGTCGGAGGTGCCGCTCCACACCGTGCGGCCGCGCTCGATGATGGTGTGGCGATCGCAGATGCGACTGAGGTGCTCGACATTCTTGTCGATCACCAGGATCGATTGCCCGCGCGCCTTCAGCATCGAAAGGCAGTCCCATATTTCCTGGCGGATCAGGGGCGCCAGCCCTTCGGTCGCTTCGTCGAGGATCAGCAACCGCGGATTGGTCATCAGCGCGCGGCCGATCGCCAGCATCTGCTGCTCTCCGCCGGAAAGCTGGTTGCCCATGTTGCCGCCGCGCTCGGCAAGCCGCGGAAACAGGACGTGGATTTTTTCCAGCGTCCAGGGATCGGAGGCGTTGAGACGATTGGCGGAGGCCGCGACCAGATTTTCCCGCACAGTGAGGTTCGGGAAGATCTGCCGGCCCTCCGGCACAAGGCCGATGCCGAGCTTGGCGATCCGGTACGACGGCAGCTCCCGCACCTCCGCCCCGCCAAAGCGGATCATGCCTGCGCGGGCGCGGGTCAGCCCCATGATGGAGCGGATCGTCGTGGTCTTGCCCATGCCGTTGCGGCCCATCAGCGAGACCATCTCGCCGGCGCGGATCGACAGCGACAGGCCGAACAGCACCTGGCTCAACCCGTAGCAGGTCTCGATGCCGTCGACTTCGAGCAGCGGCGCGTCAGCCATATTGTCAACCATGGCGCACCACCACATGCTGGTCGCCGAGATAGGCGCGCTTGACCTCTTCGTTCTGGCGGATCTCCGACGGCATGCCGGAGGCGATGACGCGGCCATAGACCAGCACCGTGATGCGGTCGGCGAGCGCGAACACGGCTTCCATGTCGTGCTCGACCAGCACGATGGTCACTTCTTTTCGCAGCTCCTGCAGCAGCTTCACCATGCGCGCGGATTCGGTGACGCCGAGGCCGGCCATCGGCTCGTCGAGCAGCAGCAATTGCGGTTTGGTCGCGAGCGCGACCGCGAGCTCGAGCTCGCGCTGCTCGCCATGGCTCAATCTTGAAACCAGCACATCGGCGCGCTCGGCAAGGCCGACGCGCTGCAAGGCAGCCTGCGCCTTCTCGCGAAGTCCCCTCTCCCTGCGCGCATCGCCGAAGAAACGGAAGGAGTGCCCGTCATGCGCCTGCGCGGCGAGCGCGACATTGTCGGCGGCGGTGAAATCGAGCAGCAGCGAGGTGATCTGGAACGAGCGCGCGAGCCCCAGCGCGCTGCGGCGATAGGCCGGCATGTTGGTAATGTCCCGCCCGGCGACCGACATGGTGCCGGCGTTCGGCGAAAGATGCCCGGTGAGCTGGCTGATCAGCGTCGTCTTGCCGGCGCCGTTGGGCCCGATGATGGCGTGCAATTCGCCTCTCGCGACATCGAGCGAGACATGGTCGGTCGCGACGATGCCGCCGAAGCGCCGCACGAGACCCTTGACGCGGAGCAGGGGTTCAGCCACGGGAAAACCTCCCGAGCATGCCCATGATGCCGCCGCGGCCGAACAGCACGACGAGCAGCAACAGCGGGCCCATGATCAGCGCCCAATATTCGGTGACCTGCGACAACAGCTCTTCCAGCACGAGATAGACCACCGCGCCGATCACCGGACCGAACAGCGAGCCCATGCCGCCCAGGATCACCATCACCATGAGATCGCCGGAACGGGTCCAGTACATCACGGCCGGGCTCACGAAATCGGTGTTGTTGGCAAGCAGCGCGCCGGCGAGCCCGCACAGCGTACCTGCGATGACAAAGCAGACGAGCTTGTAGCGCTTTGCGGGAAAGCCGATCGCCTGCATGCGCTGCTCGTTGGAGCGAAGCCCCTGCACCACGAGGCCGAAGCGCGAATTGACGATGCGCCAGATCAGGAAGATCACGCCCAGCAGACAGGCGAGGCAGAGATAATAGAACTGCACGCGGTTGGAGAGATTGATCAGCCCGGCGAACGTGCTGCGCTTGTAGATGGTGAGCCCGTCGTCGCCGCCATAGCGGGCGAGGCCCGAGGCGACATAATAGGCCATCTGCGCGAAGGCGAGCGTGATCATGATGAAATAGACGCCGCGGGTGCGTAAAGACAGCGCGCCGATCACCAGCGCATAGAGCGCGGACGCCGCCAGCGCCACCGGGAACTGCAGGAAGCCGGAGCCAAATCCTTCCTGCGCCAGGATGCCGACGGCATAGCCGCCGATGCCGAGATAGGCGGCGTGGCCAAAGCTCATCATGCCGCCATAGCCCATGATGAGGTTGAGGCTGGCGGCGGCCAGCGCCAGGATGACGACGCGCGTGAACAGCGTCAGGATGAAGACGTTGCCGGACAGCGCCGAATAAAGCGGCAGCAGCAGCGAGGCCGGCGACCACCAGCGCGGCGACGACATTTGGGACGTTGAGCTCGATCTTCATCGTTTGCTGGCCGGAAACAGCCCCTCCGGCCGCAGCACCAGCACGATCGCCATCAACAGGTAGATCAGCATCGACGACAGCGCGGGCGCCGCGGTCGACGCCGCGGCGCCGCTCAAGACCTGCCGCAACAGATTGGGCAGGAAGGCGCGGCCGAGCGTATCGATCAGGCCGACGAGGATCGCGGCGAGGAACGCGCCGCGGATCGAGCCGATGCCGCCGATCACGATGACGACGAAGGCGAGGATCAGGATGTTTTCGCCCATGCCGATCTGCACCGTGAGGATCGGCGCCTGCATCATCCCGGCAAGGCCCGCCAGCGCGGCGCCAAGCCCGAACACCAGCGTGTAGAGCAGCTTGATGTTGATGCCGAGCGCGCCGATCATCTCGCGGTTGGACGCGCCGGCGCGGATCAGCATGCCTACGCGGGTGCGCATCACGCCGAGATAGAGCAAGAGCGCCACCGCAAGCGCGACCACGATGATGGCGAGCCGGTAGGCGGGATACTGGATGCCGGGAATGATCTGCACCGGCACGGTCAGCCAGGGCGGCAACGACAGTGCAAGCCCCGCCGGGCCCCATATCCATCGCACCGCTTCATTGAAAAACAGGATCAGACCGAAGGTCGCCAGCACGTGGTCGAGATGGTCGCGGCCGTAGAGATGCCGGAGTACAGCGAATTCCAGCACGATGCCGAGCAGCAGCGTGGCGCCGAGCGCGAGTGCGATGCCGAGCAGAAAACTGCCGGTCCAGGCCACGAACGTCGCGGCGAAATAGGCGCCCATCATATAGAGCGAGCCATGCGCGAGATTGACGAAGTCCATGATGCCGAACACCAGCGTCAATCCCGCCGCGAGCAGGAAGAGCAGCAGCCCGAACTGCAGTCCGTTCAAGATCTGTTCGACGACGAGCAGCATGCGATTTTGCGAACCTGGAGCGGAAGAACGATTGATCGAATCGGTCAGTCAACGGGCTCAGTTCTTCACCTCGCCCCCGCTTGCGGGGAGAGGTCGAAATTCGCGCAGCGAATTTCGGGTGAGGGGGGCTCACCGCGAGCTCGGTGTGCGCGGATACAGCCCCTCACCCCAACCCTCTCCCCGCGAAAGAGCTGGGAGAGGGAGCGCACTTCCGTTGCCTCACCGGTCAACCTGATCTCATCATATCAAGCAAAAGCGGCAGCGTTTTTAGCGCTGCCGCTTCCCTCTATTAGCACTACCGCGTCTCGTAAGCAAAATCCGTGATCACTTCATCGGGCATTTGTCGTGGAAGCGGTCCTGGTCGTCCTTGACGATGGTGGCGACCGTCTTCAGCGAGAGCTGGCCCTCGCCATCCTTGACCACGTCCTGCAGGTAGAAGTTCTGGATCGGGATGTGATTATTGCCGTATTTGAACGGGCCGCGCAGCGACTTGAAGTTGGCCTTCTCCATCTCGGCCTTCATCGCGTCCTTTTTCGAGGCGTCGCCCTTCACCGCCACCAGCGCGCTGTTGATGAGCTGGGCGGCGTCATAGGCCTGGGCGCCGTAATAGGTCGGGCGCAGTCCCGTGTATTTCTTGCGATAGTCCGCGACGAACGTCTTGTTCTGGTCGTTGGGCAGGTCGTTGACCCATTCCTGTGCGCCGGGCACGCCGATCGCGTTGTCCTTCTGCAGCGGGAGCGACAATTCGTCGATGGTGAAGGCGGTGTAGAGCGGCATTTTGTCCTTGATGCCGGCCTGCGAATATTGATTGAGGAACTGCACGCCGGCCGCGCCCGGATAGAACACGAAGATCGATTCCGCGCCCGAGTTGCGCGCTTTCGTCAGCTCGGCCGAGAAGTCGAGCTGGGTCGGCCACACCGTATATTCCTCGCCCACGACCTGGCCCTTGAACGTGCTCTTGACGCCCGCGAGCATGTCCTTGCCGGCGGCATAGTTCGGGCCGATCAGGAACACCGACTTGACGCCCTTCTGGTTCATGTAGAGGCCCATGGCCTGCGGCGTCTGGTCGTTCTGCCAGGAGGTCGAGAACACGTAGGGCGAGCACAATTCGCCTGCGAGCTGCGACGGGCCGGCATTGGCCGAGATCAGGAAGGTCTGGGAATCGACCGCAGTCTTGAGCGAGGCGAGCAGCACGTTCGACCAGATATAGCCGACGATGAAGTCGACCTTGTCGGACTGCACCAGCTTCTCGGTCTTCTGCTTGCCGACATCCGGCTTCTGGCCGTCGTCCTCGTAGATCACCTCGACCGGCTTGCCGGCCATCTTGCGGCCGAGATGGTCGAGCGCGAGCTCGAAGGAATTGCGCATGTCGTTGCCGATCACCGCGGTCGGGCCGCTGAAGGTCGAGACAAAACCGATCTTGACGGTGTCGCCCGCCAAGGCAGAGCTTGAATACCCAAGGCTCGAAATCGCAAGGCTCAACAGCGAAAGCGCCATGGCGCCCGCAAGCCAGTATGCCGTCTTCATATTGGTTTCCCCTCCTCGTTACCTCAAACTACCCGGGCCGGCCCGTGACGCTCGCCCTGTCTTGAGCTGTTTTGTGCAGTAAATCCCGAGCCCGCCGCAAGATTGAACCGGACCGTCGCCTTAGAACCTTCGGCTCAGTTCAACCATTTGTGCACCATAATTCGCATCAATTGAGTGTGGCAAGAACTATAATTCCACCTCTCCTTCGAGCGGAATTACGCAAATAGCTGAATGATTTCAAGCCGCCCCAACGCTCCGGACAGATCCGGAGATATCCTCCGTTCATTGCCGTTTAACGCGTGCCCGCCAAGGTCAACGTAGCTTCTTTGACGAGGATCTCATGCTGATAAGCGAAAAGGTCGCACGCGCGCGGTGGTGCCCCTATGTGCGTATCGACGGCGATAACCGCCTCCATAACACCCTGACAGACGGCTTCCAGAACTCCGAGAAAATGTATCACTGCATCGCAGGCGATTGCATGGGCTGGCGGCAAATGCATCTCTCGCACATGAAGGGCAGCGATGGCGGCGTTACGCCGCACGGCTATTGCGGTTATGCCGGGCGCCCGGAGCTCGATTAGTCCTTGAGGAAGCGACCGGCCTAGGACGCGCGGGTGTATTCGAGGCCGTCGGCCACGTATGGCGCGTGGCGGAAATCGCGGATGGTCGCGACCTTGTCCGCGGTCCAGCCGAGCAGCACAAAATATTTGGGCTTTCCATCCGGCCGGTTCGGGTCGAACACCAGGATCGCCGGGCGGCCCTCGACCGAGCCCGCGACCAGGTGCCAGTCGCTGACCAACGAATAATTGCCGAAATAGCGCGACACTTCGGCCTTGCCGTTCAGCCGTGTCCGGCTGACGAGCTCGAGCCGCACGTCGTCGGCGATCATGGCACGGATGGCATCGAAGTCGCGCGCGTTGAACGAGGCGACATACGCCGACAGGCGCGCCCGATCGGCATCCGACAAAGCGGGCCGCGGCGCATCGTCTCCCTCCGCTGCCAGCTCGCGCAATTGCGTGCGCCCGCGATGCAGCGCGGCTTTGGCCGCCGGCAGCGAAGTGTCCATGATGTCGCAGACTTCCCTGAGCGAGCAGCCCAGCACGTCCATCAGGATCACGCTTGAGCGCTGCGCGACCGGCAGGCGCATGAAGGTGCGCAGGCTCGCATTCGCGATCTGGCGGCTTGCGATGGCATCCCACTCATCGGCGATCATCTCCACCTCCTCAGCCGATCGAAGCGCTTCCTGCCGGCTGCGGCGGCGCAGGAAATCCAGCGCGGTGTTGTGCGCGATCCGGAACAGCCAACCTTCCGGATTTTGAATCGCGCCGGCCGCCGGCCGCGCCTCGAACGCCTTGATCAAGGCGTCCTGCAGCACGTCCTCGCCGTCGATGACGGAGCCCACCATGCGCGCGCAGTAGCGATGCAGTTTTGGCCGCATCGCCACCAGCAGGGGCTCGAATTCGTCCGTGGACGACAGATCCGGGACCGGCGTCATGCAACCTCAATTGTCGCCGAGCATTCTGTAATTGCCGACAATGGTCGCCGTGCGCGACTGCGGCGGCTCGGCGCAGCGCTCGCGGATGCCGCTCTGGAAGGCCTGGAACGCCGTGAGCTTGGGAATGGGGCTGCTCCCGTCATCCGCCGCGGTCTCGACCAGATGGATGAAGGTGTCGTCGTCGAGCCGGAGCGAAAGATAGCGGACGCCGTCAGGCTTTGCAGCCTTTAGTTCTGAAAACACCGCCGAGATCAGCTCGGCATTGCGGTCCGACGCGTCGGGTTTGGTCTTGTAGCGGATCAGGGTGCGCTTCATCGTCTTCTCCTTGGTTCGGGCGGGGGTCTCGCTGCCCAAGACGTTTCGCGGGGGCCAAAGGATTCGCCGGAAACGGATATTATTTCATCCGAGCTGCGGCAGCACCATCACGATAGGCATTGGCTATGTGGCGATAGGCGGCAACCGTCTATCGCCCTCGTGCATTTAATGACTACATACCGGCAACCTTCTGATCCGCGAGGGGAGATCCCATGAGTACGTCGTCGCCCGCCAAACCCCATCGCGTGGTGATCGTCGGCGCCGGCTTTGGCGGGCTCGAGACGACCTATCGTCTTGCCGGGACGCCGGTGGAGATCACGCTGATCGATCGCCGCAACCACCATCTGTTCCAGCCGTTGCTTTATCAGGTCGCGACCGCCTCGCTCGCCACCAGCGAGATCGCCTGGCCGATCCGCTATCTTTTGCGCGACCGTCCCGATGTGACGACGCTGTTCGCCAACGTCAACGGCGTCGATCCAGCGGGAAAGCGCGTGCTGCTCGAAGACGGCGACAGCATTCCCTATGACACGCTGGTGCTCGCGACCGGCGCGCGTCACGCCTATTTCGGCCATGACGAGTGGGAACCGTTCGCGCCGGGGCTGAAGACGCTGGAAGACGCCACGACGCTGCGGCGGCGGATTCTCGTTGCCTTCGAGCGCGCCGAGCGCGAGACCGACCCGGAGCGCCGCGCGGCGCTGCTCACCTTCGTCATCATCGGCGCTGGCCCCACCGGGGTCGAACTCGCCGGCACCATCGCCGATCTCGCAAAAGACACGCTGCCGCGCGACTTCCGCCATATCGATACGCGCAAAGCGCGCGTCGTGCTGATCGAAGCAGGCCCGCGCGTGCTTGGCGGCTTTCCCGACGATCTCTCGGCCTATGCGCAAACCTCGCTGGAACGCCTCGGCGTCGAGGTGATGCTCGGAGAAGCGGTCACCGAATGCTCGGCCGACGGCGTCGTCTATGGCGGCAAGAAGCTCGACGCGCGGACCATCATCTGGGCCGCCGGCGTGCGCGCCTCGCGCGCCGCCGAATGGCTCGGCGCGCCGGCCGACAGCGCCTATCGTTTGAAAGTCGAACCCGACCTGACCGTGCCCGGCCATCCGGACATCTTTGCCGTCGGCGACACCACGACCATCGCGGGACCCGACGGCAATCCCGTGCCCGGCATCGCGCCGGCCGCGAAGCAGGAAGGACGCTATGTGGCGGAGACCATCAGGGCGCGGCTCGACGGCCGCACGCTGCCGCCGTTCCGCTACAAGCACGCCGGCAGCCTCGCGCAGATCGGCAAGCGGCTCGCAGTCATCGACTTCGGCCGCATCAAGCTGCGCGGCGCACTCGCGTGGTGGATCTGGGGCTTTGCCCACATCTACTTCCTGATCGGCCTGCGCAACCGCCTCAGCGTGGCGCTGAGCTGGCTCTGGATCCACGCGCGCGACCAGCGCGCCGCACGCCTGATCACCCAGGGCAGCAGCAAGGTGACGAGCTAGAGAACTGCCCATGACTTGAGCATGCGATGCTGAAATGCTCGGCGCAGGAGCGACGCCGATCAATCCAAATAATTGACAGTGAAAGACTATTTCGATCTGTCCGGCGATGCCGCCTTTGTACACAATGGCACACCGCTTGCTTCGATTGGGCGGGATTTAGGCTCCCGGAGCGATGGCGGCGACGGAGCGACGACAGGGAGTTCTTTGCGTGACCGAAACCGTTGCCGCGATCGTCGCCGCGCATCGCGCCGGGACGCTGACGCCCGCCGAAACCGTCGCCCGCTCCTATCGGCGCATTCGCGACCATGACGATCCCGCCATCTTCATCAGCCTGCGCGACGAGCAGGACGCGCTCGCCGAAGCCGAAGGCCTGAACGCGAAGAATGCCGCGGAGCTTCCGCTCTACGGCGTGCCGGTCGCGGTGAAGGACAATATCGACGCCAGGGGCTTTCCGACCACCGCGGCCTGCCCGGCCTTCGCCTATGCGCCGGCGCAGGATGCGACCGCGGTGGCCAGGCTGCGCGCGGCCGGCGCCATCATCATCGGCAAGACCAATCTCGACCAGTTCGCCACGGGATTGGTCGGCGTGCGCTCGCCTTATGGCATTCCCGGCAATCCCTTGCGCAGCGATCTCATTCCGGGCGGATCGAGCTCCGGTTCGGCGGTCGCGGTTTCCGCTGGCCTCGTGCCGCTCGCGCTCGGCACCGACACCGCGGGAAGCGGCCGCGTGCCGGCGATGCTCAACAACATCGTCGGGCTGAAGCCGAGCCTCGGCATGATCTCGACCGCCGGCGTGGTGCCGGCCTGCCGCACGCTCGACTGCGTATCGGTGTTTGCGCTCACCGTCGACGACGCGGTGACCGCGCTCGCGGCGATGACAGGGCCCGATCCCGCCGATCCCTACTCGCGCGACCGGCCGCTGCAAGCGCTCACGCCAATGCCGGCAAATCTTCGCCTGGGCGTTCCGCGCAGCGGACAGTTGATCTTCTTCGGCGACAAGGCGTCGGAGACGGCTTATGGCGAAGCGCTGAAGCGCTGGAGCGTGCTGGGCGCGACCCTGGTCGAATTCGACATGGAGCCGTTCTATGAGACGGCGCGGCTGCTCTATGAGGGCCCCTGGGTCGCCGAGCGCTATCTCGTGATCCGCGATCTGCTGGCCTCCTCGCCGGACTCGATCCATCCGGTGACGCGCGAGATCACGGCGGCCGGCAGCCGGCTGACCGCGGCGCGAAACCTTCTCCGCGCTGTATCGACTGCAGGGCCTGCGCAAGGCCGCCGAGCGCGCCTTCGCCGATATGGACGCGATGGTGCTGCCGACCGCACCGACCGCCTATTCGACCAGGCAGGTGCTGGCCAATCCGATCGAGCTCAACAGCCGGCTCGGCACCTACACCAATTTCGTCAATCTGCTCGATCTCTGCGGGCTGGCGCTGCCGGCGGCGATGCATGCCGACGATATTCCGTTCGGCATCACGCTGCTCGCGCCCGCGGGACGCGACGCGCTGCTCGCGAGCATCGGCCGCGTCTTCCATGCCGACACCAGGCTCAAGATCGGCGCCAAGGGTCTTGCGCAGCCGCCGCTCGCGCCGCTGCCCGCGAGCACGAGCGGCGACATTCCGATCGCGGTGGTCGGCGCGCATCTGTCCGGCATGGCGCTGAATGGCGAACTGAAATCACTCGGCGGACGGCTCCTGGAAGCCGCCATCACCGCGCCGGACTACAAGCTTTATGCATTGCCGACCACACCGCCAAAACCCGGCATGCTGCGCGTCGAGCCCGGCAAGGGATCTGCGATCGAGCTCGAAGTCTGGTCGCTGTCGCCGGCCGCGTTCGGACAGTTCGTCGCCGCGATCCCGCCGCCGCTCTCGATCGGCACGATCGTTCTCGCCGGCGGCCGCAGCGTCAAGGGCTTCATCGTGGAAGCCGCGGGCGTCGCGGGCGCACGGGATATTTCGTCGTTCGGCGGCTGGCGGGCGTATATGGCGGAGAAGGCGGCGGTGTGATTTCTTGACCCGTCATTCCGGGGCGCGCGAAGCGCGAACCGGAATCTCGAGATTCCGGGTTCGGTGCTGCCGCACCGCCCCGGAATGACAATGTTGAGAGAGTGGCCCGAGCCTATACCGACACCGCGTAAATCTCGTACTCATCGCGCACGAGCTCGATGTGGTCGCGCATTGCCGCCGACGCGCCGGCCTTGTCGCCGCGCAGGATCGCGACCACGATGCGGTCGTGCTCGGCATGCGACTTGGCCAGGCGCCCGAGATTGCGGAATTGGGCGCGGCGGAACGGCTGCACCCGCACCCGCGTGGCGAGCGTCATCTCGGCGACATAGGCGTTCTGCGAGCCGGCATAGATGGTGTTGTGGAAGCGCTCATTGACCTCGTGAAAGCGGTCGGGATTGCCGGCATAGCTCAGCACCCGCAACTCCTCATGCACCGCCTCGAGCTGGTGGCGTTCGACCGGGGTCATGCGTTCCGCCGCATGCCCCGCGCACAGGGCTTCCAATTCGGCCATCGCCTCGAACATGTCGGTGAGCCGCTCGATCGAGGGCCGCGCCACCACCGCGCCGCGATGCGGCCGCGCCTCGACCAGGCCGGAGGCGACGAGCTGGCGCAGCGCCTCGCGCACCGGCGTACGCGACACGCTGAAGCGGCGCGCGATGTCGGTTTCGTCCAGCGCCGCGCCGGGCCGAAGCGCGCCGCGCACGATCTCGTCGGCAAGCTGCAGGCGCAGTTCCTCGGCGCGGGTGATCTTCACCACCGACGGCGACGCACGGTCGATCCGGCGCACCACTGCATCGGCTCGCGGCGGGCTGTTGGCAGGGAGGTCGTCGAGGCTCATGCGGTTCAGACCTTCGGCTCGTCGATGATGCTGACATGGGCCGCGACGATTCGCCAACCCTCGGGACAGCGCACCCAGGTCTGCATCTGCCGGCCGACCTTGCCGGGCAGGCTGTCGCGATAGAACAAGGTCGACGCGACCGCGGTGTCGCGGCCATAGGCCGTGATCGCGGTCCGCGCGGTCTTGCGCATCAGCCCGGCCGGCGAGCGCGCGGCGCGGAACGAGGCGATCTCGCTGTAGCCGTAGAGATTTTCGCCGACGCCATAGCGCAGCGTGCGCGAATCCTTGCGGAACAACTCATCGAGCACGGCGATGTCATTCGTCACCAGCGCCTTCTCGTAACGCTCGAATTGCGCCGTGACCTCGGCCAGCACGTCAGGCAGGTCGATCTCCATCGCTCAAATTCCCCTTGGCGGCGGCGCTGCGGCCGCGCCCATGCGCTCCAGCGTGTAGGCGACGCGAAGCGCGATATCCTCGCGCCAGGGCGGCGCGATCAGTTGCACGCCGATCGGCATCGGCTCGAGCGGCACGGGAACGGCCACCACCGGCAGGCCGATGAACGAGATCGGCTGGGTGTGGATGCCGATATTGGCGCGCACCGGCAGCTCGACACCGTCGAGAACGAAATTCACCTGTCCGAGTTTTGGCGCTGTGCAGGGCGTAGCCGGCGCGATCAGGAGATCGACCGACTTGAAAATCTCCATGAGCTTGGCGCGATACCAGCGGCGGAATTTCTGCGCGCGGTCGACCATCGGCGCCGGCACCATCGCGCCCGCGATCAGCCGGTCGCGCACCGCGGGATCGAAATCGTTCGGGCGCTTGCGCAGGCGGTCGAGATGCAGCGACGCGCCTTCGGTCGTGGTGATGATGTAGGCAGCAGCGCGGGCGCGCGCGGCCTCGGGGATTTCGACGGTGCGGGTGACGCCAAGCGCCTTCGCGACATGGGCGACGGCCTCGACCGCTTCCGGGAACAGGTTCTTCTGGAACCAGCCGCCCGCAAGCGCGATACGCAGGCTGCCGATGTTTTCGGCCAGCAGTGGCGTCGCAGGTTCCGCCGATCGCGTGGTGCAGGCCGCATCAGCGGAATCCGGGCCCTGCATCGCGTCATAGGCAAGCGCAAGATCGCGCACGCTGCGCGCAAAGGGTCCGAGATGATCGAGGCTCGCGACAAAGGGAAACGAGCGCGCCCTCGACAGCCTTCCATAGGTCGGCTTCAAACCGAAAATGCCGCAGAAGGACGACGGCACGCGGATTGAGCCGTTGGTATCCGAGCCTAGCGCGATCGGCACCAGCGCGCCGCCGACGGCGCTGCCCGAGCCGCCGGACGAGCCGCCGGTCATCCGCGTCGGATCATGCGGATTGCGCGAGGGGCCGTCATGCACGTTCTCGCCGGTGAAGTCATAGGCGTATTCGCCCATGTTGAGCGCGCCGACCAGCACGGCGCCGGCCGCCTCCATCCGCTCGATCAGCGTCGCATCTCGCGCCGCGGGGGGCAGGTCGCGGTTGATCTTCGAGCCGGCGCGGGTGGAAATCCCCTTCACGTCGAACAGGTTCTTCACCGCAAAGGGCACGCCGGCGAGCGGGCCGATGGTCTTGCCGGCGGCAATGCCGGCATCGATTGCGCGCGCCTTGGCGCGGGCGCGGTCGGCGGTGACATCGGTGAAGGAATTGAGGATACGATCGTGCCGCTCGATGCGCGCAAGCGCAGCCTCGGTCACTTCCTGCGCCGACAGCTTGCGCGAGGTCACGGCCTTGGCGATTTCGGAGGCCGACAGCGGCGCGGTCATGGCATCCTCAGGCCGTGAAGACACTGGCCGGCTCGGTTTCATCGGGCAGCGGGAAGCCGTCGACCAGGCGCGCCATCCGCAGCGACACTTCGAGATTCGCCCGCACCGCCGTCCGCCACGTCTCTTCTATCCGCAGGTCCAACGCCTTCGCGACCGAGTCGATGTAATCGTCAGTACTGTCCGCGGCCATTTCGCTCCCGTTCTTTTTTAGTGGACCGGCAACGGCGGATGCGGAATCGCCGTCAGCAGCTCCCTGGTATAGGCGTCCTGCGGATCGCCCAGCACCTGTTCGGCCGAGCCCTGCTCCACGATTCGCCCCGTCCGCATCACAATGACACGATCGCACAGCAGACGCACCACGTTCAAATCATGGGAGACGAACAAATAGCTCATGCCCATCGACTGCTTGAGGTCCTGCAGCAGGTTCAGGACCACCGCCTGCACCGAGACGTCGAGCGCGGCGGTGGGCTCGTCCAGGATTACGAGCTTTGGATGCAGCGCAATCGCCCGCGCGATGCCGACGCGGGCCTTCTGGCCGCCGGACAATTGATGCGGAAAGCGATCGAGCAGGTTGATGGGAAGCCCCACCAGCGTCGCCAGCTCCTCGCAGCGGGCGCGCAACGCGTCGCGCCCCCTGATATCGCCGAGCTGCATGATCGGATCGGCGATGGCGCGCACCGCGGTGAAGCGCGGATTGAGGCTGTCGGTCGGATCCTGGAACACCATCTGGATGCGGCTGCGCAGCGGCAGCCGCGCAAAGGCGTTCGGCATGATGCTGCCGATCTCCTCGCCGTCGAAGCTGATGCGGCCCGAGGTCTGGTCGAGAAGCCGCATCACCATCATGGAGGTGGTCGATTTGCCGCAGCCGGATTCGCCGACGAGGCCCACGCTCTCACCATGATCCACGGTGAAGCTGATGCCGTCGACCGCGCGGAAGACCTCCTGCTCGACCGGCGGCTTGCGCGAGAACAACCTGCCGAGCGAGGCGGTCGCGCCTTGGCGCGGATATTCCTTCACCAGCTTTTCGATGAGGAGGAGCGGCCTCGGAAATATCGTCGCCCCCGGGCTTGACCCGGGGGTCCATCGCTTTTGAAGAATCCTGCGAAGCAGGATGGATGGCCGGGTCACGCCCGGCCGTGACGGAATTGCCCTCCTCCTCCGGCAGCAAATCCCGCAAGGACACGCCGATCCGCGGCGTCGCGCGCATCAGCTTGCGCGTATAGGCGTGTTGGGGATTGGCGAAGATGTCCGCCGATTTCGCGGTCTCGACCACCCTGCCCTTTTCCATCACCACCACGCGGTCACAATAGGCCGCCGCAAGGCCGAGATCATGCGTGATCAGGATGGTCGACATGCCGCGCCGCCTGGTCAGTTCGACCACCAGGTCCATCACCGCCTTCTGGGTGGTGACGTCGAGACCCGTGGTCGGCTCGTCGGCGATCAGGAGCTGGGGATTGCAGGCCAACGCCAGCGCGATCACCACGCGCTGGCACATGCCGCCCGAGAGCTCGAAGGGATAGGCGTGGTACCGCTCGCGCGAGCGCGCGATCTTGACCTGCTCCAACGCCTCGATCGCCTTTTCCCCATAGTCGCCCACAATTGCTTGCTGCACGTGCTGGCGCAGCACGTCCTCGATCTGGTCACCCACCTTCCGGATCGGGTTGAGCGCCGCGCGCGGATTCTGGAAGATCATCGAGATTTCGCGGCCGCGCAGGTCGCGCATCTTGTCTTCGCTCGCGGCCTTCACATCGATGCCGGAGAACATCACCGAGCCCTCGGCGATCCTTCCCGCGCGATCGAGGATCCGCATCACCGCATAGGAAGTGACGGACTTGCCGGAGCCGGATTCGCCGACAATGCCGAGCGTCTCGCCTTTGGCGACGGAGATATCGACATGCTGCACGGCTTTGACGATGCCGCGGCGGGTAGAGAACTCCACGGTGAGGTCGTGCACGTCGAGCAGCGGTTGCGCGGTCATGGTTGCAGCCTCATTCTCAACTCGTCATGCGCGGGCTTGACCCGCGCATCCATCAAGAAATCAAAGATGCGCTTCGCGCGATGGATTGCCGGGTCAAGCCCGGCAATGACAGCCGTAACCGCCATCGTTTAGGTCCTCCGCTGCGGATCGACGATGTCGCGCAGGCCATCGCCGAGCAGGTTGAAGCAGAACACCGCGATCATCAGCGCCAGCCCCGGAAACAGCGCGATCCACCATTCGCCGGAGACCATGAAGCCCGCGCCTTCGGCGACCATGATGCCCCATTCCGCGGTCGGCGGCCGTACGCCGAGCCCGATGAAGGAGAGGCCCGCGGCGTTGAGGATGGCGTAGCCCATGGTCAGCGACATCTGCACGATCATGATCGGCATGATGTTGGGCAGGATGTGCACGAGAAGAATCCGGAACTCGCGATTGCCCGACAGCCGTGCCGCCTGCACGAAGCCGGCGTTGCGACGGACGTTGGCTTCGGCGCGGGCGACGCGCGCATAGAGCGGGAAGTTCACGATGGCGGTGGCGAGAATGATGTTCTGCACGGTATTGCCCAGCGCCGCGACGATGCCCATCGCCAGCACGAACAGCGGGAACGCCATGATGGTGTCGGCGATGCGGCCGACGATGCGGTCGGTCCAGCCGCCGAAATAGCCGGCGGCGATGCCGGCGAGCCCGCCCATCAGGAACACCAGCACGACGGAAGCCACGGCGATGAAGGTGTCGAGCCGTGTCGCCACCACGACGCGGCTGAAAATGTCGCGGCCGAGCTGGTCGGTCCCGAACCAATGCGCGGCCGACGGCGACTTCAGCGCCGCGGCCGTGTCGGATGCGAGCGGATCATAGGGCACCACATAGGGGCCGAACAGAGCGGCGATCAGAATCACCAGCAGCAGCCCGAAGGCGAACGCGGTGACGCGGTTCTCGCCGAGCACATAGCGGGTGTGCTCGACGACAGCGGCAAGGCCGGAGCTCGGGCGGGCGGACGAAACGGGGTCGGCGATGGGGGCGACGCTACTCATCCTTCCAGCCTCACTATCCTTCCAGCCTGACGCGCGGATCGATCACGCCATAGAGAATGTCGATCATGAGATTGAGCAGCACGTACATGACCGCCATGGTCAGCACGAAACCCTGGACGGGCGCGAAATCGGAAGCGATCAGCGCCTCCACCGCATACGAACCGATGCCGGGCCAGGCGAAGACTTTCTCCACCAGCACGTTGGCGCCCAGAAGGAACGAGAACACCATCGAGAGCGTGGTGATGACCGGCAGCATGGCATTGCGGAAGGCGTAGGTGATGATGACCGTCGACGGCTTCAGCCCGCTGGCGCGCGCGGTGCGCACGAATTCGGAGCCGAGCACCGACAGCATCGAGGCGCGCGTCATGCGCGCGATCGGCGCCAGCGAGAAGATCGCAAGCGTCGCCGCCGGAAGAATGAGCTGGCTCAGCGCCGAGCGGAACGCCTCGAAATCGCGCGCGATCAAGGTGTCGATCAGGTAGAAGCCGGTCACCGTCGGCGGTGCGCTGTAGAACACGTCGAGCCGGCCGAGCGGCGCCGGCGCCCAGCCGAGCAGGAAGTAGAAGACGTAGACCAGCACGAGGCCGGTGAAGAAAACCGGCAAGGATACGCCGGCCGTGGTGGTGATGCGGCAGAGATGGTCGACCCAGGAGCCCGGCCGCGTCGCCGCGAGCACGCCGAGCGGCAGCGCGATCGCAACGGAGATGATGAGGCCGAGCAGCGTCAGCTCGGCCGAAGCCGGCAGGCGGTTGCGGATTTCGGCCGCAACCGGCTGGCCTGTCGTCAGCGAATTGCCGAGGTCGCCGTGGGCGAGATCGTTGCTGTAGCGGAAGAACTGCTCGATCAGCGGCTTGTCGAGGCCGAGCTTCTTCCGGATCTGCTCGACCGCTTCCTTGGTCGCGGCCGGGCCCGCAAAATAGGCCGCGGGGTCGCCCGGCAGCGCGCGTGTCAGGAGGAACGTGACGATCACCACCCCGATCAGGCTCGGGACCGCGAACATCAACCGCTTGCCGATCATGGTCAGCATGGGACGCGCTCCTTGCTCTCTGATCAGCTCACCCCTTCACCAGCGCGCGATAGTCGAGCCGGCGGTGGAACCAATACTCATAGCCCGAGATGTTCTTCTGCATCGCGACGTTGACGAAGGGCTGGTACAGCGGAATGCGCGGAATATCGCTGAAGGCGAGATCGACGAACCCTTTCACGTCAGTGTCGTAGGCCGCCTTGTCGCCCGTCGCGGCCGCCGTGCGTGCGCCATCGATGAGCTTGTCCATCTGCGGCGACTTGTAGCTCATGGTGTTGAACACGGAATTGTTGCCGTGATAGCACCAGTAGAAGAAGTATTCGGGGTAATCGAGCCAGCCCGAGAACACGTTGGTGTAGAGCGGCATCTCCTTCTTGTTCAGCTCGGTGCGCCAGTTGGCGCCGGGCACCTTGTTGATGGTTGTCTTGATGCCGAGCTGGGCGAGGCTCTCCTGCACCAGCACGCAGAGCGGCTCGTTGACGCCGGCAAAATTCAGGTCGAACGAGATCGTGGTCTCAAAACCGTCGGCGTAACCGGCCTCGGTGAGCAGCGCCTTCGCCTTTGCCATGTCGGTGAAATATTTGGTCGGTTGCGGCCATGCAACTTCGGTCGCCTTGTCGGCGGGCGCGCCGAACATTGGGTTCGCAAGGCCGAACAGAACCGCGTCCATGATCTTCTGATACGGCATCGCATAGGCGATCGCCTGCCGCACCTTGGGATTGTCGAACGGCGGCTTGGTGACGTTCATCCCGATATACTGAATGCCGTTGGAGAAAGGCAGCGACACGACGTTGAGCTTGCCGTTCGCCTTCATCTCCTGGAAATCCTTGTAGGGCAGCTCGTAGGAGATGTCCGCGTCACCGCGCTCCAGCAGCGCACGGCGGTTGCCGGCCTGCGGCACCATGCGCCAGATCACGCGCCTGATCTTCGGCATCGGCCCGCCGGCCCATTCGTCGTTGCGCTCCATCACCACTTCGGTGCCGGCGGTCCATTTCGTCACCTTGTAGGCGCCGGAGCCCGCGGTCTGCTGCTTGGTGTATTCGAGGCCCCAGGGATCCTTTTCGCTGGCATTCTTCTTCACCAGCTCCGAATTGACGACGCAGGGCACGATGACCGCGAGGTCGGGAATGGTCAGCCGGTCCTTCTTCGCAAAATCGACGCGCACGGTGTTGTCGTCGACGATGACGAACTGCTCCGGCTTGGTCAGCGAGCCCGCGCTCATCTGGAAGGTCGGGAAGCCGCCGACGGAGACGGCGCGGTCGAGCGACCATTTCACGTCTCTCGCGGCGACCGCCGTGCCGTCGTGGAATTTGGCGTTCTTCTTCAGCTTGAACGTCACCGACATGTCGGAGATGTTCATGTCCTCGGCGAGTTCGCCCTTGAACTTGTCGCGGTCGTAATAGGGCACACCGCCCGGACCGCTCTTCATCTCGTGGCTGATCAGCCGGTCGTAGCAATTCCAGGACACTTCATAGCCGGGCACGTTGGTGCCGACGCCGTGAATGTCGAGATTGTTCGGCCCGCCCTCGGAGACGATGAGAAGGGTTTCGGAACGCGCGTCGGCTTTCGCCGGGGACCAGATCGCAGGCGCAGCGGGTGCAAGCGCTCCCGCGGCCAAGCCAGAAACAGATTTGAGAAAATCGCGGCGCTTCATGAATAGCTCCAACGCAACGTGGAAATGACGGCTGGAACCGTGTTCGCAAGGTTCGTGCCAAGGCTTACTCAGACCTTTAAGGTCATGCCAAGCCCATGATCTAACTTGTAAATCCGATCGGAGCGCAGCTCCGCACGCAAGAAGCTGATTGCATACAAAGCGGCATCTTTGCTCATTAGGAGGGCACGTATTGGAGGCTGCCGAATATCGATGCAGGCGATCAATCCGGCCAGATCAAATCCTGAAGCTGCACCAGATCGTGCGCCCGATCCTGCCAGCCCTCGATGCAGATGTGCCGGACGGGATCGCTGGCCCGATGCAGCAGCATCAGCGCCATCAGCCGGCGCTTCAGTGCGAAATCGATGTCGGCAGGTGAATAGCCAAAGCCCTCGAACAGGCTTTTGACGCGGCCGGCCCTGCCCGCCGCCATAAAGGCGCTGGGACCGAGCAGATCGTATTCGCCCCAACCGGTCATGACGTCGCCGAAATCGATCAGGCCCGCGAGACGCCAATCGCCGCCATCGCCGGCGAGCAGGAAATTCTCCGGAATATATTCGCCGGTCAAGATCACCGGCGGCGCGTTCATCGGGATCAGTTCGGCGGCATCGCGCAGGAGATCGTCGAAGCCGGCAAGAAATTTCGGCGAAAGTCCGAGCCGTTCGTGCCGCGCGCGGCAGCCTATGATCTGTCCGTGCATGAACGCGCCCCAGTGCGGCTCGACATCGAGCAACGGCCCCGGCGGCACGCGCTGCACCTCTGCGATGGTCGCGCCGATCTGCCCGAGCACGCGCTCCTTCTGCGCTTCAGGCAGCATTGGCCACGCCTGCGAACCCAGCACGCCGGCAAGCCGCGTGAAGACGAGACAGGGCCAGCCGTCGCGCTCGCCCTCGGCGACGATCTCTGGAATCGGCACGCTCAGCCGCCCGCGCAGTTGGGACAGCGAGGCGCGCTCGGAGACGAATTGCGAACGCAGCATCGGCGGAAAGAGTTTCAGGATCAGCCGCTCGCCGAGGGCGACGACGATATTCGTGCCGGTCGCGAACACATGCGATACGGTATCGGGCAGGCCGTGACCGCGAGCGATGTCGCGCGCAACCGGCAGCCATCGCGAGGTATCTGCACGCCAAGTGCGATAGGAGTCGTAGTCCGCAAGGGCCGGGAGAGGGAGCGCCATCAGTCAACCGTCATTGCGAGCGAAAGCAAAGCAATCCAGAATCGCACGTGAGACTCTAGATTGCTTCGTCGCTTCGCTCCTCGCAATGACGACATAGCGAGTACACGCAATCTACCGATCCGGGCTCGCGCGCTCGAACTGGCGCAACAGCCGGTTGCCGCGCTCGACCGCGGAATCCATCGCGGCCTGCGCGGATTTCTTGCCGGTAAACGTCTGCTCCAGCTCGTCGTCGATCACGTCGCGAATCAGCACGAAGGAGCCGAGCCGCAGCCCGCGCGAATTCTCGGTCGGCGGCTTCAGCGTGATCTGCTCGATCGAGATCGAGGTGCCGGGGTTGCGGTCGTAAAAGCCCTGCGTGCGGGTCAGATCGAAGGCGGCACGGGTGATCGGCAGATAGCCCGTGTTCTGGTGCCACGCGGCCTGCACTTCCGGCTTGGACAGGAACGAGAAGAATTTCGCGACGCCCTTATATTCGGCTTTCGGCCGGTCGCGCAGCACCCAGAGCGTCGCGCCGCCGATGATGGTGTTTTGCGGTGCGCCCGCGACGTCGGGCCAATACGGCATCATGCCGTAGCCGACGTCGAATTTCGAATTGGCCTTGATGTCGGCACGCGTCGCCGACGAACCGATGAAGATGCCGCACTCGCCGTTCTGGAAGCGCGGCTCGGCGCCCTGCGCCCGGCCGCCATAGTCGAAGATCTTCGTGGCCTGCCATTCCGCCAACTGCGCGACATGGCGCACCACCGTCGCATTGTTGAAGGTCAGCACCGCATCGAGGCCGGCAAAACCATTTTCCCTGGTCGCAAGCGGCAGATTGTGGAACGCGGAAAAATTCTCGACATTGATCCAGGACGGCCAGGACGTGGTGAAGCCACAGACCGCGCCGCGGTCGCGCAGCTTCTTGGCCGCCGCGCCCAATTCGGGCCAGGTCTTCGGCGCGACTTCGGGATCGAGCCCGGCATCGCGAAACATGTTCTTGTTGTAATAAAGGATCGGCGTCGAGGAATTGAACGGGAACGACAGCAGATTGCCGCCGAGATCGGCGTAGTAGCCGGTCACGGCCGGCAGATAGGCGCTGGGCGTGAATGGCTCCTGCTCGTCCCGCATCAATTCGAACACGGGATAGATCGCGCCCTTTGCAGCCATCATGGTCGCGGTGCCGATTTCGTTGACCTGCGCGATCGCAGGCTGACTGCGTGAACGAAACGCGAAGATCGCGGCCGTCACGGTCTCGGTGTAGTTGCCCTTGTAGGTCGGAACGACCCGATATTCCGACTGCGAGGCGTTGAAATCCGCCGCGAGCTTCTCCACCTGCCGGCCGAGCTGGCCCGACATGGCATGCCACCAGTTGATCTCGGTGACCGCAAAAGCGGGCGTGGCAAAGGCGGCCGCGGCCGTTACAGCCGCGAGTTGTACAAACTTAATTATGGATTTCACGATAAAACCACTCTCAAATCTGCAGCGGCCCGATACGACCGGCTCGCATCAGATTGGTCGCCGGCCAGCCGTTTTGGTCCGGAACGGACCGGTACGGTCCACCATTGACGATCATCCCGGCGTCAGCACAATAGCGAGTTCCCGCCTTCACTGCAAAAAAGGCATTGAACCTTTTCCGCCGGCCCAAGACTCCATCATTAAAGGGAAGAAGTTGTCTGTGTACCGCGCCGACTTTCCGCGGACCTTGGCCCTCGTTGTCGCGCTGCTGTCGATGGCGGCCGCAACGAGCGCATTTGCGCGAGAATTCCGCGCCGCCGATACCCAAAGCGAAGACTATCCGACGGTCCAGGCGCTGCGCTACATGGGCCATCTCATCGAGGAACGCAGCGGCGGCCGGCTCCAGATTCGGGTGTTTCACTCGCGTCAGCTCGGCGAGGAAAAAGAAACCATCGAGCAGACCCGCGCCGGCGCGATCGACCTCAATCGCACCAACGTGGCGCTGATCGGACCTTTCGTACCGTCGATGAATGTGCTGGCAATGCCGTTTTTGTTCCGATCCATCGAACATCTGCAGAAGGTGCTGGACGGCCCGATCGGCAATGAAATCCTGGGCAGCTTCGAACCCTACGGATTCATCGGGCTCGCCTTCTACGATTCCGGCGCGCGGTCGATCTACAACAATGTGCGCCCGGTCCGCACGCTTGCCGACCTCAGGGGCCTGCGCATTCGCGTGCAGCAGTCGGAATTGATGTCCAGCATGATCCGCTCGCTCGGCGCGGAACCGGTCGAATTGCCCTACGGCCAGGTCCTGACCGGGCTCGCCACCAAACTGATCGACGGCGCGGAAAACAACTGGCCGTCCTTCGTCACCACCGATCACTACAGATATGCCGGCTTCTACACGATCACGGAACATGCGATGAGCCCGGAAGTGCTGGTGATGTCGCTGAAGGCCTGGCAGAGCCTGTCGGCCGAAGATCAGAATATCTTCCGCGAGGCGGCGCTGAAATCGAGTCACTTCATGCGCGAAAGGTGGCGCGATCTCGAGGAGCGCTCGCGCCAGCAGGCGGAAGTCGCCGGCGTCAAGATCATCAAGGATTTCGACCGCAAGCCGTTCGAGGCGGCGATGGCCCCGGTTTACGACAAGGTGCAGCGCGATCCCGCGTCGGCGCAACTGATCGAACGTATTCGCAAGGTGGAGTGACTTTCGTCTTGTCATTACGTACCAGCAGCGACGCGACGGATCGGCCGGCGAGCCTGGCAGCCCAGGTTCGCGCCCGCATCGTCGGCGTCCTGCGCGCCGTGCCGATCCGCTGGCGCATCCTCTCGATCGCGCTCTTGAACTCCGCGGTGGTCCTGGTGCTTGCCGCCCTGATCTGGAACGGATCCAAGGTGCTGGGCTCGGCCTGGGACGACGTGCGGCAGGTGCGCGAGTCCGACAAGATCCTGGCGCTGCTCGAAAGCGAGACCGGCCGCCTGCAGAACCTGATCCACCGTTACATCAACCAGCCGAGCCCGGAGCTGTTTGCCGAAATCCTGCTGCTGCGCGAGGCCGTGCTGGGCACGCTGACGACGCGCGCCTCCACCGATCCCATGCTGTCGGGGTCGGTCGAGGAGCTCGAGCATGTCACCGAACGCTTCCTCAACGGCTTCGGCGAGTTGCGCGCCGTGCAGGCGACCATCAACAAGACCTATGAGGATCAGGTGCTGGCGCCCGCCAAGGACATGGCCGGCCTCTATTCCATCATCGAGGGCGCGACCGGCCACCGCGACGCCCTGATCTGGCCGTCGCTCGGCAAATCCCGCGAGGCCTTCACCGCGATGCTGGTCGCCGCCAATTCCTATTATCTCTCGCTCGCCAGCGCCTCGGCCGAGGAGGCGCGCCGCAACACCGAGACGATCGAGAAGACCATCCCGGTCATGGCCGACCTCGCCGACAACGACCTGCAGCGCATGGCGCTCGTGCGGCTGAAGGAGCGGACAGCGGCGTTGCGGCAGGGCTTGGATAAGCTCTCGGAGCAACTGACCAACCGCACCGAATTGCTGCGCAACACCATCGACGCGACGCAGGCGGAAGCGATGGGCGCGATCGACGACCTCTCCGCCAAGATGCGCGAGCGCGAGCAGAAAGCGCAGGAGACCTTCGACCGGACGCTGGCGGACATTTCTCGCCGGGTTCTGTCCATTGCGGTGATCTTCCTCGGCATGATCCTGTCCGCGGGCGTGCTGATCGCGCTGTCGATCCGCCTGCCGCTGCAGCAGATCATGACGGCGATGCGCGCCATCACGCTCGGCGACTACGATCGCGAGGTACAGGGCACCGCGGCGCGCGACGAGGTCGGCGCCATGGCGCGCGCAGTCGAGGTGTTCCGGGAAAATGCCATCGCCAAGCGGCAAACCGAGGACGAGCTGCGTTCGTCGAAGGAGAAGGCGGAGAGCGCGCTGCTCGAGCTCAACGCCGCCCAGCAGAACCTGATCGACGCCGAACGGCTGGCCGCGCTCGGCGGCCTCGTCGCCGGCGTCGCGCATGAGGTCAACAACCCGATCGGCATCAGCCTCACGGTCGCCTCCAGTTTCGCCCGCCGCAGCGAGATGTTCGAGACCGAGCTCAAATCCGGCGGCGGATTGCGCCGCTCCCAGCTCGAGGAATTCGTGCGCTCTTCGCGCGATGCGGCGCAGCAACTGGTCGCCAACCTCCACCGCGCGGGCGAGCTGATCCAGTCCTTCAAGCAGGTCGCGGTCGACCGTTCGCATGCCGAACGCCGGCAGTTCTCGCTGGGCGAAGCCACCGACCAGATCATCGCGAGCCTGAAGCCGGTCCTGAAGCGCGCGCCGATCGAGCTCAACGTGGACGTGCCGGAAGGCCTGATTATCGACGGCTATCCGGGCTCCTATGGCCAGATCCTGACCAACCTCTTCCTCAACGCGGTTAACCATGCTTTCGGCGGCGGCCGCGCGGGCTCGATCTCGATCTCGGCGCGGGCGCGCGGCCATGACGACGTCGAGATCATCTTCGCCGACGACGGCGCCGGCATGACGCCGGATGTGCAGCGGCAGGCCTTCGACCCCTTCTTTACGACGCGCCGCAACGAAGGCGGCACCGGGCTGGGTCTACACATCGTCTATAATCTGGTAACCCAGCAACTCGGCGGCCGGATGATGCTGGAGTCAAGGGTAGGACAAGGCACCACTTTTCGCATTATTATGCCCCGAACCGCCAAGGGCGGACCCGAGGCCTCAGAGACCCTAGCGGACGGAACCACTCCATGGCCGAACAGGACGATGTCCTCCACCTGATCGACGACACCGGGACGGTTCCGGACGATTCGCCCGTCCGCAAGTGGAAGATCGCCGTCATCGACGACGACCAGGCCGTGCATGAGGGCACCCGCTTCGCGCTGTCCGACTACAGCCTGAACAACCAGGGCCTCGAAATCCTCTCGGCCTATTCCGCAGCCGAAGGCCGCGAGCTGATGCGCGCGCACAAGGACATCGCCGCGGTCCTGCTCGACGTCATCATGGAGACCGACGTCGCGGGCCTCGAGCTCGTCGAATATATCCGCAACGATATCCAGAACGAGACCGTCCGCATCATCCTGCGCACCGGCCAGCCGGGCCAGGCGCCCGAGCGGCGCGTCATCGTCCAGTACGACATCAACGACTACAAGGCCAAGACCGAACTCACCGCCGACAAGCTGTTCACCTCGCTGACCGCCGCACTGCGCAGCTACCAGCAGCTCGAGCGCATGGTGCAGACAAGGCGCGGGCTCGAGATCATCATCGATGCGGCGTCCACGCTCTACGACTTCAAATCGATGCAGCGGCTGGCCGAAGGCGTGCTGACCCAGCTCGCATCGCTGCTCAATGTCGATTGCGCCGGCATCCTCGTGCTGCGCGACGACGGCAGCAAGCGGAACGACGAGCTGTCGGTGCTGGCGGGCTCCGGTTGCTACAGCCGCTTCATCGGCGCCGCCAGCTCCAAATCGCTGGACCCAGATCTGCGCGCGATGGTGGAAGCCGCCTTCAGGCGGCGTAAGCACGAATTCGTCGATCATCGCACCGTACTTTATGTCCGCACCGGCTCTGGCCGCGAGGTCGTGGTGCTGCTGCAGGCCGAGCGGCAATTGTCGGAAACCGACCGCTCGCTGGTGGAGATTTTCGGCAGCCGGCTGTCGATCGCGTTCGACAACGTGATCCTCTATCAGCAGCTGCATGAGGCCAACACCCAGCTCGAGGACCGCGTCGCCCAGCGCACCCGCGCGCTGATGCAGGCCAACCGCCGCCTGTCGGCGCAATGGCTGCGGCTGCAGCGTGCCAACGGCTTCAAGAACGAAATCCTGGGCACGGTGGCCCACGACCTCAAGAATCCGCTCGGCGTCATCCTCGGCCGCACCGAGATGCTGACCGAACTGATCTCGACCACCGCCTCGAAGGAAAGCGTCACCGCCCAGATCGACCATATCCGCGACGCGACCAAGCGGCTGACCTCGATGGTCGACCACCTGATCTCGGACGCAATGGCGGATGCTTTCGACATCACGATCCGCCGCGAGCCCGTCGACATCGCAGCGCTCGTCAGCGAGGTTGCGGAGGCCAACCAGCCGCTCGCCGTCAACAAGCAGCAGACCATCACGGTGTCGGCGCCGCCGAACATCGTGACCATGTGCGACACCGACCGCATCCGCGAGGCGATCGACAACCTCGTCTCCAACGCGATCAAATACAGTCCGATCGGCGGCAAGATCGCGGTCAGCGTCGGCCATGACGACGACAATACCCTCATCCGCGTCACCGACGAGGGCGCGGGCCTCTCGCCCGAAGATCTCGGTCGGCTGTTCGGCCGCTTCCAGCGCCTCTCCGCCAAGCCGACCGCGGGCGAAAGCTCGACGGGCCTCGGGCTCTCGATCGTCAAGCGCATCATCGACATGCATGGCGGCGAAGTCACCGCCGAAAGCAGCGGCCCCAACAAGGGATCGACCTTCACCATCGTCCTACCCGCGACCGAGATATCATGAGCCAGAGCCAACACATCATCATCGTCGATGACGAGGCGCCGGCCCGCGACATGGTCGGTGATTATCTCAAGATGCACGGTTTTGCCGTGACGCTGTGCGACGGCGGCAAGAGCCTGCGCGCGGCGATCGAGGCAGGCGCCGCGCCCGACCTCGTCGTGCTTGACCTCAACATGCCCGAGGAAGACGGGCTTTCCATCATCCGCGACCTCAAGGGCCGCACCAACGTGCCCGTCATCATGCTGACGGCCACCGCAAGCCCGATCGACCGCGTGGTCGGGCTCGAGCTTGGCGCCGACGACTACGTCGCCAAACCCTGCGAGCTCCGGGAACTGATGGCGCGCATCCGCTCGGTCCTGCGGCGGAGCGGCCCGGCCAAGGCGGCGCCGGCCGCGGAAGCCGCCGGCGCCAAGGCCGCCAAGGACAATCTGGTGCGGTTCGGCACCAAATGGCTCGATCTGGAGGCCCAGGCGCTCCGCGACGACGAGGGCAACGAGCACCCCCTGACCGCGTCTGAATTCGGCCTGTTGAAGGTGTTCGCCGCCAATCCGAAGCGGGTGCTGTCGCGCGAGCGGCTCTTGGAGCTCGCCAATGCGCGCGACAGCGAGGCCTTCGACCGCGCCGTGGACCTGCGCATCATGCGGATCCGCCGCAAGATCGAGCCGGACCCGACCAAGCCGGCCGTGATCCGTACCATCCGGGGCGGCGGCTACCTGTTCTCGCCCGCCGGCGAGAAGACCTGAGGGGCCAATTCCCGCTGAGGACAGCGATTTCGCGGCCGTGCGGCCGGAAGACCTTCATGGTTGGCCCGACAGGCCCCCCAAAAAAACGGGCGGAATGCGGGAACTTTTGCCGCACTGAAATCCCGGCATTTTCGGCACATTGAAAATATGCACAATTTTGCCCCCAATGTTTCGTCGCGTGGGTTGCGACGAAACAATTCTCCTTCCCAAGAAACCATTTTCTGCTTTTCGAGCAGACATCCAGAAACGCAGGGCCATTAACACTCTCAGGTAACGAAGCGCCGCCCAAGCGGCGTCACTGGGAGCCTGTCATGCAGAACGTCATCGCCATCAATTCCGCAGCCCGCCAGAGCATCATCGCTGCTCAGGCGACCTCGGATGAAATGCTTCTGCAAAGCATCGCGGACGGCAACCGGACCGCGATGCACACGCTTTATGCCCGTCATAATGTGCGGGTTTACCGTTTCATCCTTCGTATCGTCCGCGACACCACGATGGCCGAAGACCTCGTCAGCCAGGTCTTCCTGGATGTGTGGCGCACCGCGGGACAGTTCGAGGGCCGTTCGCAGGTTTCGACCTGGCTGTTGTCGATCGCCCGCTTCAAGGCGCTGACCTCGCTGCGCCAGCGCAAGTTCGAGGACATCGACCAGGACGACGTCCGCGAGATCGCCGATGAGGCCGACACGCCGGAAGCCTCCCTCGACCGTTCGAACACCAAGGCGATCCTGCGCGCCTGCGTTGCAAAACTGTCGCCCGCGCATCGGGAGATCATCAATCTGGTCTACTACCACGAGAAGTCCGTGGAAGAAGTCGGCCAGATCATCGGCATCCCGCAGAGCACGGTGAAGACCCGCATGTTCTATGCCCGCAAGCAGCTCGCCGATCTGCTGCGCAACGCCGGCGTCGACAGCCTCGCGGCGTGATCGCCCTCGCGGACTGGCGGACCCAGCCGGCCCAAATAACAGGCCGTGAAACAAATGAAACATCCGACGAAATAACCCCGAAATGATCGGCTGTTAGACAGACATCCATCGAATTTCTCTTCGACCTCCCAAGGACCTCCACGACCCGGAAAGGATGCCCCCTTTCCGGGTCGGCTCTATTTTGCGCATTCGTCATTACCGCCGTCACGCCGCGCGTGCTAAACCCCGTGCCGGATGAGCGACGCATGGTGACGCAATGTCCTGGGTGAATTCTTGGGGCCTTAATGCGGTGGATTTGGCCCGGGCACAGTTTGCCTTCACGATGTCGTTCCACATCGTCTTTCCCGCCTTTTCCATCGGGCTTGCGAGCTATCTCGCTGTTCTCGAGGCGCGCTGGCTCCTGACGGGGCGCGAGGTGTTCCTCAATCTCTTCAATTACTGGCTCAAGATCTTCTCCGTGGCCTTCGGCATGGGCGTGGTGTCGGGCATCGTGATGTCCTACCAGTTCGGCACCAACTGGTCGGTCTTTGCCGACAAGGCCGGGCCGGTGATCGGCCCCTTGATGGCCTATGAGGTCCTGACCGCGTTCTTCCTTGAGGCGGGCTTCCTCGGCGTGATGCTGTTCGGGCTCGAGCGCGTCGGCCCCAAACTGCATTTCTTCGCAACGGCGATGGTTGCATTCGGCACGCTGATCTCGGCGTTCTGGATTCTCTCCGCCAATTCCTGGATGCAGACGCCGGCCGGCTATGCCGTGAACGCCGATGGCCAGTTCGTCGCCGCCGACTGGCTGAAGGCGATCTTCAACCCGTCCTTTCCCTATCGCCTCGTGCACATGGTGCTCGCGGCCTATCTCACCACCGCACTGGTGGTGGGCGCGGTGGGCGCCTTTCATCTGTTGCGCGATCAGCATCTCGCCGGCCCCCGCGTGATGTTCTCGATGGCGATGTGGATGGCGACGCTTGTCGCCCCGATCCAGATCCTGGCCGGCGACCAGCACGGGCTGAACACGCTGGAGCACCAGCCGGTGAAGATCATGGGCATGGAGGGCCATTACCAGAGCCATCCCGATGGCGCGCCGCTGATCCTGTTCGGTCTGCCCGACCAGGAGGCCGGCAAGGTGAAATACGCAATCGAAATTCCCAGGATGGGCTCGCTGATCCTGAAGCACTCGCCGGATGCGCCGATGGCCGGCCTCGACACCGTGCCGCGCGAAAACTGGCCGCCGGTGCCGATCACCTTCTGGTCGTTCCGGATCATGGTCGGCATGGGTCTGCTGATGTTCGGCCTCGGGCTGTTCAGCCTGTGGTGCCGGTGGCGCGGCACGCTATTCCAGTCGCGGCTGCTGCATCTGTTTGCGACGGTCATGGGACCTGCCGGCTTCATCGCGGTGCTCGCGGGCTGGATCACCACCGAAACCGGGCGGCAGCCGTTCACGGTGTATGGCCTGCTGCGCACCGCCGAATCCGCATCCCCCCTCGCCGCGCCCGCCGTCGGATCCTCGCTCATCGCCTTTGTCATCGTCTATTTCGCCGTGTTCGCCGCCGGTGTGATCTATCTCCTGCGGCTGATGGCGCAGCCGCCGCATCCCGGCGAAGCCGGCCCGCCGAGCAATATCCCTGCGCGCGCCGCCGGCATCACGCCCGCCGTCGAAGGGATTGCGCAATGAGTGCGGTGATCGACCTCGCAACCCTCTGGGCGTTCATCATCGCCTTCGCCGTGTTCGTCTACGTGGTGATGGACGGCTTTGATCTCGGCCTTGGCATTCTCTTTCCGCTGTTTCCGGCGAAGGCCGACCGCGACGTCATCATGAACAGCGTCGCGCCGGTCTGGGACGGCAACGAGACCTGGCTCGTGCTCGGCGGCGGCGGCATGATGGCGGCGTTTCCGCTCGCTTACTCCGTGCTGATGCCGGCCCTCTACACGCCCATCATCGCCATGCTGATCGGCCTGATCTTCCGCGGCGTCGCCTTCGAATTCCGCTGGCGCACGCAAGGCGAACGCAACCGCTGGGACCTCGCTTTTGCCGGCGGCTCGTGGCTTGCGGCGCTGGCCCAAGGGATCGCGCTCGGCGCGATCCTGCAGGGCGTGCATGTCGAGGGACGCCACTATGCCGGCGGCTGGTGGGACTGGCTGACACCGTTCTCCATTCTGACCGGCGTCTCGCTCGCGATCGGCTACGCGCTGCTCGGCGCGGGCTGGCTGGTGCTGAAGACCGAGGGCGCGTTGCGCGACAAGGCCTATCATCTCTGCTGGTATCTGTTGTTTGCGATGCTGGCGGCGATCGCCATCGTCAGCATCGCAACGCCGTTCCTGCATATTCAATATGCGCAGCGCTGGTTCACCTGGCCGAATGTGATCCTGACCGCGCCGGTGCCGATCGCGGTCGCGATCATTACCGTGCTGCTGCTGCGCGCGCTCGCCAACAGGCAGGACTCGCAACCCTTCTATCTCACGCTTTCCCTGTTCGCGCTGTCCTATGCCGGGCTCGGGATCAGCATGTACCCCTATATCGTGCCGCAGAGCATCACGATCTGGCAGGCGGCCTCGCCCGAGAACAGCCAGCGCTTCATGCTGGTCGGCGTCGCCGTCCTGATCCCGCTCATCCTCGGCTACACCGTCTGGGCCTATTGGGTGTTCCGCGGCAAGGTCCGCGGCGGCTACCATTGATGCCTCGCGCCCCGACGCCCCGGCCGCTCGCGTGGCGCCTGCTCTGGTTCGCCGGCCTGTGGTTGGCCGGCGTCGGCAGTGTCGCCCTGCTCTCGCTCGGCCTGCACCTTTGGCTGGCGCCGAAATAATGCCCTGAGATGCTTTCACATAATCGCTAAGTGACGAAAATCGCAGGGATTCTTGCCCGCGCCGCCATGAACTTGCCATCAGGATGCCGCTCCAATTTGGCGGTTCCGGTGATTTGCCAAACAGTGATACAAACTCCCCCACGGCTCCCCATTTAGGAGAATTTCGAAATGACGAAGCTTCGCCACCTGGCCTGGATGTCGATGGCTGCGATCGGTCTTCTGCTCTCGACCTCGCCGAACCACGCGCAGTCGCAGGACCCCGGCGACCAGCCCGGGCTCGTCGCCGACGACGGCTACCAGCTCGATCCGGAATGGCAGAAGCAGATGGTGCTCTACCGCACCACCGAACCGCCGGGCACGATCATCATCTCGACCTCGGAGCGCCACCTCTATCTGATCCAGCCGGGCGGACGCGCGCTGCGCTACGGCATCGGCGTCGGCCGCGACGGCTTCCAGTGGCAGGGACTCGTGAACATCACCAACAAGAAGGAATGGCCGGACTGGACGCCGCCGCCGGAAATGATCGCCCGCCAGCCCTATCTGCCGCGCTTCATGGCCGGCGGTCCCGGCAATCCCCTCGGCGCCCGCGCCATGTATCTCGGCACCACGGTCTATCGCATCCACGGCACCAACCGGCCGGACACGATCGGCACCAAGGTCTCGTCCGGCTGCTTCCGCCTCGTCAATGCCGACGTCTCCGACCTCTATGATCGCGTCCCCGTCGGCACCAAGGTGGTCATACGGCAGAAGCCCGAACTGTAACCTGCCCGCCGCCTCCCCCCTGTTTTATCCCTTATTGAGAGAGACACATGTTTCGTACATTCCGAGGCGGCCTTTTGATCGGGCTCGCGGTCGCCGTGCTGGTCGCCGTCTGCGCCATCGTCTACGAGTTCTACGACACGCGCACGCTGAAGCGCACGGTCCGCCGCGGCGAAGTGCTGTGTGGCGTCAACAAGGGGCTGCCCGGCTTCTCGATCCCCGACGACAACGGCAACTGGACCGGCTTCGACGTCGATTTCTGCCGCGCGGTGGCGGCGGCGATCTTCGACGACCCGAACAAGGCAAAATTCCTGCCGCTCGACGCCAATGAGCGCTTCAAGGAGCTGCAGAGCCGCAAGGTCGACATCCTCTCCCGCAACTCGACCTGGGACATGTCGCGCGAGCAGAATTACGACCTCTATTTCCCGGCGGTCGCCTATTACGACGGCCAGGGCTTCATGCTGCCGCGCTCGCGCAACATCGATTCCGCGCTGGACCTCAACGGCAGCAAGGTCTGCGTGCAGGAGGGAACGACGACCCTGCTCAACCTCGCCGACTACTTCAAAGCCAACAACATGAAATACACGGAGATGAAGTTTTCGAAGCTCGAAGAAGTGCTCAAGGCCTACGAGTCCGGCAAGTGCGACACCTTTACCGCCGACGTCTCCCAGCTCTATGCACTCCGGTTGAATCTTATCCAGCCGAGCGACCACGTCATCCTGCCCGACGTCATCTCCAAGGAACCGCTGGCACCCGTGGTGCGCCAGCGCGACGACGACTGGATGATGCTCGTCAAGTGGACGCTGTACGCGATGATCAACGCCGAAGAGCTCGGCGTCAACTCCAAGAACATCGACGAGGCGCTGAAGTCGAAGAAGCCCGACGTGATGCGTCTGATGGGCAATGAAGGGCACTATGGCGAGGACCTCGGCCTGACCAAGGACTGGGCCGCGCGCATCATCAAGCATGTCGGCAATTACGGCGAGGTCTATGAGCGCAATGTCGGCGCGGAGTCCAGGCTGAAGATCCCGCGCGGGCTGAACCAGCTCTGGAACGCCGGCGGGATTCAATACGCGCCGCCGATCAGGTGACTGTTAGATCGTCATCGCGAGGAGCGATAGCGACGAAGCAATCCAGACTTCCCGAGCGGGACTGGATTGCTTCGCGGAGCCTGTCATCGGGCCGCGCTTCGCGCGGACCCGTTCGCGCACGATGACGGCGGCTAATAGCTCCGCATGCGCGCGAGCTGGTCGGCGTGGTAATTCGCGTCGCCGAACAATTCCTCACACACCCGCGCGCGCTTCATGAAGAAGCCGATGTCGAACTGGTCGGTCATGCCCATGCCGCCATGCATCTGCACGCCTTCCTGCACCGCGCGCGTCGCGGTGGTGCCGGCGCGGGCCTTGGCGACGGCGACCGCGTTCGCGGCGTGATCGAAATTGCCGTCGAGCGTTTGCAGCGCCTTCAGGACCGCGGCGCGGGTGATCTCGATATCGATATAGAGTTGGGCTGCGCGGTGCTGCAACGCCTGGAATTCGCCGATCGCCTTGCCGAACTGCTTGCGCTCCCTAAGATAGTTCACCGTGCGGGAAAACACCTCCTCGCTCAGGCCCACCATTTCGGAAGCGACCGCGCCGCGGCCGATATTGAGCAAGCCTTCGAGCAGCGCAAAACCCTGGTCGACCTCCCCGAACACGTGATCGGCATTGACCTCGACCTGAGCGAACTCGATGCGCGCGGCATTGTGGGCGTCGACCATGACGGTGCGCTCGGTCGCAATGCCCTTGGCCCCGGGATCGACCAGGAACAGCGTGACGCCGTCGCGCTCGCCGGCGGAGCCCGCCGTGCGCGCCGCGACGATCAGGAGATCGGCGACATGGCCGTCGACCACCAGCGCCTTCGAGCCGCTGAGCTTGAACCCGTTGCCGGCGCGCACCGCCTTGAGCGCGGTCTGCAGCGGGCGATGTTTCGAGCCTTCATCGACCGCGAGCGCGGCAATCAGGCTGCCGGCGGAAACCTTCGGCAAATATTCCGACTTCTGCGCCGCGCTGCCGCCGCGCGACAGTGCGGACGCCGCAAGCACCGCGGTCGACAGGAACGGCGACGGCATCAGGGTTCGGCCGATCTCCTCCATCACGACGCCAGCCTCGACAAGGCCGAGCCCGCTGCCGCCGAACTCTTCCGGAACGAGCAGGCCGGAGAATCCCATCTCCGCGAAGCTCTTCCAGAGCTCGCGGGAGAAGCCGGTGGCGTCATTTGCATCGCGCAAGCCGCGCAGATGCGACACCGGCGCCTTGTCTGAGATCAGGCCGCGCGCGCTGTCGCGCAGCATCGATTGTTCTTCGGTGAGGACGAGGGCCATGGGTGGGATTCCGTTACGCTGATATTCGATGGATTTCGCTGTTGATCCTCATGGTGAGGAGGCGCGGACGCGCCGTCTCGAACCATGAGGCCGATATCGGGGCATCATCCTTCGAGACGCGCTTCGCGCTCCTCAGGATGAGCGACTGCAATCACGCCCCCGGCAGGTCAAGGATGCGCTTGGCGACGATGCCAAGCATCACCTCGCTGGTGCCGCCCTCGATCGAGTTGGCCTTGGTGCGCAGCCACGCGCGCGAACGGGCGCCGCCACGCGAGCGTTCGCTTTCCCATTCCAGCGCATCGATGCCGCCGGCGGACATCAGGATCTCGTAACGGCGCTTGTTGAGCTCGGTGCCGTAATACTTCATCGCCGACGAGAACGCCGGATGCGCTTGTCCTGCCTTGTTCAGATCGACCATGCGCTCTGCGGCGGCGGCGAGCGCCGCTTCATCCACCTCGAAAGAGGCGATCTGGCCGCGCAGCACCGGATCTTCCAGCCGGCCCTGCTCGTCGGCGCCGATCGAATCGGCCGCTATCTGGCCGAGCGGACGGCCGACGCCGCGCTCGCCCATGCCCGAGATCATCGCGCGCTCGTGCTGCAAGAGATATTTCGCGACGTCCCAACCGCGGTTGACGGTGCCCACGACATGCGATTTCGGCACGCGCACATTGTCGAAGAAGGTCTCGCAGAACGGTGAATAGCCGGAGATCAAGAGGATCGGTTTGGTCGAAACGCCCTTCGAGGCCATGTCGAACAGGATGAAGCTGATGCCGTCATGCTTCTTCGCTGACGGGTCGGTGCGCACGAGGCAGAAGATCCAGTCGGCGTAATTCGCGTACGACGTCCAGATCTTCTGGCCGTTGATGACGTAATCGTCGCCGTCGCCGGTCGCGCGGGTCTGCAACGAAGCGAGGTCGGAGCCGGCGTTCGGCTCGGAATAGCCCTGGCACCAGCGGATCAGCCCGGCGGTGATCTTGGGCAGATGCTCCTTCTTCTGCGCGTCGGTGCCGTATTTGAGCAGCGCCGGCCCGAGCATGGAGATGCCGAACGAGGTCAAGGGCTGCCGCGCGCCGATCGCCGCCATCTCCTGGCGCACGATCTTGGCCTCCTCGCCGTCGAGGCCGCCGCCGCCATATTCCCTGGGCCAATGCGGTACGGTCCAGCCCTTGTCGCGCATGCGCTCGAACCAGACGCGCTGTGCGTCGGAGGAAAATTTGGCGTTGCGCCCGCCCCAGAAGGTGTCGCTTTCCGACGCCTGCGGCTTGCGCATTTCCGGCGGGCAGCTCTGCTCCAGCCACGCGCGGGTCTCGGTACGGAATTTTTCCAGATCGGCCACTTGGGACGTTTCCACTGTAAAGATCGTTGCACCGACCTTAGCCCGGATGCTGCGGATTTCAATATCTCGATGCAGCACTGGCCTGTGTCGCGCTGACGCGCGATGGGCTATATCGATCCGGCGGTAGCGATTGAAAAACAAGAGGAAACGCAGATGAGGCTGAAGTTGCTTTCGCCTGGCGAAATGAGCGCCGAGCAAAAACAAACCTATGACGAGGCGGTTGCCGGCAAGCGCGGCTCGGCGCCGGCGCCGATGATGGCCTGGCTGAACAGCCCGGCGGTGGCGCGGCATGCGACCCGGCTCGGCGAGGAATTGCGCTTCAACACGATGTTTCCGGCGAAATTATCGGAGATCGCGATCCTCGTCACCGCGCGGCATTTCACGGCGCATTACGAATGGTGGGCGCACAAGCGGCTCGCGCTGAAGGGCGGAATGGATCCCAAGATCATCGAGGCCATCCGCGACCGCCGCACGCCTGTGTTCGACGATCCCAAGGGCAAGACGATCTACGAGGTCGCCAAGTCCCTGCATGAGGGCCACGGCCTCGCCAAAACGCTCTATGACGAGGCGGTCCAAGTCCTGACCGAGCGCGGGCTGGTCGAGGTGATCGGGCTGTGCGGCTATTACACGCTGGTGTCGCTGACGCTGAACACCTTTGAGTTCGGGCTGCCCGAGGGAGAGGTGTCGGAGCTGGTGTGACTTCCCGAAACTCTGGGTTTCGCGACGCGTAGCCTTCGCAGGGTGGGCAAAGCGCAGTGTGCCCACCATCTAAGGCCGGACTATTCGATCGGTGGGCACGGCGCGTGCACGCTTTGCCCACCTACGGCGCAACCATGATGGAGCCCCACATGCCGCAAAACCCGCCCGTCATATCAGGCACCCGCATCGGGCATGTCCATCTCAAGGTGGCCGACCTCGACCGCGCGCTTGGCTTCTATTGCGGCGTGCTCGGCTTCGAGCTGCAGCAGCGCCTGGGCTCGGGCGCAGCGTTCATTTCCGCCGGCGGCTATCACCACCACATCGGGCTCAACACCTGGGAGAGCAAGGGCGGCCATCCGCCGCCGCCGGGCACCACCGGGTTGTTCCACACCGCGATCCTCTATCCGACCCGGCCGGCGCTGGCGGACGCGCTGCATCGCGTGCTGAGCGCCGATATCCCGCTCGACGGCGCCAGCGATCACGGCGTCAGCGAGGCACTGTACCTCCGCGATCCCGACGAGAACGGCGTCGAGCTCTATTGGGACCGGCCGCAGGAGGCCTGGCCTCGCGCGGCCGACGGGTCGCTCGCGATGTTCACGAAACGGCTGGATCTGGAGGATTTGCTGCGGCAGCGGGAAGCCTAACCCAACCGTCATTGCGAGGAGCGAAAGCGACGAAGCAATCCAGACTCTCACGGAGACTCTGGATTGCTTCGCTACGCTCGCAATGACGTCTCGGGCCGCCCACGGATCATGATCAGCACGGCCGCCGTCAATTCAAGCGCGATGCAACAATAGAACGGCAGCGTGTAGCTCCCGGAGAGATCGCGCAGCACGCCGACCACGCCGGGACCGAAGGCATAGGTCACTTGCGCGATCGCGGTCTGCAGGCTGACCAGCACGCCGAACGATCGCGGGTCGAACTCGCGCTGCACGATCAGCGACGGCAGCGTGATCAGATTGCCGACGGAGAAGCCGAACACGCCGCAGGCCGCGATCAGCGCATAATCATTGCGAAGGTTGATCAACGCCGCCAGCGCTGCCGCCTGGCTCATGAAGGACAGCGCCGACGCCAGCCGCTGGTTGAGCCTGTCGATCACGGTCGAGAACAGCACGCGGCCGACCACGGCCATCGCCGTGAGCAGCGCGATTGCGGTCGTGGCGCTGGCCCGCCCGATCACGGGATCGAGGAACGCGATCAGGTGTACGATGAAGCCGACCTGGGCGAACAGCACCAGCGCAAAGGCCGTCGTCACGGAGAGGAAACCGACATCGCGCAGCGCGCGGGCGCGGATCTGCGTGGCGGAAGCAGCATTCGCGACGGTTGCGACCGCGCCGTGCAACAAGTGCGGCGGTTGGCCTACAAAGACCAGCACGGTCGGCACCACCAACGCGACCATGACGCCCGCGGCCACCATCATCGCCGTCGGAAAGCCGAAATGGCCGATCGCGATGACGAGGAGCGGCACGCCGGCGATGCCGCCAAAGCTCGCGCCGTTCAGCGCCAGGCTGATCGCCATGCCGCGCTTCCGGTCGAACCAGAGGCCAAGCGTGTTGGTGATCATGCCAAGGCTCATGCCGGCCCAGCCGAAGGCGAGCATTCCGTTGGCAAGATAAAGCTGCCACGGCTCGCGCACCTGCCCGAGCGAGACCCCCGCAATCGCGGTGGCGCAGGCGCCCGCGACCAGGCAGTTGCGCGGGCCGAATTTCTTCACGGCCTCGCTGACGAAGACGACGACCAGCGCGCCGAACAGATAGAAGAAGGTCGTCGCGCCCGAGATCAGCGAGGCCGGCCAGCCGTGCTCACGGTGCAGCTCGGCGAGATAGACGCTCTGGCCGTAGAAACCGAACGCCCAGCCGAAGGTCGCGACCAGGAAGCATACGGCGACGATCCGCCAGCCCTCGTAGCGGAGCGAGCTTTCGTCTGTCGTCGTGATGGGGCTTGAGGCATCCACTGGCGGTTTTCCCTGCTTGCCCGTCAACAGATGAGGGTGGAACCAAAACGCCGCCAGATCAAATCGCTTCGATGCCGATCGAAGTGTCAGCAGTTGGCATGAGGCACATCATGTCTTGCGCGTTAGAGGCTAGGCTCGGGAAATTCGTCGATGACTTCGAGCCGCGCGCGGCGCTTCGCGAAGGAAACGAATGCCAGCACGACGAGGCCGAGCACTACCGGCGGGTAGACCACGAGGTTCACTGCGTTCCAGCCGTAATTCGCCAAGAGCTGGCCGGAGGAGAACGATCCGATCGCCATCATGCCGAACACCAGAAAATCGTTGAAGGCCTGCACCTTGTTCTTTTCCTGCGGCTGGTGCGTCTCCAGCACCAGCGCGGACGCGCCGATGAAGCCTAAGTTCCAGCCGAGCCCCAGCACCATGAGCGTCGCCCAGAAGTGCGGCGCGGTGATGCCGGTCAACCCGATGGTGGCGGCGACTGCTTCGAGCACAAGACCCAGCGCAACAATGGCCGGCGCGCCGAAGCGCGCGATCAGCGAGCCCGTGAAGAAGCTCGGGCTGTACATCGCGACGATGTGCCATTGAATGCCGAAATTGGAATCCGAGACCGGCAGCCCGCACATCTTCATGGCGAGCGGCGCCGAGGTCATCACCAGGTTCATCATGGGATAGGTGATGACGCCGCAAAGCGCGGCCGCAACGAAGCGCGGTTGCCGCACGATTTCGAATAAGGGACGACCGCCATGCAGGTCAGAGGCCGCGGGCTTCGGCGCATCGACGCCGGCGAGAATCGCCATCGCCACCAGGGCGACTGCGGCCTGCACCATGAAGGAGAAGGCGAAGAGATAAGGCGGCCAGATGTCCATGGTCCATTGCACGAGTTGCGGACCGAGCACGCCGGCGAACACGCCGCCCGCCATCACCCAGGATACGGCTCTTGGCCGGTACGCGGCGCTGGCGCCATCGGCCGCGGCGAAACGATAGGATTGCGACACCGCGCCATAGAGCCCGCCGAGAAAGGTCGCACAGCAGAACAGCCAGAAGGACGCATTGAGAATGGCGAAGGCGCCGAGCAGCCCGGTGAGGGTGCCGCAGCCGGCGCCGATGATGAAAGCGGCGCGGCGGCCATAGGCCCGCGAGATCGCACCCGTCGGCAGCGTGCCGGCGGCCAGGCCCAGCACATACATCGAGAGCGGCACGGTCGCGAGCGAGACGGAAGGCGCGAGCGTGGCGCCGATGATCGAGCCGGTCGCGAAGATCACCGCCGAATTGGCGCCGGTCAGCGCCTGCGCCGCGGCCAACCGCACCACATTGGCCTTGACGCGGGCGTCGCTGGCGATCTCCTCGCTGGCCGTCAAATCGATCATCGGCGTTTCCGAAACGGCCTCCGGCAGGCCGTGTTGTTCGCATCACTATGGAGAGATGCCACGCGCCGATCAACCGGCAACAGCGGGCGCACGCCATGCGTTGGCGTCAGTCTTGCCTGGCGCGATCAAACACCAGGATCATATTATTGGCGGGCATTTCGACCGTCTCGCTCAAGGCGAGTCCGTTGCGTGCGGCGAGCGCTTCGACCTCGGCGATGTCGCGCACGCCCCATTCCGGGTTGTTCTGGCGCAGGCTGGTGTCGAACACGGCATTGGAAACGGCGGTATGCCTGCCGTCGCGCTTGAACGGACCGTAAAGAAACAGAAGGCCGTCGTCGCGCAGGTAGCGCGCCGCGCCGGCGAACAGGCCTTCCGCCACGCGCCAGGGCGCGATGTGGATGACATTGGCGGAGAACACGGCCAGCAGTTTCGGCGGGCCCGAGCCGTCGTTCATCTCCTGACACCAGACGGGATCGGCCAGATCGACCTTCAGCGGCGGGCGGATGTTCTTCAGCCCCGCATGCGCGCGCCACGCCAAAATGCTTTTGAGATGCGCTTCGTTGAGATCGCTCGGCCACCAGACGATGCGGGGCGCATGACGGGCGAAATGGACGACATGCTGCCCGGTGCCGCTGCCGGCCTCCAGCACGTCGCCCGATCGGCCGGCGAGGAACCGTTCCAGCACCGCCCAGATCCGCTGATGGTTGCGGTGGAAGGCGGCGGCATCGAGCCGGCCGTCAGGCTCGGTCGGCCTGCCGTCCTTGCCGAATTCCACCGCATGTTCCGCCATCCAAGGCTCCGATCCAAATGCTCCCTATCCGAAACGCGTCAGGCGCATTTTAACCCCAATTCGGCGCGGCGATAGTCCGGATTGCCAGAAGATGGCCTTTATGCTTTTGACGCCCTATATTCGAGCTCGAAAAGCACCGCCGGAAACGCTCTTGGTCCGCCATCCCGCCATGCAATCTGCATTCGCCGCCGCCTTTGCGCTGGCGCTCTCCGCCGCCTCGGCGCAGGCGCAGTCCGCCGCCGATGGAAAGAAGCTTGCCCTCGACCGCGGCAAGGGCAATTGCCTGACCTGTCATGTGATCAAGGGCGGCGACCTCCCCGGCACGATCGGGCCCGAGCTGAAAGACCTCAAAGGCAAATACGACCGCAACCAGCTCGTCGCCATCGTCACCGACGAAACGAAACGCAACCCGCAAACCGTGATGCCGCCGTTCGGCCGCAACCGAATTCTGACCGAGCAGGAGATCAGCGCGATCGTCGATTTCCTGCAGACGCTATGACGCCTTTTTCGGAGATTTTTGCCATGGACCTCGACCGCTCCTCAGCGACACGCCGCCTGATCCTGAGGGGCGCGGGCTCGGTCGCGCTGATCGGCCTCGGCTTCGGGAATGTGCCGGCGCTTGCCGCGGCCAACGACAAATATCCGGAGGACGCGTTCAAGCAGAAGAGCGACGCGGACGCGATCAAGGCGCTCTATGGCAAAACCGCGGAGGCGTCCGACAAGGTCAAGCTCGATGCGCCGGAGATCGCCGAGAACGGCGCGGTGGTGCCCATTGCTGTGACGACGACGCTTGCCGATGTCACCTCGATCTCGTTTCTGGTCAGCGAGAACCCGAACGCGCTGGCGGCATCCTATGTCATTCCTGCCGGCACGATGCCTGCCATCGCCAACCGGCTGAAGATGGCCAAGACCTGCAACGTGATCGCGATCGTGGAGTCCGGCGGCAAGCTTTACTCCGCGGCCAAGGAAGTCAAGGTCACCGTCGGCGGCTGCGGCGGTTAGCGCGCATGATCCGGAAAAGCGGGTACCGGTTTTCCGACAAGATCAGGCGCAAAAAATAGACAGAGGAAGAACCGATGGCATCTACCATTCGCGTGCGCGCCACCGCCAACGGCGACACCATCGAGGTGCAGGCTCTGATCCAGCATCCGATGGATTCCGGCTTTGTGAAGGACGCGCAGGGCCAGATCATCCCGCCGCATTTCATCCAGCAGCTCACCTTCGAGCACAATGGCAAGGCCGTGTTCCTGGCCAACTGGGGCGCAGCGGTCTCGAAAGACCCCTATGTGAAGTTCAGCTTCAAGGGCGCCAGCAAGGGCGACGACCTCAAGATCAGCTGGATCGACAACAAGGGCGCGACCGACGCCACCACCGCGAAGATCCAGTGACGATGCGCGTGCGAACGATCCTCACTTCTGCCGTAGCCGCGCTCGTCACCGCTGCGCTTGCCTGCGCGGCGGCGTCCGCGATTGCCGCGTCCGACAAGCCAGATCCCGTGGCCGACGCCAAGGCGTTCCAGAATTTCTTCACCAGGAAATTCCCTGACGTGAAGTACGAGGACTTCGTCAACGGACCCTACTCGATGAACGAGGATTTGCATCGGCAGTGGGAGGAGAAGGAGCAGTTTCCCCCTTACGAGTTCGCGCTCGAAGCCGGCAAGGAGATGTTTTCGACGCCGTTCAAGAACGGCAAGACCTATGCCGACTGCTTCCCGAACAAGGGCATCGGCATCCGCCAGAATTATCCCACCTTCGACGAGAAGGAAGGCAAGGTCGTCACGCTGGAACTCGCGCTCAACCGCTGCCGCGAGGCCAATGGCGAGACGCCCTACTCCTATGTGAAGGACGAGATGGCCGCGCTGACCGCCTACATGGCGTTCACGTCGCGCGGCAACAAAATGGACATCAAGATCCCCAATGATCCCCGCGCACTCGAAGCCTACGAGAACGGCAAGCGCTATTTCTACACCCGGCGCGGCCAGCTCAATTTCTCCTGCGCGACCTGCCACGTGCAGAGCCCGGGTGAGCGCATCCGCGCCGAGATCCTCGCGCCTGCGCTCGGCATCATGAACGCGATGCCGATCTACCGCTCGGAATGGTCGTCCATGGGCACGACCAGCCGCCGCTTCATGACCTGCAACAGCCAGACCCGCGCGGTTCCGCTCGAGCCGCAATCGGACGAATACCGCGACGTCGAATATTTCCTGTCGTATGTCGCGAATGGTTTGCCGATCTCGGGACCGGGAGCGCGGCCATGAGCATGATCCGGAAAAGTGGGAACCGGCTTTCCGACAAGACCATGCTCAAATCAAACATGGGGAGTTTAATGCTGGCGGCGGTGTTGTTGATGACAGGCGTGTATCCTGCGCTGGCCGCGTCGGAAGCCGACTACAAGTCGGCCTTTGCCGCAGCCGAAGCCGCCGAGAAGCAGGCGGACCAGTTGCGCAACAAATGGACCACGACGGAAGCGCAGCTTGCGGCCGCGAAGAAGGCGGCCGGCGCCGGCGATTTCGATGCGGCAACCGCCGCGGCCAAGGAAGCCGAGGCCCTGGCGAAGGCTTCGATCTTCCAGGCGACCAGCGAGAAGGAACGCTGGAAGGACATGGAAATTCGCTAGCGCATGATCCGGAAAAGTGTGTAGCGGTTTTCCGAGAAGATCATTCGCAAACAACAAGGGGCGCAGGGCGATCTCGCGATGAAGTTCCGCCGGCGGGATTTTCTGAAGCTTTCGGGCGCGGCGGCCTTGTCCGGCGGCATGCTTTCCGCCGCGCGCGCAGCCGACAGCCCGAGCCTCTACGACCTCGAACGCTTCGGCGATGCGCGCATCCTGCACCTGACCGACACGCATGCGCAGCTGCTGCCGGCGTTCTTCCGCGAGCCCAGCGTCAACATCGGCATCGGCGACATGGCGGGAAGGCCGCCGCACCTGGTCGCCAAGGCCTTCCTCGACCATTTCGGCATCCGCGCCGACAGCGCCGACGCCTACGCCTTCACCTCGATCGACTTTGAGAAATCCGCCGCGCGCTTTGGCCGCCTCGGCGGCTTTGCCTATCTGAAGACGCTGATCGACAGACTGCGTGGCGATGCCGGCGAGCACAATTCCGTGCTGCTCGACGGCGGCGACCTCTGGCAGGGCACGGGCCTCGCCAACGCCATGGGCGGCGCCGACATGGTGGAGGCGGCGAACCTGCTCGGCATCGAGGCGATGACCGGCCATTGGGAGTTCACCTATGGCGAGGAGGCGCTGCGCAAAAATCTCGCGCGCTTCAAGGGCGAGTTCCTGGCGCAGAATGTCTTCCTCACGGACGAAGCGAAATTCAACGACGCCAAGGCGTTCGATCCGGCCTCGGGGCGCGTGTTCAAGCCGTCCACGATCAAGGAGATCGGCGGCTTTCGCGTCGCCGTGATCGGCCAGGCGTTCCCCTATGTGCCGATTGCACATCCGAAGCGCTTCACGCCGGACTGGACGTTCGGCATCCGCGACGAAGAATTGCAGAAGCTCGTCAACACGCATCGCGAGAAGGACAAGGTCGACGCCGTGCTGCTGCTCTCGCATAACGGCATGGATGTCGACCTGAAGCTTGCGAGCCGCGTCACCGGCATCGACGTCATCCTGGGCGGCCACACCCATGACGCCGTGCCGCAGCCTGTCGTGGTCAAGAACGCGAGCGGCGTCACGCTCGTCACCAATGCCGGCTCGAACGGAAAATTCCTGGGCGTGCTCGACCTCGATCTCGTCAAGGGCAAGGTCAAGGATTTCCGCTACCGGCTGCTGCCGGTCTATTCGGAACTGCTGAAGCCGGATCCGGCGATGCAGGCGCTGATCGACAGGCTGCGCGCGACGCATGCTGGCGAATGGAAAGACAAGATCGCAACCGCCGACCGCCTGTTCTATCGCCGCGACAATTTCTGGGGCTCGATAGACCAGGCGCTCTGCAACGCCTTGCGCAGCGAGCTCGATGCCGAGATCGCGCTGTCGCCGGGCTTCCGCTGGGGTACCACCATGCTCGCAGGCCAACCGCTCACCATGGAGGATGTGCTGGCGGAAACCGCCATCACTTATCCGGGCGTTTATATTCAGGAGATCACCGGCGGCCAGATCAAAAACATCCTGGAAGACGTCTGCGACAATATCTTCAATGCCGACCCATATTACCAGCAGGGCGGCGACATGGTTCGCGTCGGCGGCCTCAATTATGCCTGCACGCCGTCGGAAAGCATGGGCAAGCGAATCTCGGAGCTCAAGCTCGAAACCGGCAAGTCGCTCGAAGCCGGCAAGCGCTACAAGGTGGCGGGCTGGGCCTCGGTCAATCCGCAAGACGGCAAGCCGGTCTGGGACGTGCTCGCGAACTACCTGCGTTCGGGAAGGGTCTCGACACCCTACGGCAGCAACGTGACGCTGAGGGGCGTCGACGGCAATCCGGGAATCGCGGGATGAAGCGATTTTTGAAAACGGCTCCCGTGGTTGCCGTCATCGCGGCGGCGCTCGCGCTCATACTTTCGTCAGCCGTCCGCGCGCAACAGGTGCCGCTGCAGGACAAGCCGTTTGCCGAACACAAGATCGTGTTGCAACTCTCGGACGGCGATCCGCGGAAGCAGGCGCTCGCGATCAGCGTCGCCAACAACCTCCTGAAATTCTACGATCCGGACAAGATCGCGATCGAAGTGGTGGCTTTCGGCCAGGGAATCGATTTGCTGCGCAGCGAAAGCGGCAACCGCAAGTTGGTGGAGAGCCTGATCGCGCAAGGCGTGCGCTTCGACGTGTGTCTGAATACCGTCGACACCATCGAGCGCGAGTCCGGGCGGCGGCCGGAGATCATGCCCGGCGCCACGCCCGTCCAGGTCGGCGTCGCGCAGATACTATTCCTGACGGAAAACGGATATACATTGGTCAGGCCTTGACTCCTTGCTCAGGCCTTGACTCCGTCATTGCGAGGAGCGAAGCGACGAAGCAATCCGGACGATCTCCGCAGCAGCATTCTGGATTGCTTCGCTTCGCTCGCAATGACGGTGTAACACATCGGGAGTTCAGCCATGTTTCGCCGTCTTGCGACCGCCCTCCTGCTCGCGGTCGCGTTTGCCGCACCCACGCTTGCCGCCGACGGCAAGACGCACCGCATCGCGATCCAGGTCGACCAGAACGACCCCCAGGTCATGAACCTGGCGCTGAACAACGCCACCAACGTGATCGAACATTATCGCGGCAAGAGCGAAGACGTCGACGTCGAAATCGTCGCTTACGGCCCGGGCCTGCACATGCTGCGCACCGATTCCTCGCCGGTGCAGGAACGTATCAAGCACCTCAAGGACATGGTTTTCCCCGGCAAGATCCAGTTCTCGGCCTGCAACAACACCAAGCAGGGCATGGAGAAGACCGAAGGCCACGCCATCTCGATCGTGCCGGAAGCCACCATCGTGCCCTCAGGCGTGGTGCGGCTGATGGAATTGCAGGAGCAGGGCTGGAGCTATGTCCGGCCCTGATATGCGTTCGCGTTTTCGCGCGCAGTGGGCACCGGTTCGCGTGTCAAGCTGATAAGGTATTAGGAATCAGATTTTATCGGTAAGCAGCCATGATTTTTCGCCAGCTCTTCGACAGCGTTTCCGGCACCTATTCCTATCTGCTCGCGAGCCGCCACGGCGGGGAGGCGCTGATCCTCGACCCCGTGCTGGAGAAGGCCGACCGCTATTGCAAATTATTGCAGGAGCTCGACCTCAAGCTGGTCAAGGCGGTCGACACGCACCTGCATGCCGACCATGTCACGGGCCTGGGCGAGTTGCGCGACCGCACCCATTGCATCACCATCATGGGCGAGCAGAGCAAGGCCGACGTGGTCTCGATGCGGGTCTCCGACGGCGACAGGGTGACGATCGAGGGACTTGCGCTCGACGTGATGTACACGCCCGGCCATACCGATGATTCCTACAGTTTCCTGATGGGCGACCGCGTCTTCACCGGCGACACGCTGTTGATCCGCGGCACCGGCCGCACCGATTTCCAGAACGGCAGCGCGCGGGCGCAGTATGATTCGATCTTCAACCGGCTGTTGAAGCTGCCCGACGAGACGCTGGTGTTTCCCGCCCATGACTACAAGGGCGACACGGTTTCGACCATCGGCGAGGAGAAGCACTACAATCCGCGGCTGCAGGTGAGGTCGATCGACGAATATGTCGAGCTGATGGGCAATCTCAATCTGCCCAATCCCAAGCTGATGGACGTCGTGATCCCCGCCAATATGCATGTCGGCCTGCACCAGGACGAGCTTGAGAAGCAGGGACTGTCGCTGAACGCGCGCCAGGCGATCGAGAGCCTCGGCCGCACCGATGTGCTGCTGGTCGATTTGCGCGAGAGCAGCGAACGCTTGAAACACGGCACGCTTTCGGGTGCACTGCACGCGCCCTACCCTTCGATCGACGAAAGTCTCAAGCCCGGCGGCATGCTGCGCGAGGTCGCGGCCGCGACCGGCCGCCGCATCGTGTTCTTCTGCGCCTTTGGCGAACGCTCGGCGATGGCGGTGAAGGCCGCCAAGGAGGCCGGGCTTGCCAACACCGCGCATATCGCCGGCGGAATCGACGCCTGGAAGAAGGCCGGCGGACCGGTGCTGCACGGCTGATCGTTTTCTGCTTAAGTTACATCTTCAGGGGGAAACCGATGGGTAACATGGGCAAGAAGAGCGAGCCTCCGAAGAAGGTGGACGAGAAGCCGAAGAAGCCACCGCCTCCATCGAGCGCGGATGACGACGATTATGAGGATGGCGATTTCGCCACGCCGAAGCGCGATCGCCACGGCAACGACGACGAGCCGCTGTAATTGCCCTCGTCATTCCGGGATGGTCCCATTGATCCATACCGTGCGCATGGACGTCAGTTCGACGGCATTGTCTTCGTCCGCAGCAATCGCTTCGGGTGCACGCCGTCGACATAGCCCATGAACGGCGGATGGATCGAATAGCCGATCAGCTCTCGCGCGCGCTCGGGAAGATGCTCCGCGATATCCGGGGGCACCGCGAGACACATGTTCTCGAGCTGCCGTATCCACCCGGCACAATATTGCGGCGTGATGATCAGCCGCGGAGAATTGGAGCGGTTGCTGCCGCCGCGGTGCCAGAGCGTGCCTTTCGCGATCGCGAGCGAGCCCGACGGCATCGCGAGTTTCACCGCATCCGCCCGATGGCCGGGATCGTGATCCTGATCCAGCGCCGATCTCGCATTGAAATCGGCGGGCGTCGCCGCGCCGTCGATCCGGCGCTCGTCCCACAAATGGCTGCCGGGGACGACTTCCGTGCTGCCGTTGGTCTCGGTCGTATCGTCGATCGCCCAGAACGTGCTGACGCCCAATGCCGGCCGCGGGCGCGGCAGGCGCGCGCCGCCATCGTCGGTGTGCCAAGGCTGCACGGTCTCGCCCGGATGCAGGTTGATGGCAAGGTATGCCGACAGCAGGCAGCTTGGTCCAAGCTCCGCCTCGACGAAGGCAAGCACGAGCGGATGGATCACGAGTTCCGCAAATACCGGCGACTTGGCCAATAGCGCATAGACCCGGTTGGTGTTCAGCCCCTCGAAATCGTTGCGGCCCTTCAGGTCCCGTCCGAGATGGGGCGCCAGCGCCGCACGGATCGCCACGACCTTGTCGGCCGGCAGCACGCGCTCGAAGATCACGAAGCCGCGGCGATCGAATTCATCGCGCCAGTCCTCGAGGGAGCGGCCCTGCAAGCCAGGGAGAAGACGGCCGAAGGGAAGTCTGGGGATGCCGCCTGTGCCATCGTCAAAATCCTCTGCAAAAGTCTTCCACTCCAGCCCGCGCCGGGATATATTGAATTGAATTCAATTCAGGAGTCAAGATGGCACGGCACGCCCGCGAGGATGCTGTTCGCAGCGAGGGCAATGGCGAAGGCAGCGCCCGGGAGCGCATCGTGGCGGCGGCCCTGAAGGAGCTGATCGACGGCGAAGGCGATTTCGAGATCGCGGACGTCGCCCGCCGGGCTGGCGTCTCGGTCGGCCTCGCCTATCACTACTTCGGATCGAAAGCGGGGCTGATCGCCGTCCTGATCACGGATTTCCACGATCGCCACCGGGCCGTCGTCGATCACGCGGTCGACAAGTCGCTGCCCTGGCCGGTCCGGGAGAGAGCCAGGCTCGAGGCCAGCGTCGATTTTCTCTATGCGGATCCCGCCACCCATTTGATCATGGGCAAGCTGAACAGCAGCGCGGAGGTGATCGCGATCGATACCGGGCGCCGCGCGGAGACGATCGCGACGGCCGCTCGCAATATCGCCAACGGTCAGAAGCACGGCCATATCTCCAGGCAAATCGATCCGGTTTTTGCGGGCGCCGCGATCGTCGGCGGCATCAATCAGGCCGTCGCGCACGCGCTATCGTCACGCAAGCGGCCGAGCGCCGGCGAGTTGACCGAGAAACTCTGGACTTTCATCACCTGCGGCGTATTGCTCACGCGGCAAGCGGCACCGGACGCCCGGCGGCCGTCGCCGCGAAAGCGCTAATGCGCCATCAACACCGGCAGCTCCGCATGCTGCATGATATGGCTGGTGGCGCCGCCGAAGATCATTTGCCGCAGCCTGTTCCTGGTGAAGGCTCCCTTGATCAGGAGATCGCAGCCTTCCGCCTCGGCGGCAGCGAGGACAGCTTCCCCGGTGCTGCGGCCGTTCAGCTCGATGCTCGCGGGCTCGGCAGCAATGCCGTTGCAGCGCAATTGCTTGCGCACCTGATCGGCCGATGGCCCCGGCACATCCTGTCCGCCGACGACCGTCAACACGGACACGCGTCCGGCCAGGTGCAATAGCGGCATCGCGAAGGCATTGGCCCGGGCCTGCTCGGTGCTGCCATTCCAGTGGATCATGATGTTGGTCGCGATCTGTTTCGGAGCGGCCGGCGGCGACAACAGAACGGGCCGGCCGCTTTCGAACAGCGCCGATTCGATCGCACGATGGTATGGGCCGGCCGTATCGGCATCCGGCCTGCCCATGACGATCACATCGAAGGTGCGGCCATGGCTGCCGACCAGGGCTTCGCCGGGCGACACCGCGTCGAACCAGCCGAACCATGGGCGGCCATCTGCCGTTCTGGCAGCGGGAACGCCGCGCTCCTGCATGAAGGTCTCGAACAGCTTGCGCGCGCCTTCCGTTTCGTCTTCGCGGCGCGCGCGATAGACTTCCATGGAAAAGCCGCTGGCGAGCTCGGCCACCACAAATTCGGGCGCGCCAAACCACAGGGGAATGCCTTCGATATAGGCGCCGGTGCGCTGCGCAAGCAGCACCGCCGTCTCAAGCGTCGATCCCATGGCCGGGATATTCTGGGTCGGCACCAAAATCGTCTTCATCGCCGGCTTGCTCCGCTCGTTGGCATCTGAGCGATCGTCCCATGCAGCCAAAACGGGTGTGACACCGGACAGGCTAAACCTTCCGGACAGGTCCGCCAAGACATTCGGCAAGATGTTGCCTTGCAAACTGGGCGAATAGACGGGGGGACGTCGCCGGCTTGCCCTAACTGAACGTCTCGCTCTCGATCAGCCGGATGCTTTCGGGGCTCAGGAGATGCGCACCAAAGCCGCCGCGCGCCAGGGCGATCGCGGATTTCGGCCGCGCGAGCAGCAGCGCGGCCGTCATCGCCAGCGGCACGGCGCTGAGCCTGTCCGTTCGCACCGGCGTCATCTCCTCGCGGCTTTCGGCGTAGGGCGCGTGCCTTCTCAAGAGGCGCCAGCATTCGCGCAGGAGCTCGCGCCGCGTGCCGCCGCGCGCGGCAAGGCCAAGCAGCGCCTGCATGGCGAGATGCGTGCGCACGCCGGCGCGGCTTTCCGGCAAGGCCGCGGGCGTCTCGCCGCGCGAGACCTGCAGCAGCAATCCGACCAGATCGGTGCCGGCGAGATAGGCGCTCATCGGCTCGACCAGCCGCGGGTTGCAATCGATCAGGCGCGGCGTGGCATCGTGCTCCGGCATCAGATAGTCGATCGACAGCGCGCCGTGCCAGGCGAGCCGCTCGCCGATCTTCGCCAGCATCTCCCGGACATTGGGCCGGCCGACGCTCTCCTTGATCGCCTCGCCGCCGCCGATGCCGGGTGCGACCTGCCGGTAGGCGTGGAATCCCAGCAATTGGCCGCGGGCAAACACCGACTGCGCCTTCTCGACCGTGCCGTGAACCCATTCCTGCACCAGCACTTCGCCGGCAAAGGCGTTGCTCGCCGCAAGCTCGCCCATCGCCTCCTCAAGATCGCCCGCCTCGCGCACGAACCAGATGCCGCGGCTTGCGGTGCCGATCGAGGTCTTGACCACCTTGGGAAAGCGAACGGCCTCGCGCAGCGCGCGCTCCGACGTCACGATCCGCGTCGCCGGCTGCGGCAGCCTCAAGGTGGACAGCAACCGGCTGAAGCCGGCCTTGCCATGCGCCGTACGATAGCTTTCGAAGGACGGCAGCGCGAGCCCGATGCCCGGCGTCAGCCGTTTCTGCACGCGCGCAAACAAGAACCCCTGCTCGTGACTCGGCAGCAGCACGTCGAATTTATGCGAGGCCAACAGCCGCTCGACAAAAGCGAGATAGCGGTCCGGATCGTCACGCAGCGGCGGGCAGCGATGGAGCTTTTTGACAAAGCGCGAGAACCGCGCGAGCGCCCAGGGCGAGGGATCGCAGACCTCGACGTGATGTCCCGACAGCCCGAGGACCGTAATCGCCTCGCGGGCCGAGGTGCTGGATCCCTCTGACAAAAGCACCCTGAGCGGCATCGGAACCTGCGCCGGTTTGGCCACCAATCAACGATTTATCGCCGAGTTTGGCGCCGTTCGCGAGATTTCTTGGGCGCGCGAATGTCGGAATCGCATCAGGAGCCATGCAGTGGCATTCATGGACAAATAACCCTGCTCGACGATATTGTCGCACCCTGGAAGTGGAATCCTTAAGCCCTGATGGCCGACGTCCTCGCCGCACCGCAACAAGCCAAGAAGCAGGCAAAGGCCGATAGCGAGTTTCGCACGCTCGGACTGATCTCGGTCGCCCACTGGGTCAGCCATTTCCACCTGCTGGTGCTGCCAATGCTGTTTCCATTCCTGAAGGAACAGCTCGGCGTCGGCTATATCGAGCTCGGTTTCGCGCTCACCGTGTTCGCGGTGGTCTCGGGCCTGACCCAGGCGCCGCTCGGCTACATCGTCGACCATATCGGCGCACGCATCATCCTGCTGCTCGGCCTGACGCTTGGCGGCCTCGCCTTCATCATGCTTGGCCTGCATTTGAGCTACTCCTGGCTGATCGCGAGCTCGGTGCTGCTCGGCATCGCCAACAGCGTCTACCATCCGGCCGACTACGCGATCCTGTCGGCGCATATGGACGAAGGGCGGATGGGACGCGCGTTTTCGGTCCACACCTTTGCCGGTTACCTCGGCGGCGCGGTCGCGCCTGCGATCATGGCCGCGCTGATCACGCTGGTTGGCGGTTTCGGCGCGCTGATCGCGGCCGGCGCGGTCGGTGTCGTGGTGGCGCTGATGCTCCTGATCGCGCGGATTCCGGATGCCGGCGCGAAGCATGGCCCAGCCGCAGGCACCAGGAATCCGAAGCAGAACATTCTCACGCCGGCGCTGATCGTGCTGACGGCCTTCTTCACCCTGCTCGGCCTGTCCAGCGCCGGCATCTCCAATTTCGGCGTGGTCGCGCTGATGAGCGGCTATGGCACCTCGTTCTCGACGGCGAATCTGGCATTGACCGCCTATCTCGGCGCCGCCGCCGCCGGCGTGCTTGCGGGCGGCTTCCTCGCCGATCGCACCCAACGTCACGGCCAGGTCGCCGCCGTCTGCTTTGGGATCAACACCGCGCTCGTGCTTGTGATCGCAATGGTGGCACTGCCGCCGGTCCTGTTGACCGCCGCGATGACGGTCGCCGGGTTCCTCGGCGGCGTGATCGCCCCCTCGCGCGACATGCTGGTGCGCGCGGCGGCGCCTCCGGGTGCCGCCGGCCGCGCCTTCGGCATCGTTTCCACGGGCTTCAATTTTTCAGGCATCGCAAGCCCGTTGCTGTTCGGCTGGATCATGGACCGAAACCTGCCCCATTGGGTGTTCACGATTTCCGCCCTGTTCATGGCGCTGACGGTGGTGCTGGCATTTTTCACCGAACGGAAAGCGCAACCCAGGATCGAACCCGCCGGCGAGGCGGATGCATTGCTGAGCCCCAACGCCAGCGGTTGACACCACCCCGGTACGGCCGATGATGCGGCCAACTGACAAAACCGGGATGAAATGCCGAGGTGAACACCATGACTGCCAATCCAGACCTCGTGATTCGCGGCGGCACACTCGCTGACGGAAGCGGCGGCGATCTCTATGAGGCCGATGTCGCCATCAAGGACGGCCGCATCGCCGAAGTCGGCAAGGTTTCGGCCAAGGGCAAGGAAGAGATCGACGCCAAGGGCAAGCTGGTCGCGCCGGGCTTTGTCGACGTCCACACCCATTATGACGGCCAGGTCACCTGGAGCCAGGACATCACGCCCTCCTCGCAGAACGGCGTCACCACCGCGATCATGGGCAATTGCGGCGTCGGCTTCGCGCCCTGCAGGCCGGACGATCATCTCCGCCTGATCCAGCTCATGGAAGGCGTCGAGGATATCCCCGAGCCGGTGTTGAGCGCCGGCATTCCCTGGGCGTGGGAAAGTTTCCCCGACTACATGAACTGGCTGTCGAAGCGCAATTTCGACATCGACGTCGGCGCGCAACTGCCGCACGCGGCGCTGCGCGTCTATGTGATGGGCGAGCGCGGCGCGCGCCGCGATCCCTCCACGGCCGAAGACAACAAGGCGATGGCGCAAATCGCGCGCGAAGCGGTGCGCTCCGGCGCGCTCGGCTTCTCTACCTCGCGCACGCTCAACCACCGCACCTCGACCGGCGATTTCACCCCGACCCTGAAGGCCGGCGAGGACGAGCTGACCGCGATCGCGGAAGCCATGCATGGCGAAGGCCGCAGCGTGCTGCAATTCGTGCTCGACCTCTCGACCCTCAACGAAGACCTGCCGATGATGCTGCGGGTGGCCGAGAACACCAAATGCCCGATCACCTTCTCGATCACGCAGAACGACAAGGCGCCGCAGCGCTGGCGTCAGACGTTCGCGGAGATCAACGCCGCCGCTGCGAAGGGACTGTCGATTACGGCGCAGATTGCGGCGCGTCCGGTCGGGTTGATGCTGGGGCTCGAACTGTCGCGCAACCCCTTCCAGACCCATCCGAGCTACAGGGCGATCGCGAAGCTGCCGCTCGCCGAGCGGCTGGCGCGGCTGCGGCAGCCGGAGGTGCGCGCCGCGATCCTGAGCGAGAGCGCGACCGCCACCGACGATCCGCTGTTCTTCCGGCCGAACTACGACAAGATGTATCAGCTCGGCAATCCGCCGGACTACGAACAGCCGCCGGAGAATGCGCTCGGCGCCCGCGCCCGCCGCGAAGGCAAGCGCCCCGAAGAGCTCGCCTATGACGCGATGCTCACCGATGACGGCCGCGGCATGCTCTATGTGCCGTTCCTCAATTACGCCGACGGCAATCTCGATGCGACGCGCGAGATGCTGCAAGATCCGCGCTCGGTGCCGGGCCTCTCCGACGGCGGCGCGCATTGCGGCATCATCTGCGACGCGAGCTTCCCGACCTATCTCTTGACGCACTGGACCCGCGACCGCACCCGCGGAGAAAAACTGTCGATCCCGTTCGTGGTGGCGGTGCAGTCGCGCAAGACCGCGCTCTCGGTCGGCCTCCACGATCGCGGCCTGATCGCGCCCGGCTACAAGGCCGACGTAAATGTGATCGACTACGACAAATTGCACCTGCATCCACCGAAGGTACATTACGACCTGCCGGTCGGCGGACGGCGGCTGTTGCAGCAGGTCGACGGCTATGACGCCACCATCGTCTCCGGCGTCGTGACCCGGCGCGAAGGCCGCGCCACCGGCGCACGTCCGGGCAAACTGGTGCGCGGCGCGCAAGGCAGCCAGCCGAAGTTTGGCGCGGCGGCGAGTTGACTTCATTCCCTCATCCTGAGGAGCGCGAAGCGCGTCTCGAAGGATGAGGCCACCAGAGGGGCCTTATGGTTCGAGACGGCGCTAACGCGCCTCCTCACCATGAGGATCAATCAACCGCCGTTCATCATGTCATAGGCCAGAAGCTCGGCACCGGTCTGCCCCGCATCCATGATCCGCTTGCCGATCAGATCGCGGAGCGTCTCGGTGGTGCCGCCGCCGAGCGTTCCGTAGCGCGCGCCGCGATAGAGACGCGATACCGGGAATTCATCGGTGAAACCGAATCCGCCGTGCAACTGGATCGCCTCGCTGGTGACCCGGTTGGACATCTCGTTGCAGGTGATCTTGGCGACCGCCGCCATGAAAGGATCGGGAAACGGGTTGGCGGTGATACAGGCGCGATAGAGGATGCTGCGCGCCGTCTCGATCTCGCGGTACATCTCCGCGAGCTTCCAGCGCACGCCCTGATAGTCCCCGACCGCCTTTCCGAACACCGTCCGGTCCCGGACATAAAGGCGGGTCTCTTCAAAGGCGCCCTCGGCGAGCCCCAGCGATATGCTCGGATTGAGGCATCGCTGCGTGTTGAAGGCGTTCAGCAGCTTTCGAAAGCCGTCATCGCGGATCACGAGATTCTCCAGCGGCAATTCGCAATTGTTGAACTGGATCTCGTGCAGGTTTTCGCCGCCCATGGTGTGGTAGGTTCCTGTCACCTCGAAACCCGGCGTGTCGGGCTCCAGCAGAACGCAACCGATCCCCTCGCGGCCGGGCTTGCCGTCGATCCGCGTGAAGATGACGAACATGCCGGCCTCCCTGGCCCGGCTGATCAGCGTCTTTGTCCCGTTGAGAATGACGCGGTCACCCCGGATGACGGCGTTGGTCCGGTAATTCGCCACGTCGGTGCCGGCATGCGGCTCGGTCATGCAGACGGCCAGGATGCAGTCGCCGGAAACCACCTTCGGAAGAATTCGCTCGCGAATAGCGTCAGGCGCGTAGGTCGCGATCACCCGGGTCTGAACACCGGCCTCACCGAGCGTGGCCATCGCGGTGACATAACAGGTCTTGGCGATCTCCTCGAGCACCAGTGCCGTATCGAAGACCGGCAGGCCGAGGCCGCCATATTCTTCGGGGACCGACATGCCGAGCACGCCGATACTGGCGAGCTTCTTCATGTTTTCCCAGGGAAACGTACCATCCATATATTTTGGCGCGTTTGCCTTGAACTCTCCCTGCGCGAGGTCGCGCACCGAGGCTACCATCCGCCGTTGCTGTTCGGTGAGTTGGAAGTCCATTGCTTGTCCCTGGAGTGAAAAGGCTATGATCGCCGAAAGTGGCTGCCGCGGACCCGATAATTATAGGTCATTTTCGAGTTCGCGCGCTTCCTATAACATCAGGTGCCGGGAGAAACGCAAAATGATCAGGGCCGGAGCTTTCCTTGCCGCAGCGCTTGCACTCACAAGCCCGCCAGCGCGCGCGCAAACCTATCCGTCCAGGCAGATCACGCTGATCGTTCCATTCGCGGCGGGGGGTTCGAACGACGTGGTCGGCCGCGCCATCGGCAAGAAGCTCAGCGAGGCGTGGGGGCAGCCGGTCGTGGTGGAAGACCGCCCCGGCGCGGGCGGCATGATCGGCACCTCTGCCGTCGCCGCAGCGGCGGCCGACGGCTACACGCTCCTTTTGGTGTCGTCGACCTTCACGATCAACCCGGCGATCAAGAAGAACATGCCGTTCGACACCATCAAGGACTTCACGCCGGTCGCCTTCATTGCCCGCTCGCCGCTCCTGCTCGTCGCATCAAAGCAGCTTCCGGTGAAATCCGCGCGCGAATTGCTCGATCTCGCCCGGAGCAAGCCGGGCCAGATCACCTACGCCTCAGCCGGCCTTGGCAGCATCAACCAGATTGCAGCCGAGCTGATCGCGCTTTCGGCGGGAGCCAAATTCATGCACGTTCCCTACAAGGGCGGCGCGCCGGCGCTCAACGATCTCGTCGGCGGCCATGTCGACATCTATGTATCGAGCCTTCCGCAGGTGCTTCAGCTCGCCCGCGACGGCCAGGCCAGGGCCCTTGCGGTGACAAGTGCGAAGCGGACCGCGCTCCTGCCCGACGTGCCGACGCTCGCGGAGGCAGGGATCGCCGGCGTCGATCTGTGGTCCTGGTGGGGCATTGTCGGCCCGGCCGGGATGCCTGCCAATGTCGTCAATGCGCTCAACGCGGAGATCGGCAAGATGCTGACCTCGCCCGAGCTCAGCGAATTTCTCACCAATGAGGGCGCCGAAGCCGAAACCATGACTTCGCAGCAATTCGGAGACCTGATGCGCCTGGAAACCCGGCGCTGGATCAAGGTCGCGCACGAGGCAAATATTTCAATCGACTAGCGCATGATAAAGAGCTTTCACGCGCTATTCGGGGGAAGTTGCCAGATTTTCGAGCGGCGCCGTCAGGCGGCAAATGAGTCCGGTCGATCCATACGACACTTCCACGGAGCCTCTGAAATCGTCTTGCAGTACCCGAGAAATGAGGCGCGAGCCAAAGCCCACGCTTGCGGGTTCCGACGCGGGCGGGCCGCCAAACTCCTGCCAGATGAAAACGAATTTTGGCTCACCCCCCTGATCTTCGGATGTCCACGTAATCGACACGTGGCCGTTCGCCACAGTCAGAGCGCCATACTTCAAGGCGTTGGTCGCAAGCTCGTGAATTGCCAGGGACAAAGCGAGGGCCTGTCGAGATTTGACAATCAAGTGGAGGACCCGAGACCGTAAACCGGCCTTCGCCTGTTCTGTAAGGGATCAGGGCCGTGCTGATCACATCCTGGAGCGGCGCCGCAGCCCAATTTGCCGCGGTAAGCAAGTCGTGCGCTCGTCCGAACGCAGCAAGTCGTCCTTGATACTTTTCGAGATCGGCTTTGCTCGATGCGTCGCGAAATGTCTGAGTGGCCACGGCACCAAGCACTGCGAGAGTGTTCTTGACGCGGTGCTTCAGCTCCTCATTGATGAGGTTCAGCGCTTCCCTTGCCATGTGCTCGGACGTGACATCTCTGCAGACGACAAGCACGCCGCCCACTTTGCCCTCGAAGTCGATCGGACCGAAGCTATACGTCCACCAGACATCCTCGCGACGACCGTGACGCGTTACCGGTACCAGTTGGTCCTCATGCCAGGTCGCCCCCTTACCCGCCATGACGTACTCGATCTGGGGGCCGATGATGTCCCATATCTCGGCCCAACAATCGCGGCCCCGTGCTCCCAAGGCGCTCGGATGCCTTTCGGGCCCCATCGTGTTCGCGGTATGCATCGTTATAGAACTGGATGAGTTCCGGTCCCCACCAAACGAACATCGGGTGGCGCGAGGTGAGGACGAGCCGCACCGTGACCCGAAGACTTTGCGGCCATGTTTCCGGAGAGCCGAGCGACGTTTTTGACCAGTCAAATCCTCGCGTCAGAGCGCCCATCTCGCCGCCCCCCGCCAAGAAGTCGCTGACTACCTCCTCGCCCATACGCACAACCTCACTCAAACGCTCTCGCCAAGCCTATAGCCGGACTTCCGCAAAGCACAATGGCCGCCCAGGGTCAAAAAAGGCGAAACTACGGGGTGACCGGCGCATGTCTGTGCCAGCCCGAAAAGTGAACATCTCTCGCTCTAGGAGTACACGTCCTGGGCCGGCCGGGTCGCCCGGACCGGCAGGTCCGATCCTACCACCTCGTAGGGCGGCTTTCAGCCCGGTAACGCCGCGAGACGCTGGCGCCAGGCGTGGAGCGCCGGAAACTCCGCCGCTGTCAATTCAGATTGAGCGCCAGCTTGTAGGAGTTGCCCGATGCGCCGATGCAATGGCGCCGGTAGCGGGCCATTGCCTCACGCGAACTTCGGCTGCACGGCCTGTTGGCCCATCAGCCGCGCGCGCTCGGTATTGGGCCACAGCAGCGCGAGCCCGAGCACGCCCGATCCTGCCATGATGGCCGCATTGATGGTGAAGCCCGTCAAGTAGCCGTCCACCGTGCCGCCCGCGCTCTGGATCACGTTGCCCATGACATAGGGCGCGATGATGCCGGCGAGCGTATAGAGCGCGCCGTAGATCGCGATGATGGCCCCGCGCTGCGACACCGGCGTGAACTCGCCCAGCATGGGCGGGCAGACCACGTAGATCGATCCGCACAGGCCCGAGCCGACCACGAGGAAAGCAATCTGCAGGCCCGCGCCGCTGACATGGGGCATCAGCGCCAGGATCGCACCGCCGATGATCAGCGGCACAGAGCCCAGCACGCCGCGGGCGCCGCGGGTGGACATGCCGCGCGCCATCAAGAGCTGCGAGATCCACCCCGTGAGGATCACGATGGTGGCGCCGAAGATCCAGGGCATGATCGAGATGAAGCCGGCCTGCTGCTGCGAGAAGCCGAGTCCCTGGATGATGAAGGAGGTGAACCAGGTCAGCCCCAGCGACAGCGCCCAGTAGGCGCCGAAGGTCGCGGCGACGCAGCCGATGAAGGTCCGCGACGTCAGGAGCTGCAGGTAGGGAATCCTGGGCTCCTTGCCGCCGCCCGCCGGGGCCGTGTAAACCAGCGGTCCCTCCCTGCCCATGAACAGCCAGACGACAACCCACAGCAAGCCGACCACGCCGAGCGCGCCGAAGGCGTAGTGCCAGCTGTAATTGACGATCAACCAGTTCAGCGCAGGCACCGCAACGATCACGCCGAACGCCGAGCCCTGCGACAGGATCGCGGTCGGCAGCGTGCGCTTCTCATCCGGGAACCATTTGTAGATCGCGTGCACTGCAACCGAGAAGGCCGGCCCCTCGCCCGCACCGAGGATGATGCGGCAGATCAGGAGCGTGGTCAGCCCGACGGTGCCGATCATCGGAAACTGCGCCAGCGCCCAGATCACCGCGAGCACCAGCAGCACCCAGCGCGTCTGCACGCGGTTGACAATGAACCCGACCACGATCGCGGCGATCGAGAACAGGAGGAAGAAGGAGGAGCCGAGCAGGCCGAACTCTTTCGGCTCGAGCTTGAGCTCGGTCATGATCGGCACGGCGGCGAGACCGACCACGATCTTGTCCGCGAAATTCACCAGCATGAACAGGAACAGCAGGAACGTGATGGTCCAGGCGCCTTTCGGCGTCTGCGATGACGCTTGCGCTGACGTTTGCGTTAACGTTTCCCTGGACATCGCCGCCGCGGCCATATGTCTTCCCCGTCTTTGTCGGTCGGCCCGGTTGTCCGGCCATTATGCGATGCTATGCACGGGTCTCCGGCATGGCAATTGGACATTTTGACTCGTCTGGGGGTGCCGCAGGTGCAACGCAACCGCGAAATACCGCCTGACGATGTCGTTATGGCGCGCCCCAACCGATCACGATCGCGTCGTCATATCACTGAGACGGTGATCTGGCACCACGGTCTTGATATCCTTGCCAAAACGGTAAGGGAGTGATCATGACCCGTTCTGCCCGCCTTGCGGCTCTCGGCTTCGCAGCATCCATTCTGATCCCCGGCGCAGCACTGGCGCAGGGCGGCAAGACCCCGGACTACCAGGCGATCGTCGCCGCCCCCGACCGCAGCGATGCCGACCGGCAGACCGACCAGCGCCGCCAGCCCGCCAAGATGCTGGCCTTCACCGGCGTCACGGAAGGCATGAAGGTGCTCGATATGGAAGCCAATGCCGGCTACTCGACCGAGTTGCTCGCGCGCGCCGTGGGTCCCACCGGCACGGTGTGGGCACAGGACCCGGCCTCGATCATCGAACGCTTCGTCAAGGACAAATTCGACAACCGCGCCAAGAGCGACGCAATGAAGAATGTCGTGCATGTCGTGCGCGATTTCGACGACCCGATCCCGCCGGATGTCTCGAACCTCGACATGATCACCTTCTTCTTCGCCTATCACGACGTCACCTACATGCCGGTCGATCGCGCGAAGATGAATGCGAAGATGTTCGCGGCGTTGAAGCCCGGCGGATACCTCATCATCGCCGACCATTCCGCCAAGCAGGGCGAAGGCATCACGGTCGCCAAGACGCTGCACCGGATCGAGGAGGCGACGTTGCGGCAAGAGATCGAGGCGGCCGGCTTCAAGTTCGTGGCCGAGGGCGATTTCCTGCATCATCCCGAAGACCCCCGCGACGACAAGGTGTTCAAGCCCGCCGTGCCCGTCGACGAATTCGTGCTGAAATACCAGAAGCCCAAGTGAGGCCTGTAAGTGAGGCTTGTAAGTGAGGCCTGCAAGTGAGGTCTGCAAGTGAAGCCCAAAGTGAAGGCTATGTGACCTCTTGCAACGCCCGGCACGGCAAGTAACAAGGCAGCCGTGCTGAGCGTCCGCAACCTGACCAAGACCTATCGCACGGCCGGCGAGGAAATCGCCGTGCTGCGCGGGGTCGATCTCGTTATCGCCGCCGGCGAGCGCGTGGCACTGACCGGCGAATCCGGCTCCGGCAAGAGCACGCTGCTGCACCTGATCGCGGGGCTCGACGCCGCCGATGGCGGCGAGATCCAGCTTGGCGAAACCGACGTCACCGGCCTTTCCGATGCCGGCCGCGCGACGCTGCGCCGCGACCGGCTCGGGCTGGTGTTTCAGCAATTCAACCTGATCCCGAGCCTTTCGGTCGGAGACAATCTCGCCTTCCAGTCGCGCATCGCCGGCAAGCATGATGCGGCCTGGCATGCTGAGCTCGCCGAGCGGCTGGGCCTGGACAAACTGTTGAGGCGCTACCCCGAGCAGCTTTCCGGCGGACAGCAGCAGCGCGTCGCCATCGGGCGCGCGCTCGCGACCAAGCCGGCCCTGCTTCTCGCGGACGAGCCGACCGGCAACCTCGACGAGGACACCGCCGACGGCGTGCTGGCGCTGACGCGCGATCTCGTCGCGCGCACCGGCTGCGGATTTTTGATGGTGACCCACAGCGCGCGGCTTGCCGCGACGCTCGACCGCCGGGTCACGCTGCATGCGGGGCGCGTCACATGAGCCGCGCGATCTGGATCCTCGCCGTGCTCCTGAGCCACTGGCGGCGGCATCCGATGCAGCTCGCGACGCTCCTGATCGGGCTGATCTCGGCGACCGCGCTGTGGAGCGGCGTGCAGGCGCTGAACCAGCAGGCCCGCGAATCCTACGACCGCGCCGCCGCGATCTTCGGCGGCACACGAACGCCGATGCTGGTCGCCCGCAATGGCGCGACGTTCCCGCAGGCGCTATTCGTAAAGCTGCGTCGCGCAGGCTGGCCGGTCTCGCCGGTGCTGGAAGGGCGCGTCCAGATCGGCGGGCGTTCTTTTCGCCTGCTCGGCATCGAGCCGGTGACCTTGCCGGCCGAAGTCGGCAATGCCCCGACCATCGGCAAGGCCAGCCTGCAGACATTCATCACGCCGCCCGGACAAACGCTGGTCGCGCCGGACACGCTTGGCGATCTGCGCCTCGCCGAGGGCGCCCGGCCATCGGCCAGCAATGGCAAGGCGCTGCCGCCGTTACAGGCGCAGCCACAGCTCGTGCCCGACGTGCTGGTGGTCGATATCGGGATTGCGCAGAAACTCCTGAACAAGCCCGATCAGATTTCGCGCCTGCTGGTCGGTAAGGCGAAGGGCCCGCGCGAGTTGCTGGAAAGGGTGGGTGGCGACGAGCTGCGCCTGGTCGCGCCAGATGCCGAGACCGATCTCGAACGGCTGACCGACAGCTTTCATCTCAACCTGACCGCCTTCGGCTTTCTCTCGTTCTTTGTCGGACTGTTCATCGTCAATTCGGCGATCGGCCTGGCCTACGAGCAACGCCTGCCGATGCTGCGGACGCTGCGCGCCTGCGGCGTCTCCGCAAGCCTCATGAACACGGTGCTGGTGTTTGAGCTGGTGTCGCTGGCGCTGATCGCGGGCATCATGGGGCTCGTGTGCGGCTATTTCATTGCCGCGCAATTGCTGCCCGACGTCGCGGCGTCGCTCCGCGGCCTCTACGGCGCACCGATACCGGGCGAGCTCTCGCTGAAGGGAGAATGGTGGGTCGCGGGGCTTGTCATCAGCGTCGCCGGCGCGCTGATCGCGGCCGCCACCAGCCTTGCCAAGGCGATCCGGCTCCCGGTGCTGGCGGCCGCGCAACCGCAGGCCTGGCAGCAGGCACAGCGCCGCTGGCTGATGTTCCAGGGTGCTGCGGCGCTTGCAACCTTCGCCGTTGCAGGCTGGCTGCTGTGGGCCGGCAATTCCCTGATCTCGGGGTTCGGCGTACTCGCCGCGCTGTTGTTCGGCGCCGCGCTGATCCTGCCCGCGATCCTCGAGCTCTTTCTGTCGCTGGGCGAGCGCAGCGCGAATGGCGCGCTCGCCTCCTGGTTCTGGGCCGACAGCCGCCAGCAGCTTTCGGGATTGTCGCTGGCGCTGATGGCGCTATTGCTCGCGCTCGCGGTCAATGTCGGCGTCGCCACCATGGTCGAAACCTTCAGCAAGACGTTCCTGACCTGGCTCGACGGGCGGCTCGCGGCTGACGTCTATGTCAGCGCGTCCGACAATGCGCAGGCGGACGCGCTCAAGGCCTGGCTGCGCGGCCGGAGCGAGGTGCAGGCCGTGCTCGCAGGCGGTCGAGCGGAGATACAAATCGATGGCGCGCCGGCCGAGGTGCTCGGCCTGCCCGACGATGCGACCTATCGCGACCATTGGCCGCTACTGCACTCGGACGCCGATGCCTGGACGAAATTGCCGCGCGGCGAGACCGCCTTCATCAGCGAGCAATTGTCGCGGCGGATGAATTTGTCGCGCGGCGATCGCCTGGTCGTGCCGACGCCGGATGGCGACTGGCCGCTTCAAGTCGCCGGCATCTACGCTGATTACGGCAACCCCAGGAGCCAGGTCGCAGTGAATGCCGCAGCGCTGTTCCGGCATTATCCGGCGATACCGCAGACGCGGCTGGCGCTGCGCGTGGAGGGCGCGAAAATTCCGGCGCTGATCACCGCGCTGTCGGAACAGTTCGGGCTCGACGGCCGCAACCTGCTCGATCAGGCCGCACTGAAAGCCGAATCGACACGCATCTTCAACCGCACCTTCGCCGTCACCGGCGCGCTGAACGCCTTCACGCTGGGCGTCGCCGGCGTGGCGCTCTTGACCAGCCTGTTGACGCTCGCCAATTCGCGCCTGCCGCAGCTCGCGCCGCTCTGGGCGGTCGGCGTGACGCGGCGGAAGCTGGCGGCGATCGAACTGACCAAGACGATGTCGGTCGCGTTCATCACGGCGCTGCTGGCGCTGCCGCTCGGGCTGATTGTCGCCTGGTGCCTGATCGCCATCGTCAATGTGAAAGCCTTTGGCTGGCGGCTGCCGTTCCACGTCTTCCCGCTTCAGCTCGTAAAGCTGTTCGGCGTCGCGATGGCGGCCTCGTTGCTGGCCTCGCTGTTGCCGGTCGCGCGGCTGGCGCGCATGCAGCCGGCCGACCTCGTCAAGGTTTTCGCCAATGAACGCTGACCGCAAAATCTCGCGCCGCGCATTCGCAGGCGGGCTCGCGCTGCTCGGTCTTGGTAACCCGGCGCTGGCGCAGGGTTTTGCCGGGCTCGGCAGCAGTGCGGACGGATATCGAAAAGTCGCGCCCGGAAGAACCTTCGCGTTCCCGGCCGATCACGGCCCGCATCCGGATTTCCGCATCGAGTGGTGGTACGTGACGGCGAACCTCACCGATAGCGGCGGCGCTGCCTATGGCGCGCAGTGGACGCTGTTCCGGCAGGCGCTTGCAGCCGGCGCGCAGGAAGAGGGGTGGGCCAATCAGCAGATCTGGATGGCGCACGCGGCGGTGACCCGCGCCGACGCTCATTTTACGTCGGAAAGCTTCGCGCGTGGTGGCGTGGGCCAGGCCGGTGTCACGATCGATCCCTTTGCGGCGTGGATCGATTCCTGGGCGATGCGCGGCGTGGATGGATTCAATGCCAACACCGTCTCACCGCTCGATCTCACCGCAACCGGCAAGGATTTTGCCTATGCGCTCCATCTCGAAGCCGATCGTTCGATCGTGCTGCAAGGCGACGGCGGCTACAGCAAGAAATCCGAGCGCGAGCAGGCGTCATATTATTACAGCCAGCCCTTCTTCAGGGTTTCCGGCCATCTCACCATCGATGACAAGCAAGAGGCCGTCACGGGGCAGGCCTGGATGGACCGGGAATGGAGCAGCCAGCCGCTGGCGCCGGACCAAACCGGCTGGGATTGGTTCGCGCTGCATCTTGCGTCCGGAGAGAAGCTGATGCTGTACCGGATGCGCCAGAAGGACGGCCGCAATTATGCCTCCGGCACGTGGATCCTGCCCGATGCCACGACCCGCCAGCTTGGACCCGCCGATATCCGGATGACACCGAAGACGCCGATCGAGATCGAAGGCCGCAAGCTGCCGGTCGCTTGGCAGGTGGCGATTCCCGCGCTCCAGCTTGCGATCGAAACGACGCCGCTCAATCCGAGGGCCTGGATGGGCACGAGCTTTGCGTACTGGGAAGGCCCGATCAACTTTCACGGCAGCCATTCCGGCGTGGGCTATCTGGAGCTGACAGGCTATTGATCCATCCGGCCCTTCGGCCTACGACCTTCTCGCACGGGCGGCCCCGGGAGAAACCATGCGACGGCGCGAATTCATTGCTCTGCTCGGCGGCGCGGCGCTGGTTGCGCCGCGTTTCGCCCATGCGCAGGATTCAACGAAGCCGCTCCGCATCGCGCTGATCGGCCCGCAGGGCATCGTGCCGGAATCGAGCGCCAACGGCAAAATGCTGCTCGACGCGCTCGCCCAGCTTGGCTACATGCGCGGCCAGAACCTGATCTTCGAGACTTCCGCCGACGACGCCCCGCGCAACCTGCCGCCCGAGAAATTCATCGCGCAGGCCAAGGCGAGGGGTGTCGACGTCATCGTGGTCTGGGGTTTTCCGATCGTGGTCGCCGCCAAGGCAGCCCGCATTCCAACGGTCGTCGCATTCGGGGTCGGCGATCCCGTCGCGACCGGCCTCGTGCAGAGCCTGGCGCGGCCCGGTGGCAGCCTCACCGGCATCTCGGATGTGGCGACGACGCTCAGCACCAAGCGGCTTGGCCTCCTCAAGGAACTGCTGCCGAGGCTCAAGCGGGTCGCGATGCTCTGGAACAGGGACGACCTCGGCATGTCCCTGCGCTACGAGGCCTCGGCGCAGTCCGCGCGCGAAATCGGCGCCGATGTCGAAGCAGTCGGCGTGCGCGAGCCCGAGGATTTCAACGAGGCATTCGCGGTGATGGACCGCGAGCCGCCGGACGCCATCCTGATGGTGTCGGACTCGCTGACCATGCTCAACCGCAAGCGCGTGTTCGACTATGCGGCCGCGCGCCGCCTGCCCGCGATCTATGAATTCGACGAGCTGGTGCGCGAGGGCGGCCTGATGTCGTACGGCGCCGACCTGAAGGAATCCTTCGAGCGCGCGGCGGCCATGGCCGATCGCATCTTCAAGGGCACCAGTCCCGGCGATCTGCCGTTCGAGCAGCCGACGCGATATCCCTTCGTGATCAATCTGAAGACCGCGAAATCGATCGGGCTGGAATTCCCGCCGACCCTGCTCGCGCTCGCCGACGAGGTCATCGAGTAGAAATCCCGGGAAGGACGTTTCCGATGTATCACTACACCGCGCTCGTCACCGTGCTGGCCGTCGCCTTCTATTTCGTCACCTCGACACAGGTGGCGCGGGCACGCATCAAATACGGAGTCAAGCTGCCGGCGATTTCCGGCAATGCGGATTTCGAGCGTGTGTTCCGCGTGCAGATGAACACGCTGGAATGGCTGCCGATCTTCCTGCCGTCGCTGTGGCTGTTTGCGATCTATATCAGCGACGCCATCGCCGCCGCGATCGGGCTCGTCTGGATCATCGGCCGCATCGTCTACATGGCAGGCTACACCAAGTCCGTCCCGCAGCGCAGCCCCGGTTTTGCGATCCAGTCGCTGGCCGCCGTCGCGCTCTGGATCGGCGCGACCGGCGCGATTCTCTGGCGGATGGTGCATGGATAAGGACGTCGTCCCGGCCAAGCGAAGCGCGAGCCGGGGTCTGCCGCGTGATCTATCGATAAAAGCAAACAGGCGGATGTCGCTCTCACAACATCCGCCTGTGGTTATGGGCTCCTGCTTTCGCAGGGGCGACAGATATTATTTCGTCAGCGGACAGCCGCTTTCCTTGGCGGTGAAGAACGCCTTGTCGCCTGGAACCACCGCGAGCTCCTTGTAATAGTCCCACGGCTTCTTCGACTCCGACGGCTTCTTGACCTCGAACAGATAGAGGTCATGCACCATGCGGCCGTTCTCCAGCACCTTGCCTTGCGCAAAGGCATCGTCGACCGGCAACTCCTTCAGCTTCTTGGCGACGGCCTCCGTATCCTTGGTGCCGGCGGCCTTCACGGCCTTCAGATAGCTGATGGTCGCCGAATAGGTACCGGCATGGATCATGCTCGGCATGTGGCCGGTGCGTTTCATGAAGCGCTCCGCAGAAGGCGCGCGTCTTGTCGTCATGATCCCAGTAGAAACCTTCGGTGAGGATCAGGCCTTGCGCTGCTTCGAGGCCGAGGCCATGCACTTCCGACAGCGTCATCAGGAGGCCGGCGAGCTTCTGGCCGCCCTTGACGATGCCGAATTCGGCCGCCTGCTTGATCGAGTTGGTGGTGTCGAGACCGGCATTGGCGAGGCCGACGATCTTTGCTTTCGAGCTCTGCGCCTGCAGCAGGAAGGACGAGAAGTCCGACGAGTTCAGAGGCACGCGGACCGAGCCCACCACCTTGCCGCCGTTGGCGTTGACGATGTCGGTAGTGTCCTTTTCCAGCGCGTAGCCGAAGGCATAGTCCGCGGTGAGGAAGAACCAGGTGTCGCCGCCCGCCTTCACCAGCGCACCGCCGGTGCCGACCGCAAGCGCGCGGGTGTCGTAGGCCCAGTGGAAGCTGTAGGGCGTACAGGCGTCGCCGGTGATGCGCGAGGTCGCAGCTCCCACCACGATGTCGATCTTCTTCTTTTCCTTGGAAAGCTCCTGCACCGCGAGCGCCACCGACGAGGTCGTGAGCTCGGTGATCATGTCGACGCCTTCGGCGTCATACCAGCGCCGTGCGATGGCGGTGGCGAGATCGGGCTTGTTCTGGTGGTCTGCGGTGACCAGCTCGACCTTCTGGCCAAGCACCTCGCCACCGAAATCCTCGATCGCCATCCGGGCGGCCTCGAGCGAATATTTGCCGCCATAGTCGGCGTACACGCCGGACTGATCGTTCAAGACGCCGATCTTCACGCCCTGCGCCGATGCGGGCGCCGCTAGCAACAGGCTGCCCACCGCTACCGCCGCCATCCAGACTGATTTCATAAGTCGCCTCCCAACCGTTTCTAAAAAGGGTCATGCTCCATCGAGCGCTTGGTATATTTTATAACCCTGCGCCTGCCCATCTATTTCAAATAAGCCAATAGTATTGCGGGGTTGCGGCCGACACAGGGCTATGCCGCAGTCCCCTCCTTCTTCGCCCGACCGCCGTCGGCGAGGTTACGCACCACCATGTAGAAGATCGGGGTGAACAAGAGCCCGAACAGGGTGACGCCGAGCATGCCGAAGAACACGGCGACGCCGACCGCCTGGCGCATCTCCGATCCCGAACCGGACGAGACCACCAGCGGCAGCACGCCGAGGATGAAGGCGAACGACGTCATCAGGATCGGCCTGAGCCTCAGCCGGCAGGCTTCGATCACCGCCTCCAGCCGCGGCTTGCCTTCGGCTTCGATGTCGCGTGCGAATTCCACGATCAGGATCGCATTCTTGGCGGCCAGTCCCACCAGCACCACGAAACCGATTTGCGTGAGGATATTAACGTCCTGGCCCATGATACGGACGCCGATGGTCGCGGCCAGCAGGCACATCGGCACGATCAGGATGACGGAGAACGGCAAGGTCCAGCTGCCATATTGCGCGGCCAGCACCAGGTAGACGAACAGCACGCAGATCGGGAAAACCGCCAGGCCCGCGTTGCCGCTGGTCGTCTGCTGATAGGAAAGGTCGGTCCATTCGAAGGCAAAGCCGCTCGGCAGCGTGTCCTCGGCAAGCTTCTTCATGACAGCGATTGCGGTCGCCGAGCTCGTGCCCGGCAGACCCTCGCCCTGCAGCTCGGCTGCGGGATAGAGATTGTAGCGCGCGACCCGGTCCGGCCCGGAGACGTCCCTGAAATCCACGACGCTGCCGAGCATCACCGTGTCGCCGTTGGCGTTGCGGGTGCGCAGCCGCGAAAGGTCGGCGCGCTCTTTGCGGAACGGCAAGTCGGCCTGTGCCGTGACGTGATAGGTGCGGCCGAACAGGTTCAAGTCGTTGACATAGGTCGAGCCGAAATAGGTCTCGATCGTGTCGGTGATGTTCTGGATGGGAACACCAAGCTTCTGCGCCTTGACGCGATCGATGTCGACGAACACCTGCGGCGTGTTGGCCGAGAAAGGCGAGAACACAGTAGGGGCGAGCAGCAGGGGCGACTTGCGCGCCGCGGCGACAAGTTCGTCGGTTGCGGCCGCGAGCAGTGCGGACCCACGCCCCTGCCTGTCCTGGATGCGCATGGTGAAGCCGCCGCCGGTGCCGATGCCCGGGATCGGCGGCGGCGGAATCACGATGATGAACGCGCCCTCGATGGCCGAAAGCCGCTTGCGCAAATCCGCCGTAATCGCCTGCGCGCTCAAACCCTTCTTGAGGCGCACTTCCGGTTCTTCAAACACCGGGAAAAGCGCCGCCGAGTTGCTCGCCTGTGTACGGGTTGCTCCCGACAGGCCCGCAAAGACCGCGATATGAGAGATTCCGGGCGTATCGAGCGCGATGCTCTCAATCCTGCGAACGATCGCGGTAGTCCGCGCCAGCGAAGCTGCACCCGGCAATTGCGCGGATATGATGACGTAGCCGCGATCCTGCGCCGGAATGTAGCCTTGAGGCGTGGTGGCAAGCAGCCAGCCGGCGCTGCCGATCAGCACCGCATAGACCAGGAGCATCACCACCCGGTGCCGAATCACGAAGCCGGCAAGGTCGCCGTAGAAATTCGACAACCAGTCGAAGCCGCGGTTGAAGAGGCCGGTGAACCATTCCCAGCCGCGCGCGATGAGATTCCAGGCGGAAGGAGGCCGCTTCTCCTCGTGCGGAACAAGGATCTGAGAAGCCAGCGCCGGCGACAGCGTCAGCGAGCAGAAACAGGAGATCGCGGTCGCGACCGCGATGGTGACGGCGAACTGCTGGAAGAATTGGCCGGTGATTCCTCCCAAGAACGCGGTCGGCACGAACACCGCGCACAAGACCAGCGCAATTGACACCAGCGCGCCGCCGACCTCCTCCATGGTCTTCAAGGCCGCATCGCGCCGACTCATACCGTGCTCGAGATGCCGCTCGACATTTTCGACCACGACGATGGCATCGTCGACCACGATGCCGACCGCGAGCACAAGCCCGAACAGCGTCAGATTGTTGATGGCATATCCAAGCGCCGCCATCGCCGCAAACGTACCGACCAGCGAGACCGGGATCGCAATGATCGGGATGATCGCCGGACGCCAGCCTTGCAGGAACACGAGCACCACGATGACGACCAGGATCATCGCCTCATAGATGGTCTTGATCAGTTCGTGGATCGACTGGGCGATGAACTCAGTCGGGTTGTAGCCGATGTCGTAGTCGAGTCCCTTCGGAAAGCTGGCCTTCAGCTTCACCATCGTGTCCGAGATACCCTTTGCGGTCGCGAGCGCATTCGATCCCGGCCGCTGGGTCACCAGCATCGCGACCGCGGTCTTCCGCAGCTCGAAGCTGTTGGTGGAATAATCAAGCGCGCCGAGCTCGATCCGGGCGATATCGTGCAGCCGCACGATGCGGCCGTCGGAGCCCGCCTTGACGACAATGTCCTCGAACTGGGATGGGTCCTTCAAACGGCCGGTGAAGGTGAGGTTCGGCTGAAAAGCGCGGTCGGCAATCGGCGGAGCTGCGAGCTGGCCGCCGGTGATCTGCAAATTCTGGGCACGGATCGCAGCGATCACGTCGCCCGAGGTCATGCCGAGATTGGCGATCTTGTCGGGATCGAGCCACAGCCGCATCGAATAATCGCGCGCGCCGAAAATCTGGATGTCGCCGATGCCGTCGAGCCGCAGCAGCTGGTCGCGGACCTGCAGCAGCGCATAGTTGGAGATGTAGAGCTGGTCGAGCGTGTCGTCGGGCGACAGCATGAACACGACCATCAGGATGTCGGGCGAGTTCTTCTTGGTGACGACGCCGTTGCGCTGCACCTCTTCGGGCAATTGCGGTTGCGCGATCGCGACGCGGTTCTGCACCAGCACCTGCGCCTTGTCGAGGTCGGTGCCGAGCTTGAAGGTGATGGTGATGGTGAGCTGGCCGTTCGAGGTGGCCTGGCTGTACATGTACAGCATGTCCTCGACGCCGTTGATCTGCTGCTCGATGGGAGCGGCGACGGTGTCAGAGATGGTTTGCGCAGACGCACCCGGATATTGGGCGGTGACGACCACCGTCGGCGGCACCACTTCGGGATATTCGGCGACCGGCAGCGTCCGGTAGGCGAGCGTGCCCACGATCAGAAGCACGATCGATAGCACCATCGCCAGGATGGGCTGATTGATGGAAAGGCGCCCGAGATTCATGTCTTGCCGCCGCCGATCTCGGCCTTGTGCGGGTTCACCTTGGCACCGACGCGGGCCCGCTGAAGGCCGTCGACGATGACGCGGTCTTCCGCCTTCAGCCCTTCGCGGATGACGCGCAGGCCGCCGTCGAGCGGCCCGAGCACGACCGCGCGTGCTTCCACGGTGTCGTCGTCCTTGACCACGAACGCGATCTTGCGCGACTGGTCGGTCGCGATCGCCGTATCCGGCAACAGCAGCGCTTCATAGGGCGAGCTGCCGATCAGCCGCACGCGGCCGAACTGGCCGGGAAGGATGGAGAGATCCTTGTTCGCAATCACCGCGCGGCTGCGCAGCGTGCCGGTCGACACGTCAAGCCGGTTGTCGAGGAAATCCATGTGGCCTTCATGCGAGGGCTTGGTTTCGCCGGTCAGCGTCACCTGCACCGGGTTCGCCGTATCGCGCGAGCTCGGCCGCTTGCCCTCGAACCAGAGCTTGTTGTTTCTCAGATACGTCGTCTCGTCCACGTCGAAATAGATGTAGATCGGATCCATCGAGACGATGGTGGTGAGTAACGTCGAGGTGCCATTGTCGCTGCCCTGCACGAGATTGCCGACACTGACGAAGTGGCGGCTGACGCGGCCCGTGATCGGCGCCAGCACATGGGTGAACTCGATGTTGAGCTGCGCCGCCTTCAGCGCGCCTTCGGCCTGCATTTCCGCGGCGTGTGCAGCCTGCAGGGCCTGGCGGCGCTGATCGACGAGCTGTTCGGAGACGGCACTGGTCTGGACCAGGGCCAGGCCACGGTCGAGGTCGCGCTTGGCCAACTCGGTCTTGGCCCGCGCATCGGCGAGTTGGCCGTTGGCCTGCTCGGCCACCGCCTCGAAGGGACGCGAGTCGATCACATAGAGCAGGTCGCCGGTATGCACCATGTCGCCGTCCTTGAACTCGACATTGGTGACGGAGCCGCCGACTCGCGGACGGACCTGCACTTCCTCGATCGCCTCGAAGCGGCCGGTGAACTCATCCCAATCGGTGACGGTGCGTTTGACCGGCTGCGCCACGGTGACCGGTGGCGGGGGCGGCGCGGCCGAAGCCTGCTGTTTCTGCTCGCAGCCGGCGAGCGACACCGCGAGGAGGATCGCCGGCCCGACGCCGGCAAGGCCGCGGAGGCGGGAAGCGATATTTCTATTCAAACCTTCGGATGGGTCCGTTGCGCTCAAGGAGATCTCCTCTGCACCAAGCCGCGAGCGTGGCGCCCCCTATGTGGCTGGACAGGGTCAACAGATGCGACCTGCTGCCGCCACGTTCAAGGCCGGGCTCGTTGGCACGCGCTTCTTATACCGGCTTTGTGGCACAATTTTTTTGCCGTATTGCCCATGAAGGTGGAATAATCGTTCGAATGAGAAAACTGCCTGGATGGGCAGCTTGACTGCCAGCGGCCGCACGCGACGCGCATCGAACGATATGAGGTCAGCCATGGACGCGCTTCCCATCAGCCGGGGCGCCGCCTCCGACGAAGGTCGTGGTCGTGGCGCGGATCATCTCGCGCCCGACGGCGCCGGACAGAATTTCTACGCCATCGACCGCGGCCTGCGCGACCTGCTGCCGCTTTATTTGGCTGCGGATGATTTCCGAATGCTGGAACCGCACTTTGATCGGCTCGGAGAGCTCGCCGGCGGCCGGCTCGACGAGCTTGCCCGCATCGCCGACAAGCATCCGCCGGTCCTCAACCCGCGCGACCGTTTCGGCCGCGACGAGGACTGGATCGACTATCATTCGTCCTATCGCGAGATGGAAAATATCGCCTTCGGCGATTTCCAGTTCCATGCGATGAGCCATCGCCCGGGAGCGCTCGGCATGGACCGCCCCCTGCCCGCGGTCGCCAAATACGCGCTGCAATATCTGTTCGTGCAGGCCGAGTTCGGCCTGATGTGCCCGATCAGCGTGACCGACACCTCGATCCATCTGATCCGGAAATTCGCCGACAGGGGGCTGCAGGATTACCTGCTGCCGAAAATGCTGTCCGGCGACGTCGCCACGATGTGGAAGGGCACGCAGTTCATGACCGAGCGCGCCGGCGGCTCCGACGTCGGCGCCATCGAGACCACTGCGCGCCTGGAGGATGGCGAGTGGCGGCTTTATGGCGACAAATGGTTCTGCTCGCATGCCGACGCCGACGTGGCACTGATGCTGGCCCGTCCCCAGGGCGCGGCGGACGGCACCACGGGATTGGCGCTGTTCGCGCTGCCGCGGCGCTTGAAGAACGGCCGGCGTAACTCGTACCGGATCGTGCGGCTGAAGGACAAGCTCGGCACCCGCTCGATGGCCAGCGGAGAAATCCTGCTCGACGGCGCGGTCGCCTATCTCGTCGGCGACATCGACGCCGGGCTGAAGCAGATGATGGAGCAGGTCAATCTGTCGCGGCTGTCGCATGGCGTGCGCGCCTCCGCAATGATGCGGCGCTGCCTCAACGAAGCGATGGCCTGCGCACGCGGCCGCCGTGCGTTCGGACACACCATCATCGACTATCCGCTGCTGCGCCGCCAGCTTCTGAAGATCGCGCTGCCGGTCGAGCAGTCGCTGTCGATGTTCCTGTTCGCGGCACATGCGATGGACCGCGCCAATGCGGCCGACAAGAACGCAGCCGACATCCTGCGCATCCTGACGCCGCTGCTGAAATTCCGCGCCTGCCGCGACAACATTCCGGTCGCGACCGGCGCCATGGAGATACGCGGCGGCAACGGCTATATCGAGGAATGGGTGAATGCGCGGCTGGTGCGCGATGCGCATATCGGCGTGCTCTGGGAAGGCACCAGCAATATCAACGCGCTCGACATCATCACGCGTGCGGTCGGCAAGAGCGGCGCGCATCGCGCGCTGGGCGCGGCGCTTGCGAAATTGCTGGATGAGGCGAGCGCAATTCCTGCAGCGTTCCGCGATCGCGTGCGCGAGAAGATAAAGCACGCGCTTGGCTTCGCCGAGCGTGTTGCCGCAGCGCCCACGCTGGAAGCGAATGCGCGGGCCGCGGCGAGCAGCCTCTATCATGCGACGAGCGCGGCGCTGATGTGCTGGGAGGCGAGCCGGCCTGGCGTCGACGCGCGGCGCGCGCTGTTGGCGCGGCTCATTCTCGAACATCGGCTTTCCGTGCGTGATCCGCTCGAACCGGAAGCATTCGATCGGGAAGGCGAGGCCGCCGAACTGATTTTCTCCGAACGGAAAGTGTCGCTGCCGGAAATTGCCGGACTGCTCGGCGGCTGATCAGCCGCTGTCGCGCAGCACGAGCTCAAACCCGAGATCGACGCGGCGCGGCCCTTCCTGCGTCAGCACCAGCCGCGCGGCCGTTCGGCCGATGGCGTCGCCATGCACGCGGATGGTGGAAAGGCTCGGCGCGATCAGCCGGCCCATTTCGAGATCGCCGAGGCCGATCACGGCGACGGGTTGTTCGGCGGCAGAGCCGTTGCGCAACAGGCCCGCATTCCTCAAGCCCGACATGAAGCCGATGGCATGCGCGTCATTGGCCGCGAACACGGCGTCGACATCAGGCAATTCCGCCAGCGCCGCCACGCTGCCCGAAGCATTGCGGTCCAGCACCAGCCGTCGCGGATGGGTCACGCCGGCCTCGCTCAACATGTCCCTGAATCCATTCCAGCGCCGCGTGGCGCGCGGATCGTCGCCGCCGATGAATGCAAATTTCTTTCGCCCCTGCGCGATGAAATGCCGTGCGACGGCACCTCCCGCGGCGTAATTGTCAAAGCCCGCGACAGCATCGATCGGCTCTGGCGGCAGCTCCCATGTCTCCACCACCGGAATGCCCGCACGCCGCAACAGCCGCGCACCGTCCTCCGTCGCGGGCGAGCCCACCATGATGATGGCTTCCGGCCGCCGCGACAGCAGCGCGGACAGCACGCGATCCTCGCGCTCGGCATCGTAACGCGACTGCGCCAGGATCACCGCATAGCCGAGCGGCTCCAGTTCGTCGGACAGGCCCTGCACGGTGTCGGCAAAGATCGAATTGGCGATGGTCGGCACCAGCACGCCGACCGATTTGGTGCGGGCGCCTGCGAGCGCACCGGCGATCTGGTTCGGCACATAGCCGAGTTCCCGCATCGCCGCCTCGACCCTGGCGCGGGTCTGGGGCGCAACCAGTTCCGGCAGCCGCACCACGCGGCTCACCGTGATCGAGGAGACGCCGGCGAGATCAGCCACGGCGGACAGGGTCGGGATGGTTTGCAGCTCTGAATCAGGGGACGGCATGGCTGGCCTGTCGAAATGACCCGATCTGGATACACCAGCGCGCTTGCGAATGCATATTGTTAGCGCTAACATTTTAGATGACAGCGCTGTCATTGGCGCAAAGGAGGTCTTTTGGGATGATTTCAGAAAGAGATGTCGAGACTTATCGCCGGGACGGCGTGATCGTGGTGCCGGAGGTGGTGGATGGCGCCACGCTCGGGCGGGTGCGCCAGGTGGTGGCTGAAGTCGTGGCCGGCGCGGCCGAGGTGACCGAGCACAACGATGTCTACGATCTCGAGCCCGGCCATAGCCGCGAAAATCCGCGCGTTCGCCGGATCAAGACCCCGCACAAGGTGCATCCGATCTTCGACGAGATCGTGCGCAGCAAGCCCGTCATCGACATTCTCACCAGGCTGATCGGCCCGGGGCTCAGGCTGCACGGCTCCAAGCTCAACATGAAGTCGGCGCAATATGGTTCGCCGGTCGAATGGCACCAGGATTGGGCCTTCTATCCGCACACCAACGACGACATCCTTGCGATCGGTGTGCTGCTGGACGATTGCGACCTCTCGAACGGGCCGATGCTGGTGACGCCCGGCACGCACAATCGCGAAGTCTGGAATCACCATGACCAGGAAGGTTACTTCGCGGGCCTGATCGACCCGGATCTCGTGCGCGACGAGATCGAGCGCGCCGTACCCTGCATGGGCAAGGCCGGCAGCATGTCGTTCCATCACGTTCGCGCGCTGCACGGCTCGGCGACCAACACCTCCAATCGCCCGCGCAACCTCCTGCTCTATGAAGTCGCCGCCAGCGACGCCTGGCCTTTGATGGGCGTGAAGGATTTCGACGAGTTCAACAGCCGCCTGCTCGCCGGCGACGTCGTGGTGACGCCACGCCTGACCGACGTGCCGGTGCGGATGCCGCTGCCGCCGGCCAGGCGCCAGGGCTCGATCTACGAGACCCAGTCGGCGTCGAAGAAGTCCTACTTCACCAAAGCAGCCTGATTTCTTGAAACACCCGCGCACCAACGCGGGCGTTTCGCTTCTGACGACACTTCAAGACAACAAAACAAATGACAACAAAACACCGGAGGGGAAACCATGACGGAGAGTTCAGCCGTTAAAACAAGCTCGCCACGCTTGCGCGTGATCTTTGCGGCCTGCATCGGGTCCGCGCTCGAATGGTACGACTTCTTTCTGTACGGCACCGCGGCTGCGCTGGTGTTCGGTGAACTGTTCTTTCCAAAGAACGACCCGATCGTCGGCACGATGCTGGCGTTCCTGACTTTCGGCGTCGGCTTCGTGGTGCGGCCGCTCGGTGGCATCCTGTTCGGCGTGCTAGGCGACCGCTACGGACGCAAGCCGGTGCTGGTCGCAACGTTGTTGATGATCGGCATCGGTACAACCTTGATCGGCGTCCTGCCAACCTATGCCCAGATCGGCTACTGGGCACCGCTGCTGCTGGTGTTGATGCGCGTTATCCAGGGATTGGGCGCCGGCGCAGAATATGGCGGCGCGGTGATATATCTCGTCGAGAATGCGCCGCCGCACCGGCGCGGTTTCTGGGGCAGTTTTGCACCGCTCGGCGTGTCGATCGGCAATCTGCTGGCGGCCGGCGCGTTCGCGCTGGTGTCGCCGCTGCCGCGCGAGGACCTGATGTCCTGGGGCTGGCGCCTGCCGTTCCTCGCGAGCTTCCTCCTGATCCTGGTTGGCATTTTCGTCCGCATGCGGGTGACGGAAACCCCCGTCTATACCGAAGCCGTGGTGGCGCGCGGCAAGGTCGAACAGAATCCGGCGATGGAGGCGCTGCGGCGCCATCCGCGCAACTTCTTCGTCGTGCTGGGCGCGCGCCTGGCCGAGAACGGCCTGGGTTATCTCTTCCCGGTGTTCGGCCTCAGCTACGTCATCACCACGCTGGGCGTTCCCAGGGCCGATGCGTTGAGCGCGCTGATGCTGGCCTTCACGATCGAGCTGTTCACGATCGTCGGCTTCGCGTCGCTTTCCGATCGCATCGGGCGTCGGCCTGTCTATCTGTTCGGCGCGCTCTGCGGCGTGGCCTTTGCCTTCCCGTTCTTCTGGCTGGTCGGCACCAAGGAATGGATCTGGATCGCGGCTGCCTTCATCATCGCCCGCGCGGTGGTGACGGCGGCGATGTTCGGCCCGCAGGCGGCCTACTTCGCCGAGCTGTTCCCGCCGCAGCGGCGTTTCGCCGGCTTTGCCTTCGCCCGCGAGACCGGCTCGCTGCTTGCGGGCGGACCGGCGCCGTTCCTCGCGGCCTGGCTCGTGGCTGTTACCGGGAGCTGGTGGCCGGTCGCCTGTTATGCAGCGCTGCTTTCCGCCTTGACGGCGCTGGCGATCTGGGCCGGTCCGGAAACCTTCGAGGAGAACATCGCAGCCAATACATTGCCGGATGAGGAAGTGCATCCGACGGTCGTGCCGGCGCGGGCGTAAACGCCCATGCCACAGCAACTGCGCATCCTGCAGTCGCTCTGGGCGATGGAGCGGCGGCTCGCCGACGAGGGCGAATGGCCGCTGCACACCCAGCTCGAGATGATCCGCGACGCCGGCTATGACGGAGCCGGCGTCCGCTTCATCGATCCGGCCTTTGCGACGGAGGTGACAGGCTTCCTCCGTGCGCACGGCATGATCTGGCAGGCGCAATGCTATCCGACATCCGTCGATGACCTGAAGCCGGTGCTGGAACTGGTGGCACGGCTCGGCGCCGACCATGTCAACCTGCAGCCGAACGTCCGCCCCTATCGCCTGCAGGAGTGTATTCCCTACCTCGAAGGATGGCGCAGGCTCGCGGATGATGCCGGCATCGCCGTGCATGTGGAGACGCATCGCGACCGCATGACCGCCGATTTATTCTTCACGCTGCAACTGCTCGACTGTTTTCCGGACCTGCGGCTGACCGCTGATCTCTCGCATTATCTGGTGGGGCGCGAATTCGCGTGGCCGGTGGATGACGTCAACCACGCGATGATCCACCGTATCCTCGACAACAGCTGGGGCATTCATGGGCGGATCGCGAGCCGCGAGCAGGTGCAAATATCGCTTGGGTTTCCGCAGCACCAGGGTTGGGTCGAATTGTTCATGGGCTGGTGGGAATATGCCATCCGCTCATGGCGGCATCGCGCCAAGCCCGATGCCGTGCTGACCTTCCTGTGCGAACTGGGCCCCGCGCCTTACGCCATCACCGGGCCCGACGGCGCCGAGCTCTCGGACCGCTGGCAGGATGCGCTGATTATGAAGGACATGATCCGGAAGTTGTGGGATCGCATCGCCGCCGAAGAAGCGCGCGACGCCGGCCTTGCGGAGCGGAAGCTTTCGCTGTCCAAAGTCTCGGGGTGACTGACCTGGGGCGTGTATTCGGAAAAACGAGAGATGTCTGCTTTTCGGGCTAAAAAGCAGACCCGTGCTGGTCACCCCGGAGTTTGGCTTTTTGACTCGTAGCGGACATACAATCACTGTGCCTGCAAGCAAGAAAAACAACGCGTGCCCTTGTTCCCTCCGGAGTCATGGTGCAACCTGCGTCGCAGTTCGACCAGATGTGGGCCGCTTCGATGACGCGATATCGGATCACGATCAACGGATCGAACAAGACGGCGATCGCCGACCTGCGCAAATACAGCATCGACGTTTCCGACCACGGCGCCCGTTTTGCGCCCGATGTCGGGTTCACGGTCACTGCCTTCGCAGCATCCGGACGCCCTCGCAAAACCTAAAAGAACCGCGCTGAGGCCTTCAGCCTACAATGAATTAGGTATCCGTCAACTCGCCGATAGGCCCGGATTTCTTGCACCCTCTGAATGGACCGGCTCCCGTCGTCATGGAGCTGTGCCGCGTCGCACATCTGGCTTGCTGGCACCGTGGTTAGCGGTGTAGTTTTGGCCCATCGATCAGTGCGTTACCGGTTGTTCTCATGGATTGCCTGGCGTGCGGCACCCCGAACCGTGAAGAGACTCAGCAATGTTCGAATTGCGGAGCGGCTCTGGTCGAGGTGTGCGGCAGTTGCGGCGCGCCCGTCCCTGTTTCGAGCCGGTTTTGCGGCAATTGCGGCGCGCGGTCCGAGCGCAGCCGGGCGGATCGCGCCGACCAGGATTCGGATGACGCGGCGACACCGATTCGACTTTCGCAGCAATTGGCGCGGCGTGTTCTGGACTCGCGTGCCCTGTTTGAAGGTGAGCGCAAGCAAATCACGGTTCTGTTCGCTGACATCAAGGGTTCGACGAATCTGATCGAGGACCTCGACCCGGAAGAAGCGGAATTGCGGCTGCGTCCGGCGCTCAACGCGATGATCAACGCCGTCCGCCGCTACGAGGGCACCATCAACCGGGTGCAGGGCGACGGGATCATGGCCTTGTTCGGTGCGCCGATTGCGCACGAGGACAACGCGGTGCGCGCCGCCTACGCAGCCCTGGACATACAGAAGGATGTTCGCGCGGCTTGTGCTCCTGACATCGCCGTTCGGGTCGGCCTGCACGCCGGTGATGTGCTCGTTCGCGCCATCCATAACGATCTTTCGATCGACTACGATGCCGTCGGTCCAACCGTGCATCTGGCGGCGCGCATGGAGCAGATGGCCCCGCCCGGCGCAATTTACTGCACGGCCAACGTGATGCGGATGACGATGGGTCTCGTCGACGGCCAGCCGCTCGGGCAGGTCGCCGTGAAGGGGATTCGCCAGCCGGTCGACCTGTTTGAGATCATCGGTCACACCGAAGCCCGCACCCGATGGGAGGTGACGGCGGCGCGGGGACTGACGCCGTTCGTCAACCGGCAAAACGAACGCGCGTCGTTGCAGCGCGCGCTTCAACTTTCGGCCGCGGGCTCCGGCCAGCTGGTTATCGTCACAGGCCAGCCGGGCACGGGAAAATCCCGGCTCGTCCATGAATTTCTGCAATCCTCTCAATTGTCGGGCTGGCTGGTACTCAAGACGGCTTCCGCCGCCTATGAACGCGGCACGCCCTATCTGGGCATTTCCAACCTGCTGCGGTCGTGGTGCGGGATCTCGGAGCAGGCTCCGCCTGCCGAAGCGAAGAACCGACTGCGGGAGGCTCTGGCTGTGTTGCCGGGCGGCTCCTCGATCTATGTTCCGGCCTTGCAATGGCTGCTCGATCTTCCGGTCGAAGACGCCGATTGGCTGGCGCTCGACGCCGCGGAACGCCGGCAACGAATGCGCGCGACGCTGAAGGACCTTTTCCTTCGCTGCGCCGAAAGTCAGCCACTGCTGCTTTGGTTCGAGGATATCCAGTGGACCGACGCCGAAACGCGAGCCGTGATCGATGGATTGGTCGAACTCATTGGAGAGGCCAACCCCTTCGTGCTGCTGACGTGCCGCCCGGAATACGAACACAAATGGGACGGCAAGTCCTTTCTCACCGCCATCAGTCTCGATCGGCTCGATGCCGAGGCAGCGCACGATCTGGTGCAAGGCCTGGTCGGCAGCGCCAATGCCGATCTGCGAGCTCTCATTGTCGAGCGCACCGACGGAACGCCGCTCTTCATCGAGGAGACCGTCAGGACACTGGTGGAAAGCGGCGCGCTGCGCCTGCGCAGCGGCGGTTATGAGCTGACGCGACAGATCCCGGAAATCCGGATTCCGGAGACGGTGCAATCGGTGATCGCCGCGCGCATCGACAGCCTCAGCCCAAAGCGCAAGTCACTGCTGCAGATGGCATCCGTTATCGGATCAAGCATTCCCATCATGCTGTTGCGCGAGGTGGTTGATCTCTCCGAGTCTGAGCTTCAGAATCTTCTGGCGGAGCTCAAGGCGGCGCAGTTTCTCTACGAAACGCCAAATCCCATATACGCCCAATTGAAGTTCAGGCACGCCCTGGTCCACGAAGTTGCTTATGGGTCCCTGATTTCGGCGAAGCGGCAAATGCTCCATGCGCGCGTGCTGCGCGGCATGGAATTGCAATTCCGCGAAAGCACGTTCGACGTGGTTGAAAGCCTCGCCCACCACGCCTTCAACGCTGCGCTCTGGGACGAGGCCGTGAACTATCTGTGTCAGGCCGGCGATAAGGCGGTTGAGTTTTCGGCCTACCAAGCCGCAGGCGCGTTCTTCGAGTTGTCATTGCAGGCGCTAACCCATCTGCCGCAAGATCACGAACGCATTCGACAAGGGATCGACATCCGACTGAAGTTGCGCCCGGTATTCGGAGCGACTGCCGAATACGACCGGCTCGAATACTGCGTCGCCGAGGCTGAAAGCCTGGCCAAATCGATTGACGATCGCCCGCGGCTGGCGGCAATCAACGACGCTTGGTCGTTTGTCCACAATTGGCGCGGCCAGCTTGATGCCAGCATTGAACGCAGCTTGCGAGCGCGCAACATCGCACGCGAAATTGGCGACGGCGCTTTGGAACTCGGTGCCAGCTTCCGTCTCGGCCAGGCCTACATGTGGCGCGGCGACTTCCGGCAATCGGTCGCTCTACTCGAGGACAACCTGGCCTGGATCGATGGCCCGCTGCGACACCTGCGGATGAGCACCGGGACCGGCTCGGTCTTGTGGCTGGGTATGTTGGGAGCTTCTCGCGGCCGTTTGGGCAACTTCCCGGCAGCGATGGATGCCGCACAAAAGGCATGTCTCATCGCTGACGAAGTTCAGCGACCTTATGACATTGCCTTGGCGTATTGGTGGGCGGGCTTCATTTTGTCGCACAAGGGTGATGTGCCCGCGGCTTTGCGATATCTGGAGCATGGTTTTGAGGTTTGCCGCTCGGGCCAGGTCAATTTTCTTGTTCCGGTCCTCTCGATATCCCTGGGCTACACCTATGCGCTGGCCGGACGCACCGCCGAAGGAATAGCACTGCTCACGAAGGCGCTGGGATTCTCCCGCGCCAGCAAGTTCACCTATGGGGAAGCCTGGTCGAGTGCATACCTGGGTTTTGCCAAGCTGCTCGACAATGATTACGAGGGAATGCTGGATCATGCCCGCAGCGTTCTCGAACTTGCGCGCAAGCACATGTATCGCGCGATAGAAGTCGACGCCCTCCGCCTTCTGGGCGACGTCCATCGAAAGGGTCCCGCACCGGCTCAGGACGAAGCCGAACGCCATTATCTCCGGGCTCGAGAGATGTGCCTCGAACTCGGGTTGCGGCCGGAATTGGCGCGCTGCGAGATTGGTCTCGGGCAAACGCTTGTGCAATCGGGCCGCCAGGCGGAGGCCGAGCGGCTCTTCGATTCGGCGTCGCAACTCTGTCGCAGCATGGGATTGGCCCTGCCGGACGTTCACCTCGACCGCCCAGCCGATCTCAATTCATCTTAAACCGGATCGGCAAACTTTTAGGCCCGCCGATGAAGATCGACGCCGAGCGTCGCGGCCTTCCGGCAATTTCGACCGAGGCAAGCCGTTTCAGCAATTCCTCGAAAAAGATTCGCATCTCGAGGCGCGCGAGGTGCTGACCAAGGCAGGTATGGACTCCCTGCCCGAACAGCGCGTTGCCTGAAGTGTTGCGATCCAGCCGGAAGCGGTTCGGCTGATCGAAAGCCGCCTCGTCGCGGTTGGCAGAGAGAAAGTTCAACATCAACCAGTCGCCGCGCGCGATTCTGTGTCCGCGCAGCTCGACGTCGGCGGTCGCCGTTCGCATGACGTGGTGCACCGGCGTGGTCCAGCGTATCGCTTCCTCAACGAACCGGGGAATCAAGCCGGCATCGGCCTTCAGTTCGTTGAACGCATCGTCGTTCTCGCACAACGCCCAGAGCCCGCCCGAGATCGACGAAGACGTCGTATCGTGACCGGCTGCCGCCACGATCACGAAATAACTGACCGCCTCGAAATGATTGATGGGTTTGCCATCCACCACCGCATTGGCGATCACGCTTGCGAGGTCTTGCATGGGCGTCGCCCGACGCCGTTCCATCAGCGGGACAAAATAGGCCTGAAATTCGCGGAGCAGACGAAACAGTTCCTTGGCGTGCCTGGCCGGATCGCCGCTCCCGCTTTCACCATGTCCAAGGTCCACATCCTCGCTTGCGAATAGCTCCTGCGTCAGTTTGAGCATCAGCGGCTCATCTTCCTTGGGAACACCAAGGATTTGCATGAGGACGCGCAGAGGGTAATGAACCGCGACATCGCGCACGAAATCGCAAGTCGAACCATGCCCGGCCATGCGATCGATGCTGGCGCGGGCAATGGCGCGGATGCCATGCTCCAGCGAACCCACACTTTGCTGGGTGAACCAGGACTGGGTGATCCGCCGGTATTTCGAATGGTCCGGCTCATCCATGTGGACGAGGGTGCGTATGGGATGCGGGCTACCACCGGTCGACGCGCGCGCCACCTCGTCGGAGGCCCGTGGCACAAGGGTGTGCGCGCGGTCGCCGTTGTGAAATAGCTCATGCTGACGAATGATCTTGGAAATGTCGGCGTGCTTGGTCACTAGCCAAAACGGGTCAAAGCCTTCAGTTTCGATTCGACCAAGCGGTTGGTTCGCACGAAGCCACCGAAGCCCAGCAAGAAGAGATTTTTGTCTCGCATAAGCCTTGGGCGATGCGATCAAGCGTCCAAGGCGCTCGGGTATCTTTTCAGCCTCCGGCATGCGTCGTTATCTCTAGCCTCCAGCTCACCGATTGCAAGCAAGAAGTACCATCCATCCTGTGCATGTTGGACCTGTCAGACGTTCGGCGGCGGTTTCGTATTGAGCGACAAAGTGAAGGCTTTTTGGGGACCTCTCGCTGCAGAGCGCCTCACTGAGGTTGAGTTGACCACAAATGTTATCACGACTGCTTGTCGCGGGCAGCTCCAGAGCGGCCGGGCACAAAGCAGACGTGCCGAAGGCCAGCCCGGATGCCCACTTCCGGGGGTAACGCGGACATCGCCAAATCAACGGGCGTTCCGGATACGTACATCCGCTAGGCCAGCTCGCTCGTCAGCGCTTCCGGCTCCGGCGTCGTCGCCTGAAATTCCGGCGTCGACTGCAGCCGGTTCGCCAGCTCGTCGAGCTTGCCGCAACCGAGACCGGCGATGAAGTTCGGACGCTTGCCGCGCGCGAACAGCCAGAACACCGCGACCGTGATATCGGCCTGCGTCATGGTCTCGCCGAGAAACCAGGGCCCGGCAAAAGCGTCGTTGAGCCAGACAAAGCCGTCGCGCACCTGCTTGTCGCAGGTGTCGAGCCACGGCCGGTGCCAGGTTTCGCGCGGACGGAAATGGCGTTCATAGAGGCCGCTCACCAGCTTCTCATTGGCGCCGTGCGCGACCGCTAGCAGCGTCAGCACGCACCGCCGCGCTTGCCCTGACGCGGGAGTGAGCGCCCGCTCCGGCCCGGCAAGGCCGTCGAGATAGTCGAGGATGACGGCGCTATCAATTAGCATCTCGCCATCGGCGAGTTGCAGCGCCGGCACCCGCGCGATCGGATTGAACTGCGCCAGCTTCGCCTTGTCCGGTCCGAACGGCATCAACGGCTCGTGCCGGTAGGCGATGCCGTAGAGTCGCAGCGTGACCGCGACGCGGCGGACAAAGGGCGAGGCATGGCGGCCGTACAGGATTGGATGATCTTCGGGCATGACGCGCGGAAATTCCTTCGCTAGTCTGTCCCGAAGATACAACGAAAACGTCCCGGGAGGACAAGAGCGTGCACAGAGGGCGTGTCGTATTCGGCGCGATGGATGAGGTCGTGTTCGGCGAGCCGGCTGCGGAAGCGATCGTGGCCCAGATGGACCGGCTGCGTAAATCCCGCGCCTTTCTGATGGTGTCGGGCACGCTGCGCCGCGAGACCGACGAGATCGGAAAAATCCAGCATGCGCTGGGCTCCCGCTACGCCGCGATCTTCGACGCCATGCCGCAGCATACGCCGCGCGAGGCCGTGATCGCGGCCACCGCGCAGGCGCGGGCCGCGGATGCCGACCTGATCGTGACCGTCGGCGGTGGCTCGATCACCGACGGCGCCAAGGCGGTGCAGCTTTGCCTCGCCAACGACATCCGCACCGTCGAGGGCATGGATGCGATCCGCGCGGTCAAGGGCGCACCGCCGCCGATGAACGCGCCCGGTGTGCGCCAGATCAGCGTGCCGACCACGATCGCAGGCGGCGAGTTTTCGGCGAGCGCCGGCGTCACCAACATGGCGACCCAATTCAAGGAGCCGGTGCGGCACCGCCTCACCATGCCGCATGCCGTGATCCTCGATCCCGCCATCACCCTGCATACGCCGGAATGGCTGTTTCTTTCGACCGGCATCCGCGCCGTCGACCATTGCGTCGAGGGCATCTGCGCGCGCGAGGCGCACCCTTATGCCGACGCGCAGGCGCTGAAGGGGCTCGCGATGCTCGCCTCGGGGCTGCCGCGGGTGAAAACAAATCCGCGCGATGTCGACGCGCGGATGGATTGCCAGATCGGCACCTGGCTTTCCACCGGTGCGCTGACCTCGGGCGTGCCGATGGGCGCGAGCCACGGCATCGGCTATGTGCTGGGCTCAGCCCATGGCGTGCCGCATGGATATACGTCGTGCGTGATGCTGCCGTCGGTGATGCGCTGGAACAAGTCCGTCAATGCCGATCGGCAGGCGCTGGTGGCGGAGGCGATGGGACAGCCCGGCAAGGACGCCGCCGACGTGCTCGACAACTTCATCCGCAATCTCGGCATGCCGCGCAGCCTGCGCGAGGTGAAGGTCACGCCTGAACATTTCGAGGCGATCGCGAAACAGGCGATGGCCACCGCCTGGGTGCCGCGCAATCCCCGCAGGATCGATGGCCCGGCGCAAGTGCGCGAGATCCTCGAACTGGCTGCATAGGGAGAATGGAAGACGATGTACACCGGCAAGCACGCTCATCTGCGTCCGTTGCAGCCCGCTTTCATCATGGCGAGCACCGGCGAGGCCGTGACCTATCGCGAGCTGGAGGCGCGCTGCAATCGGCTGGCGCATCTGTTCCGCAAGCGCGGCTTGAGGCGGCTCGACCACTATTCGATCTTCATGGAGAACAACAACCGTTATCTCGAATCCTGCGGCGCCGGCGAACGCTCAGGGCTCTATTTCACCTGCGTCAACTCCTTCCTCACCGCGGGCGAGCTCGCCTATATCCTGACCAACAGCTGCTCGCGCATTCTCATCACCTCCGTCGCCAAGCTCGACATCGCGCGCGAGGCGATCAAGGAATGCCCGAAGATCGAACTCTGCATCGTCGCCGACGGCGTAGGCGAGAGCGAGCGCATCATAGGCCTCGAGGGGGCGACCAGGGGCCTGCCGGCAACGCCGATCGCGGATGAAAGCGTCGGCACCGCCATGCTCTATTCCTCCGGCACGACCGGCCGGCCGAAGGGCATCCTGCGGCCGCTGCCGGAGCAGCCGCCGTCGCAGCAACTCGCGCTGTTCGATTTCCTGGAGAAGCTCTGGCAATACCGCGAGGGCATGATCTATCTCTCGCCCGCGCCGCTCTATCATTCGGCGCCGCAGGCCGCCGTCAACCTCACCATCCGCGTCGGCGGCACCGCCATCATCATGGAGAAGTTCGACCCTGAATTTTATCTCTCGCTGGTCGAGAAATGGGGCGTCACGCACAGCCAGCTCGTGCCGACCATGTTTTCGCGCATGCTGAAGCTGCCGGAGGAGGTGCGCAAGCGCTACGACCTTTCGTCGCTGCAGATCGCGATCCACGCCGCCGCGCCCTGCCCGGCGCTGGTGAAGGAAGACATCATCAAATGGTGGGGCCCGATCATTCACGAATATTACGGCGCCACCGAAGGCCTCGGCTTCACCGCCTGCAACAGCCAGGAATGGCTCGCCCATCGCGGCACCGTCGGCAAGGTGCTGCTCGGCGACCTCCATATCCTCGATGAGAACATGCGGGAATGCCCGGTCGGCACGGCGGGCACGGTGTGGTTCAAGACCGCTTCGGCGTTCGAATATTTCAACGACCCGGCGCGGACGAAGGAAGCGCGTTCGCCGGACGGCACCATGAGCACGGTCGGCGACGTCGGCTACATCGACGCCGACCGCTATCTCTACCTCACCGACCGCGCCACCTTCATGATCATCTCGGGCGGCGTGAACATCTATCCGCAGGAATGCGAGAATTTGCTGATCACCCATCCCAAGATCGCGGATGCCGCCGTGTTCGGCGTGCCCAATCCCGACCTTGGCGAGGAAGTAAAGGCGGTGGTGCAGCCGATGCCAGGCGTCGAACCGTGCGAGGCGCTCGCGGAAGAACTGATCGCCTTCTGCGGCCGGTCGCTGTCGCGCCAGAAGGTGCCGCGCTCGATCGATTTCGAGGCCGAGCTGCCGCGGCTGCCGACCGGCAAGCTCTACAAGCGCCTGCTGCGCGACCGCTATTGGGGTAACAATACCTCGCGCATCGTGTAACGACTTCGTTACTTCGACGGTTGCCGAAACGTTGATCGATCCCATCGCTTACTCAAGGGATGGATGCGCAGGAGAAGAACATGTTTTCGGTGCTGTTCGAAGTTCACCCCAAGAAAGAACATTGGGACACCTATCTCGGCGTCGCCAAAATGCTTCGGCCCGAGATCGAGCGGATCGACGGCTTCATCGACAACATCCGCTACAGGAGCCTGACGCGGGAGGGCTGGATCTTCTCGCTCTCCGGCTGGCGCGACGAGAAGGCGCTGGTGCGCTGGCGGACGCAGTCGCGGCATCACGACGCCCAGGACCGCGGCCGCACCGAGATCTTGAGCGACTACCACCTGCGCGTCGGCCAGATCACGCATGACACGCGCCTGCCCGAGGGCCAGGCGTTGCGCGACCAGCGGCTGGACGAGACCGAAGCCGGCGGCGCGACCATGGTCACGCTGATCGACGCGCAGCATCCGGCCGGGTGGGTCAAGCAACGGGGCGCCGATGGCGTCGCGAGGTCGCTGGGCCTTGACCGCAACGCAAACGGATTGGTCGGCTGGGACGTATTCGACGCCGTGCTGTCGCCGGGCGACGCGATCCTTCTGATGTCGTGGCGCGACAAGGGCTCGGCGGAAGCGTTTACGCGCAACGCCCCGCTTCCGTCCGGCGCGCGGCTTCGCCAGGTTCGCGTGGTCCGCGATTACGGCATGTTCGACCGCCGCGAAGCGCCGCAATTTTATCCGGACGCGAAGGGTGCTGCGACGATCCACACCTGAGCTGTCGTTTTTGGCCGTTCTTTCAACGTTGCGCTGAGATAATCGCGGCTCACGCCTTCGCTGCTTCCGCGCGGCCACCGAAGTACAGCAGCACGCAATTGCCGATAACGAGGCTCGCCACCGCGATGATGCTCGCGAACGCGAAGGCGTGACCGGAGCGACCGAGCAGGCTCACCATCAACGGACCGATGATCTGGCCCGCGCCGAAGGCTGCCGTCATCACGCCGACCGCGAGCGGCGCCGGCGTGCCGCCGAGCCGCAGGGCTTCCTTGATGCCGGCCATGGTGATGATCATGAAGGTGCCGCCGACGCACACGGCCGACAAGAGCAGCGTCGGGATGTTGACCCAGAGCGCGGGCGCGAGCACGCCGGCGGCCAGCACCCACTTCGCCCGCGTCCATAATTGCCAAGGCGCGAGCCCGCGGCCGAGCCGGGCGCTGGCGAAGGTGGAGAGCGCGGCAGCCGCACCGAACACCGGCCAGATCAGGCCGAACATCGCGGGATTGTCGATATAGCCCTTGGCCAGCGCCGGGAGGAATGTCGCCGGGATGATGTAGCCGAAGCCGAACGCTGCGTAGCAGAAGGCCGCGATGATCGCGGGGCGCGGCAGCGCCCGAGGGCCCTGCTCGCCGGCATGCGCTGCCGGCAAACCCTCGGTTCCGAGCGGCCGCCACAGCAATGCTGCAAGCGCGACGGCGACGATACCCAGCACGATCCAGGTCGCGCGCGAACTCCAGGAGTCCACAGCCGCGGCAAGTCCGAAAATGCCCGCAAAGGCGATCCCGATGCCGACGCCGGAGAAGATGTGCCCCGACCAATCCTCCTTGCCGTGGGCCTTGAGGATCGGCATGGCCCAGGCAGAAGTGCCGACCAGCACGAAGGCGCTCGCCACGCCCGCCAGGAACCGCAGCGCCAGCCATAGCGGCGCCCATTCCGAAAATCCCATCAGGAGGGTGGTGAGGCCGACACCGATGAGGCCCCAGCGGATCGAGAGCGAGGGCCGCGGCGTCAGCGCGATGCAGGCCAGGGCGCCGAGGAGATAGCCGATGTAATTGCCGGTCGCGAGCCAACCGCCGACGGTCAGGGTCAAATGGGCGTCCTGCTGCATCAGCGGCAGGATCGGCGTCAGCGAAAACCGCCCGATGCCCATTGCGCTCGCGAGCGCCAGAAGCCCGATCGAGGCGGCGGCAGCGGCGGAGGTTTTCAGATTTCCCTTCATACCGCCTCGATTAGCAAATCCGCATATTCTATGATATTGAAATGATAAGAGCTAGTTGTTCTCCAAATTAGAATGGAGCCCGCACCATGAATTTCGCCGATCTGCAGGTGTTCAAGAGCGTCGTCGAGGAAGGCGGCGTGATTCGCGCCGCGAACAAGCTGCACCGCGTGCCCTCCGCGGTGACGACGCGGATCAAGCACCTCGAAACGTCGATGGGCGTGAAGCTGTTTCACCGCGACCGGCAGCGGCTGCACCTTTCGCCGGCCGGCGAACTCCTGCTCGGTTATGCCGATCGGCTGATCCAGCTTTCGGAGGAAGCGCGCGACGTGGTGACGGGCACGACACCGCGCGGCGTGTTCAAGCTCGGCGCACTGGAGAGCACGACCGCAAGCCGCCTGCCGCCGATCCTGGCTGGCTTCCACGGCCGCTATCCCGACGTGCGGCTGGAACTGACGACCGGCACCAACGATTCGCTGCTGGGCCAATTGGGCGAACGGCGGATCGATGCCGCCTTTATCGCCGAGGCTCCGCCTGGAGAGGCGATCGAGCATATTCCGGTGTTTTCCGAGCGGCTGACGCTGATCTCGAGCCCGGATCATCCGCCGATCAAGCGCCCGCGCGATATCGAGGGCCAATCGCTGATCGCGTTTCCTGAAGGCTGCGCCTACCGCCGCATGCTGCAACGCTGGCTCGGCGCCGACAGTCTCGTCACCTTCCGCGTGCTTGATCTATCGTCCTACCACGCGATCGTCGCCTGCGTGACCGCCGGCGCGGGCATCGCCCTGGTGCCGGAGTCCGTGATCGCGTCGATGCCGCATGTGAAAGTGCACCAGCATCCGATTCCGAGGGCGCAAAGCCAGATCACGACGCCGCTGGTCTGGCGCCGCGGCGAGATTTCGGCGTCCGTGCTCGCGCTGCGCTCCCTGCTCGCCTCATTGCCGAAGCAGAAGCAGGCGGCGTGATGAAGCGGACATCTCTCACTTGCGGCCCATGGTGTAGACCGGCTTGAAGCAGCCAAGAATGAGGCGCTTCGGGTCGAACGGAATTTCCCCAGTGACCTCCAAAGCCCCGTCCTCGTGCATTCTTGGCTTCGGCGGAATCGAGGGTCGCCTTGTCGGGCCACACCTGCCACGAGAAGACGATCTTCTCGCCATCCTTCGCATCGACGGCGCGGCGGAAGTCGGTATATTTGCCGCTCGGGACGTTGTCCTCCCAGGATTCGACAATCTCGATGCATCCATATGCCCTGAAGATGGCCGCCCCGTTCTCGGCCCATTTGCGATAGGCCTCCATCTTGTCCTCGGGCACGGGGATCACGAATCCTGCTACATACATGGTTTCAGGCCCTCTCTCCTTCACGATTGGTCGCGTGTCGAAATTTAAACCGGGACGCCACGGACGAAAAGCAAACGGCCGGACCCAAGTCCGGCCGCCGCCAAAAATTCTCTGCGACTGAATCAGTTCGGCCAGCAGCGTTGCCCTTCGCGTCCGATGTGATAGCCGGGAGGACAAAGCCGGCCCGTCGCGAACGGATGGCACCTCCCGCCGGGACCACGCCACCAACCCGGTCCGCAGCCTTCCGCAACCTTGATCGTCAAGTCGGACGGTGATCCGACCGGCACCGGCAGGATGGCTGCGTTGGACGCCGTCGCAAGGCTGAAAGCCACTACAGCACCAAGAGCGATTGTACGTATCATCGATTGCTTCCTTTTTTTCTGGTAGACCGCCGCCCACTTGGCCGATTCGATCGGCGCGCGGAACCTACCATCGTGCATCGCAAAGACAATGACAGAGCGGGCTTTTGCGCCGTTCATGTTCATCGTGGTGCGATGCAAAAACGGCGGCGAGTGGCGCTTCGCGAGGCACGACGATTCGATGACGAGATGGGATGTCCGCCACCCGCAAATTCGAAGCTTCGTGCACGTGGAAAAGACCCGTTGAAACCGCCGTCCCGTTGCGCGCTGTCATCCAAATTGCCAATGCGACGGAATGACTTGGCAGGTTGCCTCGCCACCCCCCGGTGGCTATCGTCCGCGCGCAATCGGCGGGACAGAAGGCCGAAACCATCATGGGGAGGATTGAATGCTGAGCGTGCGCGCGTTTGCCGCCACCGCGCTTTTATTGGCGCTGTCGTTGCCGGCGGTCTCAACCGTCGCAGAGGCGGCCGACCAGCCGAAGTCGGGCGGTATCCTGCGGATGTATCACCGCGACAGCCCCGGCAGTGCTTCGATCCACGAAGGCGCGACCTATTCGCTCAACATTCCCTTCATGCCGATCTTCAACAACCTCGTCATCTACGACCAGCACATCGCGCAGAACAGCCTGGACGACATCCGTCCCGAGCTTGCGGAAAGCTGGGTGTGGTCCGACGACAAGAAAACGCTGACCTTCAAGCTCCGCCAGGGCGTCAAATGGCATGACGGCAAGCCGTTCACCTCGGCTGACGTCAAATGCACCTTCGACATGCTGATGGGCAAGTCGCAGCAGAAATTCCGCCAGAACCCGCGCAAGTCCTGGTACGAACAGGTCGACGAGGTCGTGACATCAGGCGATTTCGAGGCCTCCTTCAAGCTGAAGCGGCCGCAGCCGTCGCTGCTCGCCCTGCTCGCCTCCGGCTACACGCCGGTCTATCCCTGCCACGTCTCGCCGGCGGAGATGCGCACCCATCCGATCGGCACCGGGCCGTTCAAATTCGTCGAGTTCAAGGCCAACGAGTCGATCAAGCTGACCAAGAACCCCGACTACTGGAAGAAGGGCCTGCCCTATCTCGACGGCATCGAATACACCATCATCACGAACCGCTCGACCGCGATCCTCGCCTTCGTCGCCGGCAAGCTCGACATGACCTTCCCGACCGACGTGACGATCCCGCTCTTGAAGGACGTCAAGCAGCAGGCGCCGAACGCGGTCTGCGTCGTCGCGCCGCTGAACGTTTCCACCAACATCATCATTAATTCTTCCGCGCCGCCGTTCGACAATATCGACATCCGCCATGCGCTGGCGCTGGCGCTCGACCGCAAGGCCTTCATTCAGATCCTGCTCGAGGGCCAGGGCGACGTCGGCGGCACCATGCTGCCGGCGCCGGACGGCTTATGGGCGATGCCGAAGGAGATGCTGGAAAAGATTCCGGGCTACGGCCCCGACATCAACGCCAATCGCGAGGAAGCGCAAGAAGCTGATGCAGAAGGCGGGCTACGGCCCGGACAAGCATCTTGCGGTCAAGGTCTCCACCCGCAACATCCCGATCTACCGCGATCCCGCGGTGATCCTGATCGATCAGCTCAAGGAGATCTATATCGACGCGCGAGCTCGACGTGGTCGACACCGCGCAATGGTTCCCGAAGGTCGCGCGCAAGGACTATGCGCTCGGCCTCAACTTGACCGGCAACGCGGTCGACGACCCCGACCAGTCGTTCTACGAGAACTATTCCTGCGGCTCGGAGCGCAACTACACCAACTACTGCAACAAGGACATCGAAAAGATGTTCGACGAGCAGTCGCAGGAGACCGATCTCGAAAAGCGCAAGAAGCTGGTCTGGGACATCGACAGGAAGCTGCAGGAAGACGTGGCGCGTCCCGATCATCTTCCACGGCCGAGCCGTGACCTGCTGGCAGCCCTATGTTAAGGGCATAACTGTCATGGTGAACAGCTCCTATAACGGCTATCGTTACGAGGACGTCTGGATGGACAAGTAGGCTCCCGTCACTGGAACAAGCCTGCCGCCAAGAGGAGAGGCCCACGTGTTTGGCTATATCGTGCGCCGCCTTGCCTTGATGATCGTGACCCTGATCGGGATTTCGATCGTCATCTTCTTCCTGCTGCGCGTCGTGCCCGGCAACATCGTCGACATCCTGTTCGACGCGGCCGGCTTCGTCGATCCCGCCGACAAGGCCAATCTGGAGCGGGAGCTCGGCATCGACCAGCCGCTGGCGATCCAGTATCTGAAATGGATCGGCGGCCTGCTGCATGGCGACCTCGGCTATTCCTATGTGTCGGAAAAGCCGGCGCTGGAGGAAATCCTGCCGCGGATCCCGATCACCGCCCGGCTCGCCGCGCTTGCGCTATTGTTCTCCGCCTCGATCGGCATTCCCCTCGGCGTGCTGAGCGCCGTCAACCAGGGCTCCAAGCTCGATTATTTCCTGCGCGTGGTCAGCCTGAGCGGCCTGTCGCTGCCTTCGTTCTGGCTCGGCCTGTTGATCCTGATGGCGGGCGTCGCGATGTTCGGCAGCATCCCGATCTTCAATCCGAATCCGAAAACCTTCGGCGAGATGTTCTCCACCTATTGCCTTCCCTCGCTCGCGGTCGCTTTCCGCAGCTCGGCGCTGACCATGCGCATCACCCGCTCTTCCATGCTGGAAATCCTGCGGCAGGACTACATCCGTACCGCGCGCGCCAAGGGCGCCTCGGAAGCCTCGGTCAATTTCCACCACGCGCTGAAGAACGCCATCCTTCCGGTCATCACCGTGGTCGGCATCGAGGCGGCGTTCCTGATCGGCGGGCTGATCGTCACCGAGACGGTGTTCAACGTCCCCGGTATCGCGCGCTTCCTGGTCGAGGCGATCCGCTGGCGCGATTACCCGATCGTGCAGAACCTCGTGATGTTCATCGCCGTGGTCGTGGTGAGCACCAATTTCATTGTCGACATGCTCTACGCCGTGTTCGACCCGCGCATCCGCTATACCGACTAGAGGGAACGGCTTGGTCATCATCAATTACGATAGCGAACTTCGACGCGCCGGCGCCCACGCCACCGGCCCGTGGCAGCGCCTGAAGTTCGTTGCGCGGCGCCACATTCTCGGCAGCGTCGGCCTCGTCATCATGACTTCTGTTCGTGTTCGCCGCGCTGTTTGCCGATCTGATCTGCAGCTATAGCCCCCTCTCCGTCGATTCCGCGCATGCGCTCGCGCATCCCAACCTGCAGCACTGGATGGGCACCGATTCCTTCGGCCGCGATGTCTGGGCGCGCATTATCCACGGTGCCCGGATATCGCTCGCCGTCGGCATCGGCTCGACCACGCTGGGCGCCGTCCTTCGGCGTGATCATCGGGCTCGCGTCCGGCTATCTCTCCGGCTGGGTCGACCTCATATTCCAGCGTATCACCGACGTCCTGCAGGCGCTGCCGCTTCTGGTGCTGGCGCTGGTGATGACCGCAGCCCTCGGCCCCTCATTGCCGAACGTGATCATCGCGATCGCCATTCCGCTGATCCCGATCGTCGCACGCGTGATCCGCGCCAACACGCTGGCGCTGCGCGAGCAGCCCTTTGTCGAGGCCGCCAAGTCGATCGGCATGAGCGAGACGCGGATCGCGCTGCGCCATGTGCTGCCCAATACGCTGGCGCCGCTGATCGTGCTTGCGACCGCGCAGCTCGGCTCGACCATCCTGACCGAAGCGTCGCTGTCGTTCCTGGGGCTCGGCATCCCCGAGCCCTATCCGTCCTGGGGACGCATGCTGTCGGAATCGGCGGCTGAATATGTCCGCACCGCGCCCTGGCTCGTGATCTTCCCGGGGGTTGCGATCAGCCTTGCGGTGTTCGGCACCAATCTGTTCGGCGATGCCTTGCGCGACATCCTCGATCCGAGGCAGCGCGGCTGATGAGCGGAGCCTCTCCCGAAGCGAACGTGCTGGACGTGAAAGGCCTGCAAACGGTGTTCTTCACCAATTCCGGCCTGTTCCGCGCGGTCGACGACGTCTCCTTCCACGTCAAGCGCGGCGAGACGCTGGCGATCGTTGGCGAATCCGGCTGCGGCAAGAGCGTCAGCGCGCTGTCGATCATGCGGCTGGTGCCGAACCCGCCGGGCCGCATCGTCGGCGGCGAGATCAGGCTCGAAGGCACCGACCTGCTCTCCCTCGACGAAGCGGAGATGCGGCAGATCCGGGGAAATCGCATCTCGATGATCTTCCAGGAGCCGATGACCTCGCTCAATCCGGTGATCCGGATCGGCGACCAGGTCAGCGAAGCGGTGCGGCTGCATCGCGACATGAGCGCCAAGGCGGCCTGGAACCAGGCGGTGGAGATGCTGCGCCTCGTCCGCATTCCCGAGCCGGCGCGGCGTGCGCAGGAATATCCGCACCAGCTCTCCGGCGGCATGCGCCAGCGCGTGATGATCGCGATGGCGATGGCGTGCCGGCCGGCACTGTTGATCGCCGACGAACCCACCACGGCGCTCGACGTCACCATCCAGGCGCAGATCCTGACGCTGATGCTTGACCTGCAGAAGGAATTGGGCATGGGCCTGATGCTGATCACGCATGATCTGGGCGTGGTGGCGCAGACCGCGCAGCGCGTGATCGTGATGTATGCCGGCAAGAAGGTCGAGGAGGCCGATGTCGAGACCCTGTTCGCCAAGCCGCTGCATCCCTACACGCGCGGGCTGATGGCCTCGATCCCGGCGGTGCCGACGCAGCAGACCAGGGGCAACGACCGGCTCGCGGAGATTCCGGGCACCGTGCCCTCGCTTACGCGGCTGCCCCAGGGCTGCGCCTTCGCGCCGCGCTGCGCGCTTGCGATCGATCGCTGCCATCAGGAATATCCACCGCTGCAGGATTTCGGCGGACCGCATCTGGCGGCCTGCTGGCGCGCCGCGGAAGCGGTGGCGATGTCATGACCGAACCGCGCGCTCTGCTCGAGGTCAACGACCTCATCAAGCATTATCCGGTACGGAGCGGGGTGCTCCGCCGCAAGGTCGGCACCGTGCATGCCGTCGACGGCGTGAGCTTTTCGGTCGGCGTCGGCGAGACGCTGGGGCTGGTCGGCGAATCCGGCTGCGGCAAGTCGACGGTGGCGCGCAGCGTGTTGCGGCTGGTCGAGCCGACATCGGGCGAAATCCGCATCGACGGACAGGACATCACCCATCTCAGCAAGACGGAAATGCGCCCGGTCCGGCGCCAGATGCAGATCGTGTTCCAGGATCCGTTCGCCTCGCTCAATCCGCGCATGAGCGCGGGCGACATCGTCGGCGAGCCCCTGAGCGTTCACGGCCTCGCCTCGGGTGCCGAGAAGCAGCAGCGGGTCGCACAACTGTTCCGGCAGGTGGGATTGCGGCCCGACCAGATGAAGAACTATCCGCACCAGTTCTCGGGCGGGCAGCGCCAGCGCATCTGCATTGCCCGCGCGCTCGCGCTGGGACCGCGGCTGATCGTCTGCGACGAGCCGGTCTCCGCGCTCGACGTCTCGATCCAGGCCCAAGTGATCAATCTCCTGATCGACCTGCAGCGCGAGCACGGCTTCTCCTATCTCTTCATCGCGCACGATCTCGCGGTCGTTTCCCATATCAGCCATCGCGTCGCCGTGATGTATCTCGGCCGCATTGTCGAGATTGCCGACAAGGCGGAGTTGTTCAGGAATCCCCGCCATCCCTATACGCAGGCCCTGCTGGCGTCGGTGCCCGTCGCCGATCCCGGGGTGAAGCGCCTAAAACCGCTGGTGGATGGCGACGTGCCGAGCCCGGTCAATCCGCCCTCCGGCTGCGCCTTCCACACCCGCTGCCGCTACGCCGTCGACCGCTGCAAGGTCGAGCGGCCGGCGTTGAAGGAGACGGGCCCAGGGCACCAGGTCGCCTGCCTGCTCAATGACGGGACGGGGCGCGATCAATAAAGTCGTCATTGCGAGCCAACGGGTCCGCGCGAAGCGCGGCCCGATGACAGGCTCCGCGAAGCAATCCATCGTGCGGCGTCGAAAGAATGGATTGCTTCGTCGCTGCGCGCCTCGCAATGACGGCTAGCTCAACGCGGCTGCCGCCTCGATCTCGACCACGACCTTTCCCGTCGTGACCTGCTCGCCCTCGACCACGTCGATCGCCGAGACCGTGCCGGCGATGCCGGCGGCATGCACATGCTGCATCTTCATGGCTTCCAGCGTCATCACGGGCTGGCCGACGGCGACGCGATCGCCGGGCTTCACCAGCACCGCGACGACACGGCCGTTCATGGCGGCGCGGACCTTGCCGTCGCCGCCGCTCGCGGCAGCCGCTTCCGGCGCGGCCAGCGTGAGATCGCGAACCGCATGCGGGATGCCGCGATGCAGGAAATCGAGCCGGTCACCGTCGCGATGGAATTTGACGCTCTCCATCACGCCGCCGTCGCGGAGACGGATGGCCTCCCCGCCTAATTCCTCGATCTCGAAGCGATGCTCGCCGCCGTCCGCATTCACGAGATAGCCGCCCTCGCGCTCCCTGCGGATCTCCACCTCGCGCGCCGCGCCGCCGATTTCGATCCGCATGGGCAGGGCAAAGGTCGCCGCAAGTGACCGGCCGTTTCGCCACCGCCGCGCATGAGGATGACTGACATGGAGCAGCAGTGCGGCCAGCGCCGCGTCGGATTCGCCCTTGTGCGCCAGCAGTTCATCGCGATGATTTCCGATGAAGGCCGTCGTCGCCTCACCCCTGGCGAAGGCCGGATGCCGCAAGCATGACATCAGGAACGCTTGATTGGTCGTCACGCCGAACGCAATCGTCTGCTCCAGCGCGCAGATCAGCCTGCCACGCGCCTCGTCGCGGGTAGCGCCATGGCTGACGATCTTTGCGATCATGGAATCATAGAACGGGGCGATTTCCGAACCCGACTGCAGCGCATGCTCGGCGCGAACGCCATCCGGCATCTGCCAGCGCGCCATGATGCCGGATTGCGGCATGAACTCATGCCCGGCGTCCTCCGAGCAGAGCCGGACTTCGATGGCGTGGCCGGAGAATGGGATGTTTTCCTGGCGCAGGCCGAGCGGCTCGCCGCTGGCGACCCGCAACTGCAATTCGACGAGATCGAGCCCGGTGATCGCTTCGGTCACGGGATGCTCGACCTGCAGGCGCGTATTCATCTCCATGAAGTAGAAATCGCCGTTTGCGTCGAGCAGGAATTCCAGCGTGCCCGCGCCTTCATAAGCCAGCGCCTTCACCGCCTCGACCGCGACCGCGCCCATCTTCGCCCGCAGCTCCGGCGGCACCGCCGGCGACGGCGCCTCCTCGATCAGCTTCTGGTGCCGGCGCTGCACCGAGCAGTCGCGCTCGCCCAGATGAATGGCGTTGCCGTAGCGATCGCCGAACACTTGAATCTCGATATGGCGGGGATTCCGGATCGCGCGCTCCAGGATCACCGTCCCGTCGCCGAAGGCGGACTTGGCTTCCGACCGCGCGCCGCGCAGCGCATCGGCAAACGCGCTCGCCTCCGCAACCAGCCGCATGCCTCGGCCGCCGCCGCCGGCCACCGCCTTGATCATCACGGGAAAGCCGATCTTCCCCGCTTCCGCCAGCATCGCGGAGTCGCTTTGGTCGGCGCCCTGATAGCCGGGCACGATAGGTACGCCGGCCTTTTGCATCAATTCCTTGGCGCCGGCCTTGTTGGCCATCGCCTTGATCGATTCCGGCGACGGCCCGATGAAGACGAGGCCGGCGTCGCGGCAGGCCTGCGCGAAATCCTCGTTCTCGGCGAGGAAGCCGTAGCCGGGATGCACGGCACTGGCGCCACTCGCCTTCGCGGCGGCAATGATGGCGCCGATATCGAGATAGGACTGCGCCGGCAGCGCCTCGCCGATCCGCACGGCAGAATCCGCCTCGCGCACATGCAGCGCGTCCCGATCCGCATCGGAGTAGACGGCGACCACGCCGTATCCCATGCGGCGCGCCGTGCGCATGATGCGCAGCGCGATCTCGCCGCGATTGGCGATGAGAATCTTGAAGAACGGCGTCCGCCTCATCAAATTGTTCATGGCCGCGCGACCGAGAACTGCATGCGCTGCGGCGTGCGCGCCTCCGACTCGCGGCAGATCGCGAGTACTTCGGCCAGCACGCTTCTTGTATCGCGCGGATCGATCACGCCGTCGTCGAGCACGCGGGCGCTGGTCGAGAACACGTCCATCTGGCCGTCGAATACGCCTGTGATCTCCGCCTTCATCGCGTCCAGCTTCTCCTCGGGGATCGGCTTGCCACGCCGCGCCGCGGCCGCTTCCGTCACGATGGCCATGGTCTCGGCCGCCTGCTCGCCGCCCATGACCGCGGTCTTGGCATTCGGCCAGGAGAAGCAGAAGCGCGGATGGAAGCCGCGCCCGCACATGCCGTAATTGCCGGCGCCAAAGGACGCGCCGCAATAGATGGTGATCTGCGGCACCGTCGCCGACGTCACCGCCTGGATCATCTTCGAGCCGTGCTTGATCATGCCGGCCTCCTCATAGGCGCGGCCGACCATGTAGCCGGTGGTGTTGTTCATGTAGAGCAGCGGCGTGCGCGTCTGGCAGCAGGCGTGGATGAAATGCGTGGCCTTGTTGGCGCCGGGCACGTCGAGCGGGCCGTTATTGGTGACGATGCCGATCGCCTGCCCTTCGACGCGGGCGTGGCCACAGACGGTGGCCGGGCCGTAATTCGGCGAGAACTCGGTGAAATCAGAATCGTCGACAAAGCGCGCGATGGCCTGGCGCATGTCGACCGGGCGCTTATGGTCCATCGGCATGATGCCGAGCAGCTCTTCCGCATCATGGCGCGGCGGCTTGAACGCATTGTTTCTCGCGCCCGGCCGGTCCCATTCCAGCGCCGCCATGATCTCGCGCGCGATACGCAACGCATCGCGGTCGTCCTCGGCGAGATAATCGCCGAGACCCGAAATGCTCGTATGCATCTCGGCGCCGCCGAGCTCCTCCTCGGTCGCGATCTCGCCGGTCGCGGCTTTCAGCAGCGGCGGGCCGGCGAGAAAGGCGCGGGTACGGCCGCGCACCATCACGATGTAATCGGAGAGACCGGTCTGATAGGCGCCGCCCGCGGTCGACGAGCCGTGCGTCACCGTGACGACCGGCAATCCCGCCGCCGACAGCCGCGCGAGGTTGCGGAAGATGTTGCCGCCGCGGACGAAATCCTCGACGCGGTAGCGCAGCAAATTGGCGCCGGCGCTCTCGACGAGCTGCACGTAGGGCAGCTTGTTCTCCAGCGCGAGCTCCTGCACCCGCAGCGTCTTGTCGAGCCCGAACGGCTGCAGCGCACCGGCATCGATGCCGGCGTCGTTGGCGCTGATCATGCACCGCACGCCCGACACGAAGCCGATGCCCGCGATCACGCCGCCGCCGGGCACGCTCTTGTCGGGATCGGCCACGTCGAACATGTAGCCGGCGAGCGTCGAGAGCTCGATGAAGGGCGAGCCGGGATCGAGCACCAGCGCGACGCGTTCGCGCGGCAGCAACTGGCCGCGTTTGTGGAAGCGGTCTTTCGCGGCGGCAGACGCCATGCATGTCCGCTCTTCCAGCGCACGCATCCGCGCGATCAGGCCCAGCATGCCGTCGCGATTGGCCCTGAAGGCGTCGCTGCCGGTGGCGAGGGTGTTTTCGATGACCGCCATCGCTCAGGCGCTCTTCGCCGCGAAATAATCGCCATACGCCTGCCGCAGCTCGACCTTGCGCAGCTTGCCGGTCGCGGTCATCGGCATGTCGTCGAGGATGCGGATCATCTTCGGCACCTGGAAACCGCCGAGAGATTTCCGGCAATGTTCCGATATCTCCGCCTCGCTGGCTTGCGCGCCCGGCTTCAGCTTCACGAAGGCCGTGACGGCCTCGCCCCATTGCGGATGCGGCAGTCCGACCACGGCGGCGTTCTGCACGGCGGGATGCGCCAGCAGCGCCTCCTCGATCTTGACGGAGGCAACATTCTCGCCGCCCGACTTGATCATGTCCTTCTTGCGGTCGAGGAACAGCACCTCGCCATTGTCGTCGATGAGCGCGAGGTCGCCGGTGTGATGCCAGCCGAACTTGCGCGCCTCTTCGGTCGCCGTGGGGTCCTTGTAGTAGCCCATCATCACGTTAGGTCCGCGATGCACCAATTCGCCGATCTCGCCGCGCGGCAGGAGATTGCCATGATCGTCCATGATCGCGGTTTCGTTGACGATCAACGACTCGCCCCAGTAATTGCCGAAGCGGTCGAGTTGGACTTCGGGGCGCGACATCGTCGTCGCCGGATACATTTCGGTCTGCCCGCTGGAGAGCACGAAATTCGGACAGAGGTCGGCCATGGCGCGCTCCAAGAGCGGCCGGCCCATCGGCGCCATGGTGTAGATGCAGCAGCGCAACCCCGACAGGTCGTATTCGCGACGGCGCGGATGATCGAGGATCGCCTGGTACATCAGCGAGAGGCCGACGAACACCGTGAGCTTGTCGCGCACGATCGCTTCCATGCAGGCGACGGGATCGAAGCCGCGCATCAGCGCCATGCGTCCGCCGACCGAAAGATAGCTCAAGAGCAGCACGTGGCCGGCGCAATGGAAGATCGGGAACTGCCCGGTAATGCCGTCATCGCGGGAAAGCTGCATCTCGACGCAATTGCTCATCACCGCCATCACCACGGCGAGATGGCAATGCATCGCGCCCTTTGGCCGCGACGTGGTGCCCGAGGTATAGATGATCATCGCGAGATCGCGATCGCCAATCTCGATCTCGGGCTCGATATCGGACTGGCCTTGGAGAAGGCTGTTGAACTCCTCAAGACCCACAGCCTTTGCCGTGCCGGCGAGATCGATTGCGATCAGGTCGACGCCGCGCTTTTCCAGCGCCGCGCGCCGGTCTGCCTGCGCATGGAGATTGTCGTCGATCAGCGCAAAACGCACCTCGGCATGGCCCAGGATGTAATCCATGTCGGAGGGACCGAGCATGGTGTTGATCGGCACCCAGACCAGACCGGCGCGATGGATGCCGAACAGCGCCTTGACCAATTCGACGGAGTTGTTGCAGATGGTCGAAATCTTCTCGCCGGGCTTCAGGCCCCGCGCCACGAGGTAGTTCGCGAAACGATTGGCGTCGCGCTCGATCTCGGTGAAGGTCACCTTGCGCGCGCCGTCGGTGACGGCGATGCGATCCGGAAAACGCCGCGCCGCGCGCTTGAGGAGATCGCCGATCGCGACCCGGCCGATGCGGCCCGGCCCCGGCACGCCGCCGGTCGCCGCGAGATTGTCCATGCGTGTTTCCCCTCCAAATACGTGCCGTCATTGCGAGGAGCGGAGCGACGAAGCAAGCCATTCTTTCCGTGGCGATGGATTGCTTCGCTTCGCTCGCAATGACGAATGGGCGACGGTTGTTCCTAATGCCTCGTCCCGAAAATCTTGCGTGCTTCCGCCGGTGACGCGACCTCGCGCCCCGCCCGTTTCGCACAGGCCGCCAGCGCCTCCACCAGTTGGCCGTTGGAGGTCACCTTGGTGCCGTCGCCGAGATAGAAGGTATCCTCCAGCCCCGAGCGCAAATGACCGCCGAGATCGGCGCAGCGCTGGTGCAGCGGCCAGATTTCCGCGCGCCCGATCGCGGTAACCTGCCAGTGCGCTTCCGGCGCTTTCAGCTTCAAGAGAATCGGCAGCAGTTCCGGATCGGCGGGCATGCCGGAGGCCACCCCCATCACGAAATTATATTCGAGCGGGCCCGAATACATGCCGGTCTGCCGGTACATGCCGACGCAGCGCACGATACCGACGTCGAAGCATTCGAATTCGGGAATGGTGCCGGCTTCCTTCATCACGTCGAGATAGTCCTGCACCTTCTCGACGGCGTTATCGAACATCATGGGCGGCCAGGCCCAGGTGTTGTCGGCCTTCACCTTCAGATAGTTCAGCGAGCCGGCATTGCAGGCGGCAATCTCGGGTTTGGTGTCGCGCACGCAATTGAGCGCGCCCTGGTAATTCGGGCCCGACGTGCCCGTGGTGTGGTTGATGATGACACCGGGGCAGGCCTCGCGGATCGCCCGCTGGATCTCCTTGCTGACGCCGACATCCCAGGATGGCAGATGGCCCTTGTTCGGTTCCTGCTGACGCAGATGGATGTGCATGATACTGGCGCCGGCATTGAAGGCGGCCTTGGCTTCGCGCGCCATCTGCTCGGGCGTCACGGGCACGTGATGCAGTTTGGGATCGGTGAGCACGCCGTTCAGCGCGCAGGTGATGACGGCTTTGTCGCTCATGAGACTCATTCGTTGGGTGACCGATTACAACCAAGTCTTGCATGATGGCGGGCGGCTCGCCATGCCTTCTTGCGTTCACAGGCTACATCCCTTTGCAACGCAACATCTTGCGTTCCAGCCCATTAACGCAAGACGGCAAAATGCAGGCGCCGCATAGGTTAACGCACAAGCAAAGCCCGGCTAACGGGCAGACGATCGCGGGGAGGCAACCATGATCGACCGACGCTCGCTTCTGGCCGGCGTGGCCGCGGTTTCAACGCTCGGCATCCGCGCGGTTCACGCCGAGGATACGCCCGGCGTCACCGCCACCGAAATCAAGATCGGCAGCACGACTTCGCTCAGCGGGCCGGTGTCGGCGCTCGGCGTGCAGGCGCGCTGCCAGGACGCTTATTTCCGGATGATCAACGAGCAGGGCGGTGTTGGCGGCCGGCAGATCAAGTACATCTATTATGACGACGCCTTCAACCCGGCGAAGACCGTCGAGCAGGTGCGGCGCCTGATCGAAAGCGACAATGTCGCCTTCCTGTTCAACATGCTCGGCACCGCGCCGAATTCGGCCGTGGTCAAATACATCAACGCCCAGAAGGTCCCGCATCTGTTCCTGTCGGTGAACGGCGACAAATGGGGCGACTACCAGACCTATCCCTGGACCATGGGCTTTGCGCCGAGCGCGCGCACCGAGGCGCAGATCTTCGGCAAGCATGCGCTGGGCCAGAAGGCGGACGCGAAATTCGGCGTGCTCTATCAGAACGACGATCTCGGCAAGGATTTCGTCGCCGGCCTGAAGGACGTGCTCGGTAGCAAATTTGAATCGATGGCGACGGTGGTCTCGCATGAGGTGACCGATCCGACCATCGATTCCCAGATCGTGTCGCTGAAGTCGGCCAATCCCGACGTGCTGATCTCGGGCACGACGGCGAAATTCGCGGCGCAATCGATGCGCAAGATCTTCGAGCTCGGCTGGAAGCCGATGCATTTCATCCCGAGCGGCGCATCCTCGATCACGGCGACGATCATTCCCGTCGGCCCGGAGAAGGTGCAGGGCGTCATCACCTCGGTTTATCTCAAGGACGTCGCCGACCCCGCCTGGGCGGAGGATCCCGGCATCAAGGAATATCTTGCCTTCATGGCGAAGCACTTTCCGGAAGGAAATCCCAAGGACGGCTACAATCTCTATGCCTACATGGTGGCCGGCGTGCTGATGCAGATCCTGAAGCAATGCAACGGCAACTTCTCGCGCGAGAACATCATGCGCGAAGCCAACAATCTGCACGATCTCGAGGTGCCGGCGCTGCTGCCCGGCATCCGCGTCAACACCAGCCCGACCAATCACCGCCCGCTGCAGCAGATGCAGTTGCAGCGCTGGGAAGGCAATGGCTGGACGCGGTTCGGGAATATCATCCAGGGGGCGAATATCTAGCCGCCCTCGTCATTGCAAGCGAAGCGAAGCAATCCAGAATCTTTCCGCGGAAATAGTCTGGATTGCTTCGTCGCTTGCGCTCCTCGCAATGACGGCTCAGGTCAGCGCCGCTTCGCCCGCCGCCTGTCCGCTGCGGTAGATCGCGAGATCGCGCGAGCCCGAGAAGATCGCGCGCGGCTTCAGCCCATAGAAGCGGCGGATCGAATGGCTGAAATGCGTGGAATCGGGATAGCCGATGTCCTGCGCCAGATGCGCGAGGTTGAGGTCCTGGTTGGCGAAATGCAAGAGATGCCGCGCGCGCTTCCAGGCGCGGAAGGAACGGAAGGAGATGCCGGTTTCCTGCTTGAACAAATGCAGGAAACGCGAGGCGGAAAGGCCCGCTTCCGCCGCGCAGCTTGCCGCCGTCGCCGGCTCGCCGGAGAATTTGCCGATTCTCGCGATCGAGCGCACCACGCGCGGATCGAGCCGGCGCTGCGGCAGGACCTCGCCAAAGCACATCCGGTCGAACTCGGCCGCATCGACATCGCAGCGGCACTTTTGCGTGAGCAGCGTCTCATAGGCGAGCCGGATACGGTTCGCGAACAGGTCGCGCTCGGCGCCCTGCAGCCGCTTCTCCCATTCCTCGAACGTGCCGTCGCGAACGCTTTCCGGCTCGATCGTGATGCAGATGACGGAGCGATGGTCGCTCGTAATGGTGTGCCGCACGTTCGGCGGCACGGCGACGAGTTCGCCATAGACCTCGCGGCCGTCGGCCGCCGTGAGCCACAGGCCGCCTCGAAGCGCGACATAGACATGGAATGCGCCCGGGCAGCGCTCGCGCGGCCGGCCGAGGAGGCCGGCGTAAAACACCCGCTCCGGCGTGATCAACATCAAGTGGCCCGACGTGCTGGCCCTGTCGTCCATGGCTGTCCTCCTCGCGCGGCTCTTTTGACCGCTGCGAGCCCTATCAAGGGCTGGCCAGCACCTTAGCGCAAATTTGGCAGGTGTCACTCGCCGTCATTCCGGAATGGTCCGAAGGACCAGACCCGGAATCTCGAGATTCCGGGTTCGATGCTTCGCATCGCCCCGGAATGACGGCCATCACGCCCGCACCCGCGGTGCGACATTCTGCTCGACCCCGGCCTTCTTCTCGACCGCCACCGCCCGCTGGTACGCCTCGCGCTGCTGCAGCCGGTTCCAGTACACGACGACGTTGGGACCGAAGTCCTTGGCAAGGCCGATCGTGCTGGCGAGCCGCAAGGCGTAGCCGATCACGATGTCGGCTGCGGTGAAACGGCCGGCGCAGAGCGTCTCGGACTTTGCCGTCGCTGCCTCCACCGCGCGCAGCCGCCCCAGGAACCATTTGGCATAATCGGTCGCGACCTGCGGATTACGCCGCTCCTCCGGCTCGAGCTGGCTGTAGCGGAGCACCAGGGTCTGCGGGAAGGTCAACGTCGCGTCGGAAAAATACATCCAGTTAAGGAACGCGCCGTAGGCCGGGTCGCTTTCGCCGACCATCAGCGGCGTTGGGCCGTATTTCATGCCCAGATAATGACAGATGCCGGAGGACTCCGTCATCTTGGTCTCCCCGTCGACCATGAAGGGGATCGTGCCGAGCGGATTGAGCGCCAGATATTCCTTGGCGAAGACCCGCGGCGGGAACGGCAGCATCTTCAGCTCATAGTCGAGCCCCATCTCCTCCAGCATCCAGAGCGGGCGGAACGAGCGCGCCCCGTCGCAGTGATAGAGCGTGATCATCCACCGTTCCCCTTTTTCATTCCGGGCAATGTGCCCATCATCTTGCACAGGACCATCAGCATCACCTCGTCCGCGCCGCCGCCGATCGAGGTCAGGCGGCTGTCGCGATAGGCGCGGCTGACCGGCGTCTCGTTCATAAAGCCCATGCCGCCCCAGAACTGCAAGCAGGCATCCGTCAGCTCGCGCCCGAGCCGGCCGGCTTTCAGCTTGGCCATGGTCGCGAGCCTGGTCACGTCCTCGCCCGCGACGAGCTGCTCGCCGGCGCGATAGATCAGCGAACGCAACAGCTCGACCTCGGTCTGCATTTCCGCGAGCTTGAAATGCACCACCTGATTGTCGAGGATCGAGCCGCCGAAGGCTTTCCGGTTGCGGGTATATTCGATCGTCTCGTTGATGATGAACTCATGCGCCTTCAGGCAGGCGGCCGCGCCCCACAGCCGCTCCTCCTGGAACTGGACCATCTGGTAGGTGAATCCCTTGCCCTCCTCGCCGATGCGGTTGCGCTTGGGCACCCGAACATTGTCGAAGAAGATCTGCGCGGTGTCGGAGGAGCGCATGCCCATCTTGTCGAGCTTGCGCGCGATGGTGACGCCCTTCGTCTTCATGGGTACGCAGATCAGCGACTTGTTGCGATGGACCTGGCCGTCGCTGGTATTGGCGAGCAAACAGATCCAGTCGGCCTGCGTGCCGTTGGTGATCCACATTTTGCCGCCATTGATGACGTAATCGTCGCCGTCGGAGCGCGCGCTGGTCTTGATCGACGCAACATCGGAGCCCGCGCCAGGCTCGGAGACGCCGATGCAGGCGACCTGATCGCCTGAGATGGCGGGCGCAAGGAACTCTCGGCGGAGCTCATCGGAGCCGAACCGTGCCAGCGCAGGCGTTGCCATGTCGGTCTGCACGCCGATTGCCATCGGCACGCCGCCGCAGGTGATCGCACCGAGCTCTTCCGCCATCATCAGCGCGTAGGAGTAATCGAGGCCCTGGCCGCCGAAGGCCTCCGGCTTGTTCAGGCCGAGGAAGCCGAGATTACCGAGCTTCTTGAACAGCTCGTGCGCCGGGAAGATGTCGGCCTTCTCCCATTCATCGACATGAGGATTGATCTCGCTCGCGATGAATTTTTGAAGTGAGCGGCGGACTTCGTCGTGGTCGGCGGTGAAGAGCATTTTGCTTTCCTGTCATTCAGGGGCGCTCGCGAGCAGCGAGCGAACCTGGAATCTCGATCTGATCTACCAATTCCGGGTTCGCGGCTCACGCCGCGCCCCTGAATGACGGCTAGAGGCCCATCTGCCTTGAGGCGAGATCCTTCATGATTTCCTCGGTGCCGCCGCCGATCGCATTGACCTTGACCTCGCGGTAGATGCGCTCGACCTTGATGCCGCGCATGAAGCCGGCGCCGCCGAAAATCTGCACCGCTTCGGAGGCGCAATAAGCCATGGTCTGCGTCGCCTGGTTCTTCATCATGCAGATCTCGGCGACCGGGCTTTCGCCCTGCCCAAGCCTCCAGGCGAGCATTTCCAGCATCGCCTGCGACGCCGCAACCCGCTGCGCCATGTCGACCAGCTTGTGGCGGATCACCTGGTGCTGCGCGATCGGCTTGCCAAACGTCTTGCGCTCCTTGGCATACGCGATCGCTTCGTCGACACAGACCCGCGCATAGGCGGTACAGCTCGCCGCCATGCCCATCCGCTCGCTGTTGAAATTGAACATGATCTGCTTGAAGCCCTGGCCCTCCTCGCCAATCAGGTTTTCGACTGGCACGCGGCAATCGTCGAAATGCAGCGTCGCCGTGTCCGACGCCCACCAGCCCATCTTCTTCAGCTTGGTGCGCGACAGGCCAGGCGTGTTGCCTTCGATCAGGAGCAGGCTGACGCCGGAAGCGCCCTCGCCGCCGGTACGCACCGCGACCGTCAGGCAGTCGGCGCGCATGCCCGAGGTGATGAACGTCTTCTCACCGTTCACGACATAATGGCCGCCGTCGCGGCGCGCCTTGGTGCGGAGGTTGGCGACGTCGGAGCCGCCGCTGGGCTCCGTGATCGCGAGCGCGGAGATCTTCCTGCCGGCGAGAACTTCCGGCAGCACGCGCGCCCTCACTTCCGGCCGCGCCGCGCGCGCGATGGGCGGCGAGCCGATGGTGTGGCTCATCAGGCTAGAGCTGACGCCGCCGGCTCCCGCGCGCGCGAGCTCCTGCGAGGCCACGATCTTCATGAACTGGTCGGCGGGCACGCCGCCAAATTCTTCGGGGAAGCCCAGACCCAACAGGCCGACCTCCGCGGCCTTCACATAAAGCGCGCGCGGGAACTCGCCGGCCTCGTCCCATTCATGTGCGAAGGGCTCGATCTCCTTTTCGACGAAGCGGCGCATGACGTCGCGAAAGGCTTCATGCTCGGCGGTGTAGAAGGGGCTTTTCATGCGCGGCGTTTCCCGGGAGCGGCGAGCCAAAATGGCGTCAACGCGCCGCTCCAACTTGCGTCCAGTGGCTGGAGCGAACGTAGATATTCCGCCTCGCGGCAAGGTAACACAGCCGAGAGCCAACCATGCCCAAAAGTCCGGCTAGCCGTTCCAGCAGGAGTTGGGCATGGTGCGCGCTTCTAAAGGCCCGCTCAAGGGCGTTGGCGACAATGACCGCCGCGACGGAGGAAGTTTTGGCAGTTCGCTACTACGACTGGATCGCGCATCACGGCCGCCGCACGCCGGACAAGACCGGCGCAATCGATCTCGCCAGCGAACGCTCCTTCACCTATTCGCAATTGGACAAGCGGATTTCGCGGCTTGCGGGTCATCTGCGCGACCGCCTCGAGGTCGCGCGCGGCGATCGCGTCGCGGTGCTGGCGCTGAACACGACCGATACGCTGGAAGTGCAGTTCGCCTGCGGCCGGCTCGGCGCGGTGTTCGTGCCGCTCAACACCCGCCTTACCGTTCCCGAGCTGCAATTCATCGTCGGCGATGCCGCGCCGAAGGTCATGCTCCATGACGCGGATCTCGCCGAGACGGCGCTGGCGGTCGCGAAACTGTGCAAGGTCGAGGCGACGCTGCTGCTCGGGGCGAACGGCTCTTATGAAGCCGCGGTCGCTGAAGCCCGGCCGATCGATGCGTTCGAGCCCGTCACGCTCGATGACATCTCGACCATCATGTACACCTCGGGCACGACCGGCCAGCCCAAGGGCGCTGTCATCACCCACGGCATGACGTTCTGGAATTGCGTCAATCTCGGCGGGCCCGCCTACATCTCGCCGTCGTCGGTGCTGCTCACCGTGCTGCCGCTGTTCCACACCGGCGGGCTCAATTGCTACACCAACCCGGTGCTGCATTCCGGCGGCACCGTCCTGATCATGCGCGCCTTCGATCCCGGCGTCGCGCTGCAACTGATCAGCGACCCCAGGCGCGGCATCAACGTGTTCTTCGGCGTGCCCGCGATCTATCAGTTCATGGCGCAGCATCCCGCGTTCGAGAAATCCGACTTCTCCAGGCTGGTCGTCGGCGGTGTCGGCGGCGCGCCGATGCCGGTGCCGCTGTTGAACGTCTGGGAGGCGCGCGGTGTCGCCCTGCAGCAGGGCTACGGCATGACCGAGACCTCGCCTGCGGTGCTGGTGCTCGACCGCGAGGACGCCGCGCGCAAGGCGGGCTCGGCCGGCAAGCCGGTGCTGCACACGGAAGTGCGGATCGTGCGGCCCGACGGCACGGACGCCGATGTCGGCGAACTCGGCGAGCTCTGGGTCAAGGGACCGAACATCACGCCGGGTTACTGGAACCGGCCGGACGCCAACAAATCCTCCTTCACCGACGGCTGGCTGCACACGGGCGATGCAACGCGCATCGACGAGGAGGGCTTCTACTACATCGTCGACCGCTGGAAGGACATGTACATCTCCGGCGGCGAGAACGTCTATCCGGCCGAGGTCGAGAACGTGCTGCATCAGATCGCGGCCATCGCCGAAGCCGCCGTGATCGGCATCCCCGATGCGCAATGGGGCGAGGTCGGCATGGCGATCGTCGCCATCAAGCCGGGCCAAGTCACTCTCCGAGACGGAAATCCACACGCATTGCGCCAGAAATCTCGCGCGGTTCAAGTGTCCGCGCCTGATCGCCTTCGTCGATGCGCTGCCGCGCAACGCCACCGGCAAGATCCACAAGCCCACCCTGCGCAAGAATTTTTCAGTACCCGCGGCGACTGACCTCGCCCCGGCCAAAGCGCCGTAAGTCCAACCTCCAACCATGAGAAAAAAACAGGAATACATTCGATGAATAACAAGAAACTGCAACTCCTCGCCGCCGCAGCCGCTTTCTCGCTGCTGGCCACCCAAGGCGCGTTTGCCCAGAAGAAATACGATACCGGCGCCTCCGACACCGAAATCAAGATCGGCAACGTCGAGGCCTATTCCGGGCCTGCTTCCGCTTACGGCATCATCGGCAAGACCGAGGAAGCCTATTTCAAGATGATCAATGACCAGGGCGGCATCAACGGCCGCAAGATCAACTGGATCTCGTATGATGACGGCTACAGCCCGCCGAAGACGGTCGAGCAGATCCGCAAGCTGATCGAAAGCGACGAGGTTTTCCTGGTCTTCAACGCGCTGGGCACGCCGACCCAGACCGCCGTGCAGAAATATCACAACGCCAAGAAGGTGCCGCAGCTCTTCCTCGCCACCGGCGCCAGCAAGTGGAACGACCCCAAGGACTTCCCCTGGACCATGGGCTTTCAGCCGAGCTACCGCGTCGAGGCGCGTATCTTCGCGAAGTACATCCTGAAGGAGAAGCCGGACGCCAAGGTCGCGATCTTCTACGCCAATGACGACTTCGGAAAGGATTACGTCGCCGGCATCAAGGAGATCTTCGGTGCCAAGGCCGCAAGCCAGATCGTGGCGGAGGAAAGCTACGAAACCACCGAGCCCTCCATCGACGGCCACATCGTCAAGCTGAAGGGCACCGGCGCCGACGTGCTCGTCAACATCTCAACGCCGAAATTTGCCGCCCAAGCCATCAAGAAGATGGCCGAGCTCGAATGGAAGCCGATGCACGTCATGACCGACGTGTCGATCTCGATCGGCGCGGTGATGAAGCCGGCCGGCTTCGAGGCGTCCCAGGGCATCCTGTCGGCGGGTTATCTGAAGGACGCCTCCGACCCGCAGTGGAAGGACGACGAGGGCATGAAGAAGTTCATGGCCTTCGTCGACAAGTACATGCCCGGCGCCAACATCTCCGACGCCAACCTGGTCTATGGTTTCGCGGCGGCGCAGACCATGGTCGAGGTCCTGAAGAAGTGCGGCGACAACCTCACGCGCGAGAACGTGATGAAGCAGGCGGCTTCGCTGAAGGACTTCACGGCGGACACGCTGATCCCCGGCATCAAGATCAGCACCAGCGCGACCGACTTCGCGCCCATCGAGCAGCTCAAGATGATGCAGTTCAAGGGCGAGAAATGGGAGCTGTTCGGCGACATCATCAGCGCCGAAACCGGCGGCTAATCGATCGGGCCGGACTGGCACGACCGTCTGTTCGACGATGCGAAATCGCCCCATTTCGGGGCGATTTCTTTTTGTCTCTGTCGTGGCCGGGCAAAAGCGCAAAGCGCGTCTTGCACAAGAGGTCCCGGCCATCCACGTCTTGTCTTTATTGTAGTCTCAAGACCTGGATGCCCGGCCGCGTAGACAAGTTTACGCAGTCTGCGCAAGGCAGACCGCTAAGGCCGGACATGACGACGATACGGGGACACGAGAACACCGATGATGAACTCCCAGATGCATTACCTGCCGCTGACGCCGGGACTGTTTTCCCTGCTGGCGCTGCTGTTCCTTGCGCTGATCATCCTGATCCAGCTCCGCATCCTGCGTTACGCCTATATGAAGCTCGGCCTCGGCCCGGGCATGGCGTTCCTCCTGTTGTTCGGCTCGCTGATCGGAAGTTATTTCAACATCCCCATCACCATCCTGCCCGGAAAGTCCGTGCAAGGCGGCGAGATCGTCGATTTCTACGGCATGCGCTATGTCGTGCCGCTGGTGACGTCATGGCCGGGAACGGTGCTGGCGGTCAATGTCGGCGGCGCCGTGATCCCGACCCTGATGTCGACCTATCTGGTGCTGCGCTATCAGCTCTGGCTGAAAGCCACGATCGCGGTCGCCGTGATCGCAGTCGTGATCCATTCGATGGCAACACCCGTGCACGGCGTCGGCATTGCCGTGCCGGTGTTCGCCCCCGTCGTGGTCACCGCGATCCTCGCCTTCATCCTGTCGCGCGAATATGCGGCGCCGCTGGCCTATGTCGGCGGCTCGATGGGAACGCTTGTCGGCGCCGACCTGCTCAATCTCGACAAGATCGGCGGGCTCGGCGCGCCCGTAGCATCCATCGGCGGCGCCGGCACGTTCGACGGCATCTTCCTGACCGGCATCCTCGCCGTGCTGCTGGCCGGCATCGCGTCGCCCTCGCGCCCGCGCCCGGTCTGGTAGGCGTCGCCAGCGAAACATGCCGCCCATCCGGCGGCATCGGTTGCCACCTCCGCGAATGACCAATAATAAAGACGCAAAGCGGTGACGAAGCTCGTCCGCCATACGGAAAAAACACGAAGGGTCAGGAAAGTAAGCCGATGGAAGCCCAGGTCAGCCCCGCGTCTGTTTCGTCCCGCAAATGGTCGCCTTCGCCCGGCGCGAGCCAGATCGTCAAGAGCATCCATGCGATGCTGCATCCGCGCAACATCGCCCTCGTCGGCGCCACCGACAAGCCCGGCAATTATGCCGAGCGCATCTGGAACAATCTGATCAAATACAGGTACCAGGGCAGGCTGTTCCCGATCAACGCGAGGCGCGAAACGATCTGGGGCGTGCCCTGCTACAAGGATTTCGCGAGCCTTCCCGAAAAGCCCGACCATGTGCTGGTGCTGGTGCCGGCGCGTTTCGCGGTGCAGGTGATCCGCGATGCGGCGGCCGCCGGCGCGCGGTCAGCGACCATCGTCACCTCTGGCTTTTCCGAATTGCAGGATGAGGACAGCCAGCGGCTGGCGGTGGAATTGCAGCAGGCGGTGCGCGAGACCGGCATGGCGGTCACCGGCCCGAACTGCCTCGGAAACCTGAGCGCCGGCGAAAACCTGTTCACCAATATCGACGACCGCATCGTCACCATGGAGCAGGGGCGGGTTGCGATCGCCGGCCAGTCCGGCGCCATCGTGATGGCGATCCGCCAGGCGCTGGAGGATCGCGGCGTCGGCGTCGGCTACATGGTCACGACCGGCAACGAAGCTGGCCTCGAGACACCCGATCTCATGGCCTATTTTGCCGCCGATCCCTCGATCCGCGTCATCGTGGTCTATCTCGAAGGCGTGCGAAACACCAAGGCGTTCCGCGACGCCTGCAAGGCTGCGCGCGCGGCCGGCAAGCCGGTGATCGCGCTCAAACTCGGCGCCTCCGAAGGCGGCCGCGCGGCGGCGATGGCGCATACCGGTGCGCTTGCCGGCTCGATCGAGACGTTCGATGCGATCTCCACCCGCGAAGGCGTGATCCGCGTGCGCGGCCTCGACGAGTTGATCGAGACCACCGAGTGTTTCGTCCACGCTGCCGTGCCCAAGGGCGATCGCCTCGCCGCGGTGACGCTGTCGGGAGGCAAGCGCGGGCTTCTGCTCGATGCCTTCTATTCGGCCGGGCTGAATTTTGCGCCGCTGAAAAAGCACGCCACCGACAAGCTCGCGAAAATGCTGGGACCGGGCTCGATCGTCGGCAATCCGCTCGATGCCGGATTCGCCGCCGTGGTCGATCCATCCGTCTATATGCAGTCGATCAAGATCATGATCGACGATCCCGACACCGACATCGTCATCATCGACGCCGAGTTGCCGAAGGCGCCGCACGAATTGCGCGAGCGCAACCTGCGCATCGTCAACGAGATGGCGGGCGAAGGGGGCAAGCCCGTGATCTATATCAGCGCGATGTCGATCGGCTTCACGGAGTTCACCAAGGACCTGCGCAAATCGCTGCCCCACATCACGGTCATGCAGGGCATGGACCGTGCGGTCACCGCGATCAAGTCGCTGATCGAATACGCCAAGCTGCGCAAGGAGGTGCCCGACATCGCCTCGAGCTCGAAGGCGTCCGCCCGCAAGCTGCTGGAGAAGGCGTTGAAGGAGGCCACGGGCGCTGCACTCGACGAGGTCGCCTCGAAAGCCCTGCTGAAAGCCTATGGCATTCCGGTTTCGCAGGAGGCAATCGCGCAGACTGCGGCCGAAGCCGTGAGGATCGCCAAGAGGATCGGTTTTCCCGTCGTCGCCAAGGTCGTGAGCGCGCAGATTCTGCACAAGTCCGACATCGGCGGCGTGGTGCTCAATCTCAACAGCGCCGCCGAGGTGAAGAAGGCCTTCAATGACATCACCGCGCGGGTGAGGAAGCTGAAGAACAAACCTAAACTAGACGGCATCCTGATTGCGCAGCAGGTCAAGGCCGACCTCGAGCTCGTGGTCGGCGCGTCCCTCGATGCGGAGATGGGCCCGGTGGTGCTGTTCGGCACCGGCGGCGTCGACATCGAGCTGATGAAGGACGTAGCGCTTGCCGGCGCGCCGCTCGATGCCGACGAGGCAAAGACTCTGATCGCCCGCACCAAGGCCGGGGTCAAGATCAAGGGCTATCGCGGCAAGCCCGCGCTGCACGAGGCTTCCGCCGTGAGGGCGCTGGTCGGCCTGTCCAACCTGATTGCGGATGCGGGCAACCGCATCGCCTCGATCGACGTCAATCCGTTCCTGATCAACCCCAGGACGGGTGTTGCCGTCGATGCGCTGATCGTCCTGAACAACGAGGCAGCCCAAAAAAGCGCCGCAGGCCATTAGCGGTCGCCGGTTGACGGGCATTTGACGCGGCCTAAGTCGAAGGTCGCAACACCTTCTATTGGCAAAAGCAAATCGGAAAGCTAGGCTCCTCGCCACTCCAGGCATCGAAGTATGCTGTCCAATAAAACATAATCACCTTCCGGGAGGACCGTATGGCTATTTCGCAACGGCGTTGGTCAGTCGATCGGCGGACTATTCTGAAATCCGGCGCTGTGATTGCTGCGGCGCAATTTTCATCCCCCTTCATCATCAAGGCCAGAGGCGAAACACCTATCAGGATCGGCATGGTCGATCCCTTGACGGGCGTCTATGCCGCACTGGCGCAGGGTGAGGTGGTCGGCGCGAAATATGCCGTCGAGGAGATCAACAAGAAGGGCGGCATTCTGGGCCGGCCAGTCGAGCTGCTGGTCGAGGACTCCGCCAACGACGTCGGCACCGGCGTGCAGAAGACGCGGAAACTGATCGAACGCGACCAGGTCAGCTTCATCATCGGCGACGTCAATTCGGGCATCGCAATCGCGATGGCGCAGGTCACCAGCGAGAAGAAGGTGCTGCACGTCGTCTCCGGCGGCCACACCGACCCGATCACGGGCTCAAGCTGCTCGTGGAACGTGTTTCGCGTCTGCAATTCCACCACAATGGACTCGGCGGCGATCGCCACCACGCTGATGGAGAAGTTCGGCAAGAAGTGGTACTTCCTGACGCCGGACTACGCCTACGGCCATTCGGTGCAGGCGGGCTTCGAGAAAATCCTCAAGGCCGCGGGCGGCACCTCCTCGGGCTCGCTCGTGCCGCTGGGCACGCCGGACTACTCGTCCTATCTGATCCAGGCCAAGGCCGCCAATCCGCAGGTGCTGATCAATGTGATGGGCGGCGGCGACCAGGTCGCGAGCCTGAAGCAGTTCGTGCAATTCGGCCTCGACAAGCAGATGGCGGTCGGCGGCGCCCTGTTCGAACTGGAGAGCCTGCGTGCCGTCCCCGACAACGCCCGCATCGGCTGGTGGACGATGGAATGGTGGTGGGACCAGCCGGGCGTGCCGCATGTCGCCGAGTTCAATGCCGCGATGAAGAAGATCACCGGCGGCGCCGCGACCGCGCGCAACTGGTTCGGCTATGTCTCGGTGCAGACGCTCGCCGTGATCGCCAACCAGGAGAAGACGCTCGACGCGCCCAAGCTCGCCAAGGCCTTGTCGGGCTTCAAGCTGCCGCCGGAGATCGCGCTGCAGCCGGGCGCGCCGGAATATCGCGCCGGCGATCACGAGCTGATGAGCACGGTATTCGTCGGAGAGGCGCATCCGCCGCAAGGCGATCCCGACAACATGTTCAGCGTGAAGAACCCGGTGCCCGGCGAGAAAGCCGCCGGACCCGTAGAGGCCACCGGCTGCAAGATCCAGTGGCCGGCCTGATCCGGGATTTCGCCTGGCGCGAAACACGCCGGGCGAAATCTCTTTTGAAGAAGAAACGCAGCGAACGAGGGCGAAAAAACTCATGATGGCGCATATTTTCAGTCCGAAAATCGATCGCCGCACCCTTCTGAAGGGCGCGGCGGCGCTTGGCGCATTTCAGGTGACGTCGCCCTTCATCATCGGCGCGCGCGGCGAGACGCCGATCCGGATGGGCATGGTCGATCCTCTCACCGGCGTCTATGCGGCGCCGGCCGGCAACGAGGTGATGGGCGCAAAGCTCGCGATCGAGCAGATCAACGCCAGGGGCGGCATTTTGGGACGTCAGGCCGAATTGCTGGTGGAAGATTCCGCCAACGATGTCGGCGTCGGCGTACAAAAGGCGCGCAAGCTGATCGAGCGGGACCAGGTCAACTTCATCATCGGCGACGTCAACTCGGGCATCGCTGCCGCGATCGCCCAGGTGACCGCGGAAAAGAAAATTCTCCACATCGTGTCCGGCGGCCACACCAATTCGATCACCGGCAAGGATTGCAAGTGGAACGTGTTCCGCGTCTGCAACACCACGCGGATGGAAGCGAATTCGGTGTCGAACGTGCTGTTCACCAAATACGGCAAGAAATGGCACTTCATCACCCCCGACTACGCCTTCGGCCACACGCTCTATGACGCCTGTACAGACGATCTGAAAAAGCTCGGCGGCACCGTCACCGGCAACGAGCTGACCCCGCTCGGCACCACCGATTTCTCCGCCTATCTGATCAAGGCGCGCGCAGCCAATCCGGACGTGATGATCCTGCTGGTGCAAGGCTCCGACATGATCAACTGCCTGAAGCAGGTCGTGCAGTTCGGCCTCGACAAGCAGATCCACGTCGCCGGCACGCAGCAGGAGCTGGAATCGCTGGCGGCCCTGCCGCCGGAGGCGCGCATCGGTGTGTGGATGTTCGAATGGTACTGGAAGCAGCCGGGCGTTCCCGGCGTCGAAAAATTCGTCGCCGACATCAGGAAGGTCAACAACGGCAACGTGCCGACCGCGCGGCACTGGTTCGGCTACACCTCGGCGATGACGTTTGGGCTGATCGCCAACCGGGAAAAGACGACCGACGCCGTCAAGCTCGCAACCGCACTCGAGAATTTCGAGCTGCCCGACGACGTCAAGCTGCAGCCGAACAAGGTCTATTACCGCAAGGGCGATCATCAATTGATGACGTCGGCCTTTGTCGGCGAGGCGCAGTCGAAGGGCAAGGACGATCCGGAAGATTTCTTCCGCGTCGACGAAGTCGTCCCGGGCGACAAGACCGCGCCCGCGGTGGGCGAAACCGGTTGCACCGTTCGATGGCCATCCTAGGATGATCCGCCGTTTTTCTGCTCCGGGACACTCATCCCGGACCAGGCCCATGACGTTCCCTGACCGGTGAATTATGACGCTGCTTCTCCTCTTCAACATCACCAACGGGCTCATCGTCGGTGCGTTCTATGTGCTGATGGCGCTCGGGCTGTCGCTGATCCTGAACCTGAGTAACGTCATCAATTTCGCCCATGGCGGCTTCCTCGTCATCGGCGGCTACATTGCTTACGCGCTCTCACCCTATGTCGGCTTCTGGGGCGCGCTGTTGCTGGCGCCGCCCTTGACCGCCGTGATCGGCCTTGCCGTCGAGCGCGTGCTGATCCGCCCGCTCTACGGCCGCGATCCGCTCTACAGCCTGCTGCTCACTTTCGGTCTGGCGTTCATGATCGAGGACGGCACCCGCTTCATCTTCGGCCCGCAAGGCAAGCCGGTCGCGATCCCGCCTTTCCTGGCGCAGCCGCTCTCCAACGATTTGTTCTTCATCACCGGCTATCGCCTGTTCATGGTCGCCATGGTGTTCATCGCGATCGCGCTTCTGTTCCTGCTGTTGCGCTACACGCGGCTCGGCATCCGCATCCGCGCCGGCACGCTCGACCTCGAGACCGTGGCGGCACTCGGCATCAATATAGGCATGCTGCGATCGCTCAATTTCGCGGTCGGGATTTTCCTCGCCGGCCTTTCCGGCGTACTGGCCGCGGGCCAGCTCGGCCTTGAGCCGACCATGGGCACCGGCCTTCTGATGCCGAGCTTCATCGCCATCATCGTCGGCGGCATCGGCAGCCTGCCGGGCACGCTGGCGGGCGGGCTCTTGATCGGCGTCGCCTCCGGCGTCACCGCGGTATTCCTCCCGGCGGCGAGTGAGGCCGTCATCTATGTCATGATGGCGGTGATCCTGCTCATCCGTCCGCGCGGCCTGTTCGGCGAAGAAGGAATGATGAGTTGAGCGCCGAACAATCCCGCAAGCTGATCGTCCTCGTGGCGATCTGGGCCGCGTTGCTGTCCGCGCCCTACTGGATGGCGCCGCTCGGCGGCTATACCGCACTCGCCACCCGTGTGCTGGTGCTGGGGCTCGCCGCGATGTCGCTGAATTTCCTGCTCGGCTTCACCGGCGTGCTCTCCTTCGGCCACGCCGCCTATTTCGGGCTCGGCGCCTATGGCGCCGGGCTGTCGCTGAAGTATTTGGCGCTGAGCACGCCGCTTGCGGTGCTCTGCGGCATCCTGCTCGGCGGCATCTGCGGCGCGATCCTCGGCCTTCTGATCGTGCGGCGGCGCGGCGTCTATTTCGCCATGGTGACGATCGCCTTCGGCCAGGTGTTCTACTATATCGCGTTCCAGTGGAGCTCGCTCACCGGCGGCGACGACGGCCTGCGCGGCTTCTCGCGCCAGCCGATCGACCTCGGCTTCTTCAAGCTCGACATCCTGACCAGCGCGAACACCTTCTACTATTTCGTGCTGTTCTGCTTCGCGCTTGCGGTCGGCGCGATGGGCTTCATCCTGCGTTCGCCCTTTGGCCGCACCATGATTGCGATCCGAGAGAACGAGCGCCGCGCACGCTTCCTCGGCATTCCCATCGAGCGCCACATCTGGATCGCGTTCTCGCTGTCCTGCTTTTTCATGGGCTTTGCGGGCGCGCTCTACGCACTGGTCAACAATTTCGCCGACCCGCGCGGCCTGCATTACAGCCAGTCCGGCGACTTCGTCATGATGGCGGTGATGGGCGGCATGCGCAGCTTCTGGGGACCGCTGCTCGGTGCCACCGTGTTCGTGGTGCTGCAGGATTATCTCTCCAGCGTCACCGTGAACTGGATGTCGTTCGTCGGCCTGCTGTTCGTCCTGGTGGTGTTGTTCTTCCCGCGCGGCCTGCTTGGCTTCTTCCAGAGGAGCAAGGCATGAACGTACTGGAGATCAACAACGTCACCAAGCGCTTCGGCAATCTCGTCGCCGTGCGCGACGTCTCCCTGAGCGTCGGCAAGGGCGAGCTCTGCGCCATCATCGGGCCGAACGGCGCCGGCAAGACCACCTTTTTCAACCTGATCAGCGGATATTTTCCGCCGACATCAGGCACGATCGTTTTCGACGGCAACGACATCACCAAACTCGCAACCCATGAGCGGGTCGTACGCGGCATGGCGCGGACCTTTCAGATCACCGAGATCTTTCCGGAGCTGACGGTGTTCGAGAATGTCCGCATCGCGACGGAAGTGTCGAGCGGATACCGCCTGCGCCCGTGGATCAACCGCTCGGAGGTGGAGAAGGTTCACCGGCATGTGGAGGAGATGCTGAAGCTGGTCGCGCTCGAAGCAAAGAGCGACCGGCTGGTCGGCGAGCTTTCCCATGGCGACCAGCGCGCCGCGGAGATCGCCATGGCGCTGGCGCTGAAGCCGCATCTGTTGCTGCTCGACGAGCCGACCGCCGGGATGGGCGACCAGGAGACCTACCAGATCACCCAGTTGATCCGGAAGCTGCATCGCGACAGCAATTATACGATCGTGCTGATCGAGCACGACATGCGCGTGGTGTTTCACCTCGCCGACCGTATCTGCGTGCTCGACCAGGGCCGCATGCTGGCGCAGGGCACGCCAAGGGAGATCGCCGCCAACGAGGCCGTTCAGGCCGCCTATCTGGGCAACGCCGCATGACCGCCGCCCTCACAGCCGAAGGCCTGCACACCTATTACGGCAAGAGCCACATCCTGCACGGGGTGAGCCTCTCGGTCGCCGAGGGCCGCATCACCGCGCTGCTCGGGCGCAATGGCGCCGGCAAGACCACTACGCTCCGCAGCCTGATGGGGCTGACGCCGGCGCGCGAAGGCAAGGTCACGATCTTTGGCGAGGACACCACGCGCTGGCCGACCTTCCGCATCGTTTCCAAGGGCGTCGGCTATGTGCCGGAGGGGCGGCGCATCTTCGCCAACCTCAGTGTCGAGGAAAATCTCAAGGTGCCGCTGGAGCGCGGCGGCCCCTGGACCATCGCGCGCATCTATGAGCTGTTTCCGCGCCTCGCAGAGCGCAAGCAGAACCGCGGCCGCCAGCTTTCCGGCGGCGAGCAGGAGATGCTCTCGATCGCCCGAGCGCTGCTGGTCAATCCGCGGCTCCTGATCCTCGACGAGCCCTCGCAGGGCCTGGCGCCGCTGATCGTGCGCGAGGTGTTCCGCATCGTGCAGCAGATGAAGGCCGAGGGCATTTCGGTGCTGCTGGTCGAGCAGAATGCGCGGATGAGCCTGGAGATCGCCGACGACGCCTATGTGCTTGATGACGGCGCCGTGGTCTATTCCGGCACCGCGCGGGAGCTCGCCGCCGATGACGCGCGCGTCCGTTCGCTCGCCGGTGCCAGCGCCGAGGAATGGACATTGGGGTGAGGCGTCCCGCCGTAGCCCGCAAGAGAACAGCGACATGCGGGTTATCCCGCGGCAGCCGGCGCGGTCAAGCTTCGCCTTCTAATGGATAATTCGGCTCGCGCGCCAGCCCATCGTCGGACGGCGTATTGATCCCCGCGTGCGGGCCCCTACATAATCGCCAGACCTGCAGCTCCAGAGAGATCGATGTTCCGCAATTCGGCGCTTGTTCTCGTCCTGCTGCTCGGCAGCTTGATTGTGCCGGGGAGCGCATACGCGCAGCTCACGCCACCAGCCGGATCGGCAGGCGCGGGCAATTCGTCGATTAGCGGCGTGCCGTTCGGTCCCGCCAATCCCAGCGTGCTCAGCGACCCCAGCGGCATCGGCAATGCGTCGAGAGTCCCGCCGCTTGGTAGAAACCCTTCGACGCCGGTCGTCTCCTCCACACCAACCGTTTCATCACCGTCACGCGTGGTAACGCCCTACGCGGGCGCGTCACAGCGCATCACCAGCGCAAGCCACGCTAACTCGAGACGGCCGCAGTTCCGCCGCCGGAGCCCGCCACAGCTTAGCAAGTTTAGCGGGATTTGCCGGGGCTGCTAGCATCGGCGCGCGGCTTCACCCTGCATGGCGATACTCCTCGGCTCTGTCACAGAACCGACAAGCATGGGCGCGCATTGGAATCAGGTCAGTTCTGAAGTGAAAGCGGACTTCGTGTCCGGCCCGCCACAGTCCGAAAGCAATGTCGTTATCCACAGGGAGTGCGTGGCACCACGAGCTTGAATAGGTCCCCAGCGCGGACTAGGCTTTCTGCCCTAGCTTGAGGCATCAACCGATGGTGAACGATCGTTTCCCTCCAAACGATCCTATTCCCCTCTTTCTTTCCGGTCCCATCGAAGAGGCCGAGCAATCGAGAGTCAGGAAAGTTGTGTCGTCGGGAGTTTTTAGGAAAGCTGTTTTTGTTTTCGCAGCTGTAGCGGTCGTGTTCGCGGTCGTATCGGTTGGAACTGTAATCCTTTTTGCGAGCGTCACGGCTTCCGAGGTCAGCACGCCGGCGCCTCGGGACGACAGGGGCCCTTCGACGCCCGCAATTCAATCAACCGCTAGGGCTGAGACCGTGCCGGGGACCCCACCGGCCGGCGAACTGCTTGCCGCCTTCAAAGCTGGCCTTGAGAATAAGGCTGCCCTTGAGAATAAGGCTGCCCAGAATAGGGCTGAAGTCGATCAGCCAAGAGCCGTCGTCCCGCCGAGAGCCGAAGCCTTGTTCAATCAATTCCAGGCCTGGGCGGCTGAGGAAGAGGCGCAAGCACCAGCCCGGCCGCCCCAGCCGGTTCAGGATATCCGAACACAGGTTGAAGATGTTCGATCACCGATTGTGCATAATCCGCCGTTGCCAAAGCGTCGGCCGATCCAGTTCGAGCAAACGGCTCGGGCGCACGATCCATCGCCGCAAAATGCCCAGTCGCTCATGCGACGCCTCGGGTTGGGCAACTAACTGACATAGGCGCGAGCTTCCTCTAGCAAATCAACGCCGTCATTCCGGGGCAGCGCTGGTCCAAAGCCCTGTCAAGCAACGGCAAATCGGCCTGCAGCCGGCCGCCATTTGCCTTTTGTTCGGCGGGCTTTGGTCCTAAAATCGGGAAATGCGGGCAACCAACCTCGTCATCGGGACCACGACGCTTGCGGTGATCGCCGCCGCGCTCACCGGCCTGATCGTTTTCCAGAAGATCAAGGGCGCCCGCAACCAGGGCCAGCTTCGCATCGTCTTCAACGGCTCCGCCAGCGGCCTGCGCAAGGGCGGCACTGTGACCTTTGACGGCGTGCCGGCCGGACAGATCCTGTCGATCAAGCTGGAAAACCCACGCAAGATCGTCGCGCTCGTCAGGCTCGACAACAGCGCGCCGCTCCGCAAGGACACCGCCGTCGGCATCGAATTCCAGGGCCTGACCGGTGTCGCCGACATCGCGCTGGTCGGCGGCGCGCCGACCGCCCCGCCGGTGCCGTTCGATCAGGACGGCATCCCCATCCTCACCGCCGACTGGAGCGAGCAGCAGTCGATCACCGACACCCTGCATAACGTCGATAGCTTCCTGATCGACAACCGCCAGGCGATCAGGGATTCGCTGCTTTCCTTCGAGACCTACACGGCTTCGTTGAAGAGCAAGAGCGATGCAATCGACGGCATCCTGGACAAGGCCGACGACGCCTTTGCCGGCTTCGACGGCACCATTTCCAGGATCAGCAACGCCGTCCCGGGCTTTGCCGACGGCAAGACCGAGGAGCTGTTCGAGAAGCTGAAGTCGCTGCGAGAGCTCGCCGACACCTACAAGCAGAAGTCGACGACCTTCCTGGAAGAGGGAAGGCGCATGCTGTCCGATGTCAGCGAGGGCGCCAACAATTTCAGCCGCAAGATCGATCCCCGGTCCGTCGCCCCGCCGCGGCGGCCGCCGGCGCAGAAGCGGCAATAGGCCAGCTGGTTCCGCCAGGGAACCAAGATGCTTCTTCTGCGTTAACCGTGTTCGTCCGTTTTCCCGACGCGCCCAAGATTATTGTCCTCTGCCTGGAACCGCTTCGCCACCAAGCGGTTGTTTTGACTAGGTCGAATCAAGCGGGTTCCAAGCCTGCGTCACCGATTTGCTTCTCGCTTGATCCTCGGCTCTGCTGACGCTCTGATTGCCTTCGCCGATTGGATTCGGCGGCTACCCGCTGGGGGGAACGCCATGAGTGACCTCGATCCCGGCTCGTCATCGACGCGCCGGCGCAACAAGCTCAAGCCCTTCGAGAACGGAAAGAGCGACGCGTCGCAGGAATTGCTGCACGCGCTGCAGGCCATGCGCGCCGGCGATTTCTCGGTGCGGATGACCGGCGACCATCTCGGGATCGAGGGCAAGATCGCCGACACCTTCAACGAGATCGTGGCCGCCAACCAGCGCATGGCGCAGCAGCTCGAGCGCGTCGGGCAGGTGGTCGGCCGCGAAGGCAAGACGCGCCAGCGCGTCAAGTTCGGCCTCGCCTCCGGCTCCTGGGCCGACATGGAGGGCTCGGTCAACACCCTGATCGACGACTTGCTGTGGCCGACGCGCGAGGTGACGCGCGCGGTTGCCGCCGTGGCGCAGGGCGACCTGCTGCAGACCGTGAAGCTCGACGTCGACGGCCGCCCGCTGGGTGGCGAATTCTTGCAGTCGGCGAACATCGTCAACACCATGATCAAGCAGCTTTCCGTGTTCACCTCCGAGGTGACGCGCGTGGCGCGCGAGGTCGGCACCGAGGGCAAGCTCGGCGGCCAGGCCCAGGTGCCGGAGGTGACCGGCGTCTGGAAGGACCTGACCGAGAGCGTCAACTCGATGGCCAACAACCTGACCGGCCAGGTCCGCAATATCGCCGAGGTGACGATCGCGGTCGCGAACGGCGACTTGTCCAAGAAGATCACGGTCGACGTGCGCGGCGAGATTCTGCAGCTCAAGGAAGCCATCAACACGATGGTGGACCAGCTTCGCTCGTTCGCGTCCGAAGTGACGCGCGTGGCGCGCGAGGTCGGCACCGACGGCAAGCTCGGGGGACAAGCGATCGTGCCCGGCGTCGCCGGCACCTGGAAGGATTTGACCGATTCCGTGAACGCGATGTGCGGCAACCTCACCGCCCAGGTGCGCAATATCGCCAACGTCACCACCGCGGTCGCGCGCGGCGACCTTTCGCGCAAGATCACCGTGGACGTGCGCGGCGAAATCCTGGAGCTGAAGGACACCATCAACACCATGGTGGATCAGCTCAACTCGTTCGCTTCCGAAGTGACGCGCGTGGCGCGCGAGGTCGGCACCGAGGGCAAGCTTGGCGGACAGGCGCAAGTGCCGGGCGTCGCGGGCACGTGGAAGGACCTGACCGACAACGTCAACTTCATGGCGTCGAACCTGACGGCGCAGGTCCGCAACATCGCCGACGTTGCGACCGCGATCGCGGGCGGCGACCTCTCCAAGAAGATCACGGTGAACGTGTCGGGCGAAATCCTTCAACTGAAGGAAACGCTGAACACGATGGTCGACCAGCTCAATGCCTTCGCCGGCGAAGTGACGCGCGTCGCGCGCGAGGTCGGCACCGAAGGAAGGCTCGGCGGACAGGCCAACGTGCTCGGCGTCGCCGGCACCTGGAAGGACCTGACCGAAAGCGTCAACTCGATGGCGTCGAACCTGACCGCGCAGGTCCGCAACATCGCCGAAGTGACGACGGCGGTCGCCAACGGCGACCTGTCCAAGAAGATCACCGTGGACGTGCGCGGCGAAATCCTGGAGCTGAAGGACACCATCAACACCATGGTGGACCAGCTCAATGCGTTTGCCGGCGAGGTCACGCGCGTGGCGCGCGAGGTCGGTACCGAAGGCAAGCTCGGCGGACAGGCGCTGGTGCGCGGCGTCGCCGGCACCTGGAAGGATTTGACCGACAGCGTCAACTCGATGGCGTCGAACCTGACCGGCCAGGTCCGCAACATCGCCGAAGTCGCGACCGCCGTGGCGAAAGGCGACCTGTCCAAGAAGATCACCGTGAACGTGTCGGGCGAAATCCTTCAACTGAAGGAAACGCTGAACACGATGGTCGACCAGCTCAATGCCTTCGCCGGCGAAGTGACGCGCGTCGCGCGCGAAGTCGGCACCGACGGCAAGCTCGGCGGCCAGGCTCAGGTGACCGGCGTCGCGGGCACATGGAAAGACCTGACCGACTCCGTCAACTCGATGGCCGGCAATTTGACAGCCCAGGTCCGCAACATCGCCGAAGTCGCAACTGCCATCGCCGGAGGCGATCTCTCGCGCAAGATCACCGTCGACGTCCGCGGCGAGATCCTTCAATTGAAGGAAACGCTGAATACCATGGTGGACCAGCTCAACCGGTTCGCCGGTGAGGTGACTCGCGTCGCGCGCGAGGTCGGCACCGAAGGGCGGCTCGGCGGCCAGGCCAACGTGCCCGGCGTCGCCGGCACCTGGAAGGACTTGACCGACAACGTCAACTCGATGGCCGGCAATCTCACCGGCCAGGTCCGAAACATCGCCGAAGTCACCACCGCCGTGGCGCGCGGCGACCTCTCCCGCAAGATCACGGTGGACGTGAAGGGCGAAATCCTGGAGCTGAAGAACACCATCAATACCATGGTGGACCAGCTCAATGCGTTTGCTTCCGAGGTGACGCGCGTGGCGCGCGAGGTCGGCACCGAGGGCAAGCTCGGGGGACAAGCCGAAGTTCCGGAAGTCGCCGGCACCTGGAAGGACCTCACCGACAACGTCAACTTCATGGCGTCGAACCTGACGGCACAGGTCCGCAACATCGCCGAGGTCGCGACCGCGATTGCCGGCGGCGACCTGTCGAAAAAGATTACCGTGGACGTGCGCGGCGAGATCCTGCTGCTCAAGGACACCTTGAACACCATGGTCGAGCAGCTGCGCTCGTTCGCGGCCGAAGTGACGCGCGTCGCGCGCGAGGTCGGCACCGAGGGGCGGCTGGGCGGCCAGGCCGTCGTGCCCGGCGTCGGCGGCACCTGGAAGGACCTCACCGACAACGTCAACCTCTTGGCGGCGAACCTGACCACACAGGTCCGCAACATCGCCGAAGTCACCACCGCCGTGGCGCGCGGCGACCTGTCGCGCAAGATCACGGTCGATGTGAAAGGCGAAATCCTCGAGCTGAAGAACACCATCAACACCATGGTGGACCAGCTCAACGCCTTTGCCGGCGAGGTGACGCGTGTGGCGCGCGAAGTCGGCACCGAAGGCAAGCTCGGCGGCCAGGCGCAGGTGCCCGGCGTCGCGGGCACCTGGAAGGACCTGACCGACACCGTGAACTTCATGGCGGCGAACCTGACCGAGCAGGTGCGCGGCATCGTCAAGGTCGTGACCGCCGTCGCCAACGGCGACCTGAAACAGAACCTCACAGTGAAGTCGAAGGGCGAAGTGGCGGCCCTTGCCGACACCATCAACAACATGACCGAGACGCTCGCGATCTTCGCCGATCAGGTGACGAGCGTGGCGCGCGAGGTCGGCGTGGAAGGCCGGCTCGGCGGCCAGGCCAACGTGCCCGGCGCCGCCGGCACCTGGAAGGACCTCACCGGCAACGTCAACCTGCTCGCCGCGAACCTGACCTCGCAGGTGCGCGCGATCGCGGAAGTCGCCACCGCCGTGACCAAGGGCGACCTCACCCGATCGATCCAGGTCGATGCGCGCGGCGAAGTCGCCGAGCTCAAGGACAACATCAACACGATGATCACCAACCTCCGTCTCACGACGGATGTGAACACCGAGCAGGACTGGCTGAAGACCAACCTCGCCCGCTTCACCAACATGCTGCAGGGCCAGCGCGACCTCGGCACCGTGGGCCGGCTCTTGCTGACCGAATTGTCGCCGCTGGTGAACGCCCAAAAGGGCGTGATCTACCAGGTCGAGAGCGAGGACAGCCCGCGGCTGCATTTGCTCGCGGCCTACGCCAGTGACGGCAATTTCCCGCACCAGCAGACCCTGCAACTCGGCGAGGGGCTGGTCGGACAGTGCGCAATGGACAAGCGCCAGCGGCTGGTATCGGACATTCCGGCCGACGCCGTCCCGGTCAGCTCGGCGCTGATGCGCGTCGTGCCGCGCAACCTCGTCGTGCTGCCGGTCCTGTTCGAGAATCAGGTCAAGGCGGTCATCGAGCTGGCTTCGCTCAGCTCGTTCACGACCTCGCAGATGGGATTCCTGGAGCAGCTCACCGACTCCATCGGCATCGTGCTGAACTCGATCGAGGCCACGATGCAGACCGAGGGTCTTCTGAAGCAATCGCAGCAGCTCGCCGGCGAGTTGCAGACGCAGCAGCGCGAATTGCAGCAGACCAACGATCAGCTCGAGCAGAAGGCCCAGCAGCTCGCCGAGCGCAACGTCGAAGTCGAGGCCAAGAACCAGGAGATCGAGCAGGCGCGGCGCGCGCTCGAGGAAAAGGCCACCGAGCTCGCGCTGACCTCGAAATACAAGTCCGAATTCCTCGCCAATATGAGCCACGAGCTGCGTACGCCGCTGAACTCGATCCTGATCCTCGGCCAGCAGCTCACGGAAAACCCGGACGGCAACCTCACCGCCAAGCAGGTCGAGTTCGCGCGCACCATCCACGGCGCGGGCACCGATCTGTTGAACCTCATCAGCGACATCCTCGACCTTTCCAAGATCGAGTCCGGAACCGTCACGGTCGACGCCGAGGAAATCCTCACCGCCAACCTGCTCGAGACCGTCGGCCGTCCGTTCCGGCACGAGGCGGACAACCGGCAGCTTACGTTCAACATCGATGTCGATCCGGCTCTCGGGCGCAGCATCGTCACCGATTCCAAGCGGCTGCAGCAGGTGCTCAAGAATCTGCTCTCCAACGCCTTCAAGTTCACCGCCGAAGGCGGCGTGCGCCTCAACGTCTCGGCGGCCGTCGGGGGCTGGAGCGCCGATCACCCGGTGCTGAAAACCGCGCCGGCCGTGATCGCGTTCGAAGTGTCCGATACCGGCATCGGCATCCCCCTGGAAAAGCAGAAGCTGATCTTCGAGGCGTTCCAGCAGGCTGATGCCGGTACCAGCCGCAAATACGGCGGCACCGGCCTTGGGCTGGCCATCAGCCGGGAGCTTGCGAGCCTGCTCGGCGGCGAAATCCATCTGAAGAGCGCGCCGGGCAGGGGCTCGACCTTCACGCTCTATCTGCCGCTGAAATATTCCGGGCCGACGATCGCGCCGCGCGCCAGCAGCACGCCGCAATATACGCCGTCACCTGCGTTGCAGACCGCGGCGCAGGAACCGCGCGTCGTCGAGCAATTGCCCGATGACCGGCTCAACCTGGAGCCGGGCGACACGATCCTCCTGATCGTCGAGGACGACCCGCATTATGCGCGGGTGCTGATCGATCTCGCGCGCGACAAGGGATTCAAGGTGCTGGTCGCCGCCCGCGGCGCCGAGGCGCTCGATCTCGCCAAGCAGTATCAGCCGGCGGCGGTTTCGCTCGATGTGTTCCTGCCGGACATGCTGGGCTGGACGGTGCTGAGCCAGCTCAAGCACAACCCGCTGACGCGGCATATCCCGGTGCAGATCATCACCCTGGACGAAGACCGCCAGCATGCGCTCGCGCGCGGCGCGTTCTCCTTTGTCAACAAGCCGACCACGACCGAGGGCGTCAGCGCCGCGCTCACGCAGATCAAGGAATATGCCAAGCCGCGGCGCAAGCGGCTGTTGATCGTCGAGGACAATGCGGCCGAACAACTCTCGATCCGCGAGCTCCTGCATCACGACGATATCGAGATCGTCGCTGCCGACACCGGTGCCGGCGCGCTGACGGAACTTCGCCAAAATCCCTGCGATTGCGTGGTGCTGGATTTGCGCCTGCCCGACATGAGCGGTTTCGAGGTGCTGGAACAGATCCGCAATGACGAGGAACTCTCGAGAGTTCCCGTCGTGGTGTTCACCGGCCGTGAGCTTTCCGCGAAAGAAGATGCGGAACTCCACACCATGGCGCGCAGCATCGTGGTGAAAGGCGTGGAATCGCCGGAAAGATTGCTGGACGAAACGTCATTGTTTCTGCACCGTGTCATCACGGAATTGCCGATCGAGAAGCAGCGTATGCTGGAGAAGCTCAACAGCTCCGATGAGGACCTGGTTGGCAAGACCGCATTGCTGGTGGACGACGACGCCCGCAACATCTTCGCGCTCTCCAGCGTGCTGGAGCGGCGCGGCATGAAGGTTCTGACCGCGACCACCGGCAGCGAAGCCGTGGCGCTGGTGGAATCCAACCCGTCGATCGCCATTGTGTTGATGGATATCATGATGCCGCAAATGGACGGCTACCAGACTATCGGCGTCATACGCCAGAATCCGTCGTTCGGCCGGCTGCCGATCATTGCGCTGACGGCAAAGGCGATGAAGGGCGACCGCGAGAAATGCCTGGAGGCCGGCGCCTCCGACTATCTCGCCAAGCCCGTCAACACCGAACAATTGCTGCTCGCCATTCGCATGTGGCTGCATCGCTGATGCCCGAGACCCGATGATGGAGCATGAGAAGGTAAACATCCTCCTGGTGGACGATCAGCCGGCCAAGCTGCTCGCCTACGAGGTCATCTTGAAGGAGCTCGGCGAGAACCTTGCCGTCGCCACCTCCGGGCGCGAGGCGCTCGAATACCTGCTCAAGAACGAGGTTGCGATCATCCTGGTCGACGTCTGCATGCCGGAGCTCGACGGCTTCGAGCTCGCCGCCATGATTCGCGAGCATCCGCGCTTCCAGAAGACGGCGATGATCTTCATCTCGGCGATCCAGGTCAGCGATATCGACCGGCTGCGCGGCTACGAGATGGGAGCGGTCGATTACGTTCCGGTGCCGGTGGTGCCGGAAGTGCTGCGCGCCAAGATCAAGGTGTTCGCGGAGCTCTATCGCAAGACCCGTCAGCTCGAACGCCTCAACACCGAGCTCGAGGACCGCGTCCGCGCGCGCACGGCGGAGCTGGAAATGTCCACGGCCCAGCTCGTCGAGAGCGAGCGGCGCCGGAGCATGGCGATCGCCGCCGGTAAGATGGGTTCATGGGATTGGGACTGGATCAACGGCGACTGGATGTGGGACGCCGGACAATACCGGATCTTCGGTGTCGATCCGCACAGTTTCGAGGTGACGTCGGACAACGTGCAGGCGATGCTGCATCCCGACGATGCCGACAGCTGGCGCAAGGTGGTCGCGCATTTCGAAACGGGCGCGCGCGCCTATGAGACGGAATTTCGCATCCGCCGCCCCGATGGCGAGGTGCGCTGGTGCGTCGGCACGGCGGCTGCCACCGTCGACAAGGGCGGCCGCGTGGTGCGGCTTTCGGGCGTCACGATCGACATCACCGAGCGCAAGCGTGCGGAAGAGCGCCAGAACCTGCTCGCGCGCGAGGTCGACCACCGCGCCAAGAATGCGCTGGCGCTGGCGCAATCCATCGTGCGCCTGACGCGCGCCAATGAGGTCAAGGATTATGTGCAGGCGGTCGAGGGCCGGATCAGCGCGCTCGCCCGCGTGCATACCATCCTTTCGCTGTCGAACTGGGAGGGCGCGGAGGTCGGGCGGCTGATTGAAGAGGAAATCGCGCCCTATTCGACCGGCGAGCAGATCGCGTTTCACGGCGCGGAGCTGCGGCTTCAGCCGGCGACCGCGCAGACGCTGGCGCTCGCGCTGCATGAGCTTGTCACCAACTCCGCGAAATATGGCGCACTGTCAGCCCTGTCGGGCCGCCTCAATATCAGATGGGAAGCGCGCCCAGACGCGCTGCAGCTCGTCTGGGAGGAACATGGCGGCCCGCCGGTCGAACAGCCGATCTCGCGCGGCTTCGGCACGCGCAGCGTGATCGCGAGCATCGAGAGTCAGCTCGGCGGCAAGGCCGAATTCGACTGGCGAAGCGAAGGGTTGATCTGCCGGCTCACGGTGCCGCTCGCCAGGGATGCGCCGGCGCGCGAGGCCGGCCATCAGAGCGTGGCCGCGAACAGCCGCACCGTCGCGCAGGCGCTAAAGACGGCTTAGCCATCATGCGCCGCCGGATCAGTGGCTGATCATCCAGGGGCGCGCGGTCGGAAAGCCCTTGGCGCCGCTTTTTGTTTTGGTCATCAGCCGCGCCGGCTTCTTGCTCTCGCCCGAACAGCAACCGCAGCCCGCCCCATGCGAGGCCTTGTACTGGTCGAGCGTCTTCGGCGCATGCGAGCTGCGCTCGTTGATTGCGATCGCCTTCCTCCTGTCCGAGGGCATGCAGAGGAAGTTCGGCGCGGTCAGGATGACACGCGGCGAGGAGGCCTCGCAGCCCGGGCAGCCTTGCGGATCGTCGCATTCCGACATCGGCCGCATATCGGTGAACGGGCCGCATGCGTCACAGAGATATTCGTAGACCGGCATCTTGCTTTCCTGTGCAAATAAATTTGTGAGACAATCCGCGGCGATGGATGCGGGGCGGCAAGAACTCAACCGTCCCGCATCCCGTCGCGCAGGGATTCGCTATTTGTGGAGCATGATCTTCGCCAAAAACCGGTGCCCACCCCGCATCAAGTGCGGGGCAGGCTTTTTCCGGATCATGCTCATTTGTCGAGCGAGATCGGCATCTGGATGTCGCCCTTGATGTGCTTGATCGGTCCTGCCGAGGACGGCATGACGTCGAAGTCGAAGATTTCCGTCGGCAGCCACAGCGTGGCGCAGGCGTTGGGCACGTCGACCACGCCGGAGATATGGCCCTGGCACGGCGCGGTGCCGAGGATCGAATAGGCCTGCGCACCGGAATAGCCGAACTTCTTCAGATATTCGATCGCGTTGAGGCAGGCCATGCGATAGGCGATGTGAACATCGAGGTAATGCTGCTTGCCGGCCTCGTCGACCGAGATGCCCTCGAAGATCAGATAATCCTTGTAGTTCGGCGTGATCGGCGACGGCTTGAACACGGGATTCTTGATGCCGTATTTCGCGACGCCGTCCTTGATGACGTCGACCTTGAGATGCAGCCAGCCCGCCATTTCGATGGCGCCGCAGAAGGTGATCTCGCCGTCGCCCTGGCTGAAATGCAGGTCGCCCATCGAGAGCCCGCCGCCCGGCACATAGACCGGGAAGTAGATCTTCGAGCCGCGCGACAGATCCTTGATGTCGCAATTGCCGCCATGCTCGCGCGGCGGCACCGTGCGCGCGCCCTCGGCGGCGATCTTGGCCTTGACGTCGCCCTTCGCCTGCCCCGCATGGGTCGTCGGGGCAAACGGCGGATTGGCGAGGCCCGGCACGCGGGTCGGGTTGGTGGCGATCAGCGCGGCCTCGCGCGCATTCCAGGACGCGAGCATCTTCGGATCGGGCAGGCAGCCGATCAGGCCGGGATGGATCAACCCCGCAAAGCTGACGCCGGGGACGTGGCGCGAGGACGTATAGAGGCCCTTGATGTCCCAGATCGACTTCTGCGCCAGCGGGAAGTGATCGGTGAGGAAGCCGCCGCCGTTCTGCTTGGAGAAGAAGCCGTTGAAGCCCCAGAGGCTCTCCTTCAGCGGACCGACGTCGAGCAGGTCGACCACCAGGAGATCGCCGGGCTCGGCGCCCTTCACCCCGATCGGCCCGGACAGGAAGTGCACGATCGACAGGTCGATGTCGCGCACGTCATCGGCGGAATCGTTGTTCTTGATGAAGCCGCCGGTCCAGTCGACGGTCTCGATGATGAAATCGTCGCCCGGCTTGACCCACGCCACGATCGGCACATCCGGATGCCAGCGGTTGTGAATCATGTCGTTCTCATAAGCCGACTTGCTAAGATCGACCTTGATCAATGTCTCTGGCATCGATTTGTACTCCGATTTCATGGCATCGACCTTGAGCAGTGTCTCTTGCATCGATAGCTCCCCTGGTTACAAAGTGAACGATTAGACGGACAGATATTTCGAGATCTGCGCGGCATCGACGGCATCGCGCGGATCGTCTCGGACGATCTCGCCATTCTCGATGACAAGCACGCGGTCGGCGATGTCGAGCGCGAAGCTCAGCACCTGCTCGGAGACGACGATCGAAAGCCCCCGCTCGTCGCGGATGCGCTTCAACGTGCGCGCCATGTCCTTGATGATGGAGGGCTGGATGCCTTCGGTCGGCTCATCCAGCAAAAGCACCTTCGGCTTGGTCGCGAGCGCGCGCGCGATCGCCAGTTGTTGTTGTTGCCCGCCGGACAGGTTGCCGCCGCGGCGGCCTTTCATCTCCAGCAGCACCGGAAACAGTTCATAGATGTCGCCCGGGACTTCGGAGCCGCCGGAAACGACGAGACCGGTCTCGATGTTCTCCTTCACCGTCATGGTCGAGAAGATCATGCGGCCCTGCGGCACGTAGGCGAGCCCCTTGGCGACGCGCTCATAGCTCTTGAGCGTGCCAAGCTCGGCGCCGTCCATGGAGACCGAGCCGCTCTTGGCCGGCAGGATGCCCATCAGCGACTTCATCAGCGTGGTCTTGCCCATGCCGTTGCGGCCCATGATCGCGACGATCTCGTTGGGCGCGACCGAGACGTTGAGGCCGTGCAGCACCTCGCTCTGGCCGTAGGCGACGTGAAGGTCCTGGATCGCCAGCATCGATGCGTCTCCTTATTCCTGACCCATGATCTTGTCCGGAAACCGGACTCCACTTTCCGGGATCATGGGTTAGTGGCCCAGATAGACTTCAACGACCTTGGGGTCGTTCTTGACCTTTTCCATCGTGCCTTCCGACAGGATCTGGCCCTGGTGCAGCACCGTGACCTTGTGGGCGATGTCCTCGACGAATTTCATGTCGTGCTCGATCACCAGCACCGAGCGGTCCTTGATGATGCGGTTGAGCAATTCGGCGGTCTTGGCGCGCTCGGAGACGCTCATGCCGGCGACCGGCTCGTCGAGCATCAACAGGTCCGGATCCTGGATCAGCAGCATGCCGATCTCGAGCCACTGCTTCTGGCCGTGGCTCAACAGCGCCGCAAAAGTGTTGAGGCGGTCCTTCAGGAAGATGATCTCCGCAATCTCCTCGATGCGCTTCCTCACGGCGTCGTCGCGCTGGAAGGTGAGCGAACCGAACACGCTGCGGCCGCGCGGGAAGGAAATCTCGAGATTCTCGAGCACCGTGAGGTCCTCGAACACCGACGGCGTCTGGAACTTGCGTCCCACGCCCGCCTGCACGATCTCGTTCTCCTTCATTTTCGTGAGCTCCTGCCCGCGAAACTGGATCGAGCCGGAAGTGGCTTTCGTCTTGCCGCAGATCAGGTCGAGCACCGTGGTCTTGCCGGCGCCGTTCGGGCCGATGATGACGCGGATCTCGTTTTCCTCGACATAGAGGGAGAGATCGTTGACCGCCTTGAAGCCGTCGAAGGAGACGGTGAGGCCGGAGACGGCGAGAAGAAACTCCTTGGGTTGGTGACCGATGAGCACAATCCATCTCCTCATTCGCTAGTCGTGGCATCGGCACCGAGATGACCGATGAGCATGATGTCCTCCTCACTCCGCCGGCGCGCCGTCGGCGACCGAGCCGTTGCTCCAGCCGGACTTGCGCAATGCCAGCAGACGATCGATATGCGGCTGCACATGGTCGGCCCAGATTCCGGAGAGTCCGTTCGGGAAGGCAAGCACAACCGCGATGAACAGCGCGCCGAGACCGAACAGCCAGAGCTGCGGGAAGGATTCCGAAAGGCTGGTCTTGGCGAAGTTGACGAGCAGCGTGCCGTAGACCGCGCCGAAGATCGACATGCGGCCGCCGACCGCGGTGTAGATCACCATTTCGATCGAGGGCACGATGCCGACAAAGGACGGCGACATGAAGCCGACTTCGAGCGTGAACAGGGCGCCGCCGATCGCGGCGAAGATTGCCGCCGCGCAGAACGCGAAGATCTTGAAATTGGCGACGCTGTAGCCGGAGAAGCGGACGCGGTCCTCCTGTTCGCGCATCGCCGACCAGGATGCGGCCGAGCTTGGTCAGGCGGATGAACTGCGCGATGACGATGCAGCCGAACAGCAGGACGACTTCGACAAAGTAGAGAATGAACTTGGCGTGGTCGGTGCGGATGTCCCAGCCGTGCAGCGTTCGCAGGTCGGTGATGCCGTTGATGCCGCCGGTATAGCCCTGCTGGCCGACGATCAGGATGGTGAGGATGGCCGCTATCGCCTGCGTGATGATCGCGAAATAGACGCCGCCGACGCGCCGCTTGAACATCGCGGCGCCGATGATGAAGGAGAAGACGCCGGGCACCAGGATGATGGCGAGCAGCGTGAGCGGAAAGCTGTGAAAGGGTTTCCAGAACAGCGGTATCTGCGTGATCTGGTTCCAGTCCATGAAATCCGGGATGCCCGGCGTCGACTGGATCTTGGTGTTCTCGACGCTTGAAGCCTCGAGCTTCAGATACATCGCCATGCAGTAGCCGCCGAGGCCGAAGAACACGCCCTGCCCCAGGCTCAGGATGCCGCCATAGCCCCAGCACATCACGAGCCCGATCGCGACAAAGGCGTAAGTCAGGTATTTGGCGACCAGGTTGAGGCGGAACACGTCCAGCGTCAGCGGCAGGATGATGACGAGCAGAAGCGCCAGCGAGACGAAGCCGATCAGTTCGGAGCGGTTGAAAAAGCGCGAGTTGATGATCATGACCGTGACCGTGCTTTCTTGTTCTTATTTGCGAACCTTGAGCGCGAAGAGTCCCTGCGGTCGCATCATCAGGATCGCGACGATGGTGAGCAGCGTGATGACCTTGGCCATCGAACCCGACATGAAGAACTCCAGCGTCGACTGGGTCTGCGAGATCGAGAAGGCGGAAGCGATGGTGCCGAAGAGAGAGGCGGCGCCGCCGAACACGACCACCAGGAAGGTGTCGACGATGTAGAGCTGGCCGGCGGTCGGTCCGGTCGAACCGATCATGGTGAACGCCGAGCCCGCGATCCCGGCGATGCCGCAGCCGAGGCCAAAGGTGTAGCGGTCGACCCGCTCGGTGTTGATGCCGACGGCGCCGGCCATCACGCGGTTCTGCACCACGGCGCGCACCTGCTTGCCCCAGCCCGACCAGAACAGCACATAGGAAACCACGACGGTGATCAGGGTGGTGAGCGCCATCACGAACATGCCGTTGATCGGAATCTGGATCGAGTCGGTCACCTGCCAGGAACCCATCATCCAGTCCGGCAGTTCGACGCCGACCTCGCGCGCACCGAACACCGAGCGGTAGGCCTGCTGCAGGATCAGGCTCAGTCCCCAGGTCGCGAGCAGCGTATCGAGCGGGCGCTTGTAGAGATGGCGTATCAGCCCCCATTCGACCAGCATGCCCAATGAACCTGACGCTATGAACGCGAGCGTCATCGCGACAAAGAAATAGCCGGGGAACAGCGACGGCAGATATTGCTGGAAGGCGTTCGACGTCATCCAGGTGACGTAGGCGCCCAGGATCATGAACTCGCCATGGGCCATGTTGATGACGCCCATCTGGCCGAAGATGATGGCGAGTCCCAGCGCCATCAGCACGTAGACCGAGAAGAGGATCAGGCCGGCGAAACCCTGCATCGCGAGAATGGCGCCGAGATCGCCGATCGAATAGTCACCGAACATGATCCGTTCTCCGTTGTCAGGCTGGGCCCGCGCCGCAAACGGATGGCGGCGCGGGTGATCTGCGGCGTGGACGCGAGGTCCACGCCTTTGGTCTGGAAGGAGGAGCGTCAGGCGACGCGCATCCTCACTGGTAACCCTTCGGGAACGGATCCGGCTCGACCAGGTCGGCGGTCTCGTAGATCAGCTCGTACTGGCCGTCGGCCTTGGCGCGGCCGACGCGGGTCTTCGACCAGAGATGATGGTTCTCGTGGATGCGGACGTAACCTTCGGGCGCACCCTTGAACTCGACGCCGGGCGAGGCCGCCGCGATCTTGTCGATGTCGAAGCTGCCGGCTTTCTCGGCGGTCAGCTTCCACAGCCACGGGCCGAGATAGGCGGCCTGGGTCACGTCGCCGATCACGGTCTTCTCGCCCCACATCTTCTTGAAGGCGGGCACGAAGGCCTTGTTGTTCGGATTATCGAGCGACTGGAAGTACTTCATGCAGGCATAGGCGCCCGCGATGTTTTCACCGCCGATGCCGTCGATCTCGTCTTCGGTCACCGAGATCGTCAGCAGCGTCTGCTTCGACAGGTCGATGCCGGCCGCCTTGAGCTGCTTGTAGAAGGCGACATTCGAGCCGCCGACGATGATGGCGTAGATGACATCGGGCTTGGTCAGCTTGATCTTGTTGATGACCGAGTTGAACTGGGTCGACCCGAGCGGGAAGTATTCCTCGCCGACGACCTTGGCGCCCTGCAGATGGCCCTCGATATGCTTGCGCGCGATCTTGTTCGAGGTGCGCGGCCAGATGTAGTCGGAGCCGAGCAGATAGAAGGTCTTCGCGCCCTTGGTCTTGTTGACCCAGTCGAGGCCCGCGATGATCTGCTGGGTGGCTTCCTGGCCGGTATAGATGACGTTCTTGGACTGCTCGAGGCCTTCATAGAAGGTCGGGTAGTAGAGCATGCCGTTGTACTGCTCGAACACCGGCAACACCGCCTTGCGCGAGGCCGAGGTCCAGCAGCCCATGACGGCGGCGCACTTGTCGTTGACCAAGAGCTTCTTCGCCTTCTCGGCGAAGGTCGGCCAGTCGCTGGCGCCGTCTTCCTGGATGAACTTGATCTTGCGGCCGAGCACGCCGCCGGCGGCATTGATCTGCTCGATGGCGAGCTTCTCGGCTTCCACCGAGCCGGTTTCCGAGATGGCCATGGTGCCGGTGACGGAATGCAGGATGCCGACCGTCACTTCAGTGTCGGTTACCGCGAGTCCGGTGGTGTTGACCGCGGAAGTTGCGGGCACGTCGGCAAAGGCCGGCCGCGGCAGCATCGAAAGGGCCGGCAGCGCGGCCATTCCCATCAGCAATTTGCGCCGAAGCGGCGATTTCAGGCCCCTTTTGATTTCGTCTGACATGAGCACCCCATCTGGTTTCGAGGACACGCTTATTGGTCAGGCGAGGATTGCCCAAAATTGTGCACTGCACAGATACGCAAGATCGCGTATATTGCACCGCAAAATAGCGACGTAGGTTTGGCCCGGGATTTGCCAGGCGTTTTTGAGGGTAGCTTTCGGTTCAGGAGTTTGAGGGCAGTGGCAGGGCGGCAGCGGATAGACCGCGTCAGGCGCCAATATAATCAATGGGTTGCCAACCAGACGCTGGAAGATTACGCCCTGCGCTTCACCGCCAAGAGCGCGCGGCGATGGTCCGCGACCCGCGTCGCCAATACCGCGCTGGGCGCGATCTCGTTCCTCGCGCTGGAAGCGATCGGCGGCACCATCACCCTCAACTACGGCGTCACCAACGCCACGGCCGCGATCCTGGTCGTCAGCGTCATCATCTTCGCCTGCGGCCTGCCGATTGCCTATCATGCCGCCAAATGCGGCATCGATATCGACCTGCTCACGCGCGGCGCGGGCTTTGGCTATATCGGCTCCACCATCACCTCGCTGATCTACGCGTCCTTTACCTTCATCTTCTTTGCGATCGAAGCCGTCATTCTCGCCTCTGCGCTCGAGATGTGTTTCGGCATTCCCCGCCCGGTCGGCTATCTCATCAGCGCGGTCGTGATCATTCCGCTGGTGACGCACGGCATCACGCTGATCAGCCGCTTCCAATTGTGGACGCAGCCGGTCTGGGTCGTGCTCCACATCATGCCGTTTGCCGCGATCGCCTGGGCCAATCCGCATTCGTTCGCGGAGTGGACGAAATTCGCCGGCGAGCATGGCGATCCGAACGGCCATCTCGATTTGCTGCTGTTCGGCACGGCGGCATCCGTGGTGTTCTCGCTGGTGGCGCAGATCGGCGAGCAGGTCGACTTCCTGCGCTTCCTGCCGCGCGACCGCCGCACCACCTCGCGAACAGCCTGGTGGATCGCGCTGCTCAGCGCCGGCCCTGGCTGGATCGTGCTCGGCTCGCTCAAGCTATTGGCAGGCTCGTTCCTGGCGTACTTCGCCTTGATGCACGGCGTATCCACCGAGCATGCCGCCGAGCCCGCGAGCATGTATCTCGAAGCCTTCCGCTACGTGCTGTCGCAGCCGGACCTCGCGCTCGCGCTGACCGGGACCTTCGTCATCCTGTCGCAGCTCAAGATCAACGTCACCAACGCCTATGCCGGCTCGATCGCCTGGTCGAACTTCTTCTCGCGGCTGACGCACAGCCATCCCGGCCGCGTGGTGTGGCTGGTGTTCAACGTGCTGGTCGCGCTGCTGCTCATGGAGATCGGCGTCTACAAGGCGCTGGAGCAGACGCTGGCGCTCTACTCCAACGTGGCGATCGCCTGGGTCGGCGCGCTGGTCTCCGACCTCGTCGTCAACAGGCCGCTCGGCCTGCGCCCACAGCACATGGAGTTCAAGCGCGCGCATCTCTACGACATCAACCCGGTCGGCGTCGGCGCGATGACGATCGCGACCATCGTCTCGATCACCGCCTTCTACGGCGTGTTCGGCCCGACCGCGAAGGCGCTGTCGGCCTTCGTGGCCTTGGCGGTTGCCTTTGCCGCCGCGCCGCTGATCGCCTGGGCGACCGAAGGCAAATTCTACATCGCTCGCAAGCCGAAGAAGAGCTGGCAGAACATCGAACAGATCCAGTGCTGCATCTGCGAGCACAGTTTCGAGCCCGAGGACACGACCTCCTGCCCCGCCTATGCCGGACCGATCTGCTCGCTGTGCTGCTCGCTGGATGCACGCTGCCACGACCTCTGCAAGCCGCATGCGCGGATACAGACACAAATTTCGGAAACGCTCGGCAAATTGCTGCCACAGCCGATCTACGCCAGGATCAATTCGCAGCTCGGCCATTATCTCGGCGTGTTCGCGGTCTCCGCCGGCCTCGTCGCGTTGACGCTCGGCCTGATCTACCTCGAAACATCGGCAGGCGCGCCGGCCGACCGGCTGCTGGTTTCCGACGTGCTGTGGAAGGTGTTCCTTTCGCTGGCACTGATCATCGGCGTGGTGGCGTGGCTGTTCGTGCTGGCGCAACAGAGCCGCCGCGCCGCCGAAGCCGAGACGCGGCGCCAGACCACGCTGCTGATCCAGGAAATCGACGCGCACAAGCGCACCGACGCCGAGTTGCAGCGCGCCAAGGAAGTCGCCGAATCCGCCAACCTCGCCAAGAGCCGCTATGTCGTGGGGCTGAGCCATGAGCTGCGCTCGCCGCTGAACGCGATCTCCGGCTACGCGCAATTGCTGGAGCAGGATTCGACGCTGAACATCAAGCCGCGCGACCAGGTCCGCGTGGTTCGCCGCAGCGCCGATCACCTGTCCGGCCTGATCGACGGCATTCTGGACATTTCCAAGATCGAGGCCGGCCGGCTCTATTTGTCGCGCGACGAGGTTCGCTTGAGCGAATTCCTCGATCAGCTTGTCGGCATGTTCCGCCTGCAGGCCGCAGCCAAGGCCGTCGACTTCGTATTCCGCCGGCCGGCGGTGCTGCCGCTCGTGGTCTATGCCGACGAGAAGCGGCTGCGCCAAATCCTGATCAATCTCTTGTCCAACGCGATCAAGTTCACGCAAACCGGCAGCGTGCAATTCGTGGTGCATTACCGCAGCCCCGTCGCCGAGTTCGAGGTCATCGACACCGGCCCGGGAATCCAGCCGGGCGATCTCGAACGCATCTTCGCGCCGTTCGAGCGCGGCGCGCTCGGCGTATCGCAGCCGCAGACCGGCACCGGCCTCGGCCTTACCATCAGCCGCCTGCTGGCGGGCGTGATGGGCGGCGACATCAAGGTGTCGAGCACGGTGGGCCAGGGCAGCACCTTCAAGGTAAAAATCCTGCTGTCGGAGGTCACCAATCCGACGCGGCATGCGCCGGTGGAAGCGCCCGTCTCCGGCTATCAGGGCGTACGCAAGACCATCCTCGTCACCGACGACGATCCGGTGCAGCGCGACCTCCTGCGCGAGGTGCTGACACCGCTCGGCTTCATCCTGCTGAGCGCGCCGGACGGTCCCGGCTGCCTCGCGCTGGCGCAGCATTGCCGGCCGGACCTGTTCCTGCTCGACATCTCGATGGCGGGCATGGACGGCTGGAAGGTGGCGGAGACGCTGCGCGCGACCGGCCACCACCAGGCCCGCATCCTGATGGTCTCGGCGAGCGCGCTCGAGGCGCACGGCACGCCGCTGGCGCAAACCTATCACGACGGCTATCTGATGAAGCCGATCGATATTCCGAGGCTCATGGAGACCATCCGGCAACTCCTGAAGATCGAATGGACGTTTGAGACCGACGAGGCGGTCGCGCCGCGCTGGCAGCCGGAGACCGGCCCGCGTCCGCCGGTGCGGCATGTCGAGGAGCTGATCGGCCTCGGCCAGATCGGCTACGTCAAGGGCATCCAGGTCAAGCTGGACGAGATCGGCAGCGAGTACCCCGAGCACGCCGACTTCGTGTCGCAGATGCGCAGTCTCGTCGACCGCTTCGATCTCGATCAATACATGGCAACCCTCAAGACGCTGCACTCGTATGATCACTGAGCCCAAAAAGCGCGACGTCGCGCTGGTCGTGGATGATTCGCCGGAGACGCTGCGGCTGCTCACCGACGCGCTCGACGGCGCCGGCATGACCGTCATGGTCGCGCTCGACGGCGCCGCCGCCATGCGCATCGTCGACCAGATCACGCCAGACATCATCCTGCTCGACGCGGTCATGCCGGGCATGGACGGTTTCGAGACCTGCCGCCGGCTGAAGCGCGACGCGGGCCTCAACAACGTGCCGGTCATCTTCATGACGGGACTGGCCGAGACCGAGCATATCGTGCGCGGGCTGGAAGCCGGCGGCGTCGATTACGTCACCAAGCCGATCGTGATCGAGGAGATGCTGGCGCGCATCCGCGTGCATCTGGCCAATGCGCGCCTGACGCAGAGTGCGCGCGCCGCGCTCGACGTCTCCGGACGCTTCCTGCTCGCGGTCAATCGCCAGGGCAGGATCATGTGGTCGACGCCGCAGGCGCAGAAGCTGCTGGCCGATCACCTGAGCGCCGCCAGCGGCGACGACCTGGTGCTGCCGGAACCGCTGCAACAATGGCTGGAGCAGGCGCAGAAGGGAAAGAGCGGCGCGAAAGCACAGGCGGTGATGTTTCCGGATCATCCGGAGCTGAAGCTCCATTACATGGGCAACGCCGGTCCGAACGAATTCCTGCTGCGGCTCGCCAAGGATGCCGGCGGCAATCCGCCGGCGGAATTCTCCAGCGAGCTCGGGCTCACCACGCGCGAGGGCGAGGTGCTGTCGTGGCTCTCCAAGGGCAAGACCAACCGCGACATCGCGCAGATCCTGGGCTTGAGCCCGCGCACCGTCGACAAGCATCTCGAGCAGATCTACGCCAAGCTCGGGGTGGAGAACCGCACGGCGGCCGCCGCGATCGCGACTAACGCGGCGAGGAAGAATACGTAATTCCTTGTCGTCTCGGACAAGCGAGCGTAGCGAGCGCGACCCGGGACCCAACGACAGGCCTTTATGGTCGTCGTCATTGCGAGCGAAGCGAAGCAATCCATTTCGCTCCGGGCGGAGGCATGGATTGCTTCGTCGCTCACGCTCCTCGCAATGACGAGCCGACGGACCCGCCTGACGCTCAGCTATACACAAACGCCTTGTCGTCGAGATCGATAGCCGGAATCTCGATCCTTCTCGGCCCAGTAATCCTGGCTGTGCTGCCATTCCGGCTTGTCGCCGCGCCGGGGCAAGCGATGCATGTCGCGCATCAGATAGTTCGGATTGAAATTCTCCGGATCGATCCACGAGAGCAGCGGCATGTTGTGATCCTCCGGCCGCAGCGCCGGCACGACCTTGCGCACGCCTTTGTTTTTCATATGCGTTAGAAGTCGGCAGACGAACTCCGCCACCAGGTCAGTGCGCAGTGTCCAGCTCGCGCGGAAATAACCGAACACCCAGGCCATGTTCGGAACGCCCGTGAACATCATGCCGCGATAGGTGACGGTCTTCGCGAAGTCGAGCGGCTTGCCGTCGATAGCGAAATCGATATCGCCGAGGATGTTGAGGTTAAAGCCGGTCGCGGTGACGATGATGTCGGCGGCAAGGGTCCTGCCCGATTTCAACAGGATGCCGTTCTCGACAAAGCGGTCGATCTCGTCGGTCACGACAGAAGCCTTGCCGTCCTTGACGCTGTGGAAGAAGTCGGCGTCCGGCACGAAGGCGATGCGCTGCCGCCACGGCCGGTAGCTCGGCGTGAAGTGCGTGCCGACGTCGAAATCGGGGCCGAGCACGGCGCTGATCTGGCCGATCAATTCCTTCTTCACCTGCTCCGGCTCGGCGAGGCAGCGGCGCGTGAACGCATCCTGCTCGAACAGGATCTTGCGCCGCACGATCTCGTGAATCCATTCTTCCTCGACCTGCAGCCGCCTCAGCTCTTCGGCGAGCTCGATGGCGTTGCGGCCGAGCCGGAAGAAGGTCGGCGAACGCTGCAGCATGGTCACATGCGCGCATTTGTCCGCGATGTTGGGGATCAGCGTCGCGGCGGTGGCGCCCGAACCGATCACCACGACCTGCTTGCCTTCGGTCGCGAGATCCTCCGGCCAGGTTTGCGGATGCACGATGCGGCCCTTGTAGTCCTTCATGCCCTTCCATTCGGGCGTGTAGCCTTCGGAGTGCCGGTAATAGCCTTGGCACATCCAGAGGAAATTCGCGGTGATGGTAACGGGCTCGCCGCTGTCGGTCTTCTCGGCCTCGATGGTCCAGAGATTGGTCTCGCTCGACCAGCTCGTACGCAGGATGCGATGCTTGTAGCGGATGTGTTTGCCGAGATCGTTCTCCTCGATCACCTCGTTCATATAGGAACGGATTTCGGCGGCGGTCGCGATCGGCGGCCCGACCCACGGCTTGAAGCTATAGCCGAAAGTGTGGAGATCGGAATCGGAGCGGATGCCCGGATATTTGTGCGTCCACCACGTGCCGCCGAACGTTTCCTGCATCTCCAGGATCACGAAGCTCGTGCCCGGCATCTGCTTGGTCAACTGATAGGCGCTGCCTATGCCGGAGATGCCGGCGCCGACGATCAGCACGTCGAAATGCTCGGTTGCTTGCGAGGCGGAAGCAAAGGTCTTGCGGGCGGCTTCTACGTTCATCGGCCTGTCTTCGGTTTTCCTCGGATTTGGCACAGGCTGAGCTTAAACGCGGGCTGCGGTCAACCCATCTTGGCGCAGGGCAAAAAATCAAACAGCGTTTGATATTTCGCGTTTTTGATATTTCAAAATGCGAAACCCCATTGCCGCGCGGTCTGCAAAATCCAGTCGCGGTAAAGCGTTAGTGGCGTGGCGCCGGTGAGGCCGCCGCAGCCGGCGCTGCCGTTCGGCCCGGTCGACCAGGACACGACGCCGATGATCGCAGGCTCGCTTTGTTGATCCTCGAATACCGGCGCACCGGAATCCCCGGTGCAGGCCCCGAGCCCCGCTTGCATCCCCTGCCCAGCCGGATCGATCAGGCGAATCTGCAGCGTGCCGGGCTTGCCGGTCGCCGAGAGGCCCGCGGAGCGGACGACGCCCGCGCTCTTGCCGTCGCCGCGGATGGTCACGCCGACACCGGCGATGGTGAATTTTTTGCCGGGATCGAGCGGAGGTTGCGGCACGGACAACCGCGCCGGCGTTTTTCCTTTCGCAGGATTAGCGAGCCGCAGCAGCGCGACGTCGGCGGTGGCGCGATGCGCCAGCATCTCCTGCATCCTGAAGCCGGGATGGATGGCGACGGCCTTGACGTCCTGCAATTCCGGCTTCCGGTCGGCATCATACTGCACGATCTTGTATTCCGAGCCGGGCTGCACGCAATGGGCGACCGTCAGCACGAGGGATGGCGCGATCAGGCTGCCGGTGCAGAAATTGCCGCGCGAGCCGACAATGGTGACCACCGAACGGCCGATAGCCTCAGGCGCGGGTGACGCGCCGCCGACGATGGCGGTCGCGGGGGACGGGCCGAGCAGCGCCGCGATTGCGGCCATTGCGAAGCGAGCTTTCATCGGCGTAGCCATAGCCCGTGCGGCGCTCCCCGCCAAGCTGTGTCACGCGCTGGAGCGCGATGAGATTAGGATGAATCGTCATCGCGCTCCAGATCTTGTTTGCGCATGATCTTTCGGAAAACCGCTACACACTTTTCCGGATCATGCGCTAGCATCGGCGCAGCGCGCGTGTTAGCGGGTTCCCGGACATTTATCGACGGCTTGAGGGAATGATGATCGAGGCGGTGATCTGGGATTTTGGGGGCGTGCTGACCACCTCGCCGTTCGAGGCCTTTGCGCGGTTCGAGCGCGAGCGCGGCCTGCCCGCCGACGTCATCCGCCGCACCAACGCCGCCAATCATATGGAAAACGCGTGGGCGAAATTCGAACGCGCCGAGGTCGACATCGAGGCCTTCGACAAATTGTTCGCGGAAGAATCGAAGGCGCTCGGCGCGGAAGTGCGCGGCAAGGAGGTGCTGCCGCTCCTGCAGGGCGATCTGCGCCCCGAGATGGTCGAGGCGCTCAAGCGCATCAAGACCCGCTGCAAGACCGGCTGCATCACCAATAACCTGCCGGCCAACGCGATGGGCAGCAGCTCCGGCCGTTCGCTCTATGTCGCAGAGGTGATGGTGCTGTTCGATCACGTGATCGAATCCGCCAAGATCGGCTTGCGCAAGCCGGACCCTCGCATCTACCGGATGATGATCGATGCGCTGAAGGTCGATCCGGAAAAGTGCGTCTATCTCGACGACCTCGGCGTCAACCTGAAGCCCGCGCGCGAGATGGGCATGACCACGATCAAGGTGGCGAACGCGCCGCAGGCGCTGGCCGAGCTCGAAGCCGCGACGGGACTTGCACTACGCTAGTTGCGTCGTCATTGCGAGGAGCGAAAGCGACGAAGCAATCCATCTTTCCCCAATCCGAGGCACGGATTGCTTCGCTTCGCTCGCAATGATGACTTTCCTCCTACTCCGCCGCCGCGGCGATCCGTTCGGGGAAGGCTGCCGACAACGCCGTACGCTCGGCTTTCAGCACGCCGCGCTCGGTGATCAGTCCCGTCACCAGCCGCGCCGGCGTCACGTCGAAGGCGTAGTTCGCAACCGGCGAGCCTTCCGGCACGATCCGCACCGTCTCGATCCGGCCGTCCTTGGTGCGGCCGGTCATGTCGGTGACTTCCTCCGCGCCGCGCTGCTCGATCGGGATCTGGTTGACGCCGTCGGCCACGCTGAAATCGATGGTCGGCGATGGCAGCGCCACATAGAACGGCACGCCGTTGTCATGCGCCGCCAGTGCCTTGAGATACGTGCCGATCTTGTTGCAGACATCGCCATTGGCGGCGACGCGGTCGGTGCCGACAATGACGAGGTCGACCTTGCCGTGCTGCATCAGGTGGCCGCCGGTATTATCGGGGATCACCGTGTGCGGCACGCCGTGATGACCGAGCTCCCAGGCGGTGAGCGAGGCGCCCTGATTGCGCGGGCGCGTCTCGTCGACCCAGACATGAACCTTGATGCCGCGGTCATGCGCCAGATAGATCGGCGCCGTCGCGGTGCCCCAATCGACCGTGGCGAGCCAGCCGGCGTTGCAATGGGTCAGCACGTTGACCGCTTCACCCGGCTTCTTCGCCGCGGCGGCCTCGATCAGCGCCAGCCCGTTCTTGGCGATGCCCTGGTTGATCGTGACGTCTTCCTCGGCGATATCGTCGGCGCGGGCATAGGCCGCAGCCGTTCGCGCCGATGGCGGCAGCGGCCGCAGCACGCGGCGCATCTCCTCCAGCGCCCATTTCAGGTTGATCGCGGTCGGCCGCGTCGCGATCAATGCCTGATAAGCCCGGTCGATCGCGACATCCGATCTGTCGTCCCGCATGGCGAGCGCCATGCCATAGGCCGCGGTGGCGCCGATCAGCGGCGCGCCGCGCACCAGCATGGAGCGGATCGCTTCGGCCGCCTCGGCGCAATTGGTCAGCCGCGAGATGATGAAGTCATGCGGCAGCCGCCGCTGGTCGATCGCGCCGACCGACCAGCCGTCGGCGTCGCGCCAGATGCTGCGGAAGTGCTTGCCGTCAATTTTCATGGCACGCCAATCTCCGTCGCTGCCTTGAGCCCCAGCACGCGGCCTGCGACCGCATCGAGCTTCTTCAACAGTTGGGGATCACGCGCCTCCGGCGCCGTGATCAGCGCGGTATCGAGCGCGCGGTCCGAGCCGATCGGACACGGCTCGTGCTCGCGCGGGAAATCCTTCGCCAGCCGCGCCACCAGCGCCTTCGCCTTGTCGGCATTCGAGGTCAGGACGCGGATAATGTCCTGCACCGTCACCGCGTCATGGTCGGGATGCCAGCAATCGAAATCCGTCACCATCGCAACCGTAGCGTAGCAGATTTCGGCTTCGCGGGCGAGCTTGGCCTCGGGCATGTTGGTCATGCCGATCACGGAATAGCCGAGGTTCTTGTAGGTCATGCTTTCGGCCAGCGTCGAGAATTGCGGCCCTTCCATGCAGACATAAATGCCGCTGCGCGCGACCGCGATGCCTTCGGCTTCGGCGGCGGCGGCGAGATGAAGGCGCAGCCGCGGCGAGACCGGATGCGCCATCGACACATGCGCGACGCAGCCCTTGCCGAAGAACGAGCTCTCGCGCTTGTGGGTGCGGTCGACGAACTGATCCACCAGCACGAACGTGCCGGGCGGCAGCTCCTCCTTGAAGGAACCGCAGGCCGACAGCGAAATGAGGTCGGTGACGCCGGCGCGCTTCAGCACGTCGATATTGGCGCGGTAATTGATGTCGGAGGGCGAGAGCCGGTGGCCCTTGTCGTGGCGCGGCAGGAACACGATCGGCAGGCCTGCGATGGTGCCATGGCGGACCGGTGCCGACGGCTCGCCCCAGGGGCTCCTGATCGCCTCTTCCCGTGCATTCTCCAACCCCGGCAGATCGTAGATGCCGGAGCCGCCGATGATGCCGAGGACTGCCTTTGCCATGCTCACCTCACTTACGAGGGCCGAGCTATGCCAGTTTTGCGGCGGATTTGGAACAGAGTGCCTGGTCAATCCGGGGCGATGCGTCAGCATCGAACCCGGAATCTCGAGATTCCGGGTCTGGTGCTGGCGCACCATCCCGGAATGACGGAGTAATTTAAGCCGCCTGCGCGGCGCCGAGCCTCGCGCGACGACTGGACGCACGGGTTGCGGCGTCGGGCGGCGCGCGAAGTGCGCCGGGCTATCGCGCCGCCCGGATACAGCTCGATCATGCCGGATGTCGGTCGGCGTGCTGCTTTTGCTGGGACGTCGCTCCGTCTGTGGGCCGGCAAGTTTGCGGTCAACTGCAACCTGTCGAGAGCTGGTACAGTATGGGCCTTTCAAGGCCGCATCACACCGTCTTGCCGAGCTCAACGGATACAGAGCGGTGCTGTACCGGCCTTCCGCATCACACGTCATTACGAGCGAAGCGAAGCAATCCAGACCCCCTCCGAGGAGACCGTATGGATTGCTTCGTCGCTTCGCTCCTCGCAATGACGACGCCGGGTCTACGCCGCGAGCCTCACGGTATGCGCGAAATCCCAATAGAGCTTCCACGCCCGCGTGTAGAAGCGGCCGGCTGAAGCTGCCGATCGTCGATCCGGATCACGGGAGCGACCTTGGCGAAATTTCCGGTCGAGAGGATCTCGTCGGCTTTCTCGAAATCCACGTAACGCAGGGTCAATTCCTTAATCGATTTCATTCGATGCCGGCGAAGCCGCCGGTTCACGGGGGATCGACGGCCATGGTAAGCTCTCTTGGTTAACCGGAACCGCCATGCCGCTCGACCCTCTTGCCAAACGACTACTCGCCATGATGGCCGCGGCTTCGCCCGGCGAGCGAACCCGGCCGACCGCGAGCGAGCGCCGGCAGTCGCTGGCAAAACTCATGCAGTTTGCGCGCACCGAGGCGGCCGGGGTGACGACGGCCGATGCCGCGTTGCCCGGCCCGGCCGGAGATATCCCCTATCGCCTCTATAACCCCGCACGCGACGAGGACACACCGTTGCCGGGCTTCGTCTTCTTCCATGGCGGCGGCATGGTGGCTGGCAGCATCGAGACGCATGACCGGATCGCGGCGGCGCTGGCGCATGCGACCGGCTGCCGCCTGATCTCGGTCGATTATCGATTGGCGCCCGAACACAAGTTTCCGGCCGCCATCGAGGACGCGATAGCCGCGACCGAATTTGTCGCGCGCAACGCGGCTTCACTCGGCATCGACGCGGAAAGGCTTGTGGTTGGCGGCGATTCTGCCGGCGGCACGCTGGCGGCCGTGGTCTGCCAGCACGCCCAATACCACGCAGGGCTGCGCATTCTCGCGCAATGCCTGATCTGCCCGGTGCTTGATTTCGAGGAAATTTCGCCCTCGCGCGAAGCGTTCGCGGAAGACCAGCTGATCGGCCGCGCGATGCTGGAAGCCGATCTTGCCGATTACCTGCCCGAAGGCGCCGACACGGCCGATGTCAGGATCTCGCCGCTGCGCGCGCTGAACGTGAAGGGCCTTCCGACCGCGATCATCCACACCGCCGAGTTCGATCCGATGCGCGACGAAGGCAACGCCTATGCGCGGAAGCTGCTGGCGGCGGGCGTTGCCGTGGAGCACGTCTGCCATGACGGCATGATCCACAATTTCCACGCCCTGGGCGCGGTGTTGCCGCAGGCCCGTCTGGTGCTTTCGCAGATCGGTGAACAGGTCCGGCGCGCCGTCGGCGCGTGACGATCGAATTGATTCAATTTTAAACGATAAGCCGCACTTCATTAGGGTTATTTCGTCACCGTTGGCACGAATTATTGCTCGTTTTACGGCGCACCTCTAATCAACGGGAGGGACAGAACGCATTGCGAAAAGGTGCGATGTACCTTTCGCGGAGGTGGAAGATGCGCAACGAGACGATCGCCATTCACGCCGGCTACGAGCCCGATCCGACCACCAAGTCCGTTGCCGTCCCGATCTACCAGACCGTCGCCTATGCGTTCGACAGCGCCGATCACGGCGCGGCCCTGTTCAATCTCGAATCGGAAGGCTTTCGCTACAGCCGTATCGCCAATCCGACGACCTCGGTGCTCGAGAAACGCATCAGCGAACTCGAAGGCGGTATCGGCGCGCTCGCGGTCGCGACGGGGCAGGCAGCGCTGCATTTCGCCTTTGTCAATGTCGCCGATTTCGGCGGCAACAGCGCACTCGCCAAGGTCGTGCTGCCGGAAACCATCCGGCTCTCGATCGGCATCGAGCATATCGCCGACATCATCGAGGACATCGACCAGGCGCTGGCGAAGGCCTGCGCCCGGCCGTCGCTCCAGGCCGCGGAATAACTGGCGAGACCGCACATGGCGCTTTCGTTCGACAGGCAACGGAAAATTCCGAGCCCCGCGCTGGCGCCGGCCGAGAATGAGTTCGAGCGTGCCGGCGAGGCCGATCTCACGATCGGTCTTGTCAACAACATGCCCGACAGCGCGCTGAAGGCGACCGAGCGGCAGTTCATGCGGCTGGTGCAGGCCGCCGCCGGCAAGACCCGCGTCCGCTTTCACTGCTTCGCGCTGCCATCGGTCGCCCGTTCGATGACGGCAAAGGATCATATCGACAAGAGATATAGCGACATCGCCGAGCTCGATCGCCTGCAGATCGACGGTCTGATCGTCACCGGCGCCGAGCCGATCGCGCCGACCCTGCCGAAGGAGCGCCACTGGCGGGAATTCACCGATCTCATCGACTGGGCGAAGACCAACACACGCTCGACCATCTGGTCGTGCCTTGCCGCGCACGCGGCCGTGCTGCATCTCGACGGCATCGAGCGGCAACGGCTGCCGCAGAAATGCTCCGGCGTCTATGATTGTGCCAGGGTGGCCGAAGATCCGTTCACCGGCGACCTCCCATCCTCGATCAAGATCTCGCATTCGCGCCCCAACGAGGTGCGCGAGAAAGATCTTGCGGCACGCGGCTATCGTATCCTCACCAAATCGCAGGAAGCGGGCGTGGACATCTTCGCCCGCGACTATGACAGCCGCTTCGTCTTCTTCCAGGGCCACCCGGAATACGACGCGCTGTCGCTGCAGCGGGAATATATGCGCGACATCGCGCGTTTCCTCTCCGGCGAGCGCGACGACTATCCGGCGATCCCGGCCTCCTACTTCGATGCCGAGACCGAGGAGGTGCTGGAGAAATTCGGACGGCGGGCGCGCGCGGAGCGAAAGGCGGAACTCGCCGCCGAGCTTCCCGGCCTCACGCTGCGTCCCGGGACGCCTGCGGGCGGTGCGGCGACCACGATCTTCCAGAACTGGATCGAATTTCTCGGCGAAGATACAGGCGCGGTCCCCTCCCTATCGATTCGAGAGTAACTTGCCATGCGCACCGATCGGTCCGCGATCAAGGCGCACGTCTCCAACCGGCTCATCGCGAGAGCAAAGACCCCTCACCCGGATTGCTTCGCAATCCGATCTCGCTTCATCGGGGAGAGGTGAACGGAGATTGCGCCTAGACCTTCGGCGGCGCGCCGACATATCCCATGAACAAAATGAGGCCGGTCTTGTCGTCGCGGAGCGCGAAGACGAACGGCTTGTCGACGATCATCCGGATGTGATCGGGCGGGCCCAGTCCGCGCGTCGTCATCACGGCGGTCGCCGCGGCGCCTTCGGTGCCCTCCTCGTCGACACGCAATTCGATCTTCTGCAGCACGCGGGCGATGCGGAGCGGATCGTCGGAAAATCCCTCCAGCGCGGTCGGCGAATGGCGCGCGGTTGCAAGACCAAGCGCATCGAGCGGCGGCAGTAATTCGCCTGTCGCCGACAAGGCCAGTTTCGGCATACCGATCTCGCCGGTCTGCGCCCGGAACCCCTGGCCGCCGAGCCAGGGCGCTGCGGCGGCAAAGTCCCGCGCCGGAGCGGGCGCGGACCTGGTCGTGACCACGACGAGCCTGAAATTGTCGTGGGCGTAGCCGAGTTCGGTCGCGATGAAGCGTTCGTCCTGGCGGAAGCGGAAGCTTCCGACCTTCGAATGCATCATCCGCACATCGACCGGCTTGCCGGCGGTCGTCTGGAACTGCTCCGGCCTGGTGCGCGAAGCCTCGAACGGCGTCTGCCACTTGTCCTTGAAATAGAGCGCGTTGATGGCGACAAGGCCGAGCGTCTCGGGCGACTCGGAGACGATCGACGGAATCAGGTCGTGGGTCTTCTCCTTCACCCAGCCGTTGATGCGGTCGATGATCCTGCTGTCGCCGAGATTGTCGACCAGCACGTCCGCGCCGGCGCCGGAGAGGCCGAACATCGCAAGCTGCTTCGGCCTGATCGAGCGGTCGAGGGCGACGAGATTGGCGAGCACGAGCGGGCCGTCCTTGCCGCCCTGCGCGATGAGTGCGGAGACGCTCCTGCGCAAGGCGCCGAGATCGTCGTCCACCTTGCGCCGCACCCCGCGCCGGAAGCCGAGCGCGCGATGAATGGCCGAATGCATCGTAGGATCGGCGCCGAGATCGACGAGGGACAGGATCGCCGCGAGGCTCGCGGGCGACACGACCACGTTGGTGTTGGCGCCGTCGCGGTCGCCGGCGGGCCGGTGACTTGCGAGATAACGGATCAACAGCTCGCCGAGTCGCATTTGCGCTGTCAGCAGACCGTCGCCGCCGACAGCGCTGTCGGTGTCGGCCGTCAGCACGTCCGCCAGCGAGGTGCTGCTGATCAGGCCCAATAGCGTGCCGACGCCGCCCAGCAGCAACTGCCTTCTCTCGATCAATATCGGCTTCATCGGGATGCGCCCCTCCGGCTCGGCGCGTGCACGTGGGGTGCCGGCGTATTCCAACATGATACCGCAGCGGGCGGATGTGATCCAAGTCACGGCGCGATTGACAAACGCATCATCCGGCGGCGAAACCTTTCGTCGCCAGCGGTATCCGAATCTGGCATAGAACCGATGGGACCGCTTGCGGCCAACGCTTGTATAGCCGTTATCATCCCGCCGATCCCGTCTCGCAGATCTTTACCGACTGAACCAATCCATGTCCGTTCCCGCCAGCGCGACCACCTCGAAGGCCGGAGCCGGCGCCAGCGACGCGCTCTCACTGCTGCATTCCGTGTTCGGCCTGCCCGGCTTTCGCGGCGCGCAGGAGAAGATCGTCCGCCATGTCGCGGATGGCGGCAATTGCCTGGTGCTGATGCCGACCGGCGGCGGCAAGTCGCTGTGTTATCAATTGCCCGCGCTGCTGCGCGAGGGCTGCGGCATCGTGGTCTCGCCGCTGATCGCGCTGATGCGCGACCAGGTCGCGGGCCTGCTCGAGGCGGGTGTCAAGGCGGCGGTGCTCAATTCCACGCTGTCGGCGAGCGAAGCCGCCGCCGTCGAAGCGCAGCTTGTCGCAGGCGAAGCTCGACCTGCTCTATGTCGCGCCGGAGCGGCTGCTCACGCCGCGCTGCCTTTCCTTGCTCAGCCGCGCGCGCATCGCACTGTTTGCGATCGACGAGGCGCACTGCGTCTCGCAATGGGGACACGATTTCCGTCCCGAATATATCGGCCTGTCCGTGCTTGCCGAGCGTTTCCCGACCGTTCCGCGCATTGCGCTGACCGCGACCGCCGACGAGCTCACCCGCAAGGAGATCGTCGATCGGCTTGGGCTCACCGATGCGCCGCAATTCGTCGCAAGCTTCGACCGGCCGAACATCCGCTATGAAATCGTCGACAAGCAGAACTCGATCGCCCAGCTCAAGACCTTCATCGCCGAGCGTCATTCGGGCGATGCCGGCATCGTCTACTGCCTGTCGCGCGCCAAGGTCGAGGATACCGCGGCCTCGCTCGCCGATGCCGGGATTCCCGCGTTGCCCTATCACGCGGGCCTTGATGCGGGCGTCCGCGCCCGCCACCAGGACCGCTTCATCAACGAGGACGGCATCGTGATCGTGGCCACGATCGCGTTCGGCATGGGGATCGACAAGCCCGACGTACGGTTTGTCGCGCATCTCGACCTGCCCAAGAGCATCGAGGCTTACTATCAGGAGACCGGCCGCGCCGGGCGCGACGGAAAGCCCTCCAGCGCCTGGATGGCCTACGGCCTGTCCGATATCGTGCAGCAGCGCCGCATGATCGAGGAGGGCGAGGCGTCCGACGCCTTCAAGCGCGTGTCGTCCGGCAAGCTGGACGCCCTCGTAGGCCTTGCCGAAACCGCGCATTGCCGACGCGGCCGCCTGCTCCAGTATTTCGGCGAAACGTTCGGCGCCGTAGCTTGCGGCAATTGCGACAATTGCCTGTCGCCGCCGCGCGTCCTGGACGGCAAGGTGATCGCGCAGAAACTGCTGTCCTGCGCCTATCGCACCGGGCAGCGTTTCGGCGCGATGCATCTGATCGACGTACTGGTCGGCCGCCTGACCGAGCGCGTGACACAGTTCGGGCATGACAAGCTCTCGGTCTTCGGCGTCGGCCGCGAGCTGAATGAAAAACAATGGCGCGCGGTCATAAGACAGCTCATCGCCATGGGCCATCTTCGCGCCGACAGCGAGGCCTACGGCGCCTTGAAGCTGACGGAGAGCGCGCGGAGCGTGCTGAAGGGCGAGAGCGAAGTGATGTTGCGCGAGCAGGCACCCACGACGCGCAATCGCGCCATCCGATCCAAATCGCGGCGCGGTGACCTCGCCGCGGGTCCAGCCGGCCCAAACAAGGCGGCTCACCCGGCTCTGCACGCCGCGTTGCGAGCGTGGCGTTCCGATGTCGCCCGCCAGCGCGGCGTACCCGCCTATGTCGTGCTGCACGATTCCACGATCGACGGCATCGCCGGCATGCGGCCGACAACGCTCAACGACCTTCGCGGCATCGCCGGCATCGGCGACAAGAAGCTGGAACATTATGGCGACGCGCTGATCGCGCTGGTGAGGTCGCACCGCGACGAAGATTGATCCCGGACCGCGGCCCTTACCGGAGGTTTGCTCAAAACCGCCTGCGGCGAACTTGCAGGGCGGCCAAACAGTTATTCCTCCTGGCGGTAAACGGGCCGCCCGAAGGCCTCCGGCGCTATGGACTTTTGGGGCCGATGACCCTACCCAAACAACGGGCCTCCCATTTCAAGAGCGCCTGGTTACATTTAAGAAAAGCAGATACCGGAGCTGAATTCCGTGCCCGAATCCCGGCCTTTGGCTGCCATCGAAGCCGTCGAAAGCGGGCTTGCCTCGCAGGGCTATATCGCAAGCCGCCAGATCGCGACCGCGGTCTATCTGTCGGAGCAGATCGCCAAGCCGATCCTGGTCGAAGGGCCGGCCGGCGTCGGCAAGACGGAGCTCGCCAAGGCGATCGCCGGCTGGCGCGGCCTGAAGATGATCCGCATGCAGTGCTACGAGGGCCTCGACGAGGCCAAGGCGCTTTACGAATGGAAATACGCCAAGCAGCTTCTCTACACGCAAATCCTGAAGGACAAGCTCGGCGAAGTGCTGGGCGGCGCGCAGACCCTTCAAGACGCGCTGAAGCAGCTGCATGATTTCGGCGACGTGTTCTTCTCCAAGGAATTCGTCGAGCCGCGGCCGCTGCTGCAGGCGCTGGAGCAGCCCCAGGGCTGCGTGCTCCTGATCGACGAGGTCGACAAGTCGGATGCGGAATTCGAATTGCTGCTGCTGGAGATCCTCAGCGATTTCCAGGTCAGCATCCCCGAGCTTGGCACCATTGTCGCCACCGTGCCGCCGACGGTGATCCTCACCTCCAACAGCGAGCGCAATCTCGGCGATGCGCTGAAGCGGCGCTGCCTGCATCTGCATATCGGCTTCCCCGAGCAGAAGCTCGAGGAGCGCATCGTCGAAAGCCGCGTGCCTGGCATCTCGCAAACGTTGCGCAAGCAGCTCGTCGGCTTCATTCATTCGATCCGCACGCTGGACCTGAAGAAGCAGCCGTCGGTCAGCGAAACCATCGACTGGGCCCGCGTGCTGGTGCTGCTGCAGGCCTCCGAGCTCGGCCATGAGATGGTCAAGGACACGCTCAACGTCCTCCTGAAATACGAGTCGGACGTCGAGGCGGCGCTGCCGCATGTCACGACCTTCGTGGCCAACGCCAACCGCCAGAACGTATTCGGCTAGAGCATGATCCGGAAAAGTGTGCAGCGGTTTTCCGAAATGATCAGGCTCAATCGAGAATAGCGCCATGAGAGACAACCTCCATCGCTTCTTTCGCGCCGCGCGGGGAGCCGGAGTGCATGTCTCTCCGGCCGAGAGCATCGATGCGATGCGGGCGGTGGCAAAAATCGGCTTCGAAGAACGAAGCATCCTGCGCGACACGCTCCTGCTGACGCTCGCCAAGAGCGAGGACGAAAAGAAGTCGCTGGGCGCGTGCTTCGACCTGTTCTTCTCGCAGCCGGAGCCGTCCCAGCCGGACGACGCGAAGAACGACAATCGCGCGGCCAATGAGAACCAGGCACCGCAGAATCAAAGCACGCAATCCGCAGGCGGCGGACAGTCGCAAAATCTCGGGCCGCTGGCGCAGATGCTGCTGTCGCAGGACACCTCCGAACTTGCGGCCGCGCTCGCCAATGCCGCGAGCGCCGCCGGCCTGTCCGACATCCGCTATTTCACCCAGCGCGGCCTGTTCTCGAGCCGCATCCTCGAGCGGATGGGCATCCAGCGCCTCAATGACGACCTGGACGATTTAACCGCGGCCAACCCGGCGCTGGCGGAACGGCTGACGGTCGCAACCGACGCCTTGCGCGAGACGGTACGCCAGCAGGTCTCGCAGGCGCTATTGCTGTACGGCCGCGAGGAAGCCGAGAACCTCCGCAACGAAATCCTGCGCAATGCGCCGCTCTCCCGGATCGAGCCGCGCCAGATCGAGCAGATGCGCGCGCTGATCCGCCAGATGGCGCGGCGCCTGCGCGAACGCTTCAGCAAGCCGCGCAAGCGGCAGCGCCGCGGCCATCTCGACGTGCGGCGGACGCTGCGCAAGAACGCGGCCTGGGGCAGCGTGCCCTTCCTCACCGCGTGGAAGCGCAAGCACCGCGACAAGCCGAAGATCGTCGCGATCTGCGACGTCTCGGGCTCGGTGGCGCGGGTATCGGATTTCTTTCTGCTGCTGATCCACAGCCTGCACGAGGTCGTGTCCGACGTGCGCTCCTTTGCCTTTTCCGGGCATCTGGTCGAGGTGAGCGACATCCTCGAATCCAAGAGCGCCGAAGAAGCGATGCGGGACATCATGTCCACCGTCGGTTTCGGCTCGTCCGACTATGGCTCCTCGTTCGCCGATTTCGAGCGACAATGGATGGAGAGCGTGACGCCGCAGACCACCGTGATCGTGCTGGGCGATGCCCGCAGCAACAATCTCGATCCCGGCGCGGATATTCTTCGCCGCATCTCCGAACGCTCGAAGCGGCTGGTCTGGCTCAACCCCGAGGGCCGCATGACCTGGGGCTGGGGCGATTCCGAAATGCCGCGCTACGCGACCTTCTGCAACGTGGTGCGCCAATGCGCCACCGCCCAGCAGCTCGAGCGCGCCGTGTCGGACATCGTCGCGACGTATCAGTAAAGTGACCGACGTCGATACGGCTCAATCGTCATTGCGAGGAGCCAACGGGTCCGCGCAAAGCGCGGCCCGATGACAGGCTCCGCGGCGAAGCTATCCGGAAGCTGGCGCGGAGCGATGGATCGCTTCGCTTGCGCTCGCGATGACGACGAAAATCATCTGCCCCTGAAATTCGGCTTGCGGCGCTCGTTGAAGGCGAGCACGCCTTCGCGACGGTCTTCGGTCGGCACCAGGCGGTTATAGGCCTCGATCTCGAAGGCGAGCCCGTCGGCCAGCGACATCTGGAGGCCGCGATGGATCGCCTGCTTGGCCTGGCGCACGGAGATCGGTCCGTTGCCTGCGATGCGAGCGGCGATCGCAAGCACAGCCTCCATCAATTGGTCCGGCGGCAGCACGCGGTTGACCAGGCCCCAGGCTTCCGCCTCGACGGCCGAGAACGGCAGGCCGGAGAGGATCAGCTCCTTCGCGCGGCGCTCGCCCACCGCGCGCGGCAGGTTCTGCGTGCCGCCGGCGCCGGGCATGATGCCGAGCGTCACTTCGGTGAGCGCAAAGCGGGCATTGTCCGAGGCGTAGATAAAATCCGTTGCCGCCGCGATCTCGCAGCCGCCGCCATAGGCCGCGCCATTGACGGCCGCGATCACCGGGATCGGACAGGCCAAAATCGCCCGCAGCATGCGCTCGAAGACGAGATGCTGGGCCTGCCAGGCCTCATCGGTCATGCCGTTGCGCTGCTTTAGATCCCCGCCGGCGCAGAATGCCTTGCTCCCCGCACCGGTCAGGATGGCGATCCGAAGCCCTTCGAGATCGACGGAAAACCCCTCGAGCAGCTCCACGAGATCGAGCCCCATCTGTGTATTGAGGGCATTGGCCGCGTCCGGCCGGTTCAATGTGACCAGCAGGATATAGTCGTCACGCCGCTCCACCGTGATCGTCTCGAACTCGTTCCGCATCGCCTGGCTCCGTGAATGTCGGGGATGGCATAGCATCCCCGGCGTCCCGGATCATCCTGCCGGCGGCGAGCGGTTACTTTATCTTCGTCGCGGCCGAGATCAGCTCCTTGCCGTCCGCGGCCCTGACCGTCAGCTTCACCTGCTCACCGCCGCCGGGCGGGATCGGCGCGGAAATGCTGTTCCCGTTCTTCGGATCGGCTTTCACGTTATCGTCGAACAATACCGCGTCGCCCCGCTTCAGCGTGACCCGCAACGGCGTGGCCGGCTCGATGCTGAAGAACTGGAGATTCACGCGGGACGCTTCGGCCGAGAGATTGACCAGGATGTTCGCGTTGGCCTGCGTGACGCCGTCCATGCCGACCGTCGGGCTGTAGGTCTCCGGGATCGACACTTCCCCCAGCGCGGGGAAGTCGGCGCTGTGGAAGAACTGGTCGGACACGCCGGCCCATAATTCGACATAGGGCCGCGCCGGATTCGGTTCCCCGCGTTCGTCGGTTTCGTTCGTGAACGTGGGAAATCCCCACGTCCACATCTTCAGGCCCCGGGTCACCTTGTTGTCGGCGATGCGGATGATGCCCTCTTCATTGTCGTGGTTGATCACGCCCCAGAAATTCGCAGTCCCCATGTCGGGCGCAGCGTAGGCGATGCCCATGGTCGGCCAGTTCCTGAAGTAGCGCAGTTTATCGAAGCGGCTCCTGCCCGGACCCGCGCTTTCATCGCCCTTGGACAGATCGGCGGACCAGCCGGGCGTGGTGTAGGCCTCGATCGGCGCGATGATCTCGGCGCCGCCGGTCGTCCGGGGATGTTGCGGGTCCGATCCCGGCGCGAGCGTCGTGCACGTCCAGTATTCGTACTTGATCGCCCGGGCGTTCGGATTTTTCAGCACCACACGCGCGTCGAGCGCGGCGCGACCGGCTTTCAGCGTGACGTAATAAGTCGCTTCGATACCGCTCGAGCCCCGGCTGAACTGCTTTGGCGCGGCGGAATATTCAAAATCGTCCGTGCGCGACATCGCCACTGTCACTTCGTCTTCGCTCTGCTTCACCACCTTGAAATCCCACGGCTTCAGCCACGTCTTGCCGTGCTCGGCATCGGGGAAAGTGGGAAAGATGCCGCCATACACCATCAGCCAGTCGTAATAGAAATTGCCGGCCGCAATCCCGTAGGGAACGCCGACCTTCGTGCGGTAGAGTTCCTCATGGCCGGTCGGCTTGTAGATAATGGAAAGAATGCGCCCGCCGAACTCCGGCACGAGCGTGACCTTCAGATAGCGGTTCTCGAGCACATAGGTCCTGAACGTGCGATCGACGATGGTTTTGGTATCGAGCGAGCCTGCGACGAACCCGTTCTCCGCGGTGATCGCGTATTTGACGGTGCTCCAGGCGATGGTCGATTTGCCGAGCGACACGCGGTCGGGCTCAGGCGATGCTGCACGTCCGACGCCATGAAATGCGAAGGCCGCCCACAATACGGCCACGGCTAGACGGATATGGCCGCGCCAACGAGCATCAGTTGCCATTTACGGCCGCCTTCGAGCACGATCGTCGCCGCGTCATCTACGCGAGCAAATGGGCAGGACGAAGGTGGCGGAGGAAGAGAAACAGACAAAAAATTTGCTCCCTGGCCCCCTCTCAGGTGCTCTCCCCAGGGGACAGCACCTTGCTTTGGTATCGTGCTTAGGTTCTCCCGTCTTAATTGACCCTGCCGGAAAGTCTGCTGCTTCACGCAAGACGGATTATATCTGCGCCACGCCGGGCGAGGCCAGTCGGCGTCTAATCTCGATCAAATCCAATTGGGAGGTCTACCCCGGTCACACCCTCTTTGCTGCTTCCATTGCGCCTTCAGAATGTAGGTCCCTCGAGCGAGTTCCGATTTACGGAAAGAGAGCAGAGACACGATTTGTCACCCTCCCCGCACCTCGGCCCTTAGGCTCGCGCCACGGTATGTCAGTATGGGGTCTTTAATCATTATTTCGGTTGCGCGCTCTTTCGCACAACTCACGCGGATGTTACCGTCCTTAATATTGTATTAAGACTTCAGTTGGTGGGCGTTTGAACAAGTTTGTTCCCACTGGATCGATTGCGTTGGGATCCGAATCGGGTGTTTTTGACTTTCATTCCTTAGCCAATCACCCTCACGCAGTCACGGTCCCGGATGCTCATCTCCTGTTCTCGGGAGAATACACGCGTTCGGGACAGGACCTGATAATTTCAGATCACCTCCATCGCTTCGTGCTGCCAAGTTATTTTTCTGGCGGAAGCCGGCCCACGCTTCTGTCTCCTGAGGGAGCGGCGCTCGACCCGAGATTCGTTGAGGCTGTGACTGGCCACGCTGCGTACGCGCAAGCGGGAACGGCCGCGACTGGCGGCAAAGTCATTGGCCATGTCGTCAAAATGACGGGCAGCGCCAGCATAGTGCGCAACGGCGTGGCCATCGTCGTGAATATTGGGGACAACGTAGATCAGAATGACGTTGTGCAGACGGGCAGCGATTCGACGCTCGGGCTGGTTTTGAATGATGGCACCGCCTGTAACTTGCTCGCAAATGCGCGGCTGTTGTTGAACGAGTTGGTCTACGATCAGAACGGTACCTCCAACAGTTCACTGATGACACTGATACAAGGCGGCTTGAATTTCGTCGCCGGTCAGGTGGCACCAACAGGCGACATGAGGGTTGCGACGCCGACTACAGTTATCGGCATTCGCGGTACCGCCGTCGTTCTCGACGTTTCGTCCACCGATGGAACGGTGTCTATCTCGGTCGTCGATCAGCACGACAATCAGGTACACTCCGTACAGGTTTACAACACTCAGGGTGCGTTGATCGCAACGGTATCGAGCAGTGGCTCGACTCTTAAGCTCACACCCGCAGGAGGGACTAATCTTATCGCTCAGGAGAGCAACAAGACAACGGATCAGATCAATCAAGAGTTCAACGTATTCCAGCAGGTCCTCAATACTTACGATGCTGCGAAGCAATTGTTTCCCAATCTGCCTCAGCACACCGAAAACACGAATCCAAACGACACTAGCGCTAATTCGACTCGAACCGCTCAGGGCAGCGCTCCAGTGCTGCCCAGCCAGCCGCCCGCGACGACGGTTTTCGTCGCGGATGTCGGCAACGGTGGAGATGGAAGTGATAGCACTACCACTTCTACAGGTGGAACGGCAGGTGCCGGCTCAGTAACTCCCAGCGGAAGCAATTCGAAGTCGTCACAGACTTCCTCCTCGACCACGGACCAAGCTCTTTTAATCCCTATTGTACCTCTCGCCCCAATCGCGATCACCAACACGGGAGGTCCAATAAACCAAGCGAGTCAGACGATAGTGGGGACGGTTGACGCCGCCTTCGTCGGGTCCACTGTCATGATTTTCGACACCTACAATGGTGTTACAACAGTGCTTGGTACTACTACGGTTGGCCCTGGCGGTGTTTGGAGCAAGACCGTTTCGCTGGCGGGGAATGGCTTGCACAGCATCGTTGCGCTTGACAGCGCGGCCGCTAGCTCAAGTGCGCCGGTAGTTTTTACTCTCGATATCCCGGCACCGACAGTTACAATCGGCGCGGCTGGCGGCCTCACCAACCAAGCGACGCAGACGATTTCCGGTACGGTCACGTCGACCGAGGCGGCACCGGGCGCGACGGTGACCCTTTACGACAACGGGGTGAAGATCGGAACTGCAACGGTTGGCGGCGACGGGGCTTGGAGCACAACCGTTACGCTATCCGGCGACGGCATCCACAGCATCGTTGCTGTGGACACCGACGCGGTCGGCAATACCGGGTCGAGCGTACCAGTGCTGTTCACGCTCGAGACTGTGGCACCAACGGTTGCAATCGGCACGGCCGGCGGCCTCACCAACCAAGCCACACAGACGATTTCCGGTACGGTAACGTCGACAGAGGCGTCGCCGGGCGGGACAGTCGCGCTGTACGATAACGGCACCCAGATCGGCACTGCAAACGTTGCCGCCGATGGAAGGTGGAGCGCTGGCATCACTCTGTCGGGTGATGGTATCCACAATATCGTCGCCAAAGAGACCGATGCCTTTGGCAACACCGGCAGCGCCTCGCTGACGTTCACGCTGGACACGACGGCGCCGAGCGTTGCGATCACCAGCGCCGGCGGTGCGACCAACCAGGCCAACCAGACCATCACCGGCACGGTCGACATCGCCGATGCCGGCGCCACCGTGACGATCCTCGACGGCGCGACGGTGGCCGGCACGGCCATCGTGCAGGGCAACGGCAACTGGAGCGCGCCGGTCACGCTGACGGGCGGCACCAACTCGCTGACCGCCCGGGTCACCGATGCCGCCGGCAACACCGCCACCAGCGCGGCGGTGGTCTATACGCTGAGCACCACGGCGCCTGTCGTGACCGAGGCGCTGACGTTCGACACCGGCTCGTCGGCGACCGACCATATCACCGCCAACGATGCGCTGAGCGGGACCGGCCTGGCCAGCACCGTGGTGCACTTCACCATCGATGGCACTCCGATCGCCACCACGGTGACCGCCAATGCCCAGGGGGCATGGTCGTTCACGCCGAGCGGGCTGACCGACGGCGCGCATACCATCGTGGCGAGCCAGACCGACGCCTTTGGCAACACCGGCAGCGCCTCGCTGACGTTCACGCTGGACACGACGGCGCCGAGCGTTGCGATCACCAGCGCCGGTGGTGCGACCAACCAGGCCAACCAGACCATCACCGGCACGGTCGACGTCGCCGACGCCGGTGCGACCGTGACGATCCTCGACGGCGCGACGGTGGCCGGCACCGCCATCGTGCAGGGCAATGGCAACTGGAGCGCGCCGCATCACCCTTGACGGGCGGCACCAACTGCTGACCGCCCAGGTGATCGATGCGGCCGGCAACCAGGGCGTCAGCAACACCGTCACCTATACGCTGAGCACCACGGCGCCTGTCGTGACCGAGGCGCTGACGTTCGACACCGGCTCGTCGGCGACCGACCATATCACCGCCAACGATGCGCTGAGCGGGACCGGCCTGGCCAGCACCGTGGTGCACTTCACCATCGATGGCACTCCGATCGCCACCACGGTGACCGCCAATGCCCAGGGGGCATGGTCGTTCACGCCGAGCGGGCTGACCGACGGCGCGCATACCATCGTGGCGAGCCAGACCGACGCCTTTGGCAACACCGGCAGCGCCTCGCTGACGTTCACGCTGGACACGACGGCGCCGAGCGTTGCGATCACCAGCGCCGGTGGTGCGACCAACCAGGCCAACCAGACCATCACCGGCACGGTCGACATCGCCGATGCCGGTGCCACCGTGACGATCCTCGACGGCGCGACGGTGGCCGGCACCGCCATCGTGCAGGGCAACGGCAACTGGAGCGCGCCGGTCACGCTGACGGGCGGCACCAATTCGCTGACCGCCCGGGTCACCGATGCCGCCGGCAACACCGCCACCAGCGCGGCGGTGGTCCGCGGGGCGCCGGATCTTGTTGCGGGATCCGACAGTGGGACCTCGAGCAGCGACAACATCACCAATGCGACAGCACCAAGCTTTACGGTGGCGCTGGGCAGCGCGGTGGCGGCCGGGGACACGGTCGAGCTTCTGCTGGGCGGGACGTCGCTGGCGCATCCGGTGGTTCACACCGTCACTTCCGCGGATGTGTTGTCCGGCAGCGTGACGCTGGCGGTGACGGCGGGGGACCTCGGGATCGACGGCAGCAAGTCGATCTCGGCGAAGTTCAGTGATGTGGCGGGCAACAGCTCGACCAGCGCAGCGCTGAGTGTGACGCTGGATACCAGCGCTCCGGTGGTTGCGATCTCGAACGCAGGCGGAGCAACCAACCAGCCGGTGCAGACGATCAGCGGCACGGTCGACATCGCCGATGCCGGCGCCACGGTGACGATCCTCGACGGCGCGACGGTGGCCGGCACCGCCATCGTGCAGGGCAATGGCAACTGGAGCCAGAGCATCACCCTTAACAGCGGCAGCAACGTGCTGACCGCCCAGGTGATCGATGCGGCCGGCAACCAGGGCGTCAGCAACACCGTCACCTATACGCTGAGCACCACGGCGCCTGTCGTGACCGAGGCGCTGACGTTCGACACCGGCTCGTCGGCGACCGACCATATCACCGCCAACGATGCGCTGAGCGGGACCGGCCTGGCCAGCACCGTGGTGCACTTCACCATCGATGGCACTCCGATCGCCACCACGGTGACCGCCAATGCCCAGGGGGCATGGTCGTTCACGCCGAGCGGGCTGACCGACGGCGCGCATACCATCGTGGCGAGCCAGACCGATGCCTTTGGCAACACCGGCAGCGCCTCGCTGACGTTCACGCTGGACACGACGGCGCCGAGCGGCGGGACGCCGGATCTTGTTGCGGGCTCCGACAGCGGGACCTCGAGCAGCGACAACATCACCAATGTGACGGCGCCGAGCTTCACGGTGGCGCTGGGCAGCACGGTGGCGCGGGGACACGGTCGAGCTTCTGTTGGGCGGGACGTCGCTGGCGCATCCGGTGGTTCACACCGTCACGTCTGCGGATGTGTTGTCCGGCAGCGTGACGCTGGCGGTGACGGCCGGGGACCTTGGGGCCGACGGCAGCAAGTCGATCTCGGCGAAGTTCAGTGATGTGGCGGGCAACAGTTCGACCAGCGCGGCGCTGATCGCTCACGCTGGACACGACGGCGCCGAGCGGCGGGGCGCCGGATCTTGTTGCGGGCTCCGACAGCGGGACGTCGAGCAGCGACAACATCACCAATGCGACAGCACCAAGCTTTACGGTGGCGCTGGGCAGCGCGGTGGCGGCCGGGGACACGGTCGAGCTTCTGCTGGGCGGGACGTCGCTGGCGCATCCGGTGGTTCACACTGTCACTTCCGCGGATGTGTTGTCCGGCAGCGTGACGCTGGCGGTGACGGCGGGGGACCTCGGGACTCGACGGCAGCAAGTCGATCTCCGCGAAGTTCAGTGATGTGGCGGGCAACAGCTCGACCAGCGCAGCGCTGAGTGTGACGCTGGATACCAGCGCTCCGGTGGTTGCGATCTCGAACGCAGGCGGTGCAACCAACCAGCCGGTGCAGACGATCACCGGCACGGTCGACATCGCCGACGCCGGCGCCACCGTGACGATCCTCGACGGCGCGACGGTGGCCGGCACGGCCATCGTGCAGGGCAATGGCAACTGGAGCCAGAGCATCACCCTTAACAGCGGCAGCAACGTGCTGACCGCCCAGGTGATCGATGCGGCCGGCAACCAGGGCGTCAGCAACACCGTCACCTATACGCTGAGCACCACGGCGCCTGTCGTGACCGAGGCGCTGACGTTCGACACCGGCTCGTCGGCGACCGACCATATCACCGCCAACGATGCGCTGAGCGGGACCGGCCTGGCCAGCACCGTGGTGCACTTCACCATCGATGGCACTCCGATCGCCACCACGGTGACCGCCAATGCCCAGGGGGCATGGTCGTTCACGCCGAGCGGGCTGACCGACGGCGCGCATACCATCGTGGCGAGCCAGACCGATACCTTTGGCAACACCGGCAGCGCCTCGCTGACGTTCACGCTGGACACGACGGCGCCGAGCGTTGCGATCACCAGCGCCGGTGGTGCGACCAACCAGGCCAACCAGACCATCACCGGCACGGTCGACGTCGCCGATGCCGGCGCCACGGTGACGATCCTCGACGGCGCGACGGTGGCTGGCACCGCCATCGTGCAGGGCAACGGCAACTGGAGCGCGCCGGTCACGCTGACGGGCGGCACCAATTCGCTGACCGCCCAGGTCATCGATGCCGCCGGCAACCAGGGCGTCAGCAACACCGTCACCTATACGCTGAGCACCACGGCGCCTGATCGTGACCGAGGCGCTGACTGTTGCGACATCCGGCTCGTCGGCGACCTCGACCAGCGATATCACCGCCAATGCGACGCGCTGAGCGGGACGGCGGCGCTGGCCAGCACCGTGGTCGGGACACGTTCAGCATCGATGGGCGGACGCCGCTCGCGCACCAGCGGTTCGCACCGCCACATCGCCCAGGGTTGTCCGGCAGTGGTCGTTCACGCCGACGCCGGGGACCTTGGGCCGGACGGCGCGCAAGCCGATCGTCGGCGAGCTCAGACCGATGCCTTTGGCAACAGTTCGACCAGCGCCTCGCTGACGTTCACGCTGGACACGACGGCGCCGAGCGGCGGGGCGCCGGATCTTGTTGCGGGATCCGACAGTGGGACCTCGAGCAGCGACAACATCACCAATGCGACAGCACCAAGCTTTACGGTGGCGCTGGGCAGCGCGGTGGCGGCCGGGGACACGGTCGAGCTTCTGCTGGGCGGGACGTCGCTGGCGCATCCGGTGGTTCACACCGTCACTTCCGCGGATGTGTTGTCCGGCAGCGTGACGCTGGCGGTGACGGCGGGGGACCTCGGGACTCGACGGCAGCAAGTCGATCTCGGCGAAGTTCAGTGATGTGGCGGGCAACAGCTCGACCAGCGCAGCGCTGAGTGTGACGCTGGATACCAGCGCTCCGGTGGTTGCGATCTCGAACGCAGGCGGTGCAACCAACCAGCCGGTGCAGACGATCAGCGGCACGGTCGACATCGCCGATGCCGGCGCCACGGTGACGATCCTCGACGGCGCGACGGTGGCCGGCACCGCCATCGTGCAGGGCAATGGCAACTGGAGCCAGAGCATCACCCTTAACAGCGGCAGCAACGTGCTGACCGCCCAGGTGATCGATGCGGCCGGCAACCAGGGCGTCAGCAACACCGTCACCTATACGCTGAGCACCACGGCGCCTGTCGTGACCGAGGCGCTGACGTTCGACACCGGCTCGTCGGCGACCGACCATATCACCGCCAACGATGCGCTGAGCGGGACCGGCCTGGCCAGCACCGTGGTGCACTTCACCATCGATGGCACTCCGATCGCCACCACGGTGACCGCCAATGCCCAGGGGGCATGGTCGTTCACGCCGAGCGGACTGACCGACGGCGCGCATACCATCGTGGCGAGCCAGACCGATGCCTTTGGCAACACCGGCAGCGCCTCGCTGACGTTCACGCTGGACACGACGGCGCCGAGCGTTGCGATCACCAGCGCCGGCGGTGCGACCAACCAGGCCAACCAGACCATCACCGGCACGGTCGACGTCGCCGATGCCGGCGCCACGGTGACGATCCTCGACGGCGCGACGGTGGCCGGCACCGCCATCGTGCAGGGCAATGGCAACTGGAGCGCGCCGGTCACGCTGACGGGCGGCACCAACTCGCTGACCGCCCGGGTCACCGATGCCGCCGGCAACACCGCCACCAGCGCGGCGGTGGTCTATACGCTGCCGAGTTTTACGGTCCAGTGGATCGGTCCAAACAATGGAAGCTGGAGCACAGCCTCCAATTGGAGCACCGGCGTAGTGCCTGGTGCGCTGGACGACGTGCTTATCGGTGTTCCAGATAACGTCATCTACAGCGCGGGATCGACTACAATCGACCAGCTGAATAGTGCCTCCGGCTCGATATTGAGCATAACTGGCGGCGCTCTTGCGATCGCAAACAACTCAAACGTCCAAGGAACAATCTCACTCAGCGGCGGGACGTTTACCGATAATGCGCAATTGGCGCTTGCCACGTTTGCGCAATCCGGGGGCGTTCTCAACGGCACGGGGACACTGACGGTATCGGGCCAGTCGGCGTTTTCGGTGGGGACGCAGACCGGCACCGGCACCACGATCGCACAGGGCGGCGCGGCATTTACCTCGACCGGCTTCCACCTGGACGGCGGACGAACGCTGCAGCTGGGCGGCGCCAGCACCATCTCCGGCACGTTCGTGCAGATCCAGCTGAACGACAGCCTCGCCCAGGGCTCGGGCGTCCTCACCATCGGCAGTGGTGCAACCCTCACCGACCAGACCACCGGCAGCGGCCTGAACCTCCTGGCCAGCAACTTCGGCGGCACGGACACGGGTACCGATGCCGTGGTCAACAACAAAGGTACCTTCACCAAGAACGGCGCCAGCGCCACCTCGACGATCTCGACGACGTTCAACAACAGCGGCACCGTCAATGTCCAGAGCGGCACGCTGAACCTGTCGGGCGGTGGCACCGATGCCGGGGCGAGCTATACCGGGGCCGGCACCATCCAGTTCGGCGGAGGAACGCGGACGCTGGATGCCGCCTCCAGCATCACCACCGCCAACACAACATTCAGTGGCGGCACCACGACCCTCAACGGCACCTACAACGTGGCGGGGACGACCACAGTCAGCGGCGGAACCGCGACACTTGCCGGGACGCTGTCCAACCTCGGCACTGCGCTGAACATCATCTCCGGTACGTTGAACCTCAACTCGTCCAGTGCGTCCGTCGGCACGCTTTGCGCAATCCGGGGGCGTTCTCAACGGCACGGGGACACTGACGGTATCGGGCCAGTCGGCGTTTTCGGTGGGGACGCAGACCGGCACCGGCACCACGATCGCACAGGGCGGCGCGGCATTTACCTCGACCGGCTTCCACCTGGACGGCGGACGAACGCTGCAGCTGGGCGGCGCCAGCACCATCTCCGGCACGTTCGTGCAGATCCAGCTGAACGACAGCCTCGCCCAGGGCTCGGGCGATCCTCACCATCGGCAGTGGTGCGACCCTCACCGACCAGACCACCGGCAGCGGCCTGAACCTCCTGCCAGCAACTTCGGCGGCACCGACACGGGTCACCGATGCCGTGGTCAACAACCAAGGTACCTTCACCAAGAACGGCGCCAGCGCCACCTCGACGATCTCGCACGACGTTCAACAACAGCGGCATCGTCAACGTCCAGAGCGGCACGCTGAACCTGTCGCGGCGGTGGCACCGATGTCGGGGCGAGCTATACCGGGGCCGGCACCATCCAGTTCGGCGGAGGAACGCGGACGCTGGATGCCGCCTCCAGCATCACCACCGCCAACGCAACATTCAGTGGCGGCACCACGACCCTCAACGGCACCTACAACGTGGCGGGGACGACCACAGTCAGCGGCGGAACCGCGACACTTGCCGGGACGCTGTCCAACCTCGGCACTGCGCTGAACATCATCTCCGGTACGTTGAACCTCAACTCGTCCAGTGCGTCCGTCGGCACGTTTGCGCAATCCGGCGGGCGTTCTCAACGGCACGGGGACACTGACGGTGTCGGGCCTGTCGACGCTGTCGGGAGGCGACGCAGACCGGCGCCGGGCACGACGATCGCGCAGGGAGGAGCGACGTTCAGCTCGATCGTTGCTTTGGGCTGGACGGCGGGCGGACGCTGCAGCTGGGCGGCGCCAGCACGGCTACGGCGCGCTCAGCGCAGCGATCGATCTGAACGACATCAATCCGACCATCGGCTCGAGCGATGCGGGCTCCGGGACGTTGACGATCGCGAGCGGGGCGACGTTCAACGACCAGACCACCGGCAGCGGATTGACGATCTCCTGCCACCAACTTCGAGCGGCACCGACACCGGGGTCACCGCGGCGGTGAACAACCTCGGTACCTTCACCAAGAGCGGCGCAGCGACCACCTCGACGATCTCGCACGACTGTTCAACAACAGCGGCATCGTCAACGTCCACGAGCGGCACGCTGGATCTGTAGCGGCGGCGGCACCGATGCTGGGAGCGATCTATGACCGGGCCCTGGCACGGTTCAGTTCGGCGGTGGCACGCGGACGCTGGACGCCACATCCAGCATCACCGCCGCCAACGCAACTATTCAGTGGCGGCACCACGACCACGGTCAACGGCACCTGCAACGTGGCGCGGGACGCACCACTGTCAGCGGCGGAACCGCGACACTTGCACGGGACGCTGTCCAACCTCGGCACTGCGCTGAACATCAGTCTCCGGTACGTTGAACCTCAACTCGTCCAGTGCGTCCGTCGGCACGCTTGACGCAATCCGGCGGTCGTTCTCAACGGCTATCGGGCACGCTGACGGTATCGGGCCTGTCGGCGTTTTCGGTGGGGACGCAGACCGGCACCGGCACCACGATCGCACAGGGCGGAGCGGCATTCAGCGCGACCGGCTTCCACCTGGACGGCGGACGAACGCTGCAGCTGGGCGGGGCCAGCACCATCTCCGGCGCGTTCGTGCAGATCCAGCTGAACGACAGCCATCGCCCAGGGCTCGAGCGATCGCTCGACCATTGACGATGCAGCGGTGCGACCCTCACCGACCAGACCACCGGCAGCGGCCTGAACCTCCTGGCCAGCAACTTCGGCGGCACGGACACCGGGGTCACCGATGCCGTGGTCAACAACAAAGGTACCTTCACCAAGAACGGCGCCAGCGCCACCTCGACGATCTCGACGACGTTCAACAACAGCGGCACCGTCAATGTCCAGAGCGGCACGCTGAACCTGTCGGGCGGTGGCACCGATGCCGGGGCGAGCTATACCGGGGCCGGCACCATCCAGTTCGGCGGAGGAACGCGGACGCTGGATGCCGCCTCCAGCATCACCACCGCCAACACAACATTCAGTGGCGGCACCACGACCCTCAACGGCACCTACAACGTGGCGGGGACGACCACAGTCAGCGGCGGAACCGCGACACTTGCCGGGACGCTGTCCAACCTCGGCACTGCGCTGAACATCATCTCCGGTACGTTGAACCTCAACTCGTCCAGTGCGTCCGTCGGCACCTTTGCGCAATCCGGGGGCGTTCTCAACGGCACGGGGACACTGGCGGTATCGGGCCAGTCGGCGTTTTCGGTGGGGACGCAGACCGGCACCGGCACCACGATCGCACAGGGCGGCGCGGCATTTACCTCGACCGGCTTCCACCTGGACGGCGGACGAACGCTGCAGCTGGGCGGCGCCAGCACCATCTCCGGCACGTTCGTGCAGATCCAGCTGAACGACAGCCTCGCCCAGGGCTCGGGCGTCCTCACCATCGGCAGTGGTGCAACCCTCACCGACCAGACCACCGGCAGCGGCCTGAACCTCCTGGCCAGCAACTTCGGCGGCACGGACACGGGTACCGATGCCGTGGTCAACAACAAAGGTACCTTCACCAAGAACGGCGCCAGCGCCACCTCGACGATCTCGACGACGTTCAACAACAGCGGCGTCGTTTCTGCATTGAGTGGAACATTGCGGATCGCCGGGACGCTCAACGACCAGGGCAATGCTTCGCTGAACGTGCAGAACGCAGTGCTTGAACTGGCTGCGGTCACCGGAGGTGCCGCGGTGAGCTTCGGCGGCACCGGCGGGACACTAAAGCTTGATTCCACAATTGGCAGCAATTCGACCGCTGCTGTCTCGGCTACCTCTCAGGGCGCGGCGATCACGATCACGGCCGCCGGCGCCATTGCGTCCACATCGGCCGATGCAATCGATATCACTTCGGCCGGCGGTGCAGTTTCCTTCGCAACGACCAGTACGGTTTCCGGAGCGCTGAACGGTATCCTTGTCATCGAGAACGGAATCGGCGACATCACCGTAACCGCTTCCGCAGCAGTGACCGGCTCCAGCGGACGAGGTATCTTCGCCGAGGAGAACACGACCGGCACCGGCAACATTCTCATCAACGGATCAGGAAACGTAACGGGGATCGGCACCGCTTTCAGCGGCATCGTTGCCCAAAACCTCAATTCCGTGAGCAACGGCAATATCACGATCAGCCAGACCGGCAGTATCAGCGGTGGCCATGACGGCATTCGTGCCCAGACAAACGGCAACGGAAACATAGCGGTTACAACGGGTGCCAATGCCAACATCACGGCTGGTTCGTTGTACGGCATTGAAGCGCAGTCCAATGGACAAGGCAGCATAAGTGTGACCACCGCCAGCGGCGATGTCATCACGTCCGCGAGCGTTGGCATCGACGCCTATAACCAGGCGACGGCAATTCCGCAAAGCGGTTTGCTGACGGTCAGCTCGATTGCGGTAAGCGCAAGCGGAACGATCAATTCGGGCGTATCGCTTACCGGCAGCAGCAGTCGTCCTGCTGGTATTCTTGCGGGATACCGAGGTGGTACCACTAATACGACGAACCCCAACGTGTTCGGGAACGTGACTGTCGATAACTTCGCCGCCATCAACGCCGCCGGGGGTGACGGCATCCGGGCCTACAATTTCGGGAGCGGGAACGCGACCGTCACCGATCATGCGTCGACAGCGATTAACGCTCCCGACGTGTTTGGCATAGACGCCCAGGTAAACGGCGCGGGCAATGTGTTGGTCACCACCGCAACGGGCGACACCATCACCTCCGGCTCCTCGGGCATTCAGGCGATCAATCTGGCCACTGGAATTTCTGCCGGCGCCGGCTCGACGGTGAAAGTTACAGCCAACGGCACGATCAACTCGGGCGTCCATTTGACGCCGGGCGGTGCGCAGCCCCAGGGCATTTCAGCGGGCTACTTCGGCGCCAACGGCACACCAAATACCAACATCAACGGAAGCGTTTCCATCGATAGCTTTGCCAACATTACCGCTGCGGCCGGATGGGGCATCAACGCCTATAATTATGGCAATGGAAGCGTCACGCTCACGGACGAAGCCAATACCAATGTTTCAGGTGCGCAATTCGGAATTGCCGCCAGCTCTCTCAGCAATGGCGCCTTAAGCTCCAACGTAATCATCAACGTCGCGTCAAATGCAAGAATTACCGCCGGGTCCCTTTACGGCCTCGCTGGGATCAACGCCAACGAGAGCAATGGCGGAAGCATTTCAATCACGACATCCACCGGCGATGTTGTTCAATCCGGTGGCACCGGAATCAATGCGAACAATAGTGCGGCCACCAATAACGGGACGAGCGCTCTGTCCAGCAGCAGCATTTCGATCACGTCGGTTGGCACCATCAACTCGGGCTTCGATTTCTTCTCCGGCGGAGGCCTGCCGGCCGGGATTTCGGCAGGATACAGTGGCGGCAGCAATATCGCCAACATCCATGGGAACGTTGTTGTCAACAACAGCGCGACCATCACCGCAGCTTCCGGTGCCGGAATTTTGCTCTACAACAACGGCACTCGGGACAGCAGTCCCACCCCCGCCGGCGGGGATATCACCCTGCAAACCACGTCTTCGATCACAGCGCCTTTGATAGGCGTAAATGCGTTCGCGCAGGCCGGAAACGTCAACATCACCAACCAGGGCACGATCACGGTTGCCGGCGGCTCCGGCATCTCATCCGGCACAGGCGGTAGTGGAATCGTTTCGATCAACAATTCCAGCACGATTACCGGGCTCGGCTCGGGTAACGGCACAGTCGTGCAGATCAATAATCAAAGCACACAGGCGGCTACGCTGACGAATAGCGGAACGATCGCTGCCGGCCTGTTCTCGAGAACGAGCAACAACTTTGCTCTAGCGGTCTACAATGGCACCGGCACGATCACCAACACGGGTACGATAACCGGTAACGTCAACCTCTCTTCCGCGACATTCAACAACAATGCGGGCGGTATCTGGAACGTCAACGGATTTAACAACTTCGGAAACGGCGCCAGCACGATCAACAATGCCGGCACCATCAACATTTCCGGCGCAAGCAATCTCTTTTCGGCAGGAACGCTTGCGCTGGCCAATGCGGCGGCGATCATGCTTCTCGCCAACAGCAGTGCGACCATAGGCGCAAGCGTAACCGGCAATGGCTCGTTCACGATCGGAGATCGCTCGTATCTTGAGTTCGGCAGTTCGGTTTCGTCTGGACAAAACGTGTCATTCGCGGGCAGAGGCGTGCTGACGCTTGACAGCCCTTCGGCCTTCAACGGAACCATTTCAAATCTCTCTATTGGAGATACCCTTGATCTGTTTGGGGGCGTCATCATCTCCGGTGCGAGTATCAGCGGCCCGACACTGACCATAACGCAATCGAACAACCCGACTCCCCTATCGTACACGGTCACCGGGGTGCAATCCGGGACGATGCTGGATCTCCTCGCAGCCGACAAGATCATTGTCGTTCCTGCAACGGCGGTTTTCGAGGCGGACAACGCGCAACATACGTTCGCCATTTCGACCCCCACAACCTATGTTCTTGGTGCAGCGAACAACCTGGGTATCCACGACACGATTTCGGGTACCGGATCCGGCTTCTTCGTAAATGCAGCGGACGCCAGCCCCGCCAATACCTATGCGGTGATCATCAACCAGTCGTCGTCAATTGCGGTCACCGGAAGCGCAGCCGGCGTCAGCGTTACGACGACGGGTGCCAGCATCGCCGTGATCAATGCGGGCAGCATTTCGAGTGGTGGCGCGGCGATATTGACGAGCTCCGGAGCCGGTTCGACCGACATCATCGATTACGGAGGCTTGTCGGGAACATACGCAATCAATGCGGCCTCGACGACCGGCACGCTGAATGTCGTTTTGAACGGCGGGGCAACCATCTCCAGCTCGACATGGTTCGGCATCTTTGAACTCACGACCTCGGGTGCGATGGATGTTACAACCGCGTTTGGAACGACCATAAACTCGACGAGTGCGGGCATTCTCGTTCAGGACCAGTGGGTGGGTTCGGCCGGAACCGGCAATTCGATAACGGTCTTGAATTCGGCCGTGATCAATTCGGGGGCGGCAGTGATTGCCTCAGGCAGTGGTGCCGCACCGGGCCCCAACAGTGGGCAGCCGGCTGGTATTCGGGCCGGTATCTTGAGCGCAACGAGCGCGACGCCCAACGCGTCAATCGTTGGCGATGTTTACGTCGACAATCGCGCAAATATCACCGCTGCCGGCGGGTCAGGTATTTATGCGTTCAATTACGGAATGGGCAATGTTTCCGTAACCTCGGAATCCGGCGCAAACATCACTGCAACTGCCGCTGGCCCATCATACGGAATTTTTGCATTCAATTACGGAAAGGGCAACAGCACTGTTACGACGGCATTCGGCACGACGATCAATTCAGGCAGCACCGGCATCAACGCCGGGAACCAGGCAACACCTGCGACGACCGGAAGCGGCAGCTCGGTGACGGTGATCGCTTCGGGATTGATCAATTCCGGTGCCAACAACAATAATTCGGGTACCGCACCGGCCGGTATCCTGGCTGGCTACAACCCAAGCGGATCCTCCACGTTTAGTCCAAACGTATTCGGTGACGTGCTGGTAAGCGTTTGGGGAGACGGTGCCAACAATGGCAAGATCGTTGCTGCAGCGGGTGACGGCATCAACGCCTACAACAATGCCGTCGGCAACACGACGGTGAATCTCGGCTCCGGTGTAACAATTCAGGCTTTAACGGCAGCCAGTCCGACGTCCGGCAACAGCGTGGCACCATATGGAGTGGCGGCCACGAACTCGGGATCCGGCGATATCGTCGTCACGATGTCAAATGGAGATTCCATCACCTCGGGCAGCAACGGAATAAACGCCATTAACTCCGCCACCAGCATTCTCGCGTCGGCTGGTTCGATCATTGCGGTGACGACTGCAGGATCGATCCAAACGGGGACGGTGCTGACCAATAACGGATCGTCGCCAAGCGGGATTGCCGCGGGCTATCTTCCCGGCGGCAACTCAGCCGCAAACCTGAACGTCAACGGTTCAGTCATCGTCAATAATGCCGCCAATGTGACAACAGACGCGTCCTCCAGTGGAAGCATCGGCATTAACGCATTCAATTGGGGAAACGGAAACGTCACGGTGAACGACGCGTCCGGAACGACCATCCTTGGAACACAGTACGGCATCGAGGCCAGCGCCCAAGCCAACGGGACTGGAAACGTCGCGATCAACGTTTATGCGAACGCCACCGTCAATTCGAGAAATAGCTACGGCATCTTCGCATTCAGCAAGGATGCCGGAAATATCTCCGTCATTACCTCATCCGGCGACGTCATCAACGCTGGCGGCGTCGGTATCAACGCCGCCAGTGAAGCAACGGCGATCTCGTCCACTCTCAATAGCTCAATTGTGGTCACCGCCGCGGGGACCATCAATTCTGGTCCAGCGCTAACCGGGTTCAATAACTCCCCGGGCGGAATCGTTGCGGGTTATATCGGCGCGACGAGTGATCCCGCTCTCAATGTCAATAACCCGAACGCGGCAAACTCCAGCGTGTTTGGCGAAACCGTTGTGAACAATTCGGCCAACATCAATGCTGCAGCGGGAGATGGTATCCGCGCTTACAGTTATGGAATCGGCAACGTCACCATCAACGATTTCGCCGGAACGATCACGGCGCTCGGAGCGGCCAACAATCCGCCGAGCGGGGCCGGGATCGGTCTATTGGCCGTCAACTACGGATCCGGCGGTGCCACCGTTTCCACTTTGGCGGGCACTGTCATCAATGCAGGCAGCTCCGGCATCGCGGCCCTGAACAAGTCCACGGCAATCGACACGACGAACAACGCCTATGTTGTCCCGTCGACGACCGAAGTCTCAGTGCTGGCATTCGGCACGATTCGTTCAGGCACAATCCCCACTGCCACCGCGGGCGCTGACCCGGCTGCAGGCATTTTGGCCGGATTCAACCCCAACAACACGAACACGCCGAACAACAGCATTCACGGCAGCGTGGCGGTCGACAACTACGCGTCGATCCTGAATACGGAAATCTTCAATGTCGCGCTTAGCCCCTCGGTGATAGCAGGCGATGTGATCGAGCTTCTCCTCGCCGGGGCGCCACTGGCTCACCCCGTCACGCATGTTGTCACGCAAGCCGATGTCAGTGCAGCGGCCGTCAATCTCAGCGTGGTGCCGAGCGACCTCGGGTCCAGCGGAGCTAGTGCGCTTTCCGCGGAGTTCCTGGATCCATCTCAAAATGTTGTTGGCACCGTGACGCCAACACTTGTTGGTTCGGCGCAGACGGATGGCATACGGGCCGTCAACTACGGCACCGGCAACATTTCGATTATCAATGAAGCCGGCGCCGAAGTAACCGCGATCAGGTATGGCCTTGCAGCGCTCGGCTTTGACGGCGGCAACGTAGCCATCACAAACAGCGGCTCGGTCACGGCCGGCGTCGCGGTGGACGCAACAACAACAGGAACGGGAACGGCCTCGATCGACAACTCCGGATATCTTGGCGGCAACGCAATTGCATATAATGCGACGTTCACCAACGAACTTGGCGCTGACTGGTCCATCAATGGGGCCAGTGTATTCTCGGGCGCAAGCTCGCTGTCCAATTTGGGGACGATCGAGAGCAACGGCACGTCGTCAATGACGGGCCTGGCAGGGCTCATGAACAGCGGTACGCTTGCTGTCGAATCCGGAAGTTTGAAGATCTCGGCGCCGGTGACAGGCGGCGGCGTGGTAATGATTTTCGGCGCGACGATGGAGTTTGCCGGAGCATCCGATGCGCAAGTTCAATTCGATACCGGTCCCGCCAACCCCGGCAAACTATTGCTGGACGATGTTGCGCACTTCACCGGCTCAGTGGCTGGCTTTACCTTTGGAGATACGATCGATCTTGTGGGCATCAGCCCAGCCAACGTCAGCGTTTCCAACGCCGGCGCTCTTCAGATCAACTATGGCACCGGTTCCTTTGCGCTGCTGGGAAATTACAGCCCGACGGGATTTTCGATCAGCACGGATGGCAACAATGGGACGGATATTGTCTGGAACCATCAGACACCGGTCATCCTCACGAACCAGTTCAGCCTGGTTCATAATCCGGACGGCACGACAACAATCGCCGGCCTGCAGTTGACCGATTCCGATCCCGGTGCTTCGAACGAGACCTTTACGCTCACGGCGAGTACGCAGGATGCGGCATTCGGAACCAATGTAACGCCCTCCGCAAGTTCCGGCTCTCTGACCGCGCTCAATACGAGCCTTTCGGCCGGAGTGATCTATAATCCTGGAAGTACACCTCCATTGACCGACAAGGTTACGCTTACAGTTGCAGATAGCTTTGGCGCCAAGGACACCGTGAACTTTGTCTTTAATGCGAGCGGGACAGGATCCAACGCAACGTTGCAGGGCACGCCGGGCAATGACGTGATCCTCGCTACCGGTAATTCGGATACCTTAAGTGGCAGCGGCGGGCAGGATCAGTTTGTCTTCGCGCCGACTACTTCTGGTCCGGCCGTCCAGCACGCGATCACCGACTTTACCGAAGGGATTGACCAAATCGATGTGCGCCAATTCAGCAATCTTTCTTCAAGCTCGCTTCCATCGGTAGTTCAGGTCGGCAACGACACGCTGATCACGCTCGATGGCCACGACAACCTACTTCTGAGGAACTTTGTTGCGGCCAGCCTGCATGCCGGCGACTTCATCGTGCACGCCTGAAATTCGCTGGTCCATGCAAGTAACCGCCCCGGGTCTCGCGCCGGGGCATCCCCTATAACGACGCAGTAGTCCGCGCGACGACTTTCTCAAATTAGAGGTTATGGCATAAGTCAGCCAATGGCTGAGATCTCGACGCAACCCCATGTGGCATTACGGGCCCCGAACGCAATCGACAGGTCTTCGCCAAGCTCAAGCACTTGTTGCGCAAGGCCGACCTACGCTCGGCCGAAGCCATCGACTACCCGAGCTATTCCGAAACTCAGGCTCTACCGAATCCTAAAAGGCTTTAGTCTTCATCCGGCTCGCGCACGACTGGCGGTTCGTCGGTGCGGTCCTCTTCGTCTTCGTCCTCGTCCTCGTCCTCTTCGTCCTCATCCGGATCTCGGGGCGGCATCGTGTTGCCCATGATCACGAAGAAACTCCAATCGATCGACTTGGTGGAAAGTTCTGTGGGGATGTGTGGGGTCATGTTGTTGCTCCTCGGTGTGGATCATAGGGGATTTCTTACCCCTTCTGCTCCGGTTTCCGCATGCCGAGCATCTCGGTCACGCCGCTAGGGTCGATGACCTTCAACTCAAAGCAGAAGGGCGGAACTCCATTTACGGACATCAACGCACCCATAACTCCCGGAGCCACAGGCACTTGAGCGCTTGAGGCGAACTGTCCGCGCTAAACGCGCAAAAGCCGCCGGGATTTCCCCAGCGGCTCTCGCGTTGCGTAGCGATGCGGCGCGCGGCGTCGCGTGGTGGAACGTTGCGATACGCCGGGGCGCGCCGCGTTGCCTACAGTAATGTCAGTAGATCCTGCGCGTCCCATTGACCAGGCTAAATTGGCTGGTCGCAGGGTGACTTCAAGACAGCGCTGCTGTCGTAGTCGCGATCGACCAACCAAGCCGCCCCTCGCCGCCCCTCTTTCGTCAGCCCGCATGACCCATCGCATGGGAGGCGGTTCCTCCAACATAACATTGCCGCGCGCTGATCATGACTTCTACGTCTTTCAAAGACAAACCGCCGCCGACTTCAATCCTCTCGATTTGTGGGACGCCCATCATGCCAGTGACGACGGAACGCGCGTGCACGATTCTCGGCCAATTCGAGCAGGCCCAGACTGAGCTTATCGGTAATGCCGTGATCCTGACCGACGGCAAGGCCGGTACGGTTGAAAGCATTTGGCTCGACGAAACACATGGCCTGCGCATCTCTATCCGAGGCCACGAAGGGAAGTGGCCCGTCTCGACCATCAAATTCGCTTCACCCCTCCCCTCTAAAATTCGCGACGTTTTTTGACGCACCCGTCGCGTCGGCCGAATCCGATGAGGGTGAAAATTAATGCCCTGGTCGCTCGGCCGACTTGTTGGCCCTTCGCCGTCGGCCGCTGCCTAAGCATCCGAGGCACAATCGTCTTTGTCGGGCTTCGAATTCGGCGCGGCGACACGATCGGCCGGCATGGCCCAAAAGCGCGGGTCAGCTGAAAGAAATCCCTGAGTGAAAGAGGCGCCGGTCCGCAGGGCGTGGAGACGCTAAAGATTGACCCACCCCCTCCCATCGTCAGGTCAGTCGGTCAGGTCCGGTTCGTGAAGAGTCGACATTGAAGCCCGCGCGTTCGAGGAAGAACAACTTTGCCTTGAGGATGCATCAGGTCAGCACTGGTGATTTGCAATAGATTTAAGGGAGGCTGCCATGTGGGCAACCTCACTCCATACCTTGATGCTATCCCCGACCCCGCCGCCTGCCCCGTCATGGGAACTCATCCCAACGTGGAGATGAGACGACAAGGCTCACGCCCATCTCGAACTCACGTGCGGGCTTCTGATCGGTCTTGAACCACCGTTGCGCGACCTCGGCGTTCGTGGCACAGCGCTCGAGCCAGCGAGCCACGAGAAAATCAACCCGCGCGGCAAATCGCAGTTGAGCTGCTGCCAGCACAAGCCCCGCGTCCAAGCTCTGATCGGATGGTCTCTTAACGTCGTTGCGGGCGTTCATCTTGCCCCTCCTGCCGGTTCGGCGGAGGGAGCGGCCCTGCGCCGAGAGTTACACTCTTGCTTTGCGGATCAGCCCCGCTTCGAGCTGAAAATTCGGACGCCCTGTCATCACCGACATGCACGACCAATCGGTCGGCCGAATAAGCGGCCAAACGCGGACGGCAGTCTCTGCGATGTGTGTGCGTGCGTTGCGCATTACGGTCCTCATGAGTGCAGGCAATTTCACCCGCGACGAATGTCAATCTAAACGCAGAGAAAATTCAGCTCGTCAAATGTTTTATGTTCACGAGGTGCGGAATTTGCTGCGCTAGCAATTTTCGAACGCCAGCGAGGCGGGCTGGGTTCGAAAATTTCTGGCCATCGGTGAGTGGGTTTGAACAACGACAGCCATTGATTGCGATGCTTCTTGCTCCAGGTCGTCCAATGCTCGCGAATGTAGGTTTCGGCACATTCCTCGAAGGTGGGCAGAGTGGTCTTGATCTCGACGGCTTTCGCATCCTCGCGGCCGTTCGCTTCTCCTGCACGATGTCGACGCCGGGTGTGCTGCGATCGCCTTTGACGCGAAGACGCGCTGCATCGCCAGCTAGACGCGCATCTTTTAGCGATACGTCCTTGGGCGAGCCCGGGCCGAGCCACCGCTGTTTGGCGTCCTTCCAGTACCGGTAGCTCCAGTTCTTCGACGTGGGGCTTGCGACGACGAGGTAGAGACCGTCGCCGTCAGGGTATTTGCCCGGCCGAGTTTCGCGTTCGACGTCGAGTGGCTTGAGCTTGCCGGCCATGTGTTTCTCCCTCGCGAAATCGTCCTCCGAACCCACGGTCAAAAGCTACGGTTTGCGCGGTGACCAGGGGTAACATCGCGGAACTAGCCGCAACAGCCCTCGTCGCGCTACTCGTTGTTTTTGCTGTCGATTCGAACAATCGGATACAGAGGAGAACAGTGTGGTGGCGGAGGGAGAGAAACTTCAAAAAAACTTGCTCTTTTGGCACTCACTCAGGTGCTCTCCCAAGGGCGAGAGGACCCTGCTCCGCTATATCGCTGGGGTTCTCTCCGTCCAGGAGATTCTCATTGCGACTGCGGCAGCCCGCCGAACAGGGCCTTGCCGCTGGCCGTCGGGTCCAAGTGCGTACCGAGGGCTGGACCCGAAAGCTCGCTTTCTTCCAGTGCGAGATGGAACTCCGGCGCTTCCAGGTCCCCTTTTCCGCTCGGGAGGTCCGGCGGCAGGGCAAGCCGCGGCGTGATCTCGATCATTTCTGTTTCCTGATTTGCTGACTTTCATCAGGGTGAAAGTCGCTTCATTGTGCGTTTACGATATCGGCTGGCGCACTCTGTGAGGGGCGTCACGTCGCCATCGAGCCTCGCCATCACGAATCCGCTGCCATCCGCTGGCATTGGTGCGCTGCTTGTTGGTGGCGGTGCATGTCGACGTGACAGCCTGACGGCTACAGGCGGTGAACCGTACACTCTTACTCTATCGCGCCGCTCGTTCGATTGGGGCCATCAGCACCTGATGGGCCGCTTTCGGACCCGGAACGGACACGCGGGTCTTTCCGCGCTGGAACGCGTCTTTTCCCTGTGCTTTGATCAGCCGGCAATCCAGTCGGCGGGGACTCCATGACGAGTAAACGCGTAGAACGGCGATTGGCGGCGGTGCTATCACCGGCTCGGAGGCGACCCGGACTTTGAGGCGGAGCGCGTCGCCAACTTCACACGCCAGAACAAGCGACGCCGCAGTGATCCGGCCATCCTCGAAAGAGAGCGTGAAGCGAACCGGCTCCGAATGGCGGAGTCTTCCTCATCCGTCCGTGCTAGATCCAGATCATGCCCCATTGGACTCGGTCAGCGCAGGCCAGAAACAGCAAAATTCCCATCAAGCTGCAGAAATTCAATTATGGATTTCGAGATAAGGTGCTCGCCAGAAATCAATCCTTCGCACGATCCCAGTTCGTTCATATAGCAACGTTCAACGACAGTCTTTTGTGGAAGCGATTTCAGACCAAGTTTCACCGCTGCTTTATGCCACTCCCGTCCATCATAACAGCAGGTATTCGCTGGCTTGGTCGATTGGCAACGGCACGGCGAAATCGCCAATAGTGCTCGCTTTCGTTTTGCCTGCCCCATCAGTTGGCCTATTCAATTTCGTTCCGTTCAAAACGCGACCAATTTGCAAGTAACGTTCTTGGTTACGCCAAACTTGGCCTGGATACCAAGGATGGCAAAGCCGAAGGTCTGCCGCCCGGTGTAGCAGAAGAGATAACAGAACATCGCCGCCAGCAGCATTCGCCGCTGCGCGCGGCGGAACGAGGTTGCGATTTCCGGATTCTGTATCTCGGCCGAGCCGACGCTCGCCGCGCATTGTGCGAAGGGCTCGTCATCGACTTGAGCGGCATGAACGGTGCGATCGTCGACTCCGTCAAGCGCACTGCCCGGGTCGCGGGAGGGCCCGAATGTCCACCGCTATACCCGCCTCTTCGAGTAATGCAAATCTCGGCTTCGGACAGGACAGTGGCAATATTGTCCTTACGCATTTTGGTCCGCGGAGAGTAAAACTTGTCCTGAAAATGGCGGATCACATCCGCAGCAGCTCCATCTGTGGGCAATGTGCAGCGAAAGAACTTTGAAGACTGCAACATGCATTCGCCTCCCCAAGGTCAATGCTGCAGCTAACTCACGCAGGGTGCCGAACTCCGCCCGACCTTACATCGCAATGCGCGGCCGTCCCTCGGGTTGAAGACCAAGGAACGGTCGGCGGGCCCAACGCGACTGTGGTCCTTCGAAGTGCGCAGCTAAATCCGATTTAGTGTCTTACCTATCCGCCGGGAGGCGCTCTCAGTCCAGAGATTGTAATCGTGTACGCATCGCCAGTGTGGCTCATCGTTACACTCGGTGAGCCCGAGACCCATTCAAATGTTAGGGATACTGAGGGGTTGGGATCCGTCGGATGCACCTTGGACAAGACTGTCATAACGTATTCCTTGATCGCATCAATGTATTCCGGCTGCGTGTAGTAAGTTTTGATTTCCTTTTGCCAAGCGTCGTCTTGATCTTCGTCGTAGCGCATATAAAACGATGTCAATTCTCCAAATTTATAATCCTTATTGTTGTTGCTTATTCTGTCGTAGAATTCTTCTCGTCCTTCTTATTGGGGCGCCAGCCTGGAATTGACCGTTGATATTCTGTTTGCTTGGAATGTTGCCTCCCATGACCGTACTCCATGGTTGAAAGGTTCACCTTTGCGCTTCTACCCTACATGGTATTGTTGTTGCGTCAAATGCGCTTTGTAATCCGAGTGCTACCCTTGGCGCTAGCCCGGTCTTCAAGTCGGATGGCAACTATGAGCTCGGCGAGTTGCTGCCGAGCGTTCTGGTGCGGTTGCGCGAGCTATGTGGGAAAGCTGCCGATGCGGCTCAATCTTGGGGGAACGGCACGGAGAAGGACGCGGCTCTTGACCGGAAAAAGCTGCTCTCCACATGCAATGGCGCGGTCAACGTGGAGCAATGGGCCGTAAATAAGGCCGTGCGTTATAATGAGTGGACCAATTTCGGACGGAAGGATTTCGAGCCGGTCGTTGCGGCCCTTCGCGAGCTTCTTGGGTGCTTCCGTTGCGATGCCTGTGATTCTTGGCTCTACATCACGCCGCGCGGAAGTCCGGATTCGGTGCGATGCTCGTGCGGCCGCGTGAACATGAATCTCAAGTCGAAGGCTAAGTAACGCGTTTTGCGCAACTTCGTATGGTACCCATAGAACCGCATATTCCCAGATCACAGAGACTTTGGGTTCGCGGTTCTGATCCTCTCGGTTGAGGGCGAAGGATTCAAAACGACAAGCCGCAAGGCCGTTGACGGAATTACGAGATCGGCGACGATACCGCTGGGGTAGGTACAAAGGGTTTGGAGAAAAATCCATTCTCTGCGCCCCTTTGAAGGCTCTTTGACCGAATCTCCGGAATTCTCCAGAGTGCAAACCTTTGCGAAACGGCGGGATTTTGAGGGGTATCGCGTCCTATACAGCGCCAGTCCCGGAATGAAGTGGCGGAGAGAGTGGGATTCGAACCCACGGTACAGTTTCCCGCACACACGCTTTCCAAGCGTGCGCCTTAAGCCACTCGGCCATCTCTCCGGATCGCCCTCTCTTGGAGCGGCATGAATGTTTTTGCAAGAGAATGCCGCAGCTCACCGCCAAAATTTGGCTAATGTATTGAATAATAATCTGATTTTCCGACAGGCCCGACTCCGGATCAATCCGGCTTCTGGCCATCGGTGAACCGGAATTGGCTTAACGCCGACGACTGATTTGAGCGGTGGGGTCAGCGACAGGGGACGACATGAGCATCAGGCGGAAATTGGCATTCGCGGCGGTCTTATCGGCCATCGGGATCGGTTGCGCCGGCCCGGCGATGGCGCAGAAATGCACCCGGCAGGGCAACGACGTCACCTGCGACGACGGACGGCGCGGCATCTTCACGGGCGATGCCATCATCTGGCCCGACGGCACGCGCTCAAACCTCGCCTCGCAGCACCCGAGCGTCGTCATCGGCAACAAGCAGTCGGTCATCGTCGGCCCGGGCGTGTTTGTCGGCAGCGGATCGGGCAAGGGCATGGTGCCGATGGAGAATCCCAGCGCGCAGACGCGCTGCCCCACCCTCGACGGCGTGCCTTACTGCAATTGATCAGGGCATGATCGAAGAGAAAAGCTGAAGCGCGATAGCGCTTCAGTGATAGCGCGCGGCTGAAGCTGCCGAACGCCGCGACCACAATGTCGGCGTGTCCGCGAGCGGCTCGGCCGCAACCCGGTCGACCTTACACTGCTGCAGCGCCTCGATGAAATCGGCGAACCATTGCTGGATCGAATGCCCGCGGAGCTTCTTCATCATCGCTTCATAGCGCATGCGCCGTTCGGTGAGCGGCATCGACAGCGCGGTCGCGATCGTGCGCGCCATGCCGTCGATGTCATGCGGGTTGACCAGCAGAGCGGCGTCGAGCTCGTTGGCGGCGCCGGCGAATTTCGACAGCACCAGCACGCCGGGATCGGACGGATTTTGCGCGGCGACATATTCCTTGGCGACGAGGTTCATGCCGTCATGCAGCGGCGTCACCACGCCGACCTGCGCGGTGCGATACAGCCCCGCCAGCACGGCCTGGCCAAAGCCCTTGTTGAGGTAGCGGATCGGCGTCCAGTCCGCTTCGCCATGGCGGCCGTTGACGTCGCTGACGAGTTTGGCGACCTCGCTCTGCAACTGGCCATAGGCCTCGATGGCGCCGCGTGAGGGGGTGGCGATCTGCAGCAGCGAGGCTGTGCGCGCCAGATGCGGATTCTCCGTCCACATCCGGTCGAAGGCCGAGATGCGGTTGACGAGCCCCTTCGAGTAATCGAGGCGGTCGACGCCGATCGCGAGCCGCTCGCCGTTCAGGCTGCGCCGCAGCCGCGACACATCGGGATGCATGACGGCCTTCGCCGCCTGCTGCGCGAACTTCTCGGCATCGATGCCGATCGGGAATACCGCCGCGCGGGTGCGGCCGGCCCGCGAAACCACGACGTCGTCGTGAGTCGGCAGATCCAGATTTTCCCTGACATAGCCGAGGAAATTGTCGCGGTCCTCTTCCGTCTGGAAGCCGATGAGATCGTAGGCCAGCATCGCCTCGATCAATTCGCGATGATGCGGCACGCCTTCGATGATGCCGTGCGCGGGCCAGGGCGTGTGCAGGAAGAAGCCGACCGGCGAGGTGACGCCAAGCTCGCGCAGCTCCGCGCCGAGCGCGAGGAAATGATAATCCTGCACCCAGAACGCGGTGTCCTGCTTGTTGAAGCGAAGCAGCGCGCGCGCCATGAAGGCGTTGACCTCGCGGTAGCTGAGATAGTCGCCCTGCGTCACGCGGATCAGGTCGCTGCGCGAATGCAGCGCCGGCCACAGCGCGGAATTGGCGAAGCCTTCGTAATAGCCGCCGTAATGCGCGGCCGGCAGATCGAGCATCGCCAGCGCGCCGGCGCCCAATGCCTCGATCTCGACAAACGGTTCTTTCTGGAGTCCATCGCGCAAGCGGCCGGAAGAGCCGACCCAGATCGCGCCCGAATTTTCGACCACCGGAAGAAGAGCGGCAGCAAGTCCGCCAGTCATCGGTTCGTTGGCATTTGCGCGGGCCACGCGATTGGAGACGACGACGAGGTTCACAGGGGCCCTCCTGGGTATTCCGGGGATTTAACTGCCGTTCATCAATATGGTTCCTTTAAGATGCCCGATGAATTGAAACGGAATTCAGACTACGCACGATGGAACTCGGGCTCCCCTTGCACAAAGATCAGATCTGATGCCGGAAAAGCACGTTATCAGCGCGAAAAACGCGCGAACGCCACAAAGCGAGCCCAAGCGAGAACAGGTTATGGCGATTGCGACACGCTTTGGTCATCGAGCAAACGCGCAAGGAACTCGCGCACGTCGCCCGGTGTATCGAAATGACCCGCAACACCTTGCGCGCGGCGGCCGACCGAGAAGGCGACGCCATCGAAATCGGGCATAATTGCGAACACGGTTTCATCGGTCACGTCATCGCCGATGAAAAGCGGCTTGCGGCCCTTGAACGGTTCATACGTCATCAGTTCGCGAACGCCGCTCGCCTTGGTGAATCCGGAATGCTTGATCTCGCAGACGCATTTGCCCGGCAGCACCTCAATCGGCGCGTTCGGCAGATCGGCGCGGATCAGCGACACCGCTTCGTAGATCGCCTTCTCCGCATGCGGCGCGAGGCGATAATGCAGCGCCAGTGAATAGCCCTTGTCTTCGAGCAGGATTCCCGGGCTGAGCTTGGCAATGGTCGCAAGCCGCCGCTTCAATTCCTTGTCCAGCGGCGGCGCATGGGTCGCGACCGATTCATTGTCGGCGCCGAGACGCATCTCCGCCCCATGGCCGCCGACAGCGGGAAATTGATCGGGCGCAAAGATCAGGTCGATGTCGTTGAGCGAACGGCCGCTGACCAGCGCCATCGCGCCGGAGGTCTTCTCGAGCAGCCCGTTCAACGTCTTCGAAAGGCCCGGCGGCACCCAGACCTCGCGCGGCGTCGGCATCAGATCGAGCAGCGTTCCGTCGATATCGAGCAGGAGCGCGACCTCGCCCAGATGCGGCACGAGCAGATGCGGCACCGGAACGGCTTCCGGCACATCGTCCTGCTTCGCGTTCTTCTCTTTCGAGCGCATCTCGGCCAGATCCTGATCCATCTCATCCTACTCCACAATCGCGAGCGGTTTGGCGACGGATTCCAGCGATTTTCGCTCCGCCGCCACCGCATAGCGCCAAGCCACGGCCGCCGCCGCCAACATCAGCACCGCACCCAACAGATAGCCCGCGAAGACGCTGGTGCGCGATCCCGTATCGATCAGTACGCCGAACAGCGCGGGTCCCGCCACGCCGCCGATCCCGGTGCCGACGGCATAGAACAGCGCGATCGCCAGCGCCCGCACTTCCAAGGGAAAGGTCTCGCTCACCGTGAGATAGGCCGCGCTCGCGGCCGGCGAGGCAAAGAAGAAGATCACCATCCAAGCCATCGTCTGCGTCTGCGCACTCAACACACCGATCGAGAACAGATAGCCCGACAGCGCCAGCAGCATGCCGGAGACGCCATAGGTCAGCGCGATCATGGTGCGCCGCCCCAGCGTATCGAACAGGCGGCCGAGCAAGAGCGGGCCGAGGAAGTTGCCGGCCGCAAAGGGCAGGATGTACCAGCCGACATGGTCGGCGGCGATGCCGTAGAAATCGGTCAGCACCAGCGCAAAGGTGAAGAAGATCGCGTTGTAGAAGAACGCCTGCGCGACCATCAGCGTCAGTCCCACCAGCGCGCGCTGGCGATAGACCGAGAACAGCGTATGCGCGACCTCGGCGAGCGGGGTGTGGTCGCGCATCTTCAACTTGATCGTCGCAAAAGCCTGCTGCCGCGGATCCTGTATATGTCCGGTCGCCGAGCGTTCGATGTCGGCCACGATCGCATGCGCCTCGTCGGGACGGCCGTGGATCATCAGCCAGCGCGGGCTCTCGGGTATCCACATCCGCATCACCAGCACGACCAGGCCGAGGACCGCGCCGGTGAAATAGGCAAGCCGCCAGCCGACGTCGGCGCTGGCGACCGCGGGATCGAGCAGCACGATGGCGCTGATAGCGCCGAGCGCCGCGCCGATCCAGAAGCTGCCGTTGATGACAAGGTCGGTCCAGCCGCGATAGCGCGCCGGCACCAGCTCCTGGATGGTCGAGTTGATCGCGGTGTATTCGCCGCCGATACCGGCGCCGGTCAGGAAACGAAATAGCACATAGCTTCCGACGCTCCATGACAGCGCGGTCGCCGCCGTGGCGGAGAGATAAACCGCGAGCGTGATGAAGAACAATTTGCGCCTGCCGATCCGGTCGGTGAGCCATCCGAAGCCGAGGGCGCCCAACACCGCACCGGCAAGATAACCGCTGTTGGCAAGGCCGACGTCGAAATTGGAGAATTGCAGCGTCGGGCTCTCCTTCAGCGCGCCGGACAGTGCGCCGGCGAGCGTCACCTCTAACCCGTCAAGTATCCAGGTGATGCCGAGCGCCAGCACGACGCGGGTATGAAAGCCGCTCCAGGAGAGCGCATCGAGCCGCGACGGGATCGAGGTTTCGATGACACGGTCATCGGCGTGCGCCTGGGCCGAAGAGGCGGCCACGCCGTCATCGATTGCGGTACTGTGCTGCAGGGCCATTGGATCAAAATGCAAAATGCCCCGGAGATGCTGCGCTCCCGAGGTTTTCAAGCGCGAATGCGGCGAAGGCTTGGCCTGCCACGGTTGGTTAACGTCGCCGCCGGGTCGGAGTTCCCTGTTGCCGCTTAGGAACCGCGTCGCCCGCCGGTGCTTTTCAGTCGTGAAAGCAGGGAGTTGACCATGGCGGAACGCAGGAAATCCCCCGCCCGAAAGGGGGCGGCACGAAAGACGGCATGCAAGACAGGCCCGAAACGCTGGTCGCAGCGGGTCACGCGCGAGAGCAACGCGCTCGACCAGAAGCGCGGCGTGTTCAAGCTGACCAGCGCGAAGAAGATCGCCGCATCCTTGAAGCGCTCGGCCGAGCACAGCGCGCGCCGCAAGACCGGCGCCTATCGCTCGGCGCTGTCGATGCTGACGTTCTACATCAACCGCGCCGGCAAGAATTTGCCGAAGACCGAGCGTGAGCGACTCGAGCGCGCGAAGGCGGAATTGAAGCGGCAATTCGGCAAGGCATAGCCGCCGTCATTCCGGGGCGCGCGCCAGCGCCAGCCCGAAATCCATAACCACAGGCGTTCGTGCTCGCGACGACTCGGACTGGCGGCTCGCAATACAGCGGAATATCGGGGGTATGGATTCCGGGCCTGCGTGCTTCGCACGCATCCCGGAATGACGATGGATGATGCTTACGCCGCGCGGATATTCGCCATGAAGCGATCGAGCAACGCGCTGTTTGCGACCGCCTGGTCGGAATTGATGATGAAGGTATTGGCGAGCGCGACCGTCGTCTGAAACCGGTTCGCGACCTGCTTGGCGCCGATCTCGACCGGCGGATCGGTCTCGGAGGCATTGGCCGCGATATCCTCGAGCTTGTAGCGCAGCATGTTGGCGTCGCGCGAAAGCTGGTTTTGGCTGATCTGCGCGCTTTCGCGCTTGACCTTGAGGATGTCCGCAAAGGTAGAGGCGAAATTCCTGAACTCGATGCCGAGCCGCTTGATCCCCTCGATCCGCGCCTGCTTCCTGGTGCCGCTCAGCGCCTTCTCGATGGTGTCCTTCAGGCTGGCCTCGGCCGCCTGCGCCGCCTTGGCGTCGTCTTCCTTGCCGGTCGCCACGTAATATTTGACGGCCGAGCGGTAGGAGATCAGCTCGCGGTCGATATTGCGGGCAAGATCGGCTTCCGTGACGCTGTTCCGGTAGGAGGCGACCGCCTCCGAGACGCGGTCAAAGCCGAGATAGGCCATGCCGAGGCTGACCGCGGAGATCGCCAGCACCAGCGCGAAGCCGAGGAGGACCTTGGCGCGGAAACGTAGGGTTGGAAGCCAGGAAAACAACGATTTCGAACGGACGCCGCCTGACATTCCCACCCCCGGCATTCCGAGCAAAGCCTTTCAAAGCCGGAAGCGGCAGCCTCCGGCCTGATACGGGTACTTAAGGCAGAATGGATAAGGGTCCGCAAATGTACCGGTGAAGCCCGTTTGCCCCCTTCTCCGCATAATGCACAACCGAAAGATGCGCCGGCGTGTCACAATGGATTTCGCGACCAATTTCCCAGTTGCAAAGTTCCGCCCCCTGTCTCTAATTAGACCAATTAAAAATCACCGGGAGGGATAAGTGTCGACAGTCAAACTGACAGTGAACGGCAAGGCGGTCTCCGTCGATGTCGAGGACCGGACCCTTCTGGTCCATCTCCTGCGCGAAAACCTGAACCTCACCGGCACCCATGTCGGCTGCGACACCAGCCAGTGCGGCGCCTGCGTCGTCCATGTCGACGGCCGGGCCGTGAAGTCCTGCACCATGCTGGCGGGACAGGCCGCGGGGTCCAGCGTCACCACCATCGAGGGCATCTCGAAGGGCGACGAGCTGCATCCGATGCAGGCGGCGTTCCGCGACAATCACGGCCTGCAGTGCGGCTATTGCACCCCGGGCATGATCATGTCGTCGATCGACATCGTCCATCGCCATGGAGGCAAGCTCGACGAGGCCACCGTCCGTCAAGAGCTCGAAGGCAATATCTGCCGCTGCACCGGCTATCACAACATCGTCAAGGCGGTGCTGGATGCCGCCGGACGCATGAAGGTCTCGCAGGCGGCCGAATAGCCGCGCGCTTAGATCACCGCTGAATCAAGAGACCGCCGCGTTCGATGGAAATGGCGGGTCGGAAACTCCGGCAGGGAGAATGGATATGGGTGTTGAAGGCATTGGCGCAAGCGTAGTGCGCAAGGAAGACCGGCGCTTCATTACGGGTAAAGGGAAGTACGTCGACGATATCAAGCTGGTGGGCATGACCTATGCCCATTTCGTGCGCAGCCCGCATGCACACGCCAGGGTCAAGAGCATCGATCCGTCCGAAGCGCTGAAGATGCCGGGCGTGATCGCGGTCCTGAACGGGCAGCAGCTTGCCGACGACAAGGTCGGCAATCTGATCTGCGGCTGGGCCATCACCTCCAAGGACGGCTCGCCGATGAAAATGGGCGCATGGCCCGCGATGGCGCCGGAGACCGTGCGCTTTGTCGGCCAGGCGGTCGCGGTCGTGATCGCCGAGACCAAGAACCAGGCACGCGACGCGGCCGAAGCCGTGGTTGTCAACTACGAAGAGCTGCAGGCCGTGCCCGACGTCAAGGCCGCGATCAAGGCCGGCGCGCCGCAGCTTCATCCCGAAGCGCCCGGCAATATCGTCTATGACTGGCACCTCGGCGACGAAGCCGCGACAAAGGACGCCTTCTCCAAGGCGGCCAACGTGGTGACGCTGGAGCTCACCAACAACCGGCTGGTGCCGAACGCGATGGAGCCGCGCGCGGCGATCGCCGATTACGACACCGCCGAAGAGCACTACACTCTCTATACGACCTCGCAGAACCCGCATGTCGCGCGCCTCGTGCTGTCGGCGTTCTACAACATCGCGCCCGAGCACAAGCTGCGCGTGATCGCGCCCGACGTCGGCGGCGGCTTCGGCTCCAAGATCTACATCTATCCCGAAGAGATGGTCTGCCTGTGGGCTTCCAAGAAGGTCGGCCGTCCGATCAAATGGACCGGCGACCGTTCGGAGTCGTTTCTTACCGACGCGCATGGCCGCGACCATGTGTCGAAAGCGGAGATGGCGTTCGACAAGGACAACAAGATCCTGGGCTTGAGGGTAAAGACCCACGCCAATTTCGGCGCCTATATGTCGCTGTTCTCCTCCGCCGTGCCGACCTATCTCTACGTCACGCTGCTGTCGGGCCAGTACGTCATTCCGGCGATCTACGCCGAGGTGATCGGCGTCTACACCAACACCACGCCGGTCGACGCCTATCGCGGCGCGGGCCGACCCGAGGCAAGCTACCTGCTCGAGCGCATGATGGAAACCGCGGCGCGGCAGTTGAAGGTCGATCCGGCCGAACTGCGGCGCAAGAACTTCATCACCCAGTTCCCGTATCAGACGCCCGTGATCATGGCCTACGACATCGGCGACTTCAACGCTTCGCTCGATTCGGCGATGAAAGCGATCGACTATGCCGGCTTTGCTTCGCGCAAGGCCAAGGCCAAGTCCGAAGGCAAGCTCCGCGGCATCGGCGTTTCCTGCTACATCGAGGCCTGCGGCATCGCGCCGTCGAAGGCGGTCGGCAGTCTCGGCGCCGGCGTCGGCCTGTGGGAATCCGCCGAGATTCGCGTCAACCCGGTCGGCACCATCGAGGTCCTCACGGGATCGCACAGCCATGGCCAGGGCCACGAGACGACGTTTGCACAACTGATCGCAGAACGTATCGGCGTTCCCGTCAGCCAGGTCTCGATCGTGCACGGCGACACCGACAAGGTGCAGTTCGGCATGGGCACCTACGGTTCGCGATCGATCGCAGTCGGCGGCACCGCCATCGTGAAAGCGATGGAGAAGGTCGAGTCCAAGGCGAAGAAGATCGCCGCACACCTGCTTGAAGCTTCCGAGGGCGACATCGTCATCGAGAACGGCGAGTTCAAGGTGACCGGCACCGACAAGTCGATCGCGCTGCCGATGGTCGCGCTCGCGGCCTACACGGCGCACAATTTACCCGACGGCATGGAGCCGGGCCTGAAGGAGACGGCGTTCTACGATCCGACCAACTTCACCTTCCCGGCGGGCGCTTATATTTGCGAGCTCGAGGTCGATCCGGGTACGGGCAAGACCACTTTCGTCAACTTCGTCGCGGCCGACGATTTCGGGCGGCTGATCAACCCGATGATCGTCGAGGGCCAGGTCCATGGCGGACTCGCGCAGGGCATCGGTCAGGCGCTGCTGGAAAACGCGATCTATGACGAGACCGGCCAGCTCGTGACGGCGTCGTTCATGGACTACACCATGCCGCGCGCCGACGACCTGCCGTCGTTCAAGCTCTCGCATACCACGACGCTGTGTCCGGGCAATCCGCTCGGCGTCAAGGGCTGCGGCGAGGCCGGCGCGATCGGCGCGTCGGCTGCCGTGATCAACGCGATCACGGACGCGATCGGCAACAACAAGCTCGAAATGCCGGCGACGCCCGACCGCGTCTGGCACGCCATTCACAGTTGAGGGAGGAAACGCCATGTACGAGACCAACTATCATCGCGCTTCCTCGGTCGACGACGCGGTCAGCCTGTTTGCCAAGGGGAAGGACGCAAAGTTCCTCGCCGGCGGACAGACGCTGCTGCCGGTCATGAAACAGCGGCTCGCCCAGCCGTCCGACGTGATCGATCTGAGCAAGCTGAAGGATCTGATCGGCGTTGAGCCAACCAACGCCGGCATCCTGGTCAAGGGCGCGACGACGCATTACGACGTGGCCACCAATGCCGCGGTGCAAAAGGCGATCCCGGCGCTGGCGAGCCTGGCTTCGCAGATCGGCGATCCCGCCGTGCGCTACCGCGGCACCATCGGCGGCTCGCTCGCCAACAACGATCCCGCGGCGGATTATCCCGCCGCGGTGCTGGCACTGAACGCGACCGTCACGACCAACAAGCGCACGATTGCCGCGGATGAGTTCTTCAAAGGACTGTTCTCGACAGCGCTGCAGGACGGCGAGATCATCACCGGAGTCTCGTTCCCGGTCACGGACAAGGCCGGCTACGCCAAATTCCCGAACCCGGCATCGCGCTTTGCGCTGACCGGCGTGTTCGTCGCGAAGGCACCAGGGGGTGACGTCCGCGTCGCGGCAGTCGGCGCGTCGCAAAATGGCGTCATGCGGGTTGGTGCGATCGAAGCCGCGCTGAAATCGAACTGGTCGGCGGACGCGCTCGACAATGTGAAGGTTTCGGCCGATGGCCTGTTGAGCGATATCCACGGCACGGCGGACTATCGCGCCAACCTGATCAAGGTGATGGCGCAGCGCGCGGTGACTGCTGCGGGCTGATAGCGCCTAAACACAACAGATTGGGCGGCGCGCAGCGATGCGCGCCGTTTTGTTGTGGTGTAAGCGCCGAAAAGGCGCTTGCCACCCGGCACCGCAGGCAGGACAATTTGCCCGGAAACGCTTCAGGACATACCGACATGCTCGACAAACCCGCCTCGCAAACCTCCGTCCGTGCCACCGGCCCGCTCGCCGGCACCCGCATCGTCGAGTTCGCGGGCATCGGCCCCGGCCCCTTCGCCTGCATGATGCTGGCCGACATGGGCGCCGAAGTCGTCACGCTCGACCGCGTCGGTGCGAAGAAGAGCCTGAAGTCGGTCGCCGGCCGCGGACGCAAGGTTGTCGAGCTCGACCTGAAGGACAAGGAGGCGATCGCGCAGGTGCTCGACCTGCTGGCGGGCGCCGACGCGCTGATCGAAGGTTTCCGCCCCGGCGTGATGGAACGGCTTGGCCTCGGGGCCGATGTCGTGCTCGCGCGCAACCCGAAACTGGTCTACGGCCGCATGACCGGCTGGGGCCAGGAAGGCCCGCTCGCCAACGCCGCCGGCCACGACATCAACTACATCTCCATTACCGGCGCGCTGGCCGCCATCGGAACGAAAGAGAAGCCGGTGCCGCCGCTCAACCTCGTCGGCGATTTCGGCGGCGGCGCGCTCTATCTCGTGGTCGGCGTGCTCGCAGCGCTCCTGGAAGCGTCAAAGTCCGGCAAGGGCCAGGTTGTCGACGCTGCCATGTGCGACGGCGCGGCCTCGCTGATGTCGATGTTCTTCGACATGACCGCGATCGGCCGCTGGACCGAGGGCCGCGACCGGAATTTTCTGGATGGCGGCGCGCATTTCTACGGCGTCTATGAATGTTCCTGCGGCAACTTCATCTCGATCGGTTCGATCGAGCCGCAGTTCTACGCCCTGCTGCGTCAGCACGCAGGCCTGACCGATGCCGATTTCGACGCGCAAATGGACCGCAAGACGTGGCCGGCGCTGAAGGAGAAGCTGACCAAGGTCTTCAAAAGCAAGACGCGTGCGGACTGGTGCAAGATCATGGAAGGCACCGACATCTGCTTCGCGCCGATCCTCACCATGGCGGAGGCGCCGAAACATCCGCACATGGCCGCGCGACAAGTCTTTGTCGAGCGCCACGGCGTGACCCAGCCCGCCCCCGCCCCGCGCTTCTCGCGCACGCCATCGTCCATTCGCGAACCGGAGGTGGTCGAGCTTGGCGGGCTGGTGGCTGAGTGGAAGAAGGCGAAATAATCTCCATCGTCATTGCGAGGAGCCAACGGGTCCGCGCGAAGCGCGGCCCGTTGGCTCGCAATGACGGTGAAAGCTAAGCCGCGCTCTCCACCTTCAGCACGCCGCGGCGGATCTGGTCTTCCTCGATCAATTCGAACAGCGCCTTGAAATTGCCCTCGCCGAACCCGTCATCGCCCTTGCGCTGGATGAATTCGAAGAAGATCGGGCCTATCGCATTCGCGGAGAAGATCTGCAGCAGCACCTTGGTCTGGCCGCCATCGATCACGCCCTCGCCGTCGATCAGAATGCCGTTCTTCCGCAGCCGCGCGAGGCTTTCGCCATGGCTTCCCAGTCGCGCGTCGATCTTCTCGAAATAGGTGTCGGGCGGCGACGGCATGAACGGCAGGCCGGCCGCGCGCAACCCTTCGACGGTGCGGTGGATGTCGCGGCACCCGCAGGCGATGTGCTGGATGCCCTCGCCGCAATAGGTCTTCAGATATTCCGCGATCTGGCCGGTCTCGCCGGCATCCTCGTTGATCGGAATCCGGATCTTGCCGTCGGGGCTCGTCAGCGCCCGCGAGAACAGGCCCGACGCACGGCCCTCGATGTCGAAGAAACGGATCTGGCGGAAGTTGAACAGTTTTTCGTAGAAGCCCGCCCAGACATCCATGCGGCCGCGATGGACGTTATGGGTCAGATGGTCGAGATAGAACAATCCTGCGCCGACCGGCCGCGGATCGCGTGCGCCGAGCCATTCGTACTCGGCATCATAGGCCGAGCCTTTCGCGCCGTAGCGGTCGACCAGATAGAGCAGGCTGCCGCCGATGCCCTTGATGGCGGGCACATCCAGCGTCTTCTGCGCCGACGAAACATCCGCCGGCTCGGCGCCCAGTGAAATCGCGCGCTGATAGGCGCGCCTGGCATCGACCACGCGAAACGCCATCGACGGCGCGCAGGGTCCGTGCGCGGCGACGAAATTAAACCCGTGCGTGCCGGGCTCCTCGTTGACGAGATAATTGATGTCGCCCTGGCGGTAGACCGTGATCTTCTTCGTCCTGTGGCGCGCGACCGGCGCAAAGCCCATCAGGGCGAACAGGGCATGCAGCTTCGCCGGCTCGGGATGCGCATATTCGACGAACTCAAAACCGTCGGTGCCCATCGGGTTGTCGGCGCTGATGGTGGCGGGCGGCGCGTCGTGCGGAAACGGACCCATGCGGAATCTCCCAAAGTTGTTGCAGGGATTTTCCGCCGGATCCGGTACAATGTGCATGCAAACGGCCGCATATTTGGCTAACATTGTGCACGGTTTGTGCACCAAATGGACATTTCACGCATGAATGAGATGGACGCGTTCGACCTCAGGATGCTGGCCGCGCTGCAGGATGACGGCCGGCTCACCAACCAGCAGCTGGCCGAGCTTGTCGGACTGTCGGCCTCACAATGCTCGCGGCGGCGGATGCGGCTTGAGGAGGAGAAAGTGATCTCCGGCTATCACGCCGACCTCTCAGGCGAAGCGCTCGGCTTCAACCTGATCGCCTTCATCCACATCACGCTCGCGACCCACTCGCCCGACAACGCCAAAAACTTCCGGTTGCTGGTCAATCGCGTCGACGCGATTCAGGAGGCCTATTCGTTGACCGGCGACGCCGACTATGTGCTGAAAGCCGTGCTGCGCGACCTCAAGAGCCTTTCCGACATTGTCAACAATGTGCTGATGCCGCATCCAAGCGTGGCGCATGTGCGCTCGTCGATCGTGCTGGACCGGCTAAAGGAGAGCTCGAAGCTTCCGCTGAAGAGCTAGCGCACGATCCCGAAAAGCGGGTACCGGTTTTCAGATAAGATCATGCGCAAACGAAATGTGGCGCAAATCGAGGGAAATTCGCCGTTCGCTTGCCGCGTTCGATTTGCAATGATCGCTGCCCAAACAGGATCGACGACGATGGCGCTGCAACTGCGACCGAACTGCGAGTATTGCGACAAGGACCTGCCGCCGGATTCGATGGAAGCGCGGATATGCTCCTATGAATGCACGTTCTGCGCGGATTGCGTGGAGAACAAGCTGCACAATGTCTGCCCGAATTGCGGCGGCGGCTTCGTGCCTCGGCCGATCAGGCCTGCGAAGGAGTGGCGGCCGGGCGTGTGCGTCGCCACGCATGTGCCGTCGGACAAGCGCGTGCATCTGAAATATTCGCTCGACGACATTGCCGCGCATTCGGCGCGGTTGAAGGATATTCGGCCACAGGAGCGATAGTTGCTTACCTCGTCATTGCGAGCGAAGCGAAGCAATCCATGCTTCCTTCATGGCCTGATGGATTGCTTCGTCGCTTGCGCTCCTCGCAAGATGGGGTGGACGGCCCCCGACGGCATCAGTGTGCCAGACTGGCGTTGTTGATTCGACCAGACAAGGGGACCGTCCATGACGAAGATTAGCACGATTGGGTTGGACTTGGCGAAGAATGTGTTTCAGCTTCACGGCGTTGATGCATCGGGTGCGGTGGTGCTGAGGCGGCAACTTCGGCGCGCAGCATTGGAGAAGTTTTTTGCTCAGTTGCCGCCCTGCCTGGTGGGCATGGAAGCCTGCGGCAGCGCTCATCATTGGGCGCGGGTGATCGGCCGCTACGGCCACGAGGTGCGGCTGATGCCGCCGGCCTATGTGAAGCCTTACGTCAAGCGCAACAAGAACGATGGCCGGGATGCGGAAGGCGATCTGCGAGGCGGTGAGCAGGCCGACGATGCGGTTCGTGCCGGTCAAGAGTGTGGAGCAACAGGCGGCGCTGGCGGTTCACGGTACGCGTGCGTTGTTGGTGCGGCAGCGCACGATGGCAGCGAACGCTTTGCGGGCGGCGCTGAGCGAACTTGGGATCGTGGCGGCGCAGGGATACGAAGGATTGCGTGAGTTGATGGCCAGGCTCGAAGAGCCCAGCGAAGATATTCCGGAGAACATGCGGGGCGCGCTGCAGACACTGGCCAGGCACTGGCAGGCGCTCGATGCCGACGAGCGGGAGCTTGAACGGCAGATCGCCAAGGCAGCCCGCTGCGATCGAAATGCCCGGCGGCTGATGGAAGTTCCAAGCGTCGGCCCCATGATTGCCAGCACGGTACTGGCCAAGGTGCCCGATCCGAAGGTGTTTCGCTCCGGCCGCGACTTCGCGGCCTGGATTGGACTGACCGGCAAAGACCACGGCACCGGCGGTAGGCATCGTCCGGGACGCATCTCCAAGCAGTGACGGAAGGCATCACTCCGCCGCCATGATCGTGCCCTCGACCTCGCCGAAGCCGACGCGGTAACCGTCGCCCTGGCACCAGCCGCGCATCACGAGCGAGTCGCCGTCTTCCAGGAACGAGCGTTTCACGCCGCCATCGAGCTCGACCGGCTCGCTCCCGTTCCAGCTGATTTCGAGGAGACTGCCGCGCTGGTGCTTCTCCGGCCCCGAGATCGTGCCGCTCCCCAGGAGATCTCCGACATTCATCGCGCAGCCGCTCGAGGCGTGGTGCACCAGCTGCTGCACCGACGACCAGTACATGTACTTGAAATTGGTGCGGCAGATGCTTTGCGGCGCATTCATCTGTGCGGCGCGCAGCGAGACGTCGAGCTCCATGTCAAAATTGTTCGGCTGCGCCTGGCGGAGATAAGGCAGCGGCTGCGGATCCTGTTTGGGACCCTGCAGGCGGAATGGCTCCAGCGCCTCCCGCGTCACGACCCACGGGCTGATCGAGGTGGCGAATGCCTTGGCCTGGAACGGGCCGAGCGGCACATATTCCCATTGCTGGATATCGCGCGCGCTCCAGTCGTTCAGGATCACGAAGCCGAAGATCATCTCCTCGGCCCTCGCCTCGGTCAGCATCTCACCCATCGGGGACGCCTGGCCGACAACGACCCCCATCTCGAGCTCGAAATCGAGCCGCTTGCAGGGACCGAAGCTCGGCACTTCGGCGGTCGGCGCCTTCAACTGCCCGCGCGGCCGCTTCACTTTCGTGCCTGATACCACGACGGTCGAGGCGCGGCCGTTATAGCCGATCGGCATGTGCAGCCAGTTCGGCTGCAGCGCGTTGTCCCTGCCGCGAAACATCACGCCGACATTGGTGGCGTGCTCCTTCGAGGAATAGAAATCGGTGTAGCCGGAAACCGCGATCGGCATGTGCAGCTTCACCTCGCGCATCGGCACCAGCGCCTGCCGGCGCAGCTCCTCATTGTCGCGCAGCTCCGGATGGTCGTGGCGCAACAGCTCGCTGATCCGCGCGCGCGTCTTCGACCACACCTTCGGCCCGAGCGCCATGAAGGCATTGAGCGAGGGCTGCGAGAACACGCCGGGCTCGCCAAAGGCGAAGCGGCCGTCCTGTTCGAGCTCCCAGAGATCGAGCACGTAGTCGCCGATCGCGACGCCAACGCGCGGCGCGAGCCCGCGCGCGGAGAATACGCCGTAAGGGAGATTCTGGATCGGGAAGTCGGAAGCGGGATCGACGGGAATGAAGGAGCGGAGTTTTGGGTCGTTGGGGTGGGGCACAACTAATTCCTCATCGCAAACTCTATCGTTCGTCATTCCGGGATGCGCCGCAAGGCGCAGGCCCGGAATCCAAACTCACATCGCGCGGGCGGCCTGCCGCATTCGCGACAAAAGAAGGAGGCGCGCGGCCTCTATTTTATTGCGCGAATGGCCCAAGGGCCAAGCGCGACGGAGGTTATGGATTCCGGGCTCGCCGCTTCGCGACGCCCCGGAATGACGGATGCTACGGCTTGTTAGGATCGAACCGCTTCTCGAGGCCGTTCCAGCAATCCGCGTAATCGTCCTGCAAGGTCGCCGACGTCGCCGCGTACTCCGTGACCCGCTGGGGAAAGCGCGTCTCGAACATGAAGGCCATCGTGCCCGTGAGTTTCACCGGCTTCAGCTCGCCGTTGGTCGCATGATCGAAGGCCTGGCGATCCGGGCCGTGCGGCAGCATGCAATTGTGCAGGCTCATTCCGCCGGGGACAAAGCCCTCGGGCTTGGCGTCATAGACGCCATAGATCAGGCCCATGAATTCCGACATGATGTTCATGTGATACCAGGGCGGGCGGAAGGTGTTGTCCGCCACCATCCATCGCTCCGGGAAGATGACGAAATCGATGTTCGCCGTGCCCGCCGTCTCCGACGGCGCGGTCAGCACGGTGAAGATCGAGGGATCGGGGTGATCGAAGCCGATCGCGCCGACCGGCGAGAAATGGCGCAAATCGTATTTGTAGGGCGCGTAATTGCCGTGCCAGGCCACCACGTCGATCGGCGAATGCGGCAGCTCGGCTGCAAACAGCGAGCCGCCCCATTTCACATAGAGCTCGGTCGGCGTGTCCTTGTCCTCATACGCTGCGACCGGCGTCAGGAAATCCCGCGCATTGGCGAGACAATTGGCGCCGATCGGCCCGCGCTCCGGCAACGTGAAGGCGCCGCCATAGTTCTCGCAGAGATAGCCGCGCGCGGGGCCTCCGGGAATCTCCACGCGGAATTTCACGCCGCGCGGGATCACCGCGATCTCGCCGGGTTCGATGTCGATACGGCCGAACTCGGTGACGAAGCGCAGATTGCCCTGCTGCGCCACGAACATCATCTCGCCATCGGCATTGTAGAAATGCTGATCGACCATCGACTTGGTGATCAGGAACACATGCGCAGCCATGCCGCCTTGCGTGTTGACGTCGCCCGCGGTCGTCATCGTGCGCACGCCCTGCAGGAAGGTCACTTCCTCCTTCGGGATCGGCGTCGGGTTCCAGCGCAGTTGCGCAATCGGCAGGTCGTACTCATGGCATGGCGCGGAGCGCCACAGCCCGGCATCGGCCTTCCTGAAGCGGCCGGAATGCTTCACCGACGGACGGATGCGGTAGAGCCAGGAGCGTTCATTGGCGCCGCGCGGCGCGGTGAACGGCGAGCCGGAAAGCTGCTCGGCATAGAGCCCGTAGGCGCAGCGCTGCGGCGAGTTGCGCCCGATCGGCAGCGCGCCGGGCAGCGACTCCGTCTCAAAGCTGTTGCCGAATCCGGACATGTAGCCCGGCGTCACTTGCGCGGAGCTTCTGATGATTTGATCAGGCGAGGTATTGATATTCATGTCTCATCCTCCTCCTTGCAGGGCAGCCCACATTTCGCGGTCGCGCTTGTCGGTCCAGATCACGGGATCGTCGATTCCTGCGGCTTCGTCGTAGGCGCGTGAGACGTTGAACGGCAGGCAATGTTCGTAGATCGCGAAGCTGGAAAATTTCGGGTCCATCACCTCGCGTGTCGCCGCAAACGATTCCTTCAGGGTGCGGCCCTTGGCGATGGAGCTTTCGGCGGCACCATAGAGCGTGGTGACGAAGTCTCGGGTCATCGCGATCGCGTCACGCGTGGTGGCGAGGCCCTCCAGCGCATCGCCGCGGCCGGGCGCGATCGCCTTCGGATTGAAGCTGCGGATTTCGTTCAGCGTCATCGGCCATTCCCGCAAATGCGCGTCGCCGCAATAGCAGGCCGAGTGATACTCGATCAGGTCGCCCGAAAACATCACCTCGGCATCGGGCACCCAGGCGACGATATCGCCTGAGGTATGTCCGGCGCCGAGCTGCATCAAGCGCACCTCGCGTTTTCCCAGATAGATCGACATCTGGCCCTCGAAGGTCAGCGTCGGCCAGGTGAGACCCGGAATGCTTTGGGCATCCTGGAACAGGCGCGGAAAGCGGCCGTACTCGGAATCCCAATCCTGCTGGCCGCGCTCCTCGATCAGGCGATAGGTCTCCTGCGAGGCAACGATCGCCTGCGCGTGATAGGCCGACGCGCCGAGCACGCGCACGGCGTGATAATGCGACAGCACGACATATTTGATCGGCTTGTCGGTGACGGCGCGCACCCGCTGGATCACCTTGTTCGCCATCGCGGGCGTTGCCTGCGCGTCGAACACGAGGCAGCCGTCCTCGCCGACGATGACGGCGGTGTTGGGATCGCCCTCCGCGGTGAAGGCATAGAGATCGGTGCCGATCTCGGAGAACGTGACCTTCTTCTCAGCCGTATCGGTGGTGGACGCAAAACCCTTCGCAGTACTCTCGGCCATTAATCATCATCCCTTGTGTTATCCGCTCCCGCGCACCGTCATTGCGAGGAGCGAAGCGACGAAGCAATCCAGCCTTGTTGCGGCAATGGATTGCTTCGCTTCGCTCGCAATGACGGCCCTGAGCATGGTCATACCATTATTGCTGCTGCTGTTGTTGCTGCTGCTGGCTCGCATCGAGCACGCGCCGTTTCGCGAGCGCAATGGCCTCGCGCAACACCTCGATGTCGCCGATATGGTTGGCGAGGATCAGGACCAGCGTCGCGTCGAAATCCGCGCTCTGCTCCTCCGTGAGACCGCGATGCGCCTCGACGATGGCGCGGAAGGCGTCGTCGGGTTTTGCAAAGTTCGAGCTGGTCGACAGCGGCATCGCGAACCTCAATTCAAGCCGGACGCGCGGGCGAGCGCGGCATCGAGCCGCTCGCGCGTTGGATGGCGGAAGCGCGCGGCGACATAACCGTCGGGGCGCAGCAGATAGGCCGTGCCGGGCTCGGCATCGTAGCGCTTGACGGCAAGGCCTTCCGCATCGACGAGACCGCCCTCGCCGCCGATTCGGATCGTGCCGACGTTTTTCGGCACCTCGGATGCAGCACTACCGTTGCCGAATTCCAGCAGCGTGAAGCGCGCGCCCTGGTCGATGAAGGCCTCGGTCAGAAATGTGTGGCCGCCCGTGCCGCCCGAGACCGGCGCATCCGGCATGGAGGCGCCCGGCCGCGGGCCGCCGCGCCAGGGATCGCTGTCCGCGGTCGACAGCGGCGTCTCGTAGACCGACGGCACCGACAGCCTGCCGCCGTTGACCATGCGCTTGCCGAACTCGGTTTCCTTGGCGAGCGATAGCACCGCCTTGCGCAGCCGCGCTTCCTGGTGGGAGTTGGGCGCCATGAAGTCGGTGGCGCGCGTCGAACTCGCGGATGTTCTCGTCGGCCGCGGCGCTTCGCTCGATGTGATAGCTCTCGAGCAGGCTCGCGGGCGATTGCTTCCGCAGCACGCGGTCGAGCTTCCACGACAGGTTCTCGGCGTCCTCCAGTCCCGAATTGGCGCCGCGCGCGCCGAACGGCGACACCTGATGCGCGGCATCGCCGGCGAAGATCACGCGGCCATGGATGAAGCGATCCATGCGGCGGCACTGGAACTTGTAGAGCGAGATCCATTCGAAATCGAACTTGTCGTGGCCGAGCATGCGCGCGATCCGCGGCCGCACATTTTCCGGCTGCTTCTCGATGGCGGGATCGGCGTAGCGGTTGAGCTGCAAATCGATACGCCAGATGTCATCGGGCTGCTTGTGCAGCAGCGCCGAACGCCCCGCATGGAACGGCGGATCGAACCAGAACCAGCGCTCGGTCGGGAACTCGGCCGTCATCTTCACGTCGGCGATCAGGAACTGGTCCTCGAACACCTGCCCGGAAAATTCCGCGCCGACCATCTGCCGCAGCGAGGAGCGCGCACCGTCGCAGGCCACGATATAGCCGGCGTGCATCTTGTAGGAACCATCGGGCGTGGCCACCGTCAGCGCGACCGTGTCGTTGCGGCTCTCCAGCGCGACCACCTTGTTGCGCCAGCGCAGGTCGACCGCAGGCAGTTCCTCGACGCGATCGACGAGATACGCCTCGGCATGGAACTGCTGCAGGTTGATGAAGGCCGGCCGCTTGTGGCCCGGCTCCGGCAGCAGGTTGAACTGATAGAGCTGCGAATTGCCGTGAAAAATCCTGCCGACACTCCAGACCACGCCCTTGTCGACCATGCGTTGGCCGATGCCGAGCCGGTCCCAGAACTCCAGCGAACGCTTCGAGAAGCAGATCGCGCGCGAGCCCTCGCCGATCCGGTCGGCATCGTCGAGCAGCACCACCTTCTGGCCGCGCTGCGCGAGATCGATGGCGAGCGACAGCCCAACGGGACCGGCGCCAACGATCACGACCGGATGTTCGGCCGCGTCCGCACCCAACCGATCCTGGTCGGGATGCCTGCGATAGCCGAACTGGGTTTTGGCTTGCGCCATGCCAGTCGTTTCGACCCTACTAGCCAGCTTGGGACTGGTCTGCTAAATTAGTCGCAACTGCAACTATCTTACTCCGGCCTGACTGGCCCGCGCAACCCGGATTGGAGGGAAATTTTGGCGACGGCGCCAACCACCGGACCGCGCGAGGAAACCGCCTCCCGGCGAAAAGCCTCGCGACTCGATCTCTTCCGCTTCGTGCCGTTCCGCCTGAACCGGCTGGCCGCCGAGGTGAGCAACGCGCTGTCGGGTGAGTACCAGGTGCGCTATGGGCTCGACATTCCCGAATGGCGGGTGCTGGCGACCCTCGGCTTCCGCAACGAGGCCTGCAGCGCGCAATACATTTCCGACTGCACGCGCACCCATAAATCGACCATCAGCCGCGCGGTGACGGCATTATTGGAACGGCAGGTCATCGAGCGCGTCGAGAATGCCGAGGACCGCCGCGAATTCCGCCTGCGGCTGACGCGGAAGGGCCGCGCGCTTTACGAGGAGCTGATCCCACGCCTGCTATGCAAGGAGCAGGAGATTCTGTCATGCCTCTCGGCGCAGGAGCGCAAGCAGTTCGCCACCCTGCTCGGCAAGATCGAGAAAAGCCTGGAGCTGGTGCAGACCAGCGAGGAAGCCGACGCGAAGCAGGCGTATTAAGCGCACTCTCTCCGCGTCATTGCGAGGAGCGGAAGCGACGAAGCAATCCATGCCTCAGCAAGCGTAGAGATGGATTGCTTCGCTTCGCTCGCAATGACGTGGATGCAGTCCCTACGAGCGACCGATATACTTCGCGATCACGGGAAAATAATTGTCCCCAGAACCGGCATCGATCGCTTCCTGCAAGATCTTGCCGATCAGTTCCGCACCGCGCAGCTTGATGCCGGCGTCACCGGCGAGCTCGAGCGCGTAGGACAGGTCCTTCAACGCATATTCGGTCGAGAACGCGCGCTCCGGAAAGACACCGGGGACGATCGCCTTCATGCCGTGGTTGCGCAGCGCAAAGCTGTCGGCCGAACCCTTCGAGAGGGTGTCGAGCAACAGTTTTGGATCGAGGCCGCTCGCCTTCGCCACCGCGACCGCCTCCGACAGCGCGTTGACGGTCTCGAACACCACCATGTTGTTGAGGATTTTTGTCACCTGCCCCGCGCCGACCTCGCCGCAATGGGTGACGTCGGTGGCGAAGCAGCGGATCAGCGGCTCAACCCCGTCATAAAGCTCGCGCGGGCCGCCGACCATGACGCTGAGCGTGCCGTCCTGCGCCGCCTGGCGCGTGCGCGCGATCGGCGCATCCAGCCAGGCCGCGCCCTTCGCCGCCAATTGCTTGGCGAAGTCGCGGGTCTGGCTGACCGAGGACGTGCCGAGATCGACCACGATCTGGCCGCTCCGCACATGCTTCAGGATGCCGTCGCCCTCGAACACGGCGCGGACATGTTTTGCGCTCGGCAAGCAGAGAAACAACAGCTCGCTCTGCTTGATGACATCCGCGGCCGAGCTTGCAGTCTCCACGCCATCGGCACGAAGCCGCTGCAGCGGCTCCGCCGAAAGGTCGAACGCCAGCACACGCCTGCCGCTCTTCTTCACGAGATTGCGGCAGATCGGCTCGCCCATCACGCCGAGCCCGATGAAGCCGATGGTCTTGTATTCCGACATCGCTCACTCTTTTTTGCGCGTTTTCTTGACGCGAACCGGTGCCCACCTCGCCCGATACGCCATGGCTATTTCGCGAACGAGCGCGATGGCGCCTTGTGCAGGGCCCAGGCGTCGACCTTGTCGCTGGCGCGCGGATAGATTTCGGTCACGATCGGATCATGGCCGGGGATGAAACGGTCGGGATGACCGGCCAGCCGCTCCACGGTTTCCCAACCCGCGGCCATGTCGCCGACGTTATAGACGATCGGGAACGGGCTGCGCTTGTGCAGATTGGCATAGTAATGCGCCGCGTCAGACGCCAGCACGACCGGGCCGCGCTCGGTCTCGACCCGCACCACCTGCAAGCCGTCGGAATGGCCGCCCACGCGGTGCACGGTCACGCCGGGCGCGACCTCGCCGTCGCCGGAATGAAAGGTGACGCGCTCGCCATAGACATGGCGCACCATTTGCGTGACATGCTCGACCGTGAACGGGTGGCGCAACAGGCCGTTGCACATGCAGCGCCCGGTCGCGTAGCTCATTTCGCGTTCCTGCAGATGAAACCGCGCATTGGGCAAAGCGGTCGAGATTGCCGGCATGGTCGTAATGCAGATGGGTGACGATGATGTCCTTGATGTCTTCGGCGTTGACGCCAAAGCCTGCGAGTGCGTCGACCGGATTGAGCGACAGCTTGCGGCCGCGCACCTTAGCCTCGCCGGCATTAAAGCCGGTATCGACCAGGATGTTGCGCCCATGCCCCCGGATCAACCAGACGAAGTAGTCGAGGTCCTGGGCGCTGGTCTCATGCGGATCGGGGGAGAGAAAGTTCATGTGCGGGGTGCGCGCCATGGTGGCGTAGCGGAGCGCGTAGATTTCGTAGGCGTTTCCCATCGGATTTCACTTTTCTTGGTTGCAAGCGGACCGCAGCAACAAGCCATTGTCATCGGCAAAGGTCAAACCCGTGACGGACGCGGCCCGTGTCACCGGGGACGACGCAGACGGGCCCCAATGTGAGCCCAATCACATTAGGCTGCTGGCTGCCATGGGAACGTGGCGCGACCCGCCGCAACGTGCGTCCGCGACAATTGTGACGCGCACGCTCGGGCCGATCGGGGCAAAGGGTCGCGGTCGATTTGTCGCGATAAGTCCGATTTTGCAAGCGGTTGACGGGTCGTGACCGTGGTTTGATAATGCCGGACGCGTAGAGTAATGTCGTTGAGGCGCGAGCAACAGTCGGCGCCCTTTTCCTGGACCGCCGTGGTATGAACATTCGCCTTGCATTACTCCTGATTGCCCTATTCTCGGTCGCTTCGACCGCCCCGTCGTCCGCCGCGGGCGAACGGTTTGCGCTGGTGATCGGCAACGCGAAATATCCGGACGCCGACGCCCCGCTCAAGGAACCCATCAGCGACGCCCACGACGTCGCCGACGAGTTGAAGCGCGACGGCTTCAATGTCGACATCGGCGAAAACCTGACCGGCGACGGCATGCGCCGCGCCTTCGACCGGCTGTACGGCAAGATCAAGCCCGGCTCGGTCGCCCTGATCTTCTTCTCCGGCTTCGGCGTGCAGTCCAACCGCCAGAGCTACATGATCCCGGTCGATGCGCAGATCTGGACCGAACAGGACGTGCGCCATGACGGCTTCAGCCTGGAAACGGTGCTGGGCGAGATCAACAGCCGCGGCGCCGGCGTCAAGATTGCCCTGATCGATGCCTCCAGGCGCAACCCCTATGAGCGCCGGTTCCGCACTTTCTCGGCGGGACTTGCGCCGGTCATCGCGCCGAACGGCACCCTGGTGATGTATTCCGCGGCGCTCTCCTCGGTCGTCGGCGACAAAAGCCTGTTCGTGCAGGAGTTGCTCAAGGAAATCCGTGTTCCCGACCTGATGGCCGAGGAAACGCTCAACCGCACCCGCGTCGGCGTCACCCGGGCCTCCCGCGGCGAACAGGTGCCGTGGATTTCGTCCTCGCTGGCCGAAGACTTCTCCTTCATTCCGGGCGCGCCGGGAAGCCGCCCCTCGTCACAGCCGCCTGCTCCGGCTCCGGTCGCGACGCTGCCGCCCCCTCCTCCTCCGGCCCCACCTCCGCCGCCTCCGGTTGCAGCAGCACCGCAGCCGCCCGTCGCCTCGCCGTCGCCGCGGATCGCCGACACCTCGCCCGCTTTGCCATCCCCGCCGGCGCGGGTCGAAATCCCCGCCCCGCAGCCGCCCGCGGTGGAAAAGCCGAGCCAGAACTCGCCCCAGGTCGCGCTGGCTGACGACCCCACCGTCAAGAGCCTGACCGCCAAGCTCGATGCCAATCCGGACGATGTCGGCTCGCTGTACCGGCGTGGGCAGGTCTATGCCAGCAAGGGGGCCTACAGCCTCGCGATCAAGGATTTCGACAGCACGCTTCGCATCAATCCGAAGGACGTCGAAGCCCTCAACAACCGTTGCTGGGCGCGTGCGGTCGTCGGCGACCTGCAGGCGGCGCTCAAGGACTGCAACGAGGCGCTGCGGCTGCGGCCGAACTTCGTCGATGCGCTGGACAGCCGCGGGCTGGTCAACCTCAAGAGCGGAGCGACCAGGAACGCCATCACCGATTTCGACGCGGCGCTGAAGGTCAATCCGCGGCTGACCTCCTCCCTCTATGGTAGGGGGCTCGCGAAACAGCGGAACGGCTCGATTTCCGAGGGCAATTTGGATATAGCCAATGCCAAGGCGATGGACCCGAACATCGTCCAGGAGTTCGACAGTTACGGGGTGCGCTGACAAATTTTGGTGGAACCGCGAACCGCCGCTGAACCCCCGGCACGGAGACCGAGACAGAGTAGTTAAGCTCTTACGATCGCGCCTGATTTAGCCGCGGTCGACCCGATGACTTTAGAACCGCGCGGGGCGCGCAGGAGGGACTGGCAAATGACCACGATGGCTGGAAAACGTAATTTCATTGCAATTCTTTCGATTTTGACCGTTGGTGCTGCGCTTTCGTTCGGGATCGGCCAGGCGCGCGCCGCCGATGACGTCACCGAGGACCAGATCGTCAAGGCGCTGACCCCGCAGAAGAAGGCGCCGCTAACCCGCGGCCTCTCGATCGGCCCGCAGGCCGACCAGGCGCCGAACCCGGCGGAAACCAAGCTGCTCGACAGCGTTCGCGGCCGCGCGACCCGCTCGCTGTCCAACACCGAACGCGAGGAAATCGCAGCCGCCGCCAAGGACAAGCCGAATATCGACCTGACGATCACCTTCGACTACAACTCGGCCGACATCAGCGCCAAGTCGCTTCCCGAAGTGCAGAAGCTCGGCCGCGCGCTGACCAACGACGACCTGAAGGGTTCGACCTTCCTGCTTGCCGGCCACACCGACGCCGCCGGCGGCGACAACTACAATCAGGACCTTTCCGAGCGCCGCGCCGACTCGATCAAGCGCTATCTGATGGATAATTTTCACATCGCCTCGACCGACCTCGTGACCGTCGGATACGGCAAGAGCAAGCTCAAGGATCCGGGGCAGCCGCTGGCGGAAGTGAACCGCCGCGTGCAGGTGGTCAACATGGAAAACAAGACGACGGCGTCCAAGTAGCGCCGGATACGGTCGGTCAAGTAATTCAGGTGGCACCGAGTAGAGTTTTGCAACGAATAGGCGTCTCGCCCTCTGGCGGGACGCGCATTCGTTTTGGGGCCGCCTGCGCGATCCGCGCCACGGTCGCCGTTCCATCCATTCCTTTCCCAGCTTCCCTGGATTGACCCGGCCATGGCGCTTTCCGAAAACATCAAGCGGGCGGTCGGAGCGGTACTCTTTGCCGCGATCGCGGGCGGCTACTATTGGTGGGAGCACCGGCCGGAGCCGGCAGAGAAGGAGACGCAGGGACAGGCCCAGGTCGTCGTCACCAAATCCACCAACGCCTGTTTCTCCGACCAGGTGCGCGTGACCGGATTTGTCGTTCCGCGCCGCGAGGCCGTCGTCGGCGCCGACCAGGAGGGCTCCAAGGTCACCGATCTCTTCGCCCGCGAAGGCGATGTCGTCACCGACAATCAGGAACTCGCCCGGCTCAGCGCGCCGCCGCAAGCGCCACAACAACAACAACAGCAGCAGCAGCAACAGCAGGGCGGCAGGACAGGTCCGGTTTCCCTGCGCGCGCCCGCGCCCGGCCTCCTCACGGAGGTCCGCACCATTGTCGGCGCCCCGGCTTCGCCGCAGGCGGGCCCGATGTTCCGCATTGCCATCAACGGCGAGCTCGAGCTCGATGCCGAAGTGCCCGGCGTTCACCTGCCCAAGCTCAATCCCGGCGCCACCGTGCGCGTGACGCGCGACAACGCCCCCGACCTGATCGGACGCGTTCGTCTGGTGTCGCCGCAGATCGACCGCACGACCCAGCTCGGCCATGTCAGGATCGCGCTCACCAACAACCCTTCCCTGAAGGTCGGCATGTTCGCCCGCGCCAATATCGACGCCAAGCGCAGCTGCGGCGTCGCCGTTCCTCGCACGGCCATCGACCACCTCACCGTCCAGGTGATCAAGGGCAATACGGTGGAGACGCGGAAGGTGCGGGTCGGCCTGACATCCGACACCAACACCGAAATCCTTGAAGGCCTCGAAGTCGGCGAAATCGTCGTGGCGGACGCCGGCTCTTCGCTCCATGATGGCGACCAGGTCACGACCATGTTCGCCGACGAACTCGATCGACGGGTACGCTGATGGCACTCAATATCTCGGCATGGTCGATCCGAAACCCGCTTCCTTCCGTCGTCTTCTCGATCATCCTGCTCGTGCTCGGATGGGTGAGCTTCACCAAGCTCGCCGTGACGCGGTTGCCCTCGGCCGACATTCCCGTGATCTCGGTCGCGGTATCGCAATTCGGCGCGGCGCCTGCAGAGCTTGAATCCCAGGTCACCAAGACGATCGAAGACGGCGTCTCCGGCGTCGAGGGCGTGCGCCATATTTCCTCCTCGATCACCGACGGCCTGTCGGTGACCACGATCCAGTTCGCGCTGGAGACCAATACCGACCGCGCGCTCAATGACGTCAAGGACGCGGTGACGCGCGTGCGCGCCAATCTGCCGCAGAACGTCAATGAGCCGCTGATCCAGCGCGTCGACGTGATCGGCCTGCCGATCCTCACCTATGCGGCGATCTCGCCGGGCAAGACGCCGGAGCAGCTCTCCTATTTCGTCGACGACGTCGTCAAACGCGCGCTGCAGGGCGTGCGCGGCGTCGCCCAGGTCGAGCGCATCGGCGGCGTTGAACGCGAGATTCTTGTCTCGCTCGATCCCGATCGTTTGCAGGCCGCAGGCCTCACCGCCGTCAATGTCAGCCAGCATTTGCGCGGCACCAACGAGGACCTCGCCGGCGGCCGGGCTGAAATCGGCAAGAACGACCAGGCGATCCGTACGCTGGCCGGCGCCAAGACGCTGAACGATCTTGCGGGCACCATGATTCCGCTGTTCGGCGGCGGCGAGGTCCGTATCGACGATCTCGGCACCGTCACCGACACCATCGCCGACCGGCGCACCTTCGCCCGCTTCAACGGCGAGCCGGTGGTGGCGCTCGGCATCAAGCGATCCAAGGGCGCTTCGGACGTGGTGGTCGCGGGCCTTGTGCAGAAACGCATCGACGCGCTCAAGACGCAATATCCCGACGTCGACCTGAAGCTGATCGACACTTCGGTGAAATTCACCAACGGCAACTATCAAGCCGCGATCTCAACCCTGTTCGAGGGCGCGATCCTCGCGGTCGTCATCGTTCTCCTGTTCCTGCGCGACATCCGCGCCACCATCATCGCCGCGATTTCGCTGCCGCTGTCGATCTTCCCGGCCTTCTGGGCGATGGACCTGCTCGGCTTCTCGCTCAACCTCGTCTCCTTCCTCGCGATCACGCTGTCGACGGGTATTCTGGTCGACGACGCCATCGTCGAGATCGAGAACATCGTCCGCCACATGCGGATGGGTAAAACGCCCTACCGCGCGGCGCTGGAAGCCGCCGACGAAATCGGCCTCGCCGTGATCGCGATCTCGCTCACCATCATCGCGATCTTCGCCCCCGCGAGCTTCATGTCCGGCATTGCCGGCCAGTTCTTCAAGCAGTTCGGCATCACGGTGTCGGTGCAGGTGTTCTTCTCGCTGCTCGCCGCGCGCTTCGTCACGCCGGTGCTGGCGGCGTATTTCATGAAGCACCACGATCATGACGACCCGCCGCCGGGACGCATCCTGAACACCTATCACAGCATCGTCGCCTGGTCGGTGAAGCACTATTTCATCACGGTCCTGATCGGGCTTGGCGTTTTCGCGCTCTCGATCTGGAGCATCACGCTGCTGCCGCAGGGCTTCCTGCCCGCCCAGGACACCGCGCGCTCGCTGATGGCGATGGAATTGCCGCCGGGCTCGCAACTTGCCTATACCGAGCAGGTCACCGAGGACATCGTCGCGCGGCTGCGCAAGCGCCCCGAGGTTCAGAGCATCTTCGTCGACGGCGGCCGCGTTCCGCCGGGCATCCAGGAAGTGCGGCGCGCCTCGCTGATCATCAACTATACGCCGAAAGGCAATCGCAGCATCACCCAGCGCGAGCTCGAGCTCGAGATCAGCAAGGAGCTCGAGAGCGTTCCCGACATCCGTTACTGGTTCCTCGACGAGAACGGCTTGCGCGCGATCTCGCTGGTGGTCACCGGCACCGACAGCAACATCGTCAACAACGTCGCCAACGAGCTGGCGACGCAGATGAAGCGGATCACGATAATCTCCAACGTGACCCCGGAAACGTCGCTGGACCGGCCCGAACTTCGCATCCAGCCGAGGGCGGATCTGGCGGCGCGGCTCGGTGTCACCACCGAAAGCCTGTCGCAGACCGTCCGCGTCGCCACCATCGGCGACGTCGGTCCGGCGTTGGCGAAGTTCGACGCCGGCGACCGGCTGGTTCCGATCCGGGTTCAGCTCGAGGACGGCGCGCGCGGCAACATCAGGATGCTGGAGCAATTGCGCGTGCCGCTTGGCCAGCACGGCGAGAAGGGCGGCGTGCCGCTTTCGGTGGTGGCCGACATCAGGCTCGACCAGGGTCCGACCAGCATCAACCGCTACGACCGCGACCGCCAGGCGACCGTGGCGGCGGACCTCGTCGGCAACGCCGCGCTGGGCGACGCCATCAAGAAGATCAACGAACTGCCGGTCAAGAGGAGCCTGCCGAAGGGCGTCAAGGTCGGTCCTTCGGGCGACGCCGAAAGCCTGGACGAATTGTCGTCAGGCTTTGCCACGGCCATCACCGGCGGCTTGATGATGGTCTATGCGGTGCTGGTGCTCTTGTTCGGCACGTTCCTGCAACCGATCACCATCCTGTTCTCGCTGCCGCTGTCGATCGGCGGCGCGATCGCCGCGCTGCTGCTCACCGGCAAGCAGCTGACCACGCCGGTGTGGATCGGCATCCTTATGCTGATGGGCATCGTGACCAAGAACGCCATCATGCTGGTGGAATTCGCGATCGAATCCATTCACGCTGGCGTGCGGCGCGAAGAGGCGATGATCGATGCCGGCATGAAGCGTGCCCGGCCGATCGTGATGACCACGATCGCGATGGCGGCCGGCATGATGCCGAGCGCGCTCGCCTTCGGCGCCGGCGGCGAGTTCCGCTCGCCGATGGCGCTCGCGGTGATCGGCGGCCTGTTGTTCTCCACCGTGCTGTCGCTGGTGTTCGTGCCGGCGATGTTCATGGTGATGGACGATCTCGGCGCGCTGATCTGGCGCTTCGGCAAGAAGCTCGTGGTCTCGTCGGAGGGCGCCGACCATGGCGGCGACCATCATCAGCAGCCGCCGGCCCAGTCACCGCCGAAACCACCCGCGATCGCGCCGGCCGCCGAGTAGCGCATCACGGCGACGGCGCGTCTGCATTTCCGAACACGGGATGGCGCGACCAGTCGCCATCTTCGATCAACGCGTGCTCCGCCGCCGCTGAGCCGTCGCCGCCGAGTTGTCCAAGCTGTCGCCTGAAATAGGTCGGGAAGGTCTCATCCAGGTCGGACGAGATTGAATGCCGGCGCGTTTCGATCGCGACCCGGCTCGTTACGCCACTGCCGGCGAAGAAATCCAGCACCGTCGAGCCCGGATAGGACAGCGAGCGGACGATCCGCCCGATCAGCTCCTTCGGCTTCTGTGTCGGATGGCCGACGCGTTCTTTCGAATTGCCGTTGAGGCGCGGGATTTTCCAGACATTGGTGGGGTTGATGCCCTTGTCCAGGCTTTCGGCGTTGAGCCGCTTGTCGCGCTTGTAGATCTCGAGCGTATGCGGATCGAGCGGCTGCCGGACCGCGTCCAGGTCGAAATAGTATCTTGGCGTCCTGGCGAACCAGGCGATCTCCTCATGCCGGTTGGCGAAGAAGCGCTGCGCGCCCATGCCGTTCGGATAATTCCAGATGATGAGATTGGCGAGCAGCATCTTGCTGTGCGCCCGCATCCAGCCCATCAGGCTGAGCAGGTCGCCGCTGCCGGCTTCGCTTTGGTATTGCAGGCCGCCGAACAGCACGAAATTGCCCGAAGGCGACAACACGCGCTCGACTTCGGCGAGCCATTTCCCGGCCCAGTCGACATAATGCTCGACATCGTCCCATGGCGCGACATTGATGTTGTAGGGAGGATCGCAGATCACGAGCTGGATCGACCGGTCTGGAATCTTCCGCAAGGTTTCCAGGCAATCGCCGACCGCCACGACATGCGACGTCACTGCTCCGGCCGGCGCGACCGCCACGCCGGCGGAAGAATGGGCAAGTCCATTCTTGCGCAAGCGGTTCATCCCGATATGCCCGGCATTGCGATGGGATCGGTTCGACATCGTTCAACCGGACGCGGGAGAGCAGCGCGCTATTCGTTGCGCGCGATCGTGGTGAGGCGGGTTATGTTCTGCAACAGGATGCGGCCGCGCTGCAGGTCGAGGATGCCGTCCTTGCGCCATGACTGGAGTTGGCGATTGACGCTCTCGCGCGCCGCGCCGACGAAGATGCCGAGTTGCTCCTGGGAGATGTGCACCTCCGAGCCGAAATCGGCCGCCAGCGCGCAGAGCCGCCGGGCCAGCCGCACCGGCAACGGCTGCAGCATCGATTCTTCCATGCGCTCGCTCTGCCAGCGGATGCGCTGACACAACAGCTCGATGATCTTGATCGCGACCTTGGGCTCGCGCTCGAGGAAGGCCAGGAAATCTTCCCGCCGCAGCACGAAGAGTTCCGTCGTTTCGCCCGCCGTCGCATCCGCCGTGCGGCTTTGGCCGTCGAGCACGGCGACCTCGCCGAACAGGTCGCCCGCCCCCATGAAGTTCAGCGTCAGCCGGCTGCCGTCGGGGGCGCCGGTTTCGATCCGGATTTGCCCGCGCCGGACCCCGAACAGGGAATCACCGGCATCGCCCTTCTGGAACAGGACCTCGCCCGCCGTCAGGTGCTGGGTGTGACAGAGATTGGACAGCCGTTGCAGCTCATCGGCGCCAAGGTCAGCGAACAATGCATTCATCTTCAAAATGACCGCAAATTCGGCCTGTTTGCTCATTTTAATACCTTCAACTCAGATTCGTGGATCCGTCCGTCCGGAAGTGTGCCATAGGTCACATAACTTTGCAGCATCCATGATTATTTATGGACCCCTTTTGAGCGGTTGCCTATTTCCGCGATAAGCTCAGTAATCGGCCCCGCGGAGGGGACGCAGGGCGCGTGAAGCCGCTCGCCGGGAACGTGACATGAAAGCACTGAAATTCACGGGCGCCGCCCTTGCCGCCGTCATCGTCGCGCTGGCACTGCTGCTCGTCATCGGAGTCCCCTCGGGCTTCCTCACCTCGGCGATCCAGGACCGTGTCGAGCGCCAGACCGGCTACCGGCTGACCATTGCCGGTTCGACCAAGATCAGCGTGTGGCCGACGCTGAATGTCCGCCTGAGCGACCTCACGCTGCAGGATCCGAAGGACCGCGACACCGCAAGACGCGTGACCATCGGCAGTCTGCAGGCCGATGTAACCCTGTCGAGCCTGTGGTCGGGCCATCCCCACGTCTCCGAACTCGTGATCACCAAGCCTGTGCTGTACAGGCCGCTGTTGCGCGAGCGCACGCTTGACGCCCCGTCGCGGTCGACGAAATCCGCGACCGAATCCGAGGCCCTCACCATCGATCGCGTGAAGATCGTCGAGGGCGCGATCGTTGCCTCCAATGCGCGGGATCGCGTCGAGCGCCGCATCGAAGGCATCAACGCCGATGCAACCGTCGGCGCCGGCCACAAGCTCAAGCTTGCGGGCACCGCGCGCACCGACAACACGCCGCTGAAATTCGGCGTCGACGCGGCGCTTCCGGCGCAGCAGACCGGGCGCCAGGTCGTTCCCGTCGAGCTCACGCTCGATGCGCCCGGCCTCTTGCGCGCGCCGCTCGCCGCCAAGGCCGAGGTGCGCTTCAACGGCCCGCTCATCATGATCAACAGCCTCGCCGGCACGATCGGCGACGGCGCCTTCAATGGCTGGGCCTCGGTCGATGTCGCAAGCAAGCCGCTGATCAAGCTTGACCTCGACTTCCAGAAGCTCGAGCTCGGGTCTGCGCAAACCAACACCGCCGCGCAGCCCGCGCAGGGCTGGAGCGACGCGCCGATCAACCTGACTATCCTGAACTATGTCGACGCGCAGGCGCGGATATCCGCGGCACAGCTCGGCATCGGCGAGGCGCAATTCACGCCTGCCGGCATGGACGCCACCCTTGCCGCCGGCGTGCTGAAGACTTCCTTCGCCAATCTCGGCGCCTATGGCGGGCAGGCCGGTGGCGAAATGATCGTCGATGCCTCGAGCGGCGCACCGACCTACGCGATGCATACCGACCTTGTCGGCGTGCGCGCGCTGCCGCTGCTGACGAGCATTGCGGAATTCGACAAGATCGACGGCAAGATGCAGGCAAAGATCGCGGCACGGTCGCAGGGCGCGAGCCTGCAGGCCATCATGTCGAACCTCTCCGGCACGGCCTTCGTGATCTTCCAGGACGGCTCGATCCGCGGCCTCAACGTCGCGCAGATGATCCGCTCGCTGACCGCGAGCACGCTGAACGGCTGGCAGGAGCAGCAGGAGCAGGCGACCGACCTGACGCAAATGGCGGCCTCGTTCAAGATCGAGCGCGGCCAGGCCGTCACCACCGATTTCAATCTGGTCGGACCGCTGGTGCGCGTCACCGGCGCCGGCACCATCGATCTCGGCACGAAAATGATGGGTTTTCGCGTCGAGCCAAAACTCGTGATGACAACGGAAGGCCAGGGCCGCACCTCCGATCCCGTCGGCTTCGGCATTCCCGTGATGATCGAGGGGCCGTGGTCGCGGCCGCGCATCTATCCAGAGATGCAAGGCATCCTCGACAATCCCGACGGGGCCTACGCCAAGCTCCGCGAAATGGGCAAAGGCCTGTTCGGGCCCAATGGCGGCGGCCTTGGCGGCATCTTGGGGAACTTGAGCTCGCTGACCGGCAATCCGCCCGCCTCCGGCAAGGACGGAAACAACTCACCGGGTGGCGGGCTCGTCGGCAATATCGGGCAGGCGCTCGGCAATCTGTTCCAGCAACCGGGCCGTGGCGGCAGCCGGAGCATCCCGGCGCCGGGTCAGTCCCAGCCGGACGTATCGTCGCAGGCGCCGGCCGCCAGCTCCCAGGCCTCGCCGGCGCCCCCGGAGCAGGCCCAGGCGCAAAATGACCAGGCTCCGCAGGACAGCCAGCCGATGAACGAGGTGCTGCGGCAGCTCTTCAACCGCTGAATCCGGCCTGATTTTGCGGATTCCCGGCTCCTTCCCTGATTCCCCGCTGGCGGGAGGGGGATCGGCCACAACGAAAGGTTGCACTCACAACCAAATCCGGCCTCAAACCATCCACATGGGCGGTAACCACACGCCGAGCTCACCCTAAAACCCCCTCGAACTGTGCTAGAAACGGTCACGGCCGCGCCCCCAACCCGGTTCCATGCTGGCGTCTTACTTTGGTTTCTTTCCTGCGCGGCCCGCCATTTGCACCTGACGCTGCCAGTGCAAATGTCGCTGCCGGTGCACGTGACGCTGCCGGAATTTCCCGGGCAGCCGAACCACCGCGCTGACGCAGGGTCGAGAGCCGCCGAAGGGTCCGGATGATCGCCGTCAAGGACAAGAAGATCTGGTTTCTGCGCGAAGGGCTGTTCGCCAAATACGTGGTCTCGCTGGTTGGCCTCGTGGTGTTCGTGCTCGCGGTGAACGGCGCGACCGAGACCTGGATCAGCTACCGCGCGACCAAGACCACGCTGACCGACGCGCTGTCCGAGAAGGCCGACGCCACCGCCAAGCGCATCGACCAGTCGATGTTCGAGCTCGTGCGCCAAATCAGCTGGGTGACGCGCGCGAGCCAGCAGACGCTGGAGCAGCGCCGCTCCGACTATGCGCAACTCCTTAATCAGGTCTCCGCCGTCAGCCAGCTCACGCTGCTCAATGGCGATGGCCGCGAGATGCTGCGGCTGTCGCGCACCAAGATCACCGTCAACAGCAACGCCGATTTCTCGCGCGACCTGCGCTTCACCGAGACGGTGGCGCGCGGGGTCAACTTCTCGCCGGCGTTCTTCGAGGGCAACCGGGCCTTCATGTCGATCTCGGTGTCGCATTCCGGCTTCAACGCCGGCATCACGGTGGCCGATATCGATCTCTCTTTCCTCTCCGACTATCTGGGCGACACCCAGGTCGGCAAGGCGGCGTTCGCCTATGTGGCCGACCCGCGCGGCCAGGTGATCGCCACCTCCTCGCGCGGACCTGATCTGGCCAAGGATGTCTCGAAGCTGCCGCAGGTCGCAGCCCTCATCGCGCCGAACGGCGAGCCGGTCGGGAACGGCACCGACGCCAGTGGCTATGCGGTGCTGACGGCGTCGGCCACCGTGCCGAAGCTCGGCTGGATGGTGTTCTTCGAGCAGCCCACCGCGCAGGCGCTCGCACCGATCCGTGACCAGCTCGTGCGCGGCGCGCTTTTGATCGGGCTCGGCCTCATCATCGCGATCATTGCCGGCACGGTGCTGGCGCGACGGATGCTGGTGCCGATCAATGCGCTGCGAACCGGCGCGCGACGGCTGGGCGCCGGCGATTTCAGCCAGCGCATCGAGGTCAACACCAAGGACGAGCTGGAGGAGCTGGCCGACCAGTTCAACAGCATGGCGACCGAGCTCGGCGAGACCTATGCCGACCTCGAAAGCAAGGTCGAGGAGCGCACCCGCGACCTCGCGCAATCCGTCGGCGAGTTGAAGGTGCTGGAGGAGGTCGGCCGCGCGGTGTCGTCCTCGCTCGATCTCAACGCCGTGCTGCCCACCGTCGCCGCGCGCGCGCTCGAGATCACCCATGCCGACGCGGTCCTGATCTATGGTTATGATCAGGCGAAGCGCCAATTCAACCTGGTGGAGGCCGGCGGCATCGACAAATCGGTCGAGGGCCAGCACCTCACGATCGACGAGGATAACACCATCCTCGGCCAGGCCGCGAGCAAGGGCGAGCCGATCGCGATCCCCGATCTCGCCGCCGCCGACGATCATCTCCTGCGCGACATCGCGATCGAGGCCGGCTTCCAGGCGGTGCTGGTGGTGCCGCTGGTCGACCAGCAGGGCGTGCTCGGCGCGCTGGTGGTGCTGCGGCGCGCGGCCGGCACGTTCCCCGAGAGCCTGACCGGGCTGATGCGCACCTTTGCGCACCAATCGGTGCTTGCGATGCGCAACGCGCGACTGTTCACCGAAGTGGCGCAGACCGGCCGGGAGCTTGCGTCGGCCAACGATGTCGTGCGCGAACAGGCCGACAAGCTGAAGGAGCAGACCGAGCAGCTCAAGAACTGGAACCGCTCGCTGGAGGAGCGGGTCGAGAAGCAGCTCGGCGAGATCGAGCGCATCCGCAAGCTCGAGCGCTTCCTCGCCCCGCAGGTGGCGCAGCTGATCGCGTCCTCCGACGGCCACGACGCGCTGCTCGACAGCCACCGCCGCGAGGTGACCGTGGTGTTCTGCGATCTGCGCGGCTTTACGTCTTTCACGGAATCGACCGAGCCCGAAGAGGCGATGAACGTGCTGCGCGAATATCATGCGGCGCTCGGCGAATTGATCTTCCGCTACGAGGGCACGCTCGACCGCTATGCCGGCGACGGCGTGATGATCCTGTTCAACGCGCCGATCCAGTTCGAGGACCACGTCCAGCGCGCGGTGAAGATGGCCTGCGAGATGCGCGACACGATCGGCGCGCTGACGCGAGAAATGGCGCAACCGCGGGCACAGCCTTGGCTTCGGCATGGGGATCGCGCTCGGCTATGCCACGCTCGGGCAGATCGGCTTCGAGCAGCGGCTGGAATATGCCGCGATCGGCAGCGTCACCAACCTGGCTTCCCGTCTTTGCGATGAAGCCGAGGCCAACCAGATCGTGGTGAGCCGCCGCGTCTACGGCATGGTCGAGCAATGGGTGGATGCGAAGCCGCTCGACGACCTCGTGCTGAAGGGATTCAACCACCCGGTGCTCGCGATGGAGATCGTACGCTGGCGCGAGGAGGTCGACAACGTCGTCGACGCGTCGGCCGCGGCCGCGCGGCGAAGGATGTAGCTCCTCGGGATTTCAAACAGCAACTCGGCCGTCATTGCGAGCGAAGCGAAGCAATCCATTATCTCCGCGGGAGGAGACCGCCGTGCGCCCCGAACGGCTGGGGCTGAAGATCGCCGACGTGCTGGCGCCGGTCGCCGGCACGATCTCCAACGCCACGATCGGCGCGCTGCCGGGACTTCCCTATTTCGCATCGAGTATCCGGGCAAGTGCGGCGTCGAGCGCCGGGAGGTCGTCCCTGATCGTCAACATGATGCGCTCGTCGAGAATATCGTCGTAGGTGTGCGCCAGCGCGTTGCGATCCGCGATCATCTTCATGGCGAGCGCGACCTGTCCCGTTTCTTAGAAGGCATCGAGCAGTTGGCCTTCCGCCGCAACCCGAAGCCGCCGACCGGGCGCAGGGCGTCGCGGCGCCGACGAGATCCAGGGCGGCCGAAAATCTCGGTCAACTCAGTCCGGATGCCGCCAACCTCGAAGGCGCTGAACAGCGGCTTGCGGCCTGTGGGCCCCTCGTCGAGATCGACCATCACATCGATGTCGCTTTCCGACGTAGCCGCGTCGCGCGCGACCGAGCCGAACAGCCAGGCATGCACAACCCCGAGCGCCACGAGGCGCTCGCGGTTCTCACGCAAACGTCTCAAGGCTTCATCGCGGCGCATGAACTCATTCTATCAGGAGACTGACATAGCTGTCATGGGTTAACGTCATCCGGCCATCCCGGCCGTTTTCGTCGCACCGACGGTCGCTGGCCCGTTCCGTTACCATCTGCTATCCATAACTTCGGAACACTCCACGGATTTTTGAATGTCCTGTTTCACCCTCCCCCTGCCCCGCACCCTCCTGGCGCTGGCCAGCCGCCCTCCTCACCCTCTCCACCCCCGTGCTCGCCGCCGAGGAAGCCGACGCCCCGCGCGGGCCGGCGGTCACGGTGCTGAAGGCCGCGAAATCGTGCTTTGCCAATATCGTCGAGGTGGCGGGCATCATCCTGCCGCGGGAGGAGACCGCCGTGCGCCCCGAGCGGTTGGGGCTGAAGATCGCCGACGTGCTGGCGGAGGCCGGCGACAGCGTCAACGCCGGCCAGACGCTGGCGCGGCTGAACCTGCCCGAGGGCGGGTCGATCAATGTGCAGGCGCCGGTCGCCGGCACGATCTCCGTCTCCAACGCCACGATCGGCGCGATGGCTTCCGCCAAGGGCGAGGCGCTGTTCAACATCATCGCGCGCAACGAATACGACCTGGTCGGCCTGGTGCCGATCGGCGACCTCGCCAAGCTCACCGTCAACCAGCCGGCCGCCGTCCGCATCATCGGCGTGAGCGCCGACATCGAGGCAAAAATCCGCCGCATCGCGCCGACCGTCGAGCCCGCCGTGCAGCTCGGACAAGTCTTCATCGGCATCACCTCCAACCGGCGCGTGCTGGTCAATTCCGCGGCGCGGGCGCTGATCAAGACAGGCCAGAGCTGCAACGTCGCAGTCCCCCTCACCGCCGTGCAATATGGCAGCGCCGGCACCGTGGTGCAGGTGGTGAAGCGGCAGCGGATCGAGACCAAGCGCGTGGAGATCGGGCTGATGAGCGGCGGCCAGATCGAAATCCGCGACGGGCTCACCGAAGGCGAGGAAGTCGTTGCGCGGGCCGGCGCGCTGCTGCGCGAAGGCGATCCGGTGCGGCCGGTGACGGCGGCGGCGAATACGGGCGGGAAGTGACGGCTCACTTCCTTCTCCCCTTGTGGGAGAAGGTGGCGCGTAGCGCCGGATGAGGGGTTCGTGCCGCAAACGCCGCATCATCGACCGACCGCCAGGCGCATCCGCGACTTCGCAAAAAGCATGCGTCGGGAGCCAACCGATGCTGAAGCGCGTATGTGGAAGTTGCTCCGCGATCACCGCCTCGCAAACTTCAAGTTCCGTCGCCAGGTGTCCTTTCAGAGCTTCATTCTTGATTTCGTCTGCTTCGAGCGGCGTCTCGTCGTCGAAATCGACGGTAGCCAGCATGCATCGTCGGAACGGGATGCCGCGAGAGATACCGCCCTGATGGCGGAGGGCTTTAGGGTTGCGCGCTACTGGAATAATGACGTGCTACAGCGGCCCGCGGCTGTGTTGGAGGATATCCTTACAAAGCTGAGCGAGTGGTGAGAGGCCCCTCACCCGGATTGCATCTTCGATGCGATCCGACCTCTCCCACAAGGGGAGAGGTGGAGCGGAGTTCGGGGCTCTTGATCAGCCGCCGGCGGAATCGGCGGTGGCGAAGCGGATGTCTTCCAGCAGCGAGGACGACACCGACGGGACCTGCTCGCCTTCGCTGGTGCGCGAGATCGCGACGCGGGTGTTGCGGAAGACGGCGTCGGCGCCGAGGCCCTTCACGGTGAGGTTGCGCAGCAGCTCGGCCACGAGCACGCTGTGGGAGCCCTTCGAATCCTCGGCGACCTTGCCCGGCGTTGCCGACGACAGGATCAGCGCGTTGTCGGGGGCTACGATCGGCGCCAGCCCGTGCGAATAGGAGCGGAAGCGGCGCTCATAGGGGTTGCGGCGGGAGGCGTCGATCACGACAAGCTTGGCGCGGGCGCCCTGCGCCTTCATCACCTCGAGCACGGATTCGACGCTGACGCCTTCGCGCTTGACGTCTTGCTCCTTCCAGATCGTGGCGTCGACCGGAATCATGTAGCTCTCGCGGCCGACCTGCACGCCGTAGCCGCCGAAGAACAGCAACACGATGGAGTCGGAACGAATGCGGCCGCGCAGGCGGTCGAGCGCGCGCGTCATGTCGTCCTTGTTGGCGTCCTCGACCACGTCGACGTCGAAACCGTCGCGGCGGAGCGAGGCGGTCAGCGCGCGCGCATCGTTGATCGGCTGCGCCAGCGGCGCGCTGGCGTCGGGATAATGGCCGTTGCCGATGACCAGCGCCACGCGCGAAGCCTTGCGCACGGCATCGCCGCCCTGCTCGGTGGAAACGGCCTTGGCGGCATCGAGCGCGCGCAGGTTCAGCGCGGCATGGGCGCCGATCGCGAGACCCACGGTGGCCACAAAAGCGGCGACGATCGCGATCGTCCGGCGGGAGATGTGAAGCTGCGTTACTTTCATCACGGTCATTCCTGCTCGTTGCCGAAGACGCGCTTGCTTGGTCGCGCCAAAGCTTCTGAGGTTTGTGGGGTTGCTGGAGCGTGTGTCGCTCAATTGCGCTCAATTTGCGGCGTCGCAACAAACAAACCCTTAACCGGTCGCATCTCGCGAGGCAACAGATAAGCTCGCTTATCAGACAAGGCATTGAAAAAATTGATTTATTTTCGTTCGTTTAGAAAAAATTAGGCATCCGGACAGTGTTCTTACGGCCATCCTGGCGTCAAATTGCCGCCCAGCGCTGTGACCTCGGTCACATTTGTATTTCCGGGACCTTCATGCCAGTTTTCACGTTCTTCCCGGGATTTGGGGCGGATCGTCCGCGGTGGGGCCGCGTTGAACCGTTTTGCCGCATCCAGCGACGGCAGCGCGCGAAAGAGTTTGCATGGGGTTTCAATATTTCGCTCGCGCCGCCTACAGGGCGCTGTCGGCCCGGAAAGACGGCCCGTCGCTGTACGATCTCTGCGATCCCCTGCTTTTGAACGGGCACCTGTTCAAGGATCCTGGCGGCGACGCCCATCTCGCCAAATTCTACAGGACCGCGCTCGGTAATCCGGCGCTGCGGCCGCTGCTCCGCCGGGCCGGGCTGCCGGAATTGTCGGACGCCTCGCGGTTTGCCGCCCTGCGCGAGGCGCTGACGCACGCCCGCGACGACGAGACGCCGGACTGGGACGCGATCGGCAAGCCGGTCGCCGACCTCCTCGACACCATCACGCTGTCGCACCCGAAGCCCGCGAAGGCCAAGCCGAACGGCGCCGCGCCCGCGCTCAGCGAGATCGAGGGCGTGATCCGCGTCTGCGCCTCCCATCTCGCCGGCTCGTTCCGGAAGAATGGCTTCATCCCGACCTATGCCGCATTCAACCTGATCGGCGACCCCGATGTGCGCGGTCGCGAGCTTCTGATGGCGCTGACCGGGCTGAACGCGCGGGGCTACAAGAATTCGACGCTGCTGTTCAACCTCGCCCGCGTCTTCATCGCGCGCTCGAAGGCGGCAGAATTGATCAACCCGCCCTGGACCGGCATTGCCGAGCCGATGTGGGAGCCGATGCAGATTCGCCATCGCTCGGCCTATTACGACGCCTTCTTCACCGAGGCGCTGCTGGGCTATCTCGAGACCGGGCTGGCTTCGCCTGCGGAAACCGCCGCCGCGCGAAAAGCGATCGACGCGATGGTCGATTTCTGCATCTCGACCAGCCGCGAGGAAGTGCGCTCGCATGACGGCAGCACCGTCAACGTGATCACGGCGCTGGCGCCGCCGCCGCATCCGCGCTTCTCCCGCTTCTTTACGCAAATCAAGCAGGACCTCGGCTTCGGCATCTACGTGCCGGATTGCGACACCACGGCGTGCTCGTTCTCGGCGGCGACGCAGGCCGGCTCGGCCGATCCGATCCTTAACCAGCCGCTGCTCGACTTCTACGCCGGCTACCAGGTCCGCGAGGGCGCCAACGAGCCCAAGGTGACGGTGCCGCTCAACGACCATATCGATTTCGAGGGCGGGGTCGCGACCTGGATCGACAACCTCAGGGGCGAGCGCCCGTACGGCAACGATCTCGATCCCACGCTCAATCTCGACATCCTCGAGGTCTCTTTCCGCAACCTTACCCGCTGGAATATCCTGGAGACGCCGACGCGGCTCCAGACGATTCATCGCATCGTCGGCTTCCAGAGGAAGCTCGTCGAAAGCGGCGCCTTCGCCAATCCGCGCTCGCACATTTATTACCTGCCCGAGCTCTATTGCGCCTATTTCGGCCGCTGCTATGCCGCCTTCCTCGCGCTGTCGCCGGCGGCGCGCGCGGCGATCGATCCGTTGAGGACGTTCGAGCTCATTCGAGCGCGCGTGCTCGGCTATGTGCAGGGGGAACTGATCACGGGCGAGATGAACGCATTCGACGCCGCGCTGGCGCTGATCGCGCTCGGACATCTGGGAGCCGATGCCGCGAGCTTCACGCCGGCGCTGCATTGCATCATCGGCACGCTCGGCGAAGGCGGCCGCCACGGACCCTACCGCGCCTATGAGTGGAACAAGATGAAGACGCCGACCCGCATTTTGGTCGGCGGACCCGAGGTCACCTCGGCCTTCGTGCTGATGGGGCTGGCGCTGGCGCGCCGGGCGATGCTGGGGGTCGGGGGTAGAAATTGATCCCCCGCCGTCATTGCGAGCCAACGGGTCCGCGCGAAGCGCGGCCCGATGACAGGCTCCGCGAAGCAATCCATCCATCCGCTCGCTGAGGTATGGATTGCAATGACGGTAGCGTGAAGTTGACAGTGCATCGCCGGCTAAAATGCTGGCTCGCGTGCGAATTTCCGCCCACAATCGGAACGTCGATCGATTGATTCCAGTTGGCCTTTGCATGATCCGGACCCTCGCCTTCCTCCTGCTTCTCGCGCTGCCGTCGATGGCGTTCGCGGCCGACATCGCCGGCGTGCCAAAGATCCGCGAGGGCGACCAGGTGCAGATCGGCTCGACCCGCATCCGCTTAGGGGGAATCGACGCGCCCTCGACTGACCAGCTCTGCCTCAACAACAACGGCGAGCGCTGGACCTGCGGGGCCGCCGCGCGCGACGAGCTGATCAAGCATGTCGGTGGCAAGAGCTGGACCTGCCACACCCGCGCCACCGACCGCCGCGGCCGCGTCGTGGCGCGCTGCGAGGTCGATGGCGAGGACATCCAGAAATGGCTGGTGACGAGCGGCTGGGCGCTGGCCTACACCCGCGTTTCGCACGACTACGAGGCCGACGAGAAGGCCGCCCGCGAGGCCAAGGCCGGCATGTGGCAGGGCGCCTTCATCGCGCCCTGGGACTGGCGCGTGCGCAACAAGAAGACGCAAATCCTCGGCGCGACCAAGCCGTCGGAGAACGCGCACGCCATCCTGCTGGCGTCCGCGTCAGGGCCGGTCGCGCCCTCGCCCGACTGCACCATCAAGGGCAATGTCAACTCCGCCGGCGAATGCATCTATCACACGCCGACCAGCCGCTGGTACACGCAGATCAAGATGAAGATTTCCAAGGGCACGCGCTGGTTCTGCTCGGTGGAAGAAGCCGAAGCCGCCGGCTGCCGCGAGACGAAGCGGTAGCGTTTCTGCGGCGAAGTCGCAGCCTGCCGAGCCGGGTTCGCTGTGCTAGGTTGGCACCGTGACCAACCATCCCGCCGATCCGCATCCCCCTGCCCGCCAGCACGCGAAGCTGCAACGCGTGCTGCTCTCCGTGCTCGCGATCGCGCTCGTTTACACCGTGCTCGCCTATCTCGTGCTGCCGGCGTTCTGGACGCACTACGAGCACCAGAAGGGGCTGGCATCGCTGCCGATGGTGACACGCACCGCGCAGGACATTCCGGGCGACGCGATCAATGCCGGCCTGATCGGCAACGAAAAGGAAGTCCTGTGCGCGATGAACGCGGCCAAATGGTTTCCCGCCGATCCCGTGACGTTCAGATCGTCGATTGAAATTGCGGGCAGCGTGCTGCTCGACCGCGCCTATCCCGACGCGCCCGTGAGCCCGCTGTTCTATCTCGGCCGCCGCGAAGACCTCGCGTTCGAAAAGCCCGCGGGCAAAAGCGCCGACCGCCGCCATCACGTCCGCTTCTGGAAGGTGCTGGACAAGGGCGAGGAGCAGCGGCCGGTGTGGCTCGGCGCCGTCACCTTCGACAAGGGCGTCGGCGTCAGCCATTTCACCGGCGCCGTCACCCATCACATCGACGCGGACATCGATGCCGAGCGCGATCACCTCGTAGCCGACATCGAGGAGGCCGGCATGGTCACCGCCAAATATCAGGTGACCGGCGTCGGACCGACGCTGACCGGCCGCAATGGCGGCGGCGATCCCTATTACACTGACGGCGAAGTGTGGATTCTGCGCCTCGTCGAGGACTGCCGGAAGCAGACCGGGCCGGTCGCCACGCTGCCGAGCCCGCCCGCGACCGAGCTGAAGGATCAGATCTGGCATGCGATAGCAGGGTCGTTACCCAAATAGGCCCGACACGAGCTTGATATTCGCGCCGATAAACTGCATCCATGCGGCCTGAAGTCGACAGGGAAAAACAACAATGACCGTTCGCGCCGGCCGGGAAGTCCTGGCGATCCCCGGGCCCACCACTATGCCCGACGAAGTGTTGCAGGCGATGCATCGCCCGGCGCTCGACATCTACTCCCAGCAGATGATCGATCTCAGCGACGGCCTGCACCGCGATCTCGGCAAATTGTTCGCCACCAAAGGCAAGTGCTACATCTACATCTCCAACGGCCATGGCGCCTGGGAAGCCGTGCTTTCCAACGTGCTGTCGCGCGGCGACAAGCTGTTGGTGCTCGAAAGCGGCCGCTTCGCGGTCGGCTGGGGCCACGCGGCGAAGCTGATGGGCGCCGAGGTCGAGGTGTTGAAAGGCGACTGGCGGCGCGCGGTGCGGGCTGAGGAAGTCGAGGCGCGGCTGCGCGCGGACAAGAATCACGAGATCAAGGCCATCGTCGTCGCCCAGGTCGACACGGCGTCGGGCGTCTACAACGACATCGAGGCGATCGGCAAGGCGATCCGCGCCACCGGCCATCCGGCGCTCTACATGGTCGATGCCGTGGCTTCGCTCGGCTGCATGCCGTTCGATATGGACAAATGGGGCATCGATGTCGCGATGTCCGGCTCGCAGAAGGGCCTGATGACGCCGCCGGGCCTCGGCTTTGTCGCGACGAACGAGCGCGCGCTGGCCGTACACAAGAAGGCCGACATGCGCACGCCCTATTGGGACTGGAGCGAGCGCGAAGGCACCGAGCATTACCGCCGCTATGCCGGCACCGCGCCGGTGCATCTGTTGTTCGCGATGCGCCAGGCGGTGGACATGCTGTTTGCGGAAGGGCTGGAGAACGTGTTCCAGCGCCACCGCCTGCTCGCGGAAGCGGTGCGCCGCGCGGTCGCGGTGTGGGAGGAAGGCCAGGTGCTCGGCTTCAACATCACCGAGCCTTCCGAGCGCTCCGACACGGTGACGACCGTGACGGTGTCCGGCGGACACGACCCGAAGAAGCTGCAGACCTACTGCAAGGAGAAATGCGGCGTCGTGCTCGGCACCGGTATCGGCGACCTGCAGGGCCAGTCGTTCCGCATCGCCCATATGGGCCATGTCAACGCGCCGATGGTGCTGGGCACGCTCGGCGTCGTCGAGGTCGGCCTCAATGCGCTGCAGATCCCGCATGGCAAGGGCGGGCTGGAAGCCGCGGTCTCCTATCTCGGCGAGAATGTGAGCGCCTAATATCTCTTCCTGACTCCGACGGAAGCGACCAGCGTCAGTGCGGACAGCACGATGCAGAGCGCCAGCGCCAGATTGTAATTGCCGAAATGATCCCGCAGCATTCCGGCGGCGGTCGGCCCGAGCAGGCCCGCCAGCGCGAAGGCCGTGTAGATGGTGCCGATGATCCTCGATATCTCCTTGCTGCCAAAACTGTCGGCGATCACCGTGGGCAGCAGCGCAATGCAGAGGCCGTAGGTAATTCCGAACAAGGCGGCGACGACGAAATAGATGCTCGCGCCCCAAAAATTTGAAAGAGAGTTCGCCACCCACAGGATGGATGTCACCAGCATCAGCATCAGCGCGACGCGCACCATCGCCACGCGGCCGATGCTGTCGGCCCAGGACCCTCCCCCGAGCCGCGCGGCGAGGCTTGCGAGGCCGATCACGGAGATGATGGCGGCCGCGTACATTTTTTCGCCGCTCGCCTCGGCCATGTGCTGAGGCAGGTGCACGAACGCCATGAACGAGAGCACGGCCGCGCCGAAGCTGCAGAAATAGAGCTGGTAAAACTGCCGGTCGCGCAGGGCCTCGCCGAGACTCATGCCCGAGGCCGCTGCCTCGCCCGGGCGCAGCGCTGCCGCATCGGGATCGCCGTCCGGGTTCAATCCTCGCTCTCCCGGAGAGGCGACCAGGACATAGGCGGCGAGAAGGCCGATGGCGAGGCAGACGATCGCGAAACCGATATAGAGGGATCGCCAACCGAAGGCATCGGCGGCGCCGGCGGCGATGATCGGAAAGGCCAGCGTGCCGATGCTGACGCCGGTCGTCGCGATGCCGGACGCAAGCCCCCGGCGCCGGTAGAACCAGCGCTGGATCAGCCCGAGCAGCGGCACATAGATCGCGCCGCTGCCAAAGCCGACCGCCACGCCATAACAAACGACCATCGGCACATAGGAACCGGCCAGCGACGCGCCGACCAGTCCCGCCGCCAGCAAGAAGACGCCGCCGCCGACGACCACGCGAGGTCCGCGCTTCTCCGCCAGCGAGCCAGCGATCGGTCCGATCACGAACGCCATGACCTGGCTCAGCGAAAAGATGAAGGCGGCCTGGCCCCTGCCGATCGCGAAATCGGCCTCGAAGAAGCGGAACAGCACCGGCGTCGAATAGGTGATGCCGGCCGACATCGTCAAAAGCACAAAGGCCGCGCCTACGATGACCCAGCCATAGAAGACGCCGGATCCCCGCATTTCAATCGAAACGGCTCTCGCCTGCTCACTCAGCTCGCTCACCGTCACCTCCCATGCCCTGGATGCGTATCGGAGAGGGAATGCTAGGGAAGGCGCACGGAACGGTCTTGGAAAGGAGCGCGAGCGCATTGGGTTTGGAGCGCAAGGGCCGCCGAAGGGCGTCCTCCGAACAGAGGACGATCAACCTTTTGACGCCTTTCCTCAGGCTTGCTTTTAGGGCTTACTGCGCCGCCTGAGGCTGGGCGGAATGCTCAATAAGAATGACCCGGGGGGATGTGAGTGGCGTCAGTTGAATTGCGCGGCCTGACCAAGCGGTTCGGATCGCTTGCCGTGGTCGACGACGTCTCCTTGCGAATTGATCACGGCCAACTGGTCTGCCTGCTCGGCCCTTCCGGGTGCGGCAAGACCACGACGCTACGGCTGATCGCGGGCTTCCTCGAGCCGACGTCGGGCGAGATCCATGTCGGCGACCGCGTGGTGTCGACATCGGCCAAGACCGTGCAGCCCGAGAACCGGAAGATGTCCATGATCTTCCAGAGCTACGCGCTGTGGCCGCACATGACGGTCACGGAAAACATCACCTACGGGCTGCGCCTGCGCAAGCTCGACCGCGACACCATCGCAAGGAAGCTCGCGGCGATTTTGGCGACGGCCAAGCTCGAGCCGCTGGCGCAGCGCTATCCCGGCGAGCTCTCCGGCGGCCAGCAGCAGCGCGTGGCGCTGGCGCGCGCGCTGATCGTCGAGCCCGAGACGCTGCTGCTCGACGAGCCGCTCTCCAATCTCGATGCGAACTTGCGCGAGGAGATGCGCTTCGAGATCCGAAGGCTGCATGACCAATACCGCTACACGACCGTCTATGTGACCCACGACCAGTCGGAGGCGATGACGACCGCCGACCTGATCGCGGTCATGAACGCCGGCAGGATCGACCAGCTCGGCAGCCCCGAAGACATCTATGACCGGCCGCAATCGGAATTCGTGGCGCGCTTCATCGGCGCCAGCAACATCATCAAGGGCACCGCGCGTGACGACAACCACGTCGCCTTTGCCGGCGCGACCCTGCAGGTAGTCGGCGCGAAGCTGAAAGCCGGCGAGAGCGCGCCAGTCGCCATCCGCCAGCACGACATCCAGCTTTCGACGGAGGCCCCGCACGTCCAGCAGAATGCGCTGAAGGCGCGCGTGACGCGGCAGGTGTTTCTCGGTGCCACGCGCGACTATCTGGTCGAAGTCGCCGACGGCACGGCGCTGCGCGTCGTGACCTCGCCCGACAACATCGTCGCCGAAGGAGCCGAGGTTTGGCTCACGCTGCCGCCCGATCGCTGCCGGGCCTTGAGCCGATAGGAAGAAAAGGAGCGCGCGATGAAGAAACCTCCCCTTTCACGGCGCGACGTTCTCAAGGGCACGGGCGCGCTGGCGCTTGGCGCCGTATTCGCTTCGCCTGCCCGCGGCGCGGCGCCGCCGGCCGAGGCGATCACGCCGCAATTGATCGAGGCCGCGAAGAAAGAAGGCAGGGTCGTATATTACTCCTCGATGGACCTGCCGGTCGGGGAAAAGCTCGGCAAGGCGTTTGAGGCGGCCTTTCCCGGCATCCAGATCCAGATCGAGCGCTCGGGCTCCGAGCGGCTGTTCCAGCGGGTCGCACAGGAATTCTCCTCCGACATCCACGCCGCCGACGTCATCAACTCCTCCGACGCCGCGCACTTCATTCCGTGGAAGAAGAGCGGCTGGCTGATGCCGTTCGTCTCCGAGGACATCGCCAAATATTTCCCTGAGGCCTATCGCGATCCCGACGGGATGTTCGTGGTCTCGCGCCTCTGGCTGTCGTCGATCGCCATCAACACGAATCTGGTGAAGGCGGAGGACGCGCCAAAAAGCTTTGCCGACCTGCTCGATCCCAAATGGGCGGGCAAGATGGTGAAGGGCCATCCCGCCTATAGCGGCACCATCATGACCGCGACCTTCCAGACCGTGCGCGAGCTTGGCTGGGAGTATTACGAGAAGCTTGCGAAGCAACGCGTGATGCAGGTGCAATCTTCGACCGATCCACCGAAGAAGCTCTCGCTCGGCGAGCGTGCGGTGATGGCCGACGGCAATGAATATGGTGTCGTGCTGCTCAAGGAAGCCGGTCAGCCGATCGAGCCGATCTACCCGGCCGAGGGAACGCCGACGATCTCGGGACCGACGGGCATCTTCTCGAGCGCACCGCATCCCAACGCCGCAAAGCTGTTCCAGGCCTGGCTGCACACGCGCGAGACGCAGCAGTTCTTCATGGACTTCACCGCGCAATATTCCGCGCATCCGCAGGTCACCTCCAGGCCGGGGCGGCGCAAGCTTTCCGACATCAAGCTGCTGAAGGAGGATCCCGCCGGCGTGGAAGCCCAGAGCGAGGAAATCAAGACGCGCTATGCGAAGCTGTTTCGGGTGTGAGCGTGCCTCCCCTCATCCTGAGGAGCGCGCTCTTGCGCGCGTCTCGAAGGATGAGGCCCCTTACCTTGGCCTCATGGTTCGAGACGGCGCTGCGCGCCTCCTCACCATGAGGAGATAGAATGGACGCGCGGATAGAATGACCATCACCGCCACCGAGGCCCCCAAATCCCGCACCGACTGGACCCAGCCGGTGCTGTGGCTGTTTGCGCTTGTGCTGGTGGCGCTGATCCTGCTGCCGATGACGTGGCTTGCGGTCTACAGCTTCACCGACAAGACGCGGCATCCGACGCTGCAGAACTTCGTCACGCTGTTTTCCGATCCCGACTTCCTCGATCCGCTGCTGACCACCGCGATCATCGCCGTCTCTTCGGCCGTGATCTGCTGCGTCATCGCGGCACCGATCAGCTGGCTGGTGTCGCGGACGGACATGCCAGGACGGCAGACCATTCGCGCGCTGGTGACGGCCTCCTTCGTGACGCCGCCCTTCCTCGGCGCGGTCGCCTGGGAGCTTTTGGCCGCGCCGAACAGCGGCCTGCTCAACCAGCTCTATCGTTTCCTCACCGGAGCCGCGTCCGACAGCTATCTCTTCAACATCTATTCGATGCCGGGGATCATCTTCGTGATCTCCTGCTACACCTTCCCCTTCGTGTTCGTGCTGGTGGCGAACGCGCTCGACACCATGCCGGGCGAGCTGGAAGACGCCTCCGCCATCCTCGGCGCCAAGGCCTGGACCACGGCGCGGCGCATCACCATTCCGCTGGCGCTGCCGGCGCTGGTCGCAGGCAGCCTGATCGCGTTCCTGCAGGCGATGACGCTGTTCGGCTCGCCTGCGATCCTCGCACTGCCCGCGGGCTTCCACACCATGACGACCAAGATCTGGAGCCTGTTCCAGTATCCGCCGAAACTCGAGCTCGCCGCCGCCGCCGCCGTGCCGCTCTTGATCCTGACGATCCTGCTGTTGCAGGCACAAAAGTTCATCCTCGGCCGCCGCGGCTACTCCGTGGTCGGCGGCAAATATGGCAGCCCGCGCCGCGTCGAGATGGGCGGCTGGCGCTGGGCCGCGTTCGCCTTCTGCATGCTCGCGCTGATGAGCCCGGTGTTCCTGCCCTATTTCGCGCTGCTCAACGCGGCGTTCTCGCCGAATGCGACGACGCTGGCGACACCCTCGACGCTGACCTTGCACAACATCGTCTTTGTCTTCACCGAATTGTCGTCGACCCAGTTGGTGCTGAAGAACACCGTGATCCTGGGGACTGCGACCGCGACCGTCGGAACGATCCTCGCGCTGGTCATCGCCTACGTCACGACGCGGAAGGCGATTGCGGGCTCGCGCGTGCTCGGCTTCCTCGCCACCGCGCCGGTCGCGGTGCCCGGCATCGTGCTCGGCGTCGGCCTGTTCCTGAGCTACACGCGGCCGCCGCTCGTGCTCTACGGCACGCTCTGGATCCTGCTGCTCGCCTTCCTCACCATCAATCTGCCGTCGGCCTATCAGCAACTGCAGGCGGCATTCGCGACCATCCATCCCGAGCTGGAGGATGCCAGCCGCATCCTCGGCGCCACGCGGCTGCAATCGCTGATCCGCATCACCGCGCCGCTGCTTCGCACCGGCGTGATCGCGACCTGGTGCTTCATCTTCATCGGGGTGATGCGCGAGCTCTCGGCCGCGATCGTGCTGTTCACCTCGCAGACCAAAGTGCTGTCGGTCCTGATCTACGACCTCAACGAAAGCGGCGACCTCGCCGCCATCTCCGTGCTCGGCATCGCCATGCTGGTGATCACCTTTGCCGTAGTGCTGGCGGTGAACCGCATTCCGATGTTCGGGGCGAATGTGCGGTAGTGGGACCGGTCACGTCATTGCGAGGAGCGCAAGCGACGAAGCAATCCAGTCTTTCTGCGCGCGGCGAGATGGATTGCTTCGCGGAGCCTGTCATCGGGCCGCGCTTCGCGCGGACCCGTTGGCTCGCAATGACGGGGACATTTCAAAGACCGGGCATCTGGCAATCCACCCATCCGTCCCGATATAACGCGGAAAGCTCTTAGCGACCTATGAGGATTGAGTGACACAAACCGCCACCAAGAAACCTGCCCTCTCGGCGCCCGTCGCGCCGCGCCGGCCGCATTCCTTCACGACCCATGGCATTACCGTCACGGATGACTATGCCTGGCTGAAGGACAAGAACTGGCAGGAGGTGCTGCGCGATCCTTCGATCCTGGACGCCGATATCCGCCGCTATCTCGAAGCGGAAAATACCTATGCCGACAGCCTGCTCGGCCACACCGATGCTTTGCAGAGGAAGCTGGTCAAGGAGATGCGCGGACGAATCAAGGAAGACGATTCCAGCGTACCGTCGCCCGACGGCGTTTACGCCTATTTCCGCAAATTCCGCGAGGGCGGGCAGCACGAGCTGTTCGGCCGCATGCCGCGGCACGGCGGCGAGGAAAAGATCGTGCTCGACGGCGACAGACTGGCGGAGAAGAGCGAATATTTCAAGTTCGGCGGCAGCCGGCATTCGCCGGACCACAGACTGCAGGCCTGGAGCGCAGACACCAGCGGCTCGGAATATTTTTCCGTGCGCGTGCGCGACTGGGAGAGCGACAGCGATTTTGACGATCTGGTCGAAGACACCGACGGCACGGTGGTGTGGAGCAAGGACTGCAAGAGCCTCTTCTACGTCAAGCTCGACGACAACCATCGCCCGACGCAGGTCTGGCGCCATCGCCTCGGCACGAAACAGACAGACGATATTCTCATCTATGAAGAGCAGGATGCCGGGTGGTTCACGCATGTGCATGAGTCGACCAGCGGAAGATATTGCGTGATCGCCGGCGGCGACCACGAAACCTCCGAGCAGCGGCTGATCGATCTCGACAATCCCGATGCGGCGCCGCGCCTGGTCGCGGCGCGCGAGGAAGGCGTGCAATATTCGCTCGCCGACCGCGGCGACGAGCTGTTCATCCTCACCAATGCGGATGGGGCCATCGATTTCAAGATCGTCACCGCGCCGCTCGCCTTGCCCGAGCGCAAGAACTGGCGCGACCTGATCCCGCATCGCGAAGGCGTCTACATCCTCGACCACGATCTCTACTCGGGCCATCTGGTGCGGCTCGAGCGCGCCAACGCATTGCCCGCGATCGTCATTCGCGACCTCACATCGGGCGAGGAGCACGCCATCGCCTTCGACGAGGCGGCCTATTCGCTCGACACGATGGGGGGTTACGAGTTCGACACGACCACGCTGCGCTTCGCCTATTCGTCGATGACGACGCCCTCGGAAGTCTACGACTACGACATGGCGAGCCGTGCGCGGACCCTGCGCAAGCGGCAGGAAATTCCCTCCGGTCATGACCCCGCGCACTACGTCACCACGCGCATCACGGCGGAGTCGCATGACGGCGCCGAGGTGCCGATCTCGATCCTGCATCGGCGCGACCTTGTCCGCGACGGCAAGTCGCCGCTGCTGCTCTATGGCTATGGCTCGTACGGCATGGCCATGCCGGCCTCGTTCAACGCCAACCGGCTGTCGCTGGTCGACCGCGGCTTCGTCTACGCCATCGCGCATATCCGGGGCGGCACCGACAAGGGTTGGGGCTGGTATCTCGACGGCAAGCGCGAGAAGAAGACCAACAGTTTTGACGACTTTTCCGCCTGCGCCCGGGCGCTGTGTGACGCGAAATACACCGGCACGAAACGCATCGTCGGCCATGGCGGCAGCGCCGGCGGCATGCTGATGGGCGCGGTAGCGAACCGCGCGGGCGAATTGTTCGCCGGCATCGTCGCCGAAGTGCCGTTCGTCGACGTGCTCAACACCATGCTCGACGACAGTCTGCCGCTGACGCCGCCGGAATGGCCGGAATGGGGCAACCCGATCACGAGCGAGAAGGACTTTCACACCATCCTGTCCTACTCGCCCTACGACAATGTCGCGGCAAAGGACTATCCCGCGATCCTTGCGATGGCCGGGCTCACCGATCCGCGCGTCACCTATTGGGAGCCGGCGAAATGGGTCGCGCGGCTGCGCGCCACGATGACCGGCGGCGGCCCGGTGCTGCTACACACCAACATGGGCGCGGGCCATGGCGGCGCCTCCGGCCGCTTCAACCGGCTCGACGAGATTGCAATCGTCTATGCCTTTGCGCTGTGGGCCGTGGGGATGGCGGATAAGGCGGAAGCGTAGCGGGTCAACGGAAGTCAGGGATACCAGGCGACCACGGCCTGAAGCTGGTCGCCGCTGAGGACCGGCAGGGCGAAGGTTCGCCGGAGACCTGCCTTGGCCGCAGCCCGCTCGGCGATGGAAGCCTCCACGTCTGAACCGATGACAGGGGAGATGGTGGCGAAAGCCTGCCCCAGCGCCCCTTCGCCCTTGCGAATGGTCTTGCCGGAAAAAATCGCGTCGAGATTGGCTCCGCTGCTGCAGTAGCCGGAGCGGAAAGTGAGTACGCCGTCCTCCGGGCCAGGCTGCCAGATTTCGCAGCGCCGGGCGATCGGGGTGCTGAACGCCGACAGGAACGAAATGACCCAGGTCTCATCCCGGCCATTTGTGTACGGGATCGCCAAACCGAAATTCAGTCCGGATCTGGCGGCATCCTCGGCTCTGAGAAACTGCCGGGCTTCGCCGATATCCTTGATGAGCACGGGGGCTTCTGCCTTCCAGGCTCTGCCGGGCAAGCCGTAACCGCGCGGAAATTTCGTGTGCCGGGAGTTGAATTCAAAATCCTTCGCAGCCCCATAATAGCCGTCGACCAGCGTCAGCTCGTGGGAAAGTTCGGCATTGTTGTGCCAAAGCTCGATCGCCCCCACGTCTCTACCGGAGTTGCTGCCGCACAGCAGCCCCACGACGGATTTGATGCTGGACCCGGCGAAAACCGGAATCGCGACGGCACAGGTCATCCCAAACAGTCTGGCCTCGTCGGCACGCCTGAAATATGAATCGGCGAAATTGGTCAGGATGATGGGATGACCGGCGGCCCATGCTTTTCCCGGCAGGCCGTCGTCGCGGGCGAACAGGGCGAGTTCGCTGATCTCTCGAAATTCCTCGAGGTCGTCGTCGTAAATGCCGCCGGCATATTCCAGCGAAGTACCGGTTTCGTCGGGTGTCCAGAGTTCGACGGCACGAATGAAAGACTGCATGGAAATAGCCTGTTCATCTCACCCGGCGGCTCCCATCTTCCGCGATAAGGCAGACAAAGGCGCGCTCAAATTCTAAGCATAGCGATCAACAATCAGGCCAAGCCACAGAACGGAAGCCAAAGTGCCACGTTACACCAAGAAGGACTTTCCGACCCATAACGTCCGCCGCTTGCTTGAGCCGGGGCCGATCGTGCTGGTGAGTTCCGCGCACAAGGACCAGACCAACATCATGACCATGGGCTGGCACATGGTGATGGAGTTTTCGCCCGCGCTCGTCACCTGCCTGATCTCGAGCGGCAACCACAGCTTTGATCTGATCCGCCAGAGCAAACAATGCGTCATCAACATTCCGACCGTCGACATTGCGGCAACCGTCGTGAAGATCGGCAACACGTCCGGGCGTGACATCGACAAGTTTTCCGAGTTCGGCCTGACGCCGAAACCCGGCACGCGTGTCCGCGCGCCCCTGATCGACGAATGCTACGCCAATTTCGAATGCGAGCTCACCGACGCTGGCTGGGTGCAGAAGTACAACGTGTTCGTGTTCGAGGTGGTGAAGGCGCATGTCGCGACGTCACCGAAGCTGCCGAAGACGATCCACTACCGCGGCGACGGCGAGTTCATGATCTCGGGCGCGGAGACAAGGAAGTGGCGCAAGCTGTTCCGGCCGGGGATGTTGTGAGATGCGACGCTGGCGCCACCAACGCGATGTCGTCCTGGCGAAAGCCAGGACCCATACTGCGTGACCTATCGACAGCACACGGTGATAGTCCCGCGGCCACTTAATTACGGGTCTTCGCCAAACTTCTTCCTGGGGTAATGGGTCCTGGCTTTCGCCAGGACGATGGCGGTGTGTGCGGCGCGAGCTACCTTCCCCTCGCCTTCCGCCAGGCCGCGAAATCCTTCAGCGCCTGCTCGTCGGTGGCCGGATAGAGCCCGAAAATGCCGCGGCCCCTGCCCACTTCTTCGGCGACAAAATCCTCGAACGCCGTCATCTCGAAGGTTTCATCGGCGATCTCGGAGGCCAGGTGCGCGGGGATGACGATGACGCCGTCGCTGTCGCCCAGGATGACATCGCCCGGAAATACCGGCGCATCGCCGCAGCCGATCGGCACATTGATCTCGATCGCCTGATGCAGCGTCAGGTTGGTCGGCGCGCTTGGGCGGTGATGGAAGGCCGGAAAGCCGAGTTTTGCGATCTCGGCCGAGTCGCGAAAGCCGCCATCGGTGACGACGCCGGCGCAGCCGCGCTGCTTCAAGCGCGTCACCAGGATCGCGCCGGCACTTGCTGCACGCGCATCCTTGCGGCTGTCCATCACCAGCACCGCGCCGGGCGGACAATCCTCGATCGCCTTGCGCTGCGGATGGGAACGGTCGCGGAACACGTCAAGCTTGTTGAGGTCCTCGCGCGCCGGCATGTAGCGCAGCGTGAAGGCCTCGCCGACCATGGTCGGCTGGTCGGGGTTGAGCGGATGCACGTCCTGAATGCACTGGATGCGAAGGCCGCGCTTGAACAAGGCGGTCGCGACCGTAGCCGTGGAGACGGTCTTCAGCTTGTTGCGGGTGGCGTCGGCAAGTATGGACATGGTCCCTCCACTTCGTCATTCCGGGGCGCGCGAAGCGCGAGCCCGGAATCCATCAGGCCGCACACGCTGAGGTAAGATGGGTTCCGGGCTCATCGCTTTGCGATGCCCCGGAACGACAGCATCAGTAAATCGCGGGCTCATCGACCGGCTTGCCGAAGCCGGTCTCGAGAAAATCGAAGTCGCAACCCTCATTGGCCTGCTTGATGTGTTTCGAGAACATCCAGCCATAGCCGCGCTCGAAACGGCGCTCCGGCTGCTTCCATTCGGCGCGGCGTTTGGCGAGCTCGGCTTCGCTCACATCGAGATTGATGGTGCGCGCGGCGACGTCGAGCGTGATCCTGTCGCCGTTCCTCACCAATGCGAGCGGGCCGCCGACAAAGGATTCCGGCGAGACATGCAGAATGCAGGCGCCATAACTGGTGCCGCTCATGCGCGCATCCGACAGCCGCACCATGTCGCGCACGCCCTGCTTCACCAGTTTCGTCGGGATCGGCAGCATGCCCCATTCCGGCATGCCCGGCCCGCCCTGCGGCCCGGCGTTGCGCAGGATCAGCACATGGTCCGCCGTGACATCGAGGTTGGGATCGTCGACCGCCTTCTTCATCGCGGGATAATCGTCGAATACCAGCGCAGGGCCCGTGTGCTTGAGAAACCGCGGATCGCAGGCGGAAGGCTTTATCACGCAGCCGTCGGGCGCGAGGTTGCCATTGAGCACCGCCAGCGCTCCTTCGCTGTAGATCGGATTTTGTACCGTGCGAATGACGTCGTCATTGTGCACTTCGGCGCGAGCGATGTTCTCGCCCAGCGTCCGGCCGGTCACGGTAATGCAGTCGAGATGCAGGTGCTCCCTGATACGGCTCATCAGGCCCGGCAGGCCCCCGGCATAAAAGAAGTCCTCCATCAGATATTTGTCGCCGCTCGGCCGGACATTGGCAATCACCGGCACCTTGCGGCTCGCCTTCTCGAAATCGTCGAGGCCGATATCCTGGCCGGCGCGGCGCGACTGCGCGATGAGATGGATAATCGCGTTGGTCGAGCAGCCCATCGCCATCGCGACCACGATCGCGTTCTCGAAGGCCCTGCGCGTCTGGATTTGCTTCGGCGTCAAATCCTCCCACACCATCTCGACGATACGGCGGCCGCATTCGGAGGCCATGCGGATGTGGCCGGCATCCGCCGCGGGAATCGAGGAGGCGCCCGGCAGGGTCATGCCGATCGATTCCGCGATCGCGGTCATGGTCGAGGCGGTACCCATGGTCATGCAGGTGCCGTAGCTGCGCGCGATGCCCGCCTCCATGTCGAGCCAGTCCGCGTCGGAGATTTTCCCGGCGCGCCGCTCGTCCCAGTATTTCCAGGCATCCGAGCCCGAGCCCAGCGTGCTGCCCTTCCAGTTGCCGCGCAGCATTGGCCCGGCCGGCAGGTAGATCGCGGGGAGGTTCATGCTGGTGGCGCCGAGCAGCAGCGCGGGCGTGGTCTTGTCGCAGCCGCCCATCAGCACCACGCCGTCGACGGGATGGCCGCGCAGCAGTTCCTCCGCGTCCATCGCCAGCAGGTTGCGGTAGAGCATCGTGGTCGGTTTCAACAGCGATTCCGACAGCGACAGCGCCGGCAACTCAACCGGCAAGCCACCGGCCATCAGGATGCCGCGCTTGACGTCGTCGACCCGGCTCTTGAAATGCATGTGGCAGGGCTGCGCGTCCGACCAGGTGTTGAGGATCGCGATGACAGGGCGATCCTTCCACTCCTCCGGCGCATAGCCCATCTGCATCGCGCGCGAGCGATGGCCGAAGGCGCGCAAATCGTCGGGCGCGAACCAGCGCGCGCTGCGCAGCGTTTCCGGGGTCTTCCTGTGGGGCTTGCTTGTCATGATCGGCACCTGTTGCGACGTCGGCCGGTCATCTCACGGGCAGTCCGCGCCCGGCAAGCGCCGCAACGTCAGGGCGGAAAGTGCGAAGCACAGGGAAAGGCCGAGAACCTCCCGCAGGTCTTCCTGTTACCCCCGTCGGCACGGTATCACGCATATGGAACCTGCCGAATTGCGTCCTTGGCGAGGTCGGATTCCGGCGGAATCGAGGCTTGCGAAAGCTGGGGGATTGAGCACTATCGCGCAACCTGCCGTTGATGATTCCACGCCGGGCTGGGGGAAGGTACCTTGGCGAAAATTCTGGTCGTCGATGACGACCCTGCCGTCCAGATGACAATCCGCCTGCTGCTGGAACGGGCCGGACACAGCGTGGTGGTTGCCGGCGATGGCCATAAGGGGTTAGCTGCCTTCGATGTCGGAGATTTCGATCTCCTGTTCCTCGACATCTTCATGCCGGGGATGGATGGGCTTGAAACCATGCGGCACGTTCAGGGGAAGCAGCCTACAATTCCGATCGTCGTGATCTCCGGCCGGCCGCTGGTCGTGGATGCGGAGGCGGAGCCGGACTTCCTGGCCATGGCGATCAAGCTCGGCGCGGTTTCGAGCTTGCCGAAACCCTTCAAGCCGGCGGCCCTGCTGGCGATGGTCGAAGGCTGCCTCAAAGCGCGGGACCGCAATGTTACATCGGGCCGTTGACGACAAGGCTGCCTCGCCTGTCTTGCCGGATAGCGTGCCTGGGGAGACCAAGGGCGGCAGCCAAGGCCTGACGCTGACCGCGCGGCTTGCCATTGCCATGATCCTCGTGGTGGCGATCGCGGTCTTCGCCGTCGGCTGGTTCAGCTATCGCAACCTCGAACAGGTCGTGACCCCGCGCGTGCTCGAACGGATCGAGACCCATTCGCGCTTTGTTGCCGCCGATCTCGAATCCCACATCCGCTCCGCGCCCGGCGACATCACGACCTTTGCCAATCTCGAACCGGTCGCAGGGTTGATGCGCGCCAGCCTTAACGGCGGGATCGACCCGGTCGATCGCACGACGGTAGCAGCCTGGCGGGAACGATTGGAGGGCCGGCTGGCCGCCCAAATGGCGCTCAAGCCGGCCTATTCGCTCCGCTTCATCGGTGTCGCCGATAACCACCGGGAAATCGTGCGGGTCGACCGCTCCGGGCCAAACGGCAGCGTGCACATCGCATCGGAAGCGGAGCTGAAACAGGTCGGCGACGCACGTTTTTTCCGCAACACCGTCAACCTGGCCGCGAATGAAATTTACGTCTCGCCGGTGAGCCTCAACGAAGAGAACGGCGTGATCGACACGCCGCGCCTGCCGACGATGCGGGTCGCCAAGCCGGTGCTTGCGCCGGACGGCAAACCGTTTGGCATCGTGATCGTCAATGTCGACATGCGCCCCGCCCTCGACCGCGTCCGCGCGACGGCCCGTCCCAACGAGATGGTGTATGTCGTCGATGCCTACGGCAACTATCTCGTTCATCCCGATCGTGCGCGCGAGAACGGCGCCTCCGGAGACTGGAAAGCGGACATGCCCTATTTCGCGGACGCGGTCGGCAGGACGCAAAGCTCCTCGCGCGTCGCCCCCGACGCGGCCGGCGCTCCAACCGGCATGGCACTCGCGCCGACCCTGCTGGCGGGCAAGCAATGGGTCGGCATCGTCGAACGCGTGCCGAACAATGTATTCCTGGCGCCTGCCGCGGCGATCCGCAACACGTCGCTGATCGTCGGCCTGGTGGCAATGCTGTGCGCAGCGGTGCTTGCCGTGATCGTCGCCCGCTCGCTTACCCGGCCGATCCTGCGGCTGACGGCAGCGGTCGAGGGCATCGGCCGCCCCGGCGCGGCCGCCATTCCCGTCGATGCCGCCGGCGAGACCGGCGTGCTGGCGCGCGCCTTTGCGCGGGCGATCGGTGAGGCAAATGCAAAGGCCGCCGCGCTCGAGGAGCGCCGCCGCATCTTCGAGGCCTCCCAGGACCTGATCCTGATCAGCGACTCCAGGGGCCATCTGGCGCAGATCAGCCCGAGCTGCGAGGCGATCCTCGGATATAGGCCGGAGGAGATGATCGGCCGCAGCGGCGTCGACTTCATTCATCCCGACCATCTGGAGAATTCGCGCGAAGAGATGCGCGCGCTGCGGCGCGGAGGACGCGTGAAAATCTCCGACACCCGCTGCATCCACAAGGATGGACGCGAGGTGTGGCTGTCGTGGCTCGGTAGCTGGTCGGAACCGGTGAAGCGCTATTTCTTCGTCGGCCGCGACATGACCGAGAGCAGGCTCGCGCAGGAATCTCTACGCGAAAGCGCAGAGCTGTCGCACGGCATTATCAATACGTCGCTCGACGCCTTCGTTCAGATGAACGAGACCGGGACGATCACGGACTGGAACTCGCAGGCCGAAAAGCTGTTCGGCTGGAGCCGCAATGAGGCGATCGGGCAAAAGCTCGGCGCATTGATCATCCCGGTCCAACACCGGGCCGCGCATCGGGCGGGACTGGAGCGTTTCCTGCGTACTGGCGAAAGCGCCATCCTCGGCCGCCGCATCGAGATTGACGCGCTGCGCCGCGACAACACGGAATTCAAGGTCGAGCTCAGCATCACCCAGTTGAAACGCCGCGACGACGTGGTGTTCAATGCCTTCATCCGCGACCTCACCGACAAGATCGCCGCCGAGGAGCGGATTCGTCAGTCGGAAAAGATGGAGGCGATCGGCCAGCTCACCGGCGGTATCGCCCATGACTTCAACAACATTCTGACCGTCATCACCGGCACCATCGAAATCCTGGCCGGCGCCGTCGCCAGGGAACCGCAACTGGCGGCGATCACCAGGATGATCGACGAAGCCGCCGCCCGCGGCGCCGACCTTACCCAGCACCTCCTCGCCTTTGCGCGGCGACAGCCGCTGCAGCCGCGGGAAATCGATATCAACCTCTTGCTCGTCGATACCGCCAAGCTGCTGCGGCCGACGCTCGGCGAGCACATAGAAATCGAATCGGTGCTCAGGGATGAAGCGTGCGTCGCCATCGTCGATCCGAACCAGCTCGCGACCGCGGTCATCAATCTTGCGCTGAATTCGCGCGACGCCATGCCGAACGGCGGCAAGCTGATCCTGGAAACCGGCCTCGCCTATCTCGACGAGACCTATGCCAGCGTGAACGACGATGTCCGGCCGGGCCCCTATGTCATGATCGCCGTGAGCGACACCGGCTACGGTATTCCCTCGACGATCCTCGATCGGGTGTTCGACCCGTTCTTCACCTCCAAAGGCCCGGGCAAGGGCACCGGCCTCGGGCTCTCCATGGTCTATGGCTTCATCAAGCAGTCGGCGGGCCATATCAAGGTCTACAGCGAGGAAGGCCAGGGCACGACCATCCGGATGTACCTGCCGCCCGGCACCGGCGCTTCACCAGACCTGCGGCCGGATTCCGACAGCGAGATCGAGGGCGGCAATGAAACCATCCTCGTGGTCGAGGACGACCGGCTGGTGCGCGACTATGTGCTGACGCAGCTGCATTCGCTCGGCTACACCACGCTGAATGCCGCCAACGCCGCCGAGGCGCTCGCCCTCGCCGGCAAGAACACGCCATTCGATCTGCTGTTCACCGACGTGATCATGCCCGGAGCGATGAACGGAAGGCAGCTTGCCGACACGATCCTCAAGCAAAGGCCGGGCCTCAAGGTGCTGTTCACGTCAGGCTATACCGAGGATGCCATCGTTCATCACGGCAGGCTCGATTTCGGCGTGTTGCTGCTCGCCAAGCCCTATCGCAAGGCCGACCTCGCGCGGATGATCCGGAAAGCGCTGGAAGGCTGAGCTTGCGGACACGCATCAGTCGATGCCCGGATGCCGTCACGATGAGAGGAGGCCCAACACCGCGTCGCGCCCCTTCTCAAGCATGCGACCGACATTAGTTCCAAAGGAGCGATGGGGGCGCAGGCTGGACGATTCAAGAATATGCGGGCGATCTGTCCGGCGCCCGCGCGCTCGGGCGCGACATCGAACAGCACCGGCTCCAGCGGTTCGAAGAAATAGCGCGAAGGATTTCCGACGCGATGGTGGCTCTCTCCGGTTTTCCTGAACTCGGCACGCAGGGTGCCGATCAGCTCTTCATGATGGGGGATGTCGTCCCCAAGAAGGTGGAGTCGTTCCAGTTCCGCGAGCAGGCGACTGCGTGCTTGCGGCGTAAGCTGCAGCAAATAATGCGCGAGCTGCTCGCTCGATGGTCGGACCTGATCAGTGTCGGCTGTCATGCTTTGCGCTCTCAATGCCGCACTCCGCGAGCAGGCTGGCAAAAAACGCGTGTGCCTGCAGGGCTCGATGGTCGTTCGCCGCAGTCCCTGGACTGCACAATCTGCGGACCGCCAGGCCGGTGGCGAACAATCTCACCCACTCTCGGCCGCAGCTTTGAGCATTGCGTTAATTTCTGGATAGGTATGAATCCGGGATTGGCCTGTGTTCAAGGCAGGCTTCGCTGCCGCCGTGCAGGAGCAACGGATAATTTCGCGGCATGTCCTTCGGAAATATATGCACCCTATGGTGCAGTTCCGCCCGCCGGCTCAATCGCGTCCGGATCGGGCATGCGAAGACCGGGGCTTCTTCCGAAGCTCAGGACGCGCGCTGTTGCGCGGTCATCACGATTCTCACGAGGTCGGCGGCGTTCTTCGCACCCAGCTTTTTCATGATGTTGGCGCGATGGTCCTCGATGGTGCGCGGGCTGATCCCAAGCGTACGTCCGGCCTCCTTGTTGGAAGCGCCCGTTGTGAATTGCTCCAGCACTTCACGCTCGCGGCGCGTCAGGGGTTCCCGTCCGGGGAAATGCAGCGAGGCAATATTGGAGGCCGGGCTTAGTGACTGGCGGCGCGCATAGGCGTCGATCGCCTCGTCCAGCCGAGCCACGATCTCGCTGCCGCGGAACGGCTTCTCGATGAAGTCCAGCGCGCCGTTCTTGATGGCGCTGACCGCCATTGCGATATCGCCTTGGCCGGAGATCATGAAGATCGGTGCGGGATAATCCTCGCCGTGCAGTTCCCTCAGGATATCGAGGCCGGATTTTCCGGGGATATGGACATCGAGCAGAATGGCCGAAGGTGTGCGTCCCCGCGCCACGGACAGCAACGCTGCGCCATCCGCAAAGCAGATCACTTCATATCCGCCCGCCGACAGCACCATCGACAGGGTATCGCGAACGGCGGGATCATCGTCGACCACGAAGATTTCTCCGCGGGAAGCTGTTTTCTCAGCCATGTGCCATCATCCTGAGTGAGTGAATCACGACGCGCACTCTCCGCACCCTATCATTCATCGCGAAATCGACCCGACGGTATTTGTACGCAACAAGGACTTAACCCACAAGTAGCGCCACCTGCCTGGGGTGCGCCGAGGGAGAACAACCATGAAAAACGCGACAAAAAGGGCCGATGACAGCTTTGGGGCCATTGTCTCGGACCTGATTGCCCTTGTGGAACATGTCCAGGCCAGCATCGACCTGATAAACGGAGCGATCAGCCGGGAAGCCACCCTCGGCGAGCCGGACACGAGCAACGTCATTGTGCTGGACGATGTCACGCCGCAATATCTGAAGGCAAGTTACGCGCTGAACACCTGCAGCGCCAGTCTCGATATGGCCCTGAAGTCGCTGCTGGACGCGAGGGGACCTGCGCGCCGTTCGGCCAACGGCTGAGGCTTTCGGGCGTCCGTTGCACGGCGAACGCATCTTTCGTGCCGCAAAATTGATTGTGAATTGTGTTGTTCCAAGGCGGTCTATCACTGCATCGTGAAACAGGATCACGATGTGGAAGCCGGCGCGGCCCAGCGCAGGCGTTGACGCTAGGCCATCGCATCCTGGCCCGCAGATCGTCTCTTCTTGGCGTTCTTGCCCTTGAGGAACTGGATGTCCATGTCGGTTCCATTCACCCGCACCAGCTCGCAGCGCCGATAGGCTAATCCGGTCGACGACAGCAGGAGAAAGAACTCCTTGAGATTGAGGCCCTGGATCGAGCCCTCGACCGACAGGGTCGCATCATTGTCGGAGACCGCCTTGAGCTGGCAATCGCGCCGCCATGTGCCGTCGATGGCCATGATGCAGACATCGTACCCGCGGCTGAAGCTGACGCGTTCTCCGCCCTTGTTTTCCTCGGACACCAGCTAACTCCCCGCCATCGCCAGCTTCGGCGCGGGCGCGAGAGAGGACGCAGGCTTCGCCGGCGCCGCGCGTCCGCCCTCAGGCCGGTACAGGCCGCGACGATCCGCGATCGGCTTGAACGCCTCGGTCAATCCGACCACGGTTTCGGCCGCACCCAGCACCAGGAAGCCGTCCGGCTCGATCGCGCGGGCGAGGCGGCCGAAGATGTTCGTCTTGGTGTCCTGGTCGAAATAGATCAGCACGTTGCGGCAGAAGATCACGTCGAAAGTTCCGAGCTGCGAGAAATCTTGCAGCAGATTGAGCTGGCGGTGCTGCACCATGGCGCGGATGTCGGAATTGATCTGCCAGAGCTCGCCTGTCTGCTTGAAGTACTTGACCAGCATCTGAATCGGCAGGCCGCGCTGCACCTCGAACTGGCTGTAGATGCCGGCCCTGGATTTCTCCAGCACCTCCTGCGACAGGTCGGTCGCGAGTATTTCGACCCGCCAGCCGTTGAGCGCCGCCCCCATTTCCTTCAGGCACATCGCGAGCGAATAAGGCTCCTGACCGGTCGAACCCGCGGCACACCAGATCCGCAAGCTCTTGCGGTTGGCCCGCGCCTGCAGCATTTCCGGCATGATCTTCTCGCGAAAATGATCGAACGGCACCTTGTCGCGGAAGAAGAACGTCTCGTTGGTGGTCATGGCCTCGACCACCTGGGCAATCAGGCTGCTCGAGCCGCTTTTCATCTTCTGTACGAGGTCGACGAGGTCGGCGAGGCCGGCCTTGCGCGCGAGCGGCAGCAGGCGGCTCTCGATCAGATATTGCTTGTCAGCCGACAGGTCCAGACCGGAGTGGTCCTTCAGCAGCTTGCGCAGATATTCGTAATCGGACGGGTTCACTGAGGACCTCTCAATACGCTGGCTGAAGATTTAGACGACTTCAGGCAGCGTCGCCTGGATCAATCCGACTTCCTGGAACTTGGCCGTCACGATGTCCCTGTCGAACGGCTTCATGATGTATTCGTTGGCGCCGGCATGCAGGGCGCGGGAAATGTGGTCGATGCCGTTCTCGGTGGTGCAGAACACCACGATGGGCGCACCGCCGCCGGGCATGCGGCGCAGTTGGACGATGAACTCGTAGCCATCCATGACCGGCATGTTCCAGTCGAGCAGGATCGCCTCGGGGAACGCCTGCCTGCAGGCTTCGAGCGCCTTCTCGCCGTCCTCGGCCTCGATGATGTTGAAGCCCAGTTCCTCGAGGATGCGCCGCGCGATCTTCCTCGTGACGCCGGAGTCGTCGACAACAAGACACGTTTTCATTTTGATTGACCTTCCTTGTGCCGTTGCATCCGCTACGCGGCCAGCGCCGTCAGCTTGGTTGCCAGTTCGAGCACGCGATCGACATCGAGGACGACCATGAGCTGGCCGTCGAGGCGATGGACGCCGCCTGCGAGCTTTGCCATGCGAGGGTCGAGGTTGACGGGGTTTTCTTCCTTGCTGTCCTCGGCCAGCCGCAGGACCTCGCCGATCTGGTCGATCAGGAGGCCATAGGATTCGCCGCGCAGATCGACGCCGACCGCCATCGGCGGCTTGCCGTCACTGGCCTTGGGCAGCCCCAGACGGGCGCGCATGTCGACCACGGTGACGATGCGGCCGCGCAGGTTGAGGACGCCGGCGATCTCCTGGGACGACAGCGGCACGCGGGTCAGCCGTTCCGGCATGAACACGTCCTGCACGCGCGAGATCGGCAGGCCGAACAACTGGCCGCCGATCACGGCGGTGACGTATTCGGCGACCAGGCCCTCGGCGGTCTCTTTCTTGCTGCTCATGTTCTCTCCTTAAGCGGCTCTTTGAGTTAAGCAGCTTGGTTCAGCTCGGCGGTCTGCTCTTTCAGCGCCGCGATCAGGCCGGGACGGTCGAACTTGCCGACATAGTCGTGGAAGCCGGCCTGGCGGCCGCGCTCGATCGCCGCCGGCGACACCAGCGAGGACAGGCCGATGATCGGCACCCGGTTCAGATTCTGGTCGGAGCGGATGGTTTCGGCGAACTCGAACCCGTTCATGTCGGGCATCTCGATATCGGTCAGCACCACATCGAAGCTCTGGCCCGAGCGCAGCGCCGTGAGCCCTTCCTGGGCGTTCGGCGCGGTGCGCACGCGGTAGCCGGCGGCTTTGAGCACAGGCGCCAGCATGTTGCGGAAGAAGGCACTGTCGTCCACCAGAAGGATCGATTGCGCGGTGGCCGAGGGCTTCATCTCCTTGCGCGTGAACCAGTCGGCAAACGCCATCGGCAGGAAGTGGCCGACGTCGATCACCTCGGTGGCCTGGCCCTTGATCACGGCCGAGCCCAGGATGCCCGATTTCGAGCCCGCGACCTCGATGTTGAGCCGCTCCTCGACGATGTCGACGATCTCGTCGACCACAAGCCCCATGGCGCGCTTGTCGTCGACGAACACCAGGATCGGCTGGGAGCCGGTGGTCTTGACCTCGACGCCCTCCATCTGAACCAGCGGCATCAGCTGGTCGCGGTACTGCACCATGTGGCGGCCGTTACTGAGCTCGATCTTGTCGGCGGCGATCTCTTCGAGGCGGGTCACCAGCGCGAGCGGCACCGCCTTGGGCTGGCTGGTGCCGGCGCGGAAGACCAGCAGCGAGGTCATCTGCTCGGCCGTGGAGGCATGGGCCGCCGCGTGCTCCTCGGCCATCTCATGGGCGGCATTGCCGGAGGCGCCGAGCGCCTTGGCGATGCCGTTGGGGTCGATGATCATGATCACGGCGCCGTCGCCCAGGATGGTGTTGCCGGAGAACATGTCGATGTGGCGCAGCTTCGTCGACATCGGCTTGACCACGATTTCCTCGGTGTGGAACACGCCGTCGACCACGATGCCAAAGGTCTGGCTGCCGACCTGGGTCACCACGATGAAGCCGTTCTCGGGGTCGGAGGTCGAGCCGTCGTCGATCTTGAGCAGCTTCTTCAGGTGGATCAGCGGCAACAGCTTGTTGCGCAGGCGAAGCACCGCGGTGTCCTTGATGCGCTCGATGCGGTGCTCGCTGTTGGCGCGGGCGCGGACCAGTTCCACGACCGAGAGCTGGGGAATGGCAAAACGGTCGCCGGCGGCTTCCACGATCAGGGCCGAGACGATGGCAAGCGTCAGCGGGATCTTGATGGTGACCGAGGAGCCCTCGCCGGCCACCGACTTGATGTCGATGGTGCCGCCGATCTGGTCGATATTGGTGCGGACCACGTCCATGCCCACCCCGCGGCCGGAGACCGAGGTGACGGCGGCGGCGGTGGAGAAGCCCGGCGCGAAGATGAACTTGTGGATCTGGGCTTCCGACATCTTCTCGAGCTCGGCCTCGGTGACGAGACCTGAGGAGACCGCCTTGGCCTTGATCTTCTCGGTGTTGAGCCCGCGGCCGTTGTCGGCGATGCAGATGATGATGTGGCCGCCCTCGTGATAGGCGGAGAGGCGGATGGTGCCCTGCTCGCCCTTGCCGCCGGCCACCCGCTCGGCCGGGGTCTCCAGGCCGTGGTCGGCGGAGTTGCGCACCATGTGGGTGAGCGGGTCCTTGATCAGGTCGAGCACCTGGCGGTCGAGCTCGGTGTCGGCGCCGTGCATCTCCAGCTCGATCTGCTTGCCCAGTTCGCCCGAGAGGTCGCGCACGATCCGGGGCAGCTTCTGCCAGGCGTTGCCGATCGGCTGCATGCGCGTCTTCATGACGCCTTCCTGCAGCTCGGCGGTGACGTTGGAGAGCCGCTGCAGCGGCACCTTGAACTCGGTGTCCTCGTTGCGGCGGGAGATCTCCAGGAGCTGGTTGCGGGTCAAGACCAGCTCGGAGACCATGGTCATGAGGTGTTCGAGCGTGTCGACATTGACCCGGATCGACTGGTTGGCGACCTTGTCGCCCTCGGGCACGTCGGCCTCATTGGAGGCCTTGCCGGCGGCGGGCTTTGCGGCGGGCTTTGCTTCCTTCACCTTGACCTCCTTCGCCACTTCCTTGCTGGCTTCAGCTTTCGGCTGCCCGGCTGCCGGTGCGGCAGCGGGGGCCGCCTCATGGGCGGGCGCAATCTCGATCGGCGTTTCGCGGAAGGCCCGCTCCAGCTCGTCCAGCGAGACCTCGCCCAGACGCAACGGACGCTCCAGCGTCTGATCGATCAGCGTCCCCTGGGTCACCTTGGGTGCAGCGGGAGCGGCGGGCGCGGGTGCCGCTTCAGCAACAGGCTCGGCCTCGCCGGCAGCCATCGCCGCGATCCCGCGCTCGACCATCTCCTCAAGCCGGCTGATCAGGTCGTGGTCGTTGCCCTCGGGCTCGGCTTCGGTCGCCTCAAGCCCTCCGAGGATCTCCTTGATGCGGTCAATGCTGGCGAGAATCAGCGTCACCGCCTCGGCCTTCACCGGCATGCCGTCGCGGAACTTGCCCATCAAGGTCTCGCCGGCATGCGCCAGCGCCTCGAGCCGCGGCAGCCCCAGAAAGCCGCAGGTGCCCTTGATGGTGTGAACCAGGCGGAAGATATTGTCCAAAATCTTGGCGTCGGTCGGGTCCTGCTCGAACTTAACCAACTGATTGTCGACGGTGTCCAGGCTCTCGCTCGTCTCCGTCAAAAACTCCCGCAATAGATCATCCATGAACCACACCCAGGAAATATCGTGTTGCAGTCGACTGCAACCGCATGTTGCTGCCGGACCCTCGCGATCGGGCCTCGACGGGTCACCGGGTGTCTTTCTCGAGCGGCGCGCAGGACGATGCGAGATCGCTCCGCCGAAGAAGTTCAACGGGTTCCCTTATTCAATCGATAGACGTGCCGGCTTGTCTTTCCCGTTAATTTTCGTCTCCGTGCTAATACGGAGGGACACACGGCAATGAGCGGCGCCGTGCGAATGCGCGGGCCGCGATCATGACTTCGGATCGATTGGAGACCGGAGGCTGCGGGGATACCGCCCGCCGGCAGGCGTCAGGCCGCGGTGCGCTCGTCTTCGCGCTTCATCAGCTTCCTGATTTCCTTGAGCGCCTTGTAGAGCGCGCCGTCGGAAACATGATGATTGACGGCGGCAATCAGCTCGGACGAGCCCGGGCAGGAATCCTGAAGCGAATCCCGAAGCTCCTGGAGGATGCCGAGATAGGACGCCTGGTAGCGCGGGACATCGTTCTTCAGATACATGGTCTGAACGCAGTGATAGAGCCGCTTGGCGGGCGTATCGGCGGTCGCCGCGGTCACGGTGTCCCTCTCGCGAAGGACCGGGGTATCGCCGTCGATCAGAAAAGAGGTACGGGCATCCGAATTGATGATGACGCTCTCACCGATGATGATGCGTTCGAATGGCTTCAACTCGACCCTTAGCGGCATCGTCGTTGTCATCCTGGAGGCGGGCGCGGTCATCCCGGACACTTTGCGCTGTCAGCGCGCGGCGGGCCGATTGCCGTTCGATCTGGGAGCATGAGGGAAGGCGGCGGGGCTTACCCCGCCGCCTCGATCTCTTGGGTCGGTGCCTGGCTCAGCGCAGGAGCTGCAGCACGCTCGCCTGCGACTGGTTGGCCAGCGCCAGCGCGGAGACCGCGATCGACTGGCGGGTCGACAGCGCCTGGCTGTTGGCCGCTTCCTCGTTGGTGTCGGCCAGTGTCAGGTTCGACGAACCCGTCTGCAGCACGTTGATCAGGTTCTTGTTGAAGTCCTGACGGATCTGCACGATCGAGAGGTTCGAACCGAGCGAGGATGCTTCCGAACGCAGCGTGCTGGAAGCAGCCGAGAGCGTGGTGAGCGCCTTGTTCGCCGACGCGTTGTCGAGGAAGTCGGTGCCCGCGACGACCGTCGACAGACCAAGACCGGCCGAGTTGAAGGTGACGCCGGTGATGCTCAGGGTCGAGCGGCCGGTTTCGTTGAACACGAGCTTCAGCGTATCGCCGTTCAACAGGTTGACGCCGTTGAAGGACGCGTCCTGCGCCGTGGTGTTGATCTGCGTCAGCACGTTGTTGTACTGCGCCACCAGGGCCGTACGCTGGGACTGCGCGTTCGGGTCGGCAACCGGCGCGACAACCGCCTGGCCGTTAGAAGGCCCCACCGGTCGACGAAGCCGAACCGCCGATCGTGCCGATCGTCGAGGAAGCCGCGTCGTTCGTGGTGACGATGTTGATCTTGCCGGTCGCGGAGTCGATCGTGGCCTGCAGGTTGTTGGCTGCCAGCTTCGTGTTGAGCTCGTTCAGGGTCGAAACCTGGCCGGTGCCCAGACCGAAGGTGATGCTGGTCTGCGTGCCGCCGCCGGTCGCTCCGACAGTCAACGTCTGGCCGGCGAGACCGTCACCGACAGCCGTGAGGCCAAGCTTGGCCAGCGCCGTGCCGGACAGGGTCAAGCCAGCGGTGCTGCCGGCAACCGTGATCGCGCCACCGGAGATCGACGCCGTGACGCCGGCCGCCGCGTTGATCGTCGAGAGCAGGTGAGCCACGGTGTCGCCGATGCCGATGCTGGTGCCCGAGCTCGAGGTGCCGGCAACGAAGGCGAAGGTGGTGCCGTTGACGACCAGCGTGTCGCTGGTGGCGATCGCGGTGGCGAGGTCGTTGGACGAGGTGGTGCCCGTACCGGACAGCACTGTCGCGGTGGTGATCGCAACGGCAGTGCCGGTGTTGTCGTTGTTGACGACGGAGCCGGTGGAAGCGGTCGAGGACGAGGCCAAAAGGTTGCTCGCGGTCGCGCCGGTGAGAGCGGCCGAGGTGACGTTGGACTTCGTCGAGTAACCGACCGGGCTCTGCAGCACCTGATTGGCGATCGACTGGGCGCTGGCGACCAGGCCCTGCAGCGAGGTGATGCCGGTGTTGGCGGCCTGCAGCACCTGCACGCCGTTGCCGATGCCATCGAGCAGATTGCCGATGTCGCTGGCGCGGTTGTTCAGGGACTGCGCGGTGAAGAAGTTGGTGGGATTGTCGAGCGCAGAGTTGACCTTGTTGCCGGTGGCGAGGTCATTCTGGGTGGTCGCGAGCAGCGCGGCGGTCGACTGCAGCGAGAGCAAATTTTGGCGGACTGACGCCGAGAGAACAATGCCTGACATTTCTGTTTTCCTTCTGGATATGGACACAAGTGACGCATCGCCGAAATTTTCTTCTCGGCGAGGTGCCACACTGGTTCGCGAGGTCCTACCCGTTGGTTAAATCGGTTCCGTAAAAACCCAGCACCGCCGGCGCAGCCGCTGTTAATACTAATTGGCCGCTAACCGGATGCAGCGCATTGCGCGACCGGGCGCGTGAAGAAACACGCCGCCGTTAATCAACAAGACCGTTGATTCAACTGGGATTCACCGAGTGGAGACCGTAAGCGCGGGACGACGATTTCGCGCGATGGGATTAGTGGTCCGCTAACCATGGCGCCGCTGCTGCCATCCGCGGCAGCAGGATTTCAGCGCGCGCACGATCGCCGGAAGCAGCACAGATTTTCAGGCTGCCGCCGGCCTGCCTGACGAAATCCTGGGCCAACTCGACGTCGGTAAAGATTTGCTCAGGATGTTCGACAACGTCTCCATAACCATAAGCAAGCAACGCGATCGCGACTTGACCGTCGGCTCGCCCTCGCGGGCACGCTGGCAGCCCTTCGGATTGGACCGTGGATGTCTCGAACGAAAGCCGGCCACCCTTCGGCATCTCGTTGCGCGCGGCGATCGCAAGGCTCAGCACTGCGGACAGAAGCTGGCCGGAGCTTACGAACGCCGCCGGCAAGTCGTCCGCCGGCACCACGGCGATCTCGATTCTGCCGAGCGCCGGGCGAAGCAGACGCGTCGCTTCGGCCAGCAGCGCATTGACGTCGACTTCATGCGGATTCGAAGGTTGACCGCGCGCGAAGGCGAGCAGGCCCCAGGTAAGCGCAGCGCCGCGGGTCGCGGCCTCATCGATCAGCTTTACGATTGCCGCAAGTTGAGGCTCGTGCGCAACGGCTTGCGCAAGCAGGTCGATCGATCCGGTAATGACGGTGAGAACGTTGTTGAAGTCGTGCAAAATGCCGCCGGCAAGCTGGCCGACGACTGCAGCGCGCTGAAAACGGTCCCGCCGCGCCTGGTCGGCCGGAGACAACAACGATTTCCGATGTCTTTCCTGGAAGTTCGACGTCGCCTCCCCTGACTGACCGGCTCTGCCGCCGCGCTATCTGAGCTGGACCTTGTCCGAACCGCGCTCTCTTGCTTCCGCCAGGCATTCATTGATGGCCGTAAGAAGCGCGACAGGGGTGAACGGCTTGCGCAGACAGCGCGACGCCCCGAGTTCGAGCGCCATCCGCAGAAAATCCGGCGCCGGCGTGTTGAGATTGGCGAAGGCGTATCCGGACATCGCGATCAGCGGGATCGAAGGCGCCCGTTCGTGGAAGACCCGGATCGATTCAAAGCCGCGCATATGCGGCATGAAGATATCGACGATCATCAAATCGAACAGGCTGCCTTCGAGGGCCCTGAGCCCGGCCTCGCCGCCGTCGGCGATGGTGACGTGAAAATCGTGCCGTTCGAGATAGACCTCAATGGCCATGCACACCATTGGATCGTCATCCACGACGAGAACCTGCGCCATACCATCACGGCGCGGCGAGGCATTTTGCCTGGGTTGTCCGTTAAAACCCGAGTCTTGCTGCACGCTGGTCTCCTTCCGGAATCACTCCTCGAACTGCGTTGCTTTTCGCCGCCGCCGAAGAACGGCGCAGCTTGGGGCGTGAGAACGCATCAGGGCGGCCTCCCCCCGAAACGCCTGACCTCAAGCGACGCATCGGCCGTGGCGTCGGGCGATTTCGATCTTGCTTGCGCGGCCGCCACCGCGGCAAGCGCGGTGACATGGCGGCGATGCGACTCGGCTTCGGACAGGCATTCGTCGATCACGCCGGGCGAGGTCGCCGGCTTGAAAGGCTTTCGCAGGCAGCGCGTCGCGCCGGGCCGCGTGGCGAGCCTCAGGAATTCAGGCGCCGATATTTCCATATCGGCAAAGGCGTAGCCGGAAATCGCAACCAGCGGCATCGTCGGCGCACGTTCGTGGAACAGCCGGATCGCTTCAAAGCCTCGCATGCTGGGCGTGAATACATCGGCGATCATCAGGTCCAAGGTTGCGTTGTCGAGCGCGGCGAGCCCGCTCGTTCCGCCATCGGCGGTCGAGACGCGAAAGCCGTGGTGCTTTGGCCAAATGCGAACGGCTTGGCCGATATGCAAATCGTCGCCCACTACGAGTATCCGGCGCATAGCGGGTCTCCTTCCGCTGGTCCCCTGCGCTTCTTGGCGGTGTCATTGATTGCGTTGAGATTTTCAATTGCGAATCAGTGCACGAATCTTATTTCCGCCGCAAACATGACGGCCTGTCTGCCCTCAAAGGTGCATAAGATGCGCGGCACACCTCATCCGCTCACGCAATTGCATCGCAAGCCGAGGCTTCCTAATTTCGCATCAGGCTACTCAAGTCCACAGAACACGCCCGTTCGGCGTGAAATCTTATGCTTTCAGATCAACGTCCGCCCAACCGCCTGTTGCAATTGCTGCCTGCGGCAGATTACGAAGCTTTGCGTCCACACCTACAGATTGTTAAGATGGAGAGGGACGTACTGTTTGATGCGGGCGCAGCACTTACCCATGTGTTCCTGCCGAATTCCGGCATCGTCTCGATGGTCGTCAGCCTGTCGGAAGGACAGGCCGTCGAAGTTGCGATGGTCGGGCACGACGGGATAATCGGAGCAGCCGAAGCACTCGGCGACGGAATATCGCTGACGGATGCCGTCGTGCTGTGTCCTGGGACCGCTTCCGCGATCGGCATCGCGGATTTCAGGGCGATTGCCGACCAGAATGCCGTCTTCCGCAGCCTGCTGATTCGGCATGAGCAGACGCTGCTCGTACAGGCCCAGCAATCCGCCGCATGCAACGCCACGCATTCGGTCGAGGAACGGCTGTCGCGCTGGCTGCTTCGCGCGCGCGACCTTTGGGACGGGGAAACGCTGCCGATGACGCAGGAACTGCTCGCCCGCATGATCGGCGTTCAGCGCAACGCGGTTTCGATTGTTGCACATGCGCTGCAGGAGGCCGGCGTCATCAGCTACAGCCGCGGGCGGATCGAAATCACCGACATGGATGCCCTGCTCGACACCTCCTGCGAATGCTACCGCGCGGTCAAGACCCGGCATACGCGGTTGCTGGAATGACAGGCATGCTGGCCTGTTGCTCACGCAAACGGCGATGCGGGCACCCATTTGTCGTATTGCCATTTTTTCCCGACGGTGAAATAGTCGCCGCTCTCGTGTGTTGAAATGCGCATGCAACCGCGGCCCAGAGACCTGTTTTGCCCGTAGGGCAGGAGACGGCTTTGGATTTGATATCTCGTTCGCCGAACGGATTTCTCTCTTCGCTGAGCGCGGACGATTTTGAATTGATCCGTCCGCATCTACGTACCGTCGATCTGGCTCAGGATTTCGTTCTGGTCTCTGTCGGCGAAGTTCTCAAGCGCGCCTATATGCCGCATCGAGGCGTCATTTCCCTGGTCGTCGATCTCGCGCGCGGCGAGCATGTGCAGATCGCCATGATCGGTCGCCACAGCATTTTCGGGGTGTTCTCAGCGCTCGGTGATCCGGTCGCGCTCAACAGCGCCGTCGTGCTGGTGCCGGGTGCGGCGTCGACCGTCGACATCGAGCGGCTGCGGGCGGCGGCCGATCAGAGCGCTACATTCCGCTCGACGCTGATACGGCATAGCCTTGCGGTGTACGCGCAGATCCAGCAGACCGCGGGCTGCAACGCGTCACATACCGTGGAATCGCGGCTGGCCCGCTGTCTGCTGCAAACCCACGATTTGTCGGGCGGCAGCAAGCTGCTGCTGACGCAGGAGGCGATGGCGCAGATGATCGGGGCGCGGCGGAACAGCGTCTCGCTGGTCGCGAGCACGCTGCAGCAGGCGAATTTCATTCATTACAGCCGCGGCCATATCGACATCACGGATATCGAAGGCCTCCGCAGGACAGCCTGCGAATGCTATGCGTCCGTCAAGGCGCAATATGACCGGCTGCTGCTGCCGCGCTGCACGGCCGACGCGACGCCGCGCAGCCGCTTGGGCTGACCGCCGGAGCTACGGCGCGATTTTACCTCTTCCGTAGTACTACGGCCCAAGGGATTTCACGGCGATTAAATGCGCCGGGAATTAACGCGCTGTTCAAGGACCGCTGCTAATTGTCACGATGCTGACGAGCGCGAGTTCCGCGAGAGCTTCGGACCATTCGCCGCCCGCGAATATCTCGCCCGCGCTCGGCTGTTTGTGTATTGCGCGGAGTAAACGACAATGGCTTTTGATCTGTCGATGCCGATCCTGGTGGTCGATGACTACAGCACCATGATCCGGATTATCCGCAACCTGCTCAAGCAGCTCGGCTTCGAGAATGTCGACGATGCCAGCGACGGTTCGGCCGCGCTCGCCAAGATGCAGACCCGCAAATACGGCCTCGTGATCTCCGACTGGAACATGGAGCCGATGACCGGCTACGACCTGCTGCGCGAAGTCCGCGCCAGCCCTGAGCTGTCGAAAACGCCGTTCATCATGATCACGGCCGAATCCAAGACCGAAAACGTCATCGCCGCAAAGAAGGCCGGCGTCAGCAACTACATCGTCAAGCCGTTCAACGCCGCGACGCTGAAGACCAAGATGGAAACGGTGTTCGGTCCGGCGGAGTAGTTCGATCCGCGACGCACAAGGCGTCGCGCCGCTTCACCTCTCCATTGTCCCGCCTTTCAGAAGCGATCCGTCATCCCCAGCCGACGCGCGACCTCGCGCGTCTCGCGCCGCCGCGCAACCGTACTAGTACGGTTGGCGATTTTCATTTCTGGCTAAGAATGAATGGCGATAATCGCGCGAGGCACAGGAGAGCTTCATGTTCACGTTCGAGACCGCGGATCAGAAGGAAGTCCGGCGTTTCCGCATCGCGCAATTCAACGGCCGAACGGCGACGATCAGGTCGGGCGACACGACCATCACCGGCATCGTCCGTTCGGTGCTGGAAAATACGTCGAGCGTTCCGCCGCGCTGGACCATCACGCTGGTTCCCGTCCCGCCGAAGGCAAGGCCAATCGTGCTGCGGTCCGGACCGCGCTTCAACAGCTTCGCTGAAGATTATCTCTGAGCGGCGCTGCTCCGGCGTTGAAATCCGCTCGGCCGATCGTCTCAATCGATCGGATGCAGCAGCGCGGCGCGCACCAGATCCGCGGTGTTCCTCGCGCCGAGCTTTCGCATCGCCTCGGCACGGTGGCTCTCGAAGGTCCGCGGGCTGATCTTCATCCGAAGCGCGCCCTGCTTGTTGGAATAACCTTCGCTGATCAGGTTCAGGACCTCGCGCTCGCGCTTGGTCAGCGGCTTGCGGTCTGCATCCGATGAGGGCACGGCACCGGCCAGCGAACCGTTACCTCTCCGCCCCTGCCATGCCGACTTTGCGGCGGACGAAATCACGGCACCGGCCTCGGCGCCGCTGACCTGCTTGACCAGGGCGCAGACGCGCTCGGTCTGCTGCAAGGCGTTCTGGATCACTTTCTGCAGATGGTGGCGTTCATCCGCTCCCTGGGAAAACCGGTGGCTGTGCTGCTTGAGCTCTTCCATATAAAGCAGCAGCGCTGTGAGCGGCCCGTTGAGCTGACGGGCGATCGCGTGGCCGACCTCCTCCATGACGCGGGTGCGCGCTGGGGATGACGCGTCGAACTCGAGCTCATCGCAACGAGAGCTGGTTTCGCCCCAGTCCGAAAAGTGCGAATCGGCGACTCGATTTTTCCGCTGTGACATATGGGCAATTTAACGGCGTCCACGCTCTCGTATGGTTAATTTTTGGTTCCGTAAGACTACGGAGTTTGTGACGGGGAAATCCGGCATTGCGCGTTTAAATTGCATTAAAATGCGGACTAGCCCGCACTGGTTGCAAAACCTTAGCAGAACGATGCAAACCGCCCGGACACAGCCGGACGTAGGAGCCTGCAATCATGACGGTATTATTAGACTTATTAATCCGCCAGGAACTTTTTTCGTGCTTCTTTTTCCCGATGCTCGCTCGGTTGGCGGGACCGTTTTGCCGAACATGATGACGGAAAACCAGGCCCCAGGATGCAAATCGACCGTATCTGGGAATTTCTGCAGCGCCTTTCGCCGCTCACTCGAAGCTGTCTGCTGGCCGAGTTGGAGCGGCTGGAGCTTTGCGGCGTCGAGGTGCCTGGCTCTGCCGACATCCAGGCCAAGCTGCGCGCTGAATTTCGCAAGGACGGATCGGCCCAGAATCGCGAAGGCCAGCCCTCTCGCTATTTCTTCGCCGCCCTTGAGCCGCTGCTGAACGACGGTGCGCCCGATCATCCCAATTCGGGGCGGGTCTCGCGGTGCTCGCTGACGCCGATCTGGGAATGGTTCACCCGCGACCTGCTGCCGACCATGGCGCGTGATTTCAACGCGCAGATGCAGACCCTGATGGGCAGCGAGCGGCAGAAGGAACTGAAGCAGGTCGTGTCCGTATTCCAGACCAAGGTGGTCAAATATCTGGAAAACACGCTGTCCGATCCCGCCGCGGCCGAGATGACCCGTACCAAGCTTGCGGCCTATACGGCCGCGCGCTCGACCTATGACGACCTTCTCAAGATCATGGTTGCGCTGCGCGCCCGCGACGCCATCGCGAAATTCGACAACGCACTGCCGGAGAAGTTCGCCAGGTTCGAGAACGGCGAAGTCGCCAAGATGACGGCACTGCTCGATGCGTTCGGCAAGCAGAACGCCGATGCGGTGCCGTTCGCGATCGCGCTGATCAGCAAGCGGCTGAAGACTCCCTGGCATCTGATCCGGCTCGCGACCAAGGCCGCCCCCAGCAAGGCCGCCGCCGATGTCGCGGCCACCCCTTATGCGATCGCGGTTTCGATGGTGCTGGATCGGATCGATGACGGCCGCGCGGCGTTGCGCATCGCGCTGAAGCAGAACCGCGTCATCATCGCGCGCGACCTGCTCGCCGAGATCTACGACACCGAGTATGCGCTCAAAGTCCGCATCGACCAGTTCGAGCAGTCAAAATGGGGCAAGAGGCTGCAAGCGTCGATGGACGCGATCGCCGAACTCGTGGCCGCAGAACTCAGTCGATTCCCGGCGGATGTCGGCCACGTGCTGGGCTCGCGCCGCCTGCGCAGCCATGATTCAATTGTCGGAAAGCTGACCTATCTCGCCTGGAAGGGGCGCGACGCCGTCTCGAACGGCGCGACCTATTGCAAGAAGCTCATCAACGCCGCCTGATCGCTCCTCGCATCGTGCGTCCCTCTGTCAGCGCCGGCCCCGCAAATTGAGAAAGGTCTCAAGAAAGCGGCCGGAAAGCACGAACTTGAACCACCAAACCATTTTCCGTCGCGTCGACATGGATCGCATCCTCGACTTGGTGTGGCCCGGCGGGCAGCCCGGCCAGCCTCATCGTTAGCGCGTGCGGTGCGGGAAGCATGTGATGTGCTTCACAATTCCAGCGAATTCCGCCTCCTGCCTTCTTGCGGGAACCGGCGTCGGTGCTCACACGTTCTCCGGGCAAAGCAAGAATGAGCCGGCTTCGCTATAGCGGCGCCTCGCTCGGCTATCAGCTCGCCTCCGTCGTTGCCGGCGGTCCCGCGCCCCTGATCGCGGCGTGGCTGTTCGGCACCTATCACTCCCCGACCGCGATTGCCGTCTATATCGCGATCTGCGCCGTCATCAGCGTGGTCGCGACCGTGCTGATGACCGACTACACCGGCAGGGATATCTTGGGAGAATATTCGGCGCGCTAAAGTTCCTTGATTGAGCATGATCTCCGCGCAAACGCTTCGCGTTTGTCGCGAGGGAAACCGGTGTCCACTTTTCCGGATCATGCTCCCCGGTTGCACACGCGCCACGAAACTGCTGTCGTCGCCGTCTACACCTTGCATATAAGAAAATTGGAGGGAGACGGCGATGGGACGAGGCAAGATGTTGCTCACGGCGCTGGCAGTGCTGGCGTCGGCTTTCATGGTCACCTCACGCGCGCCCGCACAGACGACGGCGCCGCAGGACGCCGCCACGCCGACGGCTGACAATGCGGTGATGCTCACGATCTTCCTGAAACACGACCAGTCGCGGCCGCTCGGCGAGCTCAACGCCCAGCTCGAGAAGCAGGGCTTCTACAAGGCGTTCCCGCCTGAAGGCATCGAGGTGGTGAGCTGGTATGTGATGATGGGGGTCGGACAGGTCGTCACGCTGCGCCTGCCGGCCTCGCGGCTGCGTGAGGTCAACCGTATCTTCGAGACCTCCGCCTGGGGCGCCTACCGCACCGAATTCTATCCGACCTACGATTACAAGGCGACCGGCATCGCCAACCACGAAAAGGCGAAATAATCCTTCCAAAGGCGCGGGAACCCGCGGGGCGCAACCCTCGCTTCCGGGGCTTCGATGACGGTTGTTTTTATGATGACCATAATATAATGTTCATTCGATCCGAAAAGGAACCGCCGATGTCGAAGGCTGGATGGCAAAAGACCGCATGCAATATCTGCTACGTCAATTGCGGCGTGGAGATCCTCGTCGAGAACGACCGGATCACCAAGGTGCGCGGCGACCGCGACAATCCGAAGTCGCAAGGCTATCTCTGCAACAAGGCCGCGCGGATTCCCTTCTATGCGCATCACCGCGACCGGCTGACGTCGCCGCTGCGCCGCCGGCCCGATGGCGGCTTCGACGAGATCGACTGGGACACCGCGATCAGCGAAATCGCCGCGCGCCTGCGCGAGCTGGTCGATCGCCATGGCGGCAAAGCCATCGCGCTCTATGGCGGCGGTGGCCAGGGCAATCATGCCGGCGGCGCCTATGCGACCGGATTCCTGCGCGCGCTCGGCTCGCGCCACGTGTTCAATGCGCTGTCGCAGGAGAAGACCGGCGACTTCTGGGTCAACGGTCATTTGTTTGGCAGCCAGACCTGCCACACCGCCGAGGACGTCCACCACTGCGACTTGTTGTTCGTGATCGGCGCGAATCCATGGATCGCGCACGGCTTCCCGAATGCGCGCGACCATCTGAACCGGATCCGGAAGGATCCAGGCCGCAAACTGGTCGTGATCGATCCGCGCCGCACCGAAACCGCCGAGATGGCCGATCTGCATCTTGCGGTGCGTCCGGGCGCCGACGCGTTCCTGCTGGGCGCGATCCTCGCCACGCTGGTGCGGCGCGATGCGCTGGACCATGAGTTTCTCGCGCAACACGCCACCGGCTTCGCCGAGGTGAAGGACGCCCTGCTCCACATTCCTGTCGAGCAATGGGCCGCAGCCGCCGACATCCCGCTCGGACAAATCGGGCGTTGCGCCGACATGATCCAGGCCGCGAAAGCGATGACGGTGCGCGTCGAGCTCGGCATTCAGCAGGGCGTCAACTCGACCCTGAACTCCTATCTGGAAAAGCTCCTGATCATGCTGACCGGCAGCTTCGGCAGGCCTGGCACCAACCAGTTGCACAGCTGGCTGCAGCCGCTATGGGGCAACTCGCCGGGCCAGAAATTCGCGGCCACCGGCACCGAGGTGATCGGCGGACTATTGCCGCCCAACATCTTTCCGCAAGCCGTCTTGAGCGACCATCCCGACCGCCTGCGCGGGGTGTGGATCGACAGCTCCAACCCGGCCAACACGGCCGCGAATACCGCGGAGGTGGAGAAGGCGCTCGCCGCGCTCGATCTCTGCGTCGTGGTCGACGTCGCCATGACCGAGACGGCGCGGCTGGCGCATTACGTGCTGCCGGCCTCCTCGCAATACGAGAAGACCGAGTTCACGCTGTTCAACTTCGAATTTCCGACGAATTTCTTTCATGTGCGCGCGGGCGTCGTACCGCCGCTCGAAGGCACGTTGCCGGAGCCCGAAATCTATACGCGGCTGGCGCGGGCGCTCGGGCTTCTGCCCGGCGACAACGCACTTGGTCCGCTACGCGAGGCGGCCTTCCATTCGCGGCCCGCTTTCGCGCACGCCCTTCGTGCGTTCATGGGCGCCAATCCGCAAGCCGCTGCAATCGGCGCGCTGGTGCTGTATCATACGCTCGGCGCGACGCTGTCGGACGGCACGGCTGCCGCCGCGCCACTGTGGCAGGCCGCGCAGGCCTGCGCCAAGCGTTCGCCCGAGGCGGTGCGGCGCGCGCTCGGCGCCAACGGCGAGGTGCCGGACGCCGAGCTTGGCGACGCGCTGTTCGACGCCGTCGTCGGCACCCGAAGCGGCGTCGCCATCACCGAGCACACGTATGATGAAGTGTGGTCGCTGATCAGCCATCCCGACCGGAAGGTGCACCTCGCGATCGCACCGCTCTTGGAGTGGCTCGCCAGGCTCGATCCCGTATCGGCGGAAGCGCCGAGGGAATATCCCTTCGTGCTCGCCGCCGGCCAGCGGCGCATGTTCAATGCCAACCAGATTTTCCGCGATCCCGCCTGGCGCCGCGACGACCCCGACGGCGCGCTGTTGATCAACACCAGGGACCTGGCGGAGCTGGGCGCCAGCGACGGCGAGTGGATCGCCGTACGATCGCCTGCGGGGCGCGTCGTCGTGCGTTGCAAGGTGGATGATAGTCTGCGCCGGGGCCAGCTCGCTCTGCCGCATGGCTATGGGCAGTCCTACCCGGCCCGCGACGGCGAACGGCTCAACAATGGTCCTCGCGTGAATGCCCTCACCGACAGCGGCAATTGCGATCCGATCGCAGCGACGCCCTATCACAAGCATGTCGCCGTCCGGCTGGAACGACTGGCGGCGAGCGAAGCTGCCGCGTTCGAGGAACGCTCGCGGCGCATCCACGCGGGATGAGACTGTCTGCGGCCATTCCTTGTTTGAGCATGATCGTTTCGGAAAACCGGCGCCCACTTTTCCGAATCATGCTCTAGGCGTGTGCCCTCGGCTGCGCGCTGAGCTTCCGCGCCAGGATCCGCAAATCCTCGACACGGCCGGAGCTGATCAACCGGGCGAACTCTTCCGGATCGACCAAGGGTGGGGGAAAGGCGGATGGCTTGCGGGTTTCCCGGCGCCAGAGGGACAGCCCGAAGAGACGCTTCAGCATCTTCATGTTCTTGAGCCTCGATGAGAGCCTGTGCGATTAAATCGCGGGCGTCGGCGTTGGTTCCTTCGCCGGGTTCTTGAGGCTTGAATTTTCCGCGCGCGAACGACAGGGTGCCGCTCGCGCGCGCAAAAAAGAACGAAACCATGACTGCTCCCAGGACCCCGCAAATAGCCCTCTATCGCCAATGGCTCAGGGAAAACCGCGGCCTCAGCTTTCAAAATTACGAAGCGCTGCGGCAATGGTCGGTGCGCGACCTCGACGGCTTCTGGCAAAGCATCTGGGACTATTTCGATCTGAAATCGCCGACACCGCATCGCAGCGTCGTGGGGCAGCGCAAAATGCCGGGCGCCGTCTGGTTTCCGGGCGCGCAGGTCAATTACGTGCGGCAGGTGCTGCGGCATGTCGCGCCGGCCCACGCCGCAGGCCAGCCGGCGATCATCGCCAGCGGCGAAGACGGCGTGCTGAAGGAGACGAACTGGCCGGAATTGAAGCGCAAGGTCGCAGCGCTCGCGCTTCATCTGAAGGCGCAGGGCGTGCGATCCGGCGACCGCGTCGCGGCCTATCTTCCCAACATCCCCGAGACCATGATCGCGTTTCTGGCGACCGCCAGCCTGGGCGCGATCTGGAGCGTCTGCGCACCCGACATGGCGGCGCCCGCCGTGATCGACCGTTTCAAGCAGATCGAACCGAGAGTGCTGATCGCCTGCGACAGCGTGGTCTATGCCGGGCGAAGGCACGACCGCCGGGATGTCGTCGAGGCATTGCAGCGAGCGTTGCCGACCGTCGAACAGCTCGTCCTGCACAGCGACACCGCCGGGACCGACCGGCTTGCGAACATCCTCGCCGCGACGGGCGCGGAAATTGACGCCTTCGAGCCGGAATGGCTGCCGTTCGATCACCCGCTCTGGATCGTCTATTCCAGCGGCACCACGGGGTTGCCGAAGCCGATCGTGCATGGGCATGGCGGCATCATGATCGTCGGCCTGCCGCTCAACGTGCTGCATAACGACATCGGCTGCAGCTACACCGAAATCTCGCGCGGCGAGCGCTACCATTGGTACTCGTCGACCGGCTGGATCATGTGGAATTGCCAGGTAAGCGGCCTGCTCAACGGCACCACCTGCTGCATCTTCGACGGAAGTCCGGGCGGGCCGAAGGACAAGCCGGATTGGCTGACGCTGTGGCGCTTCGTCGCCGATGCGAGAGCGACGTTCTTCGGGGCGGGCGCGGCGTTCTTTGCGAGCTGCACCAAGGCCGGCATCGACATCACCGCCGCCGGCGATCTCTCTCGTTTGCGCGCGCTGGGATCGACGGGCTCGCCGCTCGCAGCCGACACGCAGGCCTGGTTCAACGCGCGCATCGCGAAGCTTGCCGCCGCCAATGGCAACGACGAGCAGAAGGACATGTGGTGGGCCAACATGTCGGGCGGCACGGATTTCGCCGGCGCCTTCATCGGCGCCTGCCGCGAGTTGCCGCAGGTGCCCGGCACCATGCAGTGCCGCCTGCTCGGCGCCGCGGTCGAAGCCTTTGACGCGTCGGGCCGCCCGGTGATCGAGGAAGTCGGCGAGCTTGTCTGCACCGAACCGCTGCCGTCGATGCCGCTGCGCTTCTGGAGTGATCCCGGCGATGCGCGCTATCGCTCGAGCTATTTCGAGACCTATCCCGACGATTACGACGGCACCGGCCGCGGCGCGGTGTGGCGCCATGGCGACTGGCTAAAGATCAATGCCGACGGCTCTTGCGTGATCTTTGGCCGGAGCGATGCCACCATCAACCGGCACGGCCTGCGCATGGGAACGAGCGAAATCTATTCCGCGATCGAGGCGCTGCCGGAGGTGCTGGATTCCATGGTGGTCGACCTCGAATATCTCGGCCGCGAAAGCTACATGCCGCTGTTCGTGGTGCTGCGCGAGGGAATTTCGCTCGACCGCGCGATGGAGACGAAGATCAACAAGGCGATCGAGGCGGGACTGTCGCGCCGCTTCCTGCCGAACGAGATCCTCGCCGTGCCAGAAATCCCGCGCACGCTGTCCGGCAAGAAGCAGGAGCTGCCGATCAAGCGGCTGTTGCTCGGCCATGCCATCGAGAAGGTCATCAACAGGGATGCGATGGCCAATCCCGGCTGCCTGGACTGGTATCTGGAGTTCGCGAAGAGTTACGCGCGGCGAAATGCCGGCGCGGCGTAGCGCGTCCTGCGAAGCGCTCGCGCGAACCAGGGCTATTTCCGCAGGCTCGCCCAGACGCCGCCGAGGATCAGCAGGCCGCCGAAAAAATGGATCGCGGTCGGCGGCTCGCCGAGGATGACGAATGACAGCAACGCGCTCGCGACAGGGCCAACATAAAGAACGAGGGAAGTGCGCACCGAACCGAACTTCCCGGCGAGCCAGGCAAAGCCGGCATAGGCGATCAGCCCGGGTACGAGTCCGGCGAAGACGTAAGATTCCAGCGCCTTGACGCTGAACGCCTGCGCCGGCGTGGTCCACATCTCGTGGATCGCCGGCGGCAACGAGCAGAGCGCGCCGGCTGCCGAGAACAGGCTGATGCGCGCCAGCAGCGACGCACCGGTCGCCACGCGCGACTGCAACAGCGTGTAACCGGACCAGCCGAGCATCGCGAGCACGACCCAGAGGTCGCCCGTAGCCGCGCTCGATTGGGTGAGCGCCGCCAGATGGCCGCCCGAGATGATCAACAGCGCGCCGGCAAGCGCCAGGGCCATGCCGATGAGCTGCAGCGGGCCGATCCGCTCCATGCCCAGCAGGGCCGAGAGCAGCAGCACCGCGATCGGCGACAGCGCCATGATCAACGCAATATGGATTGCCGTGGTCGAGATGCCGGCGATGTAGACCGGGCCGCCGCAAAGGAACATGCCGAGAAAGCCGGCGGCCAGGATTGGCCACACGTTCTTTGCCAGCGGAATTTTTCCCTGGCGTATCTCCGCGAGCGCAAAGGGCGCGAGACCCGCGGCGATGATCGTCCAGCGGAAGAAGGCGAGTGAGAAGGCCGGCACCGAGCCCGCCAATCCCCGCGCCAGGATCATGTTGGAGACCTGCGCGACCGCAACCAGCATGAAACCGAGCAGCGCGAGCGTGCTCTGCGAGCTATCGGCCGGTGGCTTGCTTTCCTGTGCCTTCACGTTGTTCATCCGGGAAGCAATAGCTCACGCGGACTGCGACGGAAAGCCGCAAGCGAATATCCTCCTGGGCATTTCCCGCTATTTGCAGGCGAGCGTCGGCCCGCCGTTCAGCGCACGGAAGCGATGCCGGCCAGTTGCATCGGAGAAACATGGGTCCCCGTCACCGACACCGTGAGCGCGGCCAGCAGCACGCACAGCACAATGAGCTTCATCCGCACCGTCTTGCGGTCGGTGATCGGCAAGAACAGGAAGAACAGCATCGCCAGCACCAGCAGCGCGTCGATCAGGACCATGGACCTCTCCTCCGTACTGGAGGGAGAATGACATGATGGGTCCAATACCTATGTGGGAATAATCACAGTTCGGAGCCCGTCCATCCACGGGATTTTCAGGCCCGCATCAGGCCCTCGCGCGCGAAGGCCAGGTGATGCGTCACTGCCAGCCGGGGACGCCGTGCATGTCCGGCAGGTGATGGGCGATGCCCTTGTGGCAATCGATGCAGGTCTTCTCGCCGGTGAAGAGGAAGCGCTGGTGAGCCACAGAGGCGCGCGGCGACTGCTTGGTGATGTCCATGGAATCCGCACTGTGGCAGTTGCGGCATTCCAGGGAATCGTTGGCCTTGAAGCGGCCCCATTCGTGCAACGCCAGCTCGAGCCGCTTGTCGAGGAATTTTTCGCGGGTGTCGATATAGCCGAACAAATGACCCCATACCTCCTGGGAGGCCTGCATCTTGCGCGCGATCTTGTCGCTCCAGTTGTGCGGCACATGGCAGTCCGGGCAGCTTGCGCGCACGCCGGAGCGGTTGGAGAAGTGAACCGTCGATTTCAGCTCGGCGAAGACGTTGTCACGCATCTCGTGACATCCCGTACAGAACTTTTCGGTGTTGGTGATTTCCAGCGCGGTGTTGAAGCCGCCCCAGAAGATGATGCCGGCGACGAAGCCGGCGAGCACCAGCACGCCGAGCCCGAACACCGAGCTCGGCCGGATCAGGACTTCCCATAGCTCGAGCATGAACGCCCATGCCCGCCTGAGAAGCCCCGGCCGCTTCGCCGGCAATTCGATCTCGCTCATCGCCGGCCACCCGGCGCGGCGCGGGTCAGCATGCTGTCGATATCGACGAAATCATTGCTGACCGGGGGGCCAACGACGTTTTGCGGAACATGGCATGAGGTGCAGAAGAAACGCCGCGGCGAGATGGAGGCAAGGAACTGCCCGTCGCGATCCATGAAGTGGGTGATCGAGATCATCGGCGCCTGCGACTCGGCGGTGCGCGCCCTGGCATGGCAGGACAGGCATTTGTTGCTCTGCAGGTCGATCTGGTAGCCGTCGATCGAATGCGGGATCACCGGCGGTTGCTCGGGATAGTTCCGCACCTCCCTTTCGGACGTATTGCGCATCGGCGTCATCGGCGCGGCCGGTCCCTCGTCATTGAGCGGGGTCGGCCCGCGCAGGCCGGAATTGAGCGTTTGGGCGGCGAGCGTCCCGGTGCCGGCCGCGATCGCGGCGACGAGCAGGAAGGTTGCGATTTTCCCCATCATGGCCGTTACACCTTCTCGATCCGCACAGCGCATTTCTTGAAGTCGGCTTGCAGCGAGATCGGATCGGTGGCGTCCAGCGTCACCTTGTTGATCAACTTCGATTCGTCGAACCACGGCACGAAGACGAGGCCGCGCGGCGGCCGGTCGCGGCCGCGCGTCTCGACGCGGACGCGGATGAAGCCGCGGCGCGAGACGACCTTCACTTCGTCGCCGCGGCGCAGCTTGGCTTCCTGCGCATCGTCGGGATGCATGAAGCAGACGGCTTCGGGGAATGCCTTGTAGAGTTCCGGCACGCGTCGCGTCATGGTGCCGGAGTGCCAATGCTCCAGCACGCGACCGGTCGACAGCCAGAACGGATATTCCTGGTCGGGCGATTCCGCAGCCGGCTCGTAAGGCAGCGCGAAGATGCGCGCCTTGCCGTCGCCATAGCCGTAGAACTGCACCCCGGCGCCTTGTTTCACATACGGGTCGGCGCCCTCGCGGAAACGCCAGCGCGTCTCCTGGCCGTTCACGACCGGCCAGCGCAGCCCGCGGACCTGGTGATAGGTGTCGAACGGCGCAAGGTCGTGGCCATGGCCGCGGCCAAACGCGGCGTATTCCTCGAACAGGCCCTTGTGCACATAGAAGCCGAACGCCTTCGATTCGTCATTGGCATAGCCGGCCTCGATGTCCGACACCGGAAACCTGTCGACCTCGCCGTTCCTGTAGAGCACGTCGAACAGGGTCTTGCCGCGATATTCCGGCTTCTTCGCGAGCAGCTCCTCGGTCCAGACTTCCTCCATCCTGAAGCGCTTGGAGAACTCCATGAGCTGCCAGAGATCGGAACGCGATTCGCCGGGCGCGGTGACGAGCTGGTGCCAGAACTGGGTGCGCCGCTCGGCATTGCCGTAGGCGCCTTCCTTCTCCACCCACATCGCAGTCGGCAGGATCAAATCGGCGGCGAGCGCCGTCACCGATGGATAGGCATCCGAGACAACGATGAAATTGTCGGGATTGCGGAAGCCCGGATAGGTCTCCTCATTGGCGTTGGGACCGGCCTGCAGATTGTTGTTGACCTGCACCCAATAGGCATTGAGCAGGCCGTCCTTCAGCATCCGGCTCTGCAGCACGGCGTGATAGCCGGGCTTGTCGGGGATGGTGCCTTCGGGAAGCTTCCATATCCTCTCGGCGATGTCGCGATGCGCCTTGTTGGTCACCACCATGTCGGCGGGCAGGCGATGGGAGAACGTGCCGACCTCGCGCGCGGTGCCGCAGGCCGACGGCTGGCCGGTGAGCGAGAACGGACTGTTGCCGGGCTCTGAGATTTTCCCGGTCAGGAGATGGATGTTGTAGACGAGATTGTTGCACCAGACGCCGCGGGTGTGCTGGTTGAAGCCCATGGTCCAGAAGCTGACCACCTTGGTCTTCGGATCGGCATAGAGCTCGGCCAGCGCCTCCAGGCGGTTGAGCGGCACGCCCGACATCTCCGCCGCCTTTTCCAGCGTGTAGTCGGACACGAACTTCGCATATTCCTCGAAGCTCATGTCGGTGGAATCGTTGGCCTTGGCGGCTCCTGTGGCCTTCTTCTGCAGCGGGTGCTCGGGCCGCAGGCCGTAGCCGATATCGGTCTGTCCGCGCTTGAACACGGTATGCGCGGCAACAAACTCCTTGTTGACCCGCCCCGTCCTGATGATGTGGTTGGCGATGGCATTGAGGAGATAGAGGTCGGTCTGCGGCTTGAACACCATGCCGATGTCGGCGAGATCGAACGAGCGGTGCTCGAAGGTCGAGAGCACGGCAACGCGGACATGCGGCGCGGAGAGACGGCGGTCGGTGACCCGGGTCCAAAGGATCGGGTGCATCTCCGCCATGTTGGAGCCCCACAGCACGAAGGCGTCGGCGGCCTCGATGTCGTCGTAGCATCCAGGCGGCTCGTCGATGCCGAAAGTCCGCATCATGCCGGCAACCGCGGAAGCCATGCAGTGGCGCGCGTTGGGATCGATATTGTTGGAGCGGAAGCCCGCCTTGAACAGTTTTGAGGCGGCGTAGCCTTCCCAGATCGTCCACTGTCCGGAGCCGAACATGCCGACGCCGCTCGGCCCGCGCTTTTTCAGCGCAGCCTTGAATTTCTCCGCCATGATGCCGAAGGCTTCGTCCCACGACACGGCCGTGAACTCGCCGTTCTTGTCGAACTTGCCGTTGGTCTTGCGCAGCATCGGCTGGGTCAGCCGATCGTGGCCGTACATGATTTTGGAGAGGAAATAGCCCTTCACGCAGTTCAGCCCGCGATTGACCTCCGACTTGATGTCGCCGTGGGTGGCGACGACGCGGTTCTCCTTGGTCGCGACCATGACGCTGCAGCCGGTGCCGCAGAAGCGGCAGGCGGCCTTGTCCCACTTCAATTCGCTGGCTTCTCGCTCGGTCACGAGATTGGCCGCGAGCGCAGGCACCGGCATTCCGCCGGCGACGGCCGCAATGGCTGCAGCCTCCAGCTTCAGCATCTGACGGCGGTCGAGCTTGGATTCGGTCATGGGCAATCTCCCGGCGTCGGGCGTCAGCCGGCGTCGATGGCGTGAAAGACAAGGGAAGCGGAATGGACGTGGGGCAGCAGCGCGATGGTGTTGAGGGTCGATCCGAGCGAGCCCGAATCGAGCGCCTCGACCACGACGACGAGCTTGCCGCGCGGATCGCGGCCATGGATCTCGCAACCCGACAGCGCAACAATCGCAGCCTCGACTTCATTCAGCTGCTCGGGCCGGGCCTGGACCAGGATGCTGGCGATCTCGCAGCCGGGGGGCGCCACGACACGTTCGGCCGTCAGGGCGCGGCCCGTGATCAGAGCGCGGCGATTGATGGCGGTCTTGAGCAAGACGTTCCCTCCCTCAATGGTCCGCTGGCGGTCCGGGAGGACCGACCACCATGTGATAGATCCAGACGGTGAATCCGTAACCGCCGACCACGCCGACGGCGAGGACCGGCATCACCACTGCGGTGAGGAACAGGAACGCGAATATCTCCATGCGCTTGCGGCGCGGCCGTCCAGTGTCGTCGCTTCCGACGGACATACTGCTGCTCTCTTCACATTATTATGGGGGAATCAAAGCGGCATCCGGGCCGCTGCCGTTTGCCAAGCTAAGCGATTGCACTTGCAATGCTTTGATCCAGATCAATGACCAAAACGGTCGTCACGACACGTCGAGCGACAACTCACAGCAGTTTTGCCTGCCGCCTGCTTCCGATGCCGACCCATGTCGACAGCGTTGCAAATCCGACCAGCAACAGGATACCCGCGAAGCTCACGGCAATCTGCGCCACGACGCCATCCGAAACCCGCAATAGCATCAACTGTGCCGCAAGCGAGACCAATACGCCGAGGCAATAGATTTCGAGGGAGTTCTCTCCGCAACGCACGGCGCCTCGCAACACCGGCGTCGTCAGGCCTCGCCAGTCCGACGGCACGAACCGCGCCACGAGGATGGCGATGGCCAGGAAGTGCAGAAGCCGCAGCGGATCGAGGTCGGTCTTGTCGATCGGATAGATCAGCTTTGCCATGGATTGTGGAATCAGCGCCTCCAACGGCTTGAAGCTCCAGCTCAGCGCAACGACCAGGCCGAACACCAGGTAAGCTATCGCCAGCCCCACCATGGGACGCGACGTTACAAGCGCGCGAAACCGCGTGCGCCCGGCCATGACCCACCAGGCGCCGAGCACCACGAGGAATTGCCATGCGAAGGGATTGAAGTACCAGTCGTTGATCGGCCAGCCCGGCAGGTTCCAGCCATAGACCTGAACCAGCCCGTAGAGCAGCGCGGAGGCGGTGACCGCGACATTGGGAATCTTCAGCAACAGCCAAAGCAGCGGCGCGAACAGAAGATGAAACAGCACGAAATCCGGCAGAACGTCGGTGTTGACCGGGCGATATTGCAAGATCGCCGCATGCGCCAGCGCCGCGCCCGGATGCTCCAGCAACACCCGCACATTGGCATCGTCGGCCAGCCGGTCAACGCCGGCCCAATAGACCAGCACGACCAAGCCGATAATCAGGGTGAGGAAGGCCGCATAGATCTCCCAGCCTCGACGCAGCGTGTGACTGACGACCGCCCACCAGCCGTCGCAGCGCAGGACGGCGCCATAGGCCAGCGCGCAGGTGACGCCGGAGACGAACATGAAAACTTCTGTCGTGTCGCTGAACCCGTAATGCCGCAGCGTGAGCCAGCTGCAGATATTGTCCGGGGTGTGATTGAGAAAGATGAACCAGAGCGCGACGCCCCGGCACGCATCGAGGCGAAGATCGCGCTCGAGCGTCTGGTCCGGGGCGCATATTTGCGACTGCAGGCTCAAGGCATGCCCCTTCGCGTCGAGTAAAGGAACCGTCCGCCGACGCGAACCGGCAAGATCGAGAGATGGCCCATATTCGGGTCCGACGTCAGCTCGATGATCGCAGCCGTGACCGCGAACGCGAGCAGGGAATTTTCGTTCATGGCATCATCGGCCAACGGATTTCAGCGCGCTGAAGCCGTCCACGTCACAACATCGCGCGCGAGCATATCGAAGGCACGGCCGAACGCACTGGCCGCCTGCGCCACCGCAAGCCCGTCCATTGCCGACGATTGCTCGAAGATGCGCGCGGCCTTCAGACGCCCGGTGCCGTCGATGAGCTTTGCGGAGAGCGCGACGGTCGCCTTCAACTCCGGCGCCGTCGCGATATCGAACCGGCGCAGATCGATCACGAGGCGAACGCCCCCTTCGCTCAAGGAATCTCCGCGCAATGGCGCATGCGCGATATCGTAATTCTCGAAACTCTGCAGCAGCCGCGTCTGCACCAGCGCCGGAAGCGAATCGCTCCATTGCGCGTTGGCGAATTCGTCATGCGGCTCCTCGTCGGAGGCAAACAGGAAGCGCTGGGTTTGCAGGCGCGTCGTTGCCGTCGGCTCGGCGACGACAAGGCCGGGCTCGAGCGGGCGGCGCGGCCCGTCGAACGTGTCCGCCGCCTTCAGATCGTAGATGACCTTGCGCGGGGGCGTGGCGCTGCCGGTCATCTTTTCCAGGCCGGCCACGATCCCGTCGAGCTTCGGCGTGTTGCGCGCAAGGCCGCCGGTGAAGGTGCTGAGGTTGGCGATGGCCTCGTGCAGGGGCGCCGAGTTCTCCGAGAGCACGCTGTCCACCTTGCGCAACGCGTCGCGCGCGGCCTGCGTCATGCTTTGACCCGCCCCCTTTTCGGCGATCAGGGCGTCCTTTACCGGCGGCGCGGAAGCATCCTCGCCGCCCTCCAGCGCGACCACGGGCACGCCCGTCAGCCCCTGAAAATCGAGACCGACCTTGGTGTCGGCGCGAACCGGCGTGTGCTCGGCGACCGCGATGGTCGCATGCACATCGTGAGGCCGGTCGGCAACGAGAGCGAGCGAGGTGACCTCGCCGACGCGAATGCCGTTGAACAGCACGGCCGCGCCGACCAACAGGCCCGGCACCGGGCCATTGAAGACGACGCGATAGGTCTCCCGCTTGCCGATGCCGCCGGCATTATTGAGCCAGTAGACGAAGCCGAACACGGCGACGATCGCCGCCAGCACGAAGGCGCCGACGATGACAAAGGGTGCGCGGGTTTCCATGAATCTTCCTTTCGTCAAGCACCGAGGTGCAACATCTGCGCCCGGGCGCCGTGGAAATAGGCTCTTACCCAGGGATGGTCGGATTTCAGCACTTCCGGCAACGGCCCGAGCGCGGCGATCCTGCCGTCGGCCAGGGCCGCGACGCGATCGCAGACCGCAGCCAGCGTGTTCAGATCGTGGGTGATCATGAAGACGGTGAAGCCGAGCGTCTGCTGCAGCGTCCTGATCAGCGAATCGAATTCGCCCGCCGCGATCGGGTCGAGACCCGAGGTGGGCTCATCCAGGAACAAAAGCGCCGGATCGAGCGCGAGCGCCCGCGCCAGCGCCACGCGCTTGGTCATGCCGCCGGAAAGCTCGGCCGGGAATTTGTCGCCGTCGTCTGCGGTCAGTCCCACCATTTCGAGCTTGGCGTTGGCGATCTCGTCCAGCAACGCTGGAGAAAGATGCGCGGCCTCGCGCAGCGGAAACTGGACGTTTTGCCGGGCGTTGAGCGCCGAGAACAGCGCGCCCTGCTGAAACAGCACGCCGCGGCGGCTGGCATCGTCGCTTGCAGAAGCGGGAAAGTCGATCTGCCCGCTCCGCTTCGGCAGCAGCCCGATCAGGGTCCGCAGCAGGACCGATTTGCCGCCGCCGGACGCGCCGACCAATCCCAAAATCTCGCCTTCGCGGACATCGAGCGAAAGATGGTCGAGCACGACGCGGTCGCCGAAACCGACAACGAGGTCCTGGACGTGAATCGCGATGCTGCGGCCTGCCATCGCTACATCCCGATCGACGCGAAGAACACGGCGAACAGGCCGTCGAGCACGATCACCAGGAAGATCGATTTGACGACGGAAGCCGTGGTCTGCTGGCCGAGCGATTCCGCGCTGCCCTTGACCTTGAGCCCCTCGGTCGCCGCGACGAGCCCGATCACCAGCGCCATGAACGGCGCCTTCAGGATGCCGACCTCGAAATGCGTGACCGAAACCGCCTCGCGCAGCCGCGCGATGAAGATCGCGGGGCTCATGCCGCCATAGAGCCAGGCGACAAGGCCGCCGCCATAGAGCGCGGCCAACGAACCCAGGAAGGCCAGAATCGGCAGCGCGACGATGAGCGCAAGCACCCTTGGCAGGATCAGCACGGAGACCGGATCGAGGCCCATGGTGCTGAGCGCGTCGATCTCCTCGCGCATCTTCATCGAGCCGATCTCGGCGGTGTAGGCGCTGCCCGAGCGGCCGGCGACCATGATCGCGACGATCAGCACGCCGATCTCGCGCAACACCAGGATGCCGACCATGTCGACCACGTAGGAATCCGCGCCGAACTTGCGGAAATGGAAAATTCCCTGCTGGGCGATGATCGCGCCGATCAGGAAGGTGATGAGCGCCATGATCGGGATCGCCTGCCAGCCGACGCGCCCGAGCTGATAGACGGTCGACGTCAGGCGGAAGGATCGCGGCTCACGCAGCACGCGGCCCAAGGCGATACTGACGGCGCCCAGCATGTGCAGGAAGGCGGCGCTGTCGGCGACAAGGGCGCGCGTCATTTTTTCGAGGCGATCGACGAGGGGGTTCCGCCGCCGCTTCAGGCCCGGTTCCGCTCTGTTCAACTCGCGGACTTCGCGAAGCAGGCCGGAATAGGATGGGGAAGCGCCGACCAGGACCGGCTCCGGCGATCCCGCCGCGGCCCGCCTGGCAAGCTTCTCGAACAACCAGGCGCCGACCGTATCAAGCGCCGTCACGCCGCTGAGATCGATCGGCCCGCTCCGCGCGGGCGACACACCGTCGCACAGGCGCTCGAGCAGTTCGACATTGGCGACCGTCCATGCCCCCTGCGCTTGCAACGCACAGGGCCCTTGGTCGATCGCAGTCAGGCTCGGCATTTCGGTCAAGAAACAGCTCCTGTTTTCTGCATGGTTAGGGTCAAGACACCGCCAAGGCCTTGATGCAGCGCAATTCTCCGGCATGACGGCGCTTGATTCACATCAATCCTGGCCAACGCATCTCCGGCTAGCCTTTCTTATACGGAGGCCATGTCATGAGCTATAGCGAGGACATCATGGACGAGCTTCACGCGCTGAAACGTGAAGCCGGGCATATTCTGAAAACCAGCGCGGAAGAATGGCAAAACGTCTCGCGCGAGAAAGCCCATACGCTTGCCGCCGACGTCAAAACCCTGCTGACCGATCTCCGCGATGCGCTTGCGCTCGATGAAGCCGAGGTCGAGCGGGCCTTTGCCGGCCGCGCCGTGCCGGCGCTGGCGGCGGCGCTCGCTGTCGGGATCGCGATCGGCTTTCTGTTGAGGAGAAAACCATGAGCACCAGCCGGCTGGTCCACCACGCACATCTTGTGTGGAGAAGCGAGCGGGTGATCGCCGAACTGCGCCTCAAGCGGCTTTTGGGCAATCTCGGCCTGCAAGCGCTCGCAGCCCTCGTCCTGACATTCGCGCTGCTGTCATTCGAGGTCGCCGCCTATTTTGTGCTGGTGCAGGTGTGGAGCGCGAGCGCATCGGCCGCGATCCTCGGCCTTGGCAATCTCGTGATCGCCGTTCTCTTGATGCTGCTCGCGCTCCGCCGGCCCTCGAGCCGGGAGCTGGCGCTCGCCAAGGAGGTGCATCAGGACGCGCTGACCGCCTTGACGGCGGAAATCGAGCAGGCGGAACATGCAGCCCCCGCGTCGCTGCGGACTGCGCTCGAAAGCGCCGCCGTCCCGCTGTTGCTGCCGCTCATTCCGCTGGTGATCCAGCGCCTGCGCAGGCACAAGGGCGAGAACGGTGCTGCCGCGTCTGAGGCGAACTGACCCTTCCACGGAGCGATCGACGAACCATCCTGTGCCCTGGGGCGCGATGAGATCAGGATGAACCGTCATCGCGCTCTGGATTCTTGTTTGCGCATGATCTTTCCGGAAAACCGCTGCACACTTTTCCGGATCATGCGCTAGCCGGCTCGCCGGGTAGTTCCGGCTCTTGCCTTCGCAAGATCAAGGGAAACCAGCGACACTCTCTGTTCGTGAGGATCGCCCCTGACCTCGAAGCCGAGCTGGCGGCACATGGCCAGCATGGTGGTGTTTTCGTTCAGCACCTCGCCAAACAGCGATTTCAATCCCTCGGCGCACGCATAATCGATCAGGAGCTGCATCAGCGCCCAGCCGAGGCCCTTTCCCTTGAGATCGGAGCGCAGCAGGATGGCATATTCCGCCGTCTCGTAGCGCGAGTCCGAATGCAGCCGAACCACGCCGAGGATGTCGCCCGTCGCCGGATCCAGCGCCGCAAACGCCATCGCGCGCGCGTAGTCGAGCTGCGTGAGGCGCGCGACGAACTGGTGCGAAAATTCCTTGACCGAGTGGAAGAAACGCAACCTCAAGTCCTCTGCCGACACGCTTTTCAGGAGCTTGACGATGGCGGGCTCGTCCTCGGGCCGCATCGGGCGCACGTTGACCGTCCAGCCATCCTTGACGCAGAGCTCGCGCTCCCACTCGGTCGGATAGGGCCGCACGGCGAAACGCGTCTGCCCCGCAAACAACCTGGCCGGCTTGCGCAGCGCTACGCGCGCATCGAGCGCCAGCACGCCCTGGCTATCCGCCAGCAGCGGATTGATGTCGAGCTCGTGGATCTCCGGACAATCCGCCGCCATCTGCGAGAGCTTCACCAGAGTCAGCGGCACCACGTCCGGCGGCACCGCGGGCACGTCGCGATACGCCGGCAGAAGTCGCGAAACCCTGGTCCGGCCGACGAGCTCGCTCGCCAGATTCATGTCCAGGGGCGGCAACGCCAAAGCCTTGTCCCGGATGATCTCGACCGCGGTGCCGCCGCGGCCGAACACCATGACCGGACCGAAGGTGGGATCATCAGCGAGGCCCAGGATCAGTTCGCGCGCGCCGGGCCGCACGATCATCGGCTGGATCATGACGCCGTCGATGCGGGCTTCCGGCCGCACGCGTTTTGCTCTTGTGATGACGTCGACCGCCGCGTTCCTGACCGCAACCTTGGTCGTGAGACCAAGAATGACCCCACCGACATCCGACTTGTGCGTGATATCCCGCGACAGGATCTTGACCGCCACGGCGAGTCCATTCGCCAGAAAAGGCTCGGCCTTCGCGGCCGCCTCATCGGGACCGTCGGCAGCCAAGGTCGGCACCATCGGAATGGAATAGGCTTCAAACAGCGCGGCGATCTCGACCGGATCGAGCCATGTCCGCCCTTCCCCAAGCGCCCGATCGACGACTTGCCTCGCGGCCTTCACGTCCGGTTCGAACAATGAGGACATGTTCGGCGGCGTCGCCATCAACGCTTCCGCCGCCTCGCGATGCTTGACCAGATGCATGAACGCGCGCACCGCGTCGTCTTCGGTCGGGAAATGCGGAATTGCAGCGCCGTCGAAGATCGAAGCGACCGTCTGGTCGGTGCCGACCCATGCCGCCAGAACGGGCTTCGACGATGAACGCCTTTCCGCGCGATCCTTGGCTACACGCGCCGCAACCGCCTCCGCGATGGCGGGGGCCGATGCCACCGCGGTCTCCACATTCATGACCAGCAAGGCATCGCTTGCGGGATCGGCGAGCAGGACATCGAGCGCGGCCTCGTAACGCGTCGCGTCGGCATCGCCGGAAATGTCGATCGGATTTGCCTTCGACCAGGTCCGCGGCAGCACCGCGTCGAGCTTTGCAGCCACCTCGGGGGTGAGCGCGGGCGCGACCCCGCCAAGCTCCGCCAGCCGATCGGTCGCGAGGATGCCGAGCCCCCCGCCATTGGTCAGGAGCGCCAGTCTCTTGCCGCCCGGCGCACGAACGTGGCGGCCGAGCAGCTCGGCGCAATCGAACAGTTCGCGCAGGTCGAGCACGCGCAACAAACCGGCGCGGCGGAAGGCCGCATCGTAGACTGCGTCCGAACCCGCCAGCGCGCCGGTGTGCGTGGCCGCCGCCTTTGCGCCTTGCGCCATCCGCCCCGACTTCACGACGACGACCGGCTTGAGGCGCGCGGCGGCGCGCGCGGCCGACATGAATTTGCGCGCATCCGAGATCGCTTCGACATACAGCAGGATCGCGCGGGTCTTGTCATCGAGTGCGAAATAGTCGAGGAGATCGGCGACATCGACATCGAGCTGGTCGCCGATCGAAACGATCCCCGAAAATCCGACCGATCGTTCCGCGCCCCAATCGACCATCGCGGCCGCGATCGCGCCGGATTGCGAAATCAGGGCCAGCGACCCCGGCACGGCCTGACGCGCGGCGAAGCTCGCATTCAACGCAATGGCGGGGAACATCACGCCGAGGCAGTTCGGCCCTACAATCCGCATCTTGCGGGCACGCGCCGTCTTCTCGACCGCTTCCGCGAGCGAGCCCGCGCCGTGTCCGAGCCCCGACGAGACGATGATGGCCCCGGCGACGCCCCGCTCGCCCGCCTGAGCGATGATTTTCGGAATCGCAGCCGCCGGCGCGGTGATGACGATGAGATCCGGGACAAAGGGCAACGCCTGGAGATCCGGATACGTCTTTCGCCCGTCGATCTCCTGATACCGCGGATTGACCAGCGCGATCTCGCCGGCAAATCCCCCGCTGGTCATGTTGCGCAGGATGATGGCCCCGATCGAGGACCGGCGCGGGCTGCCGCCAACGATCGCGACACGCCGTGGCGCGAAGATTCGCTCGAGACCAAAAGTCGACATTACGCCTGCTCGAAGGGGACGACTGGAGGATATCGCCAGAGTGTCGACCGCTCCATCGCCCGCATGACGTCTTCACGCGCGATGATGCCGAGCAGGTTCCGTCCTTGACTGACGACGGGCAGGCTCTTGACGCGATGCCTGACCATCAGCTCCAGCACGCGCTGCAGCTTGGTTTCGGGATCGACGGCGATGATCTCGCTCGACATGATGGCATCGGCCGTGCCGGCCATTCCATCGGTGAAGTGCGGCAGGATCTGATCCTGCCCGAGCGCAAATACCTTCAGGGCGTCCAGCTTGGACACCATGCCCACCAGAACATCGTCCCGCACGACCGGATAGGCATCGAAGCCGTCGGCAGCGAACAGCCGGTAGAGATCGCCGACCGTCGTTTCCGGCGCGATGCTCCTGACCGCGCGGGTCATGTTGTCGCCGACGGTTTCCTGGAGAAATTCGTACATCACGGCACCTCCTGAGGTTTGAAGCGTACCTAAACCGAATGGGAGGCTTCGACTTTGACGAGGATCAAGGCATAACGAGATGCCGGGCCCAGACTGGGAACAGTATCACGGGTTTATTGTGACATGCATGCGATGGTGCTTCCCGCCCGCGGCGCGGCGCTGCGGCCCGAGGAACGGCCGGATCCCGTCCCCGGGCCGGGTGAAGTCCGCGTCAAGGTGGCCGCCTGCGGCGTGTGCCGCACGGATCTGCATGTCGTCGACGGCGAACTGCCCGACATCGCCTACCCCATCATTCCCGGGCACGAAGTCGTGGGCCGGATCGACGCGCTGGGAGCCGGCGTCAGCGGTCTGAAGCCGGGCATACGCGTCGGCGTGCCCTGGCTCGGCTTCACCTGCGGCGAATGCGTCTATTGCCGCGCGGAGAAGGAAAATCTCTGCGACCATCCCAAATTCACCGGCTACACGCGCGACGGCGGCTTTGCCAGCCACCTCGTCGCCGACTCCAGATACTGCTTCCCGCTCGGCGAACAAGGCGACGACGCGGCGCTGGCGCCGCTGCTCTGCGCCGGGCTGATCGGCTGGCGATCCCTGGTCATGGCCGGCGCGGGCAAGGCGATCGGAATCTACGGTTTTGGCGCGGCCGGTCATATCGTGGCGCAGGTGGCGCGCGCGCAGGGACGAAGGGTCTACGCCTTTACCCGCCGCGGCGACCGGGAAGCGCAGCAGCTCGCGTTGTCGCTCGGGGCGGATTGGGCCGGTGCCTCGGAGGACACGCCGCCCGCCGAGCTTGACGCCGCCATCATCTATGCGCCGGTCGGGCCGCTGGTCCCACTCGCCCTTCGCGCCGTGCGCAAGGGCGGGCGCGTGGTGTGCGCGGGCATTCACATGTCCGATATCCCGGCATTTCCCTATCATATTCTCTGGGGCGAACGGCAGATCATCTCCGTCGCCAACCTGACGCGAAAGGACGGCATCGACTTCCTTGCAGCCGCCGCGCACGCGAACATCCAGACACATACGACCGTTTTCCCGCTCGACCGGGCCAACGAGGCGCTTGCGCGGCTGCGCGACGGCCGGCTCACGGGCGCCGCGGTGCTGAAGCCGTGATGTCTGACGTCGACGTCCAGAACGAAGCGATCGCGTTTCTCGATCGAAAAGTCCGCGAAGGGGCCGCGAAGCGAATCGATACGCACGCCTCGATCGTGTTCCTCGAGCCGGACCGCGCGTTGAAGATCAAGCGGGCGGTCCGGCTTCCCTTCCTGGACTATTCGACGCTCGAAAAGCGCAAGCAGGCCTGCGAGGAAGAGCTCGCGATCAACCGCCGTCATGCGCCAAAGCTTTACCGGCGCGTCGTTCCGATCACGCGCGGCGCGCATGGCCCCGAAATCGGAGGCGACGGTCCGGTGCTCGAATGGGCGGTCGAAATGGCACGGTTCGACGAAGAAAAGACCTTCGATCACCTCGCGAAGGCCGGCGCGATCACGCCGGAACTTGCGGAAGCGGTTGCGGACGTCGTGCGCGAATCCCACGAGCGCGCCGAGCGTTCCGGCGGATCGGCGTGGCTCGCCTCGATCGGGCCGATTATCGATCGCAACACGCAGAAGTTTCGCGGGCAAGCGTCACTGGCGCGCGATGCGGTCGAGCAGCTCCATGACACGAACCATCAATGGCTGGCCAAGGTTCGCCCGCTGCTCGAGCAGCGAGCGACGGAAGGCCTTGTGCGCCGCTGCCACGGCGATGCGCATCTCGGCAACATCGTCTTGATCGACGAAAAGCCGCTGCTGTTCGATGCGATCGAATTCGATCCCGTGATCGCGACCACGGACATCCTCTACGATCTCGCCTTTCCGATCATGGACCTGCTGCATTTCGGGTTGCACGCGGAAGCGAACCGTCTGCTCAACCGCTATTTGCAGATGGACTGGCAGGAAAGCGCCGATGCGCTTCGCCTGCTGCCGTTGTTTCTATCGATACGGGCGGCGATACGCTCCCACGTCCTCTTCACCAAATGCGAGCAATCGCCGAATCCCGCCGTCGCCTCGGAAGCCAGATCCTATTTCGATCTCGCGGCGCAACTCATCAAGCCGGTCCGGCCGGCGCTGATCGCGATCGGCGGAAAATCCGGCACGGGCAAGAGCGTGCTGGCGCGCGATGTGGCGGCGCTGGTACCGCCCTTGCCCGGCGCCGTCATCCTGCGTTCCGACGTCATCCGGAAAGAGCTGTTCGGTGTCGACCCGCTCGCAACCCTGCCGCAGACCGCTTACACGCCCGGCATCAACGCGCGCGTTTACCGCGCGATGCTGGATCGCGCACGTGAAGCGATCGCGCAAGGGCTTTCCGTCATCATCGACGCGGCGTTCTTGCAGGAAGCGGAGCGCGACGAACTTTCCGCGGAAGCGCGAAACATGAACGCGGACTTCCGTCCCGTTTTCCTTGACGCGGATCTCGCCGTCCGCCTTGAACGCGTCGGAGCACGCCGACATGACGCATCCGATGCGACAGGCGCCGTCGCTGCCGAGCAGGAAGGTTACGGCATCGGCCGCATCGGCTGGCCGATTGTCGATGCATCGGGCTCTCCGGAACAGACGCTGCAGCGAAGCGCGCCATTGCTGCTGCCGCGGTAGCCCCCTATTACGGAAAGATACGGAATGGCCCGCCCCCGGCGCGCATGGCACCATTCGCCCCGCAACCGAGGGAGGCTCCGATGGCACGAAAGCTGATCTACATCATCCTGGCGGCTGCCTTGCTGTCCGCCACTATGGCCGCGATCTGCCAGATCGTCTTCCCCGACATCGGCGCGTTCACGCGTGACGAGACAGACGCCACTTCCTGGCTCCGGGAGATTGCCTTCATGGTCAAGGCGACCGCCTGGATCTCGGCGGAGGTCGCGGGCCTGTTCGCGATCGTGCTGGCCACCTATCTCTGGCGCAAACGCACGCCCAGAGCGGGCTAGCAAGCGTCAGGGCTGCAGCACATAGGACCCGGGCGCGTCATCCAGCGACGCGCCTTTCTGTTCGGCGTGACCGAGCGAAGGCGGTGCAACCGGCTGACCGGACTGCCCTGCGAGAAACCGGATCCACTCGTTCCACCACGACCCCTCGCGCGACGGCGCGCGCTTGATCCACTCGTCCGGGCCGACATAGGCCTCGCCCACCTTCCTCGCGAGCACCTGGTAGCTGTGCCCTTCCTGCGCAGGCGGCGCGACCATGCCGGCATTGTGCCCGCCGCTGGTCAGGACATAGGTAACATCCGCGTCGGCGAGGAAGTTGATCTTGTAGGTCGATTTCCAGGGCGCGACGTGGTCGTGTACGGTACCGACCACGAACATCGGCTTGTGAAGGTTGGATAACGCGACCGGCTCGCCCTGGGCCTGATAACGCCCTTCCGCGAGGTCGTTGTTCAGGAACAACCGCCGCAGGTAGTCCGAATGCATCCGGTAGGGCATGCGGGTGGCATCCGCGTTCCACGACATCAGGTCACTCGGAGGCGACCGCTCGCCGATCAGATAGTCGCGCACCACGCGCGACCAGATCAGGTCGTTGGAACGCAACATCCGGAAAGCGCCGGCCATCTGGGCGGCGCCGAGCACCCCCTGCCGCCACATCATGTCTTCGAGGAATGCGACCTGGCTTTCGTTGATGAACAGTGTGAGCTCGCCGGCTTCGGTGAAATCGGTTTGCGCGGCGAGCAGGGTCACCGAACGCAGGCAATCGGGCCGATCACGACCCAAACGGGCGGCAGCGATCGACAGCAGCGTCCCGCCGAGACAGTAGCCTGCGGCATGGATGCCGCGTCCGGGCATGATCTCGTTGATGGCCTCGATCGCCGCATCGACGCCGAGCTTCCGGTAATCTTCGAGGCTGAGTTCGCGATCGTTGGCCGTTGGGTTCTTCCAGGAGACCATGAACACGGTGAAACCGTTTTCGACCAGGAAGCGCACCAGCGAATTGTGCGGTGAGAGATCGAGAATGTAATATTTCATGATCCAGGCCGGCACGATCAGCACCGGTTCGGGCCGCACCGTCGCCGTTGTGGGCGCATACTGGATCAGCTCGATCAGCTCGTTGCGGTAGACGACCTTGCCCGGGGTGACGGCGACGTCCTTGCCGACCACAAAGGCCCGATCGCCCCTTGGCTTGCCGCCGGCCAGTAGCGTCTGGCAATCCTCGATCCAGTTGTGCAGTCCGGCCACGAAGTTGCCTTCGCCCGTTTCCATGATCTTCCGCAGCACCTCCGGATTGCTCCACGGAAAGTTTGTCGGCGCGATCGTGTCGAGACACTGGCGCAGCGCGAAGTCGGCGATCGCGCCATTGGAGCGCGCCAGCCCGCGAATGTCTGATGTCGCCGAATGCCACCATTGCTCGGTCAGCAGGAAGGCCTGGGCCGCCAGGTTGAAGGACGGCAGCTCCCAATCCTGATCGGCGAAGCGGCGATCGCTTGCCGGCGGCTTGATCAACGACCACGGACTGAACGTCGGATGGTTCGGCGCCGACGCTTCCGCAAACTGCATCACATTTTGCAACGCTTCACCGGCCAGCGCAGCCCGCTTCCCGGGTGAGGCCAGCAGATGAAGCTGCCAGTCGGCAAAGGCGAGCGCCACCGCCGCGGGCGAAAGCCCGCCGGTGAAACGCGCTATCGCCGCATGAAAGGAACGGTCGACTGCATCGACGGCCGCTCCGGGACCCCGCGCGAGCGCCGGCGCCGGTTCCCGGGAAGGCGGATCGACGGGATCCGGCGGAGAATTGGACGATATCTGTTCCACCGACACTGAAGGCGACATGAGCAAGCTCCCTTTGATCTGGAGCCTACCGTTACCGCCGGGTGCGGGGATTGAGCTGCATCAATGCTGCGACAATGGTTGATCGAGCCGAAAATGCTTGCGGCCCAGGGCGATGATCTCGGCATCGCTCGGATGATCGATCGCCTCCGCGTGCAGCACCATGGCGGGACGAGCAGATCGCAGATGATGCAGCAGCGTCGTCTTCTCCGTCCCCGGTCCGAGGATCAGCACTTCGGTGCAGGATGCGACGGCCTTGGCCACTTGCTCCAGGAACGCCGGGTCTTCCGGCACGTGGCCCGAACCGATGGTGTTGGCCTTGTGGTGAAGATGAGAGGAAGCGAGATGCGCGTGCACGACGCTTGGGCTAACGCCCGTAATCCCCATCGAGAAGATTTTTGCCGTCAAATGATCGATCCAGACGACCGCGCGGCTGTGCGTCTGGCTTGCTTGCGCTTGCACCGGATTTTTCATGTTGTTCTCCATCTCTTGCTGAACCAATTCGCCGGCATCGCGCGCCGGCTCAACTCATATGCTGGCCGCCATTGATCGACAGCGTCGAGCCGGTGACAAAACCCGCCTCCTCTGCTGCAGGAAACACGACAGCGCGCGCGATCTCGTCGGGCTTGCCGAGGCCGCGGCGCCGATCCCCCCTCGTTCCGCCCGTCACCAATGCCACGCGCGCCACGTGCCTTGTCCTGTTCCCATTCCAACGGTGCAGGATCGATATCCGACATCGCGCATGCACTCTTTGACGTGCATCAAACCGGCAAACGGCGCCACGTGCTCCCATCAACCATCCACTTGCCACGAGAAACTGATGGAGAACAGCGGTGTACAAGAATCTGCTGGTGCACGTACCGACCGAGCGTTCAGCGCGTCCCGCGGTCGATGGCTCGATTTCGCTCGCGATGTCCTGCGGCGCCCATCTCGACGCTTTCGCCGCCGGCTTTGAAACCGTCAACAACGTCCCCTTCGTCGCGGAGGGTGGCGCCGCTGTCGCATCGATCTTCGAGGTCGAGCACGAGCGCGCCATGGAGCGGGCCCGCGCGGCTCTCGGCGTTTTCGAAGTCGAAGCCAAGGGCGCGGAGATCAGCCATGGCAGCCGCGCGGTGGGCGGGACCTTCGCCGAGGTCGTTGCGACGATCGGCGCCGCGGCGCGGCTCTACGATCTGACGGTAGTCTCGCAGGGCGAACCAGGCGCTGGCACGTTCGACAACCTGCTTCCGCAGGAGCTGCTGTTGCAGACCGGCGGGCCGCTGCTGATCCTCCCCTACACCTTCCGCGGCGTGTTCAAGGCCGCTCGCATCGGCATCTGCTGGGACGGAGGCCGCCTCGCGGCCCGTGCGCTGCGCGACGCGATGCCGCTGCTGGCCAAGGCCGACAGCCTGACGGCCATCACGTTGAATGCGTCGGAAGTGCCGGCCGAAGCTTCGCCGGCTCAATTGGCGAAGCAGATGGCACGCAACGGACTGCCGATGGCATCGGTTTCCCTCGAAGCCGACCGGGGCAGCGTGCAATCGAGCATCCTGTCGGTCGCGGCCGACGAGAGCCTCGATCTCCTGGTCATGGGCGGGTATGGCCATTCCCGTCTGCAGGAGACGGTGTTCGGGGGCGTCACGCGCGAGATGTTTCGCAGCATGACGATCCCGGTCCTGATGTCCCACTGACAATGCAGCGAGCAGCCATGCTTCCGATCCGTCAAACCGCCGCGAGCGGCATTCTCGCCGCCTGTGCCTTGCTTTTCAGCATGTCGCCTTCCGCGGCGGAGAATCCCCTGCAGGGCAAGCGCCTCGCTCTGACCTACTGCGCGAGATGTCACGCCATCGACAAGGTGAGCCCGAGCCCGCTGAAGATCGCGCCGCCCTTCCGGACCCTGCACGAGCGCTACCCGGTCGAGATGCTGGAGGAGGCGCTGGCCGAAGGCATCGTCACCGGGCATCCGACCATGCCGCAATTCAGCTTCGATGCCGATCAGGTCGGCAACTTCATCGCCTTCCTGAAAACCCTGGAGTGACAACCGCCACGGCAATTTGAGGCAGGTCAAAGCACATGGCGCGGAACGGCCTACCTTGGCGCCATCGAATTCAATGGAGAAGAACCATGCGCGCGCATCAGATCATGACCAAGGACGTCATCACCGTCACGCCGCACACCGCGATCGAGGAAGCGGCCAAAATCATGCTGGAAACCCATATCAGCGGCCTGCCCGTCATGGACGATGCCGGCAGGCTGGTGGGCATCGTCTCGGAAAGCGATTTCCTGCGTCGCGGCGAGATCGGCACCGGCCGCAAGCGTCCGGCATGGCTGCAGTTCTTCATGGGTCCCGGAAAAGCAGCGTCGGAATTCATCCATGAGCGCGGCCGCAAGGTCGAGGACATCATGACCAAGGATCCGATCACGGTCGGCGAAGAGACACCGCTGCAGGACCTGGTTGGCCTGATGGAAAAGCACGACATCAAGCGGCTTCCGGTGATGAGCGGCAAGACGCTGAAGGGCATCGTGACCCGCTCGAACCTGCTGCAGGCCGTCGCCAGCATGGCACATGAGATTCCGGATCCGACCGCGGACGACGACCATATCCGCGACCGCATCGCGCGCGCGGTAAACGGCACCGATTGGCGTCCGATCGGCTTCGAGGCGACGGTCCGCAACGGAACCGTGCATCTCCACGGCATCATCACCACCGACGAGGCCCGCCAGGCCACGATCGTGGCGGCCGAAAACACGGCCGGCGTCAAGAAGGTGCACGACCATCTCTGCTTCGTCGACACCTGGTCCGGCTTTTATGTGGAATCGCCGGAAGACATCAAGGCCGCGAGCTGAGACGACCCGTCAGCTTTCGAGGGTTCCCATGCTCGGATGGATCGTCCGCATTCTCTTCATCCTGGCAGCGCCGATCGCGGCGCTGCTCGTGTCCCGCGATGCCCTGAATTTCGGTCTGGTCCAGACCCTCGTGGCGATCGTCCTGATCGTGGCCTTCATCGGCCTGGCCGCGACATGGACCGCGCGCCGACCGCGGGCGCCCTCCTGAAAGCCCACGCCGAATTTGATGCAGATCAATTTCTCCTCCGGCATTTCGACCAATCTTGTGCCGATCACGTCGGAGGGTCATTCGATATGCCAACAGGTTCACTTCTTCTTTCGATTGCCGTTTGCGGTGTCTTTCTCGCCTTCGCCGCGGTGCTCGCCTGGATCGATCACAGTACGAGCGGCTGGCAGCGCGACCAGGTCGCCGATAAGCCGGCAGGCAAGCCGGTAAGCGCGGCGGCCCCGCCTCACAAGAAAGCGGCCTGATCCGGTCAAGTCGGTACGTTCGAACGCGTCAGGGCGTTGCGCCTGAACATGCATGGCGTAACGCCTGGAGTATGGAAATGACTGATCGGCAACGCTGGCGCCCGATTTTGTTTGAATGCCCCCAGACCGGCCAGAAAGTCCAGGGGCTGCTGGCCGAGGAAACGTTCGGAGCAGGCGACACCCACTACGAAGCCGTGTCTTGCCTCGCCTGCTCAGGCGTTCACTTCATCAACGCCGGCACGGGAGCACTGCTCGGATTGCCGCGCGGATCGAATTGATCTGCAACTTGCGTTATCTCGATCCGCGTGGAGGCGCCCTCGGCGCTTCCGGCAATCGGCGGTCGGCGAGGAGTTGGTTCTTCCGACCGGCGTCCGGTTCACGCGAGCGGACGCCGTCCACCTCAAGCATTCAGCCGGCTGAGCGCCGCCCGGTTGCGGAACTGGATGCGCCGCGACGTCTCCAGCACGATCGTGCCGGACTGCACGAGCTGGGTGAAGGTCCGCGACACCGTCTCGATGGTCAATCCCAGATAGTCGGCGATGTCCTGGCGCGACATCGGCAAATCAACCGCCGCTCCGCTCGAATTGCGGCCCGCCATCTCGAGCAGGAAGCCCGCGACGCGCTCTTCCGCACTCTTGATCAGCACCAGCGAGTGCTCCTGCACCCGATGCAACTCGCGCACCGTCAACGTCCAGAGCTGCTTCGCCAGATCCTTCTCGTGCTCGGCGCGGGCCATCACGCTGCTGCGCTTGACGACCAGGATCTGCACGTCGCAGATCGCCTCCGCCGAAGAGAGATGCATGTCGCCGGCTTCGACCCCGAAAATATCGCCCGGCAGATAGAAGCCGCCGATCTGGCGGCGTCCATCGTCCAGCATGCGGTAGGCCCGCACCGCGCCGGAAATGACCTGATAGAGATATTCGGCCGGCTCGTCCTCGCCGTAGATCTCGGTATTGCGGGCAAACCGCATCGGCGCGCCGATCAGGCCGAGCGGACCTTCACCGGCCGTGTTCGCGCGGGCAGGAGCTGCGGGACGAGCATAAATCGAGGAAGTGGAGGCGGTGACGAGCATGGCTAAACTCCGGTTCGATCGTTCGTGGCCGGAGCTTTGCCCGTTTCTGAAAATTCCGAAATTTGGATATTCCCCCTAGGTATAAACCCGTAGACCCCGTGGATTTACGGGTTTTCCTTGCGAATGGGCGGTCCTTGATGCAGCTCAAGGCGGATCGGCCACACCCAACGCAATCTCTTGCCGTATTCACGATGGCGGTCTGAGCCATGAACTCGCTAACAGCGTTCCTGTCCCGCCTGCTCCGTGCCGAAGAATGGCGCGAGCTCGCAAGCGCGCCGTTCGATCGCGAGATCGAGCTCGCCGTCATCGGCAACGATATCGGCGTACTCGACGGTTCATGCCTGCGTCACGGCGACGGCTGGCTCGATGCGGAGACGTTGCGGCCCGTGAAGGTCACCGCCACGCATTGGCGCTACCGGCGGCCGGCGATGCTGCCGATGGGCTGCTGCTGACGAGAGGACGGCCGTTTATGAAACGAATGGCAATCGTGTGGCTCGTGGAATCCCTGTTCGGCTCGCGGCGCAAGCGCGCGGACTGGACGCTGCTGATGGTCTTCGCGGGGATCGCGATCGTGTTGCTGATGCTCGCGCTTCGCTGGGCTCGCTAGAGCGAGATGAGATTAGATGAATCGTCATCGCGCTCTGGATCCTTGTTTGCGCATGATCTTTTCGGAAAACCGCTACACACTTTTCCGGATCATGCGCTAGGGGGATTTTTCGGCCGGCTCGTCATCGGCGATTGCCCGCCATGCCGCGCCGTCGAGATCGTCATACTGGCCGTTCTTGAGCGACCAGAGAAAAGCGGCGAGGCCAAGCGCGCCAAGCGTGATGGCGAGCGGCACCAGATAAACCAGGACTTCCATCAGATCGTCTCCCTGTCCCGGCGCGCGCGCAGCGCGTTGAGCATCACGAGCAGCGAGGAACCGGACATCGCGGCCGCCGCGATCAGCGGCGTCACCAGGCCGGCAATGGCAACCGGCACGGCCAGCACATTGTAGATCACGGCAAGCCACAGGTTTTGCCGCATCAGCCGCAGCGCCTTGCGCGAAACAGCGATGGCGGCTTCTACCGGCGCAAGCTGCTCGCCGAGAAACACGGCGTCGGCCACGGCCTGACTCATATGCGTCGCCGTAACCGGCGACATCGAGGCATGGGCGGCTGCCAGCGCCGGCGCGTCGTTCAGGCCGTCGCCGACCATCAGCACCTTGTGGCCATGGCGCGCCAGTTCGTCGATGCGCGCGATCTTGTCGACCGGGGTCACTTCCGCACGCCATTGGTGAATGCCGAGTGTCAGCGCCGCCGCCCGCACGGCCGGCTCGCGGTCGCCGGAGAGCATCTCGACGGTCAGGCCCATTCGATGAAGCGCCGAAATCACCTTTGCGGCATCGGGACGGATCCGCTGGCGAACCGCGAACACGTGGCGTGTCTCGCCCTGCCGGAACGCGACGACGGAGGCTTCGGGGTCATTCTGGAGAATTCGGTTGGCCGCTTCATCGGCGCCACACCAGGACGGACGGCCGAGCCTGATTTCCACGCCATCCATCACGCCGAAGACGCCCTGCCCCGGTTCCTCCTCGATGCCGGGCAGCGGCGCCGTTGCGCCGGCCGCGCGCGCCACCGCAGCGGCGACCGGATGGCGGCTCGACAGCGCAACGCGGCCCGCGAGATCGAAAACATCGGCGGGGATCAAGGCGGCATTGGAAACGTCGAGTTCGGGCAGGGTCAGCGTGCCGGTCTTGTCGAAAATCACCCGATCAACCCCGGCCATGCGCTCGATTGCGTCGCCCGAATTGAGCAGCACGCCGGAGCTGAACAGCGCGCCGGAAGCCACCGTCTGCACCGCGGGAATGGCGAGGCCGAGCGCGCAAGGGCAGGTGATGATGAGCACCGCGATCGCAGTCACGATCGAATCGTGAAGCGTCGCGCCGACAATCAGCCAGCCAATCATGGTCAGCAGCGCGGTCGCGTGCACGAGGGGGGCATAAAGCCTCGAGGCGCGCTCAGCCAGGCGCAGATAGCGCGAACGTGACTGCACGGCGTTTTCGAGCAGCCGCGAGATCTCAGACAGCAGCGTTCCTTCGGAAGCCGCCGATACCCTGACGCGCAATGCGCCGGACCGCACCAGCGTGCCCGCATAAACCGCACTTCCCGCAACCGCCGTCGCCGGCAGTGTCTCGCCGGTGATCAGGCTCTGATCGATCTCGGATCTTCCGCTGACGACACTGCCGTCGACCGCCGAGCGCTCGCCGGGGCGGAGCAGCACGATGTCGCCGGGGCGGATCGCCGCGACGGGAACGGTGCGGATCTCGTCGTCGCTGATGAACTTGGTCGCCGTTTCCGCCTTCAGAGCCGCAAGATTGCCGGCAAAGGCGCGGGTGCGCCGGCGCATGTTCTGGTCGAGGTAGCGTCCGGCCAGCAGGAACGCGATCAGCATGATCGCCGCGTCGAAATAAGCATGCTCGGCATGCATCGCGGTCTCGAACAGCGACATCGCGAGCGCGAGGATGATGCCGACCGAGATCGGCACATCCATGTTGACGCCGCGGGCACGGAGCGCAGTCCAGGCCGACGAAAAGAAAGGCTGGGCCGAATAAGCCGCGGCCGGCAGCACAATCAGCGCCGAAAGCCAGTGGAAGAAGTCGCGCTGCTCGGGCAGCATGTCGCTGACATTGCCGGACCAGACCGGCACCGACAGCATCATCACATTCATCGCCGCAAAGGCGGCGACGCCGAGCCGCCGCAGCAGCGCGCTGGCGCGTTCGGCTTCCCTTGTTTCCGCGCCCGCAGCCTCGAACGGATAGGCCTTGTAACCGAGCTCGGCGAGACGATCGACGAACAGCGCGGGATCCACCGCCCCCGCCTTCCATTCCAGCGCCAGCCTTCGATCGGTCAGATTGACCCTGGCCGAGGTGACATCCGGAATCTTCGACAGGTTGCGCTCGATCTTGGCCATGCAGCCGGCGCAATTGATGCCCTCGACCGCGAGATCGAGATGCAGCAGGCCCGTGCCCGCGCTTTTCAGGTAATGCGAGAAGTCGACCGTCGATTCCATCGTAAGCCTCGTCAGTCCAGGACGACGCGGTTGCGCGACAGGAACAGGCGCTGGCCGTCACGGTCGGCCTCGATCACCAGCTCCCACAGTCCTGCTGCAACACCCTGCGCGGCGCCGCGGTAGCCGCCGCCGCCGCTCTCCACCATTACGAACACCTGATCCACTCTCCGGTCGGTCGGACGTTCGAGCCGTCCAAAGACCGACAATCCGGCGAGCGGCGCGCCGTCCTGCGCCTTTGCGTCCACGCTCAGCCGCGCCGTTCCGTCAACCTGGCGCTCGATATGCGCACCGACCTTCCAGTCGCGCTGGTTCTGCCGATGGGCCGCCTCGATTTCCTTCTGATAGGCAAGGCTTGCGCTATAGGCGCTGTCGACCTCGGTCCCCGGCAGCGTGGCGATGGCGAGCCGCATCATCACCATGTTGACGCCAATCACGACGGCGAAGAAGGAAACGACGGCGATCAGGACGAAGCGTCCGGTAATCGGTCGTGCGGCGGACGATGGCGTGGTCATGTTCGGCTTCCTCGGCGATCAGGGCGTCACGAAGTGGTCGGTAGCGGAGGCAGCTTCACCGAGCCCGATATCGGTGACGCGGAATTTCACCGGCGCCGTCTTCTGCGCCTTCTCGTCAAAGGGCGCGGTCACCAGCACGCGCAGCTCGGTGGTCGTGTCGCGTGCGAGGACGATCATCGGCCGGTCCGGGATCACGGAGTTGACGCCTACCACGTGGATCTGCGCATTGGCCGGACCGTCGATATCGACCGCAACCACGCGGTCGAAGCCGCGCTTGTTGAGGAAACGCAGCGTATAGCCATTGCGGATCGAACCGTCGCTGAGCTTGACGGCCACGGGATTGCGGTCGTGGAGCACGTTGACGTCCAGCAGCGATCGCGTCAGCAGCGCATACAGCATCACCGAACAGACCACGATAATCAGGCAGACATAAACAATGGTCCGGGCCCGGATCGGCTTGAAGACCTCCGTCTTGCCGGTGATCCGGCGCTGGACGTTGATGTCGTTGTCATAGCCGATCAGCCGGGTCGGACGGCCGATCTTCGTCATCACGGTATCGCAGGCGTCGATGCAGAGACCGCACTGGATGCATCCGAGCTGCGCGCCGTCGCGGATGTCGATGCCGGTCGGGCAGACCGCGACACACTGGTTGCAGTCGATGCAATCGCCGGCCGTTCCGCCAAGCGCGCGCAAATCAATCGCCTTCTTGACCGAGCAGCGCGGCTCGCCGCGGTCGTATTTGTAGGTGACGTTCAGCGCCCACTCGTCGGTCAGCGCCGCCTGGATGCGCGGCCAGGGGCACATGTAGAGACAGACCTGCTCCCGCGCATGGCCGGCCAGCAGGTAGGTCGAAGCCGTCAGGATGCCGATCCAGATATAGGCCAGCGCCGGCGCCTGGAGGGTGGCGAGGTCCTTCACCAAGGTCGGCGCGTCGGAGAAATAAAGCACCCAGGCGCCGCCGGTCCACCACGCGATCATGAGCCAGATAAAGTGTTTCAGCACGCGACGCGCCAGGCGGTTGGCGGTCATCGGGCCGGCGTCGGCCTTGATTCGCTCGCGGCGGTCGCCCTCGGTCCAGCGCTCCACCGCATAGAACAGGTCGGTCCACACCGTCTGCGGGCAGAGATAGCCGCACCAGATCCGGCCGCCGAGCGCGTTCATCAGGAACAGCGCGAATGCGGCGAGGATCAACAGGCCGGTGAAGTAGTAGACCTCCTGCGGCCACAGCTCGATGAAGAAGAAGTAGAAACGGCGGTTGGGAAAATCGATCAGCACGGCCTGATCGGGCGCAGCCAGCCCGCGGTTCCAGCGCACGAAGGGCAACAGGTAATAGACGCCGAGGCAGAACGCCATCAGCCCCCATTTGATGCGGCGGAAGGTGCCGGAGACGCGCTGCGGATAGACTTTCTTTTGCGGCACATAGAGCGGCAAGTCATCGTCGTCGCCGCTGAGCAGCTCGTTCGGTGAAACGTTCTTGTTCATCGGAAGGTCCATCAAAAATCCTCCGATAAGACTACACTTCCCCGCGGGGGCGCGGCTTGACCTGCGTCAACAGATCAAGCCCTGCGGCAATCGCTATTTGCCGCCGCCCAGCGAGTGCACATAGACCGTCAGCGCCTTGATCGTGACGGGGTCGAGACGTCCGATCCAGGCCGGCATCACGCCGGTGCGGCCGTTGCCGATGGTTTCGATCAGCGTGGCTTCATCCGAGCCGTAGAGCCAGATCTGGTCGGTCAGGTTCGGCGCGCCGAGCTCCTGATTGCCCTTGCCGTCATCGCCGTGGCAGCTCACGCAGTTCTCGGCAAAGATTTTCTTGCCGGCCGCCGCATCATAGCCCGGCGTAGTCGAAAGGCCGGACAGCGCCCGCACATAGTTGGCCACCGTGACGACCTCGTCCTTTTTCAGGACGCCGTCACGGCCGAAGGCGAGCATCTGGCCTTCATGCGCCTTGGCATGCCCGGAGCGGGCGCCGAACTGGATGGTCTGCATGATCTGGTCGAGCGAGCCGCCCCACAGCCAGTCGTCGTCATTCAGGTTCGGATAACCTTTTGCGCCCGCCGCGCCGCTGCCGTGACATGGCGCGCAATTGTCGCCGAACACCGTCTTGCCTCGCGCTCGCGCCAAGGCCAGCAGCGCCGGGTCCTTCTCGATGTCGGCAAGCGAAGCGGTGCCGAGCACCTTCATCTTCTCGCCGCGCAACGCTTCGAGATTGGCGAGATCCTCGGTAATCGCGGCGCGATTGGTATAGTGCAGGACACCGGCCGTATATCCGCTCACCAGCGGCCATGCCGGATAGACCACCCAATAGGCGACGGCCCAGACGATGGTGGCGTAGAAGGTCAACACCCACCAGCGCGGCAGCGGGGTGTTCAGCTCCTTGATGCCGTCCCACTCGTGGCCCGTGGTCGAACGGCCGGTGACGTGATCGATTTCGTTGTGCTCGCTCATGACCTGTCAATCCTCCCGCAAGGGCATTTTCGCCGCGGCATCGAACAGCGCCTTGTTGCGGGGACGCAGCGCGTAGATCACGATGGCGAGGAAGATTCCGACGAAGACCGGCGTCCAGAAATTGAGGACGAACTGGGACGCCAGGTTTTCAATGGAGACAATGGCTTTCATCGCAGGACCCCGTCAGCGCAGATTGGCTTTTTCGTCGTAGAGCTTGAAGTCGACCAGCGTGCCCAGCATCTGCAGATAGGCAACCAGCGCATCGAGCTCGGTGGGATCGCCGGCCTTGCCGTCGAAGTTGCGGACAAGCGCCTTCGGATAGCGCTTCTGGAAGGCCTCGGCGTCGGTGCCGTCAGGATCGAGCTGGGCCTTGAGATCGGCCCTCGCGTTGGCGATCTGGTCGTCGCTATAGGGGACGCCGACGGCGCGGCTGGTGCGCAGATGCGCACTCATGTCATCGAGATTGATCTCGGTCGTGGCCAGCGACGGATATCCCGGCATTACCGACTGCGGCACGATCGAGCGCGGATCGATCAGATGGCGGACATGCCAGTCGTCCGAATACTTGCCGCCGACGCGGGCGAGATCGGGACCGGTACGCTTCGATCCCCACTGGAAGGGATGATCGTACATGCTTTCGGCAGCCAGCGAATAATGACCGTAGCGCTCGACCTCGTCGCGCAGCGGACGGATCATCTGCGAATGGCAGAGATAGCAGCCCTCGCGGACATAGATATTGCGGCCGGCGAGTTCGAGCGGCGTATACGGACGCATGCCGTCGACCACCTCTATGGTGCTCTTCAGGTAGAACAGCGGCGTAATCTCGACGAGGCCGCCGATCGCGATGACCACGAGGATTCCCGCGATCAGGACGATCGAATTCTTTTCGAAGATCTTGTGACGATTCCAGAAGGACATGGGATGACCTATTCGGCAGGCTGGAGCTGTCTGGCGGCTTCCGATTCCTCGGCTTCGCCCGCGTTGACCGTCATCCAGAGATTGAAGGCCATGATCAGCGCGCCGACCAGAAACAGGGCGCCGCCGGCCGCACGGATGATGTAGAAGGGATGCATCGCCTCGACGGTCTCGATGAAGGAATATTCAAGGAAGCCGAGCGAGGTGTAGGCGCGCCACATCAGGCCCTGCAGGATTCCCGAGACCCACATCGCGGAGATGTAGAGCACGATGCCGATGGTCGAGATCCAGAAGTGCCAGTTGACGAGCTTGAGGCTGTAGAGGCCCTTGCGATTCCAGATCCAGGGCACCAGGCAATACAGCGCGCCGAAGGAAACGAAGCCGACCCAGCCGAGCGCGCCGGAATGCACATGGCCGATGGTCCAATCCGTATAGTGGCTCAGAGAATTCACCACCTTGATCGACATCATCGGGCCTTCGAAGGTGGACATGCCGTAGAAGGCCACCGAGACCACCATCATGCGCAGCACCGGATCGGTGCGCAGCTTGTCCCATGCGCCGGACAGGGTCATGAGGCCGTTGATCATGCCGCCCCAGGACGGCATCCACAGCATGATGGAAAAGGTCATGCCGAGCGTCTGCGCCCAGTCCGGCAGCGCCGTGTAGTGGAGGTGGTGCGGACCGGCCCAGATGTAGAGGAAGATCAGCGCCCAGAAATGGATGATGGAAAGCCGGTAGGAGTAGATCGGCCGCTCCGCCCGCTTCGGGATGAAATAGTACATGATCGCGAGGAAGCCGGCGGTGAGGAAGAAGCCGACCGCATTGTGTCCGTACCACCACTGGAACATGGCGTCCTGCACGCCGCCCCAGGCGATGTAGGATTTGGAGCCGAGCAGCGACACCGGCAGCGCGGGATTGTTGCCGAGGTGAAGCACCGCGATGGTGACGATGAAGGCCAGATAGAACCAGTTGGCGACGAAGATGTGCGGTTCCTTGCGCTTGACCAGCGTCATCAGGAATACCAGGAGATAAGTGACCCAGACGATCGTCAGCCAGAGATCGGCGTACCACTCCGGCTCCGCATATTCCTTCGATTGCGTAACGCCGAGGAGATAGCCGGTGCCGGCGATGAGGATGAAGAAATTGTAGCCGAGCACGACGAACCACGGCGCGAGATCGCCCGCGATTCGCGTGCGGCAGGTCTTCTGCACAACGTAGAACGAGGTCGCGATCAGGACGTTGCCGCCGAACGCGAAAATCACCGCCGATGTATGCAAGGGCCGCAGGCGGCCAAAGGTGGTCCACGGCAGATCGAAATTCAGGACGGGCCAGGCGAGCTGGCTGGCGATGATGAGCCCGACGGTAAAGCCCGCGATGCCCCAGAACATCGCCGCGACGGAAGCGAATTTGACCGGCCCCATATTGTAGTTGGGGCGGCCATTGATTTCCTGCGGCGGCAGTTCGGCCGGGCGATCGTAGTAGCGGCTCAGGATCGCAAACGCCGCGAGGATGCTCGCGACGCATCCCAGCGAAGCATGAAAGGCAAAGGGCGTGTCGTGAGCGAATCCCGCGCCGACCAGGCACAGGAACGCGAGCGCGGCAAACAGCGGAAACAGTATCGCCTCTCCAAGCGTCATCGATTTTGAGCTAGCGGGCGCGTTCGTCATGGCGCGACTTCCTTTGGGAATGCAGTTCGGTCAGGGAAACACAAGCGCGGCACCGAAGGATTGATCGAGATCAAGCGCGCGCGGCGGGAAAGGCAAATACCTGCGCCGAGGGCCTTTGCCGGGCCCCGCGTTCGAGCGCGCGCAGCGTCTGCTCGTTGGGGCAGTATTTTGACGGGGTTGCCCGCCGTTCCCGCGCGAGATCTCTCGCGCAGCGCGATTCGGCTGGGCATTGGGTGCAGACTCGACGCAGATCGCGCAGCACGTCGCCATGGGATGCCGCGAGCGCGGCTTCCGACAGCCCCGCATGCGAGAGCCGCCTGCTCAGCGACTCGAGCGGGCCGGAAGGCGCGAATCTCAGCGCTCCGAACTCGGCCGTGGACAGATTCAGCTCGCGCGCGATCGCTTCCATTTCCAGCGCATCGAGGCGATGCACCTCATTCCAGCGGGAAATCGCGCCCTTGAAGCGGCCGAAAAGATTGCCGAGGCGTGAACCGCAGCCCCGGCCTTCTGATTCAGAAAACATGGATATCCCCTTTTGCGGGTTCGTGTAGTTCCGCAAGAGCGACGTCTCCTTGATCCAGATCAAACAGCCTTGCTGAATTGCGTCGTCTTCGACCGCCGGTAAGTGTCGAAGGACGCGGCGATGACCCGGACAACCGAGCGGCCTGCGTCCGTCACCGTCAATTTCGTGCCCTCGATCTCCAGGAGCCCGTCCCGCTGCATCGGGGCCAGCATCGAAAGTTCCTCGCCAAAATCGGCTTGCGGGGCGACGGCCCCGAGATCGACGGCGAAGTCGCACATCAGCCGTTCGATGATCAGCGCCCGCTGCCGATCTCCGGCATCGACCGGGCAGCCGCGCGCGGACGCCAGCGATCCCGCTTCGATGGCGCGGACATATTTCGGAACATCGGAGATGTTCTGGACAAAGCCATCGGCGAAGGTCGAGATCGACGAGGCCCCGAGGCCCAGCAGGACCTTGCGGTCGTCGTCGGTATAGCCCTGGAAGTTGCGGTGCAGCCGGCCCGAGGCGGCAGCCAGCGCCAGCGGATCATCCGGCCGCGCAAAATGATCGATGCCGATCCGGACATAGCCTGAACGCACCAGCTCCTCGGCAATGGTCTCGGCCTGATCGATGCGCTGATCCAGCGATGGAAGCCTTGCTTCGTCGATTCGTCGCTGGTTGGCCTTCAGCCGCGGCAGATGGGCATAACCAAAGCAGGCGATCCGGTCCGGCGCCATCGCCGCGACCAGGGCGCAGGTCTTCCGGGTCGACTCGACGGTCTGCAGCGGCAGCCCGTACATCAGGTCGAAGTTCAGATTTTCGATGCCGGCCGCGCGAAGGCGATTCACGGCGGCGTCGACCACGGCAAGCGACTGGAGCCGGCCGATCGCGGCCTGCACCAGCGGATTGACGTCCTGAACGCCGAGGCTTGCACGGTTGATGCCGATATCCACCAGGCCATCGGCGAGCTCCGCCGTGACATAGCGCGGATCAAGCTCGATGGCGTGTTCGAAACCTTGGTCAAAGGAAAACCGGCGGCCGAGCGCCGTGGCGACAGATCGCAATCCGTCAGGCCCGAGAATGCTGGGCGTGCCGCCGCCCCAATGCAGGCGCGCGATCCCCGGCTTTTCGCCGACAAGACCGGCGACGAGCTCGATCTCGGCCTCCAGCGCACGGCGATAGGCGCCGATCACGTCGTCGCGAATCGCCTTCTTGGTGTTGCAGCCGCAATAGAGGCATATCTCGCGGCAATAGGGCACATGCAGATAGAACGAAATGCTCTCCCCGGGATCGAGCCGGCCAAGCCAAGCCGCGTGCTCGCGCGTCCCCGTCAGCGGCGTGAAATCCGCCGCGGTCGGATACGACGTATATCGCGGTACATTGCAACCGGCGTAACGGCGGGCAACACTGTTCACGGCATCGTTCCGGCGGCTTTCGTCGGGCCCGGCGTCAAGACGCCCAAGCGCGCGCCAGCGCGCTCTGCGCCCGGAATTCCACGGCATCGGCGAAGATCGTCCAGTCGTGGACGTGTTTCTGCCGGCAGAAGTCGGCCTCCGCACACCGGACGGCCTCGGTCAGCGACGGAGCCTCGACGGTGAATGCAGCCTGGCAGGCACGATGCTCGTGCCCGGTATCGTCGCAGACGGTCTTGATGAATCGCACATCGAATGAGGGCATGGCAAACTCCTATTTGGCTTGCACTGTTTCGCAAGCCGGAAGGTGCCGCCTTGACTAATATCAATCAGGCATCGCGCCGCCACGCGGTTGATCCAGCTCAAGATGTCGGCAACCGGAACCTGTCATTCTCATTGTTGTTTTGAGGAGATGGCCATGACCGCAACTACCGTAATTATGCTGGCTACCGTGGTTAGCCTGTTTGCCGTATTTGCCGCAGGCCTCGCCTGGGCACAACCGCACGCACGCCAGCTGAGCGCCGCGCCTGCGGAGGCCCGGCGCCCCAAGCGACGCCCGTTCTAAGGCACGATCCGGAACAAGCCTGCCCCGCACCTGATGCGGGTTGAGAAGCGGCTTTCCCCCGCGACAAAGGCGTAGCGTTTGCGCGGAGATCATGCCCAAACAAGAAGCTAAAGCGCGATGACGCTTCATCCCGAGGTCATCGCGCTTTAATCCTGCTCCATCCCGGCATTTGGAAGTTCGACGGGCACCAGGTCGCCCGCCGCGGTTTCCAGCTCCTTGCCCAACCGTGTCCGTGCCGCCTCCCAGATGCGGCTGGCGATTTGCGGCTCGCGATCCATGAGGCCGCGCAGATCGGACGCATCGAGGGCAAGCAGACGCGTGGTCTGCAACGCGACCACCGTCGCGGAGCGCCGTGACTGCCTCAGCGCGGCGATCTCTCCGAAAAAATCGCCGGCGCCAAGGTGGACATGCTGGTGGTGCAATCTGATTTCCACCTTCCCATCGGCGATCAGATACATCGAATGAGCCGGCTCGCCGCGTCTCGCAATCGTGGTTCCCTTGTCCACCTTCTGCGCCCGCAGAATCTTCATCACGTCGGCGATCTGGGCGGCGCTGAGCTCGCTGAACAGCGGAATCCGGGCGACCAGGCCCCAGGTCACGACGAAGTCGCGCCGATGCACTTCATTGGCGAAGGCGGTCGCGACGATGCCGACCGGCAACGCCACCATCAGAAGACCGACAAAGATGGTCAGCCCCGCAATCAGGCGGCCCACCACCGTAACCGGCACTGCATCGCCATAGCCAATCGTGCCAAGGGTGACGATCGCCCACCACATCGCATCCGGTATGGTGCCGAATTTCTCCGGCTGCGCCGCGCCTTCGGCCAGATGCATCAGCGCCGCGGCGATCAAGGTCGCGCCGCACAGAATCACAAAACAGCCTACCAGCGCACGACGCTCGGCATAAAGCGCCTCAAGCAGCGAGCGCATGGCGGGTGAATAGCGCGTCAGCTTGAAAAAACGGATCAGGCGCAGGACCAGGAACAGCCTGAAGTCGGCCGCGATGAGGAACGACAGCCAGAACGGCAGGACCGCCGCCAGATCGATGAGGCCCGCGGGGCTCGCCATGAAGTGCAGTCGCGACCAGACCGGCCCGAAGCGTCGCCACGGCGGATGTTCGACCGCGGTCCATATCCGCGCGGCATATTCCATCGAGAATGTCGCCAGCGCGACCGCCTCGATGATTTCGAATATGTTGCGATAGGCGAGCGCAAACCGGGGCACCGATTCAAGGACGGTCGCAATCAGTGTCGCGACAATCAACGCAATCAGAAGCCAGTTGACCACGGCATCCATGCCGCCGGCCCCCGGACCGAGGTCAAGGATGTTATAAAGCCGCTGGCGAGCGCGGATGGCCCGATGAAGCTTCGGCACGATTGACCCCCCGCCTACAGGCCCGCGGCCAGCGCGATCCGCATCAATTCAGACATGCTGCGTGCACCGGTCTTGGCCATGAGGTTGGCGCGATAGACCTCGACCGTGCGCGGGCTGATACTGAGGTCATGGGCAATGACCTTGTTGATCTTGCCTGCCACGAGTCCCTGCAGGACGTCGCGCTCGCGCGGCGACAATTCGGCCAGCCGCGCCTCCGCCTCTTTCTTTGCCGAACTGCCGGTCTGGTCTTCCGGAAGCGCATCCAGCGCGCTGCGGATGGCGCCCAGCAAGGCCTCGTCGTCGAACGGTTTCTCGATGAAATCGACGGCGCCCGCCTTCATCGCCTCCACCGCAAGCGCGACATCGCCATGTCCGGTGATGAGGATCACCGGACATGAGGAGCCCTCGCCCTTCAGCTTTTTGACCAGCTCGATGCCGTTCAACCCGGGCATGCGTATGTCGGAAATGACGCAATTCAGCGCTGCAAGGCCCGCCCCAGCCAGGAAGGCGTCGGCCAATTCATAGATCTGCGGCTTGAATCCGTTGACGTCGAGCAGAAACGCCAGCGAATCCCGCATCGCCGCGTCGTCGTCGATAACGTGGATCACGGTCTTATCGGTCATAGGCCGCCTCCGGTTCGGCGAAAGGCAGCGTGAACTCGAACACGGTGCCGCCGCCGTCATTGGCACGCGCGTTGATACGGCCGCCATGGGCTTCGATGATGGTTCGACAGATGGAAAGACCCACTCCCATTCCGCTTGCCTTGCTGGTCACAAAGGGTTGAAACAGGTGCTGCGCGATTTCCGGAGCGATACCGGTGCCGGTATCAGCCACGGAGAAGAATGCAAAGCTATTCTTGCGGACCACCGCTATGGTCAGCTCGCGCCGGCCGGCCGTTTCCATCGCCTCGATCGCGTTCCGGATCAGGTTGAGGGCGACCTGCTGGATCTGGATCTTGTCGACCACGATCTCGGGAAGGTCGCGATTGCAGCGGAGCGACACGCGCACGCCCTGCTCCCTGGCGCCGACCAGGGCGAGCGCGGCGGCTTCTTCCAGCAGCGTTGCGGGGTTTTCGATGGAGTGCTCGGTTTCTCCCTTGGCAACGAACTCGCGCAGCCGCTTGATGATGTCGCCGGCCCGAAGCGCCTGGTCCGCGCTGCGGTCGAGCGCCTCGCGAATGCGGTCCTTGTCGACCTGTTCCGCCTTCAGAAGCGTGGCGGCCCCGCGAAGATAGCTCGTGATCGCCGACAGCGGCTGATTGAGCTCGTGCGCCAGCGACGAGGCCATTTCGCCCATGGCGGTCAGGCGCGAGACGTGAACCAGCTCCGACTGCAGCTCCTGCATGCGGCGTTCCTGGCTCCTGTGCTCCGTCAGATCGCGGACAAAGCCGGTGAAGAAACGGTCGTTGCCGATCTTGGCCTCGCCGACCGCAAGCTCCATCGGAAAGGTCGAGCCGTCCTTGCGCTCTCCGACCACGATCCGTCCGATACCGATGATACGTCGCTCGCCCGTCGTGCGGTAGCGATTCAGGTAGCCGTCGTGCTCCTGCCGGTAGGGCGACGGCATCAGGATCGAGACATTCTTTCCGATGACCTCCGCGGCGGACCAGCCGAACAGGCGTTCGGCGGTAACGCTGAAGGAGCGCATGAGCCCGCGCTCGTCAATCACAACCATCGCTTCCGGGACGGTATCCAGGATCGATTGCAGTTGCGCCTGCCGGTACCGCACGTCTTCCGTCTCATGCAGCAGGCGATTGCCGATCTCGCCAATGATCGGCCCCAGCACCGCGAAGAACGACACATCGATCAGGTTTGCGGGATTTGTATAGAGGCTGTCGCCGAGAAAATGCGCGCTGATGCCAAGGCACAGGATGGTCGCGAAGATCGCCGGCCCGCGCCCCCCGGCAAAGGCCGCAAAGACCACGACCGGGACATAGATGACGGTGAAGGTACGGTCCTCGAAATAGTGATGCAGGGTGAAGCGGAGGGCGAGTACGAGCGCCGCGGCGGCGGCGGCCGACCCGTATCGAAGCCAGAATCTGCGTTGTGACGTCATTCAGCGATCCGGCGCAAAGGCACCCGACCTGTCATAGCATAACCTGAAGTCGGGTCCGCAAGGGAGTGCCGGCCGTATTCAACCCTCGCGATGCCATGGACGCCAATGCGTCGGGCTGACGGTGACCCGCTCGCGGCTCGCCGCCTTGACCCAGCCGCTGGCGGTGCGCCGGCAGGCGAAGATGAGGGGATGCACGCGATCGGCTTCGACGACCGCGAGTTCAATATCGCGGTTGTAGGGGGCTGTCGAGATTTCTTCCCATACCTGCCGTTCGTCCATCGCTTGCATCTCGCAGGTGCCTCTGCCCGCCTCGGGCGCGCATCGTCGGCGCCTGGCGGCCAATTCCGCAGGAACTGAAAAGGATAGCGGCAGGCGGCGCGGGCGCATTGACGCAGGTCAAGAGACCCGCGCGAAAATGCTAGGCGGCCGAAGCGGCCAGAACGACGCGGACCATCTCGACGGTCGTCTTGACGCCAAGCTTGCGCATGATGTTGGCGCGATGATCCTCGACGGTACGGGGGCTGATTCCCGAGAATCCTGCTCATCTCCTTGCTGGAGGCGCCGCGAATGCATTGCGTCAGGATTTCGCGCTCGCGCGGCGTCAATTGATCGCTCCCGGGAAAGGCGGCAGGCAGGCCTTGCGGCGCCGGCCGCTTGCCGGAATGAGCATCGATCGCCGCATCCAGGCGTGCGACGACGTCAGGGCCGCGAAACGGCTTCTCGATGAAATCGAATGCGCCATGCTTCACCGCACAGACGGCGGTTGCGATGTCGCCCTCTCCGGAAATCATCAGGATCGGCGCCGGGTAATTTCCGGCGTAAAGCTCCTTGAGCACGTCGATTCCGGATTTTCCGGGGATGTTCAGGTCGATCAGGATGCAAACGGGGACGCTGCTGCGCGCTGCCGCCATCAATGACGGGCCGTCGGCGAAGCAAACGACATCGTAGCCCTCCCGGGACAATACGATCGAGAGCATGTCACGCACCACCGGATCGTCGTCAACGACGTATATTTCACCGCGGGTCGCTGGCTCTTTCTTCATCAATCATTTCCTTGAATCGGCGCAAGCGTCAGCTTCGGCGCAGGCTGCTGAAAAAATTGGAGACCATCCCTCGCATTCCCGGAAATCCGGTCTCGACGACCAGGCGGAAGCCGAGATTGGCCGGGGGCACGCCGGCAGCACAGCCACCGGTGCGGGGGTCCCTGATGAAATCCGTCATGTAGGTGCGGTGCGCGCCCTGCACGACACGAACACCGCAATTGGTGTTGGTGACCCGCAAGGGGCCGCCGTCGAGTGTCGCGCGGACGAAGCAGGTCTCGGTCCATTCCCAGACGTTGCCGCCGACATCGAGCAGGCCATTCGAGTTCTGCCCGAACGTGCCGACCGGCTGCGGCGCCGGCACCACGGACCCGGCGCGAGCCGATTCGGCTTCGTAACGGGCGATCCAGGCCTGTGCCGGATCGGAAGGATCGACCAGCGGCGCAACCTCGCTCCGCACGCTTTCGGCTGCCGCAAAGCTCCATTCCTGATCGGTCGGCAGCCGGTAGTTCAGCCCTGTCGTCCGGCTCATCCAGCCGGCATAGGCTTGCGCGTCGTGCCAGTTCACGCCCACCATCGGAACGTCCGGACGGGCGTCGGCCGGAACGATCCGGGGGCAAGCGCCGGCATCCGTGCAGCGGCGATATTCGGCCACGGTGACCTGACGCCTCATGATCCTGAGCTTCGCCGGAAGTCTTGCGGTCGAATGCGGACTTTCGACGGGCCGGCCGGCACGCGAGAAATCGCCGGCCATGCGATAGTCGAAATCCGCCGGCGAGATCTCCGCAAGCTCGGTGTCGGTTGCGACGGTCGCCGGGGCGAACGATTGCATCACGACAGGCGCGGCCAGAAGTCCTGCGGCAATCGCAAATTTGAGCTTTATGGCGATCAGCATGCTCTTTCCCCGAAGGAACGGCCCCGCGGGTTACGCCGGGGGCCGCGACCTTCACCTCACCGCGTCACCACCGGTGAAGCGGCATCGGCCGCGCCGAGCCTCTCCGGCGGGATCGGACCAGGAGGCGAGACCTGCTTCATCAGGTCGTCGTTCCACTTGCCTTCCACCTTGATATGCGCGGTAGCGCCGAGCTCGACCGCCTCGATCAGGTTGTGGTTGACATAGGCGTAGATGCCGGGTTCGCGGAACGTGTAGAGCGCCGCGCCCGCCGAGCCGCCGCGGACGAACCAGGTCTCGAGATCCTTCTGCGGCGCATTGTTGAACTTTCCGGTTTCCCAGACATAGTCGCCGTGGCCGCCGATCAGATGCGGGCGGGTGTCGCGGTTCGCCTCGGAATGCACGAGCAGCACGGTTTCGCCGACCTTGGCCGTAAGCGCATTCTTGCCCGTGAGTGCGCCGGCCCGGCCCTCGAAGACGACGTGGGTTGGAATGAGCTTGCGCATGACCTCGGTCGTGTCCGCGTAGGATTCGCCCAGCGTCTCGTAGGTCTTGTATTTGCCGTTCTCGTCCTTCGGCACGTAGAGATCGTTCTCGCCGATGTAGAAGATCTTGTCATAGTGCAGCGGCTTGCCGTCACCGTCCTTCAGGCCGTCGCGCGGCAGCACCATCACGGTCCCGTGCATGCCCGACACCACGTGCCAGGGGATCATGCCTTCCGGCGCGCAGTGATAGATGAACACGCCAGGACGCGTCGCCTTCCAGCGCAGCACCGCCTGCTCGCCCGGATTGACCTTGGTCAGCGCGCCACCGCCCAGGCCTCCCGTCGCCGAATGCAAATCAATGTTGTGGGGCATGGCGTTGGTATCGGGATTGACCAGCGTCAGCTCCATGTAGTCGCCCTCGTGCAGCACCATCATCGGCCCCGGCATCGAGCCGTTATAGGTCATGGCCCACATCTTGGTACCGGCGTCGTCGATGACGACTTCCTTCTCCTGCACCGTCAGCTTGAATTCGACGATCTTCGGTCCTTCCTTGGTCGCCTGCTCATGCGGATGCACGAAAGGCGGCGCAACGAGGTTGACGTGCTGACGGGGTAGCTTGAGATCGTCGGCCAACGCGGGAGCCGTCGCCAGCAAGGCGACGATCGCGGCGCCCATCAATGCGGTCCTTCGGGTGATCATCACATCTCTCCTTGAATTCGACCTCACGTGTGTGCTTCGAATCGCGCAATCGTTCTTTGATCCAAAGCAACCAGCCGATCGAAAACCTGCGGACGCCGAAATCGCCGCATTGTTTGCGTCAGCACAACGAACGGTGACGCCGGGCGCGCAGACTGGGACCATGAAAAAGATCGCGCTTCCGGCCACCGAGATGACCGTCGACACCGTCATGCGACGATGGCCTTCGACCATCCGCGTCTTCGTCGATTTCGGCATGCACTGTGTCGGCTGCCCGATCGCGACCTTCCACTCGGTCGACGAGGCCTGTAGCGAGCACGGGATCGACCTCGGCAAGTTTCTGGAACGGCTGCGCGAGAACGCGCAATCGGCTCAGACGCAACCGGCTCAGACGCAACCGGCTCAGACTTGGGGACCGGCGGAAACGGGCCGCGACTGGCCCTCGGCAAGCTCGAACAGGGCGTGAGGATTGCGCAACACGATCCTCTGGCGTCCGCCTTCGACGAGCCCGCGCTGCTCCCATGCGCTGAGGATGCGGCTGACCGTATGCAGCGTCGTGCCGGTCATTTCGGCGACGTCCTGCCGGCTGATCGGAAAGTCGATCTCGACACCGGCTGCGGTCTTTCGCCCGGCCTGCTTGGCCAGACGCAACAATACATGCGCGATCCGCTGCTCGACCTGTTCGCTGGACATTTCCAGCACCCGCGTCTGGGTGTCCTGCAGGCGGCGGCCGACGGTCTGCAGCGCAGACGCCGCCAATGTCGGGAACTTCGCGATCAACCGCGGCCACGCCGCCGACGGCCAGCACAGCGCAACGCTTTCGACCGCCGCGACGGCGGTTGCGGGGTATTGCTGGAGGGCCAGCGCCTGCGCGACGCCGAAAATCTCGCCCGGCGAGACGTAGCGCACCACGATCTGATGGCCGTGCGGCGTGGTCTTTTCGACGCGCAAATGGCCATGCAACAGCACGAAGAATGAGTCCGCGTCGGCACCCTGCTCGAACACGGCGGTGTCCTTTGCGTATCTGATGGAACGCGCCTCGCCCAAAATCTCGTCGAGCTCTCCGGGCGCCAGCCCGGAGAACAACGGGATATCGGCCACGACCGAACGGTCAATTGCCGGCATTTTCTCTCTCCGCAGCAACTCCATTGCGATCACAGAACCACGGAGATTCGCCGGAAACATTGCGCCAGCTCAAATCGACCCGGGCGATCGGGCGCTAGTTAACGGATCATCAATCCGGGAAGGCGGTAGATCATGCTGCCGGGAAGGAAATGCGCATGTCGATCCCGCGTCTTCGCGCCTATCAGGGACCGGCGATCCTGTCCTACGGCTTCCGGCCATTCTTTCTGCTCGGCTCGATCTATGCCGGCGCGATGATCCCGCTATGGCTTGCCGTGTTTGCGGGCGACCTTGAGCTTCCCACGGCCTTTGCGCCGCGCGACTGGCACGTCCACGAAATGCTGTTCGGCTATGTCGCGGCGATCCTCGGCGGCTTTCTGCTCACGGCCATTCCGAACTGGACCGGCCGCCTACCCCTGCAGGGCGCGCCTCTCGCGGTGCTGGTCTCGACCTGGCTGGCCGGGCGGATCGCGGTCTTCCTGTCGGGGTCGATCGGATGGGCGGCTGCCGGTGCGATCGATGCTGCATTTCTCGCCTTGCTTGCGGGTGCGGCGGCGCGCGAGATCCTTGTGGGACGAAAGTGGAGCAACCTGCCGGTCGTCGCGCTCGTCTCGTTGATTGGGGCCGGCAATGTCGCGTTCCATATCGAGGCGCATGTCAGTGGCCTCGCCGATTATTCGACGCGCTTTGCGATTGCGCTGGTGATCACCCTCGTTTCGCTCATCGGAGGGCGCATCGTTCCGAGCTTCACCCGGAACTGGCTGGCGCGGCAGCAGCCTGGCCGCATGCCCTCGCCGTTCGGGCGGCTCGACGCGGTCATCATCGCGCTGAGCGTGCTTTCGCTGGCGGCGTGGACCGTGGCTCCGGCGTCGAAAATCACAGGCGCCATGCTGATGATTGCGGGCGGCCTTCACGTCATCCGCCTCGCGCGCTGGGCAGGCTATCGCACGGCCAGCGATCGCCTGGTCCTCATCCTTCATCTGGCCTACGCGTTCGTCCCGCTCGGCTATGTTCTCTCGGGCCTTGCCGCTTTCGGCGTCCTGCCGGCGAGCGCCGGGATACACGCCTGGACCGGCGGCGCCATCGGCTCGATGACCCTTGCGGTGATGACACGCGCAACACTCGGTCACACCGGACAGGCGTTGAAGGCTTCGATCGGCACCCAGTGCATTTACGCCGCCGTCGTCGCGGCGGCCGTGATGCGCGTCTGCGCTTCGATCGACACCGCCCACATGCACGTCCTGCTCGTGGCCGCCGGCATCGGCTGGACGGCCGCCTTCATCGGCTTCGCCCTTTTGTACGGCCGCCCCCTCTGCTCGGCGCGCGGGGCCTGAATATCGGCCGCGACCGCATTTTCCGTTGCCTTTGCGCTATCGCAACAAACGACGCGCGCGATTGTGCGATGATTTACTTACAGCAACCCGGGGAGACATCATGATCATCGCGAACAACAACATGCGCGGACTTCTCCTCGCACTCGGCGCTCTTATCCTCGCCTGCGCCGCGACGCCGGCGGCGGCTGGTGACGACATCGTCATCAAGCAGGCCTGGAGCCGCGCGACGCCAAAGGGCGCGCAGGTGGCGGGCGCCTATCTCACCATCGAAAACCAGGGCGCCGCCGCCGATAGATTGATTTCGGCCGCCACGCCCGCGGCTGCCAAGGTCGAGATCCACGAGATGACGACGCTCAACGGCATCATGATGATGCGTCCGCTCGATGGCGGCCTCGTCATTCCCGCCGGAGCCAGCGTGACATTCGCGCCTGGCGGCAATCATCTGATGTTTATCGGCCTTGGTGCGCCTTTGAGCGAAGGCGAGCACGTTCGCGCCGCGCTGATGTTCGAGAAGGCCGGCAAGATCGACGTGACGTTCGATGTCGGAAGCATTGGCGCCAAGGGGCCCCGGATGATCATCGCCTCCACCGAAGCCGTCGCGCCGGCGCCTCCCGCGCCTCAGCCATCGCCGGGCGATTTCTTCACTCATCTCTGCGGAACGCGGGTGATGGCGAACGTGACGGTCTCGCCCGGACGCGAAGGCCCGATCGACGTCCTTGTCGAGCTCGAGGATGCCAATGAACAGCCGCTCGCCGTGGAAGGCCTGTCGGTTACGCTATCCGATCCCGAGCGGGGGATCGCTCCGGTGACCGCGAAGGCCGAGCGGATTTCCAGCGACAAATGGCGCGTGCGAATGCCGGCGGCAACGGCGGGCAAATGGTCGCTGGCCCTCGGCATCGACATCGCGGCCAACGATCGCGTCGATATCGCGGCGCCGATCCTGATCGAGAAATAGCGGGGCTCGACGAAGCGCCTGCCGCACCCGCACCGGCAAGCCGATCACCTGAAGAAACCATGTCGCAGCAAATCGGCGCCCGCGGCAATGACCGCGATCAACACCAGCTTCTTGAATGTCTCGGGAGCAATCTTATCGCGCATGTGTTGTCCGAGGTGCATGCCAAGCACAACTGGCAACATCGCAGCCGTCGAAACCAAAACGTCAAGCCAATTGAACTGGCCGCTGGCCGTCAGAAGAATTGCCAGCAAGCCGGAGGAAACGACGAGATACAGCGATGCTTCCTTTGTGAACGCCTTTCCGCTCAGTCCCTTTGCAAGCAGAAAGATGAAAACAAGCGGCCCCGACATCGCCGCGACGCCTCCCAGAATTCCGCCGAAAAATCCGAATGTGATGCCGGTTGGCAAAACCGCGCGAGACTGAAGCTGCAGCTTCGGCGCGAGCAGCGCGACACTGCCGACACCCACAAGCACGAGGCCCGCGATGATCTTTGCAACGTTCGCATCGAGCGCCAGCAGGACTCGAACTCCAAGGAAGAGGCCGGGAATCATGCCGAAAAACACCGGCATCAATTGCATGAGGCATCGTCCAGTCCTTCCGCCCTCCAGCGCCTGCGGCACGTTGCTGAAGATCAAGGGCATGCTCAGTAGCATGGCCGCTGACTTGATGTCGATGAACAGCGACAGCAGCGGCAGCGCGACGACCGGCATGCCGACCCCGATTATGCCCTTCAGGAGGCCGGCGACGATCAGGCTGCAAACCACGGCAGCAATGATCCTTGCTTGCTCGAAATGAAGGGCGTGGATCAACATGACTTTCTAGTTCCTGGAGGATGATATCCCCTGCTCAGGCTTCCGCGCCGGGCTCTGGATTCTTGCTGCGAGACTCGCAATTGTCTCGCGCGAACAGTTTGGCCCGTGCCGAACTGTCTTCGATTGATATGCTTCCGGTATCAGCGATAAGGTTAGGGATGGTCGCGTCGGCAAATCTGGTGGAAGTGGCCGCTCTCGTGGGTGACACTGCGCGAGCGACGATGCTCAACGCCCTTATGGGCGGCCAGTCGCTGACGGCCACTGAGCTTGCTTACTGCGCCAATGTCTCGCGCTCGACGGCGAGCGGCCACCTGAGCAAGCTGGTTGCCGCGCGGCTTTTGACCGTCATTCACAAGCGCCGCTTCAGCTATTATCGGATAGCCTCCCCGCTGGTCGCGACAATGCTGGAGAGCATCAAGGTCGTCGCCGCCATAGAGGTGCCGCCCCGCCGTCAGCCGCGGTCAGCAAACGACGACGCGCTCCGTTTTGCCCGAAGTTGTTACGATCACCTGGCTGGCCGGGTAGGAGTTGCCGTCACCGATGCACTTGTAGCCATGGGGCACATCGTACTCACCGATGAAGGCGGTGAGGTCACGTCTTCGGGCACGCGTTTCCTTTCCGCGTTCGGTGCTGATCTGAGGCCGGGAACTCGGCGGATTTTCTGCCAGCCTTGTCTCGACTGGAGCGAGCGTCGTTATCACCTCAAGGGACTCGTCGGAGCTCGGATTCTAGATCGCCTATTGGAGCTCGGGTGGCTCAAATGTGCGCCGGACAGCCGTGCACTCCAGCTAACGCCGTCTGGAAAGGCGGGCTTGTCCGAAACTTTCCAGATCGAGATCGACAACGATGGTGTGCCAACCTGTCGATTATGCAACCCGCGGCAGCTGACCGCTTAGGCCGAACGAAGCATCATCTCGCAGCGCCGATCCTGATCCAGAGGTAGCGACGTTTGACCTCTCCTTCGCCATCCACCTTCGTCGGAAGGCGGGTTTCTGCGATCAAGGGTCTACGGGCTCTCGGAGAACGCTGCCTGCCCCCTAAACCCGCCTGCCGTCCTGTTTGCCGATCACGCAGCGCCATGCCGCCAGGCGTTCTATCGGATGCTGCTTCATCCACTCCGCGAGTTGCGGCGCGCCCATCAGGCAGGATTGCACGGAGACCTCGGCGAAGTCCGAGGTGGTGACGGTCTGCTCGTGGCAATTTGTGGGAGAAGAGAGACTGCAGAGCACGGCGATGATCTTGATCACGACAGCAGAACCCCGCCGTTACGATGGGCATCGGCGCCGCCAACCGTCTGACCTACCGGTGCGTTGCTCTGCTTTTCACTGACCGGATCAGCCGGCGGGAAGATGCTGTCGTAGATCGCGCGGGCCTCCCGAATCAGGCGGGCTCGCTCGCGCTCGGACTTTGGGACAAATCGAATAATGTCGCCCATATTCGCTCCAAACGTTAGCTGGAAGAAGGAGTCCGCAGTTAGAGGCCGCGATAAGATGATTATCATCATCCCAATTCGATGTAGGGACATCGATCCAACTTTGAAGTCCTGCGGCCGGTAACGAAGGGATAAAAAGCCCGTGATTGGGCCACGACCTCGGCGACCAGGAAGCTTCGGCCGGGGAATTCCGTCGCGCAAAAGCTAATTTCCCAAGCCAAATCAATCGGTTTTTGACGTTCAAGACCCGCCCTTGAAAATATTTCGCTTTTTCAGAAGGCCGAATCAACCGTATTCTCCGCTTGTCCCGCTTCCACAGGAGGGGCGCTTCGCGATCGTCACGGACGTTGGAAGCGGGATGCGATGGACGCGGCGGTGTGCGAGACGAGCATGCCAGCGCGTACGGCGAAATCGCGCGGTCCCGATCTCCCGACGCTGGGATCAAGTCCTGGGTGATGATTCCAGGGCGACGGTGGCTAACAAGCCCGGTACACCGGGGAGAACGCGTATAAGCCGTAAAACCATTGCGCAGGGAATGCCGGGGGCGGGCTCAAACTGTCGTCGCAACACCAGGTTTTTTCACTCGTGCCAGCAACTCGTCAAGCGCCTCCGCTGGGGTTTTCCATCCCAGTGTCTTTCTCGGTCTGGCATTGAGAGCTGCTGCCACTGCGGATATCTCATCAGCGTCGTAGATGCTCAGATCTGTGCCCTTCGGGAAGTATTGTCGGAGCAGCCCGTTGGTGTTCTCGTTCGTGCCGCGCTGCCAGGGGCTTCTTGGATCGCAGAAGTAGACCTGGAGTCCCGCATCGATCTTGAGACGACTGTGCTGAGCCATTTCGGTCCCCTGATCCCAGGTTAGCGAACGACGCAATTCTTCGGGCAAGGTGATGATGGTGCGTGTGATCGCATCGCGCACAGCTTCAGCTCCGTGTCCCGAGAGCGCAGGCCCGTTCTTGGCACATGGACCTTCGCTGGGCCCCTTCAACCGGGGAAGATGCAGGAGCATCGTGAAGCGCGTGGTGCGTTCGACCAGCGTGCCGATTGCCGAGCTGCCGGAACCGACAATCAGATCTCCTTCCCAATGTCCCGGTACTGCTCGATCTGCGACTTCAGCCGGACGCTCGCTGATCATGATCTCTGGCGATACAAAGCCTTTGCTTCGCTTGCTCGCGCGCGCCCTGGGCATTCGTAACGCACGTCCTGTTCGCAAGCAGGCCGTCAGCTCGCGACCCAGCGCTCCACGGCCCTGAACAAAGAGCGCTTGATAAATGGCTTCGTGGCTGATGCGCATCGTCTCGTCATCCGGGAAGTCGATCGGCAAGCGCCGGGCAATCTGCTCGGGGCTCCAGGCTTTCGTCCATCGCCGATCCTTGCACAGGCCCGGCCGACGGTCTTTCCGCCTGATGGCGCGACCACGAGCGCGAGAGCCGCTGGGCGGCGCGACGACACCGGCAAGTCGTTCCTCCACATAAGTGCGCAAGGCGGGGTTGAGCGCAAGCTTGGTCGGCTTGGGGCGGCGGGCCGATCGATCTGCGTGCCACTGAGCTGTCGTCGCCCGATAAGCCATTCCGCCGCCGTGGGTGGCTGCATTGCGATCGAGCTCACGGGAGATTGTCGAGCCAACCCGCCCGAGGCGACGCCCAATCTCCCGTATGGAATGACCCTGCGCATTGAGAAGCGCGATCTCTTCGCGCTCCGCCAACGAGAGGTACCGCCCAGAGAGCGGTTTTGCCGAAGATCTGAACATCGCTGGTGGAATGCCGCCTGCCTTTCGGAACAATCTGGGTCCGACAGCCTCCGACACTCCAGCCTTGAGCGCAGCATCTTCGCTGTTCAACCCCGCGGCAATCCCCCGCCAAAACAGTTCCTGTTCAGCACGCCCCGCAACAGGCGGTCGTCCCAGCGATCCCAGCCGTGCCCGTATGTCGCAACGCGCCGTTGCCCGCAGCCTCGGCCTGGCCCAAGGCACGGTCAGCAAGTACCTCAACCGAACCCGCCGCGCCGGCCTGACCTGGCCGTTGCCGCCGGAGCTGGATGACGATGTCCGGCTCGAGAACCGCCTGTATCCGCCGCCTTCCGATCTGCCCAGCGACGAGCGTCCGCAGCCGGACTGGGCGCTCGTGCATCGCGAGCTGCGGCGCCTGAACGTCACGCTGATGCTGTTGTGGGAGGAGTATTGCGACGCCAACTCCGACAGCTTCAGCTATTCGTGGTTCTGCGAACGGTACAAGGAATGGGCTGGCCGCCTCAAGCCGACCCTGCGCCAGGTTCATGTCGCCGGCGAGAAGCTGTTCGTCGACTATTCCGGCCACACCATGGAGGTGGTTGACGGGCTCACCGGTGAGGTGCTCAGCGCGCAGATCTTCGTCGCCGTGCTCGGCGCCTCGAACTACACCTACGCCGAGGCCAGCCTCAGCCAGAGCCTGCCGGACTGGATCGCGTCGCACGTTCGGGCCTTTGCCTATTTTGGCGGCGTGGCGCGGCAGACGGTGAGCGACAATCTGAAGGCGGGCATCACCCGGGCCTGCTTTCACGAGCCGATGGTCAACCGGACCTATGCCGATCTCGCCCGCCATTACCGCACCGCCATCGTTCCAGCGCGGCCGTATCGGCCGCGCGACAAAGCCAAGGTCGAAGTCGGGGTCCAAATCGTCGGGCGATGGATTCTGGCGCGCCTGCGCAACCGCCGCTTCTTCTCGCTCGCCGCCCTCAACGAGGCGATCCACGCGCTTCTCGTCGAGCTGAACGATCGACCTCTGCGCAGCTGGGGACGAAGTCGGCGCGAACTGTTCGAGGAGCTCGATCGTCCGGCGCTCACCCCTTTGCCGGATGAGCCGTACGAGTATGCCGAGTGGAAGCGCTGCCGGGTCAATCTCGATTATCACGTCGAGATCGCCAAGCATTACTACAGCGTCCCCCACAACCTCGTGCATCAGGAGGTCGAGGCGCGGATCACCCAAAAGACCGTCGAGATTTTCCTGCGCGGCAAGCGGGTGGCATCGCATCTGCGCAGCACCCTGCCGCATCGTCCGACGACCATTTCCGAGCATATGCCGAGCTCGCATCGCCGCTATCGTGACTGGACCCATGAGCGCATTCGTTCCGAAGCCGCCAAGGTCGGCCCCGACGCCGACACTCTGATCGACGTCATCCTGCGGTCGCGGCCGCATCCGAACAGGGCTTCCGCTCCGCCATCGGCATTCTCGGGCTGGTCAAGCGCTATGGCCAGAGCGCGTCGACGCCGCTTGCGCCCGTGCCCTTCTGCTCAACGCCCGTTCCTACAAATCGGTCGCCGCCATCCTGAAGAACGGCACCGACAGAACCGCTCCGCCCGCCGAGGAGGCGCCCATCCTCTTCCACTCCAACATCCGTGGCCGCAGCTACTACAATTGATCAGGAGAGATCAGCATGCTCATTCACCCCACCGTCGATCGCTTGCGCGCTCCTCGGCCTCGCCGCCATGGCCGATACCCTCGTCGAACTGCAGAACAATCCCGAGGCGGCCGAGATGCCGCACGCCGATTGGCTCGGCCTCCTCGTCGATCGCGAGGTCACCGCCCGCGACAACCGCCGCCTCACGCGCCGCTTGACCAGCTGCCAAGCTCCGTCAAGCCGCCGCCATCGAGAACGTCGACTATCGCACCGCTCGCGGTCTCGATCGTTCGCTCTTCCAGACCCTCGCCACCTGCCAATGGATCCGTGACTGCCAACCACCTGGTCATCGTCGGCCCAACCGGCACCGGCAAGTCCTGGCTTGCCTGTGCGCTCGGCAACAAGGCCTGCCGCGACGGCTTCTCCGTCCTCTACAAGCGAGCATCCCGCCTGTTCGCCGATCTCGCCCAGGCGCGCGGCGAAGGCCGTCTTGCGCGCCTGATCGCCGCGCTCGAGCGCGTCAATCTCCTCATCCTCGACGACTGGGGACCCGAACCGCTCACCGCCGACCAGCGTCGTGATCTGCTTGAGATCGTCGATGATCGCTACGACAAGGGATCCTTGTTGATCACAAGTCAGGTCCCCGTGTCGCAATGGCACGACGTCATTGCCGATCCCACCCTCGGCGATGCGATATTGGACCGCATCGCTGATCGCTTCTTTCGAATGCTCATCACAACCTCCCTATCTGGAGTGTTGCGACGACCGATTGAATTCACCGGTGGATTGGCTGAACCTGTGGTGACTGCCGCCTGCTTTTTTTGTTGCAGGCGGGCCATGGGTGCGGCCTGCACCCGGCATTCCCTGTGCCCTCTTTTCTCCGAGGGACAAAACTGACGCATCACTCGGGCGCAAAACGTGCCGCGGGAACGTCAGTCATGTCCCTCCGCTGTCATGCCCCGTGCATGCGGGGCATCCAGTATTCCGGAGGCGTCGAGATCAAGCACAGCCGTCTCTGGAATACTGGATCGTCCGCTGCTGTGCGCAATTGCGCACGATGACATCGATTGGCTGTTTGATATGTGAACCTGAGGCGAAGACGCGGAACGGTTACCCATGTCATGGGTACGCTTCTCGGGTACGTTCCGTTACCCATGTCTCCGGGCTGGACACGCGACGGATGGCGGAGAGGGAGGGAGTCAACTCCCATTGAAAGATAGAGCATTTTCGACCTTCCAAGACCAAAACCCACCGTTTGAGCTACGGTCGGAAGACGGGATTTCGCCTTCGACAAAAGCGTGTTTCGCCAACGGCCGCTCGTCGACAACAATGCCATCGAAGGCCGGGTTGACCGATTTCGAACACCTTCGCGGCAACCAGCTCGGCCAAGCGGTCCCTGCGATCTTGAGCCCAAGGGCATGCAATGTTTTGCCCGTAAGCGCCGACAAGTCGGCCGGTCTCCTCCGGCCCCGTCGCGCTGGCGATTGAAAATCGTCGAATCGAATTGTCGTTGGAAAGGCGGAAAAACGTCTGGCGAGCGTCAGCCATCGGTCGTGACGACCGGCTAAACGTGGAGCGACCGGCCACCCCACGTCTGCATCTTCGTGTTTTTCCGACGACGTCCCGCGTTGTCGACCGCCAACTACAAACGTGCCGTCCAACCTGCTTGAAGGCTTTCTCTTTGTCGGAATGACGGGTCGCCGGCTAACGAGGGCA
>CAWHQY010000033.1:0-14289 GCA_963831505.1 uncultured Alphaproteobacteria bacterium | reverse complement strand
CGTTGTTCTCCTCGCACCACTTCTTGTCCATGATGTACCAGCCGTCCCACTGCGAGATCAGGATGGGGTTGGGCGAGTCCAGCGTGACATCGACGGTGTAGTCGTCGACCTTGACGAATTTCGCGTCGGCGGGAACGGCGGCGATGAAGTTGGAGCCCTGGGCCCGCACGCGCTGGGCGGAGAAGACCACGTCGTCGGCGGTGAAGGGGTCGCCATTGTGGAATTTGACGTTGTGGCGGAGATGAAAGCGCCAGCGGGTCGGCTCCGGCGTTTCCCAGCTCTCGGCCAGTGCCGGGACGATCTTCAGGTCCTTGTCGCGCGCAACCAGCCCCTCATAGATGTGCCCGTGGTGGGCGATCGTGGTGGTTTCCCGCAGCGTATAGGGATCGAGCGATTTGAGGTCTCCCTGGTTCGCGTAACGCAGGGTCTGACTTGATGCCGGCGACATCGCGAACATGACGATCGAGACGCTCGCTGCCAACAAGGTGTGACGAACCGACATTTCTTTACGCTCTCCGCTGTAGACGCCTGCATTTCCGCAATGTCGCCGTGGGTATGATGGAACCATGTTGCCAGAGTTTGGCCGCCGCGCAAGCGTTTTGCCCCGGACATGGGGCGGGTTTGCGCGGGCAAGCTGCAACAGCTAGTTTCAGTCTAGGCGGCTAACGCGCGCGCGTCACATTCAACTTTGGGAGTGTCGGGGTGGGGGAACTGAAGGCCGACGTGCTCGTGCTGGGCGCCGGCATGGTCGGCGTCGGCGCTGCGCTGCACCTGCAAAGGCGCGGACGCAACGTCATCCTGGTCGACCGGCATGAGCTTGCGGGCGAGGAGACGAGCCACGGCAATGCCGGGATCATCGAAAGCGCCTCGGTCTTCCCCTACATGTTTCCACGCAACCTCGCGGACATCCTGCGCTACGCCTCGAACCGGGCCCCGCAGGTGCGTTACAGCCTTTCGGACCTGCCTTCCTTCCTGCCGTGGCTCGTGCGCTACTATATTGCCTCGCGGCCCGACCGGGCGCTGAGCGGGGCGATGGCGATGCTGCCGCTGATCCGCCGCAGTTTGATCGAGCACGAGGCGCTGATAACAGAGGCTGGCGTGCCGCATTTGCTGCGCAAGGACGGCTGGATCAAGCTGTTTCGTTCGAAGCAGACGCTGGCGAAGGCGGTCGGCGAATTGGAGCGGGCGAAGCAGCATGGCGTCGAAGCCGAGATGCTCGATGCCCGAGCGATCGCGCAGCGCGAGCCCAATCTCACCGGCGATTTCGCCGGCGCGATCCAGTTCAACCAGCCCGGCTTCGTCGTCGATCCCGGCGGCCTCGCCAAGGCCTATGCCGCGCTGTTCAGGCGCAAGGGCGGGCGCTTTGTCGCCGGCGATGCCAGGACGCTGCAGCAGGATAGCGACGGACGCTGGCGCGTGGCGATGACGGGGGGATCGGTCACGGCCCGCGAGGCCGTGGTGGCGCTCGGGCCCTGGTCCGATCTCGTCTTCGGCCCGCTCGGCTATTCGATGCCGTTCGCCGTGAAGCGCGGCTATCATCTGCATCTCTCGGCGCGCGGCAATGCCGTGTTGCATCACCCCGTGCTCGATGCCGATCAGGGTTTTGTGCTGGCGCCGATGAGCCGGGGCATCCGCCTGACCACGGCTGTGGAGTTCGCAAGGCGCGATGCGCCCGCGACCCCCATCCAGATCGAGCGCGCGCTGCCGAAGGCGCATGCGCTGTTTCCGCTCGGCGAGCCCGTCGATGCCAAGCCGTGGAAGGGCGCGCGTCCCTGCCTGCCGGACATGCTGCCGGTAATCGGCAGGGCGCCGCGCCATCCGGGACTGTGGTTCGATTTCGGCCACCAGCATCATGGGCTGACGCTGGGGCCGGTGAGCGGGCGCCTGCTCGCGGAGATGATGACCGGCGAGACGCCGTTCGCCGATCCCGCGCCGTTCGCGCTGGAGCGGTTCGGTTAGGGCATGATCCGGAAAAGTGTGAAGCAGTTTTCCGAAAAGATCATGCCCAAACAAAGAGCTAAAGCGCGATGACGATTTATTCTGAACTCATCGCGCTTTAGGGCGCCGAGACTGCGCTCGCGGCCTTGCGGATGACATCGAGTACCACATCCGGCTTCGACAACATGGGGACGTGGGACGCCGTGACTTCGGTCGTGGCGGCTTTCATGCGTTTCGAGACAAAGTGTTGCAGATCCGGGTGAACCGTCTGGTCCTGGGTGGCGAGGACATACCAGCTCGGCTTGGACTTCCACGCCGTGCCCTCGACCTTTTGGTTGAAAAGGTCTGCCACCGGCGCCCCCTGCGTCGCATACACCAGCTTCTGCTCCACGTCGGGCAGGTCTCCCGCGAAATGCGTGACGCCGCTCTGTTTGAGCCAGACGCGCCCGTCCGTCACCTCGATATGCCCGAACACCGGAGTGGTCGGAAACTTGTCAAGCAGGCTCTGAGATGTCTCGTCGGCGTCCGGCGCAAGCGCCGCGATATAGACGAGCCCGGCCACCCGCGCATCGGTTCCGGCGTGCGTGATCAGTGTGCCGCCATAGGAGTGGCCGACGAGGATCGCCGGGCTACGGACACGGGCAAGACACATCTTCACGGCGGCGACGTCAGTCGCGAGCGAATCGAGGCCATGCTGACTCGCCATCACTTCATGGCCCTCGGCTTGGAGCGTCGGGATCAGCTTGCCGAAGCATGATCCATCAGCCCAGAGACCATGCGCGAAAACAATGCTCGGTTTGGTCACGATAATCTCCGTTGGTTGCATAAGTGAGTTGATGATCACGATACGTCGCCTGAAACAGACGACCTTCGTGTCCTATCGCATCACGAATACAGCCAACAGAGGACGGCAACGATAATCGGGCGAAATTGAAAACCGACGGAGCGACAAGAGATGACGTGTGCAGTGATCACTCGATCACTTCGTCCGTTGCCGTTCCGGTTCAACCTATCTCGTTGCGCGCTCGCTCACTCCTCCTGCTTGACCATCCAGTATGGCTGCACCTGGTTGTCAGCGCGCTGCACTATCTTGAGCTTCCTGGAGATGCCCCAGGCCAGCGCCTGCTGATGCAGCGGGATGTAGCCGTAGTCCTTGATCGCGATCTCGAAGGCCTGCTTGATCAAGAGGTCGCGCTTGGCCGTATCGCTCTCCTGCAACACCGCGTCCGTCAGCCTGTCGAACTCCTTGTTGCAATAGCCGGAAACATTGGCCTCGCCGCGTGTGGGGTCCGTTGGATCGTCGCGGCAACCCATGATGTCGTGCATCGTGTTATGGGAATCGAGCGTGCCGGGCGTCCAGCCGAGCAGGTAGAATGAGGTCTTGTAGCCGCCAGGCTTCAGTATTTTTGCGAAGTACAGCGCTTTCGGCTGCGCCAAGAGATCCACCTTGACGCCGATGCGCGCGAGCATGCCGACCACGGCCTGGCAGATCGCCGCGTCGTTGACATAGCGATCATTCGGACAGTCCATGGTGACCTGGAAGCCGTCGGGATAGCCGGCTTCCGTCAGCAGCTTCTTGGCCGCCTCGGGATCGGCTTTCGGCCGGACAAAATCCTTCGACAGCGGGTACACTTCCGGCGCAACCATCAGCGCCGACGGCGTCGACATGCCGCGCATCACGCGGCTCTTGATCGCATCGACGTCGATCGCCTTGTAGAAGGCCTCGCGCACGCGGATATCCTTGAACGGGATTCTTGCCCTTGATGTTGGAATAGAGCAGTTCGTCGCGCACCTGATCCATGCCGAGGAAGATGGTTCTGACTTCCGGACCGGAAAGCACCTGCGCATTGGGGCTGGCATTGACGCGTGCGATGTCCTGCAGCGGCACCGGCTCGATGATGTCGACCTCGCCCGACAACAGCGCCGCCACCCGGGTCGCTTCATTGCCGATCGGCGTGAAGACGATTTCCTTCAGATTATGCTCCGGCTTGCGCCACCAGTTCGGATTGGCCTTGAACACGGTCTTCACACCGGGCTGATGGCTCTCGATGGTGAAGGGTCCGGTGCCGTTTTCATGCAGCGAAGCATAGGACGGTGTGGTCGCGGCCACCGGCGTCGGCGCGGTGGCGTTGTTCTCCTCGCACCACTTCTTGTCCATGATGTACCAGGTATTCCAAAGCGCATGCAGGATGGGATTCGGCTTGGTCAGGACGAAGTCCACCGTGTAGTCGTCGACCTTGACGACCTTCACGTCGGCGCCGACATAGGCTTGCAGGTTGGAGCCCTGGGCGCGAACGCGGTCCGCCGAAAACACCACGTCATCGGCCGTGAAGGGATCGCCGTTGTGGAATTTGACGTCCTTGCGCAAATGGAAACGCCAGCGCGTCGGCTCCGGTGTCTCCCAGCTTTCCGCCAGCGCCGGAACGATCTTCAGGTCCTTGTCCCGCGCGATCAGGCCTTCATAGACCTGGCCGAGATGGGCGTGGGTGGTGGATTCGTTCAGCGTATAGGGATCGAGCGATTTGAGCTCGCCCTGGTTGGCGTAGCGTAGCGTCTGGCTGGACGCCGGGGACGCCGCAAGACGCGGCCAGCGAGATGGTGGCCGCCGCAAAAAGCGTCTGACATAGGGACATGGGGTTGACGCTCCGCTGCCTGTGCCGCCCTCGGATAGTCGACGATCTGGCCGGAATAATGTTGCCGGGGCCCGGCCGCCCCGCAAGCCAATTCTATGCAAAAGCCGAGCCGGATTGGTTGACCATGCTTCGAATTGATAGTCGGCGGCCATGCGGCAAGGCATCTGCTCGCTTGCGCGGCGGCGGCGGTCGTGTCGATACTGCACCCACCTGTCAAAAGCGCGGTCAGGAGCGGAAATGAAGGTAAATATCGAGATCGACTGCACGCCCCTCGAAGCCCGGCAATTCTTCGGATTTCCCGACGTAGGGCCGATGCAGACGGCGGTCATGGACAAGCTGCAGCAGCAGATGATGTCCAATATCGACAAGATATCGCCGGAGGCGCTGATCCAGAGCTGGTTCAGTTTCGATCCCAAAATCGCCGAGCGGATGCAGGACATGTTCGTCACCATGACCGGGCTCGGCTCGCTCGGCGGTGACAAGAAGAAGTAAATGAGCGCTCGCCCGAGCGAAGCGGAGGCTTTACCGCGGCTGCGTCCGCCGGGGCTCGGCCTGTTGCTTGCCGAAGCGCGGGGAATCCTCGAATTCAACGCCAGCCTGTTGCTGTCGCCGCTCCTGATGCGCGCGCCGCGCGGTGACGGCCATCCGGTGCTGGCGCTGCCGGGTTTTCTGGCGAGTGACCTGTCGATGGCGCCGCTGCGCCGCTATCTCGCCGAGCTCGGCTACAACGCCCATGCCTGGCGCATGGGCCGCAACGTCGGCGGTATCGCCAAGATGCGCGCAGCGCTGCTCGACCGGCTCACCGGCATCCATCGTGAAACCGGCCGCAAGGTGTCGATCGTCGGCTGGAGCCTCGGCGGCGTCTATGCCCGGGACCTCGCGCTCCAGGCGCCCGAGATGGTGCGCTATGTCGTCACGCTTGGCAGCCCGTTTGCCAATGACGTCAGGGCGACCAATGCGACGCGGCTCTATGAGGCGCTGTCCGGCGAAACCGTCGGCGACAATCCCGAGCTGGTGCAGGCGATCGCCGGCGACCTGCCGGTTCCCGCGACCTCGATCTACTCGAAGAGCGACGGCATCGTGAACTGGCGGACCTGCCTGCTGCGTCCTTCCGATACCGCCGAGAATATCGAGGTGTATTTCGCCAGCCATGTCGGGATCGGCGTCAATCCGGCGGCGCTGTGGGCGATCGCCGACCGGCTGGCGCAAAGGGAAGGCGAATTCCATCCGTTTGATCGGTCAGGGCCTTTTGCCATTGCCTATGCGGCCCCGGAACAGGCACAATCGGCCGGCGCATGATCCGGAAGGCCAGCCCTGCCTGGATCGCGGGGGTGTGACGGTCTTCCGGGAAGATCATGCGCAGAACCACAAGCGCCGAGAAGCGGGAATACCCGCCCCGCGTGATTTCTTCGGGAGGAAAGCATGGGTGACGGCAAGAAACTGTCCTCGCTGGACGCATCGTTTCTGTATCTGGAGACGCCGGAAATGCCGATGCATGTCGGCAGCATGGCGATCTTCCGCCTGCCCGACGGCTACAAGGGCGACTTCTTCGAAGACTTCAAGGCGATGATCGCCTCGCGCCTGCATATCGCGCCGATCCTGAAGGCGCGGCTGGAGAAGGCGCCGCTCGACATCGACCATCCCTCCTGGGTCGAGGACGACCAGTTCGACATCGACCGCCACATCTTCCGCGCCAGCCTGCCGGCGCCGCGCGACCGCGCCACGCTGGAGCGCATCGTCGGCTGGATGCATGCCAAGCTGCTGAACCGCGCGCGTCCGCTCTGGGAGTTCTATGTCTTCGAGGGCATGAAGGACAACGAGATCGGGCTTTATTCCAAGATGCATCATGCCTGCATCGACGGCGGCGCGGGTGCCGCGCTGACCAACATGATCTACGACATCTCGCCGGTGCCGCGCAAGGTCGAGCCGCCGACCGCGAAAGCCGAAGGCCGGGCAGGAGCCGCGCGACATCGCCGCCAACCTGCTCGATTCCTATCAGCAGCTCTGGACCCAGCCGCTCGATGCGGCCGCCGCCGCCAAGAGCATCGAGCTGCCGCGCTCGGGCAAGAGCGACATCGGCTCGATCCTGTTCGACAACGCGATGTACCAGATCGAGAGCGCGGTGCGCTTTGCCGGCAACATCCCGACCATGCTCAAGAGCGTCTCCGACGTGGTCGGCAAGATCTCCGATCCGAAGTCGCGCGAAAGTCTCGCCAGCATGATGTCGCCGCCGACCATCCTCAACAAGTCGATCTCCTCGGAGCGCAGCTTTGCCGGCACCTCGATCTCGCTGTCGCGGGCGAAGGCGCTCGCGAAGACATCCGGCGGCAAGCTCAACGACGTGGTGCTGGCGCTCTCCTCCGGCGTGGTCCGGCGCTATCTGCTCGCGCACGGCGCACTGCCGAACAAGTCGCTGACCGCGGCGGTGCCGATCTCGCTGCGCGAGGAGGGCAACACCGACTCCAACAACCAGGTGTTCGGCATGATCTGCTCGATCGCGACCAATGTCGAAGATCCGAGGACGCGGCTCGAAACCATCATCGCGCAATCGACCAAGTCCAAGGAGATGTCGCATCCGCTGCGCGCGCTGATGCCGCAGGTCTCCAACATCTCGATGCTGGGCACGCCGATCCTGGTGCAGATCCTGGCGCTGCTCTACAGCCGCTCGAGCCTGTCGGACGTGCTGCCGCCGTCGGCCAACATCACGGTCTCCAACGTGCCCGGGCCGCGGCAGACGCTCTATGCCGCGGGCGCCGAGTTGCTGCACATCTTCCCGGTGTCGATCTCGACGCACGGGATCGCGCTCAACATCACCGTGCAGAGCTATCGCGACCAGCTCGATTTCGGCTTCATCGCCGGCGCCAACATCATTCCGCATGTGCAGGTGCTGTCCGACATGCTGCCGGAGGAGTTTGCCGCGCTGGAAGCGGCCTACGCGCCGCCGGCGGCCGACGTCAAGGGCGCGGCCGAGTAAGGACCGAAGCAGATGATTGAAATGCCGCCGCTTGCGTTCGCCCAGACGAACGGGATTCGCATGGGCTATTACGATGCGGGCCCGAAGACCGACAAGCCGCCGGTGGTGCTCTGCCATGGCTGGCCGGAGCTGGCCTTTTCCTGGCGTCACCAGATCAAGGCGCTGAGCGAGGCCGGCATCCGCGTCATCGCGCCGGACCAGCGCGGCTATGGCGCGACCGACCGGCCGGAGCCGGTCGAGGATTACGACATCGAGCATCTGACCGGCGATCTCGTCGGCCTGCTCGATCATCTCAAGATCGACAAGGCGATCTTCGTCGGCCACGACTGGGGCGGCTTTGTCGTCTGGCAGATGCCGCTGCGGCATGCCGCGCGCGTGGCCGGCGTGGTCGGGGTCAACACGCCGCATTGGGATCGCGCGCCGGCCGATCCGATCGAGCTGTTCCGCCAGCGCTTCGGCGACCAGATGTACATCGTGCAGTTCCAGGACCCGGCGCGCGAGCCGGACAGGATTTTCGGCAGCCGGGTCGAGCAGACCTTCGACGCCTTCATGCGCAAGCCGGCGCCGCGGCCTGCGGATGCGCCGCCGGAGCAGCCGATCGCCGGCGTCGGCGCTTCGCCGCGGATCAACCTGGCGTTCCCGCAGATGATCGCGAATTACGACGCCAAGCACGATCCGCGCACGCCGATCCTGTCGGCGGAGGAGAAGAAGGTGTTCGTCGACACCTTCACCAGGACCGGCTTCACCGGCGGCATCAACTGGTACCGCAATTTCACCCGCAACTGGCAGCGCTCGGAGGGCCTCGACCATCACGTGCGCGTGCCGTCGCTGATGATCATGGCGGAGAACGACGCGGTGCTGCCGCCGTCGGCCGCCGACGGCATGGAGAAGCTGGTGCCGGACCTGGAGAAATACCTGGTGCGGGACAGCGGCCATTGGACGCAGCAGGAGAAGCCGGAAGAGGTCAGCGCCAAGCTGATCGAATGGCGTAGAAAGCGGTTTGGCTAGGCTCGTCATTGCGGGAGCGAAGGCGAAGCAATCCAGCATCTCGGCACGGTGGAAAGATGCGATTGCTTCGATCGCTTCGCTCGCTCGCGAATGACGACGACTGAGGCAGGGGAAGCAAGTCAACAATGGCGTCGAAGAACAGACTGAGCCCGATCCCGCATCCGCCGACCAAGCCGGTGGTCGGCAACATGCTGTCGCTCGATTCCTCCGCGCCGGTGCAGAACCTGACGCGGCTCGCCAAGGAGCTGGGGCCGATCTTCTGGCTCGACATGATGGGCGCGCCGATCGTCATCGTCTCCGGCCACGACCTCGTCGACGAGCTCTCCGACGAGAAGCGCTTCGACAAGGCGGTGCGCGGAGCGCTGCGGCGCGTGCGCGCGGTCGGCGGCGACGGCCTGTTCACCGCCGACACCACCGAGCCGAACTGGAGCAAGGCGCACAACATCCTGCTGCAGCCGTTCGGCAACCGCGCCATGCAGTCCTATCACCCGAGCATGGTCGATATCGCCGAGCAGCTCGTCAAGAAATGGGAGCGGCTCAACGCCGACGACGAGATCGACGTCGTCCACGACATGACCGCGCTGACGCTCGACACCATCGGCCTGTGCGGCTTCGACTATCGCTTCAACTCGTTCTACCGGCGCGACTACCATCCGTTCGTGGAGTCGCTGGTGCGCTCGCTCGAAACCATCATGATGATCCGCGGTCTGCCGATGGAGAATCTGTGGATGCAGAAGCGGCGGCGCGATCTCGCCGCCGACGTCGCCTTCATGAACAAGATGGTCGACGAGATCGTCGCCGAGCGCCGCAAGAACACGGATGCGACCGACGACAAGAAGGACATGCTGGCCGCGATGATGACCGGCGTCGACCGCTCGACCGGCGAGCAGCTCGACGACGTCAACATCCGCTACCAGATCAACACCTTCCTGATCGCGGGCCACGAGACCACCAGCGGGCTGCTGTCCTACACGCTCTATGCGCTGCTGAAGCATCCGGACATCCTGAAGAAGGCCTATGAGGAGGTCGACCGCGTGCTCGGCCCCGACACCGATGTCAAGCCGACCTATCAGCAGGTCACGCAGCTCACCTACATCACGCAGATCCTGAAGGAGGCGCTGCGGCTGTGGCCGCCGGCGCCGGCCTATGGCATCTCGCCGCTCAAGGACGAGGCCATCGGCGGCGGCAAGTACAAGCTCAGGAAAGGCACCTTCATCACCATCCTGGTGACGGCGCTGCATCGCGATCCCTCGGTCTGGGGTCCCAATCCCGATGCCTTCAATCCGGAGAATTTCAGCCGCGAGGCGGAGGCCGCGCGCCCGGTCAACGCCTGGAAGCCGTTCGGCAACGGCCAGCGCGCCTGCATCGGCCGCGGCTTTGCCATGCACGAGGCGGCGCTCGCGATCGGCATGATCCTGCAGCGCTTCAAGCTGATCGATCGTGCATCGCTACCAGATGCATCTGAAGGAGACGCTGACGATCAAGCCGGAAGGCTTCAAGATCAAGGTGCGGCCGCGCAGCGACCAGGAGCGCGGCGCATTTGCGGGCCCGGCCGCAGCCGCCGCGGCGGCGCCGAAGCGCCGCGTGCACCGGCAACGCGCCCGGGCCACAACACGCCGCTGCTGGTGCTCTACGGCTCGAATCTCGGCACCGCCGAGGACCTGGCGACGCGCGTCGCCGATCTCGCCGAGGTCAACGGCTTCGCCACGCGGCTCGCGCCGCTCGACGAGTATGTCGGCAAGCTGCCGAAAGAGGGCGGCGTCCTCATCATCTGCGCGTCCTATAACGGCGCGCCGCCCGACAACGCCACGCAATTCGTCAAATGGCTGCGGCGGCGATCTGCCGAAGGACGCGTTCGGCAAGGTGCGCTACGCGGTGTTCGGCTGCGGCAACAGCGACTGGGCCGCGACCTATCAGTCGATGCCGCGCCTGATCGACGAGCAGCTCGCGGCGTATGGCGCGCGCGCCGTCTATCCGCGCGGCGAGGGCGATGCACGCAGCGATCTCGACGGCCAGTTCGAGAACTGGTTCCCGGCGGCGGCGCCGGTCGCGACGAAGGAGTTCGGCATCGACTGGAATTTCAGCCGCACCGCCGACGACGAGCCGCTCTACGCGATCGAGCCGATGGCGCCGAGCGCGGTCTACACCGATCGTGACGCTGGGCGGCGCCGTGGCGATGAAGGTGCTCGTCAACAACGAGCTGCAGAACAATCCGGCGCCCATCCGTCCGACGTTCGACCCGGCACATCGAGGTCGAGTTGCCGGCGGGCCTGAACTATCGCGTCGGCGATCACCTCAGCGTCGTGCCGCGCAACGACCCGACGCTGGTCGATCCGGTGGCGCGCCGCTTCGGCTTCCTGCCGGCCGACCAGATCCGGCTGCAGGTCGCCGAAGGCCGCCGCGCGCAATTGCCGGTCGGCGAGGCCGTCTCGGTCGGCCGCCTGCTCACCGAATTCGTCGAGCTGCAGCAGGTCGCAACGCGCAAGCAGATCCAGATCATGTCGGAGCAGACGCGCTGCCCCGTGACCAAGCCGAAGCTGCTGGCCTATGTCGGCGACGACGCGGCCTCCGCCGAGCGCTACCGCACCGAAGTCCTGACAAAGCGCAAATCGGTGTTCAACCTGCTGGAGGAATATCCGGCCTGCGAGCTGCCGTTCCATGCCTATCTGGAAATGCTGTCGCTGCTGGCGCCGCGCTATTATTCGATCTCGTCGTCGCCGTCGGGCGATGCCACCCGCTGCAGCGTCACCGTCGGCGTCGTCGAGGGCCCGGCGAGCTCGGGCCGCGGCATCTATAGGGGCGTCTGCTCGAACTATCTCGCCGGCCGCCGCGCCGGCGACACCATTCATGCCACCGTGCGCGAGACCAAGGCCGGCTTCCGCCTGCCGGACGATCCCTGCGGTGCCGATCATCATGATCGGGCCGGGCACGGGGCTCGCGCCGTTCCGCGGCTTCCTGCAGGAGCGCGCGGCGCGCAAGGCAAAGGGAGCGACGCTTGGGCCGGCGATGCTGTTCTTCGGCTGCCGCCATCCCGAGCAGGATTTCCTCTATGCCGACGAGCTGAAGGCGTTCGCGGCCGACGGCATCACCGAGCTCTACACCGCGTTCTCGCGCGCCGACGGCCCGAAGACCTATGTGCAGCATCTGGTCGCGGCCGAGAAGGACAAGGTGTGGCAGCTGATCGAGCAGGGCGCGATCATCTTCGTCTGCGGCGACGGCGGCAAGATGGAGCCCGACGTCAAGGCCGCGCTGGTTGCGATCTATCGCGAGCGCATCGGGCGCGGATGCCGCGGCCGGCGCGCGCTGGATCGAGGACATGGGCGCGAACAACCGCTACGTGCTGGACGTCTGGGCGGGCGGATAGCCCCGGGACGCTACGCTGGGCAAAGCGACGACGCCCACCATTGCCCGGCAATGCGCGCTTCGCCCTCGAAATCGGAACTGCAGGACCAAGGCGGTTCCGCGATGTGCTGCCAATTTCGGCCGCGAGCCACACTTCCTCCCGCGCGGGCTGTCGTATATGAGAGATTTGCTACCGGATCGAGCGAATTGGCGGCCTGGATGATGCCGGCGTTGGTCAATCCAAAGATCCGACACATGATCGGCGCAAGCGCGGACAGGCATTTCAACCGGGGCATGGCATGGAAAATCGATTGACGACGGCGCAATCCACCACGGCGATGCGGCGTTGGGGGCCTCCCGCCATTGTGACGCTCGCGGCGGTGGCGCCTTCGGCGCTGACCGCAGGCGCCGCGGCCAAGCAGGCGCGCCCGCCCGTCGAGGCGACCGCGCCGCGCGAGGCCGGCGAGCCGATCATGGCGATCGTGTCGATCAAGAGCCAGCGGGTCACCTTCTACGACGCCGACGGCTGGATCCTGCGCGCGCCGGTGTCGACCGGCACCACGGGACGCGAGACGCCGGCCGGCGTCTTCGCCGTCATCGAGAAGGACAAGGACCACCACTCGACGATGTATGACGATGCCTGGATGCCGAACATGCAGCGCATCACCTGGAACGGCATCGCGCTGCATGGCGGGCCGCTGCCCGGCTATGCCGCCTCGCACGGCTGCGTGCGGATGCCCTTCGGCTTTGCCGAGAAGCTGTTCGACAAGACGCAGATCGGGATGCGGGTGATCATCTCGCCGAACGACGCGGCGCCGGTCGATTTCTCGCATCCCGCGCTGTTCGTGCCGAAGGCGGAGGCCATTGCGGCGGCGCCGGCGCGCGCCGACACGCTCGCCCGCGAGGCCGCGGAGGCTGCCAGGCCGCCGACGAAGCCAAGAAGGCCGCCGCGACGGCGGCGCGCGAGGCCGCATCGCTCCCGGCGTCGCTGCGCAAGCTGGAATCGCAGAAGACGCGCGCCGACGCCGAACTCGCCTACGCCGACAAGACGCTCGCCACCGCAAAGACCGATCAGGCCAGGGCGAAGGCCGAGGAGCTGAAGCAGAAGGCCGCCACCAAGGCCGCCGACGCGGCGACGCAGCTCGACGCCGCCAAGGCCGACGCGAAGCCGAAGCTCGACGCCGCCGCCGCCGCCAAGGATGCCGCCAAGGCAGCCGCGACCAAGAAGGCCGACGCCGCGAAGGCGGCGACCGATGCCAAGCTCGCGCTCGAGCCGGTCTCGGTCTACATCAGCCGCGCGACGCAGAAGCTCTACGTGCGGCGCAACACGCACAAGCCGGCGCCGGACGGCGGCGGCGAGGTGTTCGACACCAGCATCGAGGTCCCCGTCACGATCCGCAATCCCGACCAGCCGATCGGCACGCACATCTTCACGGCGATGGCGAAGAACGATGCGGGCCTGCGCTGGAGCGTGGTCACGATCGACAACGGCGACAACGCCAAGGACGCGCTCGACCGCATCACCATTCCGCAGGACGTGCTCGACCGCATCGCGCCGACCGCGCTGCCGCGCTCGTCGATCGTCATCTCGGACGAGCCGCTGAGCAACGAGACCAACTATCGCACCGAGTTCGTCGCGGTGCTGAACAACCAGCCCCAGGGCGGCTTCATCACGCGCAAACCGGACCGTCGATGGTCGTTGCGAGCGACGACGGCTGGGGCGACAACGGCTTCGGCTTCTTTTTCCAGCGAGTGGCCAACTAACCCCACCCGCAACCTGGCAATCCGCGTCAGCGCGGCAGCCAGCCCACTCCTCCGGTGCAACGGGGCTGGTGGTAAGGCGCGGCACGCCGCGCGCAGGCGGCGTGGAGGTGGTGCGTCAAGCCGGAATTGGCCGACCCGCCGCCCGATGGTATGTTCCCTGCAGCCTTGAAGGAGGGCACGATGGCTGAAGCGAAACTAGCTCCGAACCTGCCGGACTGGATGGTCGAGCATGCGAACCGCTATCTTGCCAGCGGCGGAACCGACGGGCACATGTACAAGGTGACCGTGCCCCAGCGATGGTGAGATCACGGTGCCGGCACTGCTGCTGACCACAACCGGCCGCAAGTCTGGCGATAAGTTCATTTTCCCGCTGTTTTACGGAACGAACGGCGGCAGTTACTTCGTAATCGCCTCGAAGGGAGGCGCGCCCCAACACCCAGGGTGGTATCGCAATATTCTCGCGAACCCCGACGTCGAAGTACAGGTTGGGACCAAGACAATGAACGCGCGGGCCAGGACAACGGCGGGCGAGGAACGCCTTCGGCTTTGGAAAAAGGCGCTCGAATTTTGGCCGCCCTACGCCGACTATCAGCTCAAGACCGAGCGCGAGATACCCGTGGTCGTGCTGGA
>CAWHQY010000032.1:0-185458 GCA_963831505.1 uncultured Alphaproteobacteria bacterium | reverse complement strand
CATGGGTGACGGCAAGAAACTGTCCTCGCTGGACGCATCGTTTTTGTATCTGGAGACGCCGGAAATGCCGATGCATGTCGGCAGCATGGCGATCTTCCGCCTGCCCGACGGCTACAAGGGCGACTTCTTCGAAGACTTCAAGGCGATGATCGCCTCGCGCCTGCATATCGCGCCGATATTGAAGGCGCGGCTGGAGAAGGCGCCGCTCGACATCGACCATCCCTCCTGGGTCGAGGACGACCAGTTCGACATCGATCGCCACATCTTCCGCGCCAGCCGCCGGCGCCGCGCGACCGCGCCACGCTGGAGCGCATCGTCGGCTGGATGCATGCCAAACTGTTGAACCGCGCGCGTCCGCTCTGGGAGTTCTATGTCTTCGAGGGCATGAAGGACAACGAGATCGGGCTTTATTCCAAGATGCATCATGCCTGCATCGACGGCGGCGCGGGTGCCGCGCTGACCAACATGATCTACGACATCTCGCCGGTGCCGCGCACCGTCGAGCCGCCGATCGCGAAAGCCAAGGCCGGGCAGGAGCCGCGCGATATCGCCGCCACCCTGCTCGATTCCTATCAGCAGCTCTGGACCCAGCCGCTCGATGCGGCCTCCGCCGCCAAGAGCATCGAGCTGCCGCGCTCGGGCAAGAGCGATATCGGCTCGATCCTGTTCGACAACGCGATGTACCAGATCGAGAGCGCGGTGCGCTTTGCCGGCAACATCCCGACCATGCTCAAGAGCGTCTCCGACGTGGTCGGCAAGATCTCCGACCCGAAGTCGCGCGATAGTCTCGCCAGCATGATGTCGCCGCCGACCATCCTCAACAAGTCGATCTCCTCGGAGCGGAGCTTTGCCGGCACTTCGATCTCGCTGTCGCGGGCGAAGGCGCTCGCGAAGACATCCGGCGGCAAGCTCAACGACGTGGTGCTGGCGCTCTCCTCCGGCGTGGTCCGGCGCTATCTGCTCGCGCACGGCGCACTGCCGAACAAGTCGCTGACTGCGGCGGTGCCGATCTCGCTCCGCGAAGAGGGTAACACCGACTTCAACAACCAGGTGTTCGGCATGATCTGCTCGATCGCGACCAATGTCGAAGATCCGAGAATGCGGCTCGAAACCATCATCGCGCAATCGGCCAAGTCCAAGGAGATGTCGCATCCCCTGCGCGCGCTGATGCCGCAGGTTTCCAACATCTCGATGCTGGGCACGCCGATCCTGGTGCAGATCCTGGCGCTGCTCTACAGCCGCTCGAGCCTGTCGGACGTGCTGCCGCCGTCGGCCAACATCACGGTCTCCAACGTGCCCGGGCCGCGGCAGACGCTCTATGCCGCGGGCGCCGAGTTGCTGCATATCTTTCCGGTGTCGATCTCGACGCATGGGATCGCGCTCAACATCACCGTGCAGAGCTACCGCGACCAGCTCGATTTCGGTTTCATCGCCGGCGCCAACATCATTCCGCACGTGCAGGAATTGTCCGACATGCTGCCGGAGGAGTTCGCCGCCCTCGAAGCGGCCTATGCGCCGCCGGCGGCCGACATCAAGGGCGCGGCCGAGTAAGGACCGAAGCAGATGATTGAAATGCCGCCGCTTGCGTTCGCCCAGACGAACGGGATTCGCATGGGCTATTACGATGCAGGCCCGAAGACCGACAAGCCGCCGGTGGTGCTGTGCCATGGCTGGCCGGAGCTGGCCTTTTCCTGGCGCCACCAGATCAAGGCGCTGGGCGAGGCCGGCATCCGCGTCATCGCGCCCGACCAGCGCGGCTATGGCGTGACCGACCGGCCGGAGCCGGTCGAGGACTACGACATCGAACATCTGACCGGCGATCTCGTGGGCCTGCTCGATCATCTCAAGATCGACAAGGCGATCTTCGTCGGACACGACTGGGGCGGCTTTGTCGTCTGGCAGATGCCGCTGCGGCATGGCGCGCGCGTGGCCGGCGTCGTCGGGGTCAACACGCCGCATTGGGATCGCGCGCCGGCCGATCCGATCGCGCTGTTCCGCCAGCGCTTCGGCGACAAGATGTACATCGTGCAGTTTCAGGACCCGGCGCGGGAGCCGGACCGGATTTTCGGCAGCCGGGTCGAGCAGACGTTCGATGCCTTCATGCGCAAGCCGGCAGCCCGGCCTGCGGACGCGCCGCCGGAACAGCCGATCGCCGGTGTCGGCGCTTCACCCCGCATCAACCTGGCGTTCCCGCAGATGATCGCGAATTACGACGCCAAACATGATCCGCGTACGCCGATCCTGTCGCCGGAGGAAAAGAAGGTATTCGTCGACACCTTCACCAGGACGGGCTTCACCGGCGGCATCAACTGGTACCGCAATTTCACCCGCAACTGGCAGCGCTCGGAGGGCCTGGACCATCACGTGCGCGTGCCTGCGCTGATGATCATGGCGGAGAACGACGCGGTGCTGCCGCCGTCGTCCGCCGACGGCATGGAAAGGCTGGTGCCGGACCTCGAGAAATACCTGGTGCGGGACAGCGGCCATTGGACGCAGCAGGAGAAGCCGGAAGAGGTCAGCGCCAAACTGATCGAATGGCGTAGAAAGCGGTTTGGCTAGCTCGTCATTGCGAGCGAAGCGAAGCAATCCACATCTCGGCACGGGGAAAGATGGATTGCTTCGTCGCTTCGCTCCTCGCAATGACGACGACTGAGTGAGGGGAAGCAAGTCAACGATGGCGTCGAAGAACAGACTGAGCCCGATCCCGCATCCGCCGACCAGGCCGGTGGTCGGCAACATGCTGTCGCTGGATTTTCCGCGCCGGTGCAGAACCTGACGCGGCTTGCGAAGGAGCTGGGGCCGATCTTCTGGCTCGACATGATGGGCGCGCCGATCGTGATCGTCTCCGGCCACGAGCTCGTCGACGAGCTCTCCGACGAGAAGCGTTTCGACAAGGCGGTGCGCGGACCGCTGCGCCGCGTGCGTGCGGTCGCGGGCGACGGCCTGTTCACAGCCGACACTACCGAGCCGAACTGGAGCAAGGCGCACAACATCCTGCTGCAGCCGTTCGGCAACCGCGCGATGCAATCCTATCACCCGAGCATGGTCGATATCGCCGAGCAGCTCGTGAAGAAATGGGAGCGGCTCAACGCCGACGACGAGATCGATGTCGTCCACGACATGACCGCGCTGACGCTCGACACCATCGGGCTGTGCGGATTCGACTATCGCTTCAACTCGTTCTACCGGCGCGATTACCACCCGTTCGTGGAGTCGCTGGTGCGCTCGCTGGAAACCATCATGATGATCCGCGGTCTCCCGATGGAGAATCTGTGGATGCAGAAGCGGCGTCGCGATCTCGCCGCCGACGTTGCCTTCATGAACAAGATGGTCGACGAGATCGTCGCCGAGCGCCGCAAGAACACGGATGCGACCGACGACAAGAAGGACATGCTGGCCGCGATGATGACCGGCGTCGACCGCTCGACCGGCGAGCAGCTCGACGACGTCAACATCCGCTACCAGATCAACACTTTCCTGATCGCGGGCCACGAGACCACCAGCGGGCTGTTGTCCTACACGCTCTATGCGCTGCTGAAGCATCCGGACATCCTGAAGAAGGCCTACGAAGAGGTCGACCGCGTGCTCGGCCCCGACACCGATGTCAGGCCGACCTATCAGCAGGTCACGCAGCTCACCTATGTCACGCAAATCCTGAAGGAGGCACTGCGCTTGTGGCCGCCGGCGCCGGCCTATGGCATCTCGCCGCTCAAGGACGAGGCGATCGGCGGCGGCAGGTACAAGCTCAGGAAAGGCACCTTCATCACCATCCTGGTGACGGCGCTGCATCGCGACCCTTCCGTGTGGGGTGCCAATCCCGATGCGTTCAATCCGGAGAATTTCAGCCGTGAGGCGGAGGCGGCTCGCCCGGTCAACGCCTGGAAGCCGTTCGGCAACGGCCAGCGCGCCTGCATCGGGCGCGGTTTTGCGATGCATGAAGCGGCGCTCGCGATCGGCATGATCCTGCAGCGCTTCCGCCTGATTGATGTGCACCGCTACCAGATGCATCTCAAGGAGACGCTGACCATCAAGCCGGAAGGCTTCAAGATCAAGGTGCGCGCGCGCAGCGACAAGGACCGCGGCGCTTTCTCAGGCCCGGCCGCAGCCGCCGTGGCGGTGCCGAAGACGCCGCGTGCACCGGCAACGCGCCCGGGCCACAACACGCCGATGCTGGTCCTCTACGGCTCCAATCTCGGTTCGGCCGAGGAACTGGCGACGCGCATGGCCGACCTCGCCGAGATCAACGGGTTCGTGACGCGTCTCGGGCCGCTCGACGATTATGTCGGCGAGCTGCCGGAGGAGGGCGGCGTCCTCATCATCTGCGCCTCTTATAATGGCGCGCCGCCCGACAACGCCTCGCAATTCGTGAAATGGCTCGGCGGCGACCTGCCGAAGAATACGTTTGGCAAGGTGCGCTATGCGATATTCGGCTGCGGCAACAGCGATTGGGCCGCGACCTACCAATCGGTGCCGCGCTTCATCGACGAGAAGCTCACGGCATATGGCGCGCGCGCCGTCTATCCGCGCGGCGAGGGCGATGCCCGCAGCGATCTCGACGGCCAGTTTCAGAAATGGTTCCCGGCGGCGGCGCAGGTCGCAACCAAGGAGTTCGGCATCGACTGGAATTTCACCCGCACCGCCGAGGACGAGCCGCTCTATGCGATCGAGCCGGTGGCGCAGGGCGCGGTGAACACCATCGTGACGCAGGGCGGCGCGGTGCCGATGAAGGTGCTCGTCAACGACGAGCTGCAGAACAAATCCGGCGCCCATCCGTCGCAGCGTTCGACCCGGCATATCGAGGTCGAATTGCCGGCGAGCCTGAAGTACCGTGTCGGCGATCACCTCTCTGTCGTGCCGCGCAACGACCCGACCCTGGTGGATTCGGTCGCGCGCCGCTTCGGCTTCCTGCCGGCCGATCAGATCAGGCTGGAGGTCGCCGAGGGCCGCCGCGCGCAATTGCCGGTCGGCAATGCGGTGTCGGTCGGACGCCTGCTCACCGAGTTCGTCGAGTTGCAGCAGGTCGCAACGCGCAAGCAGATCCAGATCATGGCCGAGCACACGCGGTGTCCGGTGACCAGGCCGAAACTGCTTGCCCATGTCGGCGACGAAGACGCTTCCGCCGAGCGGTACCGCACCGAAGTTCTGTCAAAGCGCAAATCGGTGTTCGACCTGCTGGAGGAATATCCGGCCTGCGAGCTGCCGTTCCACCTCTATCTCGAAATGCTGTCGCTGCTCGCGCCGCGCTATTATTCGATCTCGTCGTCGCCGGCGGGCGACGCGTCGCGCTGCAGCGTGACCACTGCCGTCGTGGAAGCCCCGGCAAGTTCCGGCCATGGCATCTATCGTGGCGTCTGCTCGAACTATCTCGCCCGCCGCCGCGCCGGTGACGTCATCCACGCGACCGTGAAGGAGACCAAGGCCGGCTTCCGCCTGCCGGACGACAATGCCGTGCCGATCATCATGATCGGGCCCGGCACGGGGCTCGCGCCGTTCCGCGGCTTCCTGCAGGAGCGTGCTGCGCGCAAGGCAAAGGGAGCGACGCTCGGACCGGCGATGCTGTTCTTCGGCTGCCGCCATCCCGAGCAGGATTTCCTCTATGCCGATGAGCTCAAGGCTTTCGCGGCCGACGGCATCTGCGAACTCCACACCGCGTTCTCCCGCGCCGAGGGCCCGAAGACCTATGTGCAGCATCAGGTCGCGGCCGAGAAAGAGAAGGTCTGGCGGCTGATCGAGCAGGGCGCGATCGTCTTTGTCTGCGGCGACGGCGGCAAGATGGAGCCCGACGTCAAGGCGGCGCTGGTATCGATCTATCGCGAGCGCGTGGGCGCAGATGAGGCTGCCGGCGCGCGCTGGATCGAGGACATGGGCGCGAAGAACCGCTACGTGCTGGATGTCTGGGCGGGCGGATAGCCCCGGACGGTACGCTGGGCAAAGCGACGACGCCCACCATTGCCCGGCAATGCGCGCTTCGCTCTCGAAATCGGTGCAGGACCAGGGCGGTTCCGCGATGTGCTGCCAATTTCGGCCGCGAGCCACACTTCCTCCCGCGCGGGCTGTCGTATATGAGAGATTTGCTACCGGATCGAGCGAATTGGCGGCCTGGATGATGCCGGCGTTGGTCAATCCAAAATCCGACACATGATCGGTGCAAGCGTGGACAGGCATTTCAACCAGGGCAGGGCATGGTGAATCGATTTGCGATGGCGCAATGCAGGGCAGCGAGGCGGCGTTGGGGGCCTCCCGCCATTGTGACGCTCGCGGCGATGGCGCTACTTTCGGCGCTGACCGCCGGCGCCGCGGCGAAACAGGCGCGCCCCGCGTCGCCCGTCGAAGCGACGGCGCCGCGCGAGGCGGGCGAGCCGATCATGGCGATCGTGTCGATCAAGAGCCAGCGCGTCACTTTCTACGACGCCGACGGCTGGATCCTGCGCGCGCCGGTGTCGACCGGCACCACGGGACGCGAGACGCCGGCCGGCGTCTTCGCCGTCATCGAAAAAGACAAGGACCACCACTCGACGATGTATGACGATGCCTGGATGCCGAACATGCAGCGCATCACCTGGAACGGCATCGCGCTACACGGCGGGCCGCTCCCCGGCTATGCGGCCTCGCATGGCTGCGTGCGCATGCCCTTTGGCTTCGCCGAGAAGCTGTTCGACAAAACGCAGATCGGAATGCGGGTGATCATTTCGCCGAACGACGCGGAGCCGGTCGATTTCTCGCACCCGGCGCTGTTCGTGCCGAAGGCGGAAGCCATCGCTGCGGCTCCCGCGCGCGCCGAAACGCTCGCCCGCGAGGCCGCGGAGGCTGCCAGAACGGCCGAGGAGGCGAAGAAGACCGCTGCAACGACGGCGCGCGAGGCAGCATCGCTCCCGGCGTCGCTGCGCAAGCTGGAATCGCAGAAGAAGGGCGCCGACGCCGAGCTCGCCTATGCCGACAGGGCGCTCGCCGCCGCGAAGACGGACCAGGCCAGGGCCAAGGCCGAGGAGCTGAAGCAGAAGGCTGTCGCCAAGGCCGCGGACGCAGCGACGCAACTCGACGCCGCCAAAGCTGACGCACAGCCGAAACGCGACGCCGCCGCTGTCGCAAAGGACGCCGCCAAGGCCGCGGCGACCAGGAAGGTCGAGACTGCGAAGGCTGCGACCGACGCAAAGCTCGCGCTCGAGCCGGTCTCGGTCTACATCAGCCGCGCGACGCAAAAGCTCTATGTCCGGCGTAACACGCACAAGCCGGCGCCGGACGGCGGCGGCGAGGTGTTCGATACGACCATCGATGTTCCCGTCACGATCCGCAACCCCGAGCGGCCGCTCGGCACCCACATCTTCACGGCGATGGCCAAGAGCGATGCCGGACTGCGCTGGAGCGTGGTCACGATTGACAGCGGCGACGACGCCAAGAATGCGCTCGACCGCATCGCCATCCCGCAGGATGTGCTCGATCGCATCGCGCCGACCGCGTTGCCGCGATCCTCGATCGTCGTCTCGGACGAACCGCTGAGCAAAGAGACCAACTATCGCACCGAGTTCGTCGCGGTGCTGAACAACCAGCCCCAGGGCGGCTTCATCACGCGCCGGCCCACGGTCGACGTCATCGCGAGCGACAACGGCTGGGGCGACAACGGCTTCGGCTTCTTTTTCCAGCGCAGCCCCGAACCGCAACCGCAACCCGGCAATCCGCCTCGGCGCGGCGGGCTGTTTTATAATCAGGCGCCGCAGGGCTGGAGGTAGTACGCGGCATGCCGCGCGCAGGCGGCGTGGAGGTGGTGCGTCAAGCCGGAATTGGCCGACCCGCCGCCCGATGGTATGTTCCCTGCAGCCTTGAAGGAGGGCACGATGGCTGAAGCGAAACTAGCTCCGAACCTGCCGGACTGGATGGTCGAGCATGCGAACCGCTATCTTGCTAGCGGCGGAACCGACGGGCATATGTACAAGGTAACCGTGCCCCAGCGTGGTGAGATCACGGTGCCGGCACTGCTGCTGACCACAACCGGCCGCAAGTCTGGCGATAAGTTCATTTTCCCGCTGTTTTACGGAACGAACGGCGGCAGTTACTTCGTAATCGCCTCGAAGGGAGGCGCGCCCCAACACCCAGGGTGGTATCGCAATATTCTCGCGAACCCCGACGTCGAAGTACAGGTTGGGACCAAGACAATGAACGCGCGGGCCAGGACAACGGCGGGCGAGGAACGCCTTCGACTTTGGGAAAAGGCGCTCGAATTTTGGCCGCCCTACGCCGATTATCAGCTCAAGACCGAGCGCGAGATACCGGTGGTCGTGCTGGATCCAGTCCATTAGTGCGGCCGGCCGCCGCAGCGACGGCCGGGCGCAGTTCGCACGGCCTTGTCACTTTGCCGGCCTCGTCGGCTCCCATGAGGCGACTGTATCTAGCGAAGTCTGCCGCCAAAATTGCCGCCAGCCGTCGCTCCACACACGCTCGCCGCTAAGTGGCCCCGCGCGCCGTGACAACCCACGGGACTATCAAAGCACAGGCCCGGAGAACGCCGCAGGCGGTTGGGCGGTGTTATGCACCACGCGGAAGGTCGCATTGGCCCGTGCGATGACGACGTCATCGGCTTTGACCAAACATTGCGCGAAGCAAATCGTGTTGCCAGTCTTGATCACGTCCGGCTCGACGGCGAGCCATTGTCCGACCTGCGCGCTGCCGATGTAATCCACTGCGAGCCCGATAGTCACCAGATACGTCGCGCCCAATTGATAACCGCAGCTATAACCCATCGCGATGTCGGCGAGCGTCGCAATCAGCCCGCCGTGAATTAGCCCGTGGCCATTGGTATGCGGCTTGGCCAACCGCAACCCGACGATCACTGCTTTGTCCGTCCGCTTTGAATACAACGGCTCCCAAGGATCGGTGAGCGGGCTCTGCCGCAAGCGGCGCTCGAAACCATCGGGGATCACAGCGTTGGTGCCAATAAGCGACATCACTCGATCACCTCGTCGGCGCGGGCGAGCAGCATCGCCGGCATTTCGAGGCCGAGCGCTTTCGCCGTCTTGAGATTGATGCTCAGCTCGAATTTGGTCGGTTGGTAAAACGGGATATCTCCCGGATTAGCGCCTTTAAGAATTTTATCGATGAGGTTGGCGAGGCGGCGAGAAATGTCCACCAGGTCAGGCGAATAAGCCATCAACCCGCCAACATCAACATAATCGCGGAACGGATAAATAGCAGGAATCCGGCCTTTCGCGGCCAATTCGACAATCGTCTCACGATGGATGCTGTTCTCGGGTTCATCAGATACCATGAACGCATCCACTCGATCTGGTTCCAGTGATCTGAAGGCGCGTTGGTACTCTGCCTCGTCAAAAACGCTCAGCATAACAGGCGACAACGAAATGCCTGCCCGTTTGGCCGCCTCTCGCACTGCCGCACCTCTTGGATCTTCCCAGAACGGTCGGGATGCAAGGTAACCGACGGTGGACAGTTTTGGCATCGCCTCGACCAGCAGCCCCATACGTTTGCCAATAATTTCCAATCCCCCAGCGATAGTCACGCCTGTGATGTTGCCGCCCGGCCGCGCAATGCTTGCCACAAGTCCCATTGCAATCGGATCGATGATCATTGTCACAATCGGGATTGTCGTCGTCGCCATCTTGAAGTCCAACGATAGACGTCCGCCCACCGCTAAGATCAAGTCGGGATGCGTGTTGACGACGTCGCGGGCCAATTCGGCATAGCGTTCGGTTCGCCCTTCTCCTGAGTACCGTTCCACCCCGAGGTTTTGGCCCTCGACATAGCCAAGGCGACTTAGCTCCTCGAAAAAAGCGCGGTAAAACGGTTCACCGCTCACGCTTATTCGGCTGACGTTGCCTGCCGAGTGAACGTAAGCGATCCGCTTCATCCTCGCCGGTTGCTGCGCCCGGGCCGCGAGTGGCCACGTAGCTGTCGCACCGCCAAGAAGCGTGATGAACTCGCGCCGTTGCATGTATTCCCCTGGAAAACCATCGACGCCTCAACCCTAGCACTTTGCGACAGTGCGGCGGGTGAGAAAGGGCAGCCAGCAGACCCTGGACACTGCGACCCAATGTCCGCTTCGGGGCAAACCGAGAAGAACCCGGCAAAAACTAGCCACCCCGCGCTCCTTTCAGCGCATTCGCAAGTTGGAGAGGAGCCGAGGCTAGACGGAATTGCCGCGGTGTCATGCCGGTCCAACGCTTGAACGCGTGGGTGAAAGAGCTAACCTCGCGATACCCCAACAGCCATGCAATCTCGGACACCGGCAGGTTGCGCTCGGCAAGGTAGCTTTTTGCAAGAGCTGCTCTTGTCTCCTCCAATATTTCCGTGAACGCCACACCCTCTTCGTGGAGCTTGCGTGACAGCGTTCGCGCGCTCATGGCTAGCTGTTTGGCGACGTTCGATATGTCTGCTCTGGCGTGTGGGAGGAGCTGCGGCAGAACCCCCTCCACGGCCGATCGAAGAGCCTCGCGCTCCTTCGGACGGTCGGCGAGTGCTTTTTCTGCGTATTGTCGCAGCAGATCGTTCAAATAGTTGTCGCGGCCAACAATGGGGAGGGATGCCACCGACGCCGGAAAAATGATTTCATCGCTATCTGCCCCAAAATCAACATCGCACCCGAAAAAGCTCCTAAATTCCGCAGGCGTTTCGTCGCGCTTATGCCTGATCCTCAAATGACGCAGTGCCAGCCTGGTGTCCGTCACTTGCCGGAAAATCCGCACCATCGTCACCAGCCAGAACTCGATCTGATGCAGGTCTGACTGCCTTTCGATATCGACATAGTCGAGTGTGATCGAGACCGTTCGGTCGTCCTGCCTCATTTGAAGCTGGACTCCTTCATTCATGATCGCGCAGTACCGCTTCGTGTTCAGTAGGGCATCGGCAAATCGTTCGGATGATGCGATCACATAGTAAACCAAGCCGACTTCCCGGAGGTCGAAACTGCGGGCCAGGTGAAACCCGAGAAGTCCATCCTTAAGCTCTTCGGATACCAAATTCAAAATCTTGATTTGCTTGGAAACTTCCAATCGTATGGCGTCATTATAGACCTGCTCCGGTCTCGCCCGTACCTCGGAGAGAATGTCCGCCGCATCCTTGCCAAACTCCCGCAGCCGTGCGCAGGCGAGCCGTGCGATCGCTCCGGTGGCACTTGGTATCGAGTGAAACCCCGCGGGTTGGCCGGAGCGCATGAAATCCCCTATCTACGCTTGTTCGTGGTGCCTTGCGGTTCTGTCTGAAGATCAATGATTGGCGCCCAAAGCGCCGTTTGCCGCGCTCGTCCGCCAGCAGCGGCCATTGCCAGTCCCTCCTCCGTGCGGCTTGCAATTCATTATCGTCGCGGGCAATGCTGTTGCGTCGCCAAAACCTTCTGACGTGCGTCCGAGCGTAGCGATTTCGCAGCATAGCACCAAGCGTCGCTGTCCGCCTCGGGTCTTGCTTGCCGTCCTCCTCCGGCAAATCGACGAAGTCCTGCTTGCCGAAGCGACTATCTGACTTAGCACCCGACGTCTGCGGCTTGGGCAGAGTTACCGTGATGCCAGCCTCGTGGCACGCGAGGATCTCCAGGCTGCTGAAGTAGCCGCGATCGGAGAACCGAGGGGTGGTGCGACGGCCGACCAGTCGCCGCCGGCTCAACCCCTTCGAAGCTCATCTCAGCCAAATCGAGCGCCTCGACAAACACATCGATCACGCGAACAGGGTTGCTCTCGTCAATGAAATCATCGAGGCATTCGGGCAATAACGTCCATTGCTCGCGATCCGCCTCCTCAACGAAGCGTCTCATCGATTCCCCTCACAGAATTACGGGAAAATCATAACAGCAGCACACCGTTTTCACACAGCCGGGGTCATTACCGGACCTCGGGCGTTCAACAGCGACTTCCGCTTTTGCCCCACGAACGGTAGGTCGGACCACTTCCGAAAAGTGCCACTTCCAAACTCACGTAACGCAGCGAACGGTCTCTCCTAAAAGCGCATAAGCTTTGTGGGTGTAGAGGCCCACCTGGGAATATTAAAGAGTGTGGCCAATCTGTGATGCATTTCGCCGTGTTCCAGCCATGCTTTAAAACCGATGTGTTGCCATTTTGATACGGGGTTTGCGATTTAAGCGCCTACAATTCCTTACAAGATGTTGGTCGCTTATCGCGCCAGATTGGGGAAAATGCGATGAAGAAGTTTTTGCTGGGCACTGTTGGTTTGGTTGCATTGGGTATGGCCGCTCCCGCGTCGGCGGCTGATCTTGCCGCCCGCCCCTACACCAAGGCACCTCCTCCGATGATTGCCCCCATCTATGATTGGAGCGGCTTCTATATCGGCGCCAACGCCGGATATGGCTGGAGCAATCGGTGCCTCAACGTCACGGCGATTAACGGCTTGGGCGTCGTTGACGCTGAAGGTTGCCGCAATGCTGGCGGCGGCGTCGCTGGTGGCCAGATTGGTTATCGATGGCAGTCCGCCAATTGGGTGTTCGGCGTGGAAGCCCAAGGTGACTGGGCCAATCTCCGAAACTCGAACGCCAGCTTGTTTTTCCCGGGAGATACTTGGACCACCAAAACCAATGCATTGGGTCTTTTCACGGGTCAGGTCGGTTATGCCTGGAACAACGTTCTCTGGTACGTGAAGGGCGGCGCAGCCGTCGCCAACCAGCGGTGGGATCTCTTTAACACTGCGACTGGCGTTGGCTTGGCTCAGGCGGAACGGACACGTTGGGGCGGGACGGTCGGAACGGGCTTTGAGTACGGCTTCGCACCGAATTGGTCGGTCGGCGTTGAATACGACTATCTTTTCCGGGTTAGCGATAGCAACACGTTCCTGACGCCTGGGTTGATAGCACCCCTTGGTGTCAGCTCGATCACCGCTAACACCAGGTCAGATGTGAATATGATCACGGCGCGCATTAACTACCGATTTGGCTGGGGTGGCGCCAGATACTGACCTCATCTATCTTCCATTTCTTCAGTAAACTAGGCCGGCAGAAATGCCGGCCTTTTTTGTTGCGCTAGTAAGTCTTGGAAATCCGTCATGCCACGAATTGATCCGTCCCAACTTTTCGCGTTCATCTTTTTGCCGCACCGCCGTTACTTCGCTTTCCCAATCCATTGATTTATTTCCGAGGCTGAAATGGCGCGTCGTATTGGCTGATGAGGACTCAACGTGCCCGCGGTGACCTTTCGTCCTTCTGACAGCATCGCAATCGCAAAGTGCTTGGCCTCAATTTCAGTCGGAAATGATTTTGTCTCTCTCGGACGAAGTGTCGCAGAAGAAAAAAGGCGCAATCGTTTCGGCGTTTCAACCGAAACGAACCAACGATTGGTAATCAGCGTGTATCTGTTCATGTTAGCCATCGCCGACACTTGAGCGCCCAGCGCGGAACGGACCAAATGTGATCCAAATCAAAGCGTGGCGTAAGGTCAAACGGATCGCTGATAGGGGCCATGTCCGGCATGGGGCAATCGCGTCGGTCGAAGCCGCGCCCGCTACCTCCAGTCTACATCCAATCATATCGGCGGCAGACCGAACAATTGAAATCGCCGCACCTTATTCCGCCCCGGATTTGATCCACCGCAAAAGCTGATACCGCGTCAGAGATAATCTTCCTTTTTCATGTGACGCGGGGCGCAGCCGATGTCAGGGAAAAATAAACCCACTAGTTTGACGTTGGAAGAATGCCGTGAACTAGCAGCCGCCATGTTTGAAAATGCCGCCGCACTATCACCCGGCCCAAAGAAAGAGGAAATATTGAAGTTGGCCCACGGCTATCAACTCCTTGCCGAAATGAAGGAATGGCTCGTTAAAAAAGTGAATTAAACCCTCACCGTACCGCTTCGCCCTGCGCCATCTTTCTATGGCAGCCAAATGTCCGAGCCGGGCCAAAAGCGCCGATTTGAGCGTCGCGGGCGAGTCAGCACCCAACTCCGGACATTCTCGGCGCCAGTTGTGATGTCTCAAAGGTGCCTACCAATTGAGGCTTCCCATGAAGCCGGGCCGCAAAAGTCAAGTTATGGCCAACAAAGTCAAATCATTGGCCTACAATCACAAGCACTGATCTTGATCCTCCGCTATACGGCCTTGTCGCTCGTGTCGACGAACTGTGACGATCGCGAGCCGCCCCAGTCGTTTATTGATTTGGATCATAGATTTCAGACGATGTCCTCTGACAGCCAGATCGCATTATTTATCGATGGCGCCAATCTCTACGCAACGGCCAAGGCGCTCGGTTTCGATATTGACTACAGGCGCCTGCTCAAGGAATTCCAGAGCCGCGGAGTACTACTGCGCGCATACTACTACACCGCAGTTATCGAGGATCAGGAATACACGTCCATCCGCCCGTTAATCGATTGGCTCGATTACAACGGCTACAATGTCGTCACCAAGGCGACCAGGGAATTCATTGACGCCGCTGGTCGCCGCAAGGTGAGGGGAAACATGGACATCGAACTCGCGGTCGATGCCATGGAAGTGGCCAAGCACGTCGACGAGATGGTGCTTTTTTCCGGCGACGGAGATTTTCGTTCGCTGGTTCAGGCGGTGCAGCGGCGCGGCGTCCGCGTCACCGTGATCTCTACGATTTCGAGCCAGCCGCCGATGATCGCCGACGAGCTGCGGCGCCAAGCCGACGTGTTCACCGATCTGATCGAGCTACGACCGCTTATTGCACGCGAATTACCAACTAGAGGTGCCGATTTAAGCGCGTCCAGCGTCCCCAGTCCATCGTGGCGCCGAAACCAAGATCGTTAGCTCGCCATAACAAAACTTGAACGCCCGTGCTCCGGTGGATATCGATGTCGCCGAGCATTGCGCGACTGGACCAATATCATTTTGGCGAAACCCGACCATGCCGGACCCAATGTCCGTTGCGGGGTCATCGTCGGACCTGGCGGATCCAAAATCCGACTTTCGCTCATCCCCAAGGGCGGACAAACCACGTTCACGCGATACGCCGCCCCTAAATCCTGGACTTGTCTGGCCGCACATGCCGTTCGCAAACATGAGATCTCACGCCGGCTCGATGGTTTTGGACCAAGTGATTTGCCCGACGATCTGATTTTCCGAATTCGCGTCAAGCCCATCCGCGAAAAATATTCGTCTTCCGTTTTTCGGAAATATATGCTCCTGTCGCGCCGTCCCGCCTCGGCAAGAGGGGCGTACGCGTCGTCACGAACGTGGAAGCGGGATGCGATGGACGCGGCCACGTCAGTTTGACGAATGATGCTGGCCGCGGACGGCAAAGTCGTGTGGTCCTGGTCCCCCGACGCTGGGATCAAGTCGTGCCGGCGAAAACCCGCACGGCGACGGTGGCTAGAAAGCCCGGTACACCGAGGAGAGCGCGTATAAGCCGTAACACCATTGCGCAGGGAAGGCCGGAATGTTTCGGCGTACCTGTGGTTAGCTCGTGTGCTTTTTGCGCTATCTACCTCGCACACGAGGCTGCGGGTGCGGCTGGCATCCGGTCTTCCCTGCGCCCTCAATTTTGATGAGGGGCACATCGATGCAAAACTCGGGCTTTTCATGCCGCGAGAACGAGAGAGCGTGTCTCGTCATCGCGACCGCAATGACATGTCCGCCGCAGCTCAACGGCCGGAGGCGGAAGCAATGCAGAGCCCATCGTGCTAGAAGGCCCGCATGATTCCCTGGGAAAAGATCGACACAGCGCGCATTCCCGGCACCGACGGTGAGCTGCGCCTGATGCGGCGGGGCCGTGAATTCTCGATCATGCTCGGCACCAACGAGTTGATGAACAGCCGCCTCTCGGGCTCGGAAGCAGCGCTTGCGACGCTTGCGGCGAAGAAAATCGAAAAGGTCGCAAAGCCGCATTTGCTCGTTGGCGGCCTCGGCATGGGCTTTACCTTGCGTGCCGCGCTCGCCGTGCTCGGAAGCAAGGCGCAGATCGTGGTGGCTGAACTGGTGCCGGCGGTCGTTGCCTGGGCGCGCGGCCCGATGGCGGAGATCTTCGGCGACAGCCTGAACGATCCGCGCGTGAGCGTTCAGGAGGTGGACGTAGCTCGGGTGATCGAACGACACCCGCTCACCTTCGATGCGATTCTGCTCGACGTCGATAACGGTCCGGAGGGACTTACCCGCAAAGCCAATGATGCATTGTATGATGTCGGTGGGCTGAAAATCGCCCACACCGCGCTGCGGCGTGGCGGCGTGCTCGCGGTCTGGTCGTCCGGGCCGAATCCGAAGTTTTCGAAATCCCTTCGCCGGGCCGGCTTTGCCGTGAATGAAGTTGCCATCCGTGCCACCGGCAAAGGCGGTGGCGCGCGTCACGTCATCTGGATCGCGACCAAGGAACCTACGCGGCTTTCGCCGCCGCCCGATGCGCGTGCTCGTCGATCGCGCCGATGATCTGCGGCCACGTCGGCACGGGAATCGCGTGTCCCATGCCTTCGACCATCATCAGCTTCGCGCCGGGGATCGAAGCTGCCGTATCCTGGCCACCCATGGGATGCACGAGGGGGTCGACGGTGCCATGGATGACCAGCGTCGGCGTCTTCACATGGTGCAAGCGTTCCTTGCGGCTGCCGGAGGCGAGGATCGCGCGGAGCTGACGGCCGACGCCGGCCGGATTGAGCCCGCGATCCCAGATGCGTTCGGCACGCGAGCGGTCGAGAGCCTCGTCCTCGGGAAAGGAGCCGGCCCGCAGAATTTTCCAGTTCTGGGCGAAACGGGCGATATATTCGTCGCGCGTCTTCGGCGGCGGCGCCATCAGCATCGCGGCGGCCTCGCGCGATGGCGGCGGTACCTTGGGATTTCCTGTGGTCGACATGATCGAGGTCAGCGAGCGTACACGCTCGGGGAAGGTGATCGCGATCTCCTGGGCGATCATGCCTCCCATGGAGGCGCCGACCAGATGCGCGGAGCGGATGCCGAGCACGTCCATCAGCGAAATCGTATCCTGGGCCATGTCGCGGAGCTTGTAGGGCGCCGCAACCGGAATCTTCAGGAAACGCAGCTTCAGCAATTCCAGCGCGGTCAGCCGCTTGCCGCCGGTGAGCTTGGAGGATTGGCCGATATCGCGGTTGTCGAAACGGATGACACGAAAGCCGCGCGCGGCCAGCCGCTCGCAAAAGGCGTCGTCCCACAGCACCATCTGGGCGCCGAGCCCCATGATCAGCAGCATCGGCTCTGCCTCAGGCTCGCCGAAAATCTCGTAACAAATGTCGATGCCGTTGGCGCGGGCGATCTGCGGCGGCTGGTGGGCGACGGAGGGCAATGGGGCTTTTCCTTGAGCTTGTTCGGGAACTCTATCGCACGATTTGCCATGCAGCAGAAGGTTCTTGGCAGTATTCTTGGCAGGACCTGCGTCCGTTCGTCCAGAGCGGATGCTGTTGACCGTGCCGTCGCAAGGGTGTGGTATGGCCGAAAAGAAGGGCACTTCAGGCCCCTGAATTTGAGGAGGACGCCGATGGCTGACAAAAGCAGCGATCCGGTCGCGTTGTGGCAACAAATGATCGGCGAGATGGAGAAGGGGTTCAACGCCTTCGCCAACCAGGCCATGTCGTCGCCGGGATTTTCCAAGGCCATGAACCAGGCCGGCGGCGCCACGGCAGGCGCGCAGAAGCAGTTCGGCGACTTCATGGAGAAATATCTCCTCAACATGAACCTGCCGAGCCGCGCGCAGATGGTCGGCATGGCCGAGCGGCTGCAAAACATCGAGGATCAGTTGAACGAGATCAAGGTGCTGCTGCAGCAGATGAATGGGATATCCGGCATGACGCGGGACAGCACTGCTGCAGCGCCGAGGCCACCGCGCACCAAGCGCCCGCCGGCGCCGCCGTCCGCACCTCCACCTTCCGGAGAGCAAAAATGAACGCGCCCGCAGGCGTTGATCTGGCTGACATCCCGGAGCGGATCCAGTCCGAGGTCCAGCGCGCGATCCAGCGCAGCATCAAGGGCGTCGAATATTTCTCGACTTCGGGGCCGGCGCTGGGCTCGACGCCCAAGGATATCCTGCATGCCCGCGGCACGATGAATCTCTATCACTACCGGCCGCTATCAGACGAAGTGTACCGCGTGCCGGTTTTGATCGTGATGGCGACCACCAATCGCGGCTACATCCTCGACATGGTGCCGGGCCAGAGCTTCATCGAGTTTCTCTTGAAGCGCGGCTACGACGTCTACATGCTGGACTGGACCGCGCCGCGGCCGGAAGAGAAGTCGCTGCGGATGGAGGATTACGTCCTCGACTTCATTCCGGATTGCGTGCGCCGCGTGCGAGAGGATTCCGGCGAGCAGGATGTCTCGGTCATCGGCTATTGCTTCGGCGGCGTGCTGTCGCTGCTCTACGGCTCGATCTTCAACGACGGACCGATGAAGAACCTGATCTGCTTCACCACGCCGATCGATTTTCGCGAGATGAAGCTGTTTTCGAACTTTTCCGACCGCCGCTATTTCGATGTCGACGGTCTCGTCGACAGTGTCGGCAATGTGCCGCCGGAGATGATCCTGTCTTCCTTCGAGATGCTGCGGCCCGCTTCGCGCGTTGCGAGCCAGATCCAGCTCTGGGAAAACATCTGGAACGACGAGTTCGTGAAATCCTACCGGATGTTCGACCGCTGGGCGACCGACACGCTGCCGCTCGCCGGCGAATATTTCCGCACCATCACCAAGGACCTGATGTGGGACAACAAGCTCTATGACGGCACCATGACGGTGGGCGGACGCAAGGCCGACATCGCCAACATCAAGGTGCCGATCCTGCATGCGGTCGCCGAGCACGACCATATCGTGCCGTATGAGGCGGCCAAGCACCTGATCGCGAAGGTCGGATCTCAGGACAAGGAAGAGGTGATGCTGAAGGGCGGCCACGTCTCGCTTGTCGCCGGCGCCAACGCGGTCAAGCGGCTGTGGCCGAAACTGGATTCCTGGCTAGGTGGAAGATCGATATGAGTGAAGCCCGTTCCTATCCGCGTCACGTCAAGACCGATTCCGGCGAGATCGAATTCCGCCTGATGTCGCGCGCAGATGAAGCCGCCGTGCTCGACTTCGCGAAGAAGCTGCCGCCGCATGATCTCTTGTTCCTGCCGCGCAACATCAGCGAGCCGAAGGTGCTGTCGGCCTGGATCAACGAGATCGAGCGCGGCGCGATCACGAGCCTCCTTGCCGTGAAGCGAGGCCAGGTCGTGGGCTGCGGCACGCTGGTGCGCGATCCGCATTCCTGGTCGCCGCATGTCGGCGAGATCCGGATGGTGGTCTCGCTCGACGTGCGCGGGCAGGGCGTCGGCCGGGCACTGTCGCAAGAGACGTTTGCCCTGGCCTTGGGCGCCGGGCTCGAAAGGCTGTCGGTCCAGATGACGGTCGACCAGACGGCGGCGATTGCCCTGTTCGAGAGCCTTGGCTTCAAGGCCGAGGCGCTGCTCCGCGACCATGTCCGGGATCTCGAGGGCAAAAAGCACGATATTGTCGTCCTTGGGCACAATATCGCGCAGTTCCAGGCCCAATTGGAGGCTTTTGGCCTGCCGGAGGCGGTCCAGCATTAGGCCTTCATACTGGGCAAGTTGCTCAAAATTACTTCGATCACAGGTTCGTGATATCGCGATGCAACATTAATGTTGCGACGCACCATTAACTATGGCACAACACCTTTGCCCCGGGCCAAATCCGGACGGGGTGAGCCCATAGCTCAAACCTGAGGATGGAGAGACCCCCATGACCACCGAAACCAACACGATGTTCGACACCGTCAAGGAAGCCTTCGCGCCCGTCGGCGAGGCGTTCGCCAAGCTGCAGAACATGGAAGTTCCGGAAGCTGCCCGTGAGTTCGTGAAGAAGCAGGCCGAGACCGCCAAGGTTCGCGCCGCTGACGTTTACGCCGGTTCGGAGAAGGTGACGGCTGCGATCGAGACCGCGGTTGCCGATTCCGTGACCGAGGCCGCCAAGATCAGCCGCAACATCCAGCAGGCGATGTACCAGGACGCGGAAGCGTTCTTCGCCGGCATCGACAAGCTGGCTTCGGCCAAGTCGATCAACGAAGCGGTTCAGATCCAGTCGGATCTTGCCCGTGCGCGCGGTGAAGTGATCATCTCGCGGGCCAAGTCGACCGCGGAATATGTCGGCAAGCTCGTTGCCGACGGCGCCAAGAATGCCCAGGACAACTTCGCCAAGGTCTACAACAAGACGGCCTGATCCTAAGTCGATCGGCGGATCAAATTTTCAAGGCCCGCGTCACGCGGGCCTTATTTTTTGACACACCGTCATTGCGAGCGAAGCGAAGCAATCCATTTCTCCACACGAGGATAGATGGATTGCTTCGTCGCTAACGCTCCTCGCAATGACGGAAGCTGATAGTCTGCGGCCATGACCACCACCGGCAGCTTTCCCTTCGACACCCCCGGCGACGCCTCGCGCGCCGCCGAGCTCCGGCGCGTCAAGTGGCTTGCGACCTTGGTGCTCGCGGGAACGCTCGCGCTGTTCGTGGTCGCGAAGCTCTTGCTGAACGTACATCCGGCGTTCGGCTTCGTCGCGGCCTTTGCGGAAGCCGCCACCATCGGCGGGCTCGCCGACTGGTACGCCGTGGTGGCGCTGTTCAAGCGGCCGCTGGGCCTGCCGATCCCGCACACCGCGATCATCCAGGGTAACCAGCAGCGCATCGCCGACAAGCTCGGCGAGTTCATCGAGGTGCATTTCCTCGAGGCGGGGCCGGTCGAGGCCAAGCTGCGCCAGGTCGATTTCGGCTCCTTCGTCGCTGACTGGCTGCGCGACCGCAAGAAGAGCGAGGACCTCGCGCGGTTTGCGCTGCGGCTGTTGCCGGAGGCGTTTTCGGCGACCGAAAGCTCGGGCCTGATGACCTTCATCACCCGCCGCATCACCGCACAACTCCTGTCGATCGATCTCGCGCCGCTCGCCGCCGGCACGCTGCGCGCCTTTGTCGAGGAGGGCCGGCACCAGGCCCTGCTCGACGATCTCCTGCGCGTCGTGCATGACACGATCACGACCAAGGAAACCATGGCGATGATCCGCGAGAAGATTCGCGCGGAATTGCCGACGCTCTTAAAACTCTATCGCGCCGACAAGTTTCTCCTGAACAAGATCGTCGCCTCCGCCGGCACCTTCTTCGACGAGATCCGTAGCGATCCCAAACATCCCTTCCGCGGCGAGTTCGACCGCATGGTGCTGACCTTCGTCGACCGGCTCGCGACGGACCCGAATTATGCCGGGCGCATCGAAGGGCTGAAGCGCGATCTCCTGGCACGGCCCGAGCTCAACGATCTCGCGCGCAACATCTGGTCCAACACGAAGAGCTTCATCGATCGCAGCGCTTCCGGCGAAACGCAGGTGCTGCAAAACCATCTCGCCAGCATGTTCGTCGCGGCCGGCGAGGCGCTGGCCGGTGACGTCGAGCTTCGCGCCGAAATCAATCAAGGTCTCGTCGCCGTGCTGCGCAGCTTCATCGCGGACCAGAAGAGCGGCGTCTCCACCTTCATCTCCGATCAGGTGAAATCCTGGGACATGGCGCAGTTGATTTCCCTGATCGAAATCAACATCGGCAGGGACCTGCAATATATCCGCTTCAACGGCTCGCTGATCGGCGGTCTCGCGGGACTGGGGCTCTACAGCGCGGAATTCCTGCTCAGGCTGTTGTGACCAATCGGCCACGTCCGGCCGTTTAATTGTGGCGACTGTGATCCGGTTCGCTTGAAACCGGGAAAAGGGTTCCATAGCTTTCCAATTAGGCTTGTTGCGTTGCGAAACAATTCTACGAGATTGACGTTCCTTCATTGATCCCAGACCGGCTGCCGCAACTTCAGGGGCCGGCCTTGAACAGGAGACACGATGTCCGTTGCTGTCGAGAGGCTTCACCCGCCGTCCAGGACCCTGATGTTCCTGGAAGGGCGCGCCATCCATGAGCTCGGCGCCTTTGTCGGCGCGCTTCCGTTGCTGTCGCTCGCGCCGCGCGGTGACGGCCATCCGGTGCTGGTTCTGCCCGGGCTGATCGCCTCCGACGTCTCGACGCGGCCGTTGCGCGCCTTCCTCAAGAGCAAGGGCTACGCGGTGCGCGGCTGGCAGCAAGGCCGCAATCTCGGCCTGCGTCCGGGCGTGCAGGATGGCATGGTCGATCTGCTGGAAGAGATGAATGATGTGCACGGCCGCAAGGTTTCGCTGGTTGGCTGGAGCCTCGGCGGCCTCTATGCGCGCCAGCTTGCCAAGATGATGCCGGAGCGCGTGCGCTCGGTCATCACGCTCGGCAGCCCGTTTGCGGGATCGCCGCGTTCGACCAATGCCTGGCGCGTCTATGAGATGGCCAGCGGCCGCCGCGCCGACGAGGAGGACGCGCGCTTCGGCGGATCGCTGTCGGTTGCGCCGCTGGTGCCTACGACGGCGATCTTCAGCCGCACCGACGGCATCTGCGCCTGGCAGGGCTGCGTGGAGAAGACCTCCGCGAAGTCCGAAAGCATCGAGGTCGAGAGCAGCCATTGCGGCATGGGCCATCATCCCGCCGCCGTCTATGCGGTCGCCGAGCGCCTGGCGCAGGGCGAAGGGCAGTGGAAGCCGTTCGACCGCTCCGGCTGGCGCGCGCTCGTTTACCCCGATCCGAACCGCTGATCGCTTTTTTCTTCACCTCTCTCCGCTTGCGGGGAGAGGTCGGATTGCGAAGCAATCCGGGTGAGGGAGAGTTCTCCTCAAAGCCAACTCTCACCGTTCTCGCGGAGACTCCCCCTCATCCCGACCTTCTCCCCGCAAGCGGGGAGAAGGAGACGAGGCAGCGTTGTCGCGGGTGCGCAAAACGCGCTATGCCTGAGCACATGCCGCATCCGCTTGCCCGCATCATCGAACAGCTCAAGCGCGAGCCTTCGCGCACCGGATCGATCGTCATCACCGTGTTCGGCGATGCCATCGTGCCGCGCGGCGGCTCGGTGTGGCTCGGCACGCTGCTCGCATTTTTCGAGACGCTCGACATCGACGCCAGCGTCGTGCGCACGGCGATGTCGCGTCTCACGGCGGACGGCTGGTTCGAGCGCGAGAGGGTCGGCCGCAACAGCTTTTACCGGCTGGTGAAGAAGGGCCGGCTGACCTTCGATATCGCCACCAGACACATCTACGACCCGCCATCGTCGAACTGGACCGGCCGCTTCGAGCTGCTCCTGATCGGCAATGGCGGAGACCGCGACGCAGCCCGCGAAGCGCTGAAGAATGCCGGCTTCGGCAGTCCGCTGCCGGGCGTGTGGGTGGCTCCGTCCGGAGTGCCCGTTCCGGAGGAAGCCGCAAATGCGATCCGCCTCGAAGTCTCCGCGGAGGACGACAGCGGTCGAAGGCTGCTCAGTGAGAGCTGGCCGCTGGAGCGCACTGCGGACGCCTATCTGAAATTCATGAAGACGTTCGAGCCGCTGCGTGGCCTTCTCGCCCGCGACACGCTCTCCGACGCCGACGCCTTCACCGCGCGAATCTTGCTGATCCATCATTACCGCCGCGTGGTGCTGCGCGATCCGCTGCTGCCGGCGGCCTTGCTGCCAAAAGATTGGCCGGGCAGGGCGGCGCGAAGGCTCTGCGGCGAGATCTATCGCGCGCTGCTAGGCGCGTCCGAACAATGGCTTGACCGGCATGGAACCAACGAAAATGGCCCGCTGCCGAAGGCCGCGGCCGACCTCAGGCGCCGATTTGATATGTTACAAGAATGACTTGCATTCTCGGATTCTTGTAATATAACTTCCCTCCATAAAGCTCTAGAGGGAGGCCGGCATGTATACACAGGCGTTGAACACGTCTGAGGGCGATGACCGCCAAGTTCAAGTCGAGGACGCCGCCCGCGCGCAAGCCTTTCAGGCACGCATCGATGTCGACGAGCGGATCGAGCCGAACGACTGGATGCCGGCCGCCTACCGCAAGACGCTGACGCGGCAGATTTCCCAGCACGCTCATTCCGAAGTCGTCGGCATGCTGCCCGAGGGCAACTGGATCACGCGCGCGCCGTCGCTGCGCCGCAAGGCCGCGCTGCTCGCCAAGGTGCAGGACGAATGCGGCCACGGGCTTTATCTGTATGCCGCGGCCGAGACGCTCGGCGCCTCGCGAGAGGAGCTGGTCGACGCGATGCTCGCGGGCAAGGCCAAATATTCCTCGATCTTCAATTATCCAACGCTGACCTGGGCCGACATCGGCGCGATCGGCTGGCTGGTCGACGGCGCGGCGATCATGAACCAGATTCCGCTGTGCCGCTGCTCCTACGGCCCCTATGCGCGTGCGATGATCCGCGTCTGCAAGGAAGAGTCGTTCCACCAGCGCCAGGGCTTTGAGATCATGCTGACGCTGTGCCGCGGCAGCGAGGATCAAAAGGCGATGGCGCAGAGTGCACTCGATCGCTGGTGGTGGCCGGTGCTGATGATGTTCGGCCCGCCCGACAAGGTGAGCCAGCACAGCGACACCTCGACGAAATGGAAGATCAAGCGCTTCTCCAATGACGAGCTGCGCCAGAAATTCGTCGATGCCACCGTGCCGCAGGCGCAATTCCTCGGGCTTGCCATTCCCGATCCCGGCATGAAGCAGGACGCCGAAGGCCACTGGCGCTATAGCGAGATCGACTGGACCGAGTTCAATCAGGTGCTCGCCGGCAACGGTCCGTGCAATCGCGACCGGATGGCGGCGCGTCGCAAGGCGCATGAAGAAGGCGCCTGGGTGCGCGAGGCGGCAGCCGCCTATGCCCAGAAGCGGGCGCATCGCCAGCTCGCGCAAGCCGCGGAATAGGAGGCCTAAGATGGCCACGCCGAACACGCCTTTGTGGGAAGTCTTCATCCGCAGCCGCAACGGGCTCGCGCACAAGCATTGCGGCTCGCTGCATGCGGCCGACAGCACCATGGCGCTGCAGGCCGCGCGCGACATCTACACCCGCCGCGGCGAGGGCCTTTCGATCTGGGTGGTGCCCTCGAACGCGATCACCGCCTCCGATCCGTCCGAGAAGGGCATGATGTTCGAGCCGGCGGAGTTGAAGATCTATCGGCATCCGACGTTCTACGACGTACCCGAAGAAGTCGGGCATATGTGATCCCGCCTCGTCATTGCGAGCGAAGCGAAGCAATCCATGCCGCCGCAACGTGAGTAGGAGTGGATTGCTTCGTCGCTTCGCTTCCCGCAATGACGACTGAGCCAGCAGGTGAATTAATGGCCGCTGCCAATATCAAGGTTTCCGAAACCCCGATGGTGCTCTACGTGCTGCGGCGCGCCGACGATGCGCTGATCCTCGGCCATCGCCTTTCCGAGTGGTGCGGCCACGCGCCGATGCTGGAAGAGGACATGGCGCTTTCCAATATCGCGCTCGACCTGCTCGGCCAGGCGCGCGAGCTCTACAGCTATGCCTCCAAGGTCGAGGGCAAGGACAACAACGAAGACAGGTTCGCCTATCTGCGCGACGTCAGGCAATACCGCAATCTGCTGCTGACGGAGCAACCGAATGGCGATTTCGCCCGTACCATGGTGCGGCAGTTCTTCTATTCGGCGTTTGCCGATCTCTATTGGCGCGCGATGATGAAATCGATCGACGCGACGCTGGCGGCGATCGCGGCCAAGTCCGAGAAGGAAAGCGCCTATCATCTACGCCATTCCTCCGAATGGATCGTGCGGCTCGGCGACGGCACAGAAGAGAGCCACGCCCGCGCGCAGGCCGCGATCGATGAACTCTGGGCCTTCACCGGCGAAATGTTTGCGGTCGATGACGGTGAACGCGGTTTGATCGAAGCCGGTGCCGCGATCGATCCCGTCGGTCTCAGGCAACAGTGGCTCAAGACCGTCACTGGCGTTGCCGCCGAGGCCACGCTGACCTTGCCGAAGAACGACTGGATGCAGCAAGGTGGCCGCGTCGGCCGCCACAGCGAGCATCTCGGCCATCTCTTGTCTGAATTGCAGTCGCTGCAACGCTCTTTCCCGGGGGCGACATGGTGACGGCTAGCCTCGGCGATGCGGACTTGCGCAAGCGCGCCTGGGACGCGGCGTCGCGCGTGGTCGATCCCGAGATTCCCGTGCTTACCATCGCCGATCTCGGCGTGCTCCGCGATGTCACTGTAACCGACGATGGCGTCGAGGTCGCGATCACGCCGACCTATTCCGGCTGCCCGGCCATGAACATGATCGCGCTTGAGATCGAGCTCGCGCTGGAGCGCGAGGGTTTTTCAAAACCCAAAATCCGCACCGTGCTGTCCCCGGCCTGGACCACCGACTGGATGAGCGAGGACGGCCGCCGCAAGCTGAAGGAGTACGGCATTGCGCCGCCGCTGGCCTCAAGCTCGCGCCGTGCGCTGTTCGGCGTGCAGGAGGTGGCGTGCCCGCAATGCGGCTCGACCAATACCGAGTTGCTGTCGGAATTCGGCTCGACCTCCTGCAAGGCGCTGTGGCGCTGCAAGGCCTGCCGCGAACCCTTCGATTATTTCAAGTGTCATTAGTCATGTGTCGTCATTGCGGGGAACGAAGCGACAAAGCAATCCGGAATTTCTCCGCGGAGAGATTCTGGATTGCTTCGCTTCGCTCGCAATGACGGTAGGAGACATTGATGTCCGCCGCTGCACCCCGCTTCCACCGTCTTGCCGTCAGCGACCTGCGCCGGGAAACCGCTGATGCGGTGTCGATGACTTTCGCCATCCCGAACGACCTCGCGAACGATTACGCCTTCGCGCCCGGCCAGTACCTGACCCTGCGCGCTACCATGGACGGCGAGGAAGTACGACGCTCCTATTCGATCTGCTCCGGCCCTGATGATGGCGAGCTTCGCATTGCCGTGAAGAAGGTCGATGGCGGCGCGTTCTCGTCCTGGGCCGCGGACGAGCTGAAAACGGGCGATGAGCTCGACGTGATGACGCCGACCGGCCGCTTCGGCGTCGTGCCTGCGCCGGATGAGGCGCGCGTCTATGTCGGCGTTGCCGCCGGCAGCGGCATCACCCCGATCCTCTCGCTGGTGAAGGGCGTGCTGGCGCGCGAGCCCAACAGCCGCTTCTTCCTGTTCTACGGCAACCGCTCGACCGAAGGCGTGATGTTTCTCGAGGCGCTGGAGGAATTGAAGGACCGTTTCCTGCAGCGTTTCTCGCTGTTTCATGTGATTTCCGGCGAGGAGCAGGACATCCCGATCCTGCACGGGCGGCTAGACGGCGAGAAGGTGAGGGTGCTGCTGCGCTCGCTGGTGCCGGCCTCCACGGTCGATCATGTCTTCATCTGCGGCCCGACCGGCATGAGCGATGAGATCGAGGCGACCTGCCGCGACATCGGCATTGCCGAAGAACGCATCCATGTCGAACGCTTCGTCTCCGGTCTCGGCGGCAAGCCCCGGCCGAAGAAGGTGATTGCGCCGGGCGCGCCGCCCAAGGCGATGGCATCGCTGGTCATCGATGGCAAGCGGCGCGAGGTGCCGGTCGCCGAGGGCGAGGCCATTCTCGATGCCGCGCTCCGCGCCGGCGTCGATCTCCCCTTTGCCTGCAAGGGAGGCATGTGCTCGACCTGCCGTGCCAAGCTTGTGGAAGGCAAGGCCGAGATGGACGTGAATTATTCGCTGGAGCCGTGGGAACTGAAGGCGGGTTTTATTCTCACTTGCCAGGCCAAGCCGGTTTCGGAAAAGGTCGTGGTGGACTACGATCACGTGTGATCGTCATTCAGGGGCGCGTCGCAGACGCGAACTGCACCATAGCTCGATGCTATCGCATCGCCCCGGAATGACGCAAGCGGATGGACTGCAACAAGCCCGACGGAAGGAAGAACGCTCGTGAACGTGAAGGCCACGCTATCGCCCGAGGATCTGGCGCGCGCCTGCGCGGACGCGATGTGGAAGGAGGACGATGCGTCCTCCGGGCTTGGCATGGAGATCGTCGAGGTTGGGCCGGGCCGCGCGACGCTGACCATGACCGTCCAGCCGCATATGGTGAACGGCCAGCGCATCGCCCATGGCGGCTTCATCTTCACGCTCGCCGATTCCGCCTTCGCCTTTGCCTGCAACAGCCATAACGAGAAGGCGGTCGCGGCCCAGGGCAACATCACCTTCATCAAGCCGGGCAAGCTCGGCGACGTGCTGATTGCGAGTGCGCGCGAAATTTCGCGCAGTGGCCGCTCCGGGATCTACGATGTGCAGGTCAAGACAGGCGATGAGATCATCGCCGAGTTTCGCGGACACTCCCGGGCGATCCCGGGCACATGGCTGCCGGAGACCGAACCCAAACAAAAATAAGACATTTGAGGAAACGCAGCATGGCTTCAACAAACCTGAAGACGAAGGGAAGTGGCTACAGCCCCGAGCTCGACGATGCCGAGCGTGCCTCACGCGACGAGATCATGGCGCTGCAGAAGAAGCGCCTCGCCTGGTCGCTCAAGCACGCCTACGACAATGTCGCGCACTACAAGAAGGCGTTTGATGCCGCCGGCGTGCATCCCTCCGATTTCAGGGAGCTGTCCGATCTCGCCAGATTTCCGTTCACGGTGAAGACGGATCTGCGAGATAATTATCCCTTCAACATGTTCGCGGTGCCGCGCGAAAAGCTGGTGCGCGTGCATGCTTCGTCCGGAACGACAGGCAAGCCGATCGTGGTCGGCTACACCAGAGGCGACATCGATATCTGGTCATCGGTGATGGCACGCTCGATCCGCGCGGCCGGCGGCCGCACCGGCATGATCATCCATAACGCCTATGGCTATGGCCTCTTCACCGGCGGCCTCGGCGTGCATTACGGCGCCGAGCAGCTCGGCTGCACCGTGGTGCCGATTTCGGGCGGCATGACCGAGCGGCAGGTGCAGCTCATCAATGATTTCCGCCCCGACATCATCACGGTGACGCCGAGCTACATGCTTGCGATCCTGGACGAGTTCAACCGCCGCGGCCTCGACCCGCGAAAATCGTCGCTGAAATTCGGCATCTTCGGCGCCGAGCCCTGGACCAACGCGATGCGCGCGGAGATCGAGGGTGCCTTCGACATGGACGCGACCGACATCTACGGCCTGTCGGAAGTGATCGGGCCCGGCGTCGCGCAGGAATGCGTGGAGAGCAAGGACGGCCTGCACATCTGGGAGGATCATTTCTATCCCGAAGTGATCGATCCCGACAGCGGCGAGGTGTTGCCCGACGGCGAGAAGGGCGAGTTGGTCTTCACCTCGCTCACCAAGGAAGGCTTTCCGGTGATCCGCTATCGCACCCGCGACCTCACGCGGCTGCTGCCGGGCACGGCGCGGCCCGGCATGCGGCGGATGGAAAAGGTCACCGGCCGCTCCGACGACATGATCATCCTGCGCGGCGTCAACGTGTTCCCGACCCAGATCGAGGAGCTGCTGCTGGCGACCGACTGGTGCGGCGGCCATTTCATCATCGAGCTGACCCGCGAGGGCCGGATGGACGAGATGGCCGTCCACGCCGAAGCGCGCCCGGAGCACTGGGACGGCGATGGGCTCACGGAACATGCCGAGAAGGTCTCCGGCTTCATCAAGAACACCATCGGCATCACGGCCGTGGTCCGGATCGTCGCGCCGGAAACGCTGGAGCGCTCGCTCGGCAAGGCCAAGCGTGTTTACGACAGGCGGCCGAAAGGGTAACTCCTGTCCCCGTAACCAGGGAAACAGGAATCATGACGGCTCCCCCCAAGCCGGTGGCGGTCGAAGCCCGCTGCGTGCGGCTCAGCGCCAAGGCGGAAAATGCCGCGGCACTTGCGCCCGTGGTCGAGAAGCGCGCGCTGTCGCGTGCAGCCCATGAGGTGCTGATCGAGATCAGGGCCGCCGCTGTCAATCCGTCCGATGTGAAGGCCGCGACCGGTCTGATGCCCTATGCCCTGTTTCCGCGCACCCCCGGACGCGACTATGCCGGCGTGGTGATCGACGGGCCGTCCGGCACCATCGGGCGCGAGGTGTTCGGCTCCTCCGGCGATCTCGGCGTCCGCCGCGATGGCACGCATGCCACGCATCTTACCGTGGAGGCCGAGGCCACCGTTGAGAAGCCGATGGGCCTTTCCTGGGAGGAGGCCGCCGGCATCGGCGTTCCCTTTGTCACCGCGATGGAAGGTTTTCGGCGCGCCGGAATTCCAAAGCCGGGCGAGACCGTGCTGATCATGGGCGTCACCGGAAAGGTCGGCCAGGCCGCGGTGCAGATCGCGACCTGGCATGGCGCGCGCGCGATCGGCGTGACGCGCAAGGCGGAGCCTTATGAAGGGCACACCAACTCGCCGGTGGAAGTGATCGACGCCTCGGCGACCGACATCGCTCCACGCACGCGCGAGCTGACGGGTGGCAAGGGCGTCGACATCGTCTTCAACACCGTCGGAGATCCCTATTTCCAGGCCGCACACAAATCGCTCGCGCTGCGTGGACGCCAGATCCTGATCGCCGCGATCGACCGCATCGTGCAGTTCAATATCCTCGAGTTCTATCGCGGCCAGCACACTTATGTCGGCATCGATACGCTCGGGCTGTCGTCGATCGCAACGGGCGACGTCCTGCGTGAACTCGGACCCGGTTTCGCCGGCGGGAAGTTGAAACCGTTTCCGATCAATCCGGCGGCGGTCTATCCTCTCGAAGAGGCCAAGCGCGCCTTTGTCGCGGTCGCGGGTTCGTCGCGCGACCGGGTTATCTTGAAGCCGTGAACCGGATAAAATCGTCATTGCGAGGAGCGAAGCGACGAAGCAATCCAGACCATTCCCGCGGTTAGATCGCTGGATTGCTTCGTGGAGCCTGTCATCGGGCGGCGCTCCGCGCCGACCCGTTGGCTCGCAATGACGAGAGAGCACCCATGGATCCCAGTCAAATAGCCGTCCTGTCCGGGCTCATCATCGGCCTGCTCTACGGCTCGATCGGGCTGCTCAGTGGCTTCTGCATGATGAGCGGCCTGCGCGGCTGGTGGGCCGAAGGCGATGGGCGGCTGGTGCGTACCTACGCGCTGGCGATGGGAGTAGCGATCGCCGCCTCGCAATTGCTGGCCGCGCGCGGCGCGGTCGATCTCGGCAAGTCGATCTATCTGCAGCCGTCGTTCTCCGCGCCCGTGCTGCTCTTCGGCGGGATGCTGTTCGGCTACGGGATGGTGCTGTCGAACGGCTGCGGCTCGCGCGCGCTGGTGCTGCTTGGGAAGGGCAACCTGCGCTCATTCGTGGTGGTGATCGTGCTCGGCATCTTTGCCGAGATGACGCTGAAGGGCCTGATCGCGCCGGCGCGGATCGCGGCCGTGCAGGTGACGCAGTTGACGGCAAAGATCAATTCGCTGCCGGCGCTGCTCTCGAGCTTCGGCCTCAACGAGGTTTATGGGCGGATGTTCTCGACCTCGCTGGTCAGCGCCGCGCTGATCATTTTTGCCTTCTCGCATGGGCGGTTTCGCCGCTCGATCGGCCAGATCGCGGCAGGCGTCGCGGTGGGCCTGCTGATCGCGGCGGGCTGGTACGCGACCGGCCATCTCGGCGCCGATGATTTCAATCCGGTGCCGGTGACCTCGCTGACCTTCATCGCGCCGATCGCCGACAGCCTGCAATATGTGATGCTGTCGACGGGCTCGACGCTCAATTTCGGCATCGCTACCGTCGGCGGCGTGTTCGCCGGCAGCCTGGTGACGGCGCTGCTTACCGGACGCTTCGAGCTCGAAAGCTACCGCTCGCCGCAGCATATGCTGCGCTCGGCCGGAGGCGCCGCGCTGATGGGCATCGGGGGCGTGATGGCGTTCGGCTGTTCGGTTGGGCAGGGCCTGACGGGAATCTCGACGCTGGCGCTGGCGTCCTTTGTCGCGGTAGCGGGCATCCTGGCCGGCAGCGCGCTCGGCCTGCGCGGCGCGCTCAGGGTGCGGCCGCTGCCGGCTTGAGCTTTGATGCAGCAAGGGATCGGAGCCCGGGTGAGCGAAGCGATACCCGGGAAGCGAACCTCCGCATAGACGAAGCTGAAATCAACCCGCTCTAGCGCGCGACGTAGCGAGTTTCATCACCTCGAGATAGCCGGGCCGCACTTCCATCCGCTTGATCAGGCCTTTCTCGACCAAGAGCCGATGCGCCTCGGGGAGCCGGTAGCACGGCAGATACATAAAGAGATGATGCTCGGCGTGATAGTTGACCCAATAGGGCGCGATCAGCGCGCGTTCGATCCCGTTCGCGAGCGTGGTGCGCGCATGGCTGAACGGGTCCTCGCCGGTCGAGGTGCAGGCGTGCTCGGCGATGTTGCGGATGCGCGTCACCAGCGACAGCCAGGTCGCCATCCCGACCAGCCAGACGCCGACATACCAGATGCCGGCGCCGCAAAGCCAGAACAGCACGAACAGCAGCGCATTGAGGCCAAGAAAGCGCACCGTCTTCTCGCGCCCGGTCGCGACAAAGCTCTCGTGCTCGACCGGCTCATCCCTGGCGGCCGGCTTGAACAGCGACAGGAACAGCGGCAACCGTTGCTTCACAAAGGTCTGGCCGGTCAGATCGCGGATCGCCTTGCGCCGGTAGCTGTCCTTCGAGATCGGGAACGGCGCGGACAGCGAAAGGTCCGGGTCTTCCGGCTGCTGGGTGAAGCGGTGATGCTGCAGATGATAGGAGCGGTAGCTGGCGAGATCGGCGCCGACCGGCACCGCACAGAGCCATTGCCCGACAAATTCGTTGATCGCCTTGTTCGAGTGCAGCCCGCCATGGGCCGCCTCGTGCATCAGGATCGCCAGGCCCAACTGGCGCGTGCCGACGATCATGACGGCGAGCAGCCAGGTCAGCGGATTGGGCCAGATCGTCACCAGCGCGACGCTCGCGATGATGGTGCCCCAGGCGTGCGCGACCAGCCACATCCCGCGCCATGAACTGCGCGAGGTCAGGCGCTGCCATTCCTCGGGCGTGAAGACGGTCTTGGGATCGATGCGAGCCACGGCCGGCATGCGTGCTTCCTCCGTCAGCAATAATACGTCAATCCGCCGCGCGGGTCACGATGCGAATTTCCGAGGTGAGGGTGCGATGCACCGGGCATTTATCGGCGATTTCGAGAATTCGCTTGCGCTGGTCGGCATCGAGCGGGCCCTCGAGGCCAATGGCGACGTCGATCTGGTCGAGCATGCCCTCCTTGGTCTCGCACTCCTCGCAATCCCTTGCATAGATCTTGCTGTGGCTCAGCATCACCGTGGCGCGTTCGAGCGGGAAGGATTTTCGGTCCGCATAAAGCCGCATGGTCATGGACGTGCAGGCGCCCAGCCCCGCGAGCACGAAATCGTAAGGTCCGGGTCCGGAATCCCCGCCGCCGGCGGAAACGGGCTCATCCGCCAACAGATGATGCGGGCCGATCGACACCGTGTTCTGGAATTTGCTGGCGCGGGTCTCGCGCACCACGACCTGCCGGGGCTTGTCGGTTGACTCGGCGGGACCTTCCGCCGCGCCGAGATCGACATAGCGCATCGCCCACGCCGCGATCACGTCGGCGACATAGGCGGAATCGCGCCGGTCGCTCAGGAGATGATCGGCACCGGAGAGCGAGACAAAGCTCTTGGGATGCTTGGCCGTCACGAAGATGCGTGTCGCATTATCGATGCCGACAGTGTCGTCGGTCGGTGAATGCATCACCAGCAGCGCCTTGTGCAGATGCGCGATCTTCTCCATCAGGCTGTGCTCGGCGACGTCGTCGAGGAATTCGCGCTTGATGGTGAAAGGCCGGCCAGCCAACGAGACTCTTGCCTCGCCCTGCGCGCGGATGCTCTCGACATGATCCTTGAACAAGCCGGTGACGTGAGAGGGGTCGGACGGTGCCGCGATGGTGACCACCGCTTTGGCTTCCGCGATCTGTCCGGCGGCGGCGAGGATCGCAGCGCCCCCGAGGCTGTGGCCGATCAGGATCGCAGGTGCTTGCCGCGTTGCGCGCAGATGATCGGCGGCGCGGACGAGATCGGCGACGTTGGAGGAGAAGGTCGAATTGGCGAAATCGCCTGCGCTCGAACCAAGCCCGGTGAAATCGAAGCGCAGCGTGGCGATGCCCTTGGCCGCCAGCGCGACCGCAATACGCCTGGCCGCCAGCACGTCCTTGCCGCAGGTGAAGCAATGCGCGAACAGTGCATAGGCGACTGGCGTGCCGTCGGGCAGGTCAAGCGCGGCGGCAAGCTGATGGCCGCCTTCGCCTTCGAACTGGAATTTTTCCGTTGGCATGGATGTCTCCGTGATGCTGGTCGTCACTCTTTACTATGGAGAGGTGACAGGCGTCAGTCGCCGGAATAGCGCTGCTCAGCCCAGGGATCGCCGCGGTTGTGATAACCGCGGACTTCCCAATAGCCCGGCGCGTCGTTTTCCAGGAATTCGATCGCCTGCAGCCATTTCGCGCTCTTCCAGAAATAGAGATGCGGCACGACCAGCCGGACCGGGCCACCATGTTCCGATGTGAGCGGCTTGCCGGACCAGCTATGGGCGAGGAGGGCGTCCTCCGCCGCAAAATCCTCCAGCGAAAGGTTGGTGGTGTAGCCGTCATAGGAATGCAGCACGACAAAATGCGCGTTGTCGCGCGGCTGGCAGGCATCGAGCAGTTCGCGGGTCGATAGCCCCACCCATTGGTTGTCGTAGCGGGACCAGGTCGTGACACAATGGATGTCCGAGGTGACCGGCGTCTGGGCGCGGGCCGAAAATTCCGCAAAACTCCAGAACAGGGGGTTCTCGACCGCGCCATAGACGTCGAGATGCCAGCGCGCGTGCGATATCTCCGGCGTCAGGCCAAGATCGAGCGTCGGCCAATCCTTGGTCAGGTGCTGTCCCGGCGGCAGCCGCTGCTCCCCGGGTCGCGCGATCTTGCCGGTGAGGAAACGGCCTTCCCGCGCCCAGCGCTGCTTGCTGCGCGTCAGCTTCGAATCCGGCGGCGGCTCAGGTTCATCGGCCATCTTTCGTGCCCTTATTCATGCCGGTGCATCGCCGATTCATGCTTGGTGTCGCGCATGGTCGAATAGATCAACAGCGACAGGAAGATCATGCCGCTCAGGTAATAGTAGAACCAGTCCTCATGCCCCTGGGTCTTGAAAGAGAGCGCCACGGCGGGCGCCGTGCCGCCGAACAGCGACACCGTGATGGCATAGGGCAGGCCGACGCCGAGCGCGCGGACATTGGTCGGGAACAATTCCGCCTTCACGATGGCGTTGATCGAGGTGTAGCCCGCAACGAAGATCCAGGCAGCGCAGATCAGCAGGAAGGCGATGAAGGGTGACTTTGTCTCCTTCAGCGTCATCAGGATCGGCACCGTCGCAAGCGTGCCGACGACGCCGAAGAAAATGAGCAGCGGCTTGCGGCCGATGCGGTCGGAGATCGCGCCATAGATCGGCTGCAGGACGGTCGCGAAGATCAGCGAGCCGAAGATCACGATCGTGGTCTGGTCCTCGGTCAGGCCGACCGATTGTTTCACGAAGGTCTGCATGTAGGTGGTGAAGGTGTAGAACGCCGCGGTGCCGCCGGCCGTGAGGCCGACCACGAGCAGCAGTTCTTTCGGATATTGCAGCAGCGTTGCGAGCGAGCCGGTCGGCTTCACCGTCTTCTTGGCTTCGATAAAGGCTTCGGTCTCATGCAGGCCGCGCCGCATCACGGCGGCGAAAATTGCAAGACACGCACCGATCACGAAGGGAATTCGCCAGCCCCAGTCCTTCAATTCCTCCGGCGTCAGAAACACCTTCTGCAGAAGCAGCAAGACAATGATCGCGGTGAGCTGGCCGCCGATCAGCGTCACATACTGGAAGCTGGAATAGAAACCGCGATGACTGGCGTCGGCGACTTCGGAGAGATAGGTGGCGCTGGCGCCATATTCGCCGCCAAGGCTCAAGCCTTCGATGACGCGCGCAAGCGCGAGGATCGCGGGCGCGGCAAAGCCGATCGAGGCATAGGTCGGCGTCACCGCGATCATCAGCGAGCCGAAGCACATGCAGACCACCGACAGGGTCAGCGACAGCCTGCGGCCGTAATGGTCGGCGAGGTAGCCAAACAGCCAGCCGCCGAGCGGGCGCATCAGGAAGGTCGCGGCGAACAGCACGGCAGCGTTGAGCTGCTGCACCACGGGGTCGCTGTGCGGGAAGAAGGCCGGCGCGAAATACAGCGCGAACGCCGTGTAGGCGTAGAAATCGTACCATTCGACGAGATTGCCGACCGAGCCGATGAAGATTGCCTTCACGCGCCGCTCGACATCGGCGAGGTCGAGCTGATCGCTTCCGGGCTTGAGCGCAGAATCGGTCATGGCAGGCCTCCCTCCCTTGGGGCGGCCCGCTATCCTAAAATTTCTGAACTCAGGCCGTCTTTCCGAATAGCACTGGGAGTTGCCGCGGTCCACGCACGGTGCCCTCGGACCACGTGACCTTGCCGGCCGGATCGAGCCGGAACTCCGGTATCCGCTTCAGCCATTCTTCCAGCGCCACCGCCATTTCCATGCGTGCCAGGTTGGAGCCGACGCAGCGATGAATGCCGAGGCCGAAGGCGGCGTGGCGGTTTTCCTTGCGGTCGAGCACGACCTTGTCGGCATCGGGAAAGACAGCGGGGTCGCGGTTGGCGGCAGGGAAGGAGAGCAGCACCATGTTGCCGGGCTTCACCGGGCAGCCGGAGATGGTGGTCTCCTTCATGACCTCGCGCGCCATGGTCACCGGTGAATAGGCGCGGAGCAGCTCTTCCACCGCCGACGGCATCAGTTCGGGTTCCCTGACCAGACGCTCGCGATCCGACGGCACCTTGGCGAGATGCCACAGCGCCGCGCCGATCGCGCTCCAGGTGGTGTCGATGCCGGCAATCAGGAGCAGCCGCAGCGAACCGCGCACATGATCGTCATCGAGCGGCCTGCCGTCCTTGGTCTTGGCGTTCATCATGGTCGAGATCAGGTCGTCGCTCGGATGCGTCTTGCGATGCTCGATATGGCCGGCGAAATAGATGTCCATCTCCTCGGCCGCCTTGATCAGGATCTGCTGGTCCTTGATGCCGAGCTCGAGGATCTCGTGGATCCATTTGATGAAGAGGTCGCCGTCCTTTTCGGGGATCCCGAGCATATGTGCGATGGCGCGGACGGGGATGTGCTTGGCGTAGCGCGCCGCGGCGTCGCATCGGCCATCGGCGATGAACTCGTCGATCAGCTCGTTGCAGATCGCGCGCACCCGCGGCTCCAGCTTCTTCATCGCGTCGGGCGTGAAGGGCGGCAGCAGGAGCTGCTTGGCCGGCTTGTGCTCCGGCGGATCGGAGGTGATCGGCGGCGCCTTCGCGGTCTGCTCGGGGCGGATGTCGCGCACGATGATGCGGCGCGAGGAGAAATGTTCGGTGTCGTTGGCGATCGCCCGCACCGCTTCATAGGTGGTCGGCATGTAGCAACCGAGGAAACGGCCGGTGTGCACCACGGGTGAAGCGGTTCGCAACTCGTCCCAGATCGGGTAGGGATTTTCCGTCCAGCGCGGATCGGTGTGGTCGAAATCGTTGAGCCAGTCGGTGACCGGCGGATGTTTCGGCAGATAGCTCACATCGGACATCGGGGCGGTTCCTTGTGTTCGCTTGGTGATGTTCAAACGCAGGACGGTGGGATCACTCCTCCGTCACCTCGATCGCGATTTCCGGGCAGTTGGTTTGCGCGAGCCACGCCTTGTCTTCGAGGCCCGCGGGCACGGTGCCGTCGCCGATCTCATGCGCGTTGCCGTATTCGTCGAGCTCGAACAGCTCGGGCGCCAGCGACTTGCAGCGGGCATGCCCCTGGCACTTGTCCTGGTCGACGTGGATTTTCAGCTTTGCCATGGCAAGCGTTCCTCCTCTGGCGCGCGAGCTTTCGTTTGCTCTGCGTGTCCCCGGTCCCTGGTGATGCGCGGCTTCTTGCCGTCCGCGCCTGTAAGTTATATGGTATTACATTCCGATCGCGATTGTGCTGTCAAGTGAAAACTCGTAGATCATTACCCTGATGTCGCTACGCCTGACCCGCAAACCGCCCGACACCTACCATCACGGAGATCTCCGCGATGCGCTGGTGCAGGCTGCGCTGCAGGAAGCGGAACAGGGCGGCCCAGAAGCCATCAGCCTCAAGGCGCTGGCGAAAAAGCTCGGCGTCTCGCAGCCGGCGCCGTACCGGCACTTTGCCGATCGCGAGGCGTTGCTCGAGGCGGTGACGGCGGAAGCGTTTCGGCAATTCACTGCCATCCTCCGCGAGGCGATCGGCAAACCGTCCAAACAATCGAGGCTGTCGCGCTTTGCGCAGGCGGCGCTGGCGTTCGGGCTTCGCCGCAACGGAATCTACCGCCTGATGTTCGCGTCACGAGCCAAGGCTTGCGCGCAAAAGGGCAGCGAGCTTCATAGCGCGGCGCGGGAGACGTTCGGCCTGCTGCTGGAAGCCCTCGAGGCTCCCGCCGTCGGATTGTTGCGCGAGCGGCACGCGCTGCAGGTCTGGGCCGCGCTGCACGGCGTGATCACGCTCGCCGAGCAGGGCCTGCTCACCGGACAGGTGGCGCAGATCACGCGCGAGGAACTGGTCGAGGGTATCGTTCAGGAGACCAAGATGGCGCTGACGCTCGCGATCGAGAAGGCGGGCGGCGCCGGTCCCACGAACTCCCCTTCATCCTGAGGAGCATCGCGAAGCGATGCGTCTCGAAGGATGGACCGCGGGCGGGGTCGGGGCCTCATGGTTCGAGACGCCCGCGTTGCGGGCTCCTCACCATGAGGGTCTATTATCGTCCGATTGAACTAAGACTTCGGCGCCCGCGGATCGATCGGCGTGCTGCCGCGCACACCCAGGATATCCTCCAGCGCCCTTGCGCCCGCCAACAGTTCCGCCTCTCCGCGCGGCGGCGCCACGACCTGCAAGCCGATCGGCAGGCCGGACTTGGTGAAACCGCAGGGTAGCGACAGCGCCGGGCAGCAGGCCAGCGTGATTGCATAGACGATGCCGAGCCATTCGACGTAATTGTCGAACTTCTTGCCGTCGCATTCGCTGACGTAGCGGTTTTCGATCGGGTAGGGTGGCACGATCGTTGCCGGACACAGCAGGATCTCGTAGCTCTCGAAGAATTTCAGCGTGCGCTCGGTCAGCACGACGCGCTGCGCCTCGGCGCGCTCGATCTGCTCGACCGTGAGCTTCAGGCCTTCCTCGATGTTCCAGATCACTTCCGGCTTGAGCAGATCGCGCTTGGTGCGGAGCAGCGCCGCCTTGCTGAGCGCAAAATCGAAGGCGCGCAGTACATGGAAGCATTCGTGTGATTCGCGCAGATCGGGATGGGCTTCCTCGACCGCGACGCCGGCTTCCGCAAAACGCTCCGCGGCCCTGCGAGTCACGGCCTTCACTTCGGGATCGACCGGCGTGATGCCGAGATCGGGCGAATAGGCGACGCGTTTCGGTTTCTTGCCCGAGCGCGCGGCGGACAGGAACGAGGCAGGCAGCACCGGCAGCGACAGCGGATCGGCCGGATGCTCTCCGCTCATCGCATCGAGCAACAGCGCGAGGTCCTCGACATTGCGCGCCATCGGCCCCTGGACGCCGAGATTGCGGTCGATCGCAGCTATCGGCGTATGGGCGACGCGACCGATGCTGGGGCGCAAGCCCACGATGCCGCAGAAGCTCGCGGGATTGCGCAGCGAGCCGCCCATGTCCGAGCCATGTGCCAGCCACGCAGTGCCGGTCGCGAGCGCCACTGCCGCGCCGCCGGAGGAGCCCGCAGCACTCTTTGACGTGTCCCAGGGATTGAGCGTCGGGCCGAACACCTTGTTGAAGGTGTTGGCGCCGGCGCCGAATTCCGGCGTGTTGGATTTGGCGTAGATCACGGCGCCATTGTTCTCGAGATGCTCGACCAGGAGGTCGGAGCGAGCGGGAACGTTGTCTTTATAGATGGGTGAGCCCTGCGTCGTCCGCACGCCCGCGACGTTGGTGAGGTCCTTGATCGGGATCGGCATCCCCGCGAGCAGGCCGCGCTCGGCGGGCTTCTTCTGCATCAGCGCTTTGGCGTGGGTGCGGGCGCGGTCGAAGCACAGCGTCGGCAGCGCATTGACCTTGCCGTCCACCTCGGCGATCCGCTTCTCCAGCACGTCGAGCAGATCGAGCGGCGTGACGTCGCCCTTTCTGAGCTTGTCGACGATCGCATTCGCGGTCTCCCGCACCAGTCCCTGGTCAGCCAATGGTGTTCTCCCGTCATTCCGTTCGGTCGTTTCGTTTGGTCATTCCGTTCGGTCATTTCGTTTCTCGGGTAGTGCTGTAGAACATTTTGCGGCAAGCTGGCAACGCAAGTTGGGAGTAGGGAATGACACCTTCGGAAGCGCCGGATTGGCGAAAGCTGAGCCGGGAAGAGCTCGACCGCGGCCTCAACAATGGCGAGGCGGTCGCCGGCAGTGCCGAGATCGTCGCGGGCTGGGATGCGCGTTCGGCCGCGCTGCGCCGGCGTCACGCCGCGCATCTCGATCTCCGCTATGGCCCGCGCGAGCGCAACCGCATCGATCTTTTGAAAGTGCGCGACGGTGCGCCGACGCTGCTGTTCATCCATGGCGGCTATTGGCAGAACCGCGCGAAGGAGAATTTCACGACCTTTGCCGAAGGCGCGCTGGCGCATGGCATCAACGTCGCGCTGATCGGCTACACGCTGGCGCCGGACGCGACGCTCGACCAGATCGTGGCCGAAATCCATGCCGGTATCGATTTCCTTTGCGGCGAACTGCCCGCGTTCGGCGGCGACGGCAAGGGCATCGCGGTGTCCGGCTGGTCGGCGGGCGGGCATCTGACGTCGATGGCGCTGTCGCATGCGAAGGTGAGGGCGGGCATGGCCATCAGCGGCATCTACGATCTCGAGCCGATCCGGCACTCCTATCTCAACGTCAAGCTCGGCCTCGATGAAGCGATGTCGCGGAAGAATTCACCGATGATGCAGGCCGGTGGGCCGATGAAGCCATTGTCGCTCGTCGTCGGCTCCGCCGAGCTGCCGCTCTTGCGCAGGCAGACCGCAGACTTCGCCGGCCATCGCGCGCGATACGGATTGCCCGTGACCTATGAGGAGATCCCCGGCGCCGATCATTTCACCATCATGAACGAGATGGCGTCGCCAACGGGCCGGATCACGACGCTGATCCGCCAGTTGTTCGAGCGGACGGCCTGACCGTCATTGCCACGAGCGAAGCGACGAAGCGAAGCAATCCACCTCTCCGCCCGCGGCGCCATGGATAGCTTCGCGGAGCCTGTCATCGGGCGCGCGTTCGCGCGACCCGTTGGCTCGCAATGACGGAGTCCCGGTCTACCCCCACCCCGCCGTAATACCGCCGTCGACCGTGAAGATCACGCCCGAGGTATAGCCCGAGCGGTCGGAGGCGAGGAACGCCATGAGGTCGCCGATCTCACGCGCATGGGCGGGACGGCTGAGCGGCAAACCCTTCTGGAATTCCTTGTAGCGGTTCTCGTCGCCGAACTGGTTCTTCGCCCGCGTCTTCAAGAGCGTGACATGGCGGTCGGTGCCGACCGGGCCCGGATTGATGCCGACCACGCGTATATTGTCGGCGAGGCTTTTTCCCCCGAGCGCGCGGGTGAACGCCATCAGCGCAGCGTTGCCGGCGCTGCCGCAGATGTAATTGGCGTCGAATTTTTCGCCGGCAGCGCCGATGTCGTTGACGATGACGCCGTGCCCGCGCGCCTTCATCTGCGCATAGATCGCGCGGGTGAGGTTGATATAGCCGAACACCTTCAGCTCCCAGGCATGCCGCCAGGTCGGCTCGTCGATCTTGTCGACCGAGCCGCCGGGGATGTCGCCGGCATTATTGACGAGGATGTCGATGTCGGAGGCGTCCTTCACCAGCTTCTGGATGTCTTCAGGCTTGCGCAGGTCGACGACATGGCCGGTCGCGTCGATCTGGTGCTGCGAGCGCAGCCGGTCGGCCAGCGCCTTCAACGCGTCGCCGCTGCGGGCGGCAAGGCGAAGGTGGCAGCCTTCCTCGGCGAAGGCTTCGGCGGCGGCCGCGCCAATGCCTTTGGAGGCGCCGGTGATGAGAACGCGCTTGCCGCGCAGATGCAGGTCCATGGGAATACTCGCTTGCTTGAAAAAGGGGCGGGGTTAGGCGGGAGGTATTCGGGCGGTCAACATTGCACTGCAGCGTTGATCTCGATCCCAGTTTGGTCCATTGCAGGGCCATCAAACAAGGCCCTGAATGGGCCATCTGGATCACAAGGAAGTTCTAGGATGAGCAGCGCCAAGAAAACATACCGGATCGCGGTCATTCCCGGCGACGGGATCGGCAAGGAGGTGATGCCGGAGGGCCTGCGCGTGATCGAGGCGGCGGCGAAGAAGCACGGCGTGGCCGTGAAGTTCGACCATTTCGATTTCGCCTCCTACGACTACTACGAGAAGCACGGCCAGATGATGCCGGACGACTGGAAGGAGCAGATCGGCAAGCACGATGCGATCTATTTCGGCGCGGTCGGCTGGCCCGCAAAAATTCCGGATCACATTTCCCTGTGGGGCTCGCTGATCAAATTCCGCCGCGAGTTCGACCAGTATGTGAACCTGCGGCCGGTGCGGCTGATGCCGGGCGTGCCGTCGCCGCTCGCGGGCCGCAAGCCCGGCGACATCGATTTCTGGGTGGTGCGCGAGAACACCGAAGGCGAATATTCTTCCGTCGGCGGCCGCATGTTCCCGGACACCGACCGCGAATTCGTGACGCAGCAGACGGTGATGACCCGCATCGGCGTCGATCGCATTTTGAAGTTCGCCTTCGAGTTGGCGCAGTCGCGGCCGAAGAAGCACCTGACCTCGGCCACGAAGTCCAACGGCATCTCCATCACCATGCCCTATTGGGACGAGCGCGTGGAGGCGATGGCGAAGAAATATCCCAAGGTGAAGTGGGACAAGTACCACATCGACATCCTGACCGCGAATTTCGTGCTGCATCCGGACTGGTTCGACGTCGTGGTGGGCTCGAACCTGTTCGGGGATATTTTGTCGGACCTCGGTCCCGCCTGCACCGGCACCATCGGCATCGCGCCGTCCGGCAATATCAATCCGGAAGGCCATTTCCCGAGCGTGTTCGAGCCGGTGCATGGTTCCGCGCCCGATATCGCAGGGCAGGGCATCGCCAACCCGATCGGCATGATCTGGTCGGGCGCGATGATGTTCGAGCATCTCGGCGAGAAGCAGGCCGCGGCCGCGATCGTCGGCGCCATCGAGCGCACGCTTGCCGAACGCACGCTCCGCACCCGCGACCTCGGCGGCAACGCCGACACCACCGCCTGCGGCAAGGCGGTCGCGGAGATGGTGGATTAAAGTCGTCATTGCGAGGAGCCAACGGGTCCGCGCGAACGCGCGGCCCGATGACAGGCTCCGCGACGACGCAATCCATCGCTCCGCACGCTGGGAGATGGATTGCTTCGCTTCGCTCGCAATGACGATGATATTACCCCCTCACAATCCTCCTGCAATGCTCCCACGCCGCGTGGATCAGATTCTCGCTCGCTTCGGGCGTGCGGAAGGCCGAATGCGCCGACAGCGTGACGTTGGGAATTTTCGTCAGCGGATGATCTTTCGGCAACGGCTCGGTGTTGAAGACGTCGAGCCCGGCGTGCCTGATATGGCCCGACTTCAGCGCGTCGATCATCGCGGCCTCGTCGACGATGGCGGCGCGCGCGGTATTGACCAGGATCACGCCCTTCCTCATCGCCGCGATCCTTTCGCGCGAGAGGAAGCCGCGGGTTTCGTCGTTCAATAGCAGATGGATCGAGACCACCTGGCTGTCGGCGAGAAGCTTTTCGAGGCTCACGAACTCCACGCCCGGAAAGCTCTTCGGCGTCCGGTTCCAGGCGATCACCTTCATGCCGCTGCCGGTAGCGATGCGCGCGACTTCGGCTGCGATGCCGCCGAAGCCGATCAGGCCGAGCGTCTTGCCGGTGAGCTGCATGCCGGCCTCGCGCAGCCAGTTGCCGGCGCGCATCTCGCGGTCCATCTCCGCCAGCACGCGCGCCGAGGCCCACATCAGCGCGATCGCGCATTCGGCCACCGCCGTATCGCCATAGCCCTTGATCAGGTGCACGTCGATGCCGAGCCCGGCGAGCTCCTCCGGATTCATGTAGCTGCGCGCGCCGGTGCCGAGGAACACGACGTGCTTGAGCCCTGCGCATTTCTTCGCGACATCGGTGGGCAGGGCCGTGTGATCGACAATGCCGATCTCGGCCCCGCCGAGGATCGCAGGCCATGCGTCCGCCTTGATGTCGGGATCGAGATGCACCTTCACATCGGGATCACCGGCCTTGCGTTGCCGCTCAAAGATCTCGGCCAGTGAATCGTTGGCGTCGACAAAAACTCCGCGCACCAGAACCTCCCTTTATTCTTGTTGTCAGGACGCGACGCCGGCAAGCGCCAGCACGGTATGCATCAATACGTTCGCGCCGGCGGTGCAGTCGAGTTGCGTCGCGTCTTCCAGCTCGTTGTGGCTGACGCCGTCCTTGCAGGGCACGAACACCATCGCGGCCGGCACCACGGTAGCGAGATTGCAGGCATCGTGGCCGGCGCCGGAGGTAATGCGGCGGTGGCTGTAACCCAGCGTCTTCGCCGCGTTCTCGACGGCATCGACGAGTTTGGGGTTGAACACGGTCGGCTCCTTGCGCCAGATCGCGATCAGCTCGATCTCGGCCTTGCGCCGCGGCGCGATCTCCGCGATCGCCTCGCGCAATTCCTTGTCGATGGCGTCCAGCGTCCTGGCCTCGGGGCTGCGCACGTCGACGGTGAAGGCGATCTCGCCGGGAATGACATTGCGCGAGGGCGCCGCGATCACGGCTTCGCCGACGGTGCCGACCGCGTTCGGGCCGTGTTTCCTCGCGATGCGCTCCACCGCCAGCACGATTTCCGACAGCGTCGCGAGTGCGTCGCGCCGAAGCGGCATCGGCGTGGTGCCGGCATGGCTCTCGAAGCCGACAATCCTGCCGTCATACCAGATGATGCCCTGGCCGCGATCGACCACGCCGATGGTCTTGTTCTCCGCCTCCAGCAGCGGGCCCTGCTCGATATGCAGCTCGACAAAGGCGCCGAACTTCCGCTGACCGACCGGCTCGCTGCCGCGATAGCCGATGCCATCGAGCGCTTCGCCGACCGTCACTCCGGCAGAATCCTTTCGCGCCAAAATGTTGTCGGTGGTGTATTCGCCGGCATAGGCGGCGGACGCCATGGTCGCCGGCGCGAAGCGCGAGCCTTCCTCGTTGGTCCAGTTGCAGATGCAGAGCGGAACCTCCGTCTCGATGCCGGCGTCGTTCAGCGTGCGGACCACCTCGAGCGCGGCCAGCGTGCCGAGTACGCCGTCATATTTTCCGCCCGTCGGCTGCGTATCGAGATGCGAGCCTAAGCCCACCGGCGGCTTCGACATGTCGCGGCCCTTGCGGATGCCGAACATCGAGCCGAGCGCATCGACATGCACGTCGAGGCCAGCGGCCTCGCAGGCTTTCCGGAACCAGTCGCGCACTTGCTTGTCCTCAGGCCCGAGCGTCAGCCGCCGCACGCCGCCCTTCGGCGTGGCGCCGAACCTGGCGGTTTCATGGATGGTGCCCCAGAGGCGGGCGGAATTGATCTGCAGGTTGGATGCGATTTTGGTCATTCAGGCTTCCGGAATTGCTTGGATGCATCTGGCGGGCCCGCATGGTAGAACCATCATGCATTACCTGTCGAGGCACGGAGCGGATGCGATGAACGTTGGTTTGACCCGAAAAGAGCAGGGCGAGCAAGTCACGCCAAGCCTGCAGGCACGGCTCGATTGCCGCAACGGCATGGCGTCGACCACCGCCGGCATCGCCAACGGCTATGTCCAGGGCAATCTCGCGATCCTGCCGGAGAAGTTCGCTTCCGCGTTCCATCGCTTCTGCCAGCTCAACCCGAAACCGTGCCCGATCATCGGCATGTCCGATGTCGGCAGTCCGAAAATCCCGGCGCTCGGGCTCGACCTCGACATCCGCACCGACGTGCCGCGCTACCGCGTCTGGCGCGACGGCGAGGTGGTGGAGGAACCGACGGACATCACAGCGCATTGGCGCGACGATCTCGTTGCCTTCGTGCTCGGCTGCTCGTTCTCGTTCGAGGAAGCATTGATGGCCGACGGCCTGCCGATCCGCCACATCGAGCACAGCGTGCGCGTGCCGATGTACCGCACCAACATCCAGTGCCAGCCGGCGGGTCCGTTCGCGGGGCCGATGGTGGTGTCGATGCGGCCGTTCAAGCCGGCGGACGCGATCCGCGCGGTGCAGATCACCTCGCGTTTCCCGTCCGTGCACGGCGCACCGGTGCATCTCGGCCATCCGCATTCGATCGGGATTGCCGATATTGCCAAGCCCGACTATGGCGATCCCGTGCCGGTGGCGGCCGACGAAATCCCGGTATTCTGGGCCTGCGGCGTCACGCCGCAATCGGTCATCGCCGCGGCGAAAATTCCCTTTGCGATCACGCACGCGCCGGGATTGATGCTGATCACGGATTTGCAGAACAAGCAGCTGGCGGTGTTGTAACACTGCCGTCATTGCGAGCGAAGCGAAGCAATCCAGACCTTTCCTCGGACGCTGTATGGATTGCTTCGTCGCTACGCTCCTCGCAATGACGTTGAGGCCTCAGCGTTCGTGCCCGTGCTCCGGCAGCGTTAGCCCGAACGTCTTCACCAAATCCGCGATCTGTTCCGGCGAGAGAAAACGCGGGTTCATCCCGCGCAGGAGCAGATAAAGCTTCGCCGTCTCCTCCAGTTCTTCCGTCGCGAACACCGCGGCTTCCAGCGTGTCGCCCGACACCACGGGGCCGTGATTGGCGAGCAGCACCGACGAATATTTGCCGGCCAGCCCCCTGATTGCATCGGCGACGGCGGGATCGCCGGGCCGGTAATAGGGCACGAGCGCGGTCGCGCCGCATTTCATCAGGTAATAGGCCGTCATCGGCGGCAGCGCCGCGCGCGGATCGATCTCCGGCAGCATCGAGAGCGCGACCGAATGGGTGGAATGCAGGTGCACCACGGCGCGCGCGCTGTTGCGCGTCTGGTAGAGCGCCGAATGCAGCGGCACCTCTTTGGTGGGGGTGTCGCCGGAAACGAGCTTGCCGTCGGCGGACAGCCGCGACAGTTTGGCCGGATCGAGGAAGCCGAGCGAGGCGTTGGTCGGCGTCACCATATAGCCGCCATCCTCCAGCCTGACGCTGATATTGCCCGACGATCCCGGCGTCAGCCCGCGCTCGAACAGCGAGCGGCCGAACCGGCAGATGTCCTCGCGGAGCCTTGTTTCGCTCATAGCAACTCCCCGTTTTTCGCCTTGTCTCACGCTTTGGCAGCACGGCCAAGCCGTGTTAGGCAAGGGCCAAAGCCGCCAAGAAGACCCGCAAAGAAACCTCAAGGGAACGCCGCATGCTAGATACCGCAAAACCGCCTGTCGCCGTGATCGGGCTCGGCTCGATGGGCTTTGGCATGGCGACCTCGCTGAAGCGCGCCGGCTTCGAGGTCACCGGCTGCGACGTCTCCGCCGACAGCGTCGCCCGCTTCGTCAAGGACGGCGGCAAGGGCGCCAAGACGCCGGCGGAAGCGGCAAAGGGCGCGGGCATCGTCGTCAGCGTGGTCGTCAACGCCGCGCAGACCGAAACCATCCTGTTCGGCAAGGACGGTGTTGCCGAGACGCTGGCCAAGGACGCGGTCTTTATTTCGTCGGCGACCATGGACCCCGACGTGGCGCGACGGCTCGCCAGGGAGCTGGAAGCGACGGGCCGGCATTATCTGGATGCGCCAATCTCGGGCGGCGCGCAGCGTGCGGCGCAAGGCGAGCTCACCATTCTTGCCTCCGGCAGCGCGGCGGCGTTCGCGAAAGCCCGGCCCGCGCTCGATGCGATGGCCGCCAAGCTCTATGAGCTCGGCGATGCGGCAGGCCTGGGCGCTGCCTTCAAGATGGTCAACCAGTTGCTCGCCGGCGTGCATATCGCCGCCGCCTCCGAGGCGATTACCTTTGCCGCCAGGCAGGGGCTCGACATCAGGAAAGTATATGAAGTGATCACGGCATCTGCCGGAAATTCCTGGATGTTCGAGAACCGCATGCCGCATGTGCTCGACGGCGATTACACCCCGAGAAGCGCGGTCGAGATCTTCGTGAAGGACCTCGGCATCATCCAGGACATGGCGCGCACCGCGCGGTTTCCGGTGCCGGTCTCCGCCGCCGCATTGCAGATGTTTCTCGCCACCGCCGCCGCCGGCATGGGCCGCGACGACGATGCCTCGGTCGCCCGCCTGTATGCCCGCATCACCGGCACCAAGCTGCCGGGCGAGAAGTAGAGCATGATCCGGAAAAGTGGGAACCGGTTTTCCGACGAGATCATGCCCGTATAATCCCGTATAATAAAGAGGACAGACATGCCCCGTTTCGCCGCCAATCTCTCGATGATGTTCACCGAGGTGCCGTTCCTTGACCGGTTCGAGGCCGCCGCGAAAGCCGGCTTCACCGCGGTGGAATTCCTGTTTCCCTATGAGTTTCCGGTGAAGGAAGTCGGCGAACGGCTGCACAGGAACGGCCTCTCGCAGGCGCTGTTCAACCTGCCGCCCGGCGACTGGGCGGCCGGCGAAAAAGGCTTTGCGGCGCTGCCCGCGCGCTTCGCCGACCTGCAGCAGAGCCTGCACACCGCGTTGCCCTATGCGCAGGCGACCGGCGTCAAGCGCGTGCACCTGATGGCGGGGATTGCCGAGCGCAGCGATCGCAAGGCGGTGGAGCAGTTCTACAAATCGGTGGCATGGGCCGCCGAGTTCTTTGCGCCGCATGGCCTCGAGGTCGTGATCGAGCCGATCAACCCGCGCAACGTGCCCGGCTACTTCCTCAACAATTTCAACTTCGCCTACGATCTGATCAACGAGCTGAAAATCCCGAACTTGAAGCTGCAATTCGACATCTATCACTGCCAGATCATCCATGGCGACGTCACCATGCACCTGCGCGAGATGATGCCTGTGATCGGCCATATCCAGATCGCCAGCATTCCCTCGCGCAACGAGCCCGATGGCGAGGAATTGAACTACCCGTTCGTGTTCGCCGAGCTCGACCGGCTCGGCTACAAGGGCTTTGTCGGCTGCGAATATAATCCGCGCGGCAAGACCACCGATGGGCTCGCCTGGTTCAAGCCCTATGCGGGAGTGAAGCCGTGACGTTGAAGCTCGGCTGCATCGCCGACGACTATACGGGCGCCTCCGACCTCGCCAACACCCTGACGCGCGCCGGCTTACGTACGGTCCAGACCATCGGTGTGCCGGCCTCCGATCTCGCGATGCCCGAGGTCGATGCCGTGGTGGTGTCGCTGAAGAGCCGTTCGATCGAAGCCGGCATCGCAGTGGAGCGCTCGCGGGCGGCGGAGAGATGGCTGCGCGGCCGTGGCGCGGCCCACGTGCTGTTCAAGATCTGCTCGACCTTCGATTCCACCGACAAGGGCAATATCGGCCCGGTCATGGACGCGCTGCGCGCCGACTCCGGCGACAGGATCGTGCTGGTGACGCCGGCCTTCCCGGAAACCGGCCGCACCGTCTACATGGGCAATCTGTTTGTTGGTTCCGTGCCGCTGAACGAGAGCCCGCTGAAGGACCATCCGCTCAACCCGATGCATGATTCCAACCTGGTGCGGGTGCTGGCGCGCCAGAGCAAGACAAAAGTCGGGCTGGTCGAGCTTGCGACCGTCACGCGCGGGGCGGATGCGGTCCGGGCCAGGCTTGCCGATCTCGCCGGTCAGGGTTGTGGGGCCGCCATCATCGACGCCGTGTTCGACCGCGATCTTGAAACCATCGGCGCCGTGGCGGTCGGACACAGGGTTTCGGTCGGCGCCTCCGGCATCGGGCTTGGGCTGGCGCGGGTGCTCGCCGCCGGCAAGGCGACAGCTTCCAGCGACGCCTCGGAGAAGCCGGTCGGCGGCCCGGCGGCTTGTCTCGCCGGCAGTTGCTCGCAGGCGACGCTCGGGCAAATTGCGAGCGCCGAGAAGGTCATGCCGGTGTTTCATCTCGATCCGGATCAAGTCGTTAAGGGCAAGGACGAAGCCAGGCGCGCGCTGGCCTGGGCGCGCGAGCGCCTCGGCAGCGGGCCCGTGCTGATCGCTTCCAGCGCCACGCCGGATCAGGTCGCTGCCCTTCAGTCGCGTCACGGCCGCGACGCCGCCGGTCACGCCATCGAGCAGGCCATGGCCGACATCGCCGAAGGCCTTGTGCAATCCGGCGTGCACCGGCTGGTCGTCGCGGGCGGCGAAACTTCCGGCGCGGTGGTCGACCGACTGATGATCCCCGGCTTTCTCGTGGGAGTGGAAATCGCGCCCGGCGTGCCCGTGCTGCGCGCGGTTGGCGCAAAGGCGATGTTGCTTGCCCTGAAATCAGGCAATTTCGGCGGACCGCAATTTTTCTCCGACGCACTCGGACTCATGCGCTAGGCGCAGAACGAATTTCATTCTCCATGCATTTTTGTCGATCCCGTGGTCCTACGGAACGAGCGCGTTAACGCGCTCGTAGGTTGAATTGCTTTTTATGCGGCACGCTATTCCCGTGTTGCCGTTGGCCCAGCGCCTGCCGGCGCTCAAGAACAAGAGACTCTTGTCATGCTCTCCAGACTTTCGATCCGCGCCAAGATCACCTCCGTCGTGGCGCTCTTACTTGTTGCCATGGCCAGTATGGGCCTGCTCGCCGTCTACAACATGCGGGCGATCAACGCCAACACGGTCGACATTGCGACCAACTGGCTGCCCAGCATCCGCGTGCTCGGCGACCTGCGCGCCGGCGTCATCACCTACCGCAACGTCATCCGCGAGCACATGCTGGGCGAGAATGCCGAGGAAAAGGCCGCGGCCGAAAAGATCCTGGCGACGGTAGTCGAGGGCAACACCAAGATTCGCCGAGCAATACGAGCAGCTGATCACCTCGCCAGAGGAGCGCGCGATCTACGCCGATTGGTCGAAGACCTGGGACGAATACAGGAATGGCACCCAGGAAGTCATGGAATTGTCGCGCAGGGATGCCGGCAAGGTTCCGCATGACGCGCATGAATTGAATACACAGAAAGTCAACAAGATCGGCATCGAATCCGACAACATCCTGAAGAAGGGCATCGACCTCAACAACACCGGCGCCGACAAGGCAAAGGACGACGCGGCGTCGAACTATAGTTCGGCCCTGATGATGCTCGCCGCCATTCTCGGAGCGGCCGTGCTCGCAGGTGTTGGTGTTAGCTTCTACCTGATCCGCGACGTTTCCAATGGCATCGCTTCCATCGTGAAACCGATGCAGGCGCTCGGCCAGGGCGATCTGTCGGTGGAAATTCCGCATCGGGGCGAGAACACCGAGATGGGCCTGATGGCGGACGCCCTGCAGGTTTTCAAGGAAGCGCTGATCGCCAAGAAGGCCGCCGACGAAGCGGCCGCCAAGGATGCGGAAGCGAAGATCGAGCGCGGCCGCCGCGTCGACAACATCACCCGCGAATTCGAGCAGATGATCGGCGAAATCGTCAACAACGTCTCCTCGGCCTCGACGCAGCTCGAAGCTTCCGCCGGCTCGTTGTCCAAGACCGCCGCGCGTTCGCAGGAGCTGTCCACCACGGTTGCCTCCGCCTCCGAGGAAGCCTCCACCAACGTGCAGTCGGTGGCGTCCGCCACGGAGGAACTGTCCTCCTCGGTCAACGAGATCAGCCGACAGGTGCAGGAATCGGCGCGGATGGCGAGCGATGCCGTCGGCCAGGCGCGCGGCACCACCGATCGCGTCAGCGAACTGTCGAAGGCCGCGACCCGCATCGGCGACGTCGTCGAGTTGATCAATACCATCGCCGGTCAGACCAATCTGCTTGCGCTGAACGCCACCATCGAGGCGGCGCGTGCCGGCGAAGCCGGCCGCGGTTTTGCGGTGGTCGCCTCCGAAGTAAAGGCGCTCGCCGAGCAGACGGCGAAGGCCACCGGCGAGATCGGCCAGCAGATTTCGGGCATCCAGGCCGCGACCCACGAATCGGTCACCGCGATCAAGGAAATCTCCGGCACCATCGAGAAGCTGTCGGAAATCTCCTCGACGATTGCGGCTGCGGTGGAAGAGCAGGGCGCGGCGACGCAGGAAATCTCTCGCAACGTCCAGCAGGCGGCGCAGGGCACCCAGCAGGTCTCCTCCAACATCACCGACGTGCAGCGCGGCGCCAGCGAGACCGGCTCGGCGTCATCACAGGTGTTGTCGGCGGCGCAGACGCTGTCGACCGACTCCGGCCGGCTGAAGACCGAGGTGTCGAAATTCCTCACCAGCGTGCGCGCGGCCTGATCCGGAAGCGCGTCAGGAAGCCCGACAGTAAAAACCGACGACCGGCGCCGCAGCCGAAGGGGTGCGGCCCCTGTGCCTTTGGAGCCGCACCCGTAGCGAGCCGGGCGAGCTATCGCGGAAGTGATGGGAGGCCTTGCGCCCGAACGTTAGCTAATTGGCGGTGTTTCGGGTAAACAGCACCAACAGATGGCCTGGCGGGGGTTCCACGTCATTTTACATCACTTGGGAATGCCTCTTTAATGATCGCACTGGTTCGGATTGCGCTCAGCCGACCCTATACTTTCGTCGTGCTGGCGCTGCTGCTCACGCTGCTTGGACCGCTCGCGGCACTGCGCACGCCGACCGACATCTTTCCCGACATCCGCATCCCCGTCATCGGCGTGGTCTGGCAGTATACCGGCCTGCCGCCGGACCAGATGGCCGGCCGCATCACGACGCCGTTCCAGCGCGCGCTGACGACGACCGTCAACGACATCGAGCACATCGTCGCCAACTCCTATAACGGCGTCGGCATCATCAAGATCTTCTTCCAGCCCAATGTCGACATCCGCACCGCGAACGCGCAGGTCACGGCGATCTCGCAAACCATGATCAAGCAGCTTCCGCCGGGCGCGACACCGCCGCTGATCCTGAACTATAGCGCCTCGACCGTTCCGATCATTCAACTGGCGCTGTCCGGCGAAGGATTGACCGAGCAGAACCTCGCCGACCTCGGCATCAACCAGCTGCGCACGCCGCTGGTGACCGTGCAGGGCGCTGCGATCCCCTATCCCTTCGGCGGCAAGCAGCGTCAGGTCCAGATCGACCTCAACTCGACGGCGCTGCAGGCCCGCGGCCTGTCCGGACAGGACGTCGCCAACACGCTCGCGGCGCAAAACCTGATCACGCCGGTCGGCACCCAGAAGATCGGCCAGTTCGAGTACAACATCCAGCTCAACAATTCGCCGCTGAAGATGGAGGAGCTCGGCGATCTCCCGATCAAGACCGTCAACGGCGCCATGGTCTATATCCGCGACGTCGCCACCGTGCGCGACGGAAATCCGCCGCAGACCAACATCGTCCACGTTGACGGCAACCGCTCGGTCCTGATGATGGTGCTGAAGGCCGGCGCGATCTCCACCCTCGACATCATCGCCGGCATCAAGCAGAAGGTCGTCGAGATAAAGTCGCAGCTGCCCGACACGCTGAAGATCGGCTTTGTCGGCGATCAATCGGTGTTCGTGCGCGGCGCGATCGGCGGCGTCGCCAACGAAGGCGTGATCGCAGCCTGCCTCACCAGCCTGATGATCCTCTTGTTCCTCGGCAGCTGGCGCTCGACGGTCATCATCGCGATCTCGATCCCGCTGTCGATCATGGGCGCGATCGTCATGCTGTCGGCGATCGGCGAGACGCTCAACATCATGACGCTGGGCGGCCTTGCGCTCGCCGTCGGCATTCTCGTCGACGATGCGACCGTTACCATCGAGAACATCAATTACCATCTGGAGCAGGGCAAGCCGGTCACGCAGGCGATCCTCGACGGCGCCAACCAGATCGTCACCCCGGCCTTCGTCTCGCTGCTCTGCATCTGCATCGTGTTCGTGCCGATGTTCTTCCTCACCGGCGTCGCGCGCTTCCTGTTCGTGCCGATGGCGGAAGCGGTGATGTTCGCGATGATGTGGTCGTTCATCCTGTCGCGCACGCTGGTGCCGACCATGGCGAACTATCTCCTGAAGCCGCACACCCATCACGAGGGGGACGGCCCGCCGCCCACGCGCAATCCGCTGGTCAAGTTCCAGCGCGGCTTCGAGGCGAGGTTCGAGCGGTTGCGCCGGAGTTATCGCGAGCTCCTGTCGCTGGCGCTCGCGCACCGGCCGACCTTCGTGATCGGCTTCCTCGGCTTTGTCGCGGTCTCGTTCCTGCTGGTGCCGTTCCTGGGGCGCAACTTCTTCCCCTCGGTCGATGCCGGCAACATCCTGATGCATGTCCGCACCCAGGTCGGCACCCGCGTCGAGGAGACCGCAGGCCAGCTCGCCGACGTGCAGAAGGCGATCCGCAAGATCATTCCGCCGGAAGAGATCGAGACGGTCACTGACAATATCGGCATGCCGATTTCCGGTATCAACATGACCTACAACAATACCGGCGTGATCGGCCCGCAGGACGGCGACATCCAGATCAAGCTGAAGGAGGACCACCGTCCGACCGCCGAGCATGTCCAGGCGTTGCGCGAGCAATTGCCGCGGCTGTTTCCGGGCATGAGCTTCGCGTTCCTGCCCGCCGACATCGTCAGCCAGATCCTGAATTTCGGCGCGCCGGCGCCGATCGACCTGCAGGTGCGCGGCGCCAATATCGACGCCAACTTCGCCTATGCCAACAAGCTTTTGAGCCGCATCCGCCGCATTCCCGGCATCGCCGATGCGCGTATCCAGCAGTCACCGAGCAATCCGACCTTCAACATCGACGTCGACCGCACCCGCGCGCAATATGTCGGGCTCACCGAGCGCGACGTCACCAACAGCCTCGTCGTCAATCTCGCCGGCAGCTCGCAGGTCGCGCCGACCTACTTTCTCAATCCCGATAACGGTGTGTCCTATTCCATCGTGATGCAGACGCCGCAATACCAGATCGATTCGCTCAGCGCGCTGCAGGGGCTGCCCATCACCGCGGTCGGCAATTCGCAGTCGCCGATCCTCGGCGGCATCGCCGACGTCAAGCGAACGAGCTCGAGCGCCGTGGTCTCGCAATACGACATCCAGACCATGGTGCAGATCTTCGCGACCCCGCAGGGACGCGACCTCGGCGCCGTCGCCGACGACATCAGGACGCTGCTCGCAGACACCGCGAAGGATGTGCCGAAGGGCTCCTCCGTGGTGCTGCTCGGCCAGGTGCAGACCATGAACTCGGCCTTCTCGGGCCTGTTGTTCGGCCTGCTCGCCGCGGCGGTGCTGATCTACCTTTTGATCGTCGTGAACTTCCAGTCCTGGTCCGACCCGTTCGTGATCGTCACGGCGCTGCCGGCAGCCCTCGCCGGCATCGTCTGGATGCTGTTCACGACCAAGACCACGTTGTCCGTGCCGGCGCTGACCGGCGCGATCATGTGCATGGGTGTCGCCACCGCCAACAGCGTGCTGATCATCAGCTTCGCGCGCGAGCGCTATGAGGAACTCGGCGACCCCGTGATGGCCGCGCTCGAAGCCGGCTTCGTGCGGTTCCGCCCGGTGCTGATGACGGCGCTCGCCATGATCATCGGCATGACGCCGATGGCGCTGGGGCTGGGCGAGGGCGGCGAGCAGAACGCGCCGCTCGGCCGCGCCGTGATCGGCGGGCTCATCTTCGCGACGACAGCGACGTTAATGTTTGTTCCCGTTGTTTTCAGTATGGTACACAAGAAACAAGGCGCCAAAGCCGCCGCCCCATCGGAGATGCCGCATGCCCACTGAACAAAGCTCCGCGGTTTCGCGCCGGAAGCTGGGCATTTTCGGGGTGCTGGCAGGCATCGCACTGGTTGTAGTCGTCATCACGGGCATTCGCGCGCGCGAGCAATCGGGCGAGAAGCTCAGGGAATGGACCGATGACCAGGCCGTTCCGACCGTGGCCGTGACTAGGCCGGATGCCAAGATCACCAACCCGACCATCGACCTGCCGGGGCGGCTGGAAGCCTACCAGCGCGCGCCGATCTTCGCCCGCGTCCAGGGTTATCTGAAGAGCTGGAGCGCCGATATCGGCGCCAGGGTCAAAGCGGGGCAGGTGATCGCCGAGATCGAGGCGCCGGACCTCGACCAGCAATTGCTGCAGGCCCGCGCCGATCTCGCAAGCCAGCAGGCGAGCGCCAAGCTGTCGGAAGCGACGTTGAGCCGGCGCAAGACCCTGGTGGCGTCAAACTTCGTCTCGGCACAGGAGATCGACGAGCGCACCGCCGACCTCTCCAACAAGAACATGGCGGTCAGGGCGGGACAAGCCAATGTCGAGCGGCTGGAAGCGCTCGCCGGCTACAAGAAGATCACCGTGCCGTTCGACGGCATCGTCACCGCGCGCGACACCGACGTCGGCGCGCTGATCAATGCCGGCGGCGGCTCGGGGCCTGCGATGTTCGTGGTCTCGGACATTTCGAAGCTTCGCGTCTACGTCAACGTGCCGCAGAACTACGTGCCGTCGGTCAGGATCGGCGCCAAGGCCGTCATCGCCGTGCCGGAATATCCGACGCGCTCCTTCGAGGCGACGGTGGAAGCTTCCGCGCAGGCCGTCGATGTCTCGTCGGGCACGACGCGGATGCAGCTTGCGCTCGACAACCGCAAAAGCGAGCTGATGCCGGGCAGCTATGCCAATGTGCGCCTGATCCTGCAGCGCGACGGCGTGCCGCTGAGCATTCCCGCAAGCGCGTTGATCTTCAACCAGAACGGCCTGAGGGTTGCAACCGTCGGTCCCGACGACAGGATCCAGTTCAAGCAGGTGACGATCGCGCGCGATCTCGGCCGCACCATCGAGCTCGCCTCCGGACTTTCGCCGGAAGACCGCGTCGTCGTGACGCCGCCGGACGGCGTCGCCGACGGCGACCAGGTCCGCATCGCCGGCGACAAGGCCATGCCGGCGAAAGTTTCCGAAAAGCAGGACGTGAAGGGGTAGGGGCGTTATTATGGAGCGTAGCGCGTAAGCGGTGCGCTGCTGATCCGGGCCCATTGCTTGCGCGTCCCTTATGGGTCCCGCAACTGCGGTGCACGCACTTCGTGCTGCACCGCGCGCGGGACACGAGCGTCACCCCACCCGCCACTGCGGCGCGCCGTCTTCCGACATCGTGATCTCGCCGAGCGAGCCGACCGGGGTGCGGTCCATGTTGCGCAGATGCGCCAGCGTCTTGTCGTCGTCGGCGGGAATGCAGCCGAGCGTCCGCCGCCCGTCTTCCGTGCGCAGCATGACCACGCCGTGCTCGACCTCGCCATTGTTGCGGTAGATCACAGTGAAGGCCTCGACCTTGCCCTTGCCGCCGGCCTCGGTCACAAACTCCGGCACCGCGCGCTTGTTGCGATCGGCTTCCGCCTGCACGCTGGTCTCCTGCTTCATCGCCTCGCACGGCGCGTCGCGTGAGACGACGAGCCCGTGGTGCTTGGTGACGAAGCCGCCCTGGCCGTAGAGCAGGCCGAGCTTCGCGCCGTTGCGAAGCTTGCGGACCATCGCGCAGGCTGCATGCGTCATGTAGGTGTTGAGCGGTGCGCCGAAGAAGGTGAGCCCGCCGGTCACCGTCGGCTGCACGTCCGGCCCCAGGCCAAGCGTGCGCCGCGCCATCTTGGGCACGCAGGGAAAGCAGCTGTAGAGCTCGATCGCGTCGAACTTGCTGCCGTCGCCGCCGGCCAGCTCCATCACGGCCTTCAGCACCGCGTTCTGCGGGTGGCTCTCGTAGAACTGGTCGCGGATCAGATAGTCGCGCGGCTCTTCAGCGGAAGCGCCGCCGAGCGGGTAGACCAGTTTTTCGTCGGGCACGCCCGCGGCGCGTGCCTTCGCGAGCGACGTCAGCAGCACCGCGCCGCCCATATTCACCGTGGGGTTGGCGACCATCAGCTTGGTATAGGGCCATGCGATCAGCCGGTTCTCGGGCGTCGGTGTCGTGATGTCGCTGGATGTGAAGCGCTTCTTCAGCCATGAATTGGGATTTTCCGACGCGACGCCGGCATAGGTCGACCACAGCGCGCCCGACTCGGCGAGCGCCTCGCGCGGGGTCTGGCCCCAATGCGCCGAGGTCGCGGACTCATACAGCGGATAGACGGTGATCGGGCGGAATACGCCGAGCTTGACGGCAAGCGGTTTCTGGAACGCCGCGCCGCGCTTCGGCTCTTCCACGTCGTGCGCAAACGGAGTCCAGGGTGGAGTCACTTTGGCGCGTTCGGCCTTGGTCGCGGTCGATTGCGCTTCCGCGCCGCAGACGGCTGCGACCTGGCACTCGCCGCGCGCGATGCGCTGGGCCGCCTCGTGCAAATAGCGGATCGGGCTCTCGCCGCCGACCGGGCCGTAATAGCAATGCGCCGGGCTAACGTCGAGACGCCTTGCGAGCTGCTTCTCGGGATCGCGGTAGCGCCAGCTCAGGAAGTTGACCACGTCGAGCGAGCCGAGCTCATGCAGCAATCTGGCGCCAGAGTCGGCTTCCGCACGGCGCAGCGCCTGCTCCAGCAACGTTAGCGGCTCGAGGCCTTCGGTGATCTCTTTCGGCCGGTCGACGATCTCGCCGACGCCGACGATGACGGGAATGCGGTCTTCGGGGAGGGGGGATTTGCTATCAGCCATTTCTTCTTGTTCGCCTTCAGACATCTACTCAGTCGTCATTGCGAGGAGCGAAGCGACGAAGCAATCCAGACTGTTTTTCCGAGGTAGCAGTCTGGATTGCTTCGCTTCGCTCGCAATGACGGTGCATCATTCCGCGACCAGCGCATTCATGTGCTCGATCGCCTCGACAAAATCTTCCTTGAATTCCTGCACCACGGCGCCGGCCGACTTCACGCTGTCGATCAGGCCGACGCCCTGGCCGACGAAGTAACTCACGAGATCGCGCGCCTTGGCGTTGCCGGCCGCCGCCGAGCGGTCGATGGAATTGAAGGCGTCGCGGCTGATGATGCTCTGCAGGGGCATCGGCAGCGCACCGGGGCTGTCGGGGCCGCGGTCCCAGGCATCGGTCCAGACCGAGCGCAACTGCCGCGCCGGTTTTCCGGTGCGGCCCTTGGAGCGCACCGCGTCGCGCGAGGAGGCCGCGATCATCTTCTCGCGGAAGATCTCCGATGTCTCGGACTCGACCGTCGCAAGCCATACCGAGCCGGTCCAGGCGCCGGCCGCGCCCATCGCCATGCAGGCTGCCATCTGCCGCCCCGTCATGATGCCGCCCGCGGCCAGCACCGGCACGTCGCGGATCTTTTTGATCGCCTTGATCACCTCGGGCACCAGCACCATGGTCGAGACCTCGCCGCAATGGCCGCCGGCCTCCGTGCCCTGCACCACGAGGATATCGACGCCGGCCGCGACCTGGCGCAACGCGTGCTCCTTGGCGCCGACCAGGGCCGCCACCGGCACGCCGTGCTTCTTGCCCTGATCGATCATCGCCTTCGGCGGAACGCCGAGCGCATTCGCGATCAGTTTGATCGGATGGCGGAAGGAAACCTCGAGCAGCTCCATCGCGGTCTCGGCATCGAAGGGCTGCGGCTGGTTGTCGGCGACATTGGTCGTTGTCAGCTCGATGTCGTATTTCTTCAGGAGATTGCGGGTGAAGTCGCGATGCTGCTGCGAGACGCGCGCTTCCAGGCTCTTCCAGGTGACGTTTTTCTCGCCCGCGGTCGAGATGTTTTCCGGGATCAGCACGTCGACGCCATAGGGCTTGCCGTCGGCGTGATCGTCGATCCATTTCAGCTCCCGCTCCAGCGTCTCCGGCGAATGCGCGGTCGCGCCGAGCACGCCGAAGCCGCCGGCGCGGCTGACCGCCGCCACCACGTCGCGGCAATGGCTGAAGGCGAGCAGGGGAAACTCGATGCCCAGCATGTCGCAGATCGGCGATTTCATCGGTGTCACTCCCCGCGGCGGTTTTGTTATCTTGTTTGAAACGGCAAGACCTCGCGCGACGCTAGCCCATCGCGGGCCACCGCGCCAAGCCGCTTTCGCTATCTCCGCAATTTGCGTGCAGGCGCTGCGGAAAAGGCCTGCTTCTGGCGCGGTTTGGCATGCCAACAGGCCTCTTGCGCTTTCGCGCTGCGGAGAGAATGCTGTTCGACAAATCGAGGAATCTTCCGGGAGTTTTCGTCCATGTCCGCCATGCCCTCCGCCGCGAGCAACAGTACCGAGACCTACGACGTCGTCGTGGTCGGCGCGGGCTTTGGCGGCATGTACATGCTGCACCGGCTGCGCGGGCAGGGCTTTTCGGTGCGCGTCTACGAGCAGGGCGGGGGCGTCGGCGGCACCTGGTACTGGAACCGCTATCCCGGCGCACGCTGCGACGTCGAGAGCATGCAATATTCCTATTCCTTCTCCGACGAGTTGCAGCAGGAATGGGACTGGAGCGAGCGCTACGCGCCGCAGCCGGAGATCCTGCGCTACGCCAACCATGTCGCCGACCGCTTCGACCTGCGCACGGACATCCAGTTCAACACGGCCGTGAAGGCCTGCGCCTTCGACGAGCGCGACAATATCTGGTCGGTCACGACCTCGGACGGCAGGAAGGTCACCGCGAAATTCGTGGTGCTCGCGACGGGCTGTCTGTCGAACGCGCGCAAGCCCGACATCAGGGGGCTCGAAAGCTTCAAGGGCCCGGTCTATCACACCGGCAACTGGCCGCACGAGGCCGTCGACTTCACCGGCCTTCGTGTCGGCATCATCGGCACCGGCTCGTCCGGCATCCAGTCGGTGCCCGTGATCGCCGAGCAGGCGAAGCATCTCACGGTGTTCCAGCGCACGCCGAATTACTCGATCCCCGCGCGCAACGCGCCGCTCACGGATGAGGAGCGGAAGAAGTTCCGCGACCATTATCCGGAGATCCGCCGCTTCGCCCGCGAGGTGGCGAGGAACGGCATCTATACCGAGCTGCCCGATCGCGGTGCGCTCGACGACGGCGACAATGAGCGCCGTGCCAAATACGAGGCGCGGTGGTCGAGGGGCGGCCTCACCTTCATGTCGGTCTACAACAATCTCGGGCTGGACACGGCCGCCAACGACACCGCCGCCGATTTCGTGCGGGAGAAGATCGGCGAGACGGTCAAGGACAAGGCGACGGCAAGACGGCTGCAGCCGACGACCTATCCGATCGGCACCAAGCGCATCTGCATCGACACCGATTATTTCGAGACCTTCAACCGGCCGAACGTGGCCCTGGTCGACATCAAGACCAACCCGATCGAGGAAATCCTGCCGAATGCCGTGCGCACCGGCGGCAAGGATTTTGAGATCGACGCGCTGGTGCTCGCCACGGGCTTCGACGCCATGACCGGCTCGGTCGCAAAGATCGATATCAGCGGCCGGGGCGGGCAGACGCTGAACCGGAAATGGGCGGAGGGACCGAAGACCTATTTGGGCCTGATGAGCGCGGGCTTCCCGAACCTCTTCCTCATTACCGGTCCCGGCAGCCCGTCGGTGCTCTCGAACATGATCGTCTCCATCGAGCAGCATGTCGACTGGATCACCGATGCTATCTGCTATATGCGCGGCCGCGGTTTCGAGGCCATGGAGGCCGAGCCCGCCGCGGAAGAAAAATGGGTGGCCCATGTCAACGAGGTTGCCTTCGGTACGCTCTATCCCCAGGCCAATTCCTGGTACATGGGCGCCAACATCCCCGGCAAGCCGCGCATCTTCATGCCCTATATCGGTGGCGTCGGGCCCTACCGGCAGATCTGCAACGAGGTCGCCAAAAAGGGCTATGACGGTTTTGCGATGACGCCCTCGGCGCGGTCGCGCTCAGCGGCGGCGTCCTAGGCGCCGTCATTGCGAGCGCAAGCGATGCAATCCAGCGCCGGAGCGCAGGACTGCATTGCTTCGTCGCCTACGCTCCTCGCAATGACAAGCTGCGCTCTTACATGCTAACTACCGTCGTTCCGGGTCTGGTGCCTCGCACCATCCCGGAATGACGGAGTTCTTGAGGAGCCGAAATAATGACCGATGCCCCCGTCAGTGACCCTGCCGCCTACGAGCCCCCCAAAGTCTGGACCTGGAACAAGGAGAGCGGGGGACGCTTTGCCAGCATCAACCGTCCCATTGCCGGCCCCACTCATGAGAAGGAGCTGCCGGTCGGCAAGCACCCGTTCCAGCTCTACTCGCTGGCCACGCCCAACGGCGTCAAGGTAACGGTCATGTTCGAGGAATTGCTCGCGGCCGGCCACAAGGGCGCGGAATACGACGCCTGGCTGATCAAGATCGACGGCAACCAGTTCGGCAGCGGCTTTGTCGCGGTCAATCCCAATTCGAAGATACCGGCGCTGATGGACCGCAGCGGGCCGACACCGATCCGGATATTCGAGTCGGGCGCGATATTGATGCATCTGGCAGAGAAGTTCGGCGCGTTCCTGCCGAGCGGCGGGCAGGCGCGGGCGGAATGCCTGTCGTGGCTGTTCTGGCAGATGGGCAGCGCACCGTTTCTCGGCGGCGGATTCGGCCACTTCTACGCCTATGCGCCGACCAAGATCGAATATGCCATCGATCGCTACGCCATGGAGGTGAAGCGCCAGCTCGATGTGCTCGACCGCCGGCTTGCCGACAACGAATATCTCGCCGGTTCCGACTATACGATCGCCGACATGGCGACGTGGCCCTGGTATGGCGCGCTGGCAAAAGGCCTGGTCTACGGCGCGGGCGAATTCCTCTCGGTGCAGGACTACAAGAACGTGCAGCGCTGGACCGACCAGATCGCCAAGCGCGCGGCCGTGAAGCGCGGCCGCATGGTCAACCGCATCTCCGGCGATCCCGCCAGCCAGTTGCACGAGCGCCACGACGCCGGCGATTTCGACACCAGGACGCAGGACAAGATCGGAGAACCAGCCAAGATATAAATACAAGACATGACCCATCGGGAGGGCAGCGATGATCGATTCAACTCGACGCGACATACTGGCCACGGGAGCGGCGGCGACGGCAATGGCCGCGGCGCCGCGCGTGCTGGCCCAACAAGCAAAACAGGGAGCAGGCGCCATGAGCTTTTACGAAAAAGGTCCCGTTCGCATCCGCTACGAGGAGGCCGGCTCCGGCTATCCGCTGCTGGTCATCGCCGGCGGCGGACTGAACTCGACGATCGCGGGCCTGTCCGGCGAGCAATCACCCTATAACCCGATCGAGGAATTCAAGGGCGAATACCGCGTCATCGCCTCCGACCTCCGCAACGCAAACAACGGTCAGTCCTCGGGCCCGCTCGAGATCGATCGCCCCTGGGATTCCTACACCGACGATCATCTCGGCCTGATGGATCATCTCGGCATCAACAAATTCATGGTGCACGGCTTTTGCATCGGCGGGCCCTTCATCTGGAATTTGCTGAAGCGCGCGCCCGATCGGGTGGTCGCTGCCGTGCTGGCGCAGCCGAGCGGCTCGCGGCCGGAGGCGCGAGACCTCTTCTACGACAACAACATGAAGGGCTGGGGCCCGGAGCTGGCGAAACGCCGGCCCGAGATCACGATGGAGCAGGTCGACAAGTTCCTGACCAGAATGTACCGCACCGATCCCGATTTCGTCTTCACGGTGAGCCGCGATTTCGTGCGCCAGTGCCAGACGCCGGTCTTGATCATGCCGGACGACATCCCCGCGCATCCTTATGCGGTCGCCATGGAAGCGGCGATGCTGGCGCCGAAGGCGGAGGTCAGCCTGTTTCCGTGGAAGCAGCCGAAGGAGCGGATTCCGCTTGCGGTGCGCCAGGTGCATTCCTTCCTGCGCGCGCACCGGCCGGCGACGGCTTAAGGCCAACCCGTGAACGCAAGCTCCGTCATTGCGAGCGAAGCGAAGCAATCCATGTCGCCAGGGACTGGATTGCTTCGTCGCTAACGCTCCTCGCAATGACGAAGTTGGCTGACAACCGTTCGTAGGGTAGGCAAGGTGCAAGCCTGTCCACCATGCTCATCCACGGTCGAAACTGGCTCAACAAGCAAAAAAACACGGAGCAGGCACCATGAGCTTTTTCGAGAAGGGCCCCGTTCGCATCCATTACGAGGAAGCCGGCTCCGGTTTCCCGCTCTTGCTGATCGCAGGTGGCGGTTTGAACTCGAACATCTCGCGCATCACCGGCGACTATCCGCCCTTCAACGCCATGAAGGAGTTCAGCAACGAATACCGCTGCATCGCCTTTGACCTGCGCAATGCTCCGCCCGGTCAATCCTCCGGTCCGCTCGAAATCGACCGGCCCTGGGATTCCCATACCGACGATCAGCTCGCGCTGATGGATCGCCTCGGCTTCGACCGCTTCATGGTGCTTGGCTTCTGCATCGGCGGTCCGTTGATCTGGAATCTGATCAAGCGCGCGCCGGACCGCGTTGCCGCCGCCGTGCTCGCGATGCCCTCGGGCTCGCGTCCCGAAAAGCGCGACCTGTTCTATGACAACAACATGAAGGACTGGGCGCCGCAGCTTGTCGAACGCAGGCCTGACATCACCATGGAGCAGGCGGAGAAATTCCTGACGAAGATGTACCGCACCGACCCTGATTTCGTGTTCACGGTAACGCGCGACTTCGTGCGCCAGTGCCAGACGCCGGTGCTGGTCCTGCCCGACGACATCCCGGCGCATCCTTACGCGGTCGCCATGGAGAGCGCGATGCTGGCGCCTAATGCCGAAGTGAGCCTGTTTCCGTGGAAGGAGCCGAAGGAGCGGGTGCCGCTCGCGGTGCGCCAGATCCGTTCCTTCCTGCGCGCACACCGGCCGGCGATGGCGTAAGTCTCGTCATTGCGAGGAGCGTTAGCGACGAAGCAATCCAGCTCTTGGCAAGACTCTGGATTGCTTCGCTTCGCTCGCAATGACGACAAGAGACATGGTGAGCCCGGCGCGTTCGCGCCTTTGTCCACCCTTCAAATTACGATTTTACCGCCACCGCCCCCTCCGCCGCCGGGAAGATCACGCGGTCGTCGGTGCGGCAATAGCGGTCGGCGAACATGCGGCCCATCGGGTGGTAGCGGTCCATGTGCACGCGCATGGCGTCACGGTCCCACAGCTCATCGCGGATGTAGAAGTTGATACCTTCGCCCATGATGAGCACACGGTCGCCGTTGACGTCGATCTCCTTCCAGGTCTTGCACTCCATCGCCCAGGGCGTGTCGGCGAGCCGCGGCGTCGCCACCTTGGAGGAGCGCGCGAGCTTCAGCCCGAGATAGTTGGGCTCGCCGATGTCGGGCGGAAAATCGCCGCTGGTCTCGTGCATGGCGCGCGCCAGGGGTTCGTCGGGAATGTTGACCACGAACTCGCCGGTGCGCCTGATGTTGGCGAGCGTGTCCTTCATCCGCCCGTCCGGCCGCTTGTTGACGGCGAACATGCAGAGCGGCGGGTCCTCACAGAAGACGTTGAAGAAAGAGAACGGCGCGGCATTGACGACGCCGGTCGCGCCGGCCGAGGTCACCCAGGCGATCGGGCGCGGCAGGACAAAGGACGTCAGCACCTTGTAGCGTTCGCGCTGGTTGAGATCGGCGGGGGCGTATTCCATCTTTGATTTCCTCTTGTGAGCGGGACGTTGGCCTGAGCCTAGTCTGCCGTTCGCCGGCGATAAAGAGGGGGAAACGCGCTGGCTTGTCGGGCGTTGTCGCCCGATTGCAGCCAACAAAACGGTTGATCTGACGTCACTTGGTATTAGCTTGTACCCTTTGATCCGGATTCGGAGAGATGGGAAGCATGGTTCTCCTGGACCTGATGGGCGGCGTGGCGCTTCTGCTGTGGGGCCTGCACATGGTCCACAGCGGCATCCTGCGCGCGTTCGGACCCGACTTGCGGCGGCTGTTGTCGAAGGCGCTGAACGACCGCTTCACGGCGTTTGCCGCCGGACTCGGCCTCACCGCGCTGTTGCAAAGCAGCACGGCGACCGCGCTGATAACGAGCTCGTTTGCCGCCGAAGGCCTGGTCGCGCTGGTGCCGGCGCTCGCGATCATGCTGGGCGCCAATGTCGGCACGACCTTGATCGTGCAGGTGCTGTCGTTCAACATTACCGAGGTGGCGCCGGTGCTCTTCATCATCGGCCTGCTGGCCTTCCGCAACGGCCCGCGCTCACGCATCAAGGATCTCGGCCGCGTCTCGATCGGCCTCGGCTTGATGCTGCTGTCGCTGCACATCCTGCTCGACACGCTCGCGCCCGCGGAGAACGCGCCTGGTGTCCGCGTGCTGATGAACGCCGTCACCGGCGATCCCGTGCTCTGCATCCTGATCGGCGCGGTCGTGACCTGGGCCGCGCATTCCAGCGTCGCCAGCGTGCTCCTGATCATGTCGCTGGCCTATGCGCATTTCATCACGCCCGCCGCTGCCTTCGCGCTGGTGCTCGGCGCCAATCTCGGCAGCGCCATCAATCCGGTGTTCGAGGGAGCCAAGCGCGACAACCCCGCGAGCTACCGCCTGCCGCTCGGCAATTTGATCAACCGCGTCGTCGGCGTCGCGCTGGTGCTGCCGTTCCTCGGCCCCATCGCCGCGCATATGCAGCCCTTCCAGCCCGATCTCGCCAAGCTCACGGCATGGTTTCACATCGCCTTCAATGTCGGGACCGCCATCCTCTTCATCGGCGTGCTGGATGCGCTTTCACGGCTGTTGACCTGGCTCCTGCCGGACCGCGTGCAGGAGACCGACCCGGCGCGCGCGCGCTATCTCGACGAGAGCGCGCTGGAGACGCCCTCGCTCGCGCTCGCCGATGCCGCCCGCGAGACGCTCCGCATGGGCGACATGGTCGAGACCATGCTGCGCAAGGTGATGGCGGCGATGATGACGGGCGACCGCGCGCAGGTCGATCAGGTCTCGCGGATGGACAATGCGGTCGACGGGCTCGACGAGGCGATCAAGCTCTATTTGACCAAGCTGACCCGCGGCAGCCTCGATGAGCGCGAGGGCAGGCGGGCGATGGAGATCATCTCCTTTGCCATCAACCTCGAGCATATCGGCGATATCGTCGACAAGAACCTGAGCGAACTGGCGACCAAGAAGATCAAGCGGCGGTTCCAGTTCTCGGCCGAGGGCGCCGAAGAGCTGTCGGCATTCCATCGCCGCATCATGGATTCGCTACGGATGGCGTTCGGCATCTTCATGTCGGGTGACGTCGGCGAGGCGCACAAGCTTTTGGCCGAGAAGGCGGCGCTCCGCAACGCCGAGCTTGCGGCGACCGAGCGTCACCTGGAGCGGTTGCGCGAGGGGCGGCCGGAGAGCCTGGAAACAACCTCGCTCCACCTCGACGTGCTGCGCGACCTCAAGCGCATCCACTCGCATATCTGCTCGGTCGCCTATCCCGTGCTGGATGCGGCCGGCCAGCTCGAGACCTACCGGCATGCGGCGAGCGAGCCCGCGGCGATTGCGGCGTCTGTCACGAATCCGGCGATTCGATGATCTGGCTGCATCACCTCATGGTGAGGAGGCGCGTAAGCGCCGTCTCGAACCATGAGGCCCGTGCTCATTGCTCAGGGCCACATCCTTCGAGACGCTTGCTTCGCAAGCTCCTCAGGATGAGGGGACAGAGCCGATTCGAAGCAGCGAAAGCGGATCACCGCTTCGGGAACAGCTTGTCCCTGATGTAGCGGGAGGTCGGGGTCAGCCGTACGCCGCGCGGCTTGCGCCATATGGCGCGGTCGATCTCATGCTTGTCGCCGATGGCGAGCTGGCCGGAGGCGTTCTTGGCGATAAAGATGGCGTCGCTCATGCGGCGGCCGGAATGGCGGTTCCTGGATTTGACCTCTTTCCAGAGGCGCAGCCGCCCGAGCTTCAGCTTCGGCAGCTCTTCCTTGATCTCGCGCTTCAGGCAGTCCTTCTCGTCTTCCCTCTGGCGCTTGCGGCCGCCCGGGAACATCCAGAGGCCGTCACGCCTCCGCCTGACCAGCAGGACCCGGCCGCGCCTCGCCGCCACGAGCTTGGATGACTTCGCCATTTCGTATCGTACACCGCCTTTGCAGCGAATTGCAGATGATTTTACCGGTCTTTGGCGCGAACACCAAGATCATTGCGCGGTTCCGGTAGTCCTACGGGGTCCGGAGTTGTCTCTGTGGCGTGCAGGTCTTTCACCTCCTGGCGGCATTCGGCGGCGAAGCTCGCGAGCCGGTTGACCGTGAGCGCGTCCAGCGCGTGCTTGGCGAGGCGCTCGGCGCGCGTCACCTGGTCCAAGAGATATTCCATCCTGGTCATGGCATCACCCTCCGCGCGGCAAGTTGAGGCAAATTGCGTCGTTACCGACGGGCGCATTGTTGGCTAATGGGAAGTTAAATCTGTGCGTTGGATCACATCGGCCGTGCGGTGCTTTGACGCCCTCCCGTTGGATCACAGGATGCGCAGAAGCGACTGACTTGCCCGGACAGACAAGTCAGTCGGCCTCTTGCCGGGGGCGGGGTACTTGGGCTGGACTATCCCGGCGAAGCTGCGCTCGCCCGCGGGGGCGACGGCCAGTCGCCCGCGAGCTTTCGGTCGGCGATCTCTTTGCAAAGCCAGGAACACATCGCTGCCGGCAGCGCGCCCAGGAGGCCCACGCTCACCAGCTTAGTCGGCTCGGCGAGGCCTGCGAACATCCAGGCCATCGAGCAAGCGCCGACCAGCGCACAGAACAGCATCCGGCACGGCATCTCCAGCAATGAAAGCACGAGGTCGAAAACGGCGATGGCGCAGGCATAGATCATCGCGTAGGGAAGCACCGTAGTGAAGTGGCCGACCATCTCGCCCAGTGTGTCGAGCGAAAGGTCCGATTGCCAGAACTGGAACGCAAACAGCGAGAGGCCCGCGCCGGTCCAGATCGACGCACCCAGCATTCCGAAGACGAGAATCTGCAAAAGTGCCAAAGTGAAGATTTTCTTCATGTGATTCTCCATCGACGCCGGCGCAGGATGACAGGCTTGGTGTCGAGTTGATGTGACCGGCATCACTGCGGCGTCGCGGGAGCGGCGGGTAGGCAGGCGGGCGCCCTCTGATTATTTGGGGTGGTGGAGCTCGTCATTGCGAGGAGCATAGCGACGAAGCAATCCAGACTATCTCCGCGGCTGCGACCAGGATGCTTCGCTTCGCTCGCAATGACGTCGAGGAATCAAAACGCCGTGTAGCCGCCGTCGATCACGAAACAGTCCGCGGTGTGATAGGACGACGCCTTGCTCATCAGATACACCGCGATGCCGCCGAAGTCGCTAGGTTCGCCGAAGCGGCGCATGGGAATGCGCGGCATCACCGCGCTGACGAACTTGTCGTCGGCGAGCACGCGCGCGGTCATGTCGCTGCGGATCCAGCCCGGCAGGATGGCGTTCGCCGTGACGCCGTAGCGCGCCAGCTCCACCGCAAGTGCACGGCACAGCGCGTTGATCGCGGCCTTGGTGCCGGCATAGTGCTCGTTGCGCGCCGTGCCGAACAGCGAGGCGAGGCTCGAGGTCGCCACCAGTCGGCCGAAGGCGTCGCCTCCTTGCGCGCGCTCGGTCATGTGGCGGGCCGCTGCCTGGAACACGTGGAAGACGCCGTCGAGATTGGTCGCGAACATCTTTCGCCACTCTTCCTCGCTGCGCTCGATGAACGGCTTGCGCCCGCCGCCGCCGATGCCGGCGTTGGCGAAGCAGCCGTCGAGGCGGCCGAACGTGTCCAGCGTCGCCTTCATCGCCTCCTTCACGGAAGCGGGATCGGCGACATCGCAGATGCGGGTATCGACCTTGCCGGGCCCCTTTGCCATGGTCGTAGCCGCGGCCTTGTTCTTCTCGGCATTGCGGCCCCAGATCGAGACGTTGCAGCCACTCAACGCAAGTGCCTGGGCTATTCCAAGGCCAATACCCCCGTTACCGCCGGTGATGACCGCCACGCGGCCGGAAAGGTCGAAAATGCTCATGAGGCGTTTCCATATTTGGTTGACGCACGGATGGTGCTCCAAGCATGGACAAGCGCGTCCCAAAAATCAAATATGCGGCCAACACTGAACTGATTTACCGCGGCACGGACCACGCGGTTTACTGAAAAGAGGAAACGATGCAATTCAAGCACTGCACGCTCGAACTCGACGGCCCGGTCGCCATTCTGAGGCTCGACCACCAGGAGGTCATGAACGCGGTCTCCATGGACATGCTGGGCGGGCTCTCCGAGGCGCTCGATGCGATCGAGGACAAGAAGGACGAGGTCCGCTGCGTGGTGCTGACCGGCGCCGGCCGCGCCTTCTGCACCGGCGCCAATCTGCAGGGCCGTGGTCAGCAGCAGAAGCCGGGCCGCAGCAATGCGGGTGCGGCGCTGGAAACCGGTTTCCATCCGTTCCTGCGGCGGATCCGCAACCTGCATTGCCCGCTGGTCACCGCCGTCAACGGTCCGGCCGCGGGCGCCGGCATGAGCTTCGCGCTGCTCGGCGACATGATCCTCGCCGCGCGCTCGGCCTATTTCCTGCAAGCCTTCCGCCGCATTGGCCTCGTGCCGGATTGTGGCTCGACCTGGCTGTTGCCGCGGCTCGTCGGCAAGGCGCGCTCGATCGAGCTGTCGCTGATGGGCGACCGCCTGCCGGCCGAGAAGGCGCTGGAGTGGGGCCTCATCAACCGCGTCCATGACGACGCTGACCTGATGAACGAAGCGATGAAGCTCGCGCATGAGCTCGCCAACGGGCCGACGGTCGCGCTGTCGCTGATCCGCCAGCTGTACTGGGACAGTCCGGAAAATTCCTTCGAGGATCAGCTCAACCTCGAATTCAAGTCGCAGCGCACCGCCGGCGCGACCCATGATTTCAAGGAAGGCGTCACCGCATTCCTGGAGAAGCGGCCGGCGAAATTCAAAGGCAAATGATCGAAGAAGAGCTCACGCGCTGCGTTATCCGCTGGTATCCGGGCGCGACCGGCGCCGCGGAGGCGGTAAAACTCTCCGGCGGCGCCAGCCAGGAGACCTGGTCGTTCGACATTCTCCATGCCGGCGGCAAGCATGGCGCGATCCTGCGCCGCTCGCCGCAAGGCTATGGCGCGGCGCCGACACGCGCTGCGGGGCTCGATGCCGAAGCGCGGCTGATGCAGCTTGCCCACGACGCAGGCCTGCCGTCGCCGAAGGTGATGCATGTGTTGAGGCCGGAAGACGATCTCGGCACCGGCTTCATCATGCAGCGCATCGAGGGCGAGACCATCGCGCGCAAGATTTTGCGCGACGAGCAGTTTGCCAAGGCGCGGCCGATCCTGGCGCGTCAACTCGGCAAGGTTTCGGCCGGCATTCACAGCCTGCCGCGCGCGCAACTGCCAATATTGCGCGAGATGTCGGCGACGAAAGAGATCGCCGAGATGGGACGCGAATATCGCAGTTTCGACTGGCCGCGGCCGGTGTTCGAGCTCGCACTGCGTTGGCTAGCCGACCACGATCCCGGACCCTCGAAAGAGATGACGCTGGTGCATGGCGATTTCCGCCACGGCAATCTCATCATCGGGCCTGACGGCGTGCGGGCGGTGCTGGACTGGGAGCTTGCCCATTTCGGCGACCCCATGGAGGATTTGGGGTGGATCTGCGTCAATTCCTGGCGCTTCGGCGAGATCGACAAGCCCGTCGGCGGTTTCGGCTCGCGCGAGGAATTGTTCGCGGGCTACGAGGACGGCGGCCGCAAGGTCGATCCCGACCGCGTGAAATTCTGGGAAGTGATGGGCACGCTGCGCTGGGGCGTGATGTGCTGCGGCATGATGCAGCGCTTCCGCCTCGGTCCCGATCACTCGATGGAGCGCGCCATGATCGGCCGCCGCTCGTCGGAGACCGAAATCGATCTGTTGAGGCTGTTGGCCCCGAGGGGGAATTAGCATGCAGGACGAACCGACAACCATCGAACTGACCAGGGCCGTTGCGGATTTCTTGCGCAACGACATCACGCCGATGGTGTCGGGCCATAATTCGTTCAAGCTGCGGGTTGCGATCAACATCCTCGATCTGGTGACGAGGCAATTGGCGCTGGCGGAGGGCAGCGATGACGCGGAGGCGGCGCGGCTTGGAAAACTGCTGGGCACGGAGGGTGCGCTGATCGACCTCAACCGCGCGCTCTCGGGCAAGATCGCAAGCGGCGAGGTCGATCTGAAGACGCCGGGGCTGTCGGAGCATCTCTGGCAAACCACGCTCGCCAAGCTCGCGGTCGATCAGCCGAATTATGCGTCGTACAAAAGGGAGCTGGGGAGGGAGGGGAAAAAGTGAAAGCCTTCTCCGCCGTCATTCCGGGGCGGTGCGAAAGCACCGAACCCGGAATCTCGAGGTTCTCAGGTGCGCAATTGCACACCATGGTTCATCGCCGCGCGATGCCCCGGAACGACGGCGTGCTACCTTCCCAGCCACTTCGGCGCGCGCTTCTCCGAAAACGCCTTCGGCCCCTCGATATAGTCCTGCGAGGCGGCCATGGCCTTCACCGCCGGGTATTCGCGCTGGTCGGTCATCGCCTTCTCCAGCGAGACCTCCATGCCCATCCTGATCGCCTGCTTGGAGGCGCGGATCGACATCGGCGAGTTCTTGGCGATGGTCTCGGCCCAGCGCTCGGCAGCAGTGAGCGCTTCGCCCGCGGGCACCACCTCGTTGACGAAGCCGAGCTCGAGCCCTTCCTTGGCCGAGACGTGGCGCGCGGTCAGGATCATGCCCATGGCGCGCTTCAGTCCGATCTGCCGCGGCAGGCGCTGCAGACCGCCGGCGAGGGCGGCCAGTCCCACGCGCGGTTCGGGCAAAGCGAAGGTCGCATTCTCGGACGCGATGATGAGGTCGCAGGCGAGGGCGATCTCGAAGCCGCCGCCCATGGCCACGCCATTGACGGCGGCGATGATCGGCTTGTCGCAATCGAAGCGCGTGGTCAGCCCGGCAAAGCCGCCCTTGTCCCAGCCGCGTTTTCCGCCCGCCGCCTGCCATTTCAGATCGTTGCCGGCGCAGAACGCCTTGTCGCCGGCGCCGGTGACGACAGCGACCCACTGCTCCGGATCGGCGGAGAACTCGTCAAAAACCTTGTTGAGCTCGAAATGAGCGTCGATATGCAGCGCGTTGTACACTTCAGGCCGCGACAACGTCACGATCGTGATCGGTCCCTTGCGCGTAACCTTGGAAAATTTCAGCTCCATCGTTCCTCCCAATCGCTTTTTCTGTGGCGCGGAATGGCCGATCCTAGCCGGTGCGCGCCGCTTCGTACCATCCAATTACGCAAGCGGGGGCCGCGCCACAAGCGCCCTGGCTTGCTTGACTTGCGTCCTCACTCACTTCGATCGCCACAACGACAAATAATGCTAAGGGAGTAGCGCCTTGGATTTCAACCTGCCGGCCGACCTCATCGCCTATCTCGACGAACTCGACCGCTTCATCGCGCGCGAGATCAAGCCGCTCGAAGAGGCCGATGACAACATCCGCTTCTTCGACCACCGCCGCGAATGGGCGCGCACCGATTTCGACAATGGCGGCTTGCCCAGGCACGAATGGGAGGCGCTGCTGCGCAAGGCCAAGGACCGTGCCGATGAGGCGGGCCATCTGCGCTTTGCGATCCCGAAGCGCTATGGCGGCAAGGACGGCTCCAATCTCTGGATGGCCGTCATCCGCGAGCATTTCGCCTCGAAGGGTCTCGGCCTGCACAACGACCTGCAGAACGAGCATTCGATCGTCGGCAACCTGCCGATCGTGACCATGCTCGACCGCTATGGCACCGACGAGCAGAAGGCGATGATCGACGGCTCGATCAGGGGAAAATACCGCATCACCTTTGGCCTCACCGAGCCCGAGCACGGCTCGGATGCGACGCACATGGAAACAAAGGCGAAGCCTGCGGCCCGCGACAACGTCAAGGGCTGGATCATCAACGGCGAGAAAATGTGGACCACCGGCATGCATGTCGCGACCCACTGCGCGCTGTTTGCGCGCACGAGCGGCAATGACGGCGACGCGCGCGGCATCACCTGCTTCCTGGTGCCGGCCAAGAACCCCGGCGTGAAGGTCGAGGAATATATGTGGACCTTCAACATGCCGACCGATCATCCGCGCGTCAGCTTCACCGATGTGTTCGTGCCGGAGGATGCGTTGTTCGGCGAGGTCGGCAAGGGACTTTCGCTCGCGCAATGCTTTGTGCACGAGAACCGCATCCGGCAGGCCGCGAGTTCGCTGGGCGCTGCCGTCTACTGCATCGATGAGAGCGTGAAATATGCACGCACGCGAAAACCGTTCGGCAAGGCGCTCGCCGAAAACCAGGCGATCCAGTGGCCGCTGGTGGAGCTTGCGACGCAAGCCGAAATGCTGCGGCTTCTGATCCGCAAGACGGCGTGGGAGATGGACCAGCTCACCCAGGCGCAGGTCGAGCATACGCTGTCGGATAAGGTATCGATGTGTAACTATTGGGCCAACCGGCTCTGCTGCGAGGCCGCCGACCGTGCGATGCAGGTGCATGGCGGCATGGGTTATTCGCGCCACAAGCCGTTCGAGCACATCTATCGCCACCACCGCCGCTACCGCATCACCGAAGGCAGCGAGGAGATCCAGAAGCGGAAAGTGGCGGGTTTCCTGTTCGGCTATATGGGGGCGGGGAAGCACTGAGGGCCAAAAAATGGAAGGCGGCTGCACCTGCGGAAACATTCGCTATCGCCTGACCGGCAGGCCGCTGATCGTTCATGCCTGCCATTGCACCTGGTGCCAGCGCGAGACCGGCACGGCGCATGCGCTGAACGCGGTCTACGAGGCGGAACGGGTCGAGCACCTCAAGGTCGAGCCGGAGGTGATCCTGACGCCGTCCGCGAGCGGCAAGGGCCAGCGCATCGCGCGCTGCCCGGTCTGCAAGGTGTCGGTCTGGAGCAATTATCCGCAAGCCGGCCCCGCCGTGCGTTTCGTGCGCGTCGGCACCATGGACGATCCGGGCCAATGCCCGCCGGACATCCATATCTTCACCTCGTCGAAATTGCCCTGGGTGACCTTCGGGCCCGACGAAAAGGTCGTACCGGAATTTTATGACCTGAATGAAGTCTGGTCGGACGAGGCCAAGGAGCGCCGCCGGATCATGCGCGAGCGGACGGCGGCGAGGAAGTGATCGATGGCCATGAGACGGATCTTGCTCGCGATTGGGCTGGCTCTCATTCCGGCGATTGCCCGCGCCGCGGAAAAGCCATTCACGGAAACGACGCCGGGCCCCGAAGCATGGTGGCTGCGCACGGAGTATCATCCGTTCGACAAGGAGGTGCGCGGAGTTTCCGTGGCGAAGATTCGCGCCAACTGGTGCAAGGCGAACGAGTTCCGCAAAGACCTGTTTCCGAAAGAGCTTGCCGCATCGCTTGAGGGCCGAAAATCCCCCTTCGCGGCCGACGGCTTTTTCGATGGCTCGAAGACAAGGCAGACCGCGCTGGTCGGTGCGTACGAAACCTGCGCCGGCAAGCACGGCGTGTTTTTTTTGATCATGAGCCGGCCCGAGGGCAAGCCGGCGGAAATCAGTTTCATTCGCGAATTTCCAGGGAAGCGCGAATTCGCGGCGCTCGAAGCCTTGAAGGACGGCGCGATCGTCGTGTTTCACTGCCTGGAATGCGACAGCGCCACGCAGTTCAAGTGGAGCAGGGTGAAGAAGCAGTTCGTGCGCGTGCCGGTGAAGGATTCGGATTGAGCCGCGATGCCGAATTTCGATCTCTCGGCCCACTTCACGGAATATCGCCGTCGCGGCGTGCGCGACGGCGATGAATCGGCTGGGGAGGCATTACGCCGTCAGGCGTGGTGCCGCATCTGCTCGAACTGATGGTGATTGCCACCGTTGTGGCCGTGTTCGTTCTCGGCGAAGTTCCAGAAGCTCGGAACCGGACGGCCGTCACGTTCTCCGGCCTCTTGCGGGCTGTGGTGGCGACTATGCCCTTGGCCGCTGATTTTGCCGCTACCGCCTTGGGTAACCGGTCCCGTACTCGCATTGTCGAGCAAGCGGGTCGCATCGTTGAATACCGTGCCGGATTGTGCTGGATCGCTTGAAAATGAGGTTGTGTCGCAACGTACGGTCGTTGGTGATGTGGCCATTGACTCTCCTCCAACTAAACAAAACGTACCGCGCCGTACACACGAATCATCTCACATCAGGATGTCGCAAGTGTGTCTGCACTTTGGCCCGGAATGCGGCAGAGCGCGGGTCCGGGCTGTGTTCACTGTTCGACGAACGAGCGCCGCATCTGCTCGGCGATCGGCTTGAAAATGTAGCTCACCATGGTCCGGCTGCCGGTTTGCATGAACACTTCGGCAGGCATGCCCGGGACGAGCTGCTGGCCTGCGAGCCTGCGCCGCTCGTCGTCGGGCAGGATGACGCGGACGGTGAAATATGCCGCGTTGGTCTGCTGGTCCTTGCTGGTGTCGGCCGACACATAGGACACGGTTCCGGTGAGCTGCGGTGTGGTGCGTTGGTTGAATGCCGAGAAGCGTACGAATGCTTGCTGGCCCGGGTGCACGTGGTCGATGTCTTGCGGCTGCAGCCGTGCCTCGATCTGCAGGTCATCGGTGTCGGGAACGATCTCCATGATGGTCTCTCCGGCCTTGACGACGCCGCCGATGGTGTGCGCAGCCAACTGATGGATCACGCCGGAAGTCGGCGCACGGATCTCGATGCGGTCTAGCAGGTCGCGTGCGGCGACGCCGCGTTCGACGAGTTCGGCCTCCTTGCCCTGGGCGTCGCCGAGATCCTTGACGACTTCGGTCCGAAAATCCTGGTCGATGCGCACGATCTGGAGTTGCGCCTCGCCGATCTTCGACTTGGTCTCGGCGATGGAGGATAGGAGTTGGCCACGCTCGCCGTCGAGCCGCGCGGCCTCGCGCTGCAGCGTGGTGAGACGGGTCAGGGGCACCAGCCGCTTGTCATAGAGGTCCTGCACCCCGGCCAGTTCGCCCTGGATCAGTTCCAGTTGCTTGCCTCTGGAATTGACCTGCACATCGAGTCCGGCAATCTCCTCGGTGAGCTGCGCCACCTTGCTTTGCAGCAGGTCCTTCTGGCTGTGGCGCGCGCTGAAGCGGGCCTTGAACAGGCCTTCTTCCGAGGCGAGCAGGCTCTTGACGGTTTGATCGGACGCGCGTTTCGCAAGCTCTTCCGGAATTTCAAACTGCGGGAGATCGTCGCGCTCGGCGGAGAGGCGCGCGATCTTGGCGCGCATCTCGTCGAGTTGCTTGCTCACCATTTGCAGGCTCGCCTGCGCCTGCGTCGCATCGAGCCGGACCAGGAGGTCGCCCGCGCTGACGCGCGAGCCGTTCTGGATCTTGATTTCCGCGACCACGCCGCCGGTCGGATGCTGGATGGTCTTGACGTTGGATTGAACGACGAGATTGCCGGGCACGACGACGGCGCCGGCGAGCGGCATGAAGAAGAACCAGCCGCCGCCCAGAAGGCCGGCGATGAGCAGAATGCGAAGCCCCACGCGCAATTCGTGCTCGAACGACCAGTTCGTCTTGAGCGTAAGGCTGCCATCGGCAGGAGGTGTCGCGTCGCCGCTCTGGATGACGAAATTGGCGCCCGTCATCAAGCCGGTGCGGCAGGTCGCGACCAGTTTTCCGATTGCGTTCTCGGGCTTCGCCACGCGGGCCGGCGCTGGAGGGGCGCCGTCGAGGCGGGGGGACGGGTGCGCGTCGACATGAATTTCCGGTGCGAGGCTGCCCAGATCCATCGTGAGGGGATCGTTGGGGGCCAGCGTCGGGCTCGGACGGACAGGCGCAGTGGGGGCGGGCTCGTGCGCCGGCTTGCGCCGGGTCGGCTCGAATCGGGGCTCTGGTGGAGGCGGCGCCCTGAGGCCTACCTGCTGAAGGCAGGCGTCGATGGCCTTGCTCATCCGGCTCTTGCGCCGGCGTTTCTTCGGCGCCCCGGGGCGGCGACGCGGGTCCGGCTTCGCGCTTCGCTGGGGCTTGCCGCGAGGCTTTCGCCCTTCGTTGAGCTCGGCATCGATCGCGTGGCGAAGCCGTTGCAGCTCGAGAATGAGGGCCGCACCTTGCGGGCCGAACTCGCCGGATTGGGAATTGTCGCTCCAGCGCGGCGTGGCGCGGTCGTCAGCGTCCTTGGCGAATTTCATGGCGCAATCTTCTCCGCGGCGACGGCACGGCGCGTCGTCTTGTTATTGGGCACTGCTGTCGGTGCTGGAGCGGGAGGAGGTGTTCCGCGCACGCGCGCGAATACCTCCTGGCTCGATCCGAACGCGATCGCCTTGCCCTCGTACAGCACCAGCGCCATGTCGAGCGCGGCCAAAGCATTCGGCCGATGCGAAATGACGATGACAATGCTGCCGGTGCGGCGCAGGAGCTGGATGGCGCGGCCGAGCGCATTCTCGCCCTCGGCATCGAGATTGGCGTTGGGCTCGTCGAGCACGACGAGGAACGGATCGCCGAACACGGCGCGCGCGAGGCCGACGCGTTGCCGCTGGCCGGCCGAGAGCGACATGCCGGCCTGGCCGATACGGGTCGAATATCCCTCCGGCAGCCGGAGGATGATGTCGTGGACGCCGGCGATCTGCGCGGCCTTCAGGATGCTGTCCGAAGTGGCACCGGGATCGAAGCGGCAGATGTTTTCGGCGACCGTGCCGTCAAACAACGCGACGTCCTGCGGGAGGTAGCCGATATGACGCCCCAGGTCCTCGTTGGTCCATTGATCGATCGCCGCGCCATCGAGCCGCACGACGCCGTGCTGGGCCGGCCAGATGCCGACGAGGGCCTTCGACAGCGAGGTCTTTCCGGACGCGCTCGCGCCGAGCAGCGCCAGCCCCATGCCGGCCTTCAGCGTGAAAGAGATGTTCTGGACGATCGGCTTGTCGGTGCCGGGCGCCGCGATCGAAAGTTCCTGCACGGAAAGCTCGCGGCAGGGCCGCGGCAGCATCACGGGAGGAGCGGGCGGCCTTGCCGTCGTCTTGCAAATGTCGCGCAGCCGCGTGATCCCCTGGCGCGCGGCGACAAGCTGCTTCCAGCTGCCGAGCGCGACTTCCACCGGCGCCAGCGCGCGGCCCATCATGATCGAGGAGGCGATCATGATGCCGCCGGAAGCCTTGTCGGCGACCACGAGATAGGCGCCGATGCCGAGCATCCCCGATTGCAGGACGTAGCGCAGCACCTTCGCGCTCGAGCCGAGATTGGCGTAGACGTCGGTGGTGCGGATGTTTTCACGCAGGTAACGTTCGTTGACGCGCGCCCAGAGCGCGCCGAATCGATCGACCATGCCGAGCGCCTGGATGATCTCGGCATTGCGCTGGGTCGTGTCGGCGAGCACCTGCCTTTGTGCGCTCGAGTCCATCGTGGCCTTTGCAGCCTTGCGCGACATGCGTTCGGTCACGAGCGTCATGGCGATGATCGCGGCGGTGCCGAGTACTGCGGTCATGCCGATTGCCGGATGAAACAGAAACAGCCCGATCAGGAAGATCGGTATCCAGGGCATGTCGAGAAATGCGGTCGGCCCCATGCTCGACATGAAGGCGCGGATCTGGTCGAGATCGCGCAAAGGCTGTTGCATGACCATTGGCTTGGCGCCACGGAGCGGCAGGGTGACGAGCGCGGTATGGATGGAATTCTGGAGGCCGACATCGAACAGGGTGGCGACCCGGCACAGCATTCGCGCGCGCAACGCGTCGAAATAGCCCTGCATCAGATAGGCGAACAGCACCATCAGCGAGAGGCCGAACAGGGTGGCGATGTTGCGGCTCGGAATCACGCGGTCATAGACCTGCAGCATATAGAGAGAGCCGGACAGCATCAAAAGGTTGATCACGCCGCTGAACAGCGCGATCCCGACCATCTTTCGCGCGCTTTCGTGCAATCCACGGGAGACCGGATCATCCGCCGCCGCCGTCGCCGAAAGCGGATTCAGCGATGCGAAGGGCGAAGATGTTTGCGCGCGATCCTGGGCGATACTCATCCCCATGCATTCCCCGGTGAGTTGATGTACCGCTCTGCTACTATGCAAATTGGCAGCCGATGCTGACCATTTTCCGGCAGGAATGGGACATTGAGGAATTCTCGCTCGCTGCGGTGGAATAAATTGGCTGTCATAGAATCGTCCACCTATCACCTTGCTTCGGTGCGGATTGAGCGCGGGGCGGGCCCGATTGACGCCACGAAGCTAAATGAACCTCACGCCGTTCGGTCGACAGCGCGGGTCTAATCTCTGAGAGCAGCAGGGGAAGAAAATGAACAGCCTCGCTAACGGCTTGAGGGCCGGGCCAGATCTTTCGATCGGCCGATAACATCAATAACGCGACAGGTCGGCGGATCGTTCGAGCAGCGGGGCGAAAGCTGTTTGAGCCGATGACGCTGATTTTCGACGAAGGAGATGAGTTCCGTTTCCGGCCTCGGCGGGCCGATATGTGGGGAAGTTGGCTTGGGTAAGAGTAACAGTATCTCGCGGGTGATCGCGCCGCTTCGTGCTGGCGCGTGTGGCGTGCACCCGCCTGCGTGTGCCTGCGGCGCTCCCGAAATGGGGAGGCGCAGGTGAAACAGCGCAAGACCGACTACGGGACCATCATCCTGCACTGGTTGCTGGTGGCCGCAATCGGCGTCGCCTTTCTCACGGGGCTGCGCATCGCAACCGAGGGCCCGGACACGGCCTGGATCAACACGATCGATTTCATCCTGCCGCAGGACAGCGTGTGGACGTCGCATATCAAGGCCGCCGTCGTGCTGGTCGGCGTGTCGATCGCGCACGCGATCTATCTGGTCAAATCCGGTCTCAGCCGTCGCGTCCAGCTGGACAAGGTCCGCCTGCGCGGCATGGCAGGTCCGAAACCGGTTCGGCTGGGTGCAGTCAGCGTGCTTCTGACCTGGATCTTCTTCGGGGCGATGGTGACGCTGATCATCAGCGGCGGCTTGCTCTATTTCGGCGTCTTCGCGGGCTACAGCGCGTTGATGGTGCATTGGTTCGCGGCCTGGGTCGTGCCCGTCTTCGCCTGCCTGCACATCGTGACCCACTTCAGAATCGGCGGCATGTCGCAATTACTGCGGATATTCCGGCCCGAGCGCCTGCCGCCGCCGCCGCCGCGCCTCGATGCCGTGGAACTCCTGACTTTGCTCGCCGAGAGGACGTCGCAGCCGGCGGCGGAGTCGCAGGATGCGCCGAGAGCGCCGTTGCAGCCGGAGCCGCCGTTCCGCGACGAGCGGCACGCAAGTGGGGACGAAGTGCGCAAGGCCGCCGTGCGCCCGGACTTCAGACCGGCGTCCGCCGGGCGGAGAAATGTCACGCTGCAGGCCAACGCGTTCGTGATTGCCGCGGCCATTGCGATCACCGGAGCTTCGGCCTTTGTCGCGGCTGACTACGTAGCCGTCGATTCCCTGCAGATCCGCCGCATCGCGAGCGTCGATGCGCCGATCCTTGACGGCGATACTTCCGATCCGGTCTGGCGAAGCGTCCCGCCGTTTTCGCTCATGACCAACCAGGGCGGAAATTTCGACGGCAGAGGCGAGTCGCGGGTGAGCATCCGTGCGGTACACGACGGCACCTGGGCCTACTTCCTGTTCACCTGGGAAGATCCGACGCGGTCACTGAAGCAGTTGCCGCTGATGAAGCGGATCGACGGCTGGCACGTGCTTCACGACGGCTATGAGCGCGGCGACGAGCAGGCCTTCAACGAGGACAAGTTTGCGGTACTGCTGACCACGTCGAACGTCGACCTCGCCGGCGACCGGACGTTCCATGCCAGCCCGCATCCGGTTCCCGGCGCACCCGCCACCATGACCGGGCGCGGCCTGCATTTCACACTTGGCGGAGGCTACGCCGACGTATGGCAGTGGAAGGCGACCTGCACGACCGGATGGATGGACGACGATCATTTCGGACCGCCGCTTGAACCAACGCCGATGCAGGTCCGCAACGTCGCTCCCTACAAGGGCGGATTCGAACCGGATCCAGGTGCTGCGAATTATTCCATCAATTTCGAGAGGCGGACGGATACGGCCGAGACCGACCCCATCGTCACGCCGCGCCGGCTGCCAAGGGATCTGGCGGGGACGCTCGCCACGATGGGACAGATCACGCTCGATCCGAACGTCGGCGAGAGCGACGGTGCGCGCTGGTTCATGACGGAAGCCGAAACCGTGCCCTACACCGAAGAGGTCGACCGGCTGATTCCGGCCGGAACGGTTTTGCCCGGCATCATCGTCTCGGGCGAATTTGCCGGCGATCGTGCCGATGTGCGAAGCGCCGCGCGCTGGGCGTCAGGGCATTGGGCGCTCGAGGTGGCGCGCCGCCTCGACACAAAGAGTCAATATGACGTGCCGATCAGGTCCGGCGTCTTTATGCGAGTCGCCGCCTTCGACCACAGCCAGATCAGGCATACGCGGCACGTCCGACCCATACGTCTCGAGGTGGAATGATGCGGAAGATCTGCAAGGTGACGCTCGACAAGCACTCGTTTCACGCGAGGTGCGGCGATCTCCTGCTCGACAGTGCGATCATGAACGGCGTCGAACTGCAGCACGATTGCCGGAGCGGGATCTGCGGCGCCTGCCGCGTGCGTCTCGTTGACGGCAAGGTGTTCGGCGGTACGGAAGAGGGCAGCGACATGATCCATGCCTGCCAGGCCCGGGTCGTGTCGGATCTCAGGCTCGTCACCGAGGCCGTGCCCGATACCGTGTCGGTGCAGGCCGAGTTAGCCGACCTCACTGCCCTGGCATCCGATGTGATCGGCGTGTCGATCGCGTTGCCGAAGCCGCTCGGGTATCTGCCTGGCCAGTTTTGCAAACTGCAGTTTCGCGGCTTCCCCGAGCGCTGCTACAGCCCGAGCTATCCGCTCGAAGGGGCTCCCAGTCGCCGGTTGCTGCACTTTCACATCCGCCGCTTTTCCGACGGCCTGGTGTCCTCGGCGCTCGGTGAAGGCATTCGCGTCGGTCATCGCGTCCGGGTCACCGGGCCGCTCGGTACGGCCTATCTCCGGCCGAATCATCCCGGGCGAACCGTGCTGGTCGCGAGCGGCACGGGCTTTGCGCCGATGTGGTCGATTGCGGCGGCGGCGATGACGGAGCAACCGCGGCGCGAGCTGATGTTCGTGGTCGCGACCCGAAGGCTTCAATCCTTCTACATGCACGCCGCGCTGTGCCGACTTGCGCTGTTTCCCAACGTCACCATCATCCCCGTCGTCGCGGAGCGGCAGAACGTCTCGCCGGCGTTTCGGACCGGCCGGCCGACCGACTTTCTGCCGCCTTTGTCGGCGGACGACGTGGTCTACACCTCGGGCGCGCCCATCATGACCAACGAAGTGGCGCGCATCGCAAGGGCTGCCGGCGCGGTCTGCTACACCGATCCCTTCACCCCAAATGCGAAATCCGCCGAGCCTTCGAACCTGATCGAGCGCCTCTTCGGTGGAGGCGACGCTGCGCGAAAGGATTCGAGCATGCTGAGCGTCGCATAGAGGCGAGCCGCTGAATGGACCGCGCTCAGTTCACCTGCCGGTCCTTGCCCGCCCAATAGGGATCGCGCAGATGGCGGCGCAGGATCTTGCCCGAGAGGTTGCGCGGCAGCGCCTCCATGAAGTCGACCGATTTCGGCGTCTTGTAGCCCGCGATGCGCGCGCGGGTGAAGTTGATGATATCGGTCGCGCTTGCTTGCTTGCCGGGTTTCATGACCACGACCGCCTTCACCGCTTCGCCCCATTTGTCGTCGGGGATACCGATCACGGCGGCCTCCGCGACGTCGGGATGGTCGCATAGCGCGCTCTCGACCTCGGCCGGGTAGATATTCTCGCCGCCGGAGATGATCATGTCCTTGATGCGGTCGTGAATGTAGAGATAGCCGTCCTCGTCCATGTAACCGGCGTCGCCGGTGCGCAGCCAGCCGTCCGCGCGAAGCGTCTTCGCGGTGGCTTCCGGCAGATTCCAGTAGCCCGCCATGTTCGAGCCGGAGCGGGTGGCGATCTCGCCCACCTGCCGCGGCGGCAACTGGCGGCCGTCGGCATCGAGGATCGCAAGCTCGATGCCGGGCAAGGCCTTGCCGGCCGAGCGCATCCGCTCCAGCCCCTCGACATGATCTTCCGGCGGTAAGGCCACGATGGTGCCCGTCGTCTCGGTCATCCCGTACATCTGCACGAAGCCGCATTTGAAGATTTCGATGCATTCCTTCAGCAGCGCCGCCGGAATCGGCGAGGCCCCGTAGAGCATGTATTTCAGGCGCGCGAAATCGACCTGCCTGGCGCGCGGCTGCCGCACCACGAACTGCATCGCGGCCGGCACCATGAAGAGTTTCGTGATGCCGGACTGCTCGAAGAAATCGAGCACCTTTGTCGGGTCGAATTCGCGCGCGATCACGCCGCGAGCGCCGTGATAGAGACCCATGACGCCCCAGCCGGAGCCGCCGATGTGGAAGATCGGCATCGCCACCAGCGACACGTCATCGGTGTTCCACGTGTTCCAGTCGGGCTTCTGGTCGTTGCCGGTGTTGACGAGGTTGAGGAAGTTGGCGTGAGACAGCATCGCGCCCTTCGGCTTGCCGGTCGTGCCTGATGTGTAGAGCTGGATCGCGATGTCCTTGGGGCTGATCGTGACCTTGGGGTCATCAGAGCGCTGCGCATCGCGCCAGGCCGCGAAATCCTGCCATTCCGGTGCGCCGCCTTCGGTCGTGATGACGGTGCGCACATTCGGCAGCTTGTCCCTGATGTTGCGAACCTGCGTGATGAATTCCGGACCGACGAACAGCACCGGCGCCTTGCAGTCCTCGACGATGAACGCCACTTCCGGGCCGGCCAGCCGCCAGTTCACCGGCGCCATCACCACATTCGCCTTCATCGCGCCCATCAGGAGCTCGAAATAGAAATCGCTGTTCTTGCCGAGATAGGCGATGCGCTCGCGCGGCTTCACGCCCATCGCGATCAGCGCGTTCGCAACGCGATTGGTCTTGCGGTCGAACTCCGCGAAACTGGTCTGGCGTCCTTCGAACTCATAGGCGATCGCCTCGCCGCGGGATTTCGCCCGCATGCGGATCATTTCGGCGAGGTTTTGCGGCTGCTCGGTCGTGGACATGTCTCTCCCGGGTGAGTTGCTTTTCTACGCGATGATATTTCGCGCGACCCGTCGGCTCGCAATGACGGGAACAATCACCCCCGTGCCGCGCGGTCCTTTTCGTTCTGCGCCTTGATGGACTCGCGCGCCTTGGTCCAGTCGTCATCGCTCCAGTCGCGGAGCTGGTAGAAGTTGCCGCCCATGGCAAGCCCCTGCGCGCCGTCCATCGCAATGGTCTCGCCATTGATCCAGTCGCAACCGCCGGAGATCAGGAATACGGCGAGGTTCTGCAGCTCCTCCATGGTGCCGACGCGACCCATCGGGTTCATCGCCTTGGTGCGCGCGCCGGCCTCGTCGCCCGGCTTGATGCGCTTGCTCATGCCCTCGGTCGGGATTTCGCCGGGCGCGATCGTGTTCAGCCGGATGCCGTATCTGCCCCATTCAGTGGCGAGCGACATGGTCATGGCGTGGATGGCCGACTTGCTCATCGCCGACGGCACCACATAGGGCGAGCCGTTGCGCACCCAGGTCACCGTGATCGACACCACGTTGCCGGGGAGCTTGCCCGCGATCCAGCGCCGCCCCACCGCATGCGTGACATAGAACGTGCCGTGCATGACGATGTTGGCGACCGCGTCGAAGCCGCGCGGGGAGAGCTCTTCCGTGCGCGAGATGAAATTGCCGGCGGCGTTGTTGACGAGGTCGGTCAAGGGGCCGCCGGTCCAGATCTGTTCGATCATCTCGTCGACGGCAAGCGCATTGCGGATGTCGACGCCGTGGCTGACCACGCGGCCGCCATACTGGTCCATCAATTCAGTTGCGGTCTCGTCGCATACAATCTTGCGTCGCCCGCAAATATGGACTTCGGCGCCGAGCTCGAGAAATCGCGCGGCCATGGATTTGCCGAGGCCAGTGCCGCCTCCGGTTACGAGGATGCGCCTTCCGGCGAGAAGTTGGTCCCTGAACATCGTTTCCACCCAACGGGATGTCTGTTAATTGGTCGATTGACTAAATCCGGCCGACGCCGTTCTGTAAAGCCGCAACAAAGAATAAGACCCAAGGAGAGTTCTAAATGGAGCAACGCGTCTCGATCGCGATCACGGATGGCGTCGCCGATGTCCGCCTGGTGCGGGCCGACAAGATGAATGCGCTCGATGCCGCGATGTTCGAGGCGCTGGTCGGCGCAACCGATCGGCTCGGTAAGGAAAAGGGCCTGCGAGCGGTAGTATTGTCCGGCGAGGGGCGGGCTTTCTGTGCCGGCCTCGACATGGGCCGCTTCGCCGCGATGAAGGAGAGCGGGGGCAATGGCATACCAGGCGGCGAGAGTCGCGACCTGACCAAACGCACCCATGGGCTCGCCAATTTCGCCCAGCAGGCGGTGTGGGGCTGGCGTCAATTGCCGGTGCCGGTGATCGCCGCGGTCCAGGGCGTGGCGTTTGGCGGCGGTTTCCAGCTCGCGCTCGGCGCCGATATGCGTTTCCTTACGCCGGACGCGCGGATGTCGATCATGGAAATAAAATGGGGGCTGGTGCCCGACATGGCGGGCACGCCGATCCTCGCAACCCTGGTGCGCGACGATATCCTGCGCGAGCTGACCTATACGGGCCGGATTTTCTCGGCCCAGGACGCACTGTCATACGGGCTCGCGACGCGAATTTGCGACGACCCGCGCGCGGCCGCCTTCGAGGTCGCGCGCGAGATCGCGGGCAAGAGCCCGGATGCGATCCGCGCGGCAAAACGCATGCTCAACAGACTGTCGGTCGATCCGGGTCCGGCGCTGCTCGCGGAGTCCGTCGAGCAGCAGAAGCTGATCGGCAGTTCCAACCAGACCGAGGCGGTCCGCGCCAATATCGAGAAGCGCGCCCCGCGCTTTGCGGAAGCGGGGTGATACTCCGTCATTCCGGGATGGTCCGAAGGATCAGACCCGGAATCCCGGGCTTCGCAGGTGCGCAATTGCGCACCATAGTTCGATGCTTCGCATCGCCCCGGCATGACCATGCAGCTAAAAGCCGACGCGAGATCGGAAAGAGACAATGGAACCATCCCCCCTCTATTGCGGCGTCATCTCCGGCGAGCGGCGTCGTGGCCATGCCGAGGTTGCCGATCGCGCCGCGCGGATGGCGGGCGGTCTGCACAAGCTCGGCGTCAGGCAGGGCGACAGCGTCTGCATCCTGATGCGCAACGACATCGCCTTCATCGAGACCGCCTATGCGGCGATGCGGCTCGGCGCCTATGGCGTGCCGGTGAACTGGCACTTCAAGCCGGAGGAGATCAACTACATCCTGAAGGATTCCGGCACATCCGTGCTGATCGGCCATGCCGACATGCTGCATCAGTTGCGCGAGGCGATACCGCCCGGGGTCACCGTGCTCGGCGTGCCGACTCCGCCGGAAATCCTGAAGACCTACAGGATCGATCCCGCGCATCTCGCCAAGCCCGATTTCGCGATCGATTTCGAATCCTGGCTTGCGCAACAGGCGCCCTACGATGGTCCGGCCGTGCCGCAGCCGCAGAACATGATCTATACCTCGGGCACCACCGGGAACCCCAAGGGCGTCCGTCGCGATGCACCGACGCCGGAGCAGAGCGCGGCGGCCGAGCGAATGCGCGGCATGATCTATGGACTGAAACCGGGGGCGCGAGCGCTCTTGCCCGGGCCGCTCTACCACTCCGCGCCGAATTCCTTCGGTATCCGCTCCGGCCGGCTCGGCGGCGTGCTGGTGATCATGCCGCGCTTCGATCCCGAGGAATTTCTGAGGCTGATCGAGGAGCAGCAGATTGATACCATCTTCATGGTGCCGACCATGTTCATCCGCCTGATGAAGCTGCCTGAGGAGGTGCGCCGGAAATACGACATGTCCTCGTTGCGCCACATCATCCACGCTGCCGCGCCGTGCCCGCCCGACGTCAAGCGCGCCCTGATCGAATGGTGGGGGCCGGTGATCTACGAGTTCTACGGCTCGACCGAGTCGGGCGCCGTCACCTTCGCCAATTCGCAGGACGCGCTGAAGAAGCCCGGCACGGTCGGCAGGATTTCGCCCGGTGCCGAGCTGCGCTTCATCGGAGAGGACGGCCGCGAACTGCCGCAAGGGGAGATCGGCGAGATCTATTCACGGATCGCGGCGAACCCGGATTTTACCTATCACAACAAGCCGGAAAAGCGCGCCGAGATCGAGCGCGAAGGATTCATCACGTCAGGCGATGTCGGCTATATCGATGCCGACGGTTATGTCTTCATCTGCGACCGCAAGCGCGACATGGTGATTTCCGGCGGCGTGAACATCTATCCCGCCGAGATCGAGTCGGTGCTGCATGCCGTGCCGGGCGTGCACGACTGCGCGGTGTTCGGCATTCCCGATGCGGAGTTCGGCGAGACCTTGATGGCGGTGGTGGAACCGCAGCCGGGCGTCACGCTCGACGTCGCCGAGATCAGGAAACGCCTGAAGGCGTCGCTCGCCGACTACAAGGTGCCAAAGCATGTCGAAATCCAGCAGAACCTGCCGCGCGAGGATTCCGGCAAGATCTTCAAGCGCCGCCTGCGCGATCCCTTTTGGGAACGGGCGGGAAGGAGGATTTAGGGCTCACCACTACTGTCGTCATTCCGGGACGCGCCACTTGGCGCGGGACCGGAATCCATGCTCCCGGTGCGCTTGGCCCTTGAGCCATTCGCGCAACTAAGAGGACCAAGCACGCCTCTATGTTTTTCGCGAATGCGGCAAGCCGCATGCGCGATGGTGGTTATGGCTTCGGGCTCGCGACTTCGTCGCGCCCCGGAATGACGGAATCCGGGACCGCCTCCATCTTCATCTTGCGCTGCGGCAAAAAAATGCACACTCTGGGAAAGCTGGGCAGCTTCTGGAGCGTAGCGTCATGTCCCTTCAGACCATGCCTTCCGACGCCGAAATCCGGCCCAATCGTGCCGACGACGTGCAGGCGCTGGAAGACGCCAGGCTGCGCGATGACATCCGTCTGCTTGGGCGCATCCTCGGCGACACCGTGCGCGACCAGGAGGGCGCCGACGTGTTCGACCTGGTCGAGCGCATCCGGCAGACCTCGGTCCGCTTCCATCGCGACGAAGACCGCGCGGCGCGAAGCGAGCTTGAGTCCATCCTCGACAGCATATCGATCGACGAAACCCTGCACATCGTGCGCGCATTCGCCTATTTCTCGCACCTCGCCAATATCGCCGAGGACCAGAACACCATCCGCCAGATGCGCATGCGTAGCGCCGCGAAGGGCGCACCGCGGGCGGGGGCACTGGCCGACGCGGTGGCGCTGGCGCAATCGGCCGGAATCTCGAACGCCGAGTTACGGAAGTTTTTCGATGCCGCGCTGGTCAGCCCCGTCCTGACCGCGCATCCGACCGAGGTCCGCCGCAAGAGCACCATGGACCGCGAAATGGAGATCGCTGCGCTGCTTGACCAGCGCGAGCGCATGCAACTGACCGTGGAAGAGTCCCAGGCCAGCGATGAGCAGCTCCGCCGCGAGGTGCTGACGCTGTGGAAGACCAACCTGTTGCGCCGGACCAAGCTAACGGTGCTCGACGAGGTCGCCAACGGTCTGTCGTTCTACGACTACTCCTTCCTGAGCGAGGTGCCGCGGCTGATCTGCGCGCTCGAGGACCGGCTCAATGCCGGCGACGAGGTGGCCGGCGAAATTGCCTCTTTCCTGAGGATGGGAAGCTGGATCGGCGGCGATCGCGACGGCAATCCCTTCGTTACCGCGGAAGTGATGCACGGCACGTTGAAGCTGCAATCCAGTCGTCTGCTGCAATTCTATCTCGGAGAGCTGCACGTGCTTGGCGCGGAGCTGTCGATCGCAGGCTACCTCGCCGATGTCTCCGAAGAGTTGCGCGCGCTGGCCGAGAGTTCGCTGGACAAGTCGCCGCACCGGAGCGGGGAGCCGTATCGGCTGGCAGTGTCGCTGATCTATGCACGGCTGGCGGCGACCGCGGAAAAGCTCGATGTCGAGATCATGCGGCGTCCGGTCGGCAAGGCCATGCCCTACGGCAACGTCAAGGAGCTGCAGGCCGACCTCGACGTGCTCGACCGTTCCCTGCATGCAAACAATGCGCGGGTGATCGCGCGCGGGCGCCTTCGCCTGTTGCGCCGCGCGGTCGATTGCTTCGGCTTCCATCTCGCGCGGCTCGACATCAGGCAGAACTCCGCCGTGCACGAGCGCACGGTCGCGGAGCTCCTGGATTCGGCGATCCCCGGCATGTCCTACCTCGCGCTGAGCGAGGACGCGCGCGTCGCGCTGCTGTCCAATGAGCTCCGCAACGCGCGGCCTCTGGCTTCGAGCTTCGTGAAATACAGCGAGGAGACGCAAGGCGAGCTTGCGGTGTTCCGTGCGGCGGCCGAGGCGCACGCGAGGTTCGGCAGCGACGTGATCCCCCAATGCATCATCTCGATGTGCAAGAGCATGTCGGACATGCTTGAGGTCGCGCTGCTGTTGAAGGAAGTCGGCCTGGTCAATCCGTCCGGGCGCAGCGCGATCAATATCGTGCCGCTGTTCGAGACCATCGAGGACCTGCAGGCCTCCTCCGCCATCATGGACCGCATGCTGGCGCTGCATGATTACCGCCGGCTGGTCGACAGCCGCGGCTCGGTGCAGGAGGTGATGCTCGGCTATTCCGATAGCAACAAGGATGGCGGCTTCGTCACCTCGGGGTGGGAATTGTACAAGGCCGAGATCGGGCTGGTCGACGTGTTCGAGCGCCACGGCGTTCGCCTGCGGCTGTTCCATGGCCGCGGCGGCTCGGTCGGCCGTGGCGGCGGGCCGAGCTACGACGCCATCATCGCGCAGCCGGGAGGTGCGGTGAACGGCCAGATCCGCATCACCGAACAGGGCGAGATCATCTCCTCCAAATATTCCAATGCCGAGGTCGCCCGCAGCAACCTGGAGATTCTTGCCGCCGCGACGCTGGAGGCGAGCCTGTTGCATCCTCGGCAGCCGGCGCCGAAACGCGAATATCTGACGGCGATGGATCAATTGTCCGATCTCGCCTTCAAGGCCTATCGCGGCCTCGTCTATGAGACCGACGGGTTTGTCGATTATTTCTGGGAATCGACCGTCATCAACGAGATTGCGACGCTGAACATCGGCAGCCGGCCAGCTTCCCGCAAGAAGACCCGCGCCATCGAGGACCTGCGCGCCATCCCCTGGGTGTTTTCATGGGCGCAGTGCCGGCTGATGCTGCCGGGCTGGTACGGCTTTGGCAGCGCGGTCGAGACCTGGATCTCGCAGCATCCGGAGCAGGGGATGCCATTCCTGAAGGAGCTTTACCGGGAATGGCCGTTCTTCCGCATGCTGCTGTCCAACATGGACATGGTGCTGGCGAAAAGCTCGATCGCAATCGCCTCGCGCTATGCGGAGCTCGTGCCGGATGAAGCGCTGCGCGAGCGGATATTCGGACGCATCCGCCGCGAATGGCATCTGGTGATCGAGACCTTGCTCGACATCATGGAGCAGGACCGGCTGTTGCAGGGCAATCCGCTGCTGGAGCGCTCGGTACGCCACCGCTTTCCCTATCTCGACCCGCTCAACCATGTGCAGGTGGAGCTGTTGAAGGAGCACCGCACGCATAATCCGAGCGAGCAGGTGCTCCGCGGCATCCAGATCACCATCAACGGCATTTCGGCGGGGCTGAGAAATACAGGGTAATCGTCATTGCGAGGAGCGTAAGCGACGAAGCAATCCAGTCCGCATCGGTAGTTCTGGATTGCTTCGCTTCGCTCGCAATGACGGACGCTGCGGGGACAGTGAATTTCGACAACGCTGTGCCCCGGCGCCGATCGCGTTACGGCTTCATTGCACCCTGCACGCTCGTGTAGACCGCATAGAGCGACGTCGAGCCGCAGATATAGAGCCGGTTGCGCTGCTGGCCGCCGAAGCAGAGGTTCGCGACGGTTTCCGGAATGTGGATCTTGCCGAGCAGTTCGCCGGTCGCCGTATAGCAGCGCACGCCGTCTTCGTTCGGATCGCCCCAGCCCACGGAGCACCAGACCCGCCCCTCGCGGTCGCAGCGCGCGCCGTCGGTGATACTGGGCTTGGGCATTTCCGCAAAGACGCGGCTGTTCGACAGCTTTCCGCCGCCGAGGTCCACGTCGAACATGCGGATATGCGACGGGTTGTCCGGACCATCGGTGAAGCCGGTGTCGAGAACGTAGAGCCGCTTCTCGTCGGGCGAGAATGCAAGGCCGTTGGGCTCGACGAAATCGTCGACCACGACCTTGACCTCACCCGATTTCGGATCGACCCGATAGACGTTGTGCTTTTCCTGCTCGGGCTCGGCCTTGACGCCCTCATAGTAGCCGCCGATTCCGTAGGCCGGATCGGTGAACCAGATCGAGCCATCGGACGCCACGACCGCGTCGTTCGGCGAGTTCAGCTTCTTGCCGTTGAACTTGTCGGCGATGATCGTGATCGAGCCGTCGAGCTCGGTCCGCGTAACGCGGCGGCCGCTGTGCTCGCAGGTGAGCAGGCGCCCTTCGCGATCGATGGTGTTGCCGTTCGAATTCATCGACGGCTGGCGATAGACGCTGACGTGACCGTCGTCCTCGGAGAACCGCATAATGCGGTTGTTCGGAATGTCGCTGAACAAGACATAACGCCCGGCCGGGAAGTAGACCGGTCCCTCGGCCCAGCGAAACCCGGTCGCGACGCGCTCCACCGCCATGGTACCGGCGAAGGCGGGAAAACCGTTCGGCCCGAAGGTGGGTTTGCCCCCCTTCTTGGCAGATTCGAGATGAGCATCCGGATAGCGGCTGCCGGACAGCGGGCCCAGCGGCAGTGCATCGCCTTGTATGGTCGGAGCTCCGGTCTGGCCGAGCGGCGCGACCGTGTCCGCGCGCGCTGCGGTTGCCGTTACGGCCGTTGCCGCCAGCGCCGCCGCACCCTTGATCAATCTGCGGCGGTTCAGGGGTTGATTGTCGGGAAAGGTCAGTGGCGTTGTCATGATTTCCTCCCTTTGGTTTTTTGTTGGGAGGAAATCATGTGCCGCCAATCCGGCATAAAGCGGGCGGATTGCGCGAAACAACTTCAGATGGATTGAATTCCTTCATCCTCTGCTTTGTTGCGCGTTCGTATTGTTGGCGTGGGTTGTTTTCCGCAACCCGGCCGATGTGTGTGTCCCGGCGTGCGCTGAGACCTCAGACTAGATCGCGTCCCAACTGAAGATGTCAGCGGACCGGTCGAGCTTGTAGAACGACGGCTTCAGCGCCGGCATCGCATGCTCGGCAATCGTCTGCGGCGTCCACCCTTCGCTGCGCTGCACCGAACGCAGCGGACGGTTCTGGCTGAACAGGAAAATCTCGTTCATGCGTACGCCGAAATATTTGCCCGGTGACGTCCTTTGAGGCGTCGCTGAGCAGATAGGCCGCCACCGGCGCGATCTTTTCCGGGCCCATCTGCTTGATTTTCTCGACACGGGCCTTCTCGGCGTCCGTCTCGGTCGGAATGGTTCCAATCAGGCGGCTCCAGGCGAATGGCGAAATGCAGTTTGAACGCACATTGAAGCGGTTCATGTCGAGCGCGATCGATTTCGATAGTCCCACGATGCCGAGCTTGGCGGCGGCGTAATTGGCCTGGCCGAAATTGCCGACGAGACCGGAGGTCGAGGTGAAATGCACGAAGGAGCCGCTCTCCTGCTCGCGGAACAGCCGGGCGGCCGCATGAGCGACATAGAACGAACCCATCAAATGCACCTTGATGACGGACTCGAAGGCTTCGACGCTCATGCGGTGGAAGATCATGTCGCGCAGGATGCCGGCATTGTTGACGACGCCGTCGAGCTTGCCGAAATGATCGGTCGCCGCCTTGACGATACGGCTCGCCGGGATCGCCTCCGCCACCGTCTCGAAATTGGCCACGGCCGTCCCGCCACGCTTCTTGATCTCCTCGACGACCTCTTCTGCCGGTGCGGCGTTATTGCCCGAACCATCCGCCGCGCCGCCGGGATCGTTGACCACGACCTTGGCGCCTTCGGCAGCGCAGAGCAGGGCGATCTCGCGGCCGATACCGCGGCCCGCGCCGGTGACGATGATGGATTTGCCTTCGAGTGATTTGGCCAAATGTGCCTCCCGTTGCTTTGCGTGTCATTCCGGGATGGTCCGTAGGACCAGACCCGGAATCTCGAGATTCTCAGGTGCGCAATTGCGCACCATGGTTCGCGCTTGCGCGCGCCCCGGAATGACGAGCGTGATCATTTCTCGTTCGTAAAAATGATCGTGCCCGACGCGCCGAACATGCCGCCGACGCCGTGGCACACTGAAATCTTCGCGCCCTTGACCTGCGCCGGCGCGATGCCGCGCATCTGCCGCACGCTCTCCTGCAGCGCATACATTCCGTACATGCCGGAATGCATGTAACTCAGACCGCCGCCATTGGTGTTGAGCGGCAGCTTGCCGCCGGGGCGCGTGTGCCCCTCGGCGATGAACTTGCCGGTCTCCTCATGCGGCATGAAGCCGAGATCGCCGAGGCCAAACAGCGGAAGATGCGCAAAGGCGTCGTAGATCATGAGGTGATCGACGTCCTTGTGCGCGATGCCGGCTTCCTTGAACGCGAGGGGACCGGCGGTCTTGAACGCACGGGAGGAGTTGAACGTCTCCATCTGGCTCACCATCGGCGTTTCGACGCTCTCGCCGGTGCCGAGGATGTAGACCGGCTTCCTCGGGAAATCCCTGGCGCGATCGGCGGAGGTGAGGATCAGCGCGCCGCCGCCGTCGGTGACGAGGCAGCATTGAAGCAGGCGGAACGGATAGGCGATCATCCGCGAATTGAGCACGTCGGCGACCGTGATCGGATCCTTCATGCTCGCGCGCGGATTCTTCGCCGCCCATTCGCGCTGCACCACCGCGACCATCGCGATCTCTTCATGGGTGATGCCGTGGGTCTTCATGTAACGCAGCACCGGGATCGGAAACATGCTGGGCGGCCCGTACACGCCGAACGGCAATTCGAACTGGCCGTTAAGGCTGTCTGGCGGCGTGGAGCGCGGCTGCTTGCCGATCATCGACTTGCCGCTCTCGGCGTGCGTTATCAGCACGGTCTTGCAGAGGCCGGCTTCGATCGCGGCCGCGGCGTGACGGACATGCAGCATGAAGGAGCAGCCGCCGACCGAGGTGCCGTCGACCCAGGTCGGCTTGATACCGAGATAGTGGCAGACCTGCTGCGGTGTCTCGACCGCGGTGGCAAAGCCGTCGATGTCGGAGAGTTTTAAGCCCGCATCGGCAATCGCATTGAGCGCCGCATCCGCATGAAGCTGGATCTGCGACACGTTCGGGATGACGCCGAGTTCGGTGGTTTCGGCCGCGCCGACGACGGCAACCTGGTTCCTGCGCATGTCGTTACCCCTTCGCCGGACGGAACAGGGGAAGGGTGATCTTGTCGTCGAGTTTTTCGAATTTCACCTCGACCTTCATATCCAGCTCGAGCGCTTCCGGCGTCTGCGGGCAGTCGACTATATTGGTCATCATCCGCGGGCCCTCCGCGAGCTCGACGACGGCAATGGAGTAGGGGGGAGTAAAGCCGGGCGCGGCGGGGCGGTGGTTGATGACGTAGCTGTAGAGCGTGCCCTTGCCGCTCGCCTTGAAGACCGAGACCTTGCGCGAGGCACAGGCGGGGCAGAACGGGCGCGGCGGGAAATAGACGTGAGCGCAGGCGTCGCAGCGCTGCAGGCGTAGCTCGCCGTCTCGCGTGCCATCCCAGAAATGCTGGGTTTCCGGTGTCGGTTTTGGTTTCGCGCGCGCGGGCTCGGCCATGTCTGTTATTCCTCCCGAAATCGTTGCAATCTTGATGCGACATTTGACCAAGATCCGTCAACGGTCCATCCGCGCGCGCCACGCATGCCGCGTATTCCGTCACCCGCACAATGGATGGGCCGGCAGTGCTTGTGTCCTCCTGATCGCCCGCGTAGAAGGGCGCCCAGACAGACGCAGCGATGCCGCTTCCAGCCGAGATGAGCGGTAAACGGGAGCTGCACCGCGCCTATTTCGGGCTGAAGTGATGCGGACGATCAGGATCGGATCAGGCGCAGGCTATTCGGGCGACCGCATCGAGCCCGCGGTCGAGCTCGCCGAGAAGGGCGGGATCGATTATCTCGTGTTCGAGTGCCTGGGCGAACGGACCGTGGCGCTGGCGCAGCAGGCCCGGATGAAAAATCCCGAAAGCGGCTACGATCCGCTTCTGGAAGAACGGATGCGCGCGGTGCTGCCGCTCTGCGCCGCAAAAGGCATCAAGATCGTCACCAATATGGGCGCAGCCAATCCGGAGGCCGCCGCGAAGAAGACCGCCGAGATCGCGCGCTCGCTTGGGCTATCGAAGCTCAAAATCGCGGCCGTGGTCGGCGATGACGTACTGGAGGCCTGCAAGGCCGGTGACTTCAAGATCATGGAGTTCGACGGCACCATCAAGCAGCTCGGCAACAAGCTGCTCTCGGCCAATGCCTATCTCGGCGCCGAGCCGATGGCGGAAGCGCTGACGAAAGGCGCCGATGTCGTGATCACCGGCCGCGCCTCGGACCCCGCGCTATTTCTTGCGCCGATGATCCACGCCTTTGGCTGGGCCATGGACGACTGGAATCTCCTGGGGCAGGGCACGGTCGCAGGCCACTTGCTGGAATGCGCCGGCCAGATCACCGGCGGTTATTTTGCCGACCCCGGATACAAGGACATTCCCGATCTGGCCCGGCTCGGCTTTCCCATCGGTGAAGTCGGCGAGGACGGCTCGCTGGTCGTGACCAAGGTGCCGGGCTCGGGCGGCGCGGTGACCGCGCAGACCTGCAAGGAGCAACTGCTCTACGAGGTCCATGACCCCAGCCAATATTTTCAGCCCGACGTGGTCGCGGATTTCTCGCAAGTTTCCGTCGAGGAGATCGCGCCCGACCGCGTGCGCGTCAGCGGCGGGCGGGGCACGAAGCGTACGGGCACACTGAAGGTCTCGGTCGGCTATATCGACAGTTTCATCGGCGAGGGCCAGATCTCCTATGCCGGCCCCGGCGCTCTGGCGCGCGGCAGGCTGGCGCTCGACATCGTCCGCGAGCGGCTGAAATTGACCGGCGTTGCCACCAACGAGCTGCGCTTCGACCTGATCGGGATGGACTCGCTGCACGGGGCGCAGGTTTCGGCCCATGGCAACGAGCCCTATGAGGTGCGCGTGCGTGTCACCGGCCGCACCGAGAATCTGCGCGAGGCGATGCGGATCGGCAACGAGGTCGAGACGCTCTATACCAACGGCCCGGCCGGTGGCGGCGGCGCGTGGAAATCGGCGCGCGATGTCGTCGCGGTCGCATCCGTGCTGCTGCCGCGCGAGCTCGCCAAGCCGCAGGTGCGGTTCGTGGAGGCGTGATGAAGCTGCGCGAGATCGCCCATTCCCGCACCGGCGACAAGGGAAATACGTCCAACATCTCGGTGATTGCGTATGACGCAAAACACTATGCGCTGCTCAAGGAGCAGGTCACCGCCGAGCGCGTGAGGGCGCATTTCGCCGGCGTTGTCGAAGGCGAGGTGGTGCGTTATGAGTTGCCGAGAATTGCGGCGCTGAATTTCGTGATGGGCCAGACGCTCGGCGGCGGGGTGACGCGCTCGCTCGCGCTCGATGCGCATGGCAAGTCGCTCAGTTCCGCGCTGCTCGATCTCGAAATATCCGCTCCCTCCGACAATAATCAGGCAACAACAAACCATGCCGAACCCGACCCTCGCCGCGCTCGCCGATGACCTCGAAGCAGGTCGCACCACCGCCCGAAAGCTCGTCGAGGAATGTATCGCCGGGATCGCCGATCCCTCGGGCGAGGGACAGCGCACCTTCATCCACGTCGACAAGGACACGGCGCTCGAAGCGGCCGACGCGATGGACCATCTGCGCAAGGCGCATGCGGCGCCGTCGCGTTTTGCCGGCATTCCCGTCTCGATCAAGGACCTCTTCGACATCAAGGGCCAGGTGACCCGCGCAGGCTCGCGCGCGCTGGAGGATTCCGCGCCGGCCGAGAAGGACGCGCCGGTCGTGGCGCGGCTGCGGCGCGCCGGCTTTGTCGTGATCGGCCGCACCAACATGACCGAGTTCGCCTATTCCGGCATCGGCATCAACCCGCATTACGGCACGCCCAGGAGCGTCTGGCAGCGCAGCGTCGGCCACGTTCCCGGCGGCTCGTCCTCGGGGGCGGCGGTATCGATCGCCGACCGCATGGCCTATGGCGCGCTCGGCACCGATACCGGCGGCTCCTGCCGTATTCCGGCGGCCTATAACGGCATTGTCGGCTACAAGCCGACGCAAAGCCGAATTCCGCTCGACGGCGGCGTGCCGCTGTCCTTTTCGCTCGACAGCTACGGCCCGCTCGCGAACTCCGTGCAGTGCTGCGCGACGCTCGATGCCGTGCTGGCCGACGAGCCGTTGCCCATGGTGGCGCCGCGGCCGATCAAGGGCATGCGGCTCGCGGTGCCGGTGACGGTCGCGCTCGACGAGCTCGATGAGGCGGTCGCAAAGACGTTCCAGCGAAACCTTGCGACCTTATCGCGCGCGGGCGCGCTGATCGAGCATATCGACGTGCCGGAATTCCTGGATGTCGGCGTGATGAACGCCAGGGGTGGCTTTGCGGCGAGCGAGAGCTTCGCCTGGCACCGCTATCTCCTGACCAGCAAGGGCGATGTTTACGATCCCCGCGTCTCGTCGCGCATCCTGCGCGGCGAAGGCTTGAGCGCGGCCGACTACATCGACCTCCTCAATGCGCGGCGCTCGCTGATCGCGCGGATCGCGGTGCGGCTCGCGCCCTATGACGCGCTGGTGATGCCGACCACCGCAAATACACCGCCGAAGATCGCTGACTTGGCCGACGACAAGGCGTTCACGGTCGCGAACGTGCGCTCGCTTCGCAATTGCACGCTGATCAACACGATCGACGGTTGCGCGATCTCGCTGCCGGCGCATCGCGAAGACGAGGTGCCGGTCGGGCTGATGCTGGCCGCAGTCGGCGGTTCCGACCGCCGCATCTTCGAACTGGCGGCCGGAATGGAGGGCGCGATTCGTGTTTGACCTGACCTTTACCGTCATCGACCGTGAAGGCGGCGCCATGCCGCTGACGCTCGCCATCGAGCAGGCCGTGATCGCCGGCTGGACCGGCCGTGACCCGATGGCGCGCGACAAGCACATCGCCGAACTGGAAGCGATCGGCATCGCGCGGCCGGCGACGACCCCGATTTACTATCGCTGCTCGGCGCGGCGGCTCACGCAGGAAGATTCGATCGAAGCCTGCGGCGAAGATTCCTCCGGCGAGGTGGAATTCATCCTGATCGGCTGGCAGGGCCGCACCTTCGTCGGTCTCGGCTCCGACCACACCGACCGCAAGGTGGAAAGCTACAGCGTCACCGTCTCAAAGCAGATGTGCGACAAGCCGATCGCCTCCACGCTGTGGGAGCTGGAGGACGTGATCGGCCATTGGGACAAAATGATCCTGCGCTCATGGGCCTGGATCAAGGGCAAGCGCGAGCTGTACCAGGAAGGCACGCTCGATGCGATGCTGCCGGTCAAGGAACTGCTTGCGAAAGGTTTCGAGGGCGGCAAGCTGCCGGACGGCTGTGCGATGTTCGGCGGCACCTTCGCCGCCAAGGGCGGCATCCGCCCTGCCGACCGCTTCGAATACGAACTGGAAGACCCCGTGCTGAAGCGCACCATCCGCCACGCCTATGACGTGATCACGCTGCCGGTGAGGGGGTAAGCGTCATTGCGAGGAGCGTTAGCGACGAAGCAATCCATAAGTTCCTCGGGTGGCGCGATGGATTGCTTCGCTTCGCTCGCAATGACGACAAAATGACCAGAAATCGGGTGGCTGCAGATCGCCTGAACTGCCCCAAATGGGGCGCATGAAAGCCACCGCCAAACCCGCCATCCGCCCGGTTCCTTGTTCCGGCATCGCCGACCGTGTCGACGCCCTCGACTGGGCGCAAGTCCGGACCGATCTCGACGCACAGGGCTGCGCCGTCCTGAAGGGCCTGCTCACGCCGGAGGAATGTCGCGCCATCTCGGCGCTTTATCCCGATGACGCGCATTTCCGCAGCCGCATCGTGATGGGCCGCCATGGCTTTGGCCGCGGCGAATACAAATACTTCTCCTATCCGCTTCCCGATCTGATCGCCTCGCTGCGGCCGGCGCTCTATGCGCGGCTGCAGGGCATCGCCAATCGCTGGAACGAGGCGATGGGGATCGACATCCGCTATCCCGACCGCCACGATGCCTTCCTGAGGCGCTGCCATGAGGCCGGCCAGAGCCGCCCGACGCCGCTGCTGCTGCAATATGAGGCTGGCGACTACAACTGCCTGCACCAGGATCTCTACGGCGAGCATGTGTTTCCGCTGCAGGTCGCGATCCTGTTGTCGGAGCCCGGCCGCGATTTCGAAGGCGGCGAGTTCGTGCTGACCGAGCAGCGCCCGCGCATGCAGTCGCGCGCCGAGGTGGTGGCGCTCAGGCAAGGCGATGCGGTGGCTTTCGCCGTTCATCACCGCCCGGTGCAGGGGACGCGCGGCACCTATCGCGTCAATCTGCGGCACGGCGTCAGCCGGCTGCGTTCCGGCAAACGCCACACCGTCGGCGTGATCTTCCATGATGCGAAATGACGGCTGATTTGTTTGACAGCGCAGAGGTCGTTCCCGCGCGCGAAGAGATCGCCGAGGGCGCGATGCTGCTGCGCGGCTTTGCCCGGCCGATCCAGCACGACCTGCTCACCGCGATCGACGGCATCGTCGCGCAATCGCCGTTCCGGCACATGGTGACGCCGGGTGGCCACCAGATGTCGGTGGCAATGACCAATTGCGGCAGCCTGGGCTGGGTCACCGATCAAACCGGCTATCGCTATGACGCCATCGATCCGGCCACCGGCAGGCCTTGGCCGGATATGCCGCCGATCTTCCGCGAACTGGCCGGGCAGGCGGCCGCGCAAGCGGGCTTTGCCGGCTTCCGGCCGGAAGCCTGCCTGGTCAACCGCTACGAACCCGGCGCGCGCCTGTCGCTGCATCAGGATCGTGACGAGAAGAACTATGACGCGCCGATCGTGTCGGTGTCGCTCGGTCTGCCCGCAACCTTCCTGTGGGGCGGTGTGAGGCGCGCAGACCGGCCGGTGCGCTACCGTTTAGCGCATGGCGATGTCGTGGTCTGGGGCGGACCGTCGCGGCTCACCTTTCACGGCGTGGCGCCGCTCGCCGATGGCGAGCACGCGCTGCTCGGCCGCAAGCGCGTCAACCTGACGTTTCGCAAGGCGAGCTAGCTGAGGCCCGGTTGGGCCTCGTGGTTCGAGACGACGTGGAGTCTGTCATCGGGCCGCGCTTTGCGCGGACACGTTGGCGCCTCCTCTCCACGAGGGTTAAGCATTCCGCGCCGGATGAATGTACGTCCACGGCGTCACTTCGGAATCCCGCGGCACCTCGACCGCGATCAGAGATGGCCCGCCATGGGCCAGCGCCTTCTCCAGCGCGGGCCTGAAATGATCGGGCGCGGTGACGCGGCTCGCCGCGACGCCAAAGGACTCCGCGAGCTTGACGAAATCCGGGTTGACGAGGTCGGCGGCAACCACGCGGCCGTCGAAGCGGGTGCGCTGGTCGCGCCGCACGTTGCCAAATGAGTTGTTGTTGAACACCAGCGTCACGACGCCGATGTTGAATTGAACGGCGGTGGAAAGCTCCTGCACAGAGAACATGAAGCCGCCGTCGCCGGTGATCGCGACCACGGGCTTGTCGGGATTGGCGACCTTGGCGCCGAGCGCGGTCGGAAAGCCGGAGCCAAGCGTGCCCTGGTAGCCCGAGGTGATGAAGGTGCGCGGCTCGTAGATGGGAAAGCCATACCAGGAGGCGAAGCCGACCTGCGACAGCTCGTCGGTGACGATGGCGTTGTCCGGCAGCACCTCGCGCAGGATGTTCAGATACGCCATCTGCGGCTGCACCTTCTGGATTTCCTGCTGTGCGGCCGTGGTCGCCTCGCGGATCGCGGCGCGGCGGCCAGAGGCCTTGCGGTAGCCCGCCTTGCGGACGGCTGCGAGCAAATCGCGCGTACCGGCTTTTGAGTCCGAGATAACGCTCACATCGGACGTGTAGCGGCGCATTTCGACGGGATCGATGTCGATGCGGACCGATTTCAACCCGTCGGGCCGATAGGGCCAGCGCGACATGGTCGGCAGCTCCAGCCGCGTGCCGATGCCGATCATCAGGTCTGTCGTGGGCCAGAGCCGATAGGCCGCGGCCATGGTGAGGCCAAGTTCATGCGCGTTGGAGACGATGCCGCGGCCGCTGCGGAAGGCGACCACCGGCGCGTCGATCGTCTCGGCGAGCTCGAGGATCTCCTCGCGCGCATGGATCGCGCCGGAGCCGACAAAGATCATGGGTCGCTTGCTTGCTGCGATCAGCGCGGCAGCTTCCTTGATGCGGTCCGGGTCCGGCTGCGGCGCGGGGAAGGGATCGAACGCCTTCGAGGCGCCGACATCGGCGCGTTGGGTGAACACATCCCACGGCATTTCCAGCGCGACCGGTCCGCGCCGGCCCGACATCATCTCCTGGAAGGCGCGCGACACCATGGTGGGCGCGATATCGGGATATTCGATGCGCTCGGCCCATTTCACGAAGCTGCGCAAGGTCGCGAGCTGGTCGGGCATTTCGTGCAGATGGCCGCGGCCCTTGTCGAGGAACTGCGTCGGCACCTGCCCCGTGAGGCACAGCACCGGCTCGTTCGCGCCAAACGCGGTCAAAAGCCCCGCGCCGGCATTCAGGACGCCGGGGCCGGGCACCACGCTGAACACACCCGGCTTGCCGGACGAGCGCGCATAGCCATAGGCCATGTAGGCGCAGGCCTGCTCGTGCCGCGCGCCGATCACCTTGAGCTGAGCCTGGTGGAAGGCGTCGAACAGGCCGTATACCTGCGCGCCCGGCAGGCCGAACACGGTGTTGACGCCGTGGGCGACGAGGCCGCTGACGATCGCTTCGCCGCCGGTCATGGAAGTCATGGTCTGGTCCTTACGGGGTTTCGTCGGCGACAGGATTGCGCAGCACGCCGATGCCGTCGGCTTCGACCTCGACGACATCGCCCGGCTTCAGGTAACGCGGCGGATCGAAGCGCGCGCCGGCGCCGGTCGGCGTGCCCGTCACGATGATGTCGCCCGGCACGATCGTGGTGAAGGTCGAGATGTAGTTGAGGAGATAAGGAATCCCGAAGATCAGCCGCGAGGTGCGATCGTCCTGCCGGGTCTCGCCATTGACGCGCGTGGTCAGGCGGATGTCGGCGATCTGCGATTCATTCGTGTAGGGGACGATCCAGGGGCCGAGGCTGCCGGTGGAATCGAAATTCTTGCCTTGCGTGACGTTGAATTTCGCATGCCGCACCCAGTCGCGGATGGTGCCTTCGTTGCAAAGCGTAAGGGCGGCGATGTGGCCGAGGGCGTCGCTCTCCTTGATGTGCCGTCCGGCCTTGCCGATCACCAGCGTCACCTCGCCCTCGTAATCGAGCTGGTTCGAGGCGCGCGGACGCACCAGCGGCGCGTTATGGCCGACAAAGGAGCGCGGCGTGCGCATGAACATGCTCGGATATTTCGGCGCGTCCGAGCCGTCCTTGTATTCGGCGTTGCGATCGGGATAGTTGACGCCGATGCAGATGATCTTCTCGGGTGCAGGGATCGGCGGCTGCCATGTGATGGCATCAAGTGGATGATCCGGCGAGCGCTTGGCGCCATCTTCGGCCAGCTTCGCGAGCGCACCGGCGGCGATGGCTTCGCGCAGCGTCGGATAATCCTTGCCAAAACGGGAGGAGAGATCGACGACGCCGCTGTCGGTGACGTAGCCGTAGGCCGTCTTGCCCGGGGTGGAATAGGTCGCGATGCGATGGTTGGCCATAAGAACCCCTTAGCCCGGAATCATGCCGGCGGCCTTGATCGCCGCAGTGGCGTCAGGCGTCTTGAGATAATCGATCAGCGCTTTCGCGGCCGCCGCTTCCTTGGCGTCGGTGGCGACTGCGGCGGTGAACGGCAGCTCCTGCTGCAGATCGGCCGGGAAGGGGCCGGCAAGCTCGATGCCTGGCGCGTTGAACACGTTGGTCAGGAAGATGCCAAGCTCGGCCTCGCCGTTGGCGACAGCCGGCGCGATCGTGGTCGGTAAAGCCTGCACCTTGGTCTTGGCCTTCATCTCCTCGGCAATTCCCAGGCGCTCATAGACCTTGGCAATGTAGGCGCCGGCGGCGCTGGCCGGGACGGACGCGACCGAAGAGGCCGCGAGCAGCGCCTTCTTGAAGGCATCCGGTGTCGACAGGTCCGGCATCGGCGCGCCTGCGCGGACGATGACGCCATAGCCGACACGCGCGACGTTCACAGCGGGTTCAGCCAGATGGCTCTTCGCGGCCGCATCCCTGAAGACATCAGCCGGCACGACCACGGCGTCAAACGGCGTGCCGGCATTGATACGGCTGATGATGTTCGGCGTGGAATTGAAATGGATGGAGAGCGTATGCCCGCTCGCCTTCTCGAATTGCGGGCCAAGCTGCTTGAAAAGGCCGGCCAGCGAGCCGCCGGCGACGAGCTTGAGTTCGGAAGCCTTCACAGGGGTCATCGTCGTCATCACCAGTCCAAGTACGATTGCAATCCCTTTCATCATCTGCTCCTAGTCCGCAACGGTGACTTGAGCCACGAAGGCAGGTTCGCGCACCTGGCTGCCCGAGAAAGGCGAGCCCTGCTCGAACCACGAGCGCGGCGCGGGCGCGCCCCACAGCGTTTGCCGCCGTGGGTCGTTGAGCGACCAGCGCAGCGGTTCGTGATCGTGATCCCCGGTGAAGTAGTCGCTGGTATAAAGCTCAAGGCGGTGGCCGTCGGGATCCCGGACATAGAGGAAGAAGGCGTTCGAGATGCCGTGCCGGCCGGGGCCGCGCTCGAGGTTCTTCAGGTGCCCGCTGGAGGCCATCACGTCGCAGAGATGCAACACGTTCATCGCGGTCGGCACCCAATAGCAGAAATGGTGCAGGCGAGGGCCCTTGCCGTTGGTGATGGCGAAGTCGTGCACATTGCCCTTGCGATGCAGCCAGGCCGCGGCGATGCGGCCATTCGGCCCGTCCTCCTCGGCATATTCGGTCAGGCGGAAGCCGAGCCGGGCGTAGAAGTCCATGGTGTCCTGCACCTCGGCGGCGAACACGTTGAAATGGTCGAGGCGCTGTGGATGGCAGCCCTTGTAGAGATCATAGCGCCGCAGCAGGTGCGGCCGTTTATCCATGGTGGCATAAAGCTCGATCTGGAAGCCGAAGGGATCGGTGAACTGCAGCGTGCGGCCCTGGAACGGCGCTTCCGCGAATTTGCACTGGATGCCGTTCTCGGAGAAGAAGGCGGCCGCCTTGTCGAGGTCGCCCTCGTTGCCGACCTTGAAGCCGAGCCGGTTGCAGGCGGCGGTTGGCGCCTTCCGCAGCACCAGCGAGTGATGCTGGTGCTCTTCGCTGCCGCGCAGGTAGACCACGCTGTTGTCGGCGTCCTCGACATGGAGGCCGACCGTCGTTTCATAGAACGCGCGGCTTTTCTTCAGGTCGACCACGTCGAGCACGACATGGCTGCACCGGATGATGTTGAAGGGCGGATCGAAGACGTGTGTCGGAACGGGCATGTGGTTTTCCCAGCCTTGGACTCATTGACCCTCATGGCGAGGAGGCGCGCTAGCGCCGTCTCGAACCATGAGGCCGATGTACTGATTTCTCGGCCTCATCCTTCGAGACGCGGGCTTGCGCCCGCTCCTCAGGATGAGGATGACACTCCCAGTTTCTGAATCTTGTGCGTGCCGCGCGCGAGCGAGACATGCTTGGTTTCCATGTAGAAGTCGAAGGAATAGTCGCCGCCGTCGCGGCCGATGCCGGACGCCTTCATGCCGCCGAACGGCGTCGGCAGATGGCGGACGTTTTCCGAGTTGAGCCAGATCATGCCGGCCTCGAGCGCGTCGGCGACGCGCAGCGCGCGGCCCATGTCGCCGGTCCAGACATAGCCGGTCAGGCCGTAATTGACGTCGTTGGCGATCTCGATCGCGTGTGTCTCGTCGCGGAAGGGGATCACGGTGAGGAACGGTCCGAACACCTCCTCCTGTGCGACGCGCATCCTGGCATGCGCGCCGGTGACGAGCGTCGGTTGCACGTAATGGCCGCCGCCGGGACCGTCATGCGGCCTGCCGCCGACCGCGATCACCGCACCGTCCCTTTTCGCCACGTCGAAATAGGAGCAGACTTTTGCGAGATGCCGCTCGTGGATCAGCGGCCCGACCTCGGTCGCGGGATCGAGAGGGTGGCCGACCTTGAGCGCCTTCACCCGCGCGGTGAGCTTCTCGATGAATTTGTCCGAGATGCTTTCCTGTACAAGGAGGCGGCTGGACGAGGTGCAACGTTCGCCGTTCAGCGAGTATATCATGAAGACCACCGCATCGAGCGCGCGGTCGAGATCGGCGTCGTCGAACACGATCACGGGATTTTTGCCGCCGAGCTCGAAGTGCACGCGTTTGAGCGTCTTCGCGCCCTGCGCCATGATCGCCGAGCCCGTCGCGCTCTCGCCGACAAAACCGATCGCCTTGATCGCGGGATGCTCGGTCAGGGCCTTGCCGGCTTCCTCGCCGATACCGTGCACGGTGTTGAGCACGCCATCAGGCACGCCCGCTTCCTTCACGAGTTTGGCCAGCATGTCGGCCGTGATCGGCGACCACTCCGCCGGCTTGTGCACGACGGTGCAGCCGGCCGCCAGCGCGGGCGCAATTTTCCAGGTCGAGAGCATGAACGGCGTATTCCAGGGCGTAATCACGCCGACAGGGCCGATCGGCACGCGGGTGGAGATGTTCCAGTGCTCCTCGCTCGGCGTGTTGAGGCCGTCGCGGGCTTCCGCGCATTTGTCGGCGAAGAAGCGGAAATTTTCGGCCGCGCGAATGGCGGCCTTGGCCATGAAGCGATGGGCCTGTCCGGTATCGATGCATTCGAGCACGGCGATGTCGTCGGCGCGGTCCTCGATCGCATCGGCCACGCGATGCAGAAGTTTCCGGCGCATCGACGCCGACATGTCGCGCCAGGATTTGAACGCGAGCGACGCTGCGGTTGCCGCGCGGTCGATGTCCTCGGCATTGCCACGCGCGACGGTGGCCAGCACTGCGCCGTCGACCGGCGAATTGGTCTCAAAGGTCTCGCCCGAGATCGAGGCTACGGTCTTGCCGTCGATCATGTGGCCGATGCCGTCGGCGCGGAGTTGCTTGAGGAGCGGCGCGACGCGGTCCTTGTTGGCCTGGAACAGATCGGATTTGGGCGTGACCTTATCCATGGGCGGCCTCTGCTTTCAGGGCTTCGTGGATGTTGTTGCGCTTCCAGCTCGTCTCCTTGTCGTTGATCTGCATGTCGAACGACAGTGCGAATTTGCTTTGCGCGAATACAGGATCGAGATGGGACGACAGCGCCGTGAAGATGTGCTCGCCGGCCTTCCTGCGGGCGGCGAGATCGCGGCCCTCGCCGAGCCGCAAGACCATCGAAAGGAAGCCGAGATTGGGGTTGCCATCCGCGATGGCATAATGCTCGCATCTGATAGCGCGGACGCGGATGCCGCCGAGCGGGAAGATGCCGGTCTCGACCGCGGCCTTGCGGACGAGCTCGACGACTTTGGCCATGTCGACGCGCTTGTCGATGTTGGCCGAATATTCGATCGTGAAATGCGGCATGGCTGTTTCACTCCCAATTGTTGTTTTTGGCGCCAGACGAAATGGCCGCTGACAGAAACGTAGGCGCCATCATTGGCCTGGATTGTGTCTGCCTTGCGTGTCTCGACCGTACGGATGACGGAACCGAAAGGGGATGCGGCGAGATGATTAACATGTTAAATGGTTCGGATCAAACCCCTTAGTTTCTTGTTGCATTGCAAACCCCAAGGCGTTGAAAGAGAAGGCATTGAAAGAACGGATGGCGCGAAGGAAATCAGCCGATGGGTCGCGGGCGGAAAAGGTTTCCGTCGGCCGCGTGCCGATGCGCGAGTTCTCCCGCTCGCTGCCGATGTCGCTTCTGCGCGCGCGCGAAGCGGTGATGCGGCAATTCCGTCCGTCGCTTCGCCGTCACGACCTCACAGAGCAGCAATGGCGCATCCTGCGCGCGCTGGCGTCGATCGATGCCATCGAAGTCACCGAGCTGGCGCGCACCGCCTTTCTGCTTGGCCCGAGCCTCTCCCGCATTTTGCGCGATCTCGATGCGCGCGGATTGATCGAGCGCAAGACCGCCAAGACCGATCTCCGCCGTGGCGTGATCTCGATCTCGGAAAAGGGGCTCAAATTGATGGAGGTCGTCGCGCCGTCGTCGGAAGCGATCTACGCCGCCATTACGCGCCGTTATGGCGCCAAAAAGCTCGCGGAACTGCAGGATATGCTGGGCGGGCTCGAAGCGAGCCTCGCGGGGCTCGAGATCGCGGACGACGGCGACCAGTAGGCGCAAATTTGCATGATCAGGCCGGGCTGACGCATAGCTCTGAAGGCTGCCTGCTCTTTGAGCACGAAACGCTTTGTGCCAAAGGGGAATGAATGCCGGTCCTCCGGCGTTAATGTCAGGCGGCAACGGCTTGCGCCGTTAGTCGAATTTGCCGCCATTCAATACCAATTTACTGAGCGCTTGAGACTTCGTAAGTAGCAATCGGTTTCGCGGACCCCTGCGGTTCGCCAAGACCAAGAAAGGCCGACACTGACGCCCGGCCTCAGGGAGGAATTGATGAGACTGACGAGACGCGATTTCGCGGCTGGCATCGTTGCCGGTATTGCGGCACCCCACATCATTACCAGCGCCCGAGCGCAGGGTTCGACCATCAAGATCGGCATGTGCGTTCCGGTGACGGGTCCCGCCGCCGAGCAGGGTCTCTGGGCGCAGAACGGCGCCAAGCTTGCGCTGGCAGCCGTGAACAAGGCCGGCGGCGTCCTCGGCAAGCAGGTCGAGCTCGTGATCGAAGACGACCAGACCACCAACCCCGGCATCGTGCTGGCCTTTTCCAAGCTCGCCGCCCAATCGGATATCGTCGCGTTTCTCGGATCGATCCGCTCGACCCAGGTTCAGGCGATGGCGCCCGACGTGCTCAAGCTCGGCAAGCCCGTGATGATCGGCGGCACCAATCCGGATCTGACCCATTCCGGCAATCCGTGGCTGTTCCGCTTCCGCCCCAATGACAGCTATTCCGGCCGCGTGATCGCCGACTTCGGCGTGAACACGCTCGGCAAGAAGAAGTGGGCGATCGTGCATTCGACCGACGCGTTCGGCACCGCCGGCGGCAAGGCGCTGACCGACGCCCTGACCAAGCTCGGTGCGCCCCCGGTCCTCGACCAGGGTTATGCCAACAACAGCCAGGACTTCACGCCCGTCGTGCTCGCGGTGAAACAGTCCGGCGCAGACGTGCTCGGCACCTATTTCACTTTCGAGGGCGACCTCGGCATCTTCGCCCGCCAGCTTCGTCAGCTCGGCGTCAACATCCCCTGGGTCGGTTCTCCCTCCGTGGTGGCGGTCTCCTCGACCAAGCTTGCGGGTCCCGCACTGTTCGGCACCTATGGTGTTGCCGATTACGCGGAAGACTCCAGCGAGGCCTCCAAGGCGTTCGGCAAGCTCTACCGCGACACCTACAAGGTCGCGCCCGACAACCAGAGCGCCTGGCCGTATGACGCCATCACCATCCTCTCGGCGGCGATCAACAAGGCCGGCACGACCGATCCCGGCAAGATCCGCGAAGCGATCCTGGCCACGAAAAAATATGCGGGCGCGGAAGGCGAATACAATTTCGACCAGAATGGCGACGGCCTGCACGGCTACAATGTCGTGAAGAACGACAAAGGCAATATCGTCTACGACAAGCACATCGATTTCAACGATTGATCTGCCACTCGGCCTCTCCCTCGCGGGGGAGGCCGAAGCATTTGTCGAAGCGCAACGCTCTTGAAGTCTCCGCCAACCGAAGGTCCGCGATGGATCTCTTCCTCCAATTGCTGTTCACCGGCATCGGCATTGGCGCCGTCTACGCGCTGGTCGCACTCGGTTTCGTGCTGATCTTCCGTGCCACCAATGTCGTGAACTTCGCCCAGGGCGAATTTTCCATGGTCGCCGCCTATCTGATGGTGGTGTTCTCGGTCGATCTCGGTTGGCCTTATTGGCTGTCGTTCCTGATGGCACTCGGCGGCATGGCGCTGCTCGGCATCGTCTTCAACCTCGGCGTCTATTACCCGCTTCGCCACCGCACCTTCCTGCCGGTCATCATCGCGACCATCGGCGCCTCGATCCTGCTTGCCAATTCCGTGCTTGCGATCTACGGCCCGCAGCCGCAGGTGCTGCAGGGCTGGTTCGAGACGCCCGGCATCCAGCTCGGGCCGGTCTATCTCGACAGCCAGTATCTCCTGATCATCGCGGTGACGGTCGCGCTCGTGATCTTCAATTACTGGTTCTTCGAGCATACGCTGCTCGGCAAGAAGCTGCAGGCGACCTCGCAGGACAAGGAAATGGCCTCGCTGCTCGGCATTTCCGTCTCCACCATGATCATGATCACCTTCATCTATTCCGCCATGCTCGGCGGCCTCGCCGGCATCCTGGTCGCGCCCATCCTCTTCGTGTCGATCCAGATGGGCTCGACGATCGCGCTGAAGGCCTTTGCCGCCACCATCATCGGCGGCTTCGGCGACGTCGCGGGCGCGATCATCGGCGGGCTTGCCCTCGGCGTGATCGAGACCTTTGGCGCGGCCTACATCTCCGTGCCCTACAAGGACGGCTTTGCCTTCCTGGTGCTGGTCGCCTTCCTGATCTTCCGGCCGCAGGGCATCTTCGGCGAACGCGTGGCGGAAAAAGCATGAGCGCGCCCAGCGAGAAAATGACGGCCACGCCGGTGCTGCGCTCGAAGCCGCTGCTGCTGCGGCATCTGCCCTACTTTGCCGGGGCTGCGGTTGTGGTGGCGCTCGCCGCCGGAATGCAGTTCGACGGCTACATCCTCAACATCCTGATGCAGGCGACGACATTCTCGATCGCCGTGTTCGGGCTCTCGGTCGTGCTCGGCCTTTGCGGGCAGATCAACCTGGCGCAGGCGGCGTTCTTCGGCTTCGGCGCCTATGCGGTCGGGATCGGCACCGCCGATCTGCACCAAAGCTTCTGGCTCTGCCTGGTCGGCGGAGTTGTGGCGGCGTTCGTCGCCGGCGCGTTCCTTGGCATGTCGACCCTGCGCCTCGGCGGGCATTATCTCGCCATGGTGACGATCTCGTTCCAGCAGATCGTGACGCTGGTGATGATCAACGCGATCTGGCTCAGCCACGGCCCCGATGGCGTCTCGCATATCGGCCGTCCCGCGCTGTTTCAGAGCTCGCAGTCCTATCTGGCCTTCTGCGTCGCCATGCTAGCGATCGCCGGTTATGTCGTCTGGCACCTCCCGGATACAAGGCTCGGGCGCGCCATGCGCGCGGTGCGCGACAACGAGCTTGCCGCCGGTGTCAACGGCATCGATGTATTCCGCACCAAGGTCTACGCCTTTGCGATCTGCGCCGCGCTGGGTGGCCTCGCCGGCGGGCTTTTCGCGGGCGGGTTCGCCTATGTCAGCCCCGATCAGTTCTCGTTCGCGGAATCGATCGTCTTCCTCACCATGTCGCTGCTCGGCGGCGTGGCCTCGCCGGTCGGTTCGGTGATCGGTACCGGGTTGTTGATCCTGATTCCGGAATGGCTGCGGTTTCTCAAGAGCGTGCCCGGGCTTTATCTCGCGATCTACGGCCTGTTCGTGATCCTGATCGTCCGCTTCATGCCGGACGGTATCTGGGGATTTGTCGCAGCCGCCTTCGAACGTTGGCGTGCACAAACCAGGGCGCCGGCGGCGGTAAAGGCACTGCAATTGAAGCCGGCGACAGTCGGCGGCGATACCGTCCTTGAAGTCACCGGGCTCTCGAAATATTTCGGCGGCCTGAAGGCGGTCGACGGCGTCGATATTGCGGTCAAACGCGGCGGCGTGCATGCGCTGATCGGGCCGAACGGCTCCGGCAAGACCACGACGCTCAACGTGCTCTCCGGCCTCTACAAGGCGACCGCCGGCAGGATCGTGCTCGACGGCACCGACATCACCAACATGCCGCCGCACCAGCGCACCGCGGCCGGACTCGGGCGCACGTTCCAGAACATCCGCCTGTTCCGTTCGATGACGGCGCTGGAGAATGTCGAGATCGGCGCCGAGCGGCCGGGCAACACCATGATCGGCAAGGGGATCAACGCGCGCGGCGACGCCGCGCTGACCGAGCGCGCGATGGAGGCATTGACCTTCGTCGGCCTCGGCAGCCGCGCCAACGAGCTGATCTCGAGCTTCTCCTACGGGCATCAGCGCCTGATCGAGATCGCACGCGCGCTGGCGTCCAATCCGACGCTGCTGCTGCTCGACGAGCCGGCTGCGGGCCTGAACTCGAGCGAGAAGCTGGAACTGCATGAGCTGCTCAAGCGGATCGCGGCGCAGGGCCTCACCATCCTGATCATCGATCACGACATGACTCTGGTCTCGGAAGCCGCCCAGCACATCACCGTGCTCAATTTCGGTCGCCGCATCGCGGACGGCGAGTCGATGGCGGTGCTCCGCCATCCCGACGTCGTCTCCGCCTATCTCGGGAGCGAGTGATGGCGCTGCTCGAAATCCGCAATCTCGTGGTCCGCTACGGCGAGATCGAAGCGCTGCGCGGCGCCACCATCGCCGTCGAGGAGGGCAGGGTGGTCACCCTGCTCGGCGCCAACGGCGCCGGCAAGTCGACGACGCTGCGCGCCATTTCCGGCCTTGCGAAACCTGCGTCCGGCGAAATCCTCTACGACGGCAAGTCGATCGCGGGTCTCGGGCCGGAAGCGATCGTGCGCATGGGTATCTCGCACGTGCCGGAGGGGCGGCGGGTATTCCCGGGCCTGTCGGTCAAGGAAAACATCATGCTCGGCGCCTCCAACCGCCGCGCGTCGAAATCGGCAATCTCGGGCGAGGCGGACGCGATGTTCGACCTGTTCCCGGATATCCGCCAGTTCTCCAACGCGCTCGGCTGGACCTTGTCCGGCGGGCAATTGCAGATGGTGGCGGTCGCCCGCGGCCTGATGGCGAAGCCCCGGCTTCTGCTGCTGGATGAGCCGTCGCTGGGCCTCGCGCCGGTCATCGTGCAGGCGGTGTTTCGCATCATCTCGGAGATCCGGCGCAACACGACGGTCTTGCTTGTCGAGCAGAATGCGCGCATGGGGCTGTCGGTTGCCGACTACGGATATGTGCTGGAAACCGGCCGTATCGTGCTGGGCGGCAAGCCCGATGAATTGTGGGGCAATGAAGCCATCCGCGCCGCCTATCTCGGCGGTCACGCCAAAGCCAGCGCCTGAGGTCCGGGCGCTTAGACCATCAACGAGATACCGTCCATGGTTACCATCAAGGTCGAGAACCTTATCGATTTCGTTGCGGATGTTTTCGGCCACGCGGAATCCTCGAGTGAGGAGGCGAGACGGATCGCAACCTACCTCACGACAGCCAATCTCACCGGCCATGACAGCCATGGCGTGATCCGCGTTCCCGTCTATGTCCGCTGGCAGAAGACGGGCGCGGTAGTGCCGAACCAGACGCCGGAGATCGTGGTCGATACGCCCTCGCTCGCGGTGGTCGACGGCAAGTTCGGCTATGGCCAGACCGTCACGCCGATCGCGGTCAAGCTCGGCATCGAGAAGTGCAAGAAGGCGGGGCTTGCAGCGGTGGCGCTGCGCAATGCCGGCCATATCGGCCGCGTCGGCGACTGGGCCGAGATGGCGGCGGCCGAGGGCCTGGTGTCCGTGCATTTCGTCAACGCCGCGGGCTCGCTGTTGGTGGCGCCGTTCGGCGGCGTCGAAAAGCGGTTGTCCACGGCGCCCTATTGCGTCGGCATCCCGCGCCAGGGGCAGGATCCGATCGTGCTCGATTTTGCGACCTCGATCGTGGCCGAAGGCAAGTGCCTGGTCGCGAGCCGCGGCGGCAAGAAGCTGCCAAAAGGCGCGCTGATCGATGCCGACGGCACCCTCAGCGAGGACCCGCATGTGATGTATGGCCCGTATACGCCCGACGGGCCGCGCGACCATACCAAGGGGACCGGCGCGATCCGCGCCTTCGGCGAGCACAAGGGCTCCGGGCTCGCGTTCATCTGCGAGCTGCTCGGCGGTGCGCTGACCGGAACCGGGGCCACGGCACCGGACCGGCGCTTCGCCAACGGCATGCTGGCCTTCTATGTCGATCCGAAGGTGGTCGATACCTCCAATTTCTTCGATGGCGAGATCGCCCGCTATGTCGACTTCATCCGGGAAACCAGGCCGATTTTCGGCGTCGATCAGGTCCTGATCCCCGGTGACCCCGAACGAAAGACCCGGGCTGAACGGACGAAGAACGGCGTCCCCTTGCCTGACGATACCTGGGCGGCGATAGTGAATAGCGCGCGCGAGGTCGGCGTCAGCGAAGTCTCCATCCAGCGGGCGACCAGCTAACCCGTCATTGCGAGGAGCATAGCGACGAAGCAATCCAATCTTTCTTCGCAGCACGATGGATTGCTTCGCTTCGCTCGCAATGACGGCAAGTCAAGGAAACAGGGAAGGAACAAAGAGTGCCAAATAAAGTCAAGCAAATCTGGGCTTCGGGCAAAGCGGTGGTGAACGCCTGGCTTGCGATCCCTTCCGGCTTTTCCGCCGAGATGATCGCGCAATGCGGGTTCGACAGCGTCACCGTGGACATGCAGCATGGCGTGCAGGATTACCTTTCCATGGTGCAGTGCTTCCAGTCGATGCACGGCCATCCGGTGACGCCAATGGTGCGCGTGCCCTGGAACGAGCCGGGCATCGTCGGCAAGGTGCTCGACGGCGGCGCCTATGGCGTGATCTGTCCGATGATCAACACCCCGCAGGAAGCCAAGAACCTCGTCGCCTATTCCAAATATCCGCCGATGGGCGTGCGCTCCAACGGCCCGATCCGCGCCGGCATGTACGGCACGGCGGGCTCCTACCAGAAGACCGCCAACGACGACATCGTGCTGTTGCCGATGATGGAGACCAAGACCGCGGTCGAGAACATGGAAGCGATCCTCGACGTCCACGGCATCGACGGCGTCTATATCGGCCCGTCCGATCTCGGCTTCTCCTACGGGCTCGAGCCGAAGCTCGATCGCAGCGAGCCGGAAATCCTGAAGATCTACGAGAAGATCGTCAAGGAGTGCGACAAGCGCAAGCTCAACCCCGGCATCCATTGCAGCGGCGCCGAAGGCGCGGTGCGCGCGATCAACATGGGCTTCAAGCTCGTGACGCTGTCGAACGAGGTAGGCCTAATGTCGACCTACGCCAAGATGCAGGTCAACGCGACCCGCAAGGATTCCGGCGGGAAGGCGTAAGAGAGCGAATGGCGAATAGCGAGTGGTGAATGGCGAATAGGGACTGGCGACTCGAATAGCGCTATTCGCTACTCGCCATTCGCTATTCGCCTTCTTCAGAAGGAGACTCCCATGGCACCGGCACCCGTCATCCGCCTGCATCCCGACGACGGCGTGCTGATCGCGCGCTCCAGCCTGCCGCCCGGCATGGTGGTGACCGAGGGCGTGACCACGGCCGAGCGGATTCCGGCCGGCCACAAGGTCGCGATCAAGCCCATTGCAACGGGAGAGCCGATCATCCGCTACGGCCAGATCATCGGCTTTGCGACGCAAGCCATCGCGCCCGGCCAGCACGTGCATACGCAAAATTGCGGCATGGGCGATTTCGACAAGGACTACGCCTATGGCGTCGACGTCAAGCCGGTGCCGAATTTCGACCTGCCCGCGACTTTCGACGGCATCCGCCGCGGCGATGGCCGTGTCGCCACCCGCAACTATATCGGCATCCTCACGTCGGTGAACTGCAGCGCGCATGTCGCGGGCCTCGTTGCCGACGTCTTCAAAAAGAACCCGTTCACCGGCGACAATCCGCTTGCCGATTTCCCGAACGTCGACGGCGTGGTGGCGCTGACCCACAAGACCGGTTGCGGCATGACCCAGGACGAGCCCTTGGCGCTGCTCCGCCGCACGCTCGGCGGTTTCGCGCGGCACGTGAATTTCTCGTCGGTGATTGTCCTGGGCCTCGGCTGCGAGGTGAACCAGATCGGCGGGCTGATGGCCGAGCAGAAGCTTGCCGGCCGGCTGCGCGCGATGGACATCCAGGAAGTCGGCGGCACCCGCAAGACGGTCGAAGCCGGTGTCGCTTTCGTGAGGGAGGCGCTGGCCGACGCGAATAAAGTGAAGCGCGAGCCTGTGCCGGCGAGCGAATTGACGGTCGCGCTCCAGTGCGGCGGCTCGGATGGTTATTCCGGCGTCTCCGCCAATCCGGCGCTGGGCGCGGCGAGCGACCTTTTGGTGCGGCATGGCGGCACCGTGATCCTCTCGGAGACGCCCGAGACCTACGGCGCCGAACATCTGCTCACGCGGCGCGCGGTCAGCCGCGAGGTCGGCGAGAAGCTGGTCGGCCTGATGCGCTGGTGGGAGGAATACACCAGGCGCGAGGGCGCGGAGATGAACGCCAATCCGAGCCCGGGCAACAAGGCCGGCGGGCTTACCACCATCCTCGAAAAGTCGCTCGGCGCGATGGCCAAGGCGGGCAGCACCAATCTCGTCGACGTGCTGAACTACGCCGAGCCCGTGACCAAGAAGGGTTTTGTCTTCATGGACACGCCCGGCTACGACCCCGTGGCGGCGACCGGGCAGGTGGCTGGCGGCGCCAATCTCGTCTGCTTCACCACCGGGAGAGGCAGCGTGTTCGGCTGCAAGCCCGCGCCCTCGATCAAGCTTGCGACCAACACGCCCATGTACAAGCGCATGGAAGACGACATGGACGTCAATTGCGGCACCATCCTCGACGGCGAGGAGAGCGTGCAGGAATGCGGCCAGCGCATCTTCGACCTGATGCTGAAAACCGCCTCCGGCCAGCCGACCAAGAGCGAAAGCTTCGACTTCGGCGGCGCCGAATTCGCGCCCTGGGTGCTTGGAGCTACGATGTGATCGGCTGGCGCTATTCCAGCGGGATCGACAGCGCCTGGAAATAGCTGGCCGGGATGTGATCCCGCACCGTTGGTGGCAGCAAAAGCGTCGAATGACCGAGAAGCCCAGGCGCGACACTGCGGAATAGGTCGCCTGCCGCCGCTATCTTGATCGCGTCAACGACGGCACTAAGCGGACTTTCGAAAAAGTCCGGCTCGTTCTGATCTGATGGCGCAGGCGTCAGCCCGGCAAACTGTCCACCGCTCCGGCAGTGGAGCAATTGTCCGACATGACGAAAGTTGCCGTTCAGGCTCGGCGGGACCGTTGGAACGATATCGTGGCCGTGGACGAGGCGGAATGTCCTGTCGCCAAGCTTCAGTGTGTATCTATTGAAGAAGTCCAGGCCGCCGGCCCGCGGGCATCCGAACGTGTAAACAAGCGTCGGGAGGATATTGGCCTTGAGCGCATGTTCCGCCGCGATGATGGCCAACGCGGCTCCCATGCTGTGCCCGGTGAAGAACAGCGGTTGCTCGGTGCGGCCTTTGATCGCCGCTTCGACGGTGGGCCAAACCGCTTCGACGGCCATGTCGAACCCGGCATGAAGAACGTTTGGCTCTAACTGGACTGTGAAATCCTTGATCCAGTCCTCGATCTTGAGCGGATCGGTGCCGGAAAACGTGACAATCGTTGCACCGTGTCCTTCGGCGACGACGAAGCAAGCACTTTTGGGCGGGAGACCCGTGACGGGGTCGTTGCTGCCGAATGCGAGCCTCGTCAGTTTCCACGCCTTGAGGATGTCATTGACCTTGCCTTCGTGCGCGGTCTCGTAGGCGAGTTGCGACATCCACATCATGGCCTGTGCGTTTTCCAGCCTGAATTTGGTGGCGCCAACATCGAGCCCGTCCAAGGCGTCGTCGGGAAAGGTTTCTCGCGGCATTTCGACCAGGAAGCTCATGACTCATGTCTCCCGTTTTCGCCCCGCGCTTCGCAATTCGCCGTGTGGCGCCTGGCAAGCTGCGAAAAGGGACAGTCGCGCGCGGAGCTTCATTCAACCATGGGTAGATCGGCGAGGCAAGCTTGCGCCATGAAACCAGCCTGCCCGGTAGGCACTCCGTGCCCGTTGTTAGTGCTTGATCCCTCCCTGGACCGGTGTTCTGCTCAAAAAGGGAGCCGGAGGTAGCCCGTCCGTGTCGATCTACGTCGCACTGCATCACGTCACACATTACAAATACGACCGACCGATCGATCTCGGCCCCCAGACCATTCGCCTGCGCCCGGCGCCGCACACGCGCACCCCGATCCTGAGCTATTCGCTCAAGGTCACGCCCACGAACCATTTCGTGAACTGGCAGCAGGATCCGCAGGGCAACTGGCTCGCGCGCTACGTCTTCCCGGAAAAGGCCACCGAGCTGAAAATCGAGGTCGACTTCACGGCGCAGATGACCGTGGTCAACCCCTTCGACTTCTTTGTCGAGCCTTACGCCTACTCGTTTCCGTTCCAGTATCCAGGCGATCTCAAGACCGAGCTTGCGCCCTATCTCGCAACGTCCGAGCCCGGGCCGCTGCTCGCGGCCTATCTGAAGGAGATTCCGCGCGAGGCGGATATGACGGTCAATTACCTCGTCGAGCTCAACGCGAATTTGCAGAAAAAGATTCGCTATATTATCCGGATGGAACCGGGCGTTCAGGCGCCGGAACAGACGCTCGCCGCCGGCGCCGGCTCCTGCCGGGACTCCGCCTGGCTGCTCATCCATATCGTGCGACAACTGGGTCTCGCGGCCCGTTTTGTCTCCGGTTACCTGATCCAGCTTCGCCCGGACATCGATCCCGTCGAGGGCCCGCGCGAGGTCGAGAGCGATTTCACCGATCTGCACGCCTGGGCCGAAGTCTATCTGCCCGGGGCCGGGTGGATCGGCTTCGACGTCACCTCCGGCATGCTGACCGGGGAGGGGCACATCCCCGTCGCCGCCACGCCGCATTACCGCTCGGCCGCGCCGATCTCGGGCACGGCGGGGTCGGCGAATGTCGACTTCGCCTTCGAGATGAACGTCAGGCGCATCCGCGAAGCGCCTCGAATTACTCGGCCTTTCTCCGATGAGGCCTGGACCAGGCTCGACCGGCTCGGCGAGCAGGTCGATGCCGATCTCAAGGCGCATGACGTCCGCCTCACCATGGGCGGCGAGCCCACCTTCGTCTCCATCGACGACATGGAGTCGCCGGAATGGAATGTCGCCGCCGTGGGTCCAACCAAGCGCGCCCTGGCGGACGAACTGATCCGGCGCTTGCGCGCGCGCTTTGCGCCCGGCGGCCTGCTGCATTACGGGCAGGGTAAATGGTATCCCGGCGAGAGCCTGCCGCGCTGGGCCTTTGGGCTTTACTGGCGCAAGGACGGCGTGCCGGTCTGGAAGAACGCGGACCTGATCGCGAAGATCGAGAACCCGAAGAAGGCCAACATCGCCGACGCCGAGCGCTTTGCCGACGCGACCGCCGCAAAGCTCGGCGTGGCCTCCGAATTCGTCCTGCCGGCGTTCGAAGACCCCGGTCACTGGCTGCAGCGGGAGGCCTCGCTGCCGTCCAATGTCGATCCCGGCGACTCCAAGCTGGCCGATCCGGAAGAACGCGCGCGGATGGCGCGGGTGTTCGACCAGGGCCTCAACACGCCCAGGGGCTTTGTGCTGCCGATCCAGCGCTGGAATGCGGCCGCACCCCGCTGGCGCAGCGAGCGCTGGCAGCTCCGGCGCGGCAATCTGTTTCTGATGCCCGGCGATTCGCCGATGGGGCTGCGGTTGCCGATCTCCTCGCTGCCTTACATCCCGCCCGAAGAATATCCCTACATCGTCGAGCAGGACCCGCTGGCGCCGCGCGAAGAGTTGCCGGTGTTCGATCAGGCGGCAGCCTCTCCGGGCGCTCCGCCGCAGGCGGTACAGGAACAGCACGCACGCGGCAGTGGCGGCGTGCGCACGGCGATGTCGATCGAGATCCGCGATGGCGTGCTCTGCGCCTTCATGCCACCGGTCGAAAAGCTCGACGATTATCTGGAGCTCGTCGCGGCCGTTGAAGCCACCGCCGAAGAAATGCAGATGCAGGTCCATGTGGAAGGTTACGCGCCGCCCTACGACCCCCGCATCGAGGTCATCAAGGTGACGCCCGACCCCGGCGTGATCGAGATCAACGTGCAGCCGGCGAAAAGCTGGCGCGAGGCGGTCGACATCACCCAGGGCCTCTATGAAGACGCTGCCAGGACCCGGCTCGGCGCCAACAAATTCCTGGTCGACGGCCGCCATACCGGCACCGGCGGCGGCAACCATGTGGTCGTCGGCGGCGACACGCCGAAGGACTCGCCGTTCCTGCGCCGGCCGGACCTGCTCAAGAGCCTCGTGCTCTACTGGCAGCGGCATCCGTCGCTGTCCTACTTCTTCTCCGGCATGTTCATCGGGCCCACAAGCCAGGCGCCGCGGATCGACGAGGCGCGGCATGACGGCCTCTATGAACTGGAAATCGCACTCGGTCACGTGCCGCCGCCCGGCGGCGAGATCCCCTTGTGGCTGGTCGACCGGCTGTTCCGGCATATTCTCGTGGATATCACCGGCAATACCCACCGCGCCGAAATCTGCATCGACAAGCTGTTCTCGCCGGACAGCCCGACCGGCCGGCTCGGCCTGGTCGAATTCCGCGCGCTCGAAATGCCGCCGGATCCGCGGATGTCGCTGGCGCAGCAGCTCCTCGTCCGCGCCCTGATCGCAAAACTGTGGCGCGAGCCGCAGGACGGCAAGTTCGTGCGCTGGGGCACGGCGCTGCACGACCGCTTCATGCTGCCGCACTTCATCTGGGAAGACTTTCTTGATGTGCTGGATGAACTGAAGCTCTCCGGCTACGCCTTTTCGCCGGACTGGTACCTGGCGCAGCTCGAATTCCGCTTTCCCGCTTTCGGCCGCGTCCATCACGGCGGCGTCACGCTCGAGCTGCGGCAGGCGCTTGAGCCCTGGCATGTGCTGGGCGAGGAGGGATCGGCCGGCGGCACGGTGCGCTATGTCGATAGCTCGCTGGAGCGGCTGCAGGTCAAGGCCGAGGGCTTTGTCGAGGGCCGCCATGTCGTCACCTGTAACGGCAGGCGGTTGCCGATGACCGGCACGGGCCGCTCGGCCGAGGCGGTCGCCGGCCTCCGCTTCAAGGCCTGGCAGCCGGCCTCGGGCCTGCACCCGACCATCCCCGTCCACGCGCCGCTGACTTTTGACCTGATCGACACCTGGAACGGGCGGTCGCTGGGCGGCTGCGTCTATCACGTCGTCCATCCCGGCGGTCGTAATTACGAAACAAAGCCGGTCAATTCTTACGAGGCGGAAGCGCGCCGCCTTGCCCGGTTCCAGGATCACGGCCATACGCCCGGAAAAATCGATCCGCCGCGCGAAGAACGCAGCCTCGAATTTCCTCTCACTCTCGACTTGAGGACGCCGCTCCCGCATTAAAGAATAGCGTTTTGGGGAGAGTCGGGATGGCGGACACGACCGGCCAAGAGGCGGCAGGGAACAAGACCCGCCCGGGGCAGCGCCGGGTGGCGCAATGGGTGCGCGATTACGCCCGCCTGCCGGGCATTCCCGACGAATATATCGGCGAGGACGGGCCGCGCCCGGTCTGGACCCGCTTCTTCGAGGCCTTCGGTTCGCTCGGGCCCGCCGATATCGAGCGCCGTTTCGGCGCCGCCGACCGGCACCTGAAAGAGGCCGGCGTCACCTATCGCACGCCCGGCGAAGGCGCCGACCGGCACTGGGCGCTGTCCCATCTGCCGCTCCTGATCGGCGAATCCGACTGGCAGCAGCTTTCCACAGGCATCTCGCAGCGCGCGCAACTGCTCGAACTCGTGCTGCGCGACCTCTATGGCGAGGGAAAGCTGGTCGCCGACGGCGCGATCCCGGCGGCGGCCATTGCCGGCAGCAACGAATATCTCCGCCAGATTTGCGGCATCAAGCCGCCGGGCAAGCGTTACCTCAGCTTCTATGCCGCCGATGTCGGCCGCGGGCCGGACGGCCGCTGGTGGGTGCTCGGCGACCGCACGCAGGCGCCTTCCGGGGCGGGCTATGCGCTGGAAAATCGCCTGGTGCTGTCGCGCGCCTTCACCAACCTCTACAAGTCGATGAATGTCGAGCGCGTTGCGCCCTTCTTCGAGGCGTTCCGCGACGGCCTGCGCGGTTCGGCCGACCGCGACGAGCCGCGGATCGGGCTTCTGACGCCGGGCGCCTTCAGCGAGACCTATTTCGAGCATGCGACGCTGGCGCGCTATCTCGGCTTCCTGCTGGTCGAGGGCGACGATCTCGCCGTTTCCGGCGACCGCATCCATATCCGCACCGTCGCAGGGTTGAAGCGGCTCGATGTGCTCCTGCGCCGGGTCGATTCCAACTTTCTCGATCCGCTCGAGCTCGATGCCTCCTCGCATCTCGGCGTGCCCGGATTGATCGATGTCCTGCGCAAGGGCGGCGTCGTCGTCGCCAACATGCCGGGCTCGGGCGTGCTGGAGGCGAGGGCGCTGCTGGGCTTCCTGCCAAGCCTTTGCCGGCGGTTGCTCGGCGAAAATCTGATGATGCCCCACATCGCGACCTGGTGGTGCGGCCAGAAGGCCGCGCGCGAGGAGGTGCTGTCGCGGCTCGACGAGTTCGCCATCGAGGGCGCCTATGGCCGCGGGGTGCCGGGCTTCGAGAGCAATGGTCCGGTGCTCGCCGGCGAACTGCCGAAGGCCGAACGCGAGCGGCTGGTTGCCGCCATCAACGAGCGCGGCATCGACTTTGTCGGCCAGGAGCTGGTGCGGCTCTCCACCACGCCGGTGTGGGACCAGGGCCGCATCGTGCCGCGGCCCTTTGTCCTTCGGGTATTCGCCGCCGCCACGTCCCACGGCTGGACCATCATGCCCGGCGGCTTCTGCCGGATCGCCGAACAGCTCGATGCAAGGGCGGTCTCGATGGGCGACGGCGCACGCGCCGCCGACGTCTGGGTGGTCTCGGACAAGGCGGTGTCGACGACAACCCTGCTGCCGGGCAGCGACACGGTGCGCATCCGCCGCATCGCCGGCGTTTTGCCGAGTAGAGCCGCCGACAACCTGTTCTGGCTCGGCCGCTATCTCGAACGCGCCGAAGCCACCTTGCGGCTGGTGCGTGCGCTCGGCACCCAGCAGCGCGACGCCAAGGGCTCCTCCAGCCTCCAGCATGCGGCCGAACGCATCCAGCGCATGCTCGTGACCTGGGGCGCGGTCACCCAGCTTTCCCGCACGCAGCCGGCAAAAGTCGCGGCCGAGGCGCTGCAATCGGAGGAGCGCTTCGGCTCGTGCCTCTCTCTCGTCCGCGCCGCCCAGCGCACCGCGATCTCCTTGCGCGAGCGGCTGTCGCCGGATGCCTGGCAGGTCATCACCGAGATGACCGCGCGGCTTGCCGAAGAGGTCGACGACGATGACGGCATCCTCAGCGCGGCGGAGTTGACGCTGCAGGAGCTGGCGAGCTTCGCCGGCCTCGCCCAGGAGAACATGAACCGCGCCGCCGGCTGGCGCTTCCTCGAAATGGGGCGCCGCGCCGAGCGCGCCGTCAATACCATGCGCTTTGCGCGCCAGTTCGGCTATGACGAGGCCACCGACGACGACCTCGATGTCCTGCTGACGCTGGTGGACTGCCAGATCACCTACCGCTCGCGCTACCTGGTCGCGCCGTCGCTGGCGCCGGTCCGCGACCTCGCGGTGCTCGACCCCTATAATCCGCGCTCGGTGGCGTTCCAGGTGCAGGCGCTGAACGAGCATATCGCGAGCCTGCCGGCGCTGCGCGAAAGCGGGCTGATCGAGCGCCCGCAGCGGCTGGCGGTGGCCGTGCAGTCGGCGCTGACGACGGCGGAGGCCACAAGCCTTGACACCAAGTCGCTGTTCTCGCTGGAGCAGGACCTGCTCAACCTCGCTGACGCGATCGGCCTGCATTATTTCCCGCACGGCCCCAATGCCACCCGGCCCGAGAAGCTGACGGGGCTGGCGTGATCTACGACATCCGCCACGTCACCACCTATGCCTACGAAAGTCCGGTCAGTTTCGCCCGCTGCGCGCTGCGGCTGGAGCCACGAAACGGCGACGGACAGGAGCTGATCTCGCACAGCGTCGAGATCCGCCCGCGGCCGGCCGAGCGGACCTCGCGCCGCGACTTCTTCGGCACCTTTACCGAGAGCGTGGTCATCGAGGCATTGCACCGGAATTTGCGCATCGCTTCCCGCTCCCGCGTCTCGGTCTCGCGCCGCGCCCCCGGCCGCACGGCGCCGAGCCCGTCCTGGGAGACCGCGCGCGACGCTGCCCTCGTCGCGACCAGTCTCGGGCCTTCGTCGCCGGTGAGCTATGTGTTCGCGAGTTCGCTGGTGCCGGTGCTGTCGCCGGTCACGGCCTATGCGGCCGCGAGCTTTCCCGCCGGCATCGGCGTCCTGGTCGGCGCGGTCGACCTGATGCATCGCATCCGGCGCGAGTTCAAATACGATCCCAAGGCGACCGTGATCTCGACGCCGCTCGGTGAAGTGTTCGAGAAACGCCACGGCGTCTGCCAGGATTTTGCCCATGTGATGATCGCGGGCCTGCGCGGCCTCGGCCTGCCGGCGGCCTATGTCTCTGGCTATCTCCGCACCATCCCGCCGCCCGGCAAGGCGCGGCTGCAGGGTGCGGACGCCACCCACGCCTGGGTCTCGCTCTGGTGCGGCGCCGAGCTCGGCTGGATCGGCTTTGATCCCACCAACGACCTCCTGGTCGAGAACGACCATATTATCCTCGGCATCGGGCGCGATTTCGCCGATGTTTCGCCGGTCGATGGCATCATCGTGGGCTCGCGCAAGCAGAAGCTTCGGGTCGCGGTGGATGTGGTGGTCGTGGAGTAGGGGGTGCGAGCGCCCAACCCTCCCACTCGTCGTCCCCGCGAAGGCGGGGACCCATAACCACCGAGTCGAGTTGTGAGGACAGGCTGGAACGCCTTTGTTCGTTCAACGACTAGCCTCGGTGGCTATGGGTCCCGGATCGCGCTCGCTATCGCTCGCTTGTCCGGGACGACACCGAGATTGGGTTTGCAGATTCAACTGTCAAACAGCCTCACCGTCATTGCGAGGAGCGAAGCGACGAAGCAATCCAGAATGTTTCCGCGGATGGATTCTGGATTGCTTCGCTTCGCTCGCAATGACGGCGTGAGACACAATTCCGCGTTCTCGCGGCACGAAATGCCCGAGTGATGCGTCATCTTCGTCCCTCGTAAATCAAGAGGGCGCGGGGAATGCCGGGTGATGGCCTCACCCATGGCCCGCCTGCAACAAAAAAAGCAGGCGGCAGTCACCACAGGTTCAGCCGGATCAACCGGCATTCCCCGCGCAATGGTTTTGACGGCTTATGGCGCGCTCTCCCCGGTGTCCGGGCTTTTTAGCCACCGTCGCTCCCCGCGAAACGTCTTGCGAGCAGCTTGATCCCAGCGTCGGGAGATCGGGACCACGCGATTTTGCCGTCCGCGCCAATGTGCTTCGTCTCCGCACACCAACGCGTCCATCGCTCCCCGCACCCAACACTCGTGACGATCCGGAGCGTCCCTCTTGATGAGGCGCGGGATGGCGCATCCATACACCTGATTTGTGTTTCTGAAAAAGCGAAATATTTTTCGCGGCGCGGCTTGACACGAATTCGGAAAATCAGCCGTCGGGCAAATCACGGCGCGAATTGGCTTCTTCGGTGCCGTCCAGAGGCCGTCCGCAAGCTGGCTTGGCAACAAGATGCGGATGATCGGAATAGAGGCCGCCAACCGAGGCGGCCTCAATTGTTGGCGCGGATTTTGATCACTTCAACGCCAGGCTGCTGCAATACCATCCGATTTCATTGTTTCTCCAACCCGTTAACAGTCCGGCCTCCGTGCACTCGGCGTAGGTTTTGTAGTTGCCGGTGTTTCTGCACGTGAACGACAACGCTGGCCAACCGGACCCGGAGCATCCGTGCCGGGGGCGTTGCCATACCTGAAGCTCGGTAAGCAACCGCCGACGCAACTGCGCCAGTGGCGCTCGTAAGCTTGGCATGCTTTCCGGATACAACTTAGGCGCCGACGGCGTTTGCGTGGTTTGCGATGCCCGGTGGGACACGGTGCTGCGGGCAACCGTGCCGTGCTTCGGCCTGGCTACTTGCTTCGGCGCTTCGACCAGACGCCAGGAAGCGAGGTGGCGGAGGCTGTTGCGGCTTGTGCCGGGCCGCTCAGGCCGCACAGCAGTTCAATCGACAAGATCGCGATGGCTGGACTCGCAGCGAAGATTGACGAAAACCTCATGGCTATGTCCTCCCAAAGCCGGGACGGGCATGCCATCCCGAGGTGCACGGTAGCACATATTCAACTGGCCAAATTCGATTTATGACGCTCCTAAATTCAGCCTAGGACACCAGGGGGTTAAATACGGACAGCACCCGTCCTGGCCGCGTTGCCGTGGAGTACGTTCCTTTCAGTCAATCTGGAAAGCCTCATTCACGTAGGCCGCTTCTGAAGGCTCGATTAAGACCGCGATATTGGCCCTTACATGATCTTCGCCAACATTGAGCGGCGCACCCAGGTAGCGCTGGACTTCGATTTGCAGAGATGTGATCAGCACGTCGTCTTGAAGAAGACATATATAATCATCCGCTTCTAACTGCTCTCTTGTTTTGAATTGCTTTATTTCCTGCGTCCCGGTGGGCACACGCAAACCGTCAAAAAGAGTCTTAAGTCGGTTATCCAAGTCGCCTTGTTTCGACAACACAGAACCAGGCTGATGATTAACTAGCAAATCAACCTTGAGCCCGCATTTCAGATTAAAGTTGGAGCGAGCTAGAGCAAAAAATCGATGATCATCTACCCGTATCGGGGGGATTAACGCGTGCCTTAATACTCTAGAAGCGCCGCTACGACCGGAAAGTGCCGGATGTGTTTTGAATAACTGTTCTAGCTGCACATGCACATAATCTCTGATCGCCCAAATCGCCTTTAGCTTTGCTGGGCGCGGATTGTTTGGATCGTGATTGCCAGTTGACGGCAATGATCCCTCAAACGATAGGTGAAATCGCATGACCTCGAATATCTCAAGTTGCGGGAATTCGGCGAGTCCTGTCTCTGTGCTTTACCAAGATTTTAGAACAAAAATAGAACAATTGCGCCTGCCAATCATGGGGTCTTTGGTCCATTTGAAAACTGCCTCCCGCCTTGCCTTCGCCCTCTGATGTGCTACTGATATGTCAGTAAGACCAAGTCCGGGGAGGAAACGTCATGGAGCTCGCAACGACGCCGATGACGGAGCGGCAGCGCAAGTACCGGGAGAACTACCGGGAGCGCGTCGCGGGCTGGTACAATGGCTGGCTCCATATCGTGCTGATCTACACGATCGGCTTCACGGCGCTCTACGTCTATCTCGCCAACCTCCAGGATTTGCGCTGGTGGGAATATCTCACCGTGCCGGTCGTGTTCATGTTCGCCAATTTCTTCGAATGGGCCGTGCACCGTTATGTCATGCATCGCCCCTCCAACATCTCGGTGCTGCGCGCGGTCTATAGCCGCCACACCCTGATGCATCACCAGTTCTTCACCGAGCAGGAGATGCGCTTTGCCGACCATCACGACTGGCGCGTCACCTTCTTTCCGCCTTACGCGCTCGTGGTGTTCACCTTCATGTCGATTCCGCCTGCGATCGTCGCAGGGCTGGTGATCTCGCCGAATGTCGGCTGGCTCGTGATCACGACCACGACCTCGATGTACCTGATCTACGAGTTCATGCATTTCTGCTGCCATGTCGAGGAGAACTGGTTCGTGCGGACCATGCCGTTCGTCAACACGATCCGGCGCCATCACACCGCCCACCACAACCAGTCGATCATGATGGAGCGGAACATGAACCTGACGTTTCCGATCATGGATTGCCTGATGGGCACCTCCGACCTCAATCGCGGCGTGCTCGGGCATGTCTTCAACGGCTACGACACGCGCTATGTCAAGACCGACATGCGCAAGACCGCGCGGACGCCGCGCGTCATGCCCACCGCCGTGCCCGCGGAATGAGGGACATTCGTTGAATCATCTCGAGCCCAACATCGCCGCGCTGTCCTGGTTCGCCCTGTTGTGGAGCGTATGCTGCCTCGCGTTCTTCCAGCTTGCGGGCCTGTATCCGCTGCGCGCGCGAGGGGAGGCAAGAGGCGAGGGCGACAGCCCGGTCCTGCTCGTGCTCGGCAACACCGCGCTGTGGCTGGTGCTGCTCGCCGGCACGCTGGCCTTTGCGTGGGTAGAGCTGCGCTGGAGCACGATCGTGGTCGTCGCCGGCCTCCTGTTTCTGTTCATCCCTGAACTGTTCCAGGCCATACCAGCGCGCGTGCGCGATGGACGCATCGGGCTTGGGATCGCGGGCTTCGTTCTGATCGCCTCGCTCGGTGTCCTGATTTGCATCGGTGCTGCGCGTGTGTGAGAAGTGAGAGGGAGGAGAGGATGCCGCTTCGTGTGAAATTGCTGCTGTCGCTGGCCTGGCTCCTGACCGCCACGGCCGCCTATTTCTTCATGGTTCATCTTGGCAAGACCGGACCAAGCTATGCGGTCGCCTTTCTCGGCATCTTCGCGGTCGCCGCGATGTGGGTGTTTCCGGAAGTCACCAAGAAGAGCCCGGTGTCGCTGAAATAGCGAGAACTAGCCCCTCATGGTGAGGAGGCGCGGGCGCCCGAGCAGGCCGAGCGACAGCGAGGCCGTCGCGAATGGCGCAACCAAAGGCGCGCCGTCGCCGGACGATGCTTCGCATCGCCGGGAGAACCATGAGGCCCAAATCTCGGCCTCATCCTTCGAGACGCCGCTTGCGCGGCTCCTCAGGATGAGGGGAGATTGCGGTCCATGACGCAGCAATACCAAGTGCGGGAGGGGACAATGAAGAAATATACGGGGGAACGCACCATCGACGGCATTTCCGTGCGCGTCGACGGCCAGCCGCTGTCGCCACACACCGACCAGTTGAAGCTCACCGACTACGGCTTCGAATGGAGCTATGAAGGGCCCGAGCCGTCACAGCTCGCATTCGCGCTGCTGTTCGATCATCTCGGCGATGCCGCGGCGGCGAAGAATCTCTATCGTGGATTCATGCAAAGCATCGTCGCCAATTTCGATAATGACTGGGAAATGACCGGCGCCGATATCGACGCCGCGATCGCCGCACTGCGCGGCGGCCGAGCGGCCTAGTACACCCCCCGCGAAAGACACCCCATGCCTTTGCACTATCGCGCTGCCGTGCTGCATCGGAGCGGGACGCCGCTTGCGATCGAGCGGGTCTCCGCGGGCGAGCCTGGGCCGACCGACGTGCTGGTCAGGGTGCGCGCTGCCGGGCTTTGCCATACCGATCTCGAAGTGATCGACGGCTCGCTGCGCTATCCGTTGCCGATGATATTGGGCCATGAAGCGGCGGGGGTGGTCGAGTGGGCCGGCGCCGAGGCCGGCAACATCCGTGTCGGCGATCACGTGGTCCTGTCGTGGAATCCGCATTGCGGCCATTGCTTCCAATGCGACCGCGGCCAGCCGATCCTGTGCGACACCTATCTCGGCGAGGGGCCGAAAGGCGCGCATTTCGACGGCAGCTCCAAGGCGAGCCTCGCCGACGGAAGCGCCCTCAAGCATCTGATGTTCCTCGGCGCCTTTGCCGAGTACTGCATTCTTCCGGCGCAGCAGGCGATCGTGGTGCCGAAGGAAATCCCGTTCGACCGCGCCTGCTTGATCGGCTGCGGCGTGATGACCGGCGTTGGCGCCGCGCTCAACATCGCCGAGATCGGCCATGGCGACACGGTGATGGTGATCGGCTGCGGCGCGGTCGGGCTTGCCGCGCTGCAGGGCGCGGTCATGGCGGGGGCGGGCGCGGTGATCGCGGTCGATCTCGACGACGCGAAGCTTGCGCTGGCGGCAAAACTCGGCGCGACGCACACCGTCAACGCCAAAGCGCAGGATCCGGTGGAGTTCGCGCGATCCGTGACAGCGGGCCGCGGTGCCGACGTCATTCTGGAAGCGGCCGGCCATCCCGCGGCGTTTCGCCAGACCGCCGAGGCCGTCCGCGCCGGCGGGCAGGTGATCTGGCTTGGCAAGATCGATGTTGCGAACGACGTCAGCTTTCGCTGGGGCTCGCTGATGGGCGAGAAGCGGTTGCGCCGGTCGAGCTATGGCGGCGCGCGGCCGCTGCGGGACTTTCCGATGCTGGCGCGGGCCTATCTCGACGGCCGCTTGAGGCTCGACGAGCTGATCACCGCGCGCATGAAGCTCGACGACATCAATCGCGGGTTCGATGATCTGCGCGCGGGGAGATCGATCCGAACGGTCATTGAGTTTTAGAGAGGTGAGTGCCACGGGCGGCGCCCCGCGCTCCCTCTCCCGCTTGCGGGGAGGCACAGGCGGCCTCCGGCCGCCGTTCTTGAAGAAAACGCCGATGCGAAGCATCGGCGACGGGTGGGGGTGTCTCCGCGAGTCACACTGCCCGGGTGGAGAGAGTTTCCCCCACCCGCATCGCATCTTTCGATGCGAAGCGACCTCCCCCGCAAGCGGGAGAGGTACAGCGAGCCTGCGGTCGGGCTGACTTCAACATTGTTATCGCCGATCAAAGCGTGGAGCGCGCAAAGCTCTCGATATAGTCGACCAGCCGGTCGGAGGCGTCTGCCGCCTTGTCCGGCTCGCGCCTGGCGATGGCTTCCGCCACGGCGGCATGCAGCCGCGCGCATAACGGCAGGTCGGCGGCCTCCTTGTAGTGCTGGTACCAGAAGCGGCGCGACAGGGCGTGCATCAGGCCCATCGAGCGGCTGGCGAACTCGTTGCGGGCGGCCAGCGACACCAGCGTGTTGAATTGCTGGTCGAGCCGCATGAAGGAGATGTCGTCCTCCTTTTCCGAGGCGCGGTACATGCCCTCTGCAATCCCGGAGAACTGGGAGCGCTCCTCGTCGGTGGCGCGTTCGGCAGCGCTGCGCGCCATCAGCCGCTCCAGCTCGCGGCGAACCTCGAGCAGCCGGAGCTGAGCGCGCAGATCGATGTCGGAGACCAGAACGCCGCGCCGCGGCAGGATGTTGACGAGCCCGTCGCGCGACAGCCGCTGCAGCGCCTCGCGGATCGGCGTGCGGCCGATGCCGAGGCGATCGGCGAGCACGAGCTCGGACAGCACCGTGCCCGGCGGCAGTTGCAGGGTGACGATCAGCTCCTCGATCTGGGCGTAGGCCTTGTCGGTCAGCGTGACGTCGCCTTGCAGGAAGGTCGAGACGTTGCGCTTGCGCCGCTTGCTGGACGGCGAGGGGCTCGACGGGCTGCGCTTTGCCGAAGCCGCCGCCGGCAGCGATTGGGGTTTTCTCAAGTCGGCCATCCGTCCTTTCGGCGCGTGCTGGTCAATCACCTGTACACGACAGATATGTCATTGCACTCGACCCGGCGCAACTTCGGCAAGGCGAAGGGCGGCGGAGAGCGGCTTCTCCGCCGCCGCAGAGACGTCAATGCGAGATGTGCTCCAGCATCCGCCCCCTGGTCTCCTCGCCGAGGATCAGCACCGCGAGCGCTGCGATCACGAACGCGCCGGCGCCGAGCGCGAACACGCCGCCCTGGCCGGCCGTCGGCAGGATCAGGCCGATCACGGTCGGACCGATCAGCGAGCCGATGCGTCCGATCGCCGAGGCGAAGCCGGTGCCGGTCGCCCGCACGGCGGTCGGATAAAGCTCCGGCGTGTAGGCGTAGAGCGCTGACCACATGCCGAACAGGAAGAACTGCATGCAGAGGCCAAAGATGATGAGCTGGGTCTGGTCGGACGCCCCGCCATAGAAGTAGCAGGCGACGGCCCCGCCGATCAGGTTGAGCGCCAGCGTGCCCTTGCGGCCCCAGGCCTCGACGAGCCAGGCCGAGAACAGGAATCCCGGGATGCCCGCGAGCGAAATCAGGATGGTGTAGAATACCGATTTCGTGACCGGAAAGCCCTTGGCCTGCAACAGCGCGCCGAGCCATGTCGTGAGGCCGTAGAAGCCGAGCAGGGCGAAGAACCACAGCGTCCACAGCATCGCCGTCCGCTTGGCATAGATGCCGGAGAACAGCGTGCCGAGGCCCGCCGAGGCGCGGACCGCGATCGCCTGCGGCCTGGGCGCCGGCAGCGCCCCGCCGCCAAGACGGGCAGTGACCTTGCGCTCGATTTCACCCATCACCTGTTCGGCGCGGTCGGAATGGCCGTGGGCGGCGAGCCAGCGCGGCGATTCCGGCACGTAACGGCGGATCACCAGCACGAACAGCGCGGGGATGGCTTGCAGGATGAACACCCAGTGCCAATCCGCGACCGACAGCACGGCGTAGATCAGCAGACCCGAGGCGATGAAGCCGAGCGGCCAGAAGCCTTCGAGATAGGCGATGTAGCGGCCACGCTTGTCGGCCGGCATGAGCTCCGACACCATCGATTGCGCGACGGGGAACTCCATGCCCATGCCGAAGCCGAGCAGCAGGCGCGAGGCGCCGAGCATGGTGACGGTCGATGACAGGCCGCAGCACAGGCTGCCAAGTCCCCAGAAGATCATGCTGGCCTGAAACACTCTCGCGCGTCCGAAGCGGTCGGCGAGCAGGCCTGCGGAAGCCGCGCCGAGGAACATGCCCATGAAGCTGATGCTTCCCAGCAGGCCGGCCTCGGCGGTGGAGAGCTGGAACGTCTGCCGGATCGAGCCGAGCACGAAGGTCAGCGCGCCGAGATCCATGCTGTCGAAGAACCATGCGGTCGCGATGATCGCGAAGATGCCCTTTTGGTAGGATGTCAGCGGCAGCCGCTCGAGCCGGGCGGCGATGGCGGCAACCTGCGTCGCCTGCACGGTGCGCGCGCTTTGCGCGCCGGCCAGCACGTCGCCCGAGGCGTCAAGAGCACTCATGTTTCCTCTCCCCATGTGAGCCCGGGCTCGTTGAGTCGGCGCCGGATCACGGAAATGTCACCTGAGGATCACTGATATGTCAATGGTATATTTGATGCACTTGGCCGTGCACGCTGCCAAGCGGGCCGTACCACGGGATTTTTTTCGCCGGAGGGCTGGACAGCTCTCCTTCCGCGCGCACTGATTGCCGCGTCGGGCAAATCGGTTGTGACGGGGGACGGCAGGATGAGCTTGCGCGGCGTCGATCGCCTGATCGGTTGGCTCGTGGCGGGCGCCAAATGGCTGGCGCTGCCGTTGATCACGCTTCTGTTCCTGCAATGGCCGCTCAGGGATTTCGTGCAGAGCTATTCGCGCGAGGCCAACGATCTCGGGCAGATCGCCTTTGCGCTGTTCGTCGCGCTCAGCGTGACGGCGGCGACCCGCGCGCACGCGCATCTCGCCGCCGACCTCGTGGCGCAGCATTACTCGAAACGAACGCGGCGCCGGCTGGAGCGCATCGGCGCGGCGCTCGGGCTGTTGCCCTGGGCCATGTTCGTGCTGATCGCCGGCAGAAATATTGTCGTCACCAGCGTTCGCGTCCGCGAGGCCTTCCAGGACTCGGGCAATCCCGGCTATTTCCTGATCAAGATCGCGCTCTGGGTCATGGCGCTCGCGATCATCGGCCAGGCGCTGGTCGATATCTTCCGTCCCCTCAAGGCGGATGAGCGCTGATGGAATGGGTGGGGCTCGCGCTGCTGGCACTGGTCGGGGCCGGCATCATCTTCACCGGGCTGCCGGCCGCAATGGTGCTCGTCGCGGTCGCCAGCCTCGGCGCGATCCTCGGGATCGCAACGGGCACAATCGATCCGGCAACCCTCGGGGCGTTGCCGACCCGGCTCATCAATCTCTTCGAGAACGATCTCCTGCAGGCGTTGCCGCTCTACGTGACCATGGGTCTGCTGCTCGACCGGCTTCCGGTCGCGGACGCGCTCTACCGCACCAGCAATGCCATCCTTCCACGCAAGCCATCGGCGCCGTTGGTGTCGGGCATGCTGCTCGGCGCGCTGCTCGGGCCGATGAACGGTTCGGTCGGCGCCAGCGTGCTCGGCCTTTCCCGCGTCGTCGCGCCGCGGCTCGCGGCGGAAGGCATCTCGGCGTCCAACCGTCACGCGCTGGTGGCGGTCGCGAGCACGCTCGGCGTCCTGGTGCCGCCGTCGCTGGTGCTCATCCTGCTGAGCGACGCGATGCTGTCGGCCCACACCATCGCGGTGACGGCGACGGGGCGGAACGACCGAGTGATCAACACCCAGGACATCTTCCACGCGGCGCTGCTGCCGGGCGGGATTTTCCTCGCGCTCTGCCTCGCGCTCGTCCTGGATCGCCGGGCGGAGCGCGGCGCGGCTGCCGGACCGCGAGCCGCTCAAGGCCGGCGAGGGCTTGCTCGCCGCCATCGCGCTCGGACTTCTGCTCGTGCTCCTGGGCGGCGTCACGATCGGCTATTTCTATGCCGTCGAGGCGGCCGCGATGGGCGCCTTTACGCTGCTGGTGGCGGGTCTCGTCACGGGGCGGCTGCGCACTGAAGCCCTGAGCAAGGTGCTGAGCGATGCCATCGCGCTCACCGGCGCGTTGTTTGCACTCCTGCTCGCCGCCACCACCTTCACCATGGTGCTGCGGCTGCTCGGCACTGCGGACGCGGTCGGCCGGATGGTCTCCTCGATCCCGGGCGGCGACGTCACTGCCGTCGCCGTGGTGCTGGCGCTGATCGGGATCAGCGCCTTTGTGCTCGACGCCTTCGAGATCATTTTCGTCATCGTGCCGATCGTGATCCCGCCGCTGCTGATCCGGGTGGCGGATGCGCGCTGGGTCGCAGTGCTGGTGCTCCTGACGCTGCAGGCGAGCTTCCTGCTGCCGCCGTTCGGCTATGCGCTGATGATGGTGCGCGGCGTCTTGAAGGAGCCGGCCGCCTACCGCGGCTTGTTGCGGGCGCTGGCGCCGTACCTCGCCGCGCAATGGCTGCTGTTGGCGGTGGTGCTGCTGTTCCCGCAGCTCACCCACACCGCCCAGTCCGCCGCCGACAGCACGCGGGCGCCGGCGGCGCCGATGTCGGATGCGGAGTTCAACAAGCGCCTGCAGGAGATGATCCAGCTGCCCGAGCCGCCCGGGGAGGATCCGAACCGCCGCTGAGCGGCTCCAGGATCGGGTTTACGCGCTCTCGCGCTCTTCGGCGGACCCCGCGCGCAGGTTTTGGAAGAACTTTTCCACCTCGCGCGACAGCGTTTCCGCCGTGGTGGCCAGGTCGTCGGAGGTGGCGAGCACGGAGCCTGCGGCCGTATTGGTCTCGCCGATCGCTTCGCGCAGCGAGTTGATGTTACGGACCAGCGTCTCGTTGCCCTGCGCGGCCGATTGCGCGTTAGCCGAGATTTCGCGCGTCGCCGCATCCTGCTGGCCCGACCGCGCTTGCGATATTCGAGGTGATGTCGTTGATCTCGCGCACCGCGCCGCCGATCTCGCGTACCGCGTCGACCGCGTTCTTCGTCGAGCTCTGGATCAGGCCGACATTCTGGCCGATTTCTTCGGTCGCCTTTGCCGTCTGGCCCGCCAGCGCCTTGACCTCATGGGCGACCACGGCAAAGCCGCGGCCGGCATCGCCGGCGCGCGCGGCCTCGATGGTGGCGTTCAGCGCCAGCAGGTTGGTCTGTTCGGCGATCGCCTGGATCAGCGTCAGTACGCCGTCGATGCGCTGCGTGGCCGCGGCGAGGCTCTCGATCTCCGTGATTGATTTCTCGGTGCGCTGGCCGGTCTGCTCGACCGCATCCGCGGAATGACGCACCTGCCGGCCGATCTCCTGAACCGAGGCCGACAGCTCTTCGGCCGCGCCCGCGACCGCCGAGACATTGCCTGAGGCCTGCGTGGTCGCGCCGGAAGCGGCGACGGCGCGCTCATTGGCGCCGGAGGCGACGCGGTTGATGGTTTGGGCGGTGTTGCGCATGGCCGAGGCATTGTCCGTCAGCGCATGCAGCACGGCGCCGATCGCCTGCCGAAACTCGTCGACGGAGGCTTCGATAAGCCTGGCTCGCTCCTGGCGCGCCGAGGATTCTTCCGAAACCTGCGAGGTGAGGTTGCGGTTGCGCTCCATCGCCTCCTGGAAAATCCTGATGGCGCGCGCCAGCGCGCCGATCTCGTCGCCGCGCCCGGTGTGCGGCACCTCGACGTTGTCGGCGCCCTCGGCGACCTGCTTGATGGTCGCGGTGATGAGCGACAGGGGACGGGCGATCGAGCGGGCGATGATGATGACCCCGAGCACGACAAGGAGCAGGGCGAAGCCGCCGAGGCAGGTCAGGACGAAGGAGAGCTGATGGTTGGTTTCGGTCTGCTCGGAGATTCGCCTGCCGCGCTCGACATAGACTTTCGAGAGCGCCTCGAGGTCCTTGTTCAGCGCCGAGCGGACGCTGCGGTTGGCGTCGTTGTCGCCCCATTCGCGGCCCGCGGCGGGAGAAATCTCGTTGGCGCGGCGCACCAGCTCCTTGCGGAACTCGACGAACTGCTCGATCCGCTTCTTGAAGGTCGCAAACTGCTCGGCATCGTCGGCCTGGACGATCCCCTCCCATCGTTTCACGACGTTGAGGATGTTGTCATTGAACTTGAGCAGCCCTTCGCCGTACTTCTTCACCACGGCGGCCTCGGTCGACATGTAGACGCCGCGCGACTCCATCACGACCGCATAGACCAGCGAATTGACGCGTTCGACATTCAGTGCGGCGAGATTCGCGGTTTCGATCGCATGCGTCAGCTCGGCGCTGCGGCGGGTGTTGTAGTCGGACAGCACGGCGATCGCCGCCGTCAGCAAGGCGAACAGCGCGAAGATCGAATAGAGCTTTGCGGCCAGCGAGAGCCGTGATGTCATGATGCTACCAATATGGATTTTCGTAATTTGCAGTTCATACGCACCCTTTTTTGAGGCCGACCGGGGGGAGCGCGCGTCGTCTGTTCAAAAATTATGCGTGCTTTCCATGGAAAAAGTCTTAATTCGCGAAGTCCGTTGCCATGCAACTTTCGCAGGAAATGACGATCGAAATCAGGGATTTGCAACCCGATTTGCCCTTGGCAGTACGAACCCGGGGGTCAACTGGAGTATCCGGCTGGGCCGGGGATCACGAAACGATATGGCTTCGCCATACGGCGGGCTCCGGGCCGAGGCACAAACTCCCGACATTCCGGCGGGATAGGTTCAGCAGCTAAGATTTGCTCTATAAGGCACCCCCGGAGGCCCGCGGAGCCGCCATGGTCTACCGTCACACCATCGACACCACCACGCATGTCTTCGACGACTTGCGCGACCTGCTCGCCAAGGCGACCCCGCCGCGCTCGGGGGATCGGCTGGCCGGCATCGCCGCCGAAAGTGCCGAGCAGATGGTCGCGGCCCGTATGGCGCTCGCCGACGTGCCGCTGACGCAGTTCCTGCAGGAGGCCGTGGTCCCCTATGAGGAGGACGAGGTCACGCGCCTGATCCTCGACGGCCACGACATGGCGGCGTTCGCGCCGATCGCCTCGCTGACGGTGGGATCGTTCCGCGATTTCCTGCTCTCGGACGCGGCAAGGCCCGACGTCCTGAAAAAGCTCGCGCGCGGCGTCACGCCGGAGATGGCAGCGGCCGTCTCGAAACTGATGCGCAACCAGGATCTCATCCTGGCCGCCAGGAAATGCGAGGTGACGACGAGCTTCCGCAACACCATCGGGCTCCGCGGGCGGATGAGCACGCGGTTGCAGCCCAACCATCCCTTCGACGATGCCAGGGGCATCACCGCCTCGATCCTCGACGGCCTGCTGCTCGGGTCGGGCGACGCCTGCATCGGCATCAATCCGGCGAGCGACGATCCAGCCGTCATCGGCGGATTGTTGCGGCTGCTCGACGAAATCATCGCGCGGCTGGATATCCCGACCCAGGGCTGCGTGCTGACCCATGTCACGACCACGCTGAAACTGATCGGCGAGGGGTTTCCGGTCGACCTGGTATTCCAGTCGATCGCGGGCACCGAGACCGCCAACCGCAGCTTTGGCGTCGACCTCGCGTTGCTCCGCGAAGCGCATGACGCCGGGCGTTCGCTGTCGCGCGGCACCGTCGGCGACAATCTCATGTATTTCGAGACCGGGCAGGGCTCGGCGCTGTCGGCCAATGCCCACCACGGCGTCGACCAGCAGACCCTCGAGGCGCGCGCGTACGCGGTGGCGCGCGCCTTTTCTCCGCTGCTCGTCAACAGCGTGGTCGGATTCATCGGCCCGGAATATCTTTATGACGGCAAGGAAATCATCCGCGCCGGGCTCGAGGATCATTTCTGCGGCAAGCTGCTCGGGCTGCCGCTCGGCGTCGACGTCTGCTACACCAACCACGCCGAAGCCGACCAGGACGACATGGACAACCTCCTGACCCTGCTTGCGGCCGCCGGCGTCACCTTCATCATGGGGGTGCCGGGGGCGGACGATGTCATGCTGAACTATCAGTCGACCTCGTTCCACGACGCGCTTTATGTCCGCGACCTCTTCGGCTTGATGCGGGCGCCGGAATTCGACAACTGGCTGGTGCATGCCGGCCTTGCCGACGCCGCCTTTCGCCTTGACGGCAACGCGGGACTGCTGCCCGATTTTGCCGCGCGGCTGATCGATCAAAACGCCTCTAAAATTCGAACCTGAGCAACCAAAAGCGCATCATAGGCGTTAGGGTTCCCGGGGTCAGGGTAGCTGCCACAATTTTGAGAAAAATCTGCGCTGCCATATGATGGTACTGTCTGGTGCCTGACATATCTAACTGGTCGACATGACCGGCGTTACAGAGGGTAATTGATGAGGATTGAAGGCATCGAAGCGTCGCGTCGCATTCTGTTGGTGTTTCCGCGCTACACATCTGCTTTCGGGACGTTCGAAAATTCCTATCCGCTCACCGACGGCGTCAAGGCCTTCATGCCGCCGCAGGGCCTGCTCGTGATCGCGGCCTATCTGCCGGCGCATTGGCAGGTCCGCTTCGTCGACGAAAATCTCCGCCGTGCCACCAGGGAGGATTTCGAATGGGCGGAGGCCGTTTTCGTCAGCGGCATGCACATCCAGCGCCAGCAGATGAACGATATCTGCTACCGCGCGCATGATTTCGATCTTCCCGTCGCGATCGGCGGCCCCTCGGTCAGCGCCTGCCCGGACTATTATCCCGCCTTCGACTATCTGCATGTCGGCGAGCTCGGCGACGCCACCGGCGATCTCATCGTGCGGCTTGCACGCGATACCTCGCGTCCGCCCGAGCAGGTGGTGCTGAAGACCAAAGATCGCATCGACATGAGCGACTTTCCGGTCCCGGCCTATGAGCTCGCCGAGATGAGGAAATACATGCTGGGCAGCATCCAGTATTCGAGCGGCTGCCCCTATCAGTGCGAATTCTGCGACATCCCGGGGCTCTACGGCCGCAACCCGCGCCTGAAGACACCCGGGCAGATCCTCGCCGAACTCGACAAATTGCGCGAATGCGGGGTCACGGGCTCGGTCTACTTCGTCGACGACAATTTCATCGGCAACCGCAAGGCCGCGCTCGATCTGCTGCCGCATCTGATCGAGTGGCAGAAGCGAACCGGTTACGTGATGCGGCTGGCCTGCGAGGCGACGCTCAACATCGCCAAGCGTCCCGAAATCCTTGAGAAGATGCGCGAGGCGTATTTCGTCACCATCTTCTGCGGCATCGAGACGCCCGATCCAGAGGCGCTGAAACAGATGCACAAGGACCACAACATGATGGTCCCGATCCTGGAGGGCGTGCAGACCATCAATTCCTACGGCATGGAAGTCGTCTCCGGCATCATCATGGGGCTCGACACCGACAAGCCTGGCACGGCGGATGCGCTGTTGTCGTTCATCGATCAGTCGAGGATTCCGCTCCTGACCATCAACCTGCTGCAGGCGCTGCCGAAGACGCCGTTGTGGGACCGGCTGGAACGCGAGAACCGGCTGGTCCATGACGACGAGAGCCGCGACTCCAACGTGAAGTTCCTGTTGCCCTATGACGAGGTGGTCAGCTCCTGGAAACGCTGCATGGAGATCGCCTACGATCCCGAGAAGATGTTCGAGCGCTGGCGCTATCAGTGCGACTACACGTTCCGCAACCGGCTGAAGGTGCCGCTCAGCCCCGAGATGAAAAGCTGGGCCAATATCCGGCGCGGCCTGATCATGTTGCGCAATATCTTCTGGAAAGTCGGCGTGCTCGGCGACTACAGGCGCGCGTTCTGGAAATTTGCGCTGGGCCGGCTGCGGCGCGGCGATATCGAAGGCCTGATCCAGTCGGTGCTGATTGGGCACCATCTCATCGTGTTCGCGCGCGCGGCTTCCAGCGGCCGGCAGAACGCGTCGAACTATTCGCTCCGCTTGCGCGAAGCGCAGGTTCCGGCCGAGTGAAGCCGCCGGCTTCGCCGCCGCGATCGATCGGCGACCTTCGCGCGCTCACGCCGGCGCGGGTGGCGCTCGGCCGATCCGGGGCGAGCCTGCCGACCTCTGCCTTGCTCGATTTCACGCTCGATCATGCCCGCGCCCGCGACGCCGTTCACGCCGCCTTCGATGCGCCGGCGCTCGTGGCCGGCCTCGGCGAGCTTGGACTTCGCGCCATCGAGGTGACGAGCCGCGCCGGCGATCGCGGCAATTATCTGAGGCGTCCCGATCTCGGGCGAAGGCTGGAGCAGGCATCGGCGCTGCGCCTCGCCGATGTCGGCGGCGATGCGCCCGGGCGGTTGGCGATCGTGATAGGCGACGGCCTGTCACCGGCCGCGGTCCACGCGCATGCGATCGCGCTGATGCGCCAACTCGAGCCGCGCCTCGCCTCCGCACAAATCGAACTCGGTCCCGTCGTCGTCGCATCCGGCGCACGCGTTGCGCTGGGCGACGAGATCGGCGAGCTGTTGAAGGCGAGCATGGTGGCCGTGCTGATCGGCGAGCGCCCGGGCCTGTCGGCGCCCGACAGTCTCGGGGCCTATCTGACCTTCGCGCCGAGAACAGGATTGACCGACGCCGACCGGAACTGCGTCTCCAACATTCATCGCGAGGGGCTCACTTACGACGAGGCCGCCTTCAAGATCGCGTGGCTGATTCGTGAGGGATTGGCGCGCAAGGTCACGGGTGTCGCGCTGAAGGATGAGAGCGGCGACGGAACGCCGCAGCGTCTTGCCGATAAATCCGCGCCGGCGTGACAATTCGGCCACGCAGGCCCCGGAATTTGCTGGATAAACTGGCATTTCGGGCAGACGGCCGCGCTTGCGAAATCGGGGCTGAACCTGCTAAACCTCGGCACGCAATTTTCCGTATGTTTTCAAGGGCTAGCGCTCAGTAGATCACGACCTTTCGAGGTCATCCGCGCGTCCCCAACTAAGCTGTAAAACCCGAGCCGATGTGAGAACTGGACAGAGCATGCTCGAAAAAACCCGCGACAATGAAATCCATGTCGAGAAGGTCGAGGAGCCGCCTGCCAAAAGCATCGCGTTCGGGCTGGAGCGGCTTGGCCTGATCCCGATGAAGGCGCCGGTGCTGTCCTGCATCGTCCTCGCGATCCTGATGGTCGGCGCGGTGTTCGGCATCGATCGCATCAAGATCGACGACTCGCTGAGCCAGCTGTTCCGCTCCAACACCAAGGAATTCCATCAATACGAAGAGGTGACCAAGAAATTCCCGGCGGAGGAATTCGACGTCCTTGTCGTGGTCGAAGGCAAGAACCTGCTCGCGCGCGAGAATCTGGAGAAGCTGCGCGACTTCGTCACCGATCTGCAACTCGTCGACGGCACCCGCGGACTGGTCTCGCTGTTCTCGGCGCGGCAGTCGCCGGCGCCGGGCAAGCTGCCGGCGGCGCTGTTCCCCGCTGAGCTGCCCGAGGGCGCCGACTACGCCAAGTTCATCGAGACCGTGAAGGCCAACGAGATCATCCGCGGCAAGCTGTTGTCGGAAGACGGCACGCTGGCGCTGATCGTGCTGTCGCTCGACCCGCAGGTGGTGTCCTCCAACAAGCTCACCAAGACGATCGCCGACATCCGCAAGCTGATCAAGGAAGACATGGGCGATACCGGGCTGAACGTGCAATTGTCCGGCGTGCCGGTGATGCAGCTCGAAATCCGCAACGCGGTCGAGCGCGACGGGTTGACCTACAACATCCTCGGCATCCTGGCCGGCTGCATCATCGCCATCATCTTCTTCCGCAAGATATCGTTCATGGTGGTGGCCGCGTTCCCGCCGATGATCGCGATCATGCTGGCGCTCGGCGGCCTCGGTTGGGCGAATTTCAACCTCAACATGTTCCTGAACGTGATGACGCCGCTGATCATGGTGATCAGCTTCTCCGACTCCATGCAGTTGACGTTTGCCGCACGCGACCGGCTGATCGCGGGGCAAGACAAGTTCACGGCCTTCAAGAACGCCGTGCTCGTGGTCGGACCGGCCTGCGTGCTTACCCACGGCACCGCCGGGATTTCGTTCATCGCGCTGCAATTCTCCGATTCCGACCTGATCCGCAAATTCGGCGAGGCGGGGCTTGCCGCCACCATCATCGCGCTGATCGCGGTGTTGTCGCTGGTGCCGGTATTTGGCGTGCTGTTCGTGCGCAACGAGAAGGTCTTTGCCGTCAAGTTCCAGAGCGCGGACGCGGGCGTGCAGACGCTGCGCAATTTCTGCTACTGGATCGCTGTACGCATGGTGAGCCGGCCGGGCCTGTTCAGCCTGATCGCGCTTTTGCTGGTTGCCGGGCTCGGCGTCGTCTACGCCAATCTGCAGCCGCGCTATCGCCTGGCCGACCAGGTGCCGGACAAGCGGCAGGCGGTCGCCGCCAGCAACCGCCTTGACGCCAAGCTGACGGGCGCCAATCCGGTCAACGTGCTGATCACGTTTCCCAAGGGCGAATCGCTCTATTCGCCTGAAACGTTGCAGACGATCGCGGACGTTCACTCCACGGTCGAAAAAGCCGCCGGCGTCGGCAATGTCTGGTCGGTCGAAAGCCTGCGCCGCTGGCTTGCCGAAAAGGCCGGATCCACCGACGTCGCGACGCTCAAGGAATATATCAACCTGATTCCTGAACATCTGATCCGGCGATTCATCGACGCCAAGCAGGATGCGGTCGTGGTTGCTGGGCGCGTGCCCGACATCGACTCCAGCCAGCTTCTGCCGGTCGTCGACAAGCTCGATACGGAATTGGACACGGTGCGCCAGAAGCATCCCGGCTACGAGATCGCCGTGACCGGTCTTGCGGCCATCGCCGCGCGCAACTCGGCCGGCATGATCGAGAAGCTGAACCGCGGCCTCACGGTCGAATTCGCGCTGGTCGCGATCTTCATCGGGCTCGCATTCCGCTCCTGGGTCGTGACGTTCGCCTGCATCCTGCCCGGCATCTTCCCGGTGGTGATGTCGGGAACGCTGCTCTATTTGCTGGGGGAGGGGCTGCAATTCGCGAGCGTGGTCGCGCTCACCGTGTCGTTCGGCCTCGGACTTAGCGCCACCATCCACTTCCTCAATCGCCTGAGATTGGAGAGCAAGCCAGGCGTCACCTCCGATGTCGCGGTCGAACGCGCGACCGTGCTGGTGGGCCCGGCGCTGATCCTGACCACGCTGGTGCTCGCCTGCGGTTTGGTCGTGACCGTGTTCTCGGACCTGCCGTCGCTCAGGATGTTCGGCTGGCTCAGCGCCTTCTCGATGGTCGCGGCGCTGGTCGCCGACCTCTTCATCCTGCGGCCGACCGCGATGTGGTTGATCAATCTTTCCGAGAAGCTGCGCGGCGGACGCACCGGCAACGCGCTCGGCTGAAGCTGCTTCCGCTCAAGCAAAAGCCCCGGTCCTGATGCTCAGGGCCGGGGCTTTCGAATTTTCGATGCCGATCGACGCGGGGAGGAGGGCTTAGCCCTTCACCATCGTGATGTTCACGCCGCGGATTTCGCCCTTGGACGAGATCTGCACCGTCTGCTTGTTGCCGTTGGTGCGCAGCGTCAGGTTGGCGGCAAAGCCGTTGGCCTCGACGAAGACCTCGATCTGGCCGCTGCCGGCAGTGCCCTGCAGGTTGCCGAAGATGTTGCGGCTGGCTTCGCTCCAGTTGCCGGAGATGCGGTCGCCGTTCGAGGTGACGTCGCTTGTCAGGTCGAACTTGTAGCTGTCGCTGGCGCAGTGCAGCGCCTGCTTCAGGCCCTTGCCCGTGCCGTTGACCTTGTAGTCTGCCTTGCAGCGGATGTGCTCGCTCGAGCCGTCGGACAGCACAACCGTGCCCGTGCCCGACCACGCGCCGTCGAAGCCGGCGAACGGACCCGAGGACTGGGACTGTCCAGCCGACACCGACAACATCAGCGCAGCGCCGACACCGGCAGCCGTGATCGCCTGTCCAAACAGACTGGAGCCAAACAGTTTCATATCGAGTTTTCCCATTCAAAATGACGTTTTGAGGAACAAACGTCGCGCCGCATCGAAGGTTTAGTGTCGCCGTACAGTGTTAGGTTCAAATGACAAAGGGCTCCGCCGCCCGGCGACGCTCGGAAGCCTGTCCGTCAACAACATTGGCAAATGCAGGTTCCGCCTTGCGAAACCTGCAAGTCCGAACTGCTTTCGGCCATGATGTAAGGGGTAGGAGTGCAGGCTTGCAACAGGTCATTGACGAAAAATCGCTGCGGCAAATAATGTCCTAGTATCAAAAGCTTGTATGTGCCAATTAACACCCTCTCGAAGCGCCAGGGAGGAATGCTCCGGCCATCGTTAATTTGGCCGCATTTTCCGGCGCTTGTGAGGTGACGGTCGCTCGCGGCGCTCGCACCTGGACAGGCTGTGTCGGTGATACCTCCACGCGATTCCCCGGCGGATTTCTTTGTTGTCAGAATGAAGGACTACGATGCGTATAACTCTCCTGGCTCTTACTTTGCTGTCGCTTGCCGCTTCCACCGAAGCCTTTGCCCAAGGACAACGCGGCGGTACGCCTGAGGAACAGAAAGCCTGTACGCGCGACGTGCAGCGTTTCTGCCGTCCCGTGATCGATCAGGGCGATCTCGTCATCCTGTCCTGCCTGCAGCAGAATCGCGCCAAGATAACACCGGCCTGCGACCAGGTGCTCAAGAGCCACGGGCAGTAAGCGCGCCTCGCCGGATCGCGGCAGGGCGTAGACGGCATTGGTTTTAGTGGCGTCTTCCCCTATATGGAACACGCCCAGAAACCTGTCAGTCGCCAGTTCCCGATGACCACCGCAGCCGAATTGCGATCCGGCAAGACTCACCGCGACGAGAACTTTCCGGTGGCGTCGTGGATCATCCACCCGCGCCACCGGGCGCTGATTCTTGCCTATTACAATTTCGTCCGCACCGCCGACGATATCGCCGACCATGCGAGCCTTTCGCCCGACGAGAAGCTTCGCTATCTCGATCTGCTCGAGGCCGAGCTGCTCGGCAAGGGCGAGACGCAGAAAGAGGCCGCGGGTCTCCATCAGGCGCTGGCGGAGCGGGGGATGTCGCCGCGCCATGCCCAGGACGTGCTGATCGCGTTTCGGATGGACGTCACCAAGCTGCGCTACGAGAATTGGGACGAGGTGATCCACTATTGCCGTTACTCGGCGATGCCGGTCGGACGCTTCATGCTCGACGTGCACGGCGAAGCCACCTCGACCTGGGCCGCGTCGGATGCGCTCTGCGCCGGCTTGCAGGTCAACAATCACCTGCAGGATTGCGCCAAGGACTACAAGAACCTCAACCGCGTCTATCTTCCGCGCGACGCGCTGGCAGCGAGTGGCGCCACCGTCGAGATGCTGGGTGAGGCGAAGTCCCCCGCGCCGCTGTTGCAATGCCTGCAGGCGCTTGCAGTGCGGACGGAAAGCCTGCTCAATGAAAGCAAGTCCCTGAGCGCCGAGGTGAAGGATTTGCGGCTTGGGGTCGAGATCTCGGTGATCCAGTCTTTCGCCGACAAGATCGTTCGCATGCTGAAAGCGCGCGATCCCCTGAGCGAACGCGTGCATCTGTCGCCGCTCGAACTGCTCGGCCAAAGTCTCGCAGGCATTGGCGGCGAGATGATGCGCCGCGCCGTGGGCCTGCACCCCGTCTCCAAACCTGCGGCAGGCGCATGACGCTGGAAGCAGCAAGCCCGGAGGCGAACCACGCAAACACTGCGTCCGGCAGTTCGTTCTACTCTGCGATGCGCATCTTGCCGGCGGCGCAGCGGGAGGCGATGTTCCAGATCTACAGTTTCTGCCGCAAGGTGGACGATATCGCCGATTCCGATGCACCGCGGCCGGAGCGTTTGGCAGCGCTGCAGCAATGGCGCGACGATATCGATGCGCTCTATCGCGGCGATCCGCCGCCGCATCTGCGCGACTACGTCGCTTCCCTGAAGAAATTCGACCTGCAGCGCGAGGATTTCATCGCCATCATCGACGGCATGGAAATGGACGTGCCGCAGGATATCCGCGCGCCCGACATGGCCACCCTGGATCTCTACTGCGACCGCGTTGCAAGCGCCGTCGGGCGGCTTTCGGTGAACGTGTTCGGCATGCCGCGCGAGGATGGTGTCCTGCTGGCGCATCACCTCGGCCGCGCGCTGCAGCTGACCAACATTTTGCGAGACATCGACGAGGACGCAACACTGGGCCGGCTCTATCTGCCGCGCGAGAGCCTGCTGCTCGCCGGCATAACCACCAATGATCCGGCGCGGGTAGTTGCCGACCGCGCGTTGCCAAAAGTCTGTTTTCCGCTGGCCGAGCGCGCGAAGGTGCATTTCGCCAAGGCCGACGAGATCATGGCGCGCAACAGGCGCCGCGCGGTGCGCGCGCCGCGCATCATGGGCAAATATTATCGCGCGATCCTGGACCTGTTGCTGGCGCGCGGATTCGCGGCGCCGCGCGCTCCGGTACGTGTGAGCAAGATCACTCGGCTTGGTATCGTCTTCCGGTACGCTTTCATCTGATGCAAAAGACCGTTCACATTATCGGCGCCGGAATCTCCGGCCTTTCCGCCGCCGTGCGGCTCGCCAATGCGGGCTATCGCGTGCGGGTTCACGAAGCCACGCAAACCGCGGGCGGCCGCTGCCGTTCCTATTTCGACGCGGCAACCAACCTCACCATCGACAACGGCAATCATCTCTTGCTGTCGGGCAACCATCATGCGGTGGCCTATGCGCGCTCGATCGGCACCGAGGCGGGACTGGTCGGACCGAAGGTGGCGCAATTTTCGTTTGTCGATATCGCGTCCGGCCAGCGCTGGCTGCTCGATCTCGGCGATTCCAGGCTGCCGCTCTGGGTGCTCGATGAAAGCCGCCGCGTTCCCGACACCGGCGTGCTCGATTATCTCAAGCTGGCGCCGCTCGCGTGGGCATCGACCAGCCGCAAGGTCGGCGATGCCATCCGTTGCGAGGGCACGCTCTATCAGCGGCTGGTGCAGCCATTGTTGCTCGCGGCCCTCAATGTCGATCCGCCCGAGGGTTCGGCCGGGCTTGCCGGCGCCGTGGTGCGGGAAACGCTGCTCGCGGGCGGGCAGGCCTGCCGGCCGCTGATCGCCCGCGATGGCCTGTCCTCGGTCCTGATCGAGCCTGCCGTCAAGCTGCTGCAGGACAAGGGCGCAGAGGTGCGCTTCAGCCATGAGCTACGCCAGTTCGTGAGCGCGGGCGATCGGGTGACTGGACTGAAGTTCGGTGGCGACGGCGACATCGCGATCGGTCCCGACGAAGCGGTCGTGATGGCCGTGCCGCCGCGCGCTGCGTCCAGCCTGCTGCCGGGCGTGAAAACGCCGAACAAATTCCGCGCCATCGTGAACGCGCATTTCCGCTTCGATCCGCCGGCGAACGCGCCGGCGATCCTCGGCGTGGTCGGAGGCCTCGTGGAATGGCTGTTCGCGTTCCCGCAGCGGCTCTCGGTCACCATCAGCAATGGCGACCGCCTCATCGACATGCCGCGCGAGGAGCTTGCGCATGCGATCTGGGCCGATGTCTGCAAGGCATCGGGCGTCCGCGGCGAGTTGCCGCCCTGGCAGATCGTGCGCGAGCGCCGCGCCACATTTGAGGCAACGCCCGAGCAGAACGCGCTGCGGCCAGGCGCCGTGACGGCTTTCAAGAATCTGTTCCTCGCGGGCGACTGGACGGATACCGGGTTGCCGGCGACTATCGAGGGATCGGTACGGTCCGGAGACCGCGCCGCCGATCTGGTCCTCGCCATGCGCTAGCGCAGGCGATCATTTGTGAGTGAGGTCGAGGTCATGCAGTCCGTCAGCCATGCAGACGAGATCAAGTCGGGCGACGCCCTGGTGCGGAGCATCAGCTCCGCGTCGCGGGCGGTGCGCGATTTCCAGCGCGAGGACGGGCACTGGGTGTTCGAGCTGGAAGCCGACGACACCATACCGGCCGAATATGTGCTGTTGCGCCATCATCTGGGCGAGCCCGTCGATGCCGTGCTGGAAGGCAAGATCGCCAACTATATTCGCCGCCGGCAGGGCACGCATGGCGGCTGGGCGCTGGTGCAGGACGGCGCCTTCGACATGAGCGCCAGCGTGAAGGCCTATTTCGCGCTGAAGATGATCGGCGATTCCATCGACGCCCCGCACATGGTGCGCGCACGCGAGGCGATCCTGTCGCGCGGCGGCGCGATCAACAGCAACGTCTTCACGCGCTTTACGCTGGCGATGTACGGCGTTTTGACGTGGCGCGCCGTGCCGCTGCTGCCGGTCGAGATCATGCTGCTGCCGATGTGGTCGCCGTTCCACCTGAACAAGATTTCCTACTGGGCGCGCACCACCATCGTGCCATTGATGGTGCTGGCGGTGAAGAAACCGCGGGCGCGCAATCCGAAAGGCGTCGGCATCGACGAATTGTTCCTGCAGGATCCGCGCGGAATCGGATTGTCGGCCAAGGCGCCGCACCAGAGCCGGGGCTGGTTTCTGCTGTTTCGCGCGCTCGACAGCGTGCTGCGTGTGGCCGAGCCGTTCTTTCCCCGGAAGCTGCGCGAGCGCGCGATCGACGCCGCGCTCGCTTTTACCGAGGAGCGGCTGAACGGCGAAGACGGCATGGGCGCGATCTATCCGCCGATGGCCAATATCGTGATGATGTACGACGTGCTCGGCAAGGACGAGAATTTCCCGCCGCGCGCGGTCACGCGCCGCGGCATCGACAAGCTGCTCGTGATCGGCGAGCATGAGGCTTACTGCCAGCCCTGCGTCTCGCCGGTGTGGGATACGACGTTGACCGCGCATGCGATGATGGAAGCGGGCGACGAGGCGGCCATGGCGTCGGCGAAGAGGGGGCTCGACTGGCTGGTCCCGAAGCAGATCCTCGATGTCAAGGGCGACTGGGCCGCGAAGCGGCCCGATGTCCGGCCCGGCGGCTGGGCCTTCCAGTACAACAACGCCCATTATCCCGATCTCGACGACACCGCGGTGGTGGTGATGTCGATGGATCGCATGCAGCGCGCGACCGGCGGCCACGATTATGACGACGCGATCGCCCGCGGCCGCGAATGGATCGAGGGCATGCAGAGCGACGACGGCGGCTGGGCGGCCTTCGACGTCAACAATCTCGAATATTACCTCAATAACATCCCGTTCTCGGACCACGGCGCGCTGCTCGACCCGCCGACCGAGGACGTCACCGCGCGCTGCATCTCGATGCTGGCGCAACTGGGCGAAACCAAAGGCAACCCGCAGGTGGCGGCGGCGATCGAATATCTGCGCCGCACCCAGCATGCCGAAGGTTCCTGGTATGGCCGCTGGGGCCTGAACTACGTCTACGGGACCTGGTCGGTGCTGTGTGCGCTCAACACGGCGGGCGTCAGCCATCAGGATCCCATGATGCGAAAAGCGGTGGAGTGGCTGATCTCGATCCAGAACCAGGATGGCGGCTGGGGCGAGGACGCGGTGTCCTACCGCCTCGATTACCAGGGATTGGAGCCGGCGCCGTCCACGGCCTCGCAAACGGCATGGGCCTTGCTTGGTCTGATGGCGGCGGGCGAGGTCGGAAATCCCGTAGTTGCCCGGGGCGTCAAGTACCTAATTGCAACACAGAACGAAAAAGGGCTGTGGGACGAGCAGCGCTACACCGCAACAGGCTTTCCTCGGGTGTTTTACCTGCGCTACCATGGCTATGCAAAGTTCTTTCCGCTTTGGGCGCTGGCGCGGTACCGGAATTTGAACAACACGAACAGCAGGGTGGTAGGGGTCGGAATGTGAATTTGGGGGGGGACTACCCGTCCGCGGAGTTGGTGGACTCGCGGCCGATACTGATTGTGACTGGCTTAGTCCAGGAGGCCCGCATCGCTGCCGGGCCCGGAAAAGCCGTCATCTGCAGCTCCAGCGATCCGCAGCAATTGCGCGCGCTGCTCACCGTATTCGATCCATCGACCATCCGCGGCGTGATCTCCTTCGGGGTCGCGGGCGGGCTCGATCCCTCCCTGAAATCCGGCGATGTCGTGGTCGCGACCGAGGTTACGGCCGGCGATGCGCGCTGGTTTGCCGGTCTTTCCCTGGCTGAAGACCAGATCGCAGCCCTTGCGATGGGCGGCCGCCGCATCGTCAGGGGCGGCCTTGCGGGTGTCGAAGAGGTGGTGGTGGCGCAGGCCTGCAAGGCGGCGCTGCGCTCGGAGACGGGCGCTGCCGCCGTCGACATGGAGAGCCATATCGCGGCCGCCTATGCCGCCGAGGCCGGGCTTCCTTTTGCGGCGTTGCGGGTGATCAGCGACCCTGCCAGCCGGGCGCTGCCGGCGCTGGCGCGGGCTGCGATCAAGCCGAACGGCGACGTCGACTTGCGCAAGATCTTCCACGGCCTCATGCAGAATCCCACGACACTGCGCGCCCTGGTCTCCACCGGCATCGACTTCAACCGTGCGCTGAAGAGCCTGCGCGGCTGCCGTGGTTTCCTGCTCGGCCACGACGGTCTCGTTGCTGCGCAAATCTGACGGTTGTTGCCCAAAAAAGCGGCCCGATCGCCTGGCGATCGGGCCGTTTTGTCTTTGTCGGTGCCTTGAGGGGCTAGGCGGCCGTGGATGTCGGTTTCGGCTGCGCGGTCTTGTGCTGGGCGGCCAGTGCCTCGTCGCGGCGAATTTCCGAGAGCTTCTTCTGGACCTGCGCCGAGAAGATGTACTGCGCCGGGCGCTGCTTGGAGAGATTGATCTCCGGCGCCATCGGGCCCGTGGTCTTGACGCCGCGCAGCGCCACCCACATCGCCTTCAGCGGATTGTTCAGCGCCGCGGTCGCAGCCGTCGGCTCGTAGCCGCAATGCGCCATGCAGTCGGCGCATTTTTCATACTTGCCGGTGCCGTAGGAATCCCAGTCGGTGGTCTCCATCAGCTCCTTGAAGGTCTTGGCGTAGCCTTCGCCCAAGAGGTAGCACGGCTTCTGCCAGCCGAAGATGTTGCGCGCGGGCATGCCCCACGGCGTGCACTCATATTCCTGGTTGCCGGCGAGGAAGTCGAGGAACAGGCCGGAATGCATGAAATTCCACTTCTTCCCCTTGCCGAGCGCGAAGACGTCGCGGAACAGCTTCTTGGTCTTGGTGCGGTTGAGGAAGTGATCCTGGTCCGGCGCGCGCTCATAGGCGTAGCCTGGTGACATCGACACGCCGACGCCGAGCTCGGTCGTGAAGTCGAGGAACTTCGCGATCTCCTCGGCCGGATGGCCGTCGAAGATCGTGGCGTTGACGTTGACGGTGAAGCCGCGCGCCTTCGCCGCCTTGATCGCGGAGATCGCGCGGTCGAACACGCCCTTCTGCGACACCGCCTTGTCGTGATGGTCCTTCAACCCGTCGAGATGCACCGAGAAGAACAGATACGGCGATGGCTCGAACAGATCGAGCTTCTTCTCGAGCAGCATCGCGTTGGTGCACAGCGAGACGAACTTCTTCCGCGCCACGAGCCCGCGCACGATCTCGCCGATGTCCTTGTGGATCAGCGGCTCGCCGCCGGGGATCGCGACCATCGGCGCGCCGCATTCGTCCGCCGCGTCCCAGCATTCCTGCGCCGTCATGCGGCGGTTGAGGATCGCATCGGGATAGTCGATCTTGCCGCAGCCCACGCACGCCAGATTGCAGCGGAACAAAGGCTCCAGCATCAGCACCAGCGGATAGCGCTTCCGGCCTAGCAGCTTCTGCTTGATCAGATAGCCGCCGATGCTCAGTTCCTTGAAAAACGGTATAGCCATTGCGTACTTTCTTGTTGGTCCCCAAAGTGGAGTTCGTCAGCCTGCGGCAAGCGCCGCAGGCAAACGGAATTCGATGTTTTCTTCCCGGCCCGGCAACACCGAAACCGAGACCGGTCCGATCCGCCGGAGGGCCTCGATCACGTCGTCGACCAGAACCTCCGGTGCCGAAGCGCCGGCCGTGATCCCGACGGCTTTGGCGTGTTTCAGCCAATCCGGGTTCAATTCACTACCGTCGGCGATGAGGTAGCTGGCGACGCCGGCCTCCGTGCCGATTTCGCGCAGCCGGTTGGAGTTGGAACTATTGGCGGCGCCCACCACCAGGATAACGTCCACGAGCTTGCTGAGGTCCCTTACCGCAGACTGGCGATTTTGTGTCGCATAGCAGATATCCCGGATATCCGGACCTTGAATATCTGTAAAACGGGCCTGAATAGCCGCGATGATGTCCTTGGTATCGTCCACGCTGAGCGTGGTCTGGGTGATGTAGGCGACCGGGGTTTCCGGTGCCAAGGTCAAAGCGGCAACGTCTTCAACGCTTTGCACCAGCAATACGGGCCCTGGAACCTGCCCCATGGTACCCTCGACCTCGGGGTGGCCGGCATGGCCGATCAGGATCAGGGAACGCCCTTTCGACATGTAGCGCTTGCCCTGATTGTGAACTTTCGTGACCAGCGGGCAGGTGGCATTGAGCACCGGCAAGCCCCGTGCGGCCGCTTCCTCCTCCACCGTCCGCGCCACGCCATGGGCGGAGAACACGGTGACCGCCTTGGGCGGTACCTCGGAGAGATCCTCGACGAAAATCGCGCCTTTATTCTTCAGGCTCTCGACCACGTATTTGTTGTGCACGATCTCATGTCGCACATAGACCGGGGGACCATATTTCTCGATTGCACGCTCGACGATCTCGATCGCGCGTACAACGCCGGCGCAAAAGCCGCGCGGTTGGGCCAAAAATACTTCCATGGGACGTCCGTTATTCAAGTTGCCTCGCTTTCAGTCCCCAGATACCGCCCGGACGACAGGATATCCGCAATATCCGCACCAGCATTGTGACCTCCAGCACGGTAAGCACATGGAGACACAGGGCTTTGTGTGAAAAGTCCACCCGTTAGAAAAGACGGCTACGCCAAGGCCGCGGAGGCAAGCCTTTAAAGACAACCCTCAGCACCACCCCGGAACCGAGTTGCTCCCGGGAGCCTGGCATAGCAGATGGTATCTTGATACTTCTCAGCAAGTCCCCGAAATTGAAGCCTTTAATCCCTCACTCGTTCGTCACTTTACCGCCCGACAATCCCGGCTATACAGCCACCCTACCGGAACTGCCCCGTTTCGCGCTATGTGCCTGTGCCCCTTTAGAAAAACTCTTCGGAAACAAGGTTATCCCGGGCCATGGAACTCCGCCAGCGAGCGGGCGTTTCCGGCAGGCTGTTAACATTAGAAAGAAAAGAAGTGCTGACAAGTATCGTCGTCTCGATAGTCAAGGGGTGTACCCGATTTGCCACGCTCACGCTGATGGTCGGGCTCGCCCTTGCGATCGGGGCGGGCTACTACACGTCCCGGCATTTCGTGATCAACACCGACATCAACACGCTGATCTCGGACAAGCTGGATTGGCGCCAGCGCGACGTGCAGTTCGACAAGGCGTTTGATCGTGACAGCACCATCCTGGCCGTGGTGGAGGCGCCGACGCCCGAGCTGACCAACTCGGCCGCCGCGGCGCTGGAAGCACAGCTGAAGGACGACAAGACCAACTTCGTGTCGATGCAACCGCTCGGCTCGGGCGAGTTCTTCGAGAAGAACGGTCTTTTGTTCCTGCCGACCCAGCAGGTCGCCGAATTCTCCGGCCAGTTCGAGAAGGCGGCGCCGCTGATCGAGATCATGGCGGGCGATCCCTCGATCCGCGGCCTGACCGGGGCGCTCGAGACCGGCCTTGCCGGCGTCAAGCGCGGCGAGGTCAAGCTCGACAACACAGCGCGTCCCTTCAGCCTGATCGCGCAGACCGTCGAGAACGTCCTGAACAAGGGAACCGCCAATTTCTCCTGGCGCGAGCTCACCAGCGACCAGCCGCTCTCCGACTCCGAGAAGCGCGCCTTCATCGAATTCAAGCCAGTGATCGACTACAGCGCGCTCGAGCCCGGCAAGGATGCAACCGACGCGATCCGCAAGGCCGCCGCCGACCTCGACTTCCCCGGCAAATACCAGGCGCGCGTGCGGCTGACCGGACCGATCCCGATCGCCAATGAGGAATATTCGACCGTGCAGGAAGGCGCGATCTTCAACGGGATCGGCACGGTCGTCGTGGTTCTGATCATTCTCTGGCTTGCGCTGCATTCGGCGAAGATCATCTTCGTCGTGTTTCTCAACCTGTTCATCGGACTGTCGATCACAACCGCCGTCGGATTGTGGCTCGTGGGCTCGCTGAACCTGCTCTCGATCGCGTTTGCCGTGCTGTTTGTCGGCCTCGGTGTCGATTTCGGCATCCAGTTCAGCGTCCGCTACCGTTCGGAGCGCTTCAAGAACGACAATCTGGTCGAGGCGCTGGAGGAGGCTGCGCGCCGCGCCGCCGTCCCGCTGTCGCTCGCCGCGATGGCGATCACGGCGGGCTTTCTGTGCTTCCTGCCGACCGATTACAAGGGCATTTCCGAGCTCGGCGAGATCGCCGGCGCCGGCATGGCGATTGCGTTTCTCTCCAGCATCACCGTGCTGCCCGCGCTCCTGAGGCTGATCAACCCGCCCGGCGAGAGCGAGCCTGTCGGCTACGCCTTCCTCGCGCCGGTCGACCGCTTCCTCGAGGATCATCGCGTCGCCATCGTCGGCGGCACGCTCGCGATTGCGATCGCCGGCCTGCCGCTGCTCTATTTCATGAAATTCGACTTCAACCCGATGAACCTTCGCAATCCGAAGGCCGAGTCGATCGCGACCTTCCTCGATCTGCGCAAGGATCCGAACACCGGCGCCAACGCGATCAACGTGCTGACGCACTCGGAAGAGGACGCCAGGAAAATCGAGGCGAAGCTCGAAAAGCTGCCCGAAGTGCTGCGCGTGCAGTCGCTCGACAGTTTCGTGCCCGCGGATCAGCCCGCGAAACTGAAGCTGATCGCGCAGGCGGCGAAGGTGCTCAATCCCGCGCTCAATCCCGATTCGATCGACGCACCGCCGTCGGATCAGGAGAATGTCGATTCGCTCAAGAGCTCGGTCGAAAGCCTGCGCCGGACGGCCGGCGACGGCAAGGGGCCGGGCGCGGTCGCCTCGAAGCGGCTCGCGGATGCGCTGGAGAAGCTCGCCAATTCCAACGAGGCCACGCGCAACAAGGCGCAGGCGATCTTCGTCGTTCCGCTCAAGATCGTGCTCGATCAGTTGAAGAACGCGATGCAGGCCGGGCCCGTCACCCTGCAGAATTTGCCTGAAGTGCTGCTGCGCGGCTGGAAGGCCAAGGACGGATTGATGCGCGTCGAGGTGCTGCCGAAGGGCGATCCCAACGACAACGACAATCTGCGCCGGTTTGCGACCGCGGTGCTGAAGGCCGAACCCACCGCGATCGGCGGTCCGGTGTCGATCCTCAAGTCCGGCGATACGGTGGTTGCGGCCTTCATCCACGCCGGCATCTACGCGCTGCTCGTGATCGGCATTCTGCTTTGGATCACGCTGAAGCGGTTCACCGACGTGCTGATGACGCTGGTGCCGTTGCTCGTCGCCGGCGCGGTCACGATGGAAATCTGCGTGCTGATCGGCCTGCCGCTGAATTTCGCCAACATCGTCGCCCTGCCGCTCTTGCTCGGCATCGGCGTCGCCTTCAAGATCTACTACATCGTGGCATGGCGATCGGGCAGGACGAACCTGCTGCAGTCTTCTCTCACGCGCGCGATCTTTTTCAGCGCACTGACGACGGCGACCGCGTTCGGCAGCCTATGGCTCTCCAGCCATCCCGGCACGTCGAGCATGGGCAAGCTGCTTGCGCTCTCGCTCGTCACCACCCTCGCGGCCGTGCTGCTGTTCCAGCCCGCGCTAATGGGCAAACCGCGCGATATCGGGGAGTAGGCAGATATCGCCGACGGTGTCGGCGGTCTGAGGTTTGCCCTTGGCTGCGGCGGTAGCAGTCCCCGTGGTCTTCGGCGCGGCGGGAGGTGCAGTCGCAGCCGTCTTCGGCGCTGCTGCCTTTGGTGTGCCCTTGGCCATGCTGTTGGTGGGGCTCGAGGGGATCGGCGGAGCCACGCGCGTCCAGGTTTCGCCGCCGCAGAGGAAGCCGAGCACGCAGCCCTTGATCTCGAGATGGTCGGCGTCGATCGGCGTGATCGAGGACGAGTAGGTCTGGCCGTCCTTGGCGTTGTAGACTTGACCTTCCCAGGAATCGGCGCCCGGCTTCTTCTTCATGTCCAGCAGGATCGGCATGCCGATCGTCGGCCTGCTTTGCTTTGCGGGATCGGGATTGTTGCTGTCGCGGCCGCCGGGCTGTTTCTCCCAGGCCACCACCCCCCACATGCTGCCGTTACATTGTGCGACCCGGATATTGGCGACGCCGTCGGCGACCAGCCAGTCGCCCGTCGGGTCGGCCGCCAGAGCCGAGGTTGCGTAAGTTGCCGGTAATAAAATGGAGAAAAGAACGGCAGATTTCACGAGGTTTCGTGGGCAGTGCAACATGGTTCAAACCTGTGCTTGCGTTGATGGTGCGAATAAGGGCAAAACGCCGCATTGGGCGTTTTCAGTTGACGAAAAAGGCCATCAACCGAAGTATGTAGCGGATGCTAAGTTCCAATCTGGACGTTTCCGAGATGTTTGTGCAGCGGCAGGCACAGCGCAGTTCCATGCATGCGCGCCACCTGAACGAGCAACTGGTACGCGTTCTTAAGACCATCGGATATGACGTCGGGTTCAAGAAGGGGCAAGGCCAATATCTCTACGATCGCGATGATGTCCGCTATCTTGACCTACTGAGCGGATTTGGCGTTTTTGCGATTGGCCGCAACCATCCCTCGCTGCGCGAGGCGCTGAAAAGCGTGCTTGATGCCGACCTGCCCAATCTCGTGCAACTCGACGTCTCGACGCTCGCGGGCGTGCTCGCCGAGCGCCTTTTGAGATATGTCCCATATCTGGACAAGGTGTTTTTCGCCAATTCCGGTGCGGAGACGGTCGAAGCCGCGATCAAGTTCGCGCGCGGCGCGACGGGGCGGCCCGGCATCGTGCATTGCGCGCATTCCTTCCATGGCCTGTCCTATGGCGCGCTGTCGCTGACGGACGACGTGAATTTCCGCTCCGGCTTCGAGCCGCTCTTGCCGGGATGCACCGCGATTCCCTTCAACGACCTCGCAGCCCTCGAGCAGGCGCTGTCGTCGCGCCAGGTGGCCGCCTTCATCGTCGAGCCGATCCAAGGCAAGGGCGTCAACATGCCCACCGACGAATTCCTGCCGGGCGCGGCCGCGCTCTGCAAGAAATACGGCACGCTCTTCATCGCCGACGAGATCCAGACCGGCATCGGGCGCACCGGGCGCTTCCTCGCGATCGAGCACTGGAATGTCGAGCCCGACATGGTGTTGCTGGCAAAGGCGCTGTCCGGCGGGCACGTGCCGGTCGGCGCGCTGCTGACGCGAAAAAGCATCTTCGACAAGATATTCAATCAAATGGATCGCGCCGTCGTGCACGGCTCGACCTTTGCGAAGAACGATCTCGCGATGGCGGCGGGCATCGCGACGCTGGAGGTGATCGAGGCCGAGAAGCTGGTCGAGCAGGCCGCCAAGCGCGGTGCCGAGCTTCGGCTTGCACTGACGCGCATGGTGCCGGGCTATGAGCTGCTGAAAGAGGTCCGCGGCAAGGGGCTGATGATCGGTGTCGAATTCGGCCCGCCCAAATCGCTGCGGCTGAAGGCGTCGTGGAACGTGCTGGAGACGGCGAACAAGGGCCTGTTCTGCCAGCTCATCACCGTGCCGCTGTTCAAGGATCACAAGATCCTCACGCAAGTCGCCGGCCACGGCAGCCATACGATCAAGCTCCTGCCGTCGCTCACCATCACCGACGAAGACTGCAAATGGATCGAGACGGCGTTCGATGCCGTCATCGCCGGCAGCCATAAGGTGCCCGGCGCGATCTGGTCGCTCGGCAAGACGCTGGTCGACAACGCGGTCAGGAAGTCGGCGTAGCGTCTCGTCGGTAAATCGTCGGCTTCATCGAAGCGCGAAGCTGTCCGCACCCGTCATTGCGAGCGCAGCGAAGCAATCCATACCGCGACCGCTGAACGATGGATTGCTTCGTCGCTATCGCTCCTCGCAATGACGGCGGTATGAGTTAGCCTTCCTTGTTGTTCTCCACGGCCGCCTCGAACTTGTCGCCGAACTCGGCGAGCTCGTCGGTGCCGATGTCGCTGACCGCCCAGTAGTTCAGGCCGCGGTCGCTCCAGCGGCGGATGTTGAAGCCCTGGATGGTCTCGATCTTCGCCGGCCGATGCGTGGCGTTTGAGGTCTGCGCCACGAACAGGTTGATCACATGCGCGCGGCGCTTGTAGACGACCGCACCGATGGCGCGGGCATCGACGTAGTCGAGCCGGCCGCCGATCAGGGTGAAACCCTGCGCGGTCAGGTCGATCACCGGCGGCGACACGTCGAGCTTGCCGTTGAACCAGGGTTTTACCGTGTGCTGGTCGGTGGAGACCACGTCGATCAAATGATTGGGCTGCAGCGAGCGCAGGTGCGCGGAGACGATCTCGGATTCGATCATCTGCTGATCGTCATGGCGGACCACGACGGCGACGAGAAGGGTGGCGGCCAGCGCCGATACCGCCGAGCCCAGCGCAAAGCCGCGCAGCACGGAGCGGCGGCTCGCAAGCGGCGTGACGTTCGACGCCGTCGCTGCCGGCTTCGGCAGCGCGGCGTCGATGCGCTGGCGCAGGCTGGCGGGCGCGGTGTAGCGCAAATCGGCCTTCGCCATCGCCTCGTGCATTTTGCGATAGGCGGCGAGCTCGGCGGTGCAGCGCGGGCAAGTCTCGATATGGGCTTCGACCTCGCGGGCATGGGAGGCGTCAAGCTCGCCGTCGATCAGGGCGTGAAGAAGGATTTCAGCGTCGTCGCAGGTCATCTTGCTTGCTCCTGTTCCGCCAGCCACGCCGAGCGCAGCATGGCGCGGGCGCGCGCGAGGCGGGACATCACGGTGCCGACCGGCGCGCCCACCGCATCCGCAATCTCGCGGTACGAAAGATTATTGATTTCGCGCAATACGAAGGTCTCCTTGAAGGGCTCGGCGAGCGCGTCGACCATCCGCCTGATCGCCGAAGCGTCGCGCTCGCGGATCATCTCGGCTTCCGGCGTCTGCTGTTCCTCGTGCCACATCGGCGTCTGTTCGGCCGCCTCCGGCGTGTCGTCGAGGACGGTCTTCGGCGCGCCGGCGCGCCTTGCATATTCGGCGCGGCAGACGTTGCGCAGGATCGCGAACAGCCACGGCTTCATCGCCGGCCCGCGATAGGTGTGGAAATGTTTCAACGCGCGCAGGTAACATTCCTGCACCGCGTCCTCCGCGTCGGAGGCGTCGCGCAGGAGATAGCGCGCGAGCGTGTAGACGTCGTCCAGATGCGGCAGCGCCGCCTCGCGAAAGCGCCGCGCCCGCTCGGGGTCGTCCTCTGTGGTATTCGGCATCGCTGCTTGCCCGACCTTGGCAGGAAGTGGGTTTGCCCGGCCGGTGGGAATCCACTGGCCGGGCGCTATGGTGATGCCTTGGATTTGGCTGTTACTCAACCTTGATCATCCCGGTCATGTGCGGATGCAGCGAGCAAAAATACTTGTAGTCACCCGCGGAAGTGAAGGTGAACGAGAAGGCGTTGTCGGTATCCATCGTCTTGGAGCGGAATTTTCCCGCGGAGACCACGGTGTGCGGGATGTCATCGTGGTTGGTCCAGGTGACGGTGTCGCCGACCTTCACCTTCACCTCGACCGGCGAGAAGGTGAAGTTGTCGATCGTCACCTTGGCCTCCTCGGCATGCGCGCGGGCGCTGCCGAGCTGCAGGAGCATGGCCGCAGCCATGACGAGGCTAAAGGCAAGGCTGCGCAAATCGAGGCTGCGGAGAGCAGTTCCAGTCATTTCGGTAATTCCCTTAGCCGGCGAGCGGCGTGTCGATGATCGCGAGTTTCTGATCGTTCTGCTTGAAGTTGATGCTGGCGATGCCGAGCATGCTGCGGAGCTTCGCGTCCTCGACCTTCATCGGGCCGGGCGAGGGGGCGGTGCCGGGCGCAGGCTGCGGGAAGGCGGTCGAGCGTGCGGTATGGAAGGTGACGGCGCCTTCGACCTTCTGCATCACCTGGTGGATGTGGCCGTTGAGCACGGTCACGGAGCCGAAGCCTTTCAGCATTTCCAGCGCGCGTCCGCCGTCCTCGGTGCCCCAGCCCCATTCCGGATAGACCGTCCAAAGCGGGATGTGGGCGAACACCACGACCGGCGTCGACTTCGACTTGCCCTTCAGATCGTCGGCGAGCCAGGCGAGCTGATCGGCGCCGAGATTGCCGAGGCCGCCGGCCTTGAGGTCGACGACATTGACGAGGCCGACGAAGTGCACGCCGTTGGCGTCGAAGGAGTAGTAGCCGGGGCCCTTGGTGCCCTTGCCGTAGCGCTCCTTGTAGAACTTGATCTCCTCGTCGAGGAAATCGTGCTCGCCGGGCACGTAGTGCACGTCGAGCTTGGCCTGCGAGATGATGCGGTCCGCATTGTCGAACTCGGCGGCCTTCGACAGATGCGTGATGTCGCCGGTGTGGATCATGAAGGACGGCTTCTTCGGCATCGCGTTGATCTTGTTGATCGCCTCTTCCAGCGTGCCGAGCGCGTTGGGGTTGGCCGGCTTGTCGAAGCCGACATGGCTGTCGGAGATCTGCAGGAAGGTCATGCCGGCGGGTTCCGCGGCATTCGCGGACTCGACGAGGCCCAGCGAATGGGGCACGCCGCCGGTGATGGTCCAGAGTACGCCGGTGCCGGCCCAGGTCATGCATTCCAGCACCTTGCGGCGGCTGACGCCGCGTTCGTCATCATTGTGGTTGTGATCGTGGTCGCTCATCGCGCTCTCTCCATGGGATCCCTGATTGGGTACCGACGACGTGATTGGGAGAGGGCGGGGTTTATTCCCGCGATTCCGGACCGGATTTTTCGACCTGAAGGCGAGGGTTAATGACGTTTTCGTGAGCGGGAGAAGGGGCGGCCGGATTCGGGCCAACCGCCGCCATCCGCGGCGATTTCTCGCAATCAGGACCGGGAACACGGCGGTCACATGCGCATTTCAATTTAAATGTCTCGTTGCGGAGTTTGGTGATGTCGTTGCATTTGCGCCGCGCAGCGATGGCTGCGGTTTCCGTCCTTGCTCTCTCAACCACTGCTGCGCTGGCCGATCCGCCGCACGGCGGCGGGCGAGGCGGCGCACCCGCCGCTGCGGCGCGCCCGGCTCCGGCGATGCCACATGCCGCACCAGCCATGCCCCATATATCCGCTCCGCCCCGGATGGCAGCGCCGGCGCCCCACATGGCAGCTCCACGCATGGCCGCGCCGCCGCCACATGTGGCCGCACCGCGCATGGCCACGCCCCATATCGCAGCACCGTCGCGGAACATGGCGATCCCGCATGGTGGCGGGCCACGGTTCTCGGCCGGCCAGGCCGCACCTCATCGCGCCACGCCGGATATTGCTCGCGAAAGGGGCAGGCCGGAGCGCGGAAGATTTGCATCCGGTGGTCCGCGCCATGGCGGCGACGAAAATGCCGGAGCGCGCGAGCTCAACCGGCGCGCCGCGGGATCGCCCAATGCGCCTGAATCCCGTCAACACGCGTTGGAGGGCTCGAAATCTGCTCCCGGTGGCAACGCCGCCGAGCGGCAAGGGCCTGCATCCGCCGGCCACGAGACGGTCGGCAGGGTTGGTCCGCGCGCCAATGAGGGCCGTACCGAGCAAAGCCGCCTCGAGCAACGCCGCGCACCGATCATCCGAAATCCGGTATTTGCCGATCAGCGAATGGCAAGGAGGGGCGGGGGAGAAGTGCCTCCGCAATTGACCTTCCGTGGCCGCTTCATGCAATCGGCCCTGCACGATCGCGGTCATCATCGGCACGCCGGTATCGTGATCGGTTTCGTCGGCCCGCTGTTCTGGCCGTATGCCTATAACGACTTTGTCGACTACACCTTCTCGCCTTATGCCTATGACACCTTCTGGCCCTACGCCTATGACGATGTCTTCGCCGGCATCTATGGCGGCTATGCGCCGGAATATTATGCGGCGGAAGATGCCTACGCCTATGCCGGCACTCCCGCCTCGCAGCGCGCCTATGACCGCGCAACGAATTCGGGCGGCGGCAATGCCGCGCCATCCGCCGGCGCCGAGCGCATTTGTTCGGGCGAGGCCAAGGGCGTGACGAACTTCGCGATCCAGAAGATCGCGCAGCAGGTGGGCCCGGATCAGAAGCAGCAGGACCTGCTCGATGCGCTGAAGGCGGCGTCGGTCAAGGCCGTCGACATCATGCAGCAGGCCTGTCCGACCGAACTGCCGAGCACGCCGACGGGCCGGCTTGCCGCGATGCGCTCGCGCGTGGATGCGATGCTCAGGGCGGTCGAGGTCGTGCGTCCCGCGCTCGACAGGTTCTATCAGTCGCTGAGCGACGAGCAGCGCGAGCGCTTCATCGCGATCGACCAAAGCGAGCAGGCGGCGAAGCCGCAGCGCGGCGCCGATCTCGTGCGGCTTTGCAAGGGACAGGAAGGTGCCAAAAGCGGACTGCCGATCGACCGGATCCAGCGTACGCTGCACCTGAGCCGCGACCAGGATGCGGAGCTGAAGGCGCTGGACGAGGCGACCGCGGAGTCGGCGAAGATCCTGCAGGCGAAATGCCAGCCGGACGAGAGCCTGACGCCGACCGGACGTCTCGCGGCGATGGAAGATCGCCTCCAGGCCATGTTGAAGGCGCTGGACACGACGCAGGCCGCGCTCACGAAATTCTATGGTTCGCTGAGCGACGAACAGAAGGCGCAATTCGACCGGATCAGCGTGCGGGCGTCCTGACGGCGGAGTTGGCGACCGGGTTCATGCAGCCATGAGCCCGGCTCGCGTTCGGTCTCGGGTGCAAGCAGCGCGCATTGCGGGCTGGGGCAAATGGTCGGCGTTCGAAGAACAGCTTACGGATCGGGGGATCTTTGCAGCCCAACGCGCGCTCCTGCAAAGGCGCATTTATTCTATCACCTCATCAGCGTTCGCGAGCATGGTCGCTGATATGTCGAGGCCGAGCGCCTTCGCGGTCTTGAGGTTGATCGCCAGCTCGAACTTGGTCGGCTGCTGCACCGGCAGAGAGGCCGGCTTCTCTCCCTTGAGGATGCGATCGATGTAACCGGCAGCTTGCCGGGATTGCTCGGCCGCGTCGATCCCGTACGACACCAGTCCGCCATCGGCGACGAAGACGCGATATCCGTGCGCGGCGACGTGGCCGAGCTTGATCTCGATTGAATTTCCCTCAGAATGCCGAGCTCAATCACACGCAATGGAAAATTGCGGGCACAAGGGAAACTCTCATGGCAGGCATCCTGGACGGCAAAGTTGCATTGGTGACCGGCGGCGCGTCCGGCATCGGGCGGGCGACCGCCGTGGCGATGGCGCGGGAAGGGGCGCGCGTCGCCGTGTCCGATCTCTCAAAGCAAGGCATCGAGGCGACCGTGGCCCTGATCAATGCGGCCGGCGGGCAGGGAATCGCGATCGCCGGCGACGTTGCGGAGGAAGCGGATGTGGCGAATATGGTGGCGCGCACGGTCTCGGCGTTCGGTCGCATCGATTGCGCGTTCAACAATGCGGGGGTTGCGGGGCGTTCGGTCGGCCCGCCCGGTCAGCGCACGCATGAACTGGCGCAATCATCCGTCGCGAAAATGCTTTCGATCAACCTGATGGGCGTATTCCTTTGCCTGAAGCATGAACTCACCCAAATGCTGGCGCAGGGCGAGGGCGGAGCGATCGTCAACACGGCCTCGATCGCAGGTCTGATCGGCCTTGCCACGTCGGCGCACTACGTCGCGGCCAAGCACGGCGTGGTCGGCCTGACCAAAAGCGCTGCGATCGAATACGCCCAGGACGGCATCCGGGTGAACTGCGTCAATCCCGGTTACATCCGGACGCCGATGACCAAAGAGACGATGGAAGAACGCTTCGACGAGATCATGGCGAAGGTGCCGGTTAAGCGTCTGGGCGTCCCGGAGGAAATCGCCGAAGCGGTGGTCTGGATGTGCTCGGACAAGGCCTCCTTCATGACCGGCGCATCGCATGTGGTCGACGGAGGGTACAGCGCCGCCTAAGATCACACCACGACGGCGGTGCGCACCCTGCCGGCATCGCCGAACACCTTCAGGTAACGCTCCATCTCGGACGGGCTGCCTGTCGCCTTTTCCGGATTGTCGGAGAGTTTCACCGCGGGGCGTCCGTCGACCGAGGTCACCTTGCAGACGATCGAGATCGGGTTGAGGTCGACCGATCCGTCCGGCGTGCAGCCGACGAAATCATTGGTGAGGTTGGTGCCCCAGCCAAAGGACAGCCGCACGCGGCCGGAAAAGCGGTGATAGGTCTCCTCGATCGAACCGACATCCATGGCGTCGGAGAACACCAGGAGCTTTTCCTTCGGGTTGCGGCCCTTCTGCTTCCACCATTTGATGATCTCTTCGCCGGCCTCGATCGGCGGCGCACTGTCGGGGCGGAAGCCGGTCCAGTCGGCGACCCATTCCGGCGCGTCGCGCAGGAAGGCCTTGGTGCCGAAGGCATCGGGTAACGCGATCAGGAGGTTGCCGCCATAGGTGTGGGCCCATTGATCGAGGATGCGGTAGGGCGCCCAGCGCAATTCCTCGTCGTCGTTGGCGAGCGCGGCGGCCACCATCGGCAGCTCATGCGCGTTGGTCCCGATCGCCTCGAGATCATTGTCCATCGCGAGCAGGACATTCGAGGTGCCGGTGAACGAGGGGCCGAGGCCCTCCTTCACCGCCTCGACGCACCAGCGCTGCCACAGGAATCCGTGACGCCGCCGCGTGCCGAAATCGGAAAGCCGCAAGCCGTCGAGCTTGCGCAGCCGCTCGACCTTGCTCCAGAGTTTCGCCTTGGCGCGGGCATAGAGCACGTCGAGCGCAAAGCGTCCCTGTCCCTTCATCGCCGCGCGCGAACGCAGTTCGTTGAGGATGGCGAGCGCGGGGATTTCCCACATCGTGGTGTGCGTCCACGGCCCGTGGAAATGCAGCTCGTACTGTCCGTCCACCTTGCGCAGCTCGTATTCCGGCAGGCGAAACTCGGCGAGCCAGTTGATGAAGTCCGGCTCGAACATGTGGGTCTTGCCGTAGAAGGTGTTGCCGGCAAGCCAGATCAATTCCTTCTTGGCGAAGCGGATGGTGCGCGCATGGTCGAGCTGCGCGCGCAGCTCCTGCTCGTCGATGATCTCGGCGAGGCGCACATGACGGGAGCGGTTGATGACGGAAAAGGTGACCTTCTGATCCGGGTAAAACTCCCGGATCATCTGCACCATCAGCAGTTTGTAGAAATCCGTATCGAGCAGGCTGCGGACGATCGGGTCCAGCCGCCAGCTGTGGTTGTAGGTCCTGCTTGCAATATCTGTGACCGTCATGCTGGAACCTTACCGCGCCGGGGAGGGGGCAGCCAGTGGGTTTCCGGGCCGTCAGCCATTCCCGGAGGAACTTGACCGAGGCGAGGGCTCCCGGCAGCCGGCCGGTCCGGGCAAGGTCAGGGACGCAAAACCGGTTTGATCCGCCGCGGTTTTGGCCGCATGAGATGGTGAGACGGCCATCCCGCCAGCGAGGCTCCCCATGGTTGATGCGAACGAAGTTGCCATTTCCCACTTGCAGCGCCGCAAGATCGAAGGGCGCGTCCTGATCCCGTTCATTCAGGCCTTGCGCGAAAAATACGGCGAGGAGGCCGCGCGCGAGGTCGTCGACGCGACCATCCGCAAGCTCGCCGCCGAGGACGGCGCGCGGTGGGCGGACAGCTACGGACAATCGATCGCCTCGTTGCGCAAGGTGGCGCAGGAGGTCTGGGCCGGCGGCGGCAGCCTGGAGGTCAAGGTTCTCGATCAATCGGACGACCATCTCGACTTCAACGTGACGCGCTGCCGCTATGCCGAGTTCTACAGGGAATTGGGTCTCACCGATCTCGGCTTCCGCCTGCACTGCAACCGGGATTTTGCCATGGTGGCCGGCTTCAACGGCGAGCTCGAACTGTCGCGCAGCCAGACCATCATGGAAGGTGCGGCGTGCTGCGACTTCAGGTTTCGCAAGCGGGCTGACTAGCGGGCCTCATACGCGTCTAGAGAACCTCATGGTGAGGAGGCGCGGGCGCCCGAGCAGGCCGAGCGACAGCGAGGCCGTCGCGAATGGCGCAACCAAAGGCGCGCCGTTCCGGACGATGCTTCGCATCGCCGGGAGAACCATGAGGCCCCGATATCGGCCTCGCCCTTCGAGACGCGCGAGCGCGCTCCTCAGGGTGAGGGGATAGAACGACTTGCGACGCAAAAAAGCTACCGCGCATCTTCCAGGATCATGCCGGCGCCTTTCTCGGCGATCATCGCGGTCGGCGTATTGGTGTTGCCGGACGTGATGGTCGGCATGACGGAGGCGTCGATCACGCGAAGCCCGGCGAGGCCATGGAAGCGCAGCCGCTCGTCGACCACGGCGCTGGCGTCGCCGGGGGCGCCCATCTTCGCGGTGCCGACGGGATGGAAGATGGTGGTGCCGATGTCGCCGGCGGCTTTCGCCAGCGAGGCGTCGTCGTCGCCGACGGAGGGACCGGGCAAAAATTCGACCGGGTGATATTTTTCCAGGGCTTTCTGCTTCATCAGCCGCCGCGTGGTGCGGATTGCATCCGCCGCAACCTCGCGGTCGTCGTCGGTCGCGAGATAATTCGGCGCGATTGAAGGCTTCTCGTCAGGCGCAGCCGAGCGCAGCCGCACGGTGCCGCGCGAGGTCGGCTGCAAATTGCAGGCAGAGACGGTGATGGCGGGGAAGCGGTGCAGGGGATCGCCGAACTTGTCGAGCGACAGCGGCTGGACGTGAAACTGGATATTGGCGCGCTCGCGGCGGGAATCGGAGCGCGTGAAGATGCCGAGCTGCGACGGCGCCATGGTCAGCGGCCCGCGGCGGCGGAAAGCATAGTCGAGGCCCATCAGGGCTCGGCGCGGCAGCGAGTGGTAGGTCTCGTTCAGCGTGCGCACGCCGGACACCTGGTAGATCGCGCGCTGCTGCAGATGGTCCTGCAGATTGCGGCCGACGCCGGGCCGGTCGAGCACGACATCGATGCCGAGCGGGGAGAGCCATTCGGCCGGCCCGATGCCGGAGCGGTGCAGCACCTGCACCGAGCCGATCGCGCCTGCGGAAAGGATCACCTCGCCCTTGGCGCGGGCCTCGATGGTCTCGCCGTTCTGGATGAAGCGGATGCCAACGGTGCGGCCGTTCTCGACAATCAGCCGGTCGACCAGCACGTTGGTTTCCAGCCGCAGGTTGGGACGGTTCAGGGCCGGCTTGAGGAAGCCGCGCGCCGATGACCAGCGCCGGCCGCGCTTCTGGTTGACGTGGAAGTAGCTGACGCCCTCGTTGTTGCCGGTGTTGAAATCCGGAATCTTCCTGATCCCCATTTCCTGCGCGGCCTCGCCGACCGCATCCAGGATGGTCCAGGACAGCCGCGGCGCCTCGATGCGCCAGCCGCCGCCTGTGCCGTGATGCTCACTGTCTCCGAGGAAGTGATCCTCCAGCTTGCGAAACGCCGGCAGCACGTCATCATAACCCCAGCCGGCGAGGCCAAGCTGGCGCCAGTGGTCGTAATCGGCGGCCTGGCCGCGCATCGAGATCATGGCGTTAATGGCGGAGCAGCCGCCGATTACCTTGCCACGGGGGTAGGACAGCGAACGGCCATTGAGGCCGGGCTCGGCCTCGGTCTTGAACATCCAGTCGGAGCGGGGATTGCCGATCGCAAAGAGATAGCCGACGGGGATGTGGAACCAGATCCAGTTGTCCTTGCCGCCGGCCTCCAGGATCAGCACGCGCTTGTTCGGATCAGCCGACAGGCGGTTGGCGACGATGCAGCCGGCCGTGCCGGCGCCGACGACGATATAGTCGAAATCGCCTTCAAGCCTTCTCATAAACCCTCGCCGGCATTGCCTTTTTAAAGGCCATAGCGCCGCCGACGCGCCCTGTACAGCGGTTCGCGGAAGGGTTGGGTGGAACCTATTTTGCGTGCTAGAAAGGACAAGCATCGAACCGACAAGGCCGAGAATTCACATGCCCATCGTCAACCGCGTCGCCGATCTGCAACCCGAAATTCAGGCCTGGCGCCGGGACATCCATCAGCATCCGGAACTGCTGTACGATGTACACCGCACTGCAGCATTCGTGGCCGACCGGCTGCGGGAATTCGGCTGCGACGAGGTCGCTACCGGCCTCGGCAAGACCGGCGTGGTCGGCGTCATCAAGGGCAAGAAGCAGGTCGGCGGCGGCTACATCAAGGTGATCGGGCTCCGCGCCGACATGGACGCGCTGCCTATCGAGGAGGCGACCAATCTGCCCTACGCCTCCAAGACGCCCGGCAAGATGCATGCCTGCGGCCATGACGGCCACACCGCGATGCTGCTGGGTGCGGCGCGGTATCTCGCCGAGACGCGGAATTTCGCCGGCGATGCCGTCGTGATCTTCCAGCCCGCCGAAGAGGGCGGCGCGGGGGCGGCTGCGATGATCAGGGACGGGCTGATGGACCGCTTCGCCATCGAGCAGGTCTACGGCATGCATAACGGCCCGGGCATTCCGGTCGGCTCGTTTGCGATCCGTCCCGGTCCGATCATGGCGGCGACCGCTTCCGTCGACATCAGGATCGAGGGCCATGGCGGGCATGCGGCCCGGCCGCACAAATGCATCGACTCGGTGATGGTCGGTGCGCAGCTCGTGAGCGCCATGCAGCAGATCGTGGGGCGCAATGTCGATCCCCTCGATTCTGCCGTCATCTCGCTCTGCGAATTCCAAGCCGGCAATGCCCGCAACGTCATCCCGCAGACCGCTGATATCCGCGGCACCGTGCGGACGCTGACCCGCGAAGTGAGCTCGCTGGTCGAGAAGCGCATGCATGAGGTCTGCGCGGGCGTCGCCCAGATGACCGGCGCAAAGGTCGATCTCAAATTCGAGCAGGGCTATCCCGTCACCGTCAATCACGCCGCGCAGACCGACATCGCGACCCGGGTCGCGAAGGAAATCGCGGGCGATGCCAATGTGCACGAGACGCCGCCGATGATGGGCGCGGAGGATTTCTCCTACATGCTCGAGGCGCGGCCCGGCGCATTCATCTTCTGCGGCAACGGCGATACCGCGGGCCTGCACCACCCCGCCTATAATTTCAACGACGAGGCGATTGTCCACGGCACGTCGTACTGGATCAGGCTGGTGGAGAATACGCTCGCGGCTTGACGAACCTCAGAGCTTCGTCAAACCAATATGTGGCCGGCATTGGCGCAGCCATGAGTGCCCTGACGGCAGGCATTTCGGAGGAAGTCAGCCGGCGCGCGGCAAGGCATCGCGCAAATTGAGGCGTTCGCCGCCCGGCTTGCTGACGTAAAGCTGCTGTTCCAGCACGGCCTGCATGTTCTCGAACATCGCGTAAAGGTCGTCGCAATAGACCGACGGGTTGTCGTAGCCGTTGTCCCTCGAAAAACGGTGCGGGAGATAGCCGCCGCCGCAGGCGCCCATGAACTTGCAGCTCCGGCACTTTTCGCAAAGGTTGATTGAAGCGTCGCGAGCGAAACAGATTACACCTTTCCCGCAGACCCGGCAACTTTCCCGCAGGCTCGGCAACGCAGCGACGGGGAGAGCGAAAAGAAAAAGGCCCGCGCTCGTCACGCGGGCCTTTGCCGTCAAGAAACCTTCGCTACTCAGAACAAATTGGCGAAGCAGTAATACAGGAAGCCCGAGAGCATCATCGCGATCGGCAGCGTCAGCACCCAGGCCATCGCGATGTTGCGCACCGTCGACCATTGCAGCCCCGAGCCGTTGGCCGCCATGGTGCCGGCGATGCCCGACGACAGCACATGCGTGGTCGAGACCGGCAGGCCGTAGACGTCGGCCGCGGCGATCGTCGCCGCTGCCGTGATCTCGGCCGCCGCTCCTTGCGCGTAAGTCAGATGGGTCTTGCCGATCTTTTCGCCGACGGTCACCACGATGCGCTTCCAGCCGACCATGGTGCCGAGCCCGAGCGCGATCGCGACCGCGATCTTCACCCAGGTCGGGATGAACTTGGTCGCGTTGTCGAGCGAGCCCTTGTAGGCGTTCAGCGTTGCGACCTCGCCGGCATTGAGCTCGGATTCCTTGTCCTTGGCGAGAAAGCGAAGGGCCTCGGAAACCAGGTACATGTCGTTGCGGGTGTTGCCGACGGCTTCCGCCGGGACCTTCGCCAGCGAACCGTATTCGCTGACCTGCTTGGAGATATCGCGCACGAGCACGGCCAATGAGGGATAGGTGCCTTCATTGATCTGATGCGCGGCGACATACTGGGTCACGGCCGGACGCGGGTTGCCGAGGATCTGGTGGCCGCCGGCCTTGCTTTCGACGACCTTGCTCGCGGCGTCCGAGTTCCTGGTGAAGGCCTCGATCTGGCTCGCCGGCATCGCGCGGTTCAGCGCGTAGGCGGTCGGCACGGTGCCGATCAGGATCAGCATGATCAGGCCCATGCCCTTCTGGCCGTCGTTCGAGCCGTGGAAGAAGCTGACCAGCGTGCAGGTGATGATCAGGATGCTGCGGATCCACAACGGCGGCGGCTGGTTGCCGACCGGCTCGGCGAACAGTGCCGGAGTGGCGCGCACCAGCGCCGTCTTCAGGATGAAGAGCAGCACCGCGGCGAGCGCGAAACCGAACAGCGGCGACAGCAGCAGCGCCTTGCCGATATTGGCGGCCTGAGTCCAGTCGACGCCCGAGGTGCCGTCACGGCCGCGCATCAGCGCGTTGGCGATGCCGACGCCAATGATCGAACCGATCAGGGTGTGCGAGGAGGACGCCGGCAGGCCGAACCACCAGGTGCCGAGGTTCCACATGATGGCCGCGATCAGAAGCGCGAACACCATGGCGAAGCCGGCGCTGGAGCCCACCTGCAGGATCAGTTCGACCGGCAGCAGCGAGACGATGCCGAACGCGACCGCGCCGGAGGACAGCAACACGCCGGTCAGGTTGCACAGACCCGACCAGACCACGGCGAGGTTGGCCGGCAGCGAGCGGGTGTAGATCACGGTCGCCACCGCGTTGGCGGTATCGTGGAAGCCGTTCACGAATTCGAAGCCGAGCGCGATCAGGAGCGCAACGAAAAGCAGGATATAGGGCAGGTAGGTCGTGACCCTCGTGCCCGTGGCGTCGATATCGACATAAATGCTGTAGGCGACGAACAGCAGCGCGGCTGCCACCACCCCCAAATAAATGACCCCCGTCAGCGGATGAAAGCCCCTGTCGAGGTCCGGCCCCCGGCGCAGGGCAGGCTCGATTGACCCGGGTAACGCAACGTCGCTCATTTGAACTTCTCCTAGTCCCCAATGGGACTAATTTTGCGCGATGCATGTGACACCCGGGTGAAACGGGGCGGCAGGGAACCCGCTTTCCCCAAGGGAGCGGGAAAGCGAGCGACTTGGCGCTGTCATTTCGGGGCGGTGCGAAGCACCGAACCCGGAATCTCGAGATTCCCCGATGCGCAATTGCGCATCTGTGGTCTGGTCCTTGCGGACCATCCCGGAATGACGGGTGTCAATCACGCTGCGCGTGCGTGCTTTCGGGAAAATTCGGCAACGATTTTGAGGTCGTCGACAAAGCGCTGATATTCGCGCGCCTTGGCGTCCTCGTCGGGCAGCCTGAGCAGGTAGGACGGATGTACCGTCACCAGCGCCTCGACCCCCTCATCGAGGTCAATCAGCCGGCCGCGGTTCTTGTTGATCGGCGTGATCTTGCCGAACACGCATTGGGCCGCGGTCGCGCCCATCGCCACCACGAGCGCAGGTTTGATGGTGGCGAGCTCGCGCTCGTACCATTGCCGGCACGCCTTGATCTCGGGCGTGGCCGGCTTCTGGTGCAGGCGGATTTTTCCGCGCGGCACGAATTTGAAGTGTTTCACCGCGTTGGTAACGTAGACCTTGGTCCGGTCGATGCCGGCTTCTTCCAGCGCGCGGTCGAGCATCTGTCCGGCGGGTCCCACGAAGGGATGGCCGGCGAGGTCTTCCTTGTCGCCGGGCTGCTCGCCGACCAGCATGATCCGCGCGCGCTGTGGGCCCTCGCCGAACACGGTTTGCGTCGCGTCCTTCCAGAGCGGGCAGGCGCGGCAGGAGGCGGCTTCCTCACGCAGCGTCTCGATATCGCCGGCGGTCTCGGATTTGCGTTTCATCGGCTCCAACCGTTTCTGGGCTTTGTGCGGCTCGCCGGCATCGCGAGCGATCATCACGCCGGTGAGGCGCGCCGCGTCCTCGATCAGGGGTCTAATGATCGACGCCTCGGGCAGGTTCCTCCAGTACTTTTTCGGCATTTCCGTCTGCATCGCCTTCACCTTCAGCCGGGCCGGGTTGAAGATGCTGGCATAGTAGCGCCGCCATAATTCCTCCAGCCGGTCGTCGGTCGGCGCCTCCGATTTCGCGACGCCCGGCGTGAAGGTGACGGCTAGCCCATCCCAATGCGCGCAGAGGTCCGGCGTCAGGATGGACCAGGCCATGTCGGCAAAGCGGCGCGCGAAGAACGGCGCGGCGAGCTCGACGATGTGGTGCTCCGGCTCGAACCAGGCGACGTAGCGCGCGTCGCGCTCGCGGCCGATCTCGCGGAAGCGGACAAAGGCGTGCATCTTGTGCTCGTCGCGGCGCACGGCCTTGACCGTTCCGCCGACGCGCGCCACGTCCGGATCGGTCGCGATGTCGAGCAGGTCGTGATGGTCGAGCAATCGCAGGAGCAGGCGATAGAGCAGGGCAAAGCGCTCGCTGTTCCGATGCAGGATCGCGATCTGCGCGAGCTCGACGAATCTTGCGGGCACGTTGAAGGTGCCGTGCTGCGGCTCCAGCAGTGCTTGTGGTGCCTCTGCCGCGAACAGTCCGGGCTCGGTACCGCGCACCGACCAGATCACGTCGGCAGGCTTGACGCCGTTTTGCGCCAACGCCCGCGCTGCCTTGCGCCAGCCGTCGAAATCGGTTTCGCCGTCGAGGATGATGTGATGCATGGTTATACTCTCCTGCTCGTCATTGCGAGGAGCGAGGCGACGAAGCAATCCACGTCTCCGCGCGTGGCGGCATGGATTGCTTCGCTTCGCTCGCAATGACGGTTTCGTTCAAAACCCGAATCCCAGTTGCTTCACCGGCAGCCGAAACCGCTCCGCCAGTCTCCCGCTCTCGAGCAGATGCGGTCGAGCCGAGGCCCTTGTCGTCGCTGGAATCCCGCTGCTCGGTGCCGCTGGACGCGCAGGAAGCGTCGTATTTCGCGGCATCTGCCGGGATTTCCAGCTTGCGGTATAAATCCATCCCTAAATCCCTTTGATTCCGCTCATGAATTGCCTGAAGCGCCAATTCGATTGACTCTTCCTGGGCTATTAGCTTTATATTAGAACATATCATGAACATATGAGCCAGCTCCTGGTTCTGAAAATCAGGACGGCTGCAATCAGATTTAAGAGGAAGCGGCGCATGATGAGCGCACGCATGAGCATGCTTGCGAATTTACGCGGGCGCATCGAGCGGATCGAGGCGCCGGGCGCGGCTGCGCCTGATCGCGTCGCGCTCGGCCATGCCGAGGCCGATGCGACGCTCCAGGGCGGGCTTTCGGTCGGCGCCGTGCACGAAGTTTTTGCGCAAGGGTATCAGAGCGCGGCGGCGACCGGCTTCATCGCGGGGCTTTCGGCACGCGTCAGCGCGCGGCGGCCGCTGGTCTGGGTGCGGCAGGATTTCTGCGATCTCGAAGCCGGCACGCTGTCGATGAGCGGGCTCTCCGAGCTCGGCCTCGACCCGAGCTGCCTCGTCACGGTGCGCGCCTCCGATGTCGAGAGCGCGTTGCGCACCACGGCCGACGCGCTCGCCTGCGATGCGCTGGGCGCCGTGGTGCTGGAGGTCTGGGGGCAGGCGCGGCAGCTCGATCTCGTCGCCAGCCGCAAGCTGACGCTTGCCGCGCAGGCCTCCGGCGTTACCGGATTGCTGCTGCGGATATCAGCCGCGCCCGAGCCTTCCACCGCCGAGACCCGATGGATCGTGCGCGCGGCGCATTCGCCGCCGCAATCGCAATCGGGCGTTTGGGGCTCACCCTGCTTCGACGCCGAGCTTGCCCGCAACCGTCATGGCCCGACCGGGCGATGGATCATGGAATGGAAATGCGATGAGTGCCTTTTCAGCGAAGCGGCGGATCCTCAGCCTCTGGCTGCCGCGCCTGCCCGTCGACCGCATCAAGCGGCAGCTCGCGCAAACGGACGGCGCCGCGCATAGCATAGCGTCTTCGAGCGAAGTGGGTACCGGTTCGCGTGAAAAAAACGCGTCAAAACAAAAAGATGTACCAAGCGTCGTCGTCGTCAAGGAGAACAACGCGCTTGTGATCTATGCGCTCGACGACGCAGCCGCGCGCTATGGCCTGGCGGCCGGACTGCCGCTCGCCAACGCCCGCGCCATCTGTCCGCATTTGCAGGTGTACGACGCCGACGAAGCGGCAGACGCGAAAGCGCTGGAGGATATCGCCGACTGGTGCGACCGCTTCACGCCGCTGGTCGCGCTCGATGCCCCGCATGGCCTGTTCCTCGACATCACCGGCTGCGCCCATCTGTTCGGCGGCGAGGCCGCGATCCTGAGGCAGCTATGCGACGCGCTGACCGCGCAGGGCTTTGCCGTCAGCGCGGCGATCGCCTCGACCTCCATTTGCGCGCGCACCATGAACCGCCATGTCCATGGCCACATCATTGCCGATGGCGAGGAAGCCGACGCCGTCGGTCCGCTGCCGGTGTTCACGCTCGGCGCCAGCGACGTCATTACCAATGGCCTGCGCCGCGCCGGCCTGAAGGCCATCGGCGATGTCGCCTCGCGCGCGCGGCACGAGATCACCGCGCGTTTCGGTGCGACCTTCACCACGCGGCTGGAGCAGGCGCTGGGGCAGGGCGATGCCCCGATCAGTCCGCGAAAACCGCTGCCGGATTACATCGTCGAGCAGCGCTTTGCCGAACCGGTCGCGACCGAAACCGTGATCGCCACGACCCTGTCGCGGCTCGCCGCCACCCTGGTCGCCTCGATGGAGAAACAGGGCAAGGGCGCGCGGCGGCTGGAGGCGAGCTTCTTCCGCACCGACGGCGTGGTGCGCACGCTGTTCGTTGACACCGGGCAGGCGGTGACGCGCGCCGACATCATCGACCGCTTGTTCAGGGAGCGGCTGGAAAGCCTGAGCGATCCCCTCGATCCCGGTTTCGGCTTCGACCTTATTCGGCTCTCCGCAAGCCGCACCGAGATCGTGGTGCAGCAGCAGCGCAATCTCGATCATCATGTGCACGACAATGACGAGCTGGCCGCGCTGATCGACCGCATCGCCGCGCGCATCGGGGGAAAGCGCGTGGTCGTGCACCTGCCGCAGGACACGCATATTCCGGAACGTGCGGCATTGGCCGCGCCGGCGCAGCATCATCTGGCTGCGGCTACATCGGCCGACTGGCCGGCGCGCGCCGTTGGCGAACCGCCCTTGCGACCTCTGCGGCTGTTCGACAGGCCGGAGCCGATCAAGGTGCCGCTGGCCACGATTCCGGACGGTCCGCCGCATCATTTCACCTGGCGGCGTGCGCTGCATGCGGTGGTGCGGGTCGAGGGACCGGAGCGCATCGCCATGGAATGGTGGAAGCAGGACGGCAAGGCGCTGACCCGCGATTATTTCCGCATCGAGGATGCTGGGGGCCTGCGCTTCTGGATTTTTCGAGACGGACTTTACGAGAGCGAGCTGCGGGACGAGCAGGGCAATGCAACACCCGCCAACTGGTTCGTGCACGGACTGTTCGCATGACCAGTGCCGCCGATTTTGAAGATCTGGCTCGTCATTGCGAGCGAAGCGAAGCAATCCATTTCGCCACTTGCGGGGGCATGGATTGCTTCGTCGCTTCGCTCCTCGCAATGACGGTGAACTTCGGAAAGTTCACATGACCATCGATTATGCCGAGATCGGCATCACCACCAATTTCTCCTTCCTGCGCGGCGGCTCGCATCCGCAGGACTATGTGCATCAGGCGAGCAGCCTTGGGCTCGCCGCGATCGGCATCGCCGACCACAACACGCTCGCCGGCATCGTGCGCGCCTATAGCGAGCTCGAAAATCCCGAAGTCCGGCACAAGCCGAAGCTCCTGATCGGCGCGCGCATTGTCTTTCTCGACGGTACGCCCGACATTTTGGTCTATCCCCGCGACCGTGCGGCCTATGGCCGGCTGTGCCAGCTCCTCACCCGGGGAAAACGCGGCAGCGATGCCGAGAGGATCGAGAAGGGCGAGTGCCATCTGAAATTCGGCGACCTCCTGGAATTTGCCGAAGGCCAGCTTCTGGTCCTGACCCTGCCGCACCGCTTCGACGCGGCGGCCGCGTCAAACATCCTGGACCGCTTGAAGCAAAGCGCTGCCGAGGGCGTGTGGCTTGCCGCAAGCCTGCTCTATCGCGGCGACGACCGGCGGCGTCTGGCGCAGCTCCATCGCCTCGCGCTGTCGGCGCATGTGCCGCTGCTTGCGACCAACGAGGTGCTGTACCATCATCCCGCGCGCCGCCCGCTGCAGGACGTGCTGACCTGCATCCGCGAGAAGACCACGATCGAGGCCATCGGCACCAGGCTGCAGGCCAATGCCGAGCGCCATCTCAAGCCCGCGGAGGAAATGGCGCGGCTGTTCCGCGACGTTCCGGAGGCGATTGCGGAAACCCTGCGCTTCGCCAACCGTATCCATTTCTCGCTCGACCAGCTCAAATACCAATATCCGGACGAGCCGGTGCCGCCGGGCAAGACCGCGCAGCGGCATCTGGAAGACCTGACCTGGGCGGGCGTGAAGCGATGTTTCGGCGACAATATTGACGGGAAGCTCCGCGCCACCTTGCGCAAAGAGCTCGATCTCATCGCCGAGCTGAAATACGCGCATTATTTCCTGACCGTGAACGACATCGTTCACTACGCGCGCAGCCAGAACATTTTGTGTCAGGGCAGGGGATCGGCGGCGAATTCCGCGGTGTGCTACGTGCTCGGCGTCACCTCGGTCGATCCGACCAAGGTCGATCTGTTGTTCGAGCGCTTCATCTCCAAGGAGCGGCTGGAGCCGCCCGACATCGACGTCGATTTCGAGCATTCGCGGCGCGAGGAGGTGATGCAATATGTCTACCGCCGCTATGGCCGCCACCGCGCCGCAATCATCGCCACCGTCATCCACTACCGGCCCCGCAGCGCGATCCGCGATGTCGGCAAGGCGCTGGGGCTGACCGAGGACGTCACCGCCGCCCTTGCCGATACCGTCTGGGGAAGCTGGGGCGACGGCCTCTCCGAGATGCAGGTGAAGCAGGCCGGCTTCGATCCCAAAAATGCGATGGTGGTGCGCGCCGTCGAGCTTGCGACCGAGCTGATCGAGTTTCCCAGGCATTTGTCGCAGCATGTCGGCGGCTATGTGCTGACGCAGGACCGGCTCGACACTTACGTGCCGATTGGAAATGCCGCGATGGATGACCGCACCTTCATCGAATGGGACAAGGACGACGTCGATGCCCTGCACATGATGAAGGTCGACGTGCTGGCGCTGGGCATGCTGACCTGCATCCGCAAATGTTTTGACCTGATCGACGCCCACAAAGGCGCGCGCTGGAAGCTCGAGACCATTCCGCAGGACGATGCAAATGTCTACGACATGCTGTGCAGGGGGGAGTTGCTCGGCGTGTTTCAGGTCGAGAGCCGGGCGCAGATGAATATGCTGCCGCGGCTCAAACCGCGGGAATTCTACGATCTCGTCATCGAAGTCGCGATCGTCCGTCCCGGCCCGATCCAGGGCGACATGGTCCATCCTTATCTCCGCCGCCGGAACGGCCTGGAGAAGGTCGGCTATCCCGCGCCGTCGAGCGAGCATGGCGACAAGGATGAATTGCGCCGCGTGCTGCACAAGACGCTCGGCGTGCCGCTGTTCCAGGAGCAGGCGATGCGGATTGCGATCGAGGCGGCGAAATTCACCGCCGAAGAGGCCAACGGGCTGCGCCGCTCGATGGCGACCTTTCGCAATCTCGGCACCATCGGCAAGTTCGGCGACAAGATGGTCGGCAACATGATTGCGCGCGGCTACGATCCGGCCTTTGCCAAGAGCTGCTTCGACCAGATCAAGGGGTTCGGCTCCTACGGCTTCCCGGAGAGCCATGCCGCGAGCTTCGCGCAGCTTGTCTATGTCTCGTCCTGGCTGAAGCATTATCACCCCGACGCGTTCTGCTGCGGACTCCTCAACTCGCAGCCGATGGGCTTCTACGCACCCGCGCAGATCGTCGGCGACGCCCGCAAGAACGGCGTCGAGGTGCGCGAGGTCGATGTGTCCTTTAGCTTCGCGCAGAACACGCTGGAGGAGAAAGTCGGCGAGCATTGCGCGGTGCGGCTCGGCTTCCGCCAGATCGACGGATTTTCGTGGAAGGATGCGGATGAGGAGAGACTGAAACGACAACAGGCGTCATTTCGGGGCGTCGCGGCAACGCTGTCATTCCGGGATGGTGCGTTAGCACCAGACCCGGAATCTCGAGATTCTCAGGTGCGCAATTGCGCACCAGGATTCGCGCTTTGCGCGCCCCGGAATGACGATCATGAAGAAATCCCCACGCCCCGCAACGACAACGATGCCCCACTCGACGACTGGGCCGCGCGCATCGTGGCTGCCCGCAAGCGCGGTCCCTTTACCTCGCTGGAGGATTTTGCCCGCGACACTGCACTCCCAAAGCGTGCGCTGATCCTGCTGGCGGATGCCGATGCGTTCCGCTCGCTCGGGCTCGACCGGCGCGAGGCGCTGTGGGCGGTGCGGCGGCTGCCCGACGACGTGCCGCTGCCGCTGTTCGAGGCCGCGACCGCGCGCGAGCAGCCGGACGAGAACGCACAACCGCTGCCGCCGATGCCGCTGCCGGAGCAGGTCGTCGCCGATTACCAGACCATCCGGCTCTCGCTGAAGGGGCATCCGATGCAGTTCCTGCGCCCGATGTTTGCGAAGGAGCGCGTCATTCCCTGCCGCGACATCTCCCATCGCAATGACAAGCTGTCCGTCCGCTGCGCCGGCGTCGTGCTGGTGCGGCAGCGGCCGGGCAGCGCCAAGGGCGTCGTCTTCATGACGCTCGAGGACGAAACCGGCATCGCCAATATCGTGGTGTGGCCGAAGGTGATGGAGAAGTACCGCAAGGAAGTGATGGGCGCGCGGCTGATCCTGGTCGAGGGCTATATCCAGAGTAGCCCCGAGGAGGTGACCCATCTGGTGGCGCAGCGCATGGTCGACCGCTCGCATGACCTGATCGGGCTTGCCAACGATGCGCTGCGCAAGGAGGCGGTGCCGGCAGGCCCCGCGCTGATCGAGCCGCTCAACGACGACCGCCGCGATCATCCGGACAGCCCTGCGCAGAAAATCCGCCATCCCCGCAATGTGCGCGTGCTGCCGCGGTCCAGGGATTTTCATTGACACCGACCGTCATTGCGAGCGAAGCGAAGCAATCCAGCGCCCGAGCGGAAGTCTGGATTGCTTCGTCGCTTCGCTCCTCGCAATGACGGATCCTTCTATGCAGTCCCCCCAAGACATCCTTGCAGGCCTCTGGCAACTCGCCGGCGGCGAACCGACCGCCCTCGATGCCGTCACGTTGACTGGCGACGAGCAGCTTTTGCCGTCCTCCTTTCGCGTCGCGGCCTCGGCGCAAGTGCCGATCGCGGCCGCAGGCCTCGCCGCCGCCGAAATCTGGAAGCTGCGCAAGGGCGCGCCGCAGCAAGTCACGGTCGATACTCTCCACGCCGCCGTCGAATGCCGCTCGGAGCGGTACTTGCGCCTCGACGGCAAACCGCCGCCGCCGACATGGGACCCGACCGCCGGCATCTACCGCACGCGCGATGCGCGCTACGTGCGGCTGCACACCAATTTCGCCCATCACCGCGCCGCCGTCTGCAAGGTGTTGGCTTGCGAGCCCGATCGCGACAAGATCCAGGCGACGCTGACGGCGTGGGACGGCGAGGCATTCGAAACCGCGGCCTATGCCGGCGGCGCCGTGGTTTCCTTCATGCGCTCGCCGGAGGAATGGTCAGCGACGCCGCATGCGAAAGCGCTCAGCGAGCTTCCGGTGCTCACCATCGAGAAGATCGGCGAGGCGCTGCCCAAACCCTGGCCCGCGGGCGAGCGTCCGCTCGCCGGCATCCGCGTGCTCGATCTCTCGCGCGTGATCGCAGGTCCCGTCGCGGGCCGCACGCTCGCGGCGCACGGCGCCGACGTGCTCCTGGTCTACGGCCCCAATCTGCCGGCGATTCCCTGGCTCACCATCGACACCGGCCGCGGCAAGCTCTCGACTTTCATCGAGCTCACCAGCGAGGAGGGGCGGGCAAAGCTGCGCGATCTCCTGGCGCAAGCCGATATCTTCTCGCAGGGTTATCGCCCTCAGGCGATCGCGAGGCACGGCTTCTCGCCGGAAGAGGCGGCGAAAATTTCACCCGGTATCGTCTATGTCACGCTGTCGGCCTATGGCCATGCCGGCCCATGGTCGGGGCGGCGCGGTTTCGACTCGCTGGTGCAGACCTCGACCGGCTTCAATTACGCCGAGGGCGCAGCCGCAGGCATCGAAGGGCCGAAGGAATTGCCGGCGCAGATGCTCGACCATGCGAGCGGCTACCTGATGGCGTTCGGCGCGATGATGGCCAAAGCGCGGCAATCTCGCGAGGGCGGCAGCTGGCATGTCCGCGTCTCGCTCGCACAGACCGGCCGTTGGCTGTGGAATCTCGGCCGCGTCGCCGACGGCAACAAGCAACCCGACCTCAAGGCGGACGCCGTCGCGCCGTTCATGGAAGACGTGCCGTCCGGCTTCGGTGCGCTCCGCGCCGTGCGCCATTCGGCGATCCTCTCAAAGACGCCCGCGTTCTGGGCGCGGCCGGCGGTGCCGCTCGGCACGCACAAGGCGGAATGGCCGGCAAGGTAGCGCATCATCCGGACCTGAAGGACCGCGTCAGCGCAAGACGGTGCGCCCATGAGCCCGCGCGCGCACCTGTCAAGGCTTGACATCACTTTTCGGCCGCCGGCCGGCCTGAGATTGGATTTCTGGCGTTGCGACGAGGCCAACATGTCCGGTGGGCCAGCCAGTAGCCGGAAGCGTGGCCCTATGCTTTGATTGGCGCCATTGCGGTGCGTCGGAGTGAATTTTTCACGAGGTGAGGTCGACCATTGAACATTCTTGGAATCAATTGCGTGTATCACGAGTTGGCGGCCGCGCTGCTCGTCGACGGCGAGCTTGTCGGTGCCGTCGAGGAGGAACGCTTCAATCGCATCAAGCACGGCAAGGAAGCGGACTTCGACAACCCGCATCAATTTCCCGAGCGCGCGATCCGCTTTTGCCTGAAGCATGCGGGGCTCACCGCCCGCGATATCGATCACGTGGCCTTCTCGTTCGATCCCAGGCTGCGCCGAAAGAAATATCGCGCCGAGTGGTGGGATACGCGGTTCGAGGAAACCTTCCGGCTCCGGCTCGGTCAGGTGGCGGGCGTTGCCGACGAGCTTCTCGGGCGCTCGCTCGGCCCGCGATTTCATTTCGTGCCCCACCATCTGACACATGCCGCCGCGGCGTATTTCCCGTCAGGCTTCGATCGCGCGGCCATTCTCAGCATCGACGGGATCGGCGAGGTGGCGGGCTCGACGCTGTTGAAGGCCGAGGGTCAGCATATCCGAACCGTCGATACGTTCGACTATCCCAATTCGCTCGGATTCCTGTGGGAGGTGTTCAGCGGTTATCTCGGCTTCTCGCACTACGACGCCTCGAAGGTCATGGGCCTGGCGGCCTATGGCAATCCCGAGGTCTTCCGTCGCCAATTCCAGTCGGTCCTGCGCGTCGGCAAGGAGGACTATGCAGTAGCGCCGGAATTCATCGGCTTTCAATCGGACAAGTTCGATCGGCTGGACGCGATGTTCGGTCCGGGCCGATATATGGATCCCGAGATTCTGCCGCGGCATGCCGATATCGCCGCAGTGCTGCAGGAGGCGACGAATGCCGCGGTCATGGCGCTCGTACGCCGCCTCAAGCGCAAGGTGCCGCTCGACCATCTGTGCCTTGCCGGCGGCGTCGCGCTCAACTGCGTGACCAATGAGGTGGTCCGGCAATCCGGCGATTTTGCCGAAGTGTTCATACCTTCCGCGCCGCACGACGCGAGCACCGCGGTCGGCGCCGCCCTGGTCGTGCACTGCGCCAAGCAGAAAAAGGCTCCGCGGCGAGGCTACTCCACGCCGTATCTTGGGCCCAGGTTCAACCGGCGCGAAATTCTGGCGGCGGTCAAGTCGGCTGGTCTCACGTCCCGGCGCAGCAAGGCTCCCGCGCGCGAGGCTGCGGACATGATCGCCGGCGGCAAGATCGTCGCCTGGTTTCAGGGGCGCATGGAGTTCGGGCCCCGCGCGCTCGGCAACCGTTCGCTGCTTGCCGATCCGCGGCGGCCCGACATGCGCCAGATCCTCAATCAGAAGGTCAAGCACCGGGAGGACTTCCGCCCCTTTGCGCCGAGCGTCATGGCCGAACACGCCGACGACTGGTTCGAGGTTGGCGCCCACCTGACGAGCCACGAGTTCATGCTGTTTGCGCCTGCGGTCAAGACCGGGCGGCGCGATCGTATTCCCGCCGTCGTACACCAGGACGGCACCGCCCGGGTGCAGCTCGTGAGCCGCAAATCAAATCCGCGCTTTCACGAGCTCATTTCCTGTTTCCATGCGCGAACCGGCGTGCCGATGGTCATCAATACGTCCTTCAACGACAGCGAGCCGATCGTCTGCACGCCCACCGATGCGATCGTCACCTTCCGCAAGTCCGGCATCGACGCGTTGTTCATGGACGATGTGGTTCTGACGGCGCAGGGCTGACGTTGTTCTTTTTCGTACCTGCAGCAGCCGTGCGCCACCCGGCGAACCTCTGCCGCTGACTCCCAGGCGGCCGCAGCCACAGGGAAATGCTGGATCACGCGTTCGAGACCAGCTAACATTGCCTATTTCCGATGGTGAGGTTCAATATGAATTGCCGCGCGTTTCTGGTTTCGAGCGCTGTTATCGCGACGGCAATTGGGTACGGGAGCGCGCGAGCGGCGGCCAAGGTCGTTCGCATCGGATGGCTCACTGCTCAGCGAGAACAGAGTTCTCACTCCGTTTCTCGAAGCCTTTCGACGTGGCCTTGCCGAATTGGGGTATCGTGAAAACGACAACCTGGAAATCGACTATCGCTATGGGGATGATAACCTGTTGCGCGTAGCGCCGCTGGCGGCAGAACTGGCTCGCAAGCCGGTCGACTTACTGGTCGTCCAGGGCGCTGCCGTTCCGTTGGTGTATGAACTGAAACTGTCCATACCCGCAGTATACGTCTTTAGCGGAGATCCCGTTGTTGCCGGCTTCGCTGAGAGCCTCGCGCATCCGCGCGGCAACATGACAGGTCTGACGTTCATGGCGGCCGAATTGAACGCCAAGCGTCTGGAAATACTGCGGGACACGATTCCGGGTCTGCAGCGTGTCGCCATTGTCGCCAACCCCGAGCACCCGGGTTCGCAGATAGAGCGCACCTACGCGGAGGAGACAGCACGGAAGCTTGGCCTGGCGACGGAGTTTTTTGGGACCGCTACCGAGGCTCAGCTGGCTTCCGCTTTCGACGCCATGGACCCGCGCCCCCCGCAAGCCATCTCGCTTTTTGCCGACGGCTTTGCCATTCAGTACCGGCAGCGGATCATCGACTTCGGAATGAAGCATCGCGCGCCGGTGATTTCCGGCTGGTCAACATTCGCAAGAAGTGGCGCCATCTGCAGTTATGGACCCAACCTATCGGAATCGTATCGCCGATTGGCCTACTATGTGGATCGCGTCCATAAAGGGACGCCGCCATCGGAATTGCCGATCGAACGGCCGACGAAATTCGAAACCGTCGTCAATCTGAAGACCGCAAAGGCCCTTGGCTTGACCCTTCCCGATTCCATTCTGGCATCCGCCGACGAGTTGATTGAATGACCGGCTGTCACCAGCGGGACATGCCGATGCGGAATGACCTGGGTGAACATTGATCGATGATGTCACTTCATGGCGATCCGCAAATCGTCATTCCATCACCAGACTCGTAAAGAACGGCTCGGTGATCTCAGTGACTGACGGGCCCTTCTCGTCAGACGCGATCGTGGTGATAAATTCGTTCTTGCAGTTCCAGCAGTGCCAAAGATCCTGGACTTCCCGCGCATTGACGCGTTCATCCCATTCGAGATTGACCAAGGCGGAACCGCACCGAGGACATTTCTCGTGACGTGGCGTTGAGATCGATTGCATGTGGGCATCCCTGTTTTTTCAGTGTGCAGCATGCGACGCCTGGCAGTCTCGGAAATGATCTATATCAACGATTTCAATCGCGGGCTCGCGGCGCGCCCCGGGCGAAGCGTGGCATTCCCCCAACACGCCTATTGATTTGCCTCAAGCCGAACCCGGTCAAGATCGGCATCATTGCTGCCTCAAATCAATGCCGGAGGACCGACCATGCGACGTTCAACCATTGCCGCAACGCTGCTGTTTACTGCCCTGAGCTATCCCGCGTTCGCTCAATCACCATCCGATCACGAGGCCCATCATCCGGGATCTGAGCAAGGATCGGCGCCCACGCAAACGACGCCTCCCGCAGGCCCGTCCGGAGAGCGACAAGGCATGATGGGCGGTGGAGACATGATGGGTCGCGGCATGAGGGGGCGCGGCATGATGGGGGCGGATGCGATGGGGCCTCCGATCATGTTCCGCATGGTGTTTGCGCTTATGGACGCCGACGGCGACGGAGCCCTCTCATTGGCAGAGTTTCAGGCGGCTCACGAACGAATTTTCAAGGCAATGGACGGCAACAAGGATGGCAAGCTCACTCTGGAGGAGATGCAGGCCTTCATGAACGCGACCAGGAAATAGGTTCCGCTGTCCGCCGCCGCGTCGCTCGGCCCGGCGCCAGTCGGCAAATGCCAGCTTGATCAGGACGCTATCGGCGATCTAAGTTGGCAGCCTGAATAAAAACAGCCGGTATCTCAAAGCCGGTAACAGGTTCATGGGAGGCAGTTCAATGAGCGGGCTCGTTACTCGTCGCACGATTTTGGCCGGTGGTACGGCGAGCCTGCTGGCAGCCCCTTGGGTGGCCAGGGCACAGGCCAATACGTTGCGCATCGGCATGCAAAGCATCCTGTCGGGGCCGATCGCGCTGCTCGGCACCTCTTCCCGCAACGCGCTGACGATGGAGCAGGATCGCATCAACGCCGCCGGCGGTTTTCTCGGCCGGCCGATCGAATTCGTCGTGCGCGATTCGAAGGGCCAGCCCCAGGAGGCCGCACGCGTAGCGCGCGAGCTCGTGAACAGCACCGGTTGCGAGCTATTGATCGATGCCGAAGCCTCGTCCGCCTCCTTCGCGGTCCAGGAAGTCGTGCGCGACCTCGGCAACATCGCCTGCATCCACACCAACAGCGAGACCTCGTCGCTGACCGCCGATCCCAAGATCCGCGCGCCCACCGCTTTCCGTGTCGCGCGCCAGGGCGTGCACGACGCGGTGGCCGGCAGCATCCATCTTGCCGCATACGCCGACGCCAAGAAACTCAACAAATGGGCGACCTGCTCGCCGGACTACGCCTATGGTCGCGACACCACCGCGCAGTACCTGCAGTTCTTCAAGCAGTTCAAGCCGGACGTCGAGGTCATCACCGACGCCTGGCCCAAGCTCGGTCAACCCGACTTCACCGAGGTCATCACCAAGTTGATCCAGGCCAAGCCGCAGGCCTTGTTCACGCTGCTCTATGCCGGCGACCTCTCGGCGTTCGTGAACCAGGGCAACGTCTATGCGCTGTTCTCGCAGATGACGGTGGCGACGCCCAACGTCG
>CAWHQY010000031.1:0-89220 GCA_963831505.1 uncultured Alphaproteobacteria bacterium | reverse complement strand
CGTCGAGCGGGTTGCCGGTCCTTTCCAGCGCGCCCTGCTTCATATCATGGAAGCTGCCGCGGTCCTGGACGTCGGAGACGCGGCGGTCGGCGGGCCTGAAATTGTCCTCATGCGCGCCCGAGGAGAGATACTCCTCGAACAGCGTCTGGTCGCCCTTGAAGCCGTTGGTATTGACGTTCGCGAGGTTGTTGGCGATCAGCCCGAGATGCCGTTCGAGCGTGGTCTGTCGCGAAAGTCCGATGAGAAGCGCATTCTCCACCGGTGGTTCTCCCCCTTTTGGTCCGATCCGCGCCACCGCTCTCCCAAGCAGCATTGCCGATCCCTTGCCGATCCTTGGCTGAACCGCGTGAGGCTCTCCCAAGCCGGGCGGTTCGCTTGAGCTCTCAGCGAAAGCCGTGCCAAGTCGGAAAATTAAGGCTTTTCAGGATCTTGGGTGTTTGAAAGGGGGCCGAAGCGGGCGGCAGAAAGGTCTTGTTGACCATGTTTGCCCGGCAACTTTTTCCTAGTCGCGGCGCAATCGAAAAATTCCATTAACCATTGTTACCTAGCGTCGCTTCGGACGAGCGCGTGTGCGCTGGGGGCAATGTATCGCGTAGTCTGAAGCTGCCTGGCTGGCATGATGCTCAGCGTCGAAGACGGACCGGGCGGCTATGGCAGAGAACGAAGCAGAAGGCGGCGGCGAGACCAACGAGGTCGGCGCGCAACCCAAGAACAAATTCAAGCTGATCGTGATGGTCGTTGGCCTGCTCGCCGTGCTCGGCGGCGGCGCGGCCACCTATTTCCTGTTCTTCCGCGGCCATGACGAGGAGCATCGCGCGGAGGCGGCCCAGCACGTCAAGCCGCCGGTGTTCGTGGACGTCCCGGACATGCTGGTCAACCTGACCGGCAATGCGGGCGAGCGCGTGCAATACCTCAAGGTGAAGGTCGTGCTCGAGCTCAAGGACGAGAAGCAGATCGAAGAGATCAAGCCGAGCATGCCGCGCGTCACCGACATCTTCCAGACCTACATGCGCGAACTGCGCCCGACCGACCTCAACGGCTCGGCCGGCATGTTCCGCCTGAAGGAAGAGTTGACGCGGCGGGTCAACAACGCCGTTGCGCCGGTCAAAGTCAGCGCGGTGCTGTTCAAGGAAATCGTCGTTCAGTAGCGGCACGGATTTTTCAAGATGGCGGGCAACGACCCAGTCGACCAGGATGCCATAGCCGCCGAGTGGGAGGCCTCGCTTGATTCCGAGGATCCCGTAGCGGCTGCGGAGGAGGCGAGCTCCAACGAACTCACCAAGTCGATGGCCCTGCAATGGGCCGCGATGGTGGAGGATGGCAGCCGCGACTTCGGCGGCGGCAAGAACGGCGGCGAGCGCGTCCTGAAGCAGGACGAAATCGACAACCTGCTCGGCTTCACCGCCGGCGAGGTCATCTCGACGAAAATCCGGCATTCGCGCGATCATCAACTCGGCGCTGGTCTCCTACGAGCGCCTGCCGATGCTCGAAATCGTCTTCGACCGCCTGGTGCGGTTGATGACGACGAGCTTGCGCAATTTCACCTCCGACAACGTCGAAGTCAGCCTCGACAACATCACGTCGATCCGCTTCGGCGACTACCTGAACTCCATCCCGCTGCCGGCGATGATCTGCGTGTTTCGAGGCCGAGGAACTCGACAATTACGGTCTGCTGACGGTCGATTCGAACCTGATCTATTCGATCGTCGACGTGCTGCTCGGCGGCCGCCGCGGCACGCTCGGCGATGCGCATCGAGGGCCGCCCTTACACCACGATCGAGCGCAGCACTCGTCCAGCGTATGGTCGAGGTGGTGCTCGCCGGACATGTCGGCAGGCGTTCGAGCCGCTTGTCGCCGGTGACCTTCACGCTCGACCGGCTTGAAACCAATCCGCGCTTTGCCGCGATTGCGCGGCCGGCGAACGCGGCGATCCTGGTGCAAGCTTGCGCATCGACATGGAAGATCGCGGCGGCGCATCGAGCTGCTGTTGCCCTATGCGACGCTCGAGCCGATCCGCAGCTGCTGCTGCAGATGTTCATGGGCGAAAAATTCGGCCGCGACCCGATCTGGGAAGGCCATTTCGCCACCGAGATCTCGCAGGCCGAGATCTCGGTCGACGCGGTGCTGTACGAGTCCGACATCCCGCTGAAGCAGTTGATGAAGCTCAAGGTCGGCGACACCCTGCCGCTGGAAATGCGCGCGGACGCCCTGGTGTCGGTGCGCTGCGGCAGCGTGACGCTCACGGAAGGGCGGATGGGCCGCGTCGGCGACCGCGTCGCGATCCGCGTGACCAAGCCCTTGCGCAAGCCAAAGACGACGCTGGCGATGTTCGAGAAGGCAGACGAGCAGAACAAGTTGATGGAGGCCCAATGAACCACTCATTAGGTTTGATGATCGAGACTTTGGTGGCGGTATTGCTGGTGATCACCATAGGTTATTGCATGCTGCTCAACAACCGCCTGAAGCGCCTGAGGGCGGACGAGCACTCGCTGAAAGCCGTCATCGGCGAGCTCGTCACCGCAACCGAGATCGCCGAGCGCGCGATCGGGGGGCTGAAGCACGCCGTGCGCGACGTCAACGACAATCTCGGCAACAGGCTTACTGCCGCGACGCAGATGTCGGATCATCTCAAGCGCCAGCTTTCCGAATGCGACCATGTGGTGCGGCGGCTGTCGAAGATCGCGATCGCGGCGCGTCCGCAAAATGCGGTCGGGGTCGAGCCCGAACCCGCAACGCCCGCGCCCGCCAGACTTTCTGTGCCGAATACTTCCAGCGCGAAGGCGGTGGCGGCCGCGGCGCAGGCATTCTCTGAACGGCGAAGGACCGGTGGCCTTGCGGCATGAAGTCGTTTCGTAACATCCGCGTCATTCCGGTCGTCGTCGTCGCGGTCTGCTGCCTTGCCGTGCTCAAGGTCGCAGGGCTAGTGATCGACGGCGGCTACGTGTTCGACTACAATCCGCAGCGGACCAAATCGTCCTGGGCGCAGCAAAATCTGAACTATCCCGGCGGCGCAAAGGTTGCGTCAATATTCACCAAGGGCGATCCCGACGACATCACCGGCTCCACCCATGGCGAGCCCAAGGAGAAGCCAAAGGAAGAGCCGAAACCGGAGGCGCCGGACACCAAGCCGGACGGCGTGGTGCTGCACCCTGAGGAAAACCAGCAGCCGGTCTCGGCCTCCGAACGCGCGATCCTGGAGCGGCTGCAGTCGCGACGGCAGGAGCTCGACGCGCGCGCCCGGGAAATCGAAATCCGCGAGAGCCTCTTGAAGGAGGCGGAGAAGCGGATCACGTCCAAGGTCGACGAAATGAAAGCGTTCGAGACCAAGGCCGCGAGCGAGAACGCGCAGAAGGCCGAAGCGGAGAACGCGCGCTTCAAGGGCATCATCACGATGTACGAGGGCATGAAGCCGAAGGACGCCGCCAAGGTGTTCGACCGGCTGGAAATGCCCGTGCTGCTCGAGATCGCCTCCCAGATCGCGCCGCGAAAGATGTCCGACATTCTCGGGTTGATGCAGACGGACGCCGCCGAGCGGCTGACGGTCGAGCTCGCGCGCCGCGCCACCGGCGGTAGATCGGCCAACGCTTCCGCCGAGCTCCCCAAGATCGAGGGCAAGGTGCTACCGCAAAAGTAGAAACCCGGCCGCATATTTAACAGGACGTTAATTCGCCAAATCTAGAGTCGGAGGCCGCGATGGGCGAGGGCACTCCGCTTCCTGAAGATGCGGCGCGTTGAACCGGAAGATTTCTCGACGATGGCGCGAACGGCAGCCGGAGGATTTTGGTCGCAAATCCGCACCTGTGCGCGGACCGTGCGGCGTTGCCTTGCGGCCGCAGCGGTCTTCGTGCCGCTCGCGATTCCAACTTTCTCATCGGCGCAACAGACGCGGCCCGATCCGGTCAAGGGCGAGGCGTCATTTTCCGTTTCCGGCGGCTATGCGCGGCTCACCATCAAGCTCGCCGAGGACGTCGTCTCCCAGGTCACCAGCGCCGGCTCGATCCTCGTGATCCGCTTCGAGCGTCCGGTCGACCTTACCGCCGACCGGCTGGCCGAAATCCGCGCTGGATTATGTTTCCTCCGCGCGCCGCGATCCGGACGGCACCGCGATCCGCCTGTCGCTGGCGCGGCGGGTGACCATCAACACCATGTCCGCGGGCGAGCGGACCTTCATCGACCTGCTGCCGGACGGCTGGACCGGTCCGCCGCCGCCGCTGCCGGTCGAAGTGGTGCGCGAGCTTGCGGAGCGGGCGAGAGCGGCCGAGCGCGCGCTCCGCCAGCAGCGCGCCGAGGCGGCCGCCAAGAAGCGTCCGCCGGTCCGCGTGCGCGCGCTGATGCAGCCGACCTTCGTGCGCTTCGTGTTCGAGATGCCCGACGGCGTCGGTGCCTCCTCGATCTTCAACGACCAGAAGCTCACGCTGTCATTCAACACGCTGCTCACCTTCGACCTGGCCGATGCGCTGATCGCCGCGCCGCCGAACCTCGCCTCGATCAAGCAACGCGTCGAGGGCGACAACACGCTGGTCGAGATCGAGATGATCGGTGATGTGGACGTCCACTCCTTCCGCGAGGACAAGACCTACAACATCGACGTGGCCTTCCAGCAATCGGACAAGGCGAAGATGCAGGCCCTGCCGACCGCCGATGCTTCCCATGCGCCGGCGGCCGCGAAGCCGAAGAAGGAAGTGGCTGGCGAAAAGCATACGGAGGAGATCGCTCCGCCGACCTCGGAGACCATCGCTCGCCAGATGAAGGCCGAGGGCAAGCCGGAAAAGCTGGCGGCAGCGCCCGCGGCAACGGAGACGCCGAAGGCCGAGGCCGCAGCCGAGCGTCCGCCCGCCGCCGAGGCGCCCAGGGAAATGGCCAAGGAAATGGCGTGGTCAAGGAATCGATCAAGGAAACGGTCAAGCCCGAGGCGGCCCCGGAACAGCCGGCGCATGCGGCGGAAGCCGCAAAGCCAGCCGAGCCTGCGGCTGCGGAGCCTGCGAAGAAAGAGATACCTGCGCCGGCGGCGGAAGCTCCGAAGCCGGAAATACCGGCGCCCGCCGCAGAGGCGCCGAAGTCCGCAGAGGCCCCGCCAAAGATGGCATCGACTGCGCCGGCGACCGATCAAGCCAAACCGGCGATGAAACCGGACGCCGGGCCCGCGATGAAGTCCGAAGCGAAGCCGGAAGCGAAGCCGTCCGGTGAGCCCGTGAAGGTCGAGGCCTGGCGCGACAGCGATGGCCTGCGCCTGACCTTCTCCTTTCCGTCCATGACACCCGCGGCCTCGTTCCGTCGCGGCGATACCGTATGGCTGATCTTCGATTCCAAAGCGCCGCTCGACGTCGAGCCGATCCGCGCCAAGGCCGGCGCGATCATTGGCGATGTCAGCCGGATGCCGCTCGACAACGGGCAGGCGGTCCGCTTCCGCCTCAACCGTCCGCAGATGCATTCGCTGTCCACCGACGAGCGCACGAGCGGGACGGACTGGACGATGATTTTCGCCGACAAGGTGCAAGCTCCGCCGCAACCCTTGTCGGTGGTGCGCAACATCGCCGATCCCGCGCTTGCCAATGTCGCAGTGACGCTTTCCAATCCGGGCCTCTTGCACCGGCTGGTCGATCCCGACGCGGGCGATACGCTATTGGTCGTCACCGCGCCACCGCCGGTCCGCGGTTTCATCAAGCGGCAGGACTTCGTCGATTTCTCGCTGCTCAATTTCGCCCATGGCGTTGCGATCCGTCCGAACTCGGACGACGTCGCAGTCGAGCCCGCCGGCTCCAAGATCATCATCGGCAAGCCCGGCGGGCTGACGCTGTCGCCGGTCGATGTATCAGCCGAACGCGCGCCGATGGCGGTGCGTCCGCTGTTTGACATCGAGGAGTGGCGCAAGAACCAGACCGGCAATTTCATCGAGCGCGAATATGCACTGATCCAGGCGATGGCGCGCGCCGAGCCGGACCTGCGTCCACAGGCGCGGCTCGATCTCGCCCGCTTCTACATGGCGCGCGCCATGTACCCGGAAGCCAAGGGCGTGACGGAAGTGGCCATGGCCGATCCCAACGCCAAAAAGGACAATTCCATCACACTGATGGTGCACGCGGTCGCGAGCATCCTGATCGGCCGGCCCGGCAGGGGGCTGAAGGACCTCGCCAATCCCGCGATCGGCGCCAACTACAATTCCCAGATGTGGCAGGCTCTGGCGCTGGCGCGGCAGTCGAAATGGGCCGAGGCGCGCGAGAAGTTCAAGAATGTCGAATTCGCGATCGCCTCGTTGCCGGTCGACCTGCAGCGCATCGTGACGATGGATGCCATGCGCGCCGCGCTCGAGGTCAAGGATTACGCCGGGGCCGCCAAGCGCCGCGCGGAGCTCGAGGTCATCGGCGTACCGGCGGAACAGCAGCCCGCGGCCGCCGTGCTGCGCGGGCGGCTCGCCGAAGCGCTGGGGCACGAGCTCGATGCGCTCGACGAATACAGGAGCGTTGTCGCCTCCGACGATCGCAAGTCAGCGGCCGAGGCGAAGCTGCTCGAGATCGCTCTCAAACAGAAGCGCGACGAGATCAAGCAGGCGGACGTGCTGCGCGAGCTGGAATTGCTGTCGATGATCTGGCGCGGCGATTCGATCGAAGTGAAGACGCTGCAGAAGCTCGCGCAGATCTACAACGAAACGGCCCGCTATTCCGAGTCGCTGCAGGCGGCGCGAACCGCGACCCGGCTCGAGCCGAATTCGCCGAGCTCACGGTCCGCACAGGACCAGGCGCAGGCGCTGTTCACGCAAGTTTTTCTGAGCGAGAAGGGCGACAACCTGCCGCCGATCGATGCGCTCGCCATGTTCTACGAGTTCCGCGAGCTGACGCCGATCGGCCGGCGCGGCGACGAACTGATCCGGCGGCTGGCGGACCGGCTGGTGGCGGTCGATCTGCTCGACCAGGCCGCCGAGCTCCTGCAATACCAGGTCGACAAGCGCCTCGAAGGCTCGGCGCGCGCGCAGGTCGCGGCGAAGCTTGCCATGGTCTATCTGGCCAACCGCAAGCCCGATCTCGCGATCACCGCGCTGCGGTCCACCCGCGTCGCCGATCTCTCCGGCGAATTGCGCGCGCAGCGGCTGTTGCTTGAGGCCCGCGCGCAGAGCGATATCGGCCGCCACGACCTCGCGATCGACATCGTCTCCAACATCACCGGACGCGAGGCGATCCGCCTGCGCTCCGACATCTACTGGGCGGCGCGGCGCTGGCGCGAGGCCTCCGAGCAGATCGAGCTTTACTTCGGCGACCGCTGGCGCGACTTCAAGCCGCTCAATCCGGTCGAGAAGAGCGACGTCATCCGCGCGGTGGTCGGCTACGCGCTGGCGGAGGATGCGATCGGGATGGCGCGCTTCCGCGAGAAATATGCGCCGCTGATGAGCGGCGAGGCCGACAAGATCGCCTTCGATACCGCGAGCAGGCCGCGCGTCGCCAACAGCGGCGATTTCGCCGCGATCGCCAAGATGGCGGCGAGCGTCGACACGCTGGACGGCTTCCTGCGCGAGATGAAGACGCGCTTTCCCGACGCCACCGGGCGGACACCCGTCGCCGATCCCGATCCGACCGGCTCGCTGCCGCCGATCCCCGCCAGCGTGCGCCGGGTGGGCGGGTAGGGCGGAACTCATCAGCGCGCAGCCACATCCAGCCCAGTGCGCCCGGAGCGCGCACCCAACGGATGCCGTCATGAAGGCCGCGGTCGTTCGCCCGCGCAAACGTCGCGGCACGCATCCCCGGTACCCGCCATCGGGGGTAAAGCGGATATCGCCGTTCGACCTTGGGGAGTTTGTTGACCTCGGACATTGGGTCGCAGCGTTCGTGTCCGATTATCGCCCTTTCTCACGCGCCACCTGGTCGAAAAGTGCTATTCTTTGCCGCCAGAGCAGACGCGTTCTCAGGCTGCCTAATGCAACGTCGCGAGTTCATCACGCTTCTCGGCAGCGCCGCCGCCGCGTGGCCGCTCACCGCACGCGCGCAGCAGCGGGCAATGCCGGTGATCGGTTATCTTGGCGCCCAGTCGCCTCACGCCTTCGCCAGCCGTGTAAGAGCCTTCAGCCAAGGTCTCGACGAAGCGGGATTTGCCGACGGTCGAAACGTCACAATCGAATTTCGATGGGCGGAGGGCCAACATGATCGATTGCCGGCGCTGGCGGCAGATCTGGCGGGCCGTCAGGTCGACGTGATTGTCGCGCCGGGAGGGGCTCCCGCAGCGATCGCGGCAAAATCTGCGACCACAACGATCCCGATTGTCTTCGAGATGGGGGCGGACCCAATCGCAATGGGACTGGTCGGCAGCCTGAACCGGCCGGGAGGCAACCTCACCGGCGTCTCGAGCCTTAACGTGGAAGTTTCGCCGAAGCGGCTCGATCTTCTGCGCGAGTTGATTCCAAGAGCTGCCATGGTCGCCGTTCTCATCAACCCGACGAGTCCCACTGCCGATTCGCAATCGAGAAACCTGCAGGGGGCGGCCGACGCCCTGGGGCTGAAGCTCCACGTGCTGCACGCCGCTGTCGAAAGCGACTTCGCCGGCGCGTTCGAAGACCTGCACCCGCTGCGGCCAGATGAACTCGTGGTCGCCTCCGATGGCTTCTTCGCCACCCATAGCGAGCAGCTTGCCGCCCTGACTGTCCGCCACGCGCTACCCGCGATCCACCAATCCCGCGACTTCACTCTCGCCGGCGGCCTGATGAGCTACGGAGGCAATTTCATGGAATCGCACCGTCAGGCCGGCATCTACGCCGGACGCATTCTCAAGGGCGAAAAGCCTGCCGACCTGCCGGTCCAGCTGGTTACGAAAGTCGAGCTGTTCATCAACCTCAAGGCGGCCAAGACCCTTGGCGTCACCGTGCCCCTTCCGCTGCTCGGCCGCGCCGACCAGGTGATCGAGTGAGTGCGCCAGTGTGGCTTCTTGGCACGTTTGAGACAGCCGAGAGATGTCCGTTGCCGCCCTCGTCGGGGAAGCGATCGGGTAACCGCCATTCGTTTGCGTGATGGAGCGACGGGCGCAGCTGGTAATCGTGCCCACGGTTATGGGCTCATGCCCATAAATCCTGCCCACTCGGTTTGTGGTTGACGCGTCCCACCGGTTGTCCCTTGATGGTCAGACAGGGATGGAACCGCGGGGAGCAACCATGCGGATCGAAGAACTTCAGGGCCGAGAGCTTCAGCCCAAATCGGAGCCCAAGTCGGAGCCGAAGTCGGAGCCGAAGTCTCCGGGGGGGACCTCGGAGGAGATCCTCGGCGAAATCCGCGAATTCTGCCGGGCGACGCAAACGGCCGAGTCGACCTTCGGACGCCTCGTCGTCAATGACGGCAAGCTGGTGTCGCGCCTGCGCGACGGCGCCAAGATCACGACCGGAACGCTCGACAAGGTCCGCGCCTATCTGAGCGAACATCGCCCCGCACGCCGAATGGCAATGGACATGCGACCACGAAGCCCGTCAATAGCGCTGCGGCAGCATCCGCGGACGTCGTGCCGCCGGGCTTCCGCTTCTTCGACAACCGGCAGAAATATTTGCTGTTCGTCTCGACCTGCAGCGAGAAGACCGAGATCGCCAACCGTGTGTCGCTCGAGCTTGCGACGTTGCAGCCTTCGCCGCCGGCGCTGCGGCTGTTCGATGCCGGGGTCGGCGACGGCACGGTGCTGTCGCGGGTGATGCGGGCGCTGCATGCGCGCTTTCCGACCATGCCGCTCTATGTCGTCGCCAAGGAAATCTCCTACGAAGACGTCCGCATGATGCTGGAGAAGATGGCGGACCGCCTGTTCGAGCATCCCGCGACCGTGCTCGTCGTCACCAACCTCTATTACACCGAGGCGCCGTGGCTGACGCCGCGCTCGGTGACCTCGGCGCAGGGCTTGATCTGGAAGGACGTGGCGCTGACCGGCAACACCGCGCACGGCTTTGCCGAGCAGATCGGCGATCTCGAGGGTTTTCTGGCAGAAAACTGGCGCGCCGGCATCAGCGCCAAGACCGGCAATCCCGTCTACCAGCGGCCGATCGTGCTGACCTTGCGGCGGGAGGACCATTCCTTTCTGCTCGATCCGATCATGCCGCGGCCAGGCCGCGTGATGGCCGACTACGACCTCGTCATCGCCTCGCAGCCCTATCGCGCGCGCATCGGGGTCGAGTTCAAGGCCTCCAAAGTGGTGACGCCTCTGGTGCGGTCGCTGCGGCCCGGCGGCCGGCTGATCGGCATCCATTCGCACGGCCACGATCCCGGCATGGAGATCATCGACCAGGTCTGGCCCGGCGAGGATCCCTTCAAGACCGACCGCTACGCGCTGCTTCGTCAGGTCAAGCATGAGCTCGGCGCCGCCGCGCGCCACTACAATTTCAACGCTTCCTCCGACGCGCGCTCGATCTTCCGGTACAACATGCACACGCTGCCGGATGAGGTCTCCGGCCCGATCGGCACCTCGACCCTGTTCGCGGCATGGAACGCCGCCATCTATGTCGCGCAGATCGAGGATAACCGCTTGTCGGAGGCCGTGCGCGACGGCAGCTATCTCGAAGCCACCGACCGCGTGCTGAAGAAGCGTGGCGGGCTCTGGTTCAACGACGAGACCTATGTGATCTCGCGCCGCCGCACGCCGGCCTGACGGAGCAGGGCCCGTGATCGCATCCGATGGCCTTGTAGCGCTGCTCGCTTCCGCCTCGGTGGAGGTTTCCTCGCACGGCCGTCAGCTCGAGGGGCTGCGCGAGCAGTTTGCCGCCGGCACGGAAGTGACCATCACCTTCCTGCCCGGCGACAATTTCCGCACCAATGTCGAGACCGCGACGGCCTTGCGACGCGCCGGTTTCGAGCCGGTGCCGCATGTCGCGGCGCGCGAAATCCCCTCGCGCGAGGCGCTGAACGATTTTGTGGCGCGGCTGTGCAGTGAGGCTGACGTCCGCCGCCTGCTCCTGATCGCAGGCGACGTCGCCGCCGCCAAGGGGCCGTTCAAATCCAGCCGGGACGTCGCCGCCACGGGCTTTTTGCAGGCGCACGGCATCCGTCGTGTCAGCGTTGCCGGCCATCCCGAGGGGCATCCTTATCTCGATGAGGCGACGACCTTCAAAGGGCTAGAAGCGTGGCGCGACTGGGGACGAGAGACCGGTATCCGCGTCGACATCGTCACGCAATTCTGCTTCGAGGGCGCGCCGATCCTGAAATTCCTGGGCGAGCTCGACTCCCGCGGCATCAAGCTGCCGGTCACCGTGGGTCTTGCCGGACCCGCGACGCCGGCGACGCTGACAAAGTTTGCGCTTCGCTGCGGCATCGGCAATTCCATGCGCGCACTGCGCGGCCAGATCGGCCGCTTCGGGCGGCTGTTGGTCGACACCGGGCCCGACGAGGTGATGCGGGCGCTGGAAGCCGCACCCCGCGAGGAGACGGCGTCCATCGCGGGCTTCCACGTCTTCCCCTTCGGCGGATTACGCAAGGCGCGTAACTGGTTACGCGATTATCCTGCCCAAGCGCCGCAGCCGCCTCACGCGTTGGCTTCGAGCAGTCATCCAAACCCGTAGAGCCGTGCGGGATTGTCGACCAGGATCTTCTTGCGCACGCCGGCGTCCGGCGCCCACACCGGAAGCTGGTTGAGCAGGCGGCCGTCATCGATCTGGAACAGCGGCGTCACGTCCGAGATCTGCTTGCCGGGCGGGGTGACCGAATTGGGATGCGGCCAGTCGGTGCCCCAGACGATAAAGTCCGGGTTGGCCGCGATCAGCGCTTTCGCCAGCGGCGCGGCGTCGGGATAGTCGGGCGCGAGCTTCGAGGCGCGGTAGGCGCCGGAAATCTTCACATAGGCCTTGCCGGATTTGACGAGGTCGACGAGGTCGGAAAAACCCGGCTGCTCCACGCCGAGGGCCGCGTCCGCACCGCCGAAATGATCGAACACCGCCGGCACGGGCGAGGCCAGCACCAGTTCCTTGATCGCCGTGATCATCGGCAGCGTGGTGTAGAGCTGCACATGCCAGCCGCGCGCTTTCATGCGCTCGACCGCGGCCGAAAAGCGCGCTCTTCCGACATTTGGATCGCTGACGCCGCCGGTTGCGAGATTGAGGCGGATGCCGCGGAAGCCGGCCTGTTGCATGGCATCCAGATCGGCCTCGCTGGTCTTGTCGTCGATAACGGCAACGCCCCGGGCGGTCGCCCCCCGCGCCTTCATGCCGAACAGGGTGGCCGAATTGTCGGGGCCGTAGATGCTCGGCGTCACGATCACCACGCGCTCGATATGCAGCGCCTTGTGCAGCGCCGACATTTCCTCAGGGCTCGCCAGTTCGGGCGTGTAGACGCGGCCTGCGAAGAACGGAAATTTTTCGGGATCGGCGTGGATATGGGTGTGGCAATCGCAGGCCCCGGCCGGCATGTCGAAATTGACCGGCGTCGAGGGCTGGGCGGCCTTGGATCGGGCTTCTCTCGTGTTCATGGCTACTCCGGCCGCGACGGAAGCAAGCAGGAGACTGCGTCTGGTCAGCATGGTCTTCTCCCTCACGTGATTGATGTCGGTTCGAACCGGTTGGTCCCGCTCAGTTGACGTTCGGCACGAACAGCTTGATGTCCTCCGGAAGCAGCAGGCGGTCGTCCACCAGCTTCGCGGCGGCCTTGGCGATGGCAGCCGCGCGGTCGCCCTCATTGGGATAACGCTCGGCCATCGACAGGCGCGGATCGCCGCTCTTCAGCCGCTCCTCGCGGGTCGCGGCAAACGGGATCATCGAGCCGTTATTGTCGCAGAGCTCGCCTTCGGAAAAGCCGGCCTTGCGCAGGTTCCAGCCGGTATGCGTCGCGGCCGGCGCCTCCAGGGTCGGCAGATGCAGGCCTGCGATGGCGCGGCCATCGGCATCGGTCTTCGGCACGAACACCGGATAGGCCGCGCCCTTGGCCGGCGGCATCCGGTCGGACGCCAGCACGACCGGCTGCGCGATGCGGACGGGATAGGAGAAGCCGGGCACGCGGGGGAAGCCGACCGCGTCGATCTTGGGCTCGGCCAGCGTGCCGTCGGCGCGGCTCGGGTAGCGGCTGTCCGGCGGCGACGTGCCGCTCGTGATCCAGGCATCCATCGCAACGAGCAGCGCGCGCAGCGGCGGGCCTGCATTCAGCGGATTGGTCGGGAAGGCGCATTGCTTGGCCATCTCCGGCTTCGCGTTGGTCAGCGTGTAATGCTGCAGGTTCGACAGGAAGAACAGCCGGACATTGTCCGGCATCTTCAGCGGCTCGCCCCTGGTGTCGGTCACGACCAGCGAGGCGCGCTGCTGATAGAACTCGATCTCGCTGTCGGTCTTGATGATCTTCGGGCAGTTGTTGGCGGCAAGGCAGCGCGCGAGGAAGCCGTCGGTTCTCCCCGTCAGCGCGTCCGTAGTGACGGGATAGGTGAACGGGAAATCCGCGCCGGGATAGAGCATGTCGGCATGCTCGTAAGGAGACCGCCCGGGCTGGCTGAAGCGGTAATTCGTGAACGTCTTCTTGCCGCCGGAGATATGTGGCATCAACCCTTCGAACACCGTACGTCCCGCTTCATCGGCATTGAAGCCGAGATAGAGATAGTCCTGCAGGAAGCGTCCGCTCTGCGACAGGCCGAAACCGATCGCCTTGTCGATCCGGCCGGCGAGGGGATTGTCCGCGCCCGCCGCGTCCCCCTTCTCGTAACGCAGGAAGGAGACGATGTCGCGCGTCGCGGCAAAGCCGAGGCCCATCACCTTCGGGTCTTTCGCGGTATAGATCAGCTCGTAGATCGCGCCGGCATCAAAGCCCTCCGGCCGCTTGATCGAAACCTTGGTGGGACTCTCGAATTTGATTTCGAGCCCGGCCGGCGTCGAACGCGCATCGTTCTCTTTTTCGCGCACGCTGATCCTGGCCTTCGCCGGATCGAGGTCGGCGGCGGGATAGCTGAGCGCGGCACCCGCGGGATTGTTGTCGTGATCGAAGATGAAATCTTCGCGTGCCAGGCCAGTGATGTCAGGCACGGCCGGCGACGAGAAGGTCATGCGCCCGCCGCCTGGGGCAACGTCGCCCTGCCATCCGCTCCACACCAGCGTGTAGCCGCGGTTCATCATGAAGCCATTGCCGGCGTCCGATGATTTGACGAGATCGTTGATCGAGAACGGGACGTCATTGAACAGCGGGAAGCCCGGCTTGTTGCCGCGGTTCAGCACCTCGTAGAACAGCCGGCGGTTGCCGTTGGCGGCATTTGTCGGACGCAGGATTTCGACCTCGGCCGTGCCCGTCACCAGCGCTTCCGCGTTGCGCGGCGCGCGGTCGAGATCGACAATGATGCTGTTGTGGGGATCGCCGGGCGCCACGCCGATGGTGGCGCGCGCGATGATCCTGTCATAGGTGCCGACCGTGCCGAAGGTGCGGCCCTCGAAGGCCGGCGACTCCACCCTGGTGATTTCGAACTTGAGGACTTTTGCCGCGGCGTGGCCGGAGAGCGCGAGTGAGCAGGCGAGCGCAATGATCAGGCCCGTGACATACCGCATGGCGTTCTCCCTGATTGGTCCGGCGTTGTTCCGCCGTTACCTTTGAAAGCCAGATTATCGCAGACGAATGTCGGCGGCAAATGCGCTATAGCTGAAATCCCGCGTCCGATTCCGGGCCTCATGCGAGCCTTCGTTCAATGCCGAAATATTTCACCGACCCTGAGGCGATCGCCGACGACATCATCGGCGATGCCGGCAGGAAGCTCGTGGTCGGGCTGCCGCTCGGGCTCGGCAAGGCCAACCACATCGTCAACGCGCTCTATGCGCGCGCGGCCGCCGACCGCTCCATCGATCTCACTTTCTTCTCCGCCCTGACGCTGGAGAAGCCGAGGCCCGCCAATCTCCTCGAAAGCCGCTTCATCATGCCGGTGATCGACCGGCTGTTCGGCGACTACCCGGATCTCGCTTATGCCGATCCGCTGCGCTCCGGCCGGTTGCCGCCGAACATCCGCGTCATCGAGTTTTTCTTCCTCGCCGGCCGATGGTTGCGTGTGCCGGCGGCGCAACAGAATTACATCTCCGCGAATTACACCCACGCCGCATCCTATCTGCTCGCCTCCGGCCTCAACGTGGTGACGCAACTCGTGGCGAAACGCGTGGTCGACGGCGTCCCGCGCTATAGTCTCTCCTGCAACACCGACACCACGCTCGATGTGCTGAGGGCACGCAGCGAAGGCCGGGCTAACTTCAGGCTGGTGGCGCAGGTCAATTCGGAATTGCCGTTCATGCCGGGCCCCGGCGATCTGCCGGCGGACACCTTCAGCGCCGTGCTCGACAGTCCCGCGACCGACTTCCCGCTATTCGCGCCGCCGTCGGAGCCCATCAGCGATGCCAAATATGCGATCGGCCTGCACGCCGCGGGCCTCGTGCGCGACGGCGGCACCTTGCAGATCGGCATCGGGCAGATCGGCGATGCCCTGGCGCAGGGTCTCGTCGTGCGCCACAGGGACAATGGGCGGTTTCGCGAGCTCGTGACCCACCTCGCGCCTGGCCGCGCACCGGCCGAGAGCGGGCCGTTCGACAAGGGTCTGTACGGCGTCAGCGAGATGGTGACCGAGGCCTTCATCGGCCTGATCGATTCCGGGATCCTGAAGCGCGCCGTCGACGGCATCATCCTGCACGGCGCGTTCTTCCTGGGTCCGAAGTCATTTTACCGTGCGCTCCGCGAGATGAGCGCGGCCGACATCGCGCGCATCCGCATGATGCCGGTCTCCTTCACCAACGAGCTCTATGGCGACGAGGAGACAAAGCGCGCCGCCCGCGTCGAGGCTCGCTTTGTCAACAGCACCATGATGGCCACGCTACTGGGTGCCGCGGTCTCCGATGGGCTCGACAACGGCCAGGTCGTCAGCGGCGTCGGCGGTCAGTATAATTTCGTGGCGCAGGCCTTTGCGTTGCCGGGCGGGCGTGCCGTGCTCGCGCTGGAGGCGACGCGGCAGTCAGGCGGGAAAACGCAATCCAACATCCGCTGGAACTACGGCCACGAAACCATCCCGCGGCATCTGCGCGATGTCTTCATCACTGAATACGGCGTCGCCGATATCAGGGGAAAATCCGACGCCGATGTGATCGCGGCGATGCTGGCCATCACGGACTCGCGGTTCCAGGAAGAACTGGCGCGCACGGCCAGGGACGCCGGCAAGCTGCCCAAGGACTTCGTGATTCCAGCGGCGCATCGCGAAAATACCCCGCAGCGGATTTCGGCCGCGCTGAAGCCGGCGCGCGACGCCGGCTTGCTGCCGTCGTTTCCGTTCGGCAGCGATTTCACCGAAGTCGAGCAGCGGCTGATCCCGGCGCTCGGGATATTGCAGGACGCGCAGCACGCGCCGCTGCATATGGCGCGTCTTGTGGGGCGCGGGTGGACGCGGACACCGACTGCGGCGGACGAGGAGTGTCTGGCACGGCTCGGGCTCGACCGGCCGAAGACGTTTGCTGAGCGAATGTATCGCGCGCTCGTGAGTGCTGCGTTGGAGGAGAGTGGAGCCGATTAACCGTCATTGCGAGGAGCGTAGCGACGAAGCAATCCAGAATATTTTCCGCGGATACAATCTGGATTGCTTCACGTCGCTCGCAATGACGATGTCACCTGTTCTTGTTTGCCGGTTTCCGCTTCTCGATGAACGCCGCCATGCCCTCCGAGCGATCCTCGAGCGCGAACGTCGAGTGGAACAGATTGCGCTCGACATTGATGCCTTCGGTCAGCGTGGTCTCGAACGCGCGGTTGACGGCTTCCTTGGCCATCGCTGCCGCGGGCTGCGACATCGACGCGATCTTCTCGGCGGCCGAAAGCGCCTCTTCCATCAACTTGTCCGCGGGCACCACGCGGGAAACGAGCCCCGAGCGCTCGGCCTCCGCCGCGTCCATCATCCGGCCGGTCAAACACAAATCCATCGCCTTGGATTTTCCGACCGCGCGGGTCAGGCGCTGCGTGCCGCCGATGCCGGGGATGGTGCCGAGCGTGATCTCGGGCTGGCCGAATTTCGCGGTGTCGGCGGCGATGATGATGTCGCACATCATCGCAAGCTCGCAGCCGCCGCCGAGCGCATAGCCCGCGACCGCCGCGATCGTCGGCTTGCGGCACTTCGCGACCCGGTCGCCGCCTATCGTCGCGAAGTCGCTGGCGAACATGTCGATGAAACCCTTCGGCTGCATCTCCTTGATGTCGGCGCCGGCGGCAAAGGCCCGCTCGCTGCCGGTCACGACAATGCAGCCGATCTTGTCATCAGCCTCGAGATCGTCGATCGCGGCCGCGATCTCGCGAAATACGCCGAACGACAGCGCATTCAGCATCTTCGGCCGGTTGAGCTTGATGATGCCGACGGCACCCTGGCTTTCGACAATGATGTGTTCGAATGTGCTCATACCCACCCCGCTGGCAAGATTGTGCAGGCAATCTGCCTGCAGACGGGGTGGGCTTCAAGTAGCGGGAAGGCGAAGGTAAGCCTACGCCATGAACATGCGGGCGGCGGAGGCGACGGTCAGCAGCGCACCGAAGCCGATGAAGATCTTCCCGATCAGCGAGGTCTCGTCCCAGTTCGCATTCTGGCTGCCGGCGACGACCGGATTGGCGCGCGCCGGCGTCTCGGTCTGGGTGACTACAACCGGCGTCTTCACGTCATCCTGGCGCGCCGCGCGGTCCACGTCGCTGAGCTGGTCGGTTCCGGCTGCCTGGTTGGCGGGCGCGGCCTGCGCCTCGGCTGGATTGGCCGGCGCGGTCACGCCGGCATTGTCGGCGGCCGCGTTGTCAGCGGATTGCGCTTTTGACGGGCCGGCGATACCCACCAGAAGACCGATGGTGAGAATCACGAAGGCGGCGCGCCCGCTTGTTTTGGTGGTCATTTGGCAAACTCCCCGATGTGCCAGTCCCTGTCCCTGGGCGCGAAAAGATACCCCGGGGCGTGACGCCAGCGGGGCGGAAAAAGGGAATCTTCGACCTACACCCGGCGAAAGCTGGGCAATCAACCCATCGTCATGAAGGCCAATCGGAATCGCGTGCGCGAATCCCTTTAAAATCAACGCCGCGTGTCGTCCGGTGCGAACGATGTTATGAGCGCAGGGCAGGGATGAAATGGGCGACCCCGGCCGGCCGGGGTCTTGGGAACGGGTCGATCACGACTTCGTGATAAGGGGTTCGCGTCGTAACAATTTGAAAGATCGAGCGAATTGAATTTTGGGAGCGCGCGTGCGCGAACGTGAAGACGAATGGACCGGCCTGATGCGGTCCGCCATCTCCGGAGACAGCGCGGCGTATCATCGGCTGTTGAAGGCGATCACGCCGGTGCTGCGGGCCGCGGCGCGCCGCGGGCTCGCGCGCGCCGGTCAGCCGGTCGATCAATCCGAGGACATCGTGCAGGAGATTCTGTTGGCGGTGCATCTGAAGCGACATACCTGGGACGCGAACGCGCCGCTCGCGCCGTGGCTGTTTGCGATCGCGCGCAACAAGCTGATCGACGCGCTGCGCCGCCGCGGCAGACGGATCTTCGTCAGCATCGACGATTTCGCCGAGACGCTGCCCGATCGGCCGGCCGCCGAAACTGCCTCGCCGACCGAAGTCGCCGCCCAGCTCAACTCCTTGCCGGCGCGCCAGCGCGACGTGCTGCAATCGATCGCGGTCGATAGCGCCTCGATCAAGGACACCGCGAAGAAATTCGCGATGAGCGAGGGCGCGGTGCGCGTCGCCCTGCATCGGGGGCTCGCGAGCCTCACCGCGAAACTGAGGGAACCATGAGCATGGATACCGATCAGCTCATCAACACGCTTGCGGCCGACAATGCGCACCGCCCGCGTCCGGTCGGCCTGGTGCTGGCGCTGGCGCTGTTGGCGGCGGCTCCCGTCTCGATCCTGATGTTCGTGGCGGAATTGGGCGTGCGGCCCGACGTCATGACCGCGATGCATAATCCGTTCTTCGACCTGAAATTCGCGGTGACGCTGGCGCTTGCCGCTGCCGCGATCGCGATCAGCCTGCATCTTTCGCGGCCCGAGGCGTCGCTGCGCGGCTTTGTCTGGCTGCTCGCGATCCCAGCCGGGCTCCTGGTCGCCGGCATCTCCGGCGAGATGATGATGCCGCAGCGGCTGCCGATGATGACGCGCCTTGTCGGCAACAATTCGAAGGTCTGCATGACCGCGGTGCCCCTGATGTCGCTGCCGCTGCTCGCGGCCGCGCTGATCGGCCTGCGCCATGGCGCGCCGACCCGCCCCGCGCTCGAGGGCGCGATGGCGGGGCTGTTGTCGGCGGGCCTGGCCGCCACGCTCTATGCCTCGCATTGCACCGACGACTCGCCCTTGTTCGTCGCGACCTGGTACACGCTCGGCGCCGCGCTCGTTACCGCCATCGGCGCGCTGGTGGGCTCGAGGGTGCTGCGGTTTTAGAACCGCGTAGCGGGGGACGTGAATGAACCTGCAATCGACGCTCACTTGTCCGCAATGCGGCCACAAGGCGCTCGAAGTCATGCCAATGGATGCTTGCCAGTTCTTTTATGACTGCAAGGGGTGTGGCGTCCGGCTGAAGCCGAAAGAGGGCGACTGTTGCGTGTTTTGTTCCTACGGCACCATGCCGTGTCCGCCTCGACAAGGCGAAAACGATTGCTGTTCGCCGGGCTGACATTTCCTGGGGTCAGGTCACGTCAGGCATACCCCACGCGTCGGTATGGTACTCTGCCCAGGCCTGCTTCAGGATCTGCACCGATGACGTCAGGAAGATTGCCGCCATCACGGCCGCAACCGCGAGGTCGGGCCATGCCGTCGCGGTGCCCCAGACGCCCAACGCCGCGATCATCACGATGACATTCCCGATCGCGTCGTTGCGGGAGCAGAGCCAGACCGAGCGGACATTGGCGTCGCCGTCCTTGTAGGGCAGCAGGAGCAGGACGGATGCCAGATTGGCCGCGAGCGCGAGCATGCCGATCAGGCCCATGACCTCGGCTTTCGGCAGACCTAGCACCAGCGTCTGGTAGACGGTCGAGCCGAATACCCAGAGCGCCATGGCGCTGAGCGAGACGCCCTTCAGAAGCGCCGCCGAAGCACGTCGTCGCAGGCTTGCACCGATCACGGCGAGGCTCAGCCCATAGGTGACGGTGTCAGCCAGAAAATCCAGCGCGTCGGCTTTCAGCGCCTGGGAGCCGGCCAACTGGCCGGCAATCATTTCCGTCAGGAACATCGCGCCGTTGATGCCGATCACGGTCCAGAGGATACGCTTGTATCTGGGGTTCATGCCGTCGAAGACGGGCACGCCGCCGGAACAGCAGGACGCGGATTGTATGTCGGATCTGGAAGCCGACTGCGCGCCTCGCGTCCGAAGCGGCGAGTCCAGCGCAGGGGGCTCGCAGCACTGCGATGTCTCGTGCTCGCAGCAAGGATCGGTCATCGGATGCTTCCTTCCGACTCCCTATAAAGCCGCCCGTCAGGAGATGTTCAAGGCCCTGACGCCGCGGTTTACGGCCGCAAGGCCGGCTTCAGCCACAGCCAACCCGATAGCGTCACCGCGAGCGCGGCCCCGAGCAACTGCGCGGCGATGAAGGGCAGGACTCCCGCGGGCGCGATGCCTGCAAACGTATCCGACAGCGAACGCGCGATGGTCACGGCCGGATTGGCGAACGACGTCGAGGCCGTGAACCAATAGGCCGACGTGATATAGAGGCCGACGGCGTAAGCGACCGCACCGGGTGCGCGCGCCACGCAGCCGAAGATCGTTAGCAGCAGGCCGAAGGTTGCCACGCCCTCGGCAAGCCATTGTCCGGCACCGGTGCGCACCGTGAGCGAAGCCTGCCAGAGCGGAAGCTCGAACATGAGATGTGCGGTCCACACGCCGGCGATGGCGCCGGCAATTTGCGTGAGGATGTAGAGGCCGGCGATCGCCCATGGCAGTTCGCGCCGCCAGGCGAAGGCCAGCGTCACGGCGGGATTGAAATGCGCACCCGACAGCGGCCCGAAAATCAGGATCAGCACGACCAGGATCGCGCCGGTCGGAATGGTGTTGCAGAGCAGCGCCAGCGCGACGTTTCCGCCCGCAAGTTTTTGCGCCATGATTCCCGAACCGACCACGGCGGCGAGCAGGAATGCCGAGCCGAGCCATTCGGCGGCAAGGCGTTGGCCGAGCGAGGGCATCAGGCCGCCGCCGGGTTTCGCGGGTCGGCGACGCGTTCGCCGTCTTCCTTGACGAACTCTCCGCGCTGCGGCGGCAGCAAGTCCATCACCATTTCCGAAGGCCGGCACAGCCGCACGCCCTTCGGCGTCACCACGATCGGCCGGTTGATGAGGATCGGATGCTCCATCATCGCATCCAGCAGTTCGTCTTCGCTCAGTTTTGGATTGCCAAGGCCCAACTCCCCAAACGGCGTGCCTTTCTCGCGGAGAGCCGCCCGCACGGAGATGCCCATCCGCGCGATCAATTGCTTCAAGAGAGCGCGCGAGGGCGGCGTCTTCAGATATTCGACGACATGCGGCTCGATCCCGGCGTTGCGGATCATGGCAAGCGTGTTGCGCGAGGTGCCGCAATCGGGGTTGTGATAGATGATGACGTCCATGGGCGGCGCTCCCGCTAGCAGCAGGCGGACGTCGTTTTCTGGGTCTGCGGCGCGCAGCAGGCGCCGGCCTTCTCATGTGCGATGCGCGCGCTGTTCTCGCCGCTGCCGTCGCCATAGACCGTGCTTTCGCCCGTCGTGTGGAAGGTCTCCCAGGCAATGCCGGCGGGATCGTCGATCCAGGACTTTTCGGACTTGGCGTAGCAGCAGGTGGTCTCACCCTGCTCGATGACATTGCCGCCGGCCTCGCGCAGGCGCGCATAGACCTCGTGCAGTTCATCCGTATTCTCGACCTGGATGCCGAGATGATCGAGGCCTGGCTCACGCCCGCGCGTCGAGATCGCGAAGTTGACGCGCGGATCTTCCAGCATCCACTTCGCATAGTCGGACTTGACCACCGACGGCTGCGCCGCGAACAGCGCGGAATAGAAGCCGATGGAATGGGAGATATCCTCGACGGAGACGTGAACATGGAGGCGCTTCATGGCGTGTCCTTTCAGGCCGGAATTTTCGTGCGCTTGCGCGCGGGCTTGCAGGTGACGGCAGGCGTGCAGGAAACGCCGCCGCAGCAGTTTTCGGTGAGGAAGCCGACTAGCGCGTTCATGGTGTCGAACTGCGCGGCGTAGATCATCGAGCGGCCCTCGCGCCGCACGGTGACGAGACCGGCCATCCGCAGCCGGTCGAAATGAAAGGTCAGCGTGTTGGGCGCGAGCCCGAGCGCCTCGGCGACCGCGCCTGCGGGCAGCCCTTCCGGGCCGGCCTGCACCAAGAGCCGGAACACATCGAGGCGACTGTCCTGCGCGAGTGCGGCGAGCGCCGCGACGGCATCTGTCTTTTCCATATTTCAACGAATATCGAAATAATAGCCGGCAGTCAAGGTGCTGCAGGTCCGGAACCATGTTGGGCCCCGGCTTAGCGGCACACCACGATGCGCCGCATCGCACTGCGCCGCATCCAGGGCACGAGCGTATAGAGTTGGGATTACGCCGCGGGCGCGGTCGGCGGCGAGGATGTCTGCTGCATGCGATGGAAGCGCAGCACCTGCTGCGCGGTGGAGGGCCGCAGGCGCTCGTAGGTATCCTTGCAGGCCAGCAGGTCGGTCGGCTCCCCGCCGGCGAGATCGTCGCGCATGTTGATGATCGCCCTCACGGTCGACCACGACATGCCGGACACCTTGCACAGGATCATCACGCCCTCGGCCCGGGATTCGATCATCATGTTCTCGGCTATCGTCACCGACACATTGGCAAGTGCGGCGATTGCCGCGTTGGCTTCATCGAATTTGCCGCCTTCGGCGAATTGCGCCACCTGGTGTTCGTCGAGCCGGCCGTCCTCGAACAGCGACTTCACCAGCGCATGCGCGATGGCGGTCTGCTGCGTCATCGCCGATTTCGCCGAGCGGGCGCGCTGCGTGGCCTCGCGTACGGCCATCGGCACCTCGGCGGCCAGTTTCGGGTTGGCGGCCTCGAGGCGTTGGCGCACGGTGTCGGAGGCTTTCGCGAGCAGCTTCAGATAAAGGTGCCGCGGCATGCTCGGCCGAAGGCCGAGGCAGGTCGCCAGCTCGTCGTCGCCCTCCGCGCGGTTGACCAGCCGGGTAAAACTGCGCTCGGACAGTTCCGCGCCGGGGTTGTTGACGGTCGAGTGAACGACCTCGTCATTGCCGCGCTGGACCAGCACATCGGTGACGGCATTCGAGAGCACCTTGCGCTTGGAGATCGCCATCAGGTGCGCCTGGCTCTTGCTGCGGGCGTTCTCGATCAGCGTCTCGTCGTCGAGCCGCATCGATTGCGTCAGCACGGGACCGGCGACCTCGATGATGTCGTCGAAGGCGAGCGTCCGGATCGTCTGCGGCGGCGCACTGTCGATCGGCGCGAGACGGTTGGAGAGCAGCGCCCTGGCGGAAACCTCGATGTGCCGGATCAGGCACTGGAACACGTCGTCGAACAGGGAAACCTGATCGTCCGAGTAATCCACCGCGCCGTTAAGGAAGAGGTCGGTGACGCGGCGGAGCGTCTCGACCCGGCGCGCAACGGTGCCGTGCGCGAGCGTCGACTGCAGCTCGTCGAGCAGGTTTTCGGGGGCAAGGGCAACTTTCGAATTCATGGTCTGTCCTGGAGCGTCAGCCGGAGGCGCTTTCTTTGCCGCCGGATAAGGAAATGGATTTTGGGTCTAGGCACTCGTAATGCGGTTGCGTCCCCGCGCCTTGGACACGTAAAGCGCGCTGTCGGCGCGGGCGAGGAAGGTGTCGGAATTTTCGTTCTGGCGGAGCGTCGCGACCCCTGCGGAAATCGTGACCTGCATGCCCGGCGAGAACGCGCTCCAGTCGAGCTCGCCGACGATGCTGCGCAGCCGGTCGAGCATGCGCGCAGCGCTCTGCTCGGTCGTGTCGGGCAGGATCAGCAGGAATTCCTCGCCGCCATAGCGGCCGAAGCGGTCGATGGTGCGGATGTTGGCGAACATGGTGATGGCAAAGGTGCGCAAAACCTCGTCGCCGGTCGGATGGCCGAAGGCGTCGTTGATGCGCTTGAAGAAGTCGAGATCGATCAGCGCGATCGAGCAGGCCGAGCCCATGCGCTGGCTGCGGGACATTTCCTCGTCCAGCACGCGCATGATGCAGCGGCGGTTGAGCGATCCGGTCAGCTCGTCGAGCTCGGCGAGCTCCTCGATGCGGCGATAGGCTTCCTTCAGCTTCTCGCCGCTCTTATAGAGCGACTGGCGCATCGAGCTCGAGAACAGGCCGAGGAACATGCAGCGGCCGATCGTCAGCGCGAACATCAGCGTGGCTGCGAGCCGCTCCATCGGATTGCCGACGGGCAAGCCGATCGGCTTGTCGGTGAGGAGGAACAGCGCGGCAAGCCCGGCCGTCATGGCCGTCCAGAGCATGGCAGATTGCCAAGGCGTCGAGCGCAGCGAGCCGAAATTAAACATCAGGAACAGCGTGCAGAGGAACATCACGCCTACTTCCGGCGCCATGTAGGCGAACGACAGCAGGATCGCGAGGCTGATGAACAGCTGCGGCACCACGAAGTAGTGGTCCCTGAAACGCTCGGTCAATCCGGTTTCGGACAGCAACAAATAGAACGCCACGCTCAGGAAGCCGCAGGCGGCAAATGCAGGACCGATGGCGAGGGGAATGGCACCGGCATGGGCGTAGACCAGCAGGATCAGCCCGTCGATGAGATAGCTCGCCGCGATCATCGCCTGGATCTGGCGGCGCTGCTTCACCCGGCGCGACAGCACGGCGGCCGTAGGCTTGGGACCTGGGCCTTCCAGCTCTGCCGCGATTGGATTCAGGAATGGCGCCGCCGTGCCCATTGTCCCGCCATGATGGAAATCAGCGGCAAAAATCTACGTGGTAAAGCCTTTAGGTTTGGTATCTTTTGGAACCCGATTCCGGCTACCCTCGGGTGCCGGTATACCCTTTGATTAGAAACGGGAATTTGCCGGAGGCGCGGGGAGTGGGGATGGCATGCAAGCCAGGCGAGCGGGGTAGCCCGTACTAATACTGGCTTGGGCTGCGTTGCGGTCCTTACCTCGGCTATGGTGTCCGCGGCTGCAGGTACTCGGTGAGAGCAATTTTGTATTATGATACCAATTTCATGGCACTTTCACTCACCACGCTACCGGTTCACAATGGGAGCGGTAGGATTTTCATTTCTGTGCGGTAAGTCACACATGCTTGCAACGTATAGGCGTAGTCTAAAGAATCTTGCCTGTTCTATCGAACCGCAAGCCAATCCCATCCGACCTATCCTGCGAGACGGCCATTGAGCGCAGCTGCCGCTACGGACGAAGTCCTGATCAGCAGGATCGCTCAAGGCGACCGGCTCGCCCTGCAGGTGCTGTACGGACGGCACCATGTCAGGGTGTTTCGTTTCGGGCTTCGACTCGTTCGGGACGAGCAAATCGCGGAAGATATCATCAGCGAGGTTTTTATCGACGTGTGGCGTCAGGCCGGCAAGTTTGAAGGCCGATCCGCCGTCTCGACCTGGCTCCTGGCGATTACGCGGTTCAAGGCCCTCTCTGCACTCCGGCGCAGGAAGGACGCTGAACTGGACGACGAGGCCGCCAATGCGATCGAGGATTCGTCCGACGATCCCGAAGTGGCGGTTACGAAGAAGGATGCCGGTGAAGTGCTCCGCAAGTGCCTGACGGCGCTGTCGGCGGAACATCGGGAGATCGTCGATCTTGTCTACTACCACGAGAAGTCCGTGGAAGAGGTTGCCGGGATTGTCGGGATTCCGGAAAACACTGTGAAGACGCGCCTGTTTTATGCGCGCAAGAAATTAGCCGAACTGCTCAAGGCAGCCGGCGTAGAACGAGGCTGGCCATGATGGCATTGAGCAAGAAAAGGCTGGAACAAGAGCCCAGTGATATCGAGATGCTGCTGCCCTGGCATGCGGCCGGCACGCTGAAGGCGCGCGACGCGCGCCGTGTGGAGGAGGCGCTGGCCCGCGATCCCGAACTCGCCAAACAATACGCGGTCATCCGCGAGGAATATGCCGAGACGATCGGCCTCAACGAGACGCTGGGCGCGCCGTCGGCGCGCGCCATGCAGAAGCTGTTTGCGGCCATCGACGCGGAGCCGGCGCGCCATCCTTCGGTGCTGTTCAGCCTGTCGTCCCGGATCTCCGGTTTTTTTGCCGGCCTTTCGCCGCGCACGCTCGCGTGGTCGGCAAGCCTCGGCGCGCTGGCGCTGGTGCTGCAGGCCGGCGTGATCGGCGCGGCGCTGATGAAGAACCAGGGGGCGAACTATCAGACCGCCTCGCTCAGCATGAACGAGCCGTCGCTTACGCGCAATCTCGCGGGCGGCGTCGCCCCGCCGCGCGCGCTGGTGCGCTTCGCGCCGGATGCGAAGATCGCCGATATCAACGCGCTGCTCGACAACTATCACGCCTCGATCGTCGACGCGAAGGGCGGCATGTTCCGCCTGCAGTTCGGCGACACGGCGATGTCGAAGGATGAGGTCGCCGGCCTGCTCAGCAAGCTGCAAGGCGAGAAGATCGTCAATCTCGCGGTGGCGGCGCAATAGGCGTTTGCGGCGTCCGGTCAAGTCCGAGGTCCCATGCCCCATGATGGTGCAAACTGGCGTGTGACGGCGCGCCGCGTGGCGCTGACGCTCAGTGCAACCGCGCTGTTCGGGATTACGGCGGTCCAGGCGCAGAACTTCGTGCGCGGGCCCAACATCAACATCGGGCCGCGCGCGGCTGTGATCAATCCGAACATGGGGCCGCCGGTCGGCGCCCTCGCCGTGGGGCGCGTGGCACCGGACGTTCGCACGCCATCGCTGTCCGCGCGCATGGCGGTGCGTCCGCAATATCCCTATTTGCGCACAACGCCGAACCTCTATCCCTCCTGCGGCGGTCCGGCCCGCGACGCCAATGGCGAATGCATCGACGTGCTCGCCGATTCCGGCGGCAATGGCGGGACCGGCAAGGGCAAGACCAAGGGCGGGCCGCGCCGCAATGCGACGCAGGCGGGGCTTCTCGCGCCGACCATTCCCAACGAGATCGTCGCCGAGATCGACAGCGCGCTCAGTGACGAGCAGGCCGATGCGCTGGCGCGGCGTCACGGCATGCGGCGAATTGTGTCGCAGAATTTCCCGCTGATCGGAGCGACCATCGGCCTGTTCCGCATTTCCGACGGCCGTTCCTTCGAGACCGTGCGACGCGAATTCGCAGCCGATGGCAGCGTGCGCTCGGCGCAGCCGAATTTCCGCTTTTTCCTCCAACAACAGAAGACGACGCCGGCCGAGGGCGACCAGGCACAATATGCGCTGGCCAAACTGCGGTTGCCGGAGGCGCACAAGCTCGCCCATGGGACCGGCATCAGGGTCGCCGTGATCAATTCCGGGATCGACACGAAGCATCGTGAGCTTGCGGGCTCGATCGTCGACAGTTTCGACGCGCTCGCCTCCAGCGAAGGCCCGCATGTCCACGGCACCGGTATTGCCGGCGCGATCGCGGCCCATGCGCGGTTGATGGGAAGTGCCCCTGCCGCCGAACTCGTGGCGATCCGCGCGTTCAGCGGAACCGCGAACGGCGCGCAGAGCAATTCCTGGGTGATCCTGAAGGCGCTCGACTACGCCGCGCGCCGGAACGCGCGGATCATCAATATGAGCTTCGCCGGTCCGAAGGATCCCTTGGTCGAGCGCGGCATCAACGCCGAGGCGGCGAGGGGCATCGTGATGGTCGCCGCTGCCGGCAATGCCGGCGCGAAGTCGCCGCCGCTTTATCCCGCCGCCAATCCGAATGTGATCGCGGTTTCCGCGACCGACGCGCAGGACCATCTGTTCCAGGCGTCCAATCGTGGCGGCCACATCGCGGTCGCTGCCCCCGGTGCCGAGGTGTTCCTGCCGGCGCCCGATGAGAAGTATCAGATGACGTCGGGCACGTCGTTCTCCGCCGCTTATGTCAGCGGCGTCGCCGCGCTGATGCTGGAGCGCAATCCTGCATTGAGGCCGGACGAATTGCGCGCGGTGATCATGAAGACCGCGCGGGATCTCGGCTCACCAGGACGTGATGACCTCTTTGGCGCGGGCGAGGTCGATGCTGGCGCCGCGGTCGAAGCGGTGACGTCGGCGCAAGCCGCCCCGGTTGCCAGCAGCGCGCCGCCGGCGTCGCAGACTGCCCCGGAAAACGCACGGGAACCGCGGGAAATTCCGCCGATTCGTGCGCTGACGCCGGCCATGGCGGCGGAAAAGCCGGAGATTCAGCCGGCGGCGCAATAGAATTCCGGCCGAAAAATCCGCTGTCAAAGGTTAAAAAAATTCGACGCCGCTTTGAACCGGGAAGGGGGCCTTGAGCGACCAATGGAATGTGGGAGCGGTAATTCCCTCCCCATGGCTATATCAGGCGCGAGCGCCCATCCACCCCAAGCGCCCATATGGCTTGACCCGTCCGGTTGTCCCCCCGGACGGGTCTTTTCTTTTTGGCGTCCAAGAGACGCGAATCCGGTCAATTACTGGATTTGTGTCGAAGGAGCGATCATCGCTGGACAGCCATAATGTTTTCCACAAGATATTGTTGTCACGTGCTGTTGATTCGTTGCGTCTGTCCTTGTTTCCGTTTCCCTCCTTTCGGGCTGGTTCATGACACATCGCAACGACGCGGCGCGTGGCGCCGACGTCCTCGGCCGTTGGCGCATGCTTGCAGAGCGGCGCCTGGAACACCTCACCGAATTGTTTGAAAGCGGCCGCTGGCGCCGCTACTACAGCGAACGCATCTTCCTCGAGAACATCAAGGAAGCCAAATCTTCCGTGGAAACCTGGCGCGGGCTTTCGACGCGGAAGGAAATTCCGCAAAAACCCGTCACCCGGACTGCTCCTGCGCAGGCGATCCTGATGCGTGCGCTCGAGCCGGTACCGGTGATCGTGCCGGAGCCGATCAAAATGCCCGGGGCCCCGGAAATCGCGTTTGTGGCGCCGGATAAGTCACAGGCCGCGCCGGCGGTCGATCTGCTGGCGCTGGAGCGCGCGTTGGATGTGCCCGCGCCGGGACTGGATTTCGCGGCCATCGAGCAGCGATATCCCTTGCTTCGCAATTCGTTGTAGCCAAGACATGATCCGGAAAAGTGCGAAGCGGTTTTCCCTCGCGACAAACGCGTAGCGTTTTGCGCGGAGATATGGCCAAACGAGAAGCTAAAGCGCGATGACGGTTCATCCTAAACTCATCGCGCTTTAGCGCCGCACCGCGTTGCTGCCGATCACGACCTGCGCGTAACGCTGCGCGCCTTCGGTCGACAAATCGGTGGTGATGGCGCGGGCGTGATCGAGCCCGACCACCGCGCCGCGCGGCGTCTCCGAGATCATGTTGTTGTTGACCAGGGCCGTTCCCGCGCCAGACGTCACCGACACGCCGATCCCGGCAAAGGTCTTGCGGATCACGTTGCCGGTGATCGCTACGTCGCGCAGATATTTGCCCCAGCCGGCCACGATCCCGAAGGAGGGCGCGTTTTCGACGACATTGCCGGTCACGGCGCTGTCCGCCTCGACATAGATGCCGATGCCGGCATCGTCATCCGGCGCGGTTCCGATCGGGCGCTTCGAAATGAGATTTCGGATGATGTTGCCCTGGACGACGGCGATCCGTCCGCCCTCGTTGAAATTGCAGACCGATACGCCAAACGCCGCGCCATCCACGGTATTGCCCGAGATCACCGCGCCCTCGAACGAAAACTCCGAATAGAGCGCGACCTCGCGAACGTCGGTCACGCTGTTGTTCACGATCTGGATATTGGAAGCGGAATTGCCGCGCACCGCGGAATAATCGCAATTCCGGATGCGGTTGCCGCGCACGATCACATTGCCGGCGCGGAATGCGTTGATGGCGTTGCCATACTGCCCGGAGCCGCCGGGGCCGGCCTTGATGTCCTCGATGCGGTTGTCCGCCACCAGCGTGCCGTCGTCGCCGATCGCGTTACGCAGGATCTCGATGCCGTTGTCGTTGGTGCCGGTGATGGTATTGCGCGAGACGATCAGGCCCTGCGCGTCGAACGACACGATTGCGGTGCCGGCGATGCCTGTGATGATGTTGTTGGAGATGTCGCCTGAGACCTGCTCGATCCAGATGCCGTTGCCGCCGCTGTTGAGGATCTCGCAATCGGTCATGCGCATGTTGCGGCCGCCGAGGCAGTAGACAAGGCCGTGCCGCGCCGGAAGCGGAAGGTTGTCGCCGTCGAGCGTGAGGCCGCTCACGGTCACATGGCCCGCGCCTTCGCCGAGCAACATCGCGCCGCCGCCATTGAATACGAGCCTGGTCGCGCCGCGGACGCCGATCAGTTGTGTGCCGTTCGCCAGACGCAGCGCGCCGGTGCGGTAGATGCCGGGCGGCAGCGCCAGCGGCACCGCAGCGCGCGCGGCCTCGTCGATCGCGCGTTGCAGGGCGCGGGTCTGATCGTCGGGACTGCCGGACCGCACGCCATATTGCGTGGCATCGCGTCCGAGCGCGGAGGTGAGTTGCGATGCGCGCGCGGCATCGGGCGAGGCGGCGAGTGCACCCGCGACGCCGGCGGCAGAAGCTCCGATGAGATGGCGGCGATTGAGATCCATGACCGTCTCCCCGCGAATGCGCGATGACAGGAGATATCGCAGAAATGCGCGCCTCGCGCGGCGGGCGCCAGCCGCAAGCAGCGGGATTGTTGGGGGTAGGGTTAACAGGCCCTCGGGATCAGGCCAGTTCACGCAAGCTGTTGCGCGTCAACTTCGCCAGTTCCAGCAGCATCGCTTCGCCGGCATCGACCAGCCCTTCGAGCGTGACGCCGCCGGGCGCGCGGGCGGCGCCGTCACGCGCGAGCAGCGGAATATGGATGAATGCCGCAAGCTGAGGGCCCTTGCCCTGCTGCGTCGCCTCGATCGCGCGCCAGCTCAGATAGTTGCAGAGATAGGCGCCGGCATCGCGCGAGGTCCGCGCGTCGATTCCGGTCGAAAGCGCGGCGCGCAGGAGCTTTGCCGTGTGCGGGCCGAACATCATGGCGTCCGCGTCAGCCGCGATCGATCCCTTGCCGACCCGCGTGCCGTCGGCGTCGGGAAAAATGGTCGTGACCGCGTTGCGGGCGCGGGTCTCGACACGCAGGAAAGACGTCCGGTCGGCGAGGCCGAACATCAGCAGCGCATGCGGCCGGTGCTTCTTCAGGAGCTGCGGCAGTTCGCGATCGACGGTGGCGTAGGTCACGTGAAAAATGTGCCTGGAAAGTTCCACACCGTCGAAGGCGGGACGGCGCAGATGCATCAACCGCTCGACCAGCTTCATGGTCGGGTTGAAGGGCGCACCGGGGAAGGGGCCGAAACCGGTAATGAGGATGCGAAGCCTATCGTCCATCACAACAGCTCCAGGATCTGCTCCGCCGCAACGGCCGGCGTGAGGCGGCCATCGGCCACCTCGCTCTCGATCTTCTTCACTCTCGCGCGGGTGGAGGTGTCGGCGCGCAGCCGCGCCAGCATGCGCTGCTCCAGCATCGACCACATCCACTTCACCTGCTGCTCGCGCCGCCGCGCGGCGAAATCGCCGGACGCGTTCATGGCGGTGCGATGGTCGAGGATCTTTTGCCAGAGCCCGGCAACGCCCGTGCCCGTCAGCGCGGAATAGGTCACGACCGGCGGATGCCAGTGCTGCGAGCGGGGGCTGAGAATATGCAGCGCGCTGCGATAATCGGCAGCGGCATGGTTGGCGCGCTTGATATTGTCGCCATCGGCCTTGTTGATCGCAATCATGTCGGCGAGCTCGACCAGGCCCTTCTTGATGCCCTGCAATTCATCGCCCGCGCCTGGGAGCATCAGCGCCAGGAAGAAATCCGTCATGTCGCAGACCGCCGTCTCGGACTGGCCGATGCCGACGGTCTCGACCAGGATCACGTCGAAGCCGGCGGCTTCGCATAGCAGCATCGCCTCGCGGGTCTTGGCCGCGACGCCGCCGAGCGTGCCGGAAGAGGGCGAGGGGCGGATATAGGCGTGATCGGAAGCTGACAGTCGCGCCATCCGCGTCTTGTCGCCGAGGATCGAGCCGCCGGTGCGCGCCGACGAAGGATCGACCGCGAGCACCGCGACCTTGTGCCCCTGCTCGATCAGGTAGGTGCCGAGCGCGTCGATGGTGGTGGATTTGCCGACGCCGGGCGAGCCGGTGATGCCGACACGGATCGCCTTGCCGGTCGAGGGCAGCAGCGCCTGCACCAGATCGCGCGCGGAAGCCTGGTGATCGGAGCGCCGGCTTTCGATCAGCGTGATGGCGCGCGCCAGCGCCGCGCGGCTGCCGCCGCGGAGCTCCTTTGCCAGTGACTTGATGTCGCGCGTGCTGCTGCCCGTCATTGCTCGTCGTCTGCGTCCCCCTTCGGACGCGCGCCGCCGAAGATACGCTGGCCTTCCGGCGTCAGGAAGGGCTTCAGCGTCTCCCACGGCACGAAAGCGACGTACTGGCCTTCGGCATAGGGGCCGACCGCATAGGGCGGATAGTGCAAGGTGAGGCCGGAGCTCTTGCCGGCTTCGGTCGAGGGGGCAAGGGTCACCGCGCCGATCTTCAAGAGCTTTGGTTCGACCCCCTTGAACCATTCGGCGGTTGCGGTATCGCCGGCGTCGCGCTTCTTCTTCTCGATCTTCAACGAGGCGATGACGGCCTTCTGCATCGCCGTCATGGCCGGGCCGTTGTCGGCGGTCTCGGTGAAGAAGGGGCGGATGCTGATGCGCTTGTTCTCGGTCTTGTCCCAGAGGACGGTGTTGACGTCGGTGTTCGGATGGGCGCCGTGGGTGTCCATGTAGTCGTCGCGGACCACGCTGACATAGCGGTCGGCGACCACCGAGCGGATGCTGTATTTGCGCTCGAACGACCAGGCGCCGTCGCGGAAGAGCTGCGGGTCGTCCTTCTTCTCCCTGGCGGCATCGGCGGCATTCTTGTCGAGCCACTTCCTGCCTTCGGCGAGGCAATCCGCCGCGAGCGCGGGATCGGCCTTGATCTTGTCGTCGAGGAAGACGTTGGCCTCGATCATCTTGTTCTTGAGTGAGGCATCGGGTTTGGGGTTGGCGGCGAGCGCGAATGATCCCAGTGAGAGGGCGGCGCCGATCAGCAGAATATTTCGAGCAAAATTGATTGCAACGAAGTGCACGAAAAAATCCTTGAAGGAAACGTCGCGCACGGTTGAGCTATTCCGCCGCCTCGCTATGGCCGAGCCGCGCGTTGAGCTTGTGGATCAGCTCTTCGGCGGCGTCCGAGATCACGGTGCCGGGCGGGTAGATCGCTTCCGCGCCGGCCTTGTAGAGTGCGTCGTAATCCTGCGGCGGCACCACGCCGCCGACAATGATCATGATGTCCTCGCGGCCCTGCTTCTTCAGCGCGGCCTTCAATTCCGGCACGGCGGTGAGGTGGGCGGCGGCAAGCGAGGAGACGCCCAGGATATGCACGTCGTTCTCCACGGCCTGGCGTGCGGCTTCCTCGGCGGTCGCAAACAGCGGTCCGATATCGACGTCGAAGCCGACATCGGCGAAGGCGGACGCGATCACCTTCTGGCCGCGGTCGTGGCCGTCCTGGCCGATCTTGGCGACGAGGATGCGCGGGCGGCGGCCTTCCGCCTCCTCGAACGCATCGATCAGCGCCTGCACCTTCTCGACCTTGCTCGACATCGCGGACGCCTCCCGCTTGTAGACGCCGGTGATGGATTTGATCTCGGCGCGGTGGCGGCCGAACACCTTTTCCATCGCGTCGGAAATTTCGCCGACCGTTGCCTTTGCGCGCGCCGCGTCGATCGCGAGCGCCAGCAGATTGCCTTCGCCTCCGGCCGCGCGGGTCAGCGCCGCAAGCGCCGCATCGACATCCTTCTGGCTGCGTTCGCCGCGCAGGCGCTTGAGCTTGTCGATCTGCAGCCGCCGCACGGTGGAATTTTCCACCTTGAGAATGTCGATCGACGCCTCGTCCGTCGGCTTGTACTTGTTGACGCCGATCACCGCCTGCCGGCCGGCATCGATGCGCGCCTGCGTCTTGGCGGAGGCCTCCTCGATGCGCAGCTTTGGCACGCCGGCTTCGATCGCTTTCGCCATACCGCCGAGCTCTTCAACTTCCTGGATATGGCCCCAGGCCTTGGCGGCGAGGTCGCGGGTCAACCGCTCGACGTAATAGGAGCCGCCCCATGGATCGATGATCCGCGTGGTGCCGCTTTCCTGCTGCAGGAACAATTGCGTGTTGCGCGCGATCCGCGCGGAGAAATCGGTCGGCAGCGCCAAGGCCTCGTCGAGGGCGTTGGTATGCAGCGACTGGGTATGGCCTTGGGTCGCCGCCATCGCCTCGATCGTGGTGCGCACCACGTTGTTGTAGACGTCCTGCGCGGTCAGCGACCAGCCGGAAGTCTGGCAATGCGTGCGGAGTGAGAGCGAGCGCGGGTCCTTCGGATTGAACGGCTTCAACAGCTTCGCCCAGAGCAGCCGCGCGGCGCGCATCTTGGCGACTTCCATGAAGAAGTTCATGCCGATCGCCCAGAAGAACGACAGTCGCGGCGCGAAGCGGTCGACGTCGAGGCCCGCGGCAAGACCGGCGCGCAGATATTCGACGCCGTCGGCGAGCGTGTAGGCGAGCTCGAGGTCCTGCGTCGCACCGGCCTCCTGCATGTGATAGCCGGAGATCGAGATCGAATTGAACTTCGGCATCCGCTGCGAGCTGTAGGCGAAGATGTCGGAGATGATCCGCATCGAGGGCGAGGGCGGATAGATATAGGTGTTGCGCACCATGAACTCTTTCAGGATGTCGTTCTGGATGGTGCCCGACAGTTTCTCCGGCGGCACGCCCTGTTCCTCGGCCGCCACCACGAACAAGGCGAGGATCGGCAGCACCGCGCCGTTCATGGTCATCGACACGCTCATCTGGTCGAGCGGGATGCCCGCGAACAGCGTGCGCATGTCGTAGATCGAGTCGATGGCCACGCCGGCCATGCCGACGTCGCCGGAGACGCGCGGATGATCGGAATCGTAGCCGCGGTGGGTAGCGAGATCGAACGCCACCGACAGGCCCTTCTGGCCGGCCGCGAGGTTGCGGCGGTAGAAGGCGTTGGAATCCTCCGCCGTGGAGAAGCCGGCATATTGCCTGATAGTCCAGGGCTGGTTGACGTACATGGTCGGGTAGGGACCGCGCAGATAGGGCGCGATGCCGGGCCAGGTCTCGAGGAAGTCGACGCCCGCCAGATCAGCCTCGCCATAAGCCGGATTCACCAGGATTCCCTCGGGCGTGAGCCACGGCTCGGCCTTGCCGGCAGGTGCCGTGACCGCGGCCGGCTCGAAAGCGACTTTGGTGAAATCAGGAATGCGGCTCATGAGGTTTATCTTAGCATATTCGGGCAGGGCGTGAGGGCGTTAATCATGATCCGGATGCTGGTGGCTGACGATGGTCGCCATCTTTTCCGGGCCGTAATTCTGCCCAGTGGTCTGGCTCGGCAGGTTGGATATCCCGACCACCCAGCCGAGCCGCGACTCCGTGCCGAATTGCCGGGTCGGGATCACCCGGTCGGGCCGGTCGAAGGCGCCGGTCATGATCTCGATCCGCGGCCCGTCGATCCGGCGGAAGCTCAAGGGCGTGCCGCAGGCCGCGCAGAAATCGCGCATCGCGATCGAGGAGGATTTGAACGAAGCCGGCTGGCCCTTGGTCCAGGCGAAATCCGTGTGTTCGATGTCGGCGAAGGAGGCGAAGGGCGCGCCGGCCGCTTTCTGGCACATCCGGCAATGGCAGATGCTGACCCTGACCGGGACCGCCTTCAGCGCAAAGCGGACGGCGCCGCATTGGCAGCCGCCGGTGAGGACGGGTTTTGTGTCAGCGGTCATGTCCGCTCCGCGAGTTCATACGCCTTTTGCAGCAGGGGCAACGCATCGCCACCGGCGAAGATGAAATCGGCCACACCGGATTCGCGCAGCGCCGGCTCCTGCTCGCCGGGCCTTCCCGCAAGATAGATATGCTTGGCGCCGGCGGCTGTTAAGGCCTTCGCGGCTTCGACTGCATGCCGGCCATAGACCTTGTCGGAGGAACACAAGCAGACGAGCGCGCTACCTGAGGTTTTCCAGGCGGCGGCGAGCGTGGCCGCATCGGAAAATCCAGCGCTGTCGACCGCCTCGATGCCGCCGGTCTCGAAAAGCTCTTGGCGAAGGTCGCGCGCGCGGTGAAGTCGGCGGTCGTGCCGAGATTGGCGAGAAACACGCGCGGTCGCTTGCCCGAGGCTTTCAGGATCTGATCCGAGCGGTCGCGCAAGCGCTCGAACGGAGCGGCAAGACGCAGCGCCGCAAGCGGTTCGAACTTGATCGGCTCGTTCAACGGCGAAAGCGCGATCGGCTTCACATCCTCGACCACAACCTGCGCCTCCCGCAGGTTGGGAAACTCGCTGGCGCCGGTCAGCACGTCCTTGCGGCGGCTGACATTCACCTCACGCGCCTTGCGCGTTGCGGCGGTCCAGTTCTGGATCAGGCCTTGCCGAAGGGCAGGGAAGGCTCCGCCCGCCTTTTCGATGCCTTGGAACAAGGCCCAGGCGGACTCGCACAGCTCCTTCGTCAAGCTTTCGACGCCGCCGGAGCCGGCCGCCGGATCGGACACCTTGGCGAGGTTGGATTCTTCCAGCAGCACCAGCTGTGTGTTGCGAGCCACGCGCCGCGCGAACGCATCCGGCAGTCCCAGCGCCAGCGTATGCGGCAGCACCGTGACGGCGTTGGCGCCGGCCAGGCCCGCCGCGAAGGTCGCCATGGTCGCGCGCAGCATGTTCACATAGGCGTCGCGCTGGGTCAGCATGCGCCAGGCGGTTTCGGCGGCAACGAAAGCCGGTTTTGGCGTGAGCCCGCAGGCCTGTTCCACGCGCGCCCAGAGCTGCCGGAGCGCGCGAAACTTTGCCATGGTCAGGAACTGGTCAGCATCCGCCGCCAGGCGGAAGGAGATTGCCGCGCGCCCATCCTCCGGCCTCACGCCGCCCGCTTCCAGCATGCGCAAATAGCCGACGGCAAGCGCGAGCGCGAAGGCAAGCTCCTGCGCTTCCGAGCCGCCGGCATCGTGCACCGGGCGGCCATCGGCGAGCACGAACGGCCCCTTGAAGCCGCGGCCCATCAGCCCGCTCACCACCTTGGCGAACGGTTTTTCCATCTCGCGCCAATCGGAAGCCGCGCAGCCGCGCACCGCCATGGTCGAGAGCGCCTGGTAGTTGAAGCGCAGATCGACCCTGGCGGGATCGACGCGGCTTGCTTCGATGAGGTCGGCGAAGGTCTCGCCGGCATTGCCGCGCCCGAGCACGGGATGAATCGAGATCGAAATGCCCGCATCGAGGATGACGCCGTCGAACAATCGCTTCATCGTCTCCGGTGTTGCATCGGCAATGCCGAAACCGCGCGCGCCGGGTCCGCCCTGGAACTCGATCTCGAGCCCGGTCGCGCCGTTTTCGAGATCGTGCAGGGCGATCGCATTGGCCCTCGCAGGATCCGGATGATCGATCCGCTGCATGATCCGCCAGGGTGCCGCCGCCGCGCGGCCGACGACGAGGCTCGCGCCTTTCGCGCGGCCATAGATCGGCTCGATCTTCAGCCCGTCATAGGTCTTGCCGGTGAGTTTTTCGAACGGCGCGCCCTTCAGGACACCCTCGACGAGCTTGCGCCACTCATCCTGGGTCGCCTGGGGGAAGTCGGCGGCAAGCCGCAGATCGTCGGTCACGGAGGTCATTGCGGCAAGTGGTCTCCCGGCGCGGTTGCGATGTATCTTCCTTGGTGCATGATCTTTTCGAAAAACCGGTGCCCACCCCGCATCAAGTGCGGGCAGGCTTTTTCCGGCTCATGCGCGGGCCGGAAATTGCCACGTCGGGGCTGCCAAGCCAAACGGTTGTTTTTCCTTTTTTGCGCATGATCTTTCGGAAAACCGCTTCACACTTTTCCGGGTCATGCGGCTAGTCCCTATCCGGCAACCGCTCGATCCCCTCGGTCGAGAGGTCGGCCAGCGCCTCTGCCACGGGGCGGCCGCGGATCAGGCGATCGGGCGCAATCTCCGCAAGCGGCACCAGCACGAAAGCGCGCTCGAACAGGCGAGGGTGCGGTAATGTCAGTTCCGGCTTGTCGATCGTGACATTGTCATAGGCGATCAAGTCGAGGTCGAGCGTGCGCGGTCCCCAGCGCCGCTCCTTCGCGCGGTCGCGACCGAATTTCTGCTCGACCTTGTGCAGGACGAACAGCAGCGCGTGCGGGTCGAGGCTGGTATCGATCTCGATGCAGGCGTTGACAAAGCGTGCCTGCTGTTCGTCGCCCCAGGGCGGGGTGGCGTAATCGGAAGAGCGGGCGAGCAATGGGGCCTGCGCCATGCCGCAGACATTCGCGATCGCCTTCTTGAAAGCCGCGCGGACGTCGCCGACATTGCCGCCCAATGCGATCAGCGCGCTAGCCATGCGATGGAGGATGCCGGTTGCGCGTCAGCACCACGCCGACATCCTCGAAGATTGCGGCGATCGGCGCATGCGGCTTGTGGACGGTGACCTTGACGGCGCGGACGCGGGGAAAGGCCGCGAGAATGGCGTCCGCCACCGCGCCGGCCGCGCGCTCCAGAAGCTTGTAGTTGGTGTCCCGGAAGGCCGAGGTCGCGGTCGCCACCACATTGGAATAGGACACGGTATCGGCGAGCCGGTCGGTGCGGGAGGACTCCGAGAGGTCGGTGAACAGTTCGAGGTCGATCACAAAGCGCTGGCCGACTTCGGTCTCATGCTCCATCACGCCGTGGCGGGCATGGATGACGACGCCGGTGATGAAGATCGTATCGGTCATTGCTTGGCCTCGATCGCAGCATACACCCGCAGCGCCTGCACGGTCTCGGCCACGTCGTGGGTGCGGATGATCCGCGCGCCGCATTGCGCCGCGATCACATGCGCCGCGATCGAGCCGCCGATGCGCTGATGCGGCTCCGACGGCGAAACCGACGCGATGAAGAGTTTTCGCGAAGCGCCGACCAATAGCGGCAGGCCGAACGCTTCGAACTCGCCGAGGCGCGCCAGCACGATCAGGCTCTGCTCATGCGTCTTTCCAAAGCCGATGCCGGGATCGAGCACGACGTTTTCACGGGGGATGCCCGCGCGCGCGGCGATGTCGAGCGAGCGGGTGAAATAGGCGGCGATGTCCTGCATGATGTCGATGCCGGGATCGGCGCGATCGCGGTTATGCATGACGATCACGGGTGCCTTGCGCGCGGCGAGCAGGCGGGCCATGCCGTCGTCGCGCTGCAGGCCCCAGACGTCGTTGGCGATCACCGCGCCCTTGTCCAGCGCCCAGGCGACGATCTCGGCCTTCATGCTGTCGATGGAGACGGGGATGCCGAGCGAGACGATATCGGCGAAGACCGGCTCAAGCCGCCGCAGTTCCATGTCGATGGAAACCGGCTGCGCGCCGCCATAGGGGCGGGTGGATTCCGCGCCGATATCGATGATGTCGGCGCCATCGGTGACCAGCCGCCGGGCCTGCGCCACCGCCTGTTCGGGCGCCAGGAATTTTCCGCCATCCGAAAAGGAGTCCGGCGTCACGTTCAGCACGCCCATCACGGCGGGTATCGGCCGCGACAGCAGCGTCCGCAGTGCCGGATGAAGCAGTGGCGCGGCCACCGCAGCCTGTCTGGATGTGGCTTTCACCATGGGGTCGCTTTGCGCGGTCCCCGCATGGGAGTCAAGATAGAGGGAGGCGGCCCTAATAGCTGATTTTCGGCTGGAGCTTGCGGGCCTGCGCGATCAATTGCTCGACTGACTTTTCGGACGGCAGGACGCGGACCAGCTTCCGCTTTGTGTTCACTTCTTTCATGTTCTGGGCAAGCCGCGCCGGATTGCGCAATGCCAGCTCCCGGACCGTGGTGACGCCGGCGGCCCGCACCAGCCCGACCTTGGCCTTGCCCATGCCGGGAATGCGCATGTAGTCGGAGACGTTGGCCCATTCCAGGAGCTGCTGCTCGCTGATGCCGGTCTTGGCCGCGAGCGCCTTGCGTCCCTTCACGGTACGGGCGGCTTCGAGCAGCGCATCGGTCGTACGAATGCCAAGCGTCTTGAGCTTGGAGGCGGAGAAGGCGCTCATGCCTTCAATCTCGGTGATTGGATATGTCATGATACTCAATATGAAAAAGAAGGTGCTTTAGGCGAACTGACTGAGCCCTGGTGTCCCCACGATGATCTCGCCCATTTGATCAGCTCCGATTTTGTCTCGGCCGAACCTGAAAAGTTCGCGGGCGATGTTCTGGATCTCGCCCATGCCAAGACCGAGACCCATCAACCTCGTGCCGACCGCCATCAGGCCGCCACCCATCAATCTTGTGAAACCCCCGCCGTTGCTCGATGCCGCGATCGCAGCTTCTGCCCCCGGAATTTGATCAATCAATGCCTGAACTTTGTCTGAAGGTCCCTCACTGCGCAGAAAATTCAGGATAATGCCGATGGTCTTTTCAGCGACAGCACTATCGATGCCGGCCTTTGAGGCCAGCCGCCCTATCAACTCGTCCATCTTGCCCCGCCCTCAACCGGTTACATACCGGGTCCATTCTCAGCCCATTTTATCTTGAGCTTGCAAAAAATGAAATACAAGCGATCAGCGCACTCGAAGGCGCGTTTCATCGTCGGAGTGTTGCAGCAATGCAAGACTGAAGGTGGAATCTCTTGAAAATTCGCACGGCAACTGTGCGTGCTTCGACTTTTGGCGGAAAAAAACCTAAAGCCGTTCGGCCAGGCCGCATGGATCCACGCCGTTGCAAGGGCTTTGGCCGGTTTCAATCGCGTTGCAAGATGAAGTATGATCGATCCAAATCGCAATCGGGGCGAGAACAGGCGGAGCGCGATGGTGCCATCCGACAACAATGTGGCGGATACCAATGAGAAGATCTTCGTCGGCAAGGGCGAGCAATCGGCCTGGCTGACGCTTGCGCTTGCGAACCGCCACGGCCTCGTCACCGGTGCGACCGGGACCGGGAAGACGGTCACGCTTCAGGTCATGGCGGAGGGTTTTGCGCGCGCCGGCGTTCCCGTCTTCGCCGCCGACATCAAGGGTGACCTGTCGGGCATATCCGAGATCGGCGAGGCCAAGGACTTCATCCTCAAGCGCGCAACGGAGATGGGCCTCACCTTCCAGCCGGACCAGTTCTCGACGGTATTTTGGGATGTGTTCGGCGAGCAAGGCCATCCGGTGCGGGCCACTGTCACTGAAATGGGACCATTATTATTGGCGCGCATGCTCGACCTCAACGACGTGCAGGAGGGCGTGCTCAACGTCGCCTTCCGCGTCGCCGACGACAACGGGCTCACCCTCATCGACATGAAGGACCTCCGCGCATTGCTGGACGCGATCGTTCCGGACAGTGGAAAAAAGGAAGGGAAGGGCGACGATGACCCGCTGGCGCCGATCCGAAAGGCCGCGCAGGGTTTCGGCAACGTCACCAGGGCCACCGTCGGCACCATCCAGCGCCAGCTCCTGGTGCTGGAGAACCAGGGCGGCACCAAATTCTTCGGCGAGCCGGCGCTGACGCTGAAGGATTTCATGCGCACCGACCGCGACGGGAGGGGCATGATCAATATCCTGGTGGCCGACAAGCTGCTGCAGAGCCCGCGGCTCTATGCCACCTTCCTGCTCTGGATGCTGTCCGAGCTGTTCGAGGAGCTGCCGGAATCCGGCGACCTGCCGAAGCCGAAGCTCGTGTTCTTCTTCGACGAGGCGCATCTGCTCTTTAATGACGCGCCGAAGGCTTTGATGGACAAGATCGAGCAGGTGGTGCGGTTGATCCGCTCCAAGGGCGTCGGCGTCTATTTCGTGACCCAAAATCCGATCGACGTGCCGGACCGGGTGCTCGGCCAGCTTGGCAACCGCGTGCAGCATGCGCTGCGCGCCTTCACCCCGCGCGACCAGAAGGCAGTTGCGGCGGCGGCCCAGACGTTCCGGCCCAATCCCAAGCTCGACACCACCAAGGTCATCATGGAGCTCGGCAAGGGCGAGGCGCTGGCCTCGTTCCTGGAAGGCAATGGCACGCCCGCGATGGTCGAGCGCGTGATGGTGCGGCCGCCCTCGGCGCGGATCGGGCCGATCACGCCGGAGGAGCGCAAGGCGATCATGGATGAGAGCCCGGTCAAGGGCAAATACGACACCGCCATCGACGCGGAGTCCGCCTATGAGATGCTGCAGAAGCGCCTCGCAGGAACCGCGGCAACCGCCGATGGAGCGTCCGGCGGCGGAATCTGGGGGCATGTGGGAGCGATCGTCGGCACCATATTCGGCACCAATGTGAGCCGCGGCAGGTTGTCGACCGGTCAGCTCATTGCGCGCAATGTCACGCGCTCGGTCACCAACAAGGTGGTCGGCGGGATGGTCGCCGACGTCGGCAAGTCGGTCGGCGGATCGCTCGGCGGCTCCATCGGCCGTTCGCTGGTGCGCGGCGCGCTTGGCGGCTTGTTGCGGCGATGAACCCTGGTCGCAGGCTGGCCGTCGCGTGACTTCACCATCGGCGAAGGTACCGAGATGGCCGTCGCTTCGAGCGCCGCTCGAAGTGTTGTTCCTGTTTTGCTGCATCGTGCTGACGGCATTCGTGCTGGTGCCGGAAATCTGGGGCCACGGCAAGACCAAGGATTATCCGCTGTGGTACTGGGCCGGCCAGCAGGTGCTGCACGGGCTGAACCTCTACCGGACCGACGGCCAGCCCTTCGACTTCATCTACCCGCCGCTGTCGGCGGTGCTGCTGGCGATCCCGGCCTGGTTCGGCAAGATCCCGCTCTATCTCTGCCTCTGCCTCATGAACGTGATCGCGTGGTGGCTGACCATCCTCTACGCCAATGCCATGACGGGATCGGGCAGGACGCCCGGCATGTGGCTGTTCGCGCTGCCCGGCTTTGTCACCATCACCTGGGTGTTCGACATGTTCGACCTCGGGCAGCCCAACCTCGTGCTCCTCGCGCTGATGCTCTACGGCTTCTGGTCGATGCAGCACCAGCGGCCGTGGATGGCCGGCGGCATGTTTGCGCTTGCCACTGCCATCAAGGTGTTTCCGGTCGCGGTCTTGCCTTATCTCGTCTGGCGGCGGCAGTGGGCGGCGCTTGCAGGCATGCTTGTCTTCCTCGGCGTGTTTCTGTTCGTGGTGCCGGCGCCGGTGCGCGGTTTTCAGAGCAACATCGCGGAGCTGAAGACCTGGTACCAGGGCATGGTCGCCTCAAGCTCGGAGAAGGGCTTTGGCCAACGCGACGAGCAGAACTGGTCCTGGGTCAACCAGTCCATCATCGCGATGACGCACCGACTGACGCGGCCGATCAACTACAATCAGGACGATCCCACGCGGCCGGTGCGGACGATGAATGTCGTCGACATCTCGTTCAAGGCGGCGAACCTGCTGGTGGTCGCGATCTCGCTTCTGATCGGGCTCGGCTACATCGCCGTGATGCCGCCGGCATCGCGCCGGACGGAGAAGTCGGATGCCGAGGAGATCGCCATCCTGTTCTGCCTGATGACGGTCGCCTCGCCATTGGCGCGGCAATATTACTTCATGTGGCTGATCTTCCCCATGACCGTGCTGATGCATCGCGGCGCCTACGATCCGAGGCCCTTCGTGCGGCTCTGGACCTGGCTTGCGCTCGGCGCTGCCGGCCTCTTGATGCTGTTGTCATTTCCGGTGTTCCCGCGGGACCTGCAGGCCTGGGGCAACAATTTCGCGGCCACCATCATCATCGCGGGCACTCTGGTCTGGCACATTCTGCATCCGTCCGATGCCGACCGGGCGGCAGATGCGGCTGGTCCCGGGCCACAGGCGGCGCTAAAAGCGAATTCATAGCAACAAGAGACGCAAGGGAAAGACGGTCATGGCCAACGCCCAGACGCAGAAGGTTCTCGATCGCATCGATGCAGATTTCGACGGCAGCCTGCAGCGGCTGTTCGCGCTGCTTCGGATCAAGTCGATCTCGGCCGATCCCGCCTTCGCGCAGGACTGCAAGGCGGCCGCCGATCATCTGGCCAAGGACATCGCCACCCTCGGCTTCGAAGCCGAGGTGCGGCCGACCAAGGGCCATCCCGCGATCGTTGCGAAGAGCAATGGCAAGGGGAACGGCAGTTCGCGGCCGCATGTGCTGTTCTACGGGCACTATGATGTGCAGCCGGTCGATCCGCTCAATCTCTGGCATCGCCCGCCGTTCGAGCCCGCCGTGACCGATCATGCCGACGGCCGCAAGATCATCGTTGCGCGCGGGGCCGAGGACGACAAGGGCCAGCTCATGACCTTCGTCGAGGCCTGCCGCGCCTGGAAGTCGGTCACGGGATCGCTGCCGCTCGACGTCACCATTCTGATCGAAGGCGAGGAGGAAGTCGGCTCCAAGAACTTCGTGCCGTTCCTCGAAGCCAACAAGGACGAGCTGAAGGCCGACTACGCGCTGGTCTGCGACACCGGCATGTGGGATCCGAATACGCCCGCGATCACCACCTCGCTGCGCGGGCTCGTCTATGACGAGGTCAAGATCAAGGCCGCCAGCCGCGACCTGCATTCCGGCGTGTTCGGCGGCGGCGCGCGCAATCCGATCCGTGTCTTGACCTACATCCTCGGCGGCCTGTTCGACGAGAACGGCCACATCACCATCCCCGGCTTCTATGACGGCGTGAAGGATCTTCCGCCGGATATCCTCGCGCAATGGAAGAAGCTCAACCTTTCGTCGGAGACATTCCTGAAGCCGATCGGGCTTTCGATCCCCGCCGGCGAGAAGGATCGCCTGCTGATCGAGCAGATTTCCTCGCGTCCGACCTGCGACATCAATGGCATCGTCGGCGGCTATACCGGGGAGGGCTCGAAGACCGTCATCCCGGCGGAAGCCTCCGCCAAGATTTCGTTCCGCCTGGTCGAGGGGCAGGACCCCGCGAAAATCCGCAAAGCCTTCCGCGATTACGTGACTGCGCGGCTTCCCGGCGACTGCAAGGCCGAGTTCGGCGACCATTCCTCGGCGCCGGCGATCGCGCTGCCCTGGGACATGAAGGCGCTTTCCGCCGCGAAGAAGGCGCTGACGGACGAGTGGGGCAGGGAGACCATCCTGTTCGGCTCCGGCGCCTCGATCCCGGTCGTCGCCGATTTCAAGAAGACGCTGGGCCTCGATTCGCTCCTGGTCGGCTTCGGCCTCGACGACGACAACATCCATTCGCCGAACGAGAAATACGACCTCAAGAGCTTCCACAAGGGCATCCGGTCCTGGGCGCGGATTCTGGCCGAGCTCGCGGAATTGCCGCGCTGAGCGCCGCCGTCATTGCGAGCGAAGCGAAGCAATCCAGCGGCCGTTGATCTTGCCAAGGCATGGATTGCTTCGCTTCGCTCGCAATGACAGAAAGAAAACGCCGCCCGGGATTGGGCGGCGTTTTGATTCCAAAAATGTAGAGGGTGTGTGAGCCGTATTTACCGCATTTGCGCGGATTCGTCCATCCCGTTTCACTCCACCGGATAGGGTCCTTCGCTGAAGACGCGATCGTGATAGCGCTTGCTGCCAATCTCGCGCGCCAGCGGGCTGAGAACATCGCCGTCCGCTTTGAGCCGCGCGATCAGTGCAGTGAAATCGTGGCGCGGCTGCCATCCGAGTTCGGTGCGGGCCTTGTCGTTGACGTAGACGCGATCGATGCCGGAGATCATCTTCCAGTCTCGCCTTGCATATTCGGCTTCATAATCCGGCACGTAACGGCGGACCACTTGCGGCGCTTCCTTTCGTAGCTCCACCACGTCTTCGCGCGCGAAAGGCGTGGTGGCGCTGATGATGTATTTCGCAAAGCCGGCGGATGGCGCGTGTTGCGCAGCGAGTAGATGTGCGCTCACCACGTCCTCGATATCGACGCGGCGATGGAGGAACTCGTTGGCCTTGCTGTTGGCATCGGCATAGGCCTCGCGGATCGTGGGATTATCGTCCTCCTCGGGAAAGAAGCGCGAGGTGCGCAGCACTATGGTGCGAAGTCCGTGATTGCGCGCGAACAGCTGGCAGAGATCCTCCGCGACCGCCTTGGTCACGCCGTAGATGTTCTTCGGCACCGGCGTGATGTCTTCCGTCACCCACGCGGCCGGTTCGCCCGGCGGCGGCACCAGCGCATCGCCGAACACGCTGGTGGTGCTGGTGTAGACGAACGCGGCGACGCCTTCGCGGGCGGCTTCCTCCAGCAGATTAAGCGTGCCGGTGATGTTGACGTCGACGAATTCCTGCCGGCTGTGGGTCGCGATATGCGGCTTGTGCAGTGTTGCGGCGTGCAGCGCGGCCGCCACGCCCTTCATGCACCGGCGCACGAAGGCGCGATCGGCAATCGAGCCCACAAGATGCGTAAACGCACCGGGCCTGATGTCGATGCCGACAACCTCGCGCCGCTGTGCCTGCAGGGTACGAACCAGCGCTTCGCCGAGATGGCCGGAACTGCCGGTCACCAAAATAGTCACGGTTGAAACCTTTCGGATCGGCGTCCGCCGCCGCGCTCAGGTGTCTCCGATGCGATGAGTGGTTGTGGCCGGCAAAACGTAGACCCCGGCCAGCCTCGAAAGCAAGGCGCGGGGTATAGCTGGCAGCTATGCCCCGAAGACCGCGCTGGCTAAGGCGCCGGGATCGACAGCAGGCTCGAAATGCTGCGGCCGCGGATGTCGTAGACGCGTGCGAACACCACGTCGTCGCGCTTGATCTCGACCATCACCGGCGCGGTCAGGCCCTTGCAGTAGAACTCGCCAAGCGTCATGGCGAAGTCGGCGGCATGGCTGTCCCAGCCGATGGTGAAATCGGGACCGAGCGCGACCTGGGCCGGGCGCTGCGGGCCGCACACTGCGACCTTCCACTTGCGGCCATGCGGCGGCACTTCCTGCCGCTCGTCGAGCTGTTCGCGCAGTTCGTCGGAGGCCTGTTTGAAGGCAAGGCCCCAGTAGTCCAGCATGAAACGGTCGTCGGCGCCGCGCACGGTGCCGGCGATATGGTTGAAATGCGTATACTGATAGGGATGCAGTCGGATCATCTCGCCGAGCGACAGCAGCAGGCCGAAGGCGAAAACGGCGAGCGCCACCGGTTGCCAGCTCCGACGCGTCGTGCCGAGCCGGTTCATGATCCAGGCGAAGGCGAGGCCGCCGAGGACCGCCATCGGCGGTATCACGAAGATGAAATGCCGGATGCCGTTGTAGAGCGCGGGCCGCTTCACGATGGCGACCGCGATCGGAAACGCGGCGGCGAGCGTCAGCATCAGCAGGATGGTCTTGCGCCGCGCCGGGACGTCCTGGCGCGGCAAGAGCGCAAACGTGCGGCCGATGCCGACGGCCAGCAGCACCAGCAGCACCTCGGGGAGCTGCAGCACAAACAGCGTCGGCAAATAGGACCACGGCATGTCGGGTACCGAGACCAGCGCGCCGTCGAACATCTCCTTCCAGGGCTTCTCGAAGAAATGGGAGAAGTAGGTGAGTGCGTGGAACGGATTGTCGAACTCGATGATCGACCACGGCCAGATCAGGCCCATCACGAGGTACCCGAGCACGAGGCCGGGCAGCAGCACGTAGACGACATGGACGAAGCGGTGGATCGCTTCGCGCGGGCCCTGGCCGTGGAATTCCTCGACGAACAGCGGCATGAAGCCAACCACGGCGTAGACCAGTGCAAGCCCGCCGAGGATGCGCGAGCCGATCGACAATCCCGCACCGAGGCCGACGATCAGGATGGTCCGCGGCGAGGGCTGCGGATATTCCTCCGCGAGACGCACGAGCCCTATCATCAGGATCATCATCGCGACCGCGAATGGCGCATCCTTGGGGTTCATGAACATGTGCCCGTAGAAGGTCGGGCAAAGCGCGAGCAGCAGTAGCGCCGCCAATCCCGCAATCGGTCCGCCGACACGGCGGCCGAGCCGCCAGGTCACCGCAAGCCCGATCACGCCGACGACGGCGCCGACGAGACGCCGCGTCTCGAACAATTCAAGCGGGATGATCTTGTGCAGCAGGGCCGCGGCCATGTCGAAGCCGCCGCCATACATGTAGAGATTGGCAAAGGCGAGCGCGCCGGTGTCCTTGAAACCGGAACCGTACATGCGCAGCAGCAGGTCGGCATATTCGGCATGGGTGTAGTCGTCCCAGCCCAAACCGTAGTCACGGAAAGTAAGGCCTGCGATCATGGCGACGGCCGCCAGCACCAGAAGGGCAAGGTCGTCGCAGGTCCGTTCCATCGATCGCTGTGCTGGCGTTTCGATGGCCGAAGTCGTGATGGATGACATGGCTATTGGTGACCCGGTGTCCCCTGTGGCCCAGCTTTGGCGCTTTTGGGCCTCGTTCCCCGGCATCCATATAGCGCAGTTCTCTTTCCAAGTAATTGGCAATTGTGGCGTAATTGGCCTTCTTTGCCATAATGCGCCGCAGCATCGGGTGGCCAAATTACTTTTTGCGATCGGTGTCCAGTCACCGTAGTTAACTTAAGTTGCGGATTGTATTCCGTTAGGAACCGTCGCGGCAGATGGCGGTTGGCGGTGGGAACAATATGACGGTATCGTGGCAGGACGAGATGAGCGGGCCTCCGCGCAGGGTGGAGTAGATGATTATCGTCTTGCAGGCGGCCGCGGTGGTCGCCGTGCTGATCGGTCTGGTGACCATTGGCTACGGCATCCCGGTCAAGGAGTTCAGCTTCGGCAACACCCTGATTCTGGTGGGCACGATCAGCCTGTGCACCGGGGCAATCCTGCTCGCCCTGTCCGTGGTCGCGCTCGAACTGCGAATGGTGGCCCGCCGGTTGGCTTCCGGCCGTCCGGCGCAGGAGCCGCGTGCCAGGACGGCGCTGCCGCCTTTTCCCGCTGCCGCGGGTGCGGGCGAAGGTCAGGCATTTTCCCGCGATCAGGCGCCGAATGCCGGCCAGATCGAGCCCTCGATGGCGCCCCCGGTTATGCCTCCGCCCTGGCACGAGGATCCGCGCACCCGGCCGGACGCGCCGCCGGAGCCCGCGCAGGCCGCGCCTCCGCCCAAGCCGAAGCGAAACCTTCTGTTCTCCTCGAGCGTGCGCAAGGATCGCGAGCGGTTCCCGCGGCCCGGTGATCCCGCACAGCCCCCGGGCGCGCCGCCGCTTCCGGAAACGGGTGAAACGCCGTCCGCAAGCTTCGAGGATGCCTGGCAAAGACCGGATCGCGCGAAAGGCACCGAGATCCCACCGCAGCGGCGCTCGAGCCGCCTGTCCGCGACGCCTTCCGAATCGAATCCGGTCACCGCCTCCGCGCCGCCTCCCGCGCCAACCGGCGAGCAGCCGAGTACGACCGTGCTGAAATCCGGCGTCGTTGACGGCATGGCCTATTCGCTTTATTCCGACGGTTCCATCGAGGCCCAGATGCCCGAGGGCATGATGCGATTCGCCTCGATCGACGAGCTCAGGGCGTATCTCGACCAGCGTCTGTGACCGGTTTACTTGACGGCGTTCAAATATAGCGCCGTAGTTCTTGCCACTTCGGCAGTCATTCGTTCATATTCGATCGTGCGCGGAAGTTCTTGCCGATGTATTGGCGCGAGCGGATCCTTCGGGTCCGGGACGCTGTTTGCGTGATCGCGCGAGGCTTGAAGGACTCACATTCATGACCGATGCCGCCGGCAAAAGCTTCATCGACCTGACCGCGAATATCGTCTCGGCCTACCTTTCCAACAACCCGACACCGGCGTCCGAAATCCCGAACCTCATCAGCCAGATTCATGCGGCGCTGTTGCGCGTCTCGAGCGGCCGCAGCGAAGCGCCGGCCGAGCCTGCGAAGCCCGCGGTGTCGCTGAAGAAGTCGGTCAATCCCGACTATCTCGTGTGCCTGGAGGACGGCAAGCGCTTCAAATCGCTGAAGCGCCATCTGCGCACGCAATACAACATGACGCCGGAACAGTATCGCGACAAATGGAGCCTGCCGCCGGATTATCCGATGGTGGCGCCAAACTATGCGGTGGCGCGCTCGCAACTCGCCAAGAAGATGGGGTTGGGTCAGCAGCGACCGAAGCGGAAGTGACGACTACGTCATCGCCAGTGCTGTGCGCGCATCGTTGCGAATGCGCTCGACCATCGAGCGCAGGCCGTTGGAGCGTTGCGGCGTCAGGTGCTCACGAAATCCGAACTCGTCGAACACGTTGATCGCATCGGTTGCGAGGATCTCCTGCGGCGTGCGCCCGGAATAGAGCGTAAGCAGGATCGCGATCAGCCCGCGCACGATGTGCGCGTCGCTGTCGCCGAGATATTTCAGCACCGCGCCATCGCCGTTGCGCTCGAGCTTCTTCGATAGCCAGACCTGACTGACGCAGCCATTGACCTTGTTCTCCAGGGAGTGCTCGGCCTCCGGCATCGGCTCCAGTGTACGGCCGAGCTCGATCACGTACCGGTAGCGGTCATCCCACTCCTCCAGCAGCTCGAAATTGTCCCTGATTTCGTCGATCGTCGTCATGATGGCCCGCATTGATCCGATCCGCTTATATAGGAGCGCGGGCCGCCGAAAGCGATACAGATATGGCCAAAATGCCGAATGGGTTCCCTGCCTGCGCGGCGCGAGCGGCTGCAAGCCAGACGTTTATCAGCACCAGGTTGCATTTTGGGATAGACCAATCGAGGGACGTTTTCGTAGGCTGGCGCCGGCGCAACGCAAAAGTCCGTGCAAAAGTCCGTCATGGCAGGCATCGTTCGGCGAATAATGGGGCTTGTTGCCGTATCCGTATTGGCGATTTGCCCGATCCACGACAAGACGGCGATTGCCGCCACGAAGACCATCTCGTGGTCCGACGGGGTCTGCAACAACCGCATGGCCTTCGAACCCGGCAAGGTCGACGAAGAGCGATTGAAGAACACAATACATCTCTTGTTCGGCCCGGCGGATTTCGAGGCCCCATGGGTGTCGGTGCCCTTCACCCTGCAAGACATCTCCAAACTGGACCTCGACGGAACAACGCAGAAATGCGGCGAAGCGCTCGATCTCGCCGCGCGCCTTCAATACCTGCCGCTAAACGGCGTTGAGGAATTCCGGCGGGCGAAGATCGCCGAGATAAGGGATACGTGCGCGTATGAGGCCACGCTTATTCGCGGTTTCAAGCGGCCCGCGGCGTTGCGCGACTATCAGCCGGCAGCAGCCTGTTCGGGATTTGTCGATGCGCTGGAGGGCAAGATGGATCTGCAGGCCAGTTTTCGCGAAACCCTCGCCCGGAACTGCAGCCGCAGTGTCTCACCGGGCGAGTGTGCCCAGAAAGGATTCGCCGACCTGAACAAGACGGACGGGATCGAGCGGGCGCGGCTCTATCTGACGACTTTCGGCTGGTCCAATTGCGCGGCGAAGTACAACGTTCGCAACACCGGGGCGCAACGGCTCGAGCAGATGCGTGCCGGCATCGAGGTCCAGTTCCGCCGGACATTCAAGATTGTCCAGAACAAATGTGATGCGCCCCCGGACGGTCACCGCGAATTCGGCGAGGCGGCCATATTCGGAATCGACGTCGCACCGGCGACGCCCTCGAACCAATGGAACATTGTTGCGGCAGGTCTGTTTTGCGGATCGAGGAAATTGTACCCGGGCCGCATCGTCCTCTACATTTTCGGGATCGACGCACAGCGATTGAGCGACCAGCAGCCGATCGCCGCCACGTTCGACATGGATGGAAAGCTCACGCCGTTGGCTTTTCGCCCCTACAACGATCTGGCGCTGGCTCCCGTGGAAGCCGGGTTTGTCCGCGACCTGGTGAAATCCAGATCGGTTTCTGTTCGTATCAAGAACTACAATTCCCCCAACGCGGATCGCATCAATCTCAACGATGCCAACAACAAGGTCCGCTCGGCCTTGAAGAAATGCTACAAACCCTGAGCTCCCTGGATCACGGCGTCGGCGGCAGGCGCCAGTCCGCGGCCAGATCATCCGGCGTCAGGGTGTCGCGCGGCGCGGTCTCCAGGAGACCCGGATCGTCATTGGCTGCGACGCCGATCGAGCCGGTGTGGTCGGGCGACTTCTTGTCGGTTTCGGATTTCTTGTCGTCGGGCTTCTTCTCGTCCGCCTTCTTGTCGGTGACGGACCGATAGATCTTGCGCGCACCGTCCTGGGCGCGCACGCCGATGACAGTTGCGGCCTGGCCGCCGACCTCGCAGGCCTGCGGCTGACGCTTGCAGAACTGGCTCATGTCGGAAACGGCGGCGGTCGCAGCCTGCACGGCATCGCCGACGCTGACCTGCGGCAGCTTTTGCAATTCAGGCGTCTTGTCCCTGGGCAACAGCACGAGCACCAGCCCGAGCCAGAATGCCATGCGCAGCAGGAAGAACATGTCGCGATCCCGGTCGTCCCTGAAACCTTTTGGCGGCCGTCGCCGCCATTCGTTTTCACCTAGTGATTGTCGATAAATCGCAACTGTTGAAGCGGGCTTAATTCGCCGAAAAATCCTCACAAATTCGGCCAGTTTGGCGTAAATTTTCGGTTGATGTCCCATCGTGGCACGGCCGGCCTGCATTTTCGCGCGTCCACGAATTCGAAACCATAAGGTGATGCCGGTGGAAACTTGTCGTTCACCATCTGCGCGCGCGACGGACGCAAAATCGCCGGGATGGCACGGTGTTTTGCCACGCTCCGCGCGGCCTTAGCGTTCGCTTAATTTCGCTCTGACACGGTGCAGGCGATAAGGGGGCGTTCCGGCGCGTCTTTTCGAAGGACGAGCCGAGGCGCGAGAGCCGTGACTGTGTTGAGTATCATTCGCGATTGTCTTGATGCGCTGCTGCATCCGTCAGCACGTTATGACGCGCTGACCCGCGCGCGGCATCGCGCCTTCATGGCGCCGCGGCTGATCGGCAGCCTCGCGGCCTTTGCCGTATTCCCGGTCTATCTCGCCATGCGCGGCGCGCCCGGCGCGCTGGAAGTTTCGGCGCTGGCCTGGCTGATCGCACCTATCCTGCTGTCATGGTTCCTGTCGCGCACCGGTCGCTACGAAGGCGCGCATGTGCTGTCATCGATTGCGCTCGCCGGTCTCGTGATGGCGGTCGCGACCACCACCGGCGGCATCGAATCCTTTGCGGCCATCTGGCTTATCATCATCCCGATCGAATCGGCGCTCTCGGCCTCGCGCCGCGTGGTCGGCTTCGCCTCCGCGCTGGCACTGTGCTGCGCCGTCATCTTGATCCTGTTCGGACACCTTGGTGTCTTGCCGCCGTCCGAAATCAGCCCTGCGCTGCGCAGCCTGTGCATGGCGTTCGGCGTTGCTTCGGCCACGCTCTATGCCGCGGGCCTTGCCTTCGGCGTGGAGTCCCTGGCGCGCACCAGCGTCTCGCTGCTGACCGTGGAAGAAGAACGCTACCGCCTGTTGGCGCGCAACATGAGCGACGTGATCTCGCGCCATCAGCGCAACGGCGCGGTGCAGTTCATTTCGCCTGCGGCCGAGACCCTCTTGGGAACGCCGGTCGAGCAGTTGCTCGGCCATGGCCTGTTCGATCGCGTTCATGTCGCCGACCGGCCTGCCTATCTCACCGCGTTGTCGGACGCCGCCCGCATCGGTGAAGCGCGCAGCGTGGAGTTCCGCCTCAAGCGCGAGGTACCGCGCATCGAGCGCGGCACGAACGGCGCGGTCGACTTCATCTGGGTCGAGATGCGTTGCCGGCCGCTCGAGCCGCCGGCGCATGCGCCGAACGCTTCCGAATTCGAGGTCGTCGCCGTCATGCGCGACGTCACCGACCGCAAGCTGCAGGAGCAGGCACTCGATCTCGCGCGCACTGCAGCCGAGGCCGCGGATGCTGCAAAGACGCGTTTCCTCGCTACCATGAGCCATGAGCTGCGCACGCCGTTGAACGCGATCATCGGCTTCTCCGAGATGATCGTGTACGAACAGTCGCTGATGCTGGACGCCGCGCGGCGGCGCGAATATGCGCAACTGATCAACGATTCCGGGCAACATCTGTTGTCGGTCGTCAACGGCATCCTCGACATGTCGAAGATGGAATCCGGCAGTTTCGAAGTTTCGCCGGAACCTTTCGCACCGCGCGCGGCGTTGCTCAACTGCTGCAACCTGCTGGCGCTGAAGGCGCGCGAGGGCGGAGTCGATCTCGTCACCGATGCGCCGCAGGATCTGCCGGTCATGACCGGCGATGCGCGGGCCTTCAAGCAAATCGTGATCAACCTCGTCTCCAACGCGATCAAGTTCACCGAGCGCGGCGGCAAGGTGACCGCGGCAGCCCACGTCGACGGATCGCGGCTGGTGCTTCGCATCACCGATACCGGCGTCGGCATCGCCGCCGACGATCTGAAGCGGATCGGCGATCCGTTCTTTCAGGCCGGCAAGACCTATCAGCGCCGTCACGAGGGCACCGGGCTTGGGCTTTCCATCGTCAAAAGCCTGGTCGGCCTGCATTCCGGCGAAATTGCCGTGCAAAGCAGGGTCGACGTAGGGACCACCATCACCGTGGCATTGCCGCTGGCCTTCATGAGGCCGGAGGTGCCGCAGGCGTCGGACAAGATCGCGACCCTGACGCCGGCGGTGCGACCGGCATCCCCGGACCAGACCAATCAGGTGAAGAAAAGTGCCTAGAAGAGCCGCTTCCGACGACGACGAAAGGCCTCCGCGCCGCCGCCGCGGTGCCGCCGCAGCCGCAATCGTGACAGAACGCGGGCTTGTGATGCGGGTTCTGCTGCACAGCCCAAAGGACATGGTTGCGGGCCTGCTGGCGTTCACGGCGGCCGGCGCCATCGTTGCCAATGCGCTGTTCCTGCAGCGCGGTCCGCACCCCGCGCCGATGTTCGGTTCGGTCGTTCACATCCCACAGAGCAATCCTGCGTCAGTCAGCCTGCTGCTGCCGCGTCCGCGCCCGGTGGAGGCCGATGCGGCGGAGCCGCGGCTGGCGGAGACAAGGGCGAATGAGTTGCGGTTTACCGACTTCAAGGCGACCGAGTTCGAAATCTGGCGATCCGCTTGGAAGCCTCGTCAAGGCGACGACGACCGGCTCGCTGCAGTCGGGGACAGCGGCCGCGTCGTCCACGTCGATCGTGCTGCGGCCTCCGGTGCCTGTTCCGCCGGTGCAGGTCACCGGCTCGCGCCGCGTGGCTGCCGTACAGCGCGTGCTGACCGAATATGGCTATGGCCAGTTGCGGGCGACCGGCACCATCGGCGCCGACACCCAGGCCGCGATCCAGAAATTCGAGCGCGATCGCAGGCTGCCGATCACCGGTCAGGTATCCGATCGCGTGGTACGCGAACTCACCGCGATGACCGGTCATCCGATCGACTGATGTTCGAGCGCGATGAGATCGTCATCGCTCATAGATTCCCATTTGCGCATGATCTCCGCGCAAACGCTACGGTTTGTCGCGAGGGAAAACCGCTACACACGCACTTTTCCGGATCATGCGCCCGCGGTGACTGGCGCTCGCTTGAGCGGTGGCCTATCGTTCGATCCATGCGATTGAAGTCGAGTATTTGGGTGGCGGCCTATTTGCGGCGCTGCCAGACCGCAGGCGTGTTCGGCGCAGTGCGCCGGCGCGGTGCGGAAGAAGCGGGCGCCGTCTTTGTGAAGGTGGCGACGATGGACGGCAGCGCCATGCTGTACGTGCCGGCGCCGCAGACGGTCTATGACGATAGCCGTCCGATCGAACGGTTTTTTACCCCGGTCTCAAAGGACCCGATGCCGGAGCCGGCGGTGGAAGAACGTCTCGCCAGGGAAATCCGCTTCGATCCCGACGCCTGGATCGTCGAGACCGAAGACAAGCAAGGGCGGCACTTTCTTGATCTGGCGAAGGCCTGATCAGGGTCCCGAGCCGTTGGTGCCGGTGCGCGCGGCCGGCGCGAAGCCGGGCTGCACCGTTGGACGCGTCTGCGCAGTTGCCGAACGCGCACGCTGGCGTTCGTCGTCGTAGAGGGTGGGGCGGTATTTCGCCCGGGTCACCGCAATGGTCGAGCCGCGCCAGGCGGCGAGCATCACGAGCGCGGCGCGTTCGCTGAGGCGGTCGTAAAGCCGCGACAGCCGGTACACGGTCGTGAACGACGTGCCGAATTCGGGCTTGAGGAACAGCAGCACGCGCTCGAACACCGGGCCCGGCATGCCGATCGCCCGCATGGCGGTCGCCAGCGGCTCGCCGCCGGAATCGCCCACGACCTGCAAGGCGATGCGCGCCGGCAGGATCAGGCTCTCGCCGAGCTCGAGCGTGAAGTTCTCGACGTCGGCGGCGAAGGCCGCCATCTCCAGGGTTTCGATCGCGCGCATCGCGCGCGCTTCCGGAATCTTCGGTGAGGCCTTGAGCGGAGCGTCGGCAAGGCTGTGCAGGATCGCGGCGCGTTCGCTCCCATTCGCGCCGAAGAACATCTCGCAGATTTGTGCGGCATCGGCCGGCTGCATCGCGAGATGCGACGATGTGCGCGTCTGCGCCTCGGCGAGCGGCTTCGCCGGTGAGGCCGCAAGCGGCGTGGAGGGGACTTCCTCCCGCACGGGAGCGGGCCGGTCGGCCGGCGCCGGCCTGAGCCCGAGTTTGAGCATGATCTCGACCGGCGTGGCGGGATAGATCGCAAGCCGCGCGCGCACGGCGGCGCGCGTCGCATCGTCGACCTCGTCGATCAGGCGCGAGGTCAGCTCGACGAACTGCCGCGCCTCGTCGGCGGAATGCGTGCTTGCCTGCACGTAGAGGTCGGTCAGCACGCGGAGCAATGTGGGTCTGATATCGACGCCCTCGCGGCGGGAGAGCGTCATCAAGCCATCGAAGCCCGGGAACAGCGGAGGTGTGATCATGTCAGGATACGCGACTTCTTCGAAGTTTCGCGTCGAGCCTATGCCAGGTTCCTTTAATGGCTCGTTAAGGAAAACAATTTGTGAAGAAAGTCAGCAAAAACACGGATGATACCGAGTTGCCACGCCAGGGGCTATTTGCGGCACCGGTGTGACGCGGGAGTGGCGGCTTAAGACCCCGTTAACCACGTCCTGATCTTAATTGAAGCGTCGCGGGGCACATACGTCGCCGTGACGACCAGAGAGAATCGGCAATGGGGACCATCATTGAATTTCCGGCGGATGCGGCTTCGCGGCGCTCGGGCTCGACCTTCGATGGCGCTTCGCACGGCGGCATGGGCACCGTTCTGATCCTGCCGGTCATCCGCATCGAGCGCGATACCGACGGCACGCACGGCGGCGGGCCGGAAGAGGGCGCGGCTCCGGGCCGTCGTCGGCGCCGTCGCTGAAGCGTCGGGCATTCGGTCATGCCGGAGACGAGATTTCCGATCCGGTATTTTGCGCCGGTCCTGCTGCTGCTCGCGGGCGGCATGCTGGGGGCCTGCAGTGGCGGCGATTTCGGCCGCACCAGGGAAGATTTCCGCAACGACGACATGCATCGCTGGATCGGCCTTGAGGCCACCTCGAGCGTCGCCCTGCGTCCGTCGCAATTCCAGCTCACCGACGAAGAACGCCAGCTTCGCGATGTCGCCTATCCCCTGATCGAGCCGCCGCATTCGCGTCCCGCCTGGAGAAGCGTGTTCGGCGACTATCAGCCGTTGCCCTCGCCGTGGCGGCAGGGACCGCCGTTCGACCGCACGGCCTATGGCCGCGCTCTGATCGACGAGCCGCACCGCTCGCATTCCTCGCGCTACGCGCAACTGATCGAGGACGTGCGCAACGATATCACGCGGTTCGAACTGTTTTATGCCAGCGCCGTCAAGGTGCTCGACCTCGACCGCCGTCGCAACGCGAGCCTTTCGCGCATCTCGGAGCTGTCGCCGCGCGAGCGGGCCGACGCGGTGGCGCGCATGCAGGAAAATTCACTGATCGTGCAGTGGGTGCAGCAATGCCTGGAACGGCGCGTATCGTCCTATCGCTGGGCGGTCGAGCGGCTGGTGCTGCAGGCGCCCGATGCGATGGCGGCCGAAGCCGACCGGCTGATCACCGAGCTCGCCGCGCAAACGGCCAATCCTCCGGTGCAGGCGCGGCCCGTGATCGAGCGTCCCGTCACGACGCGAGGGTGACATTTCCGACGCTTCACCGCTTGCGTTGAATCATCGCAGCGATCATCTGAGGGCAGGGCCGATGGCTCCGGGCAGTCTGATCCTCAACCTGGCGCCGCCGCTCGGCGCGTCGGCAATCTCGATCGAGCCGCTGTGCTGGCGCTCGACGATGCCCAGCGCGATCGCGAGCCCGAGTCCCGTCCCGCCGGTGGAACGGTTGCGGGAGGTTTCGGCGCGATAAAACGCCCTGAAAACCGCCTGCCGCTCCGTCACCGGGATTCCCGGGCCGTTGTCGTCGACCGTGATGTCGATCGTTTCCGCTTCTTGTTGCACCCAGACCGTCGCCGCGTCGCCGTATCGCAAGGCATTGCCGATGATGTTGGAAAAGGCCCGCGCAAGTCCGACCGGGTCGCCCTGGACCAGGAATGGCCCGCTGCCCAGATGATGGAGGACGATCTCGCCACCCGCGAGTTGCGCTGCCTCGACCTCATGGCTTACGATTGCGAGAACGTCCACCACGTCCCTGCTGTGGAGCAGGTTGGCATGGGCGGCGGCGAGGAGCGCATCCTCGACGAACTTGTCCATGGCATCGAGATCGCGCCCGGCCTTCTCGATCTGGTTTGGATCGTCAAGGACTTCCAGCCGAAGCTTCAATCGCTGCACGTAAGTCTTGATGTCGTGCGCGATGGCACCAAGCATGGCGTTTCGCTCGTTGAAGAGGGTCGCGACCTGCTCCTGCATGCGAACCGTGCGCCGGGCGAGATTGGCGATCTCGGGCGAGCCGCCGATCGGGATCGGTTGCGGAACGCCGGTTGCGGCGAAGGCCTCGACAGATTGCGCAATACGCTCGATCGCGCGGGCTTCGCGCAGGATCACCAGCAACACACCGCTGGCGAGCAGCATGCCGATGATGCCGACCCAGAAGCCGGTCGGCAGGCCCAGAAAGCGCGGCAACAGATCGCCGCGGGCCTCGGCAACGAGCCACTCTCCCGTCACGAGCCGCACATAGACGAGGACGGGCTCGTTCGACAGCGCCCAATTGATCGCGCGACGCTCGCGACCAAACGGCCGCGCGTGAATGATCGCGACCACGGAGTTGGCGCTCGCCTCTCCGAGACGCTTTCGCACCGCATTCTCGACCTCGCGCACATGGGCATCGGCGGGAGAGATGAGGGGAGATTCCGAAGTGACGCGGTAGCTGAGGCCGGCCCCCGAGATCGCCGAAATCACGTCCTTCCGTTGCGAGGCCTGAAGGCCCGGCCAGAGACGCACGACGGCTGCGATCTGGTCTGGCACCAGTCCGGGAAGATCGCCGACGCGCCGGCGGCGCAGCTCGATGAAAGTCGACGTCAGCCCCAGCACCTCGACGATGATGGCGATCAGCGCGATCCAGAAGAACAGCCGCCAGAGTCGCCGGCGCGGAACCATCACGACGCGCTTTCCACGGGCAGGGTGAGGATGTAGCCGACGTTGCGCACGGTCTTGATCCCGTCTTCAGGGAAGCCGGCCTCAACGAGCTTCTTGCGCATGCGGCTCATTTGAACATCGATATTGCGGTCAAACGTGTCCGCGCCGCGCCCGCGCGTCCAGTCGATCAACTGGTCCCGCGACAGGACCCGCGCGGGCCGATCGACGAAGCTGGCGAGCAAGTCGAACTCGCCCGATGTCAACGGCAGCGGCTTGTCTTGACCGTCGCGCACCGAACGGCGGTTGCGGTCGATCAGCAGCCCGCCGACGCGCCTCATATCGGTGCCGTGTCCGGTGCGCCGCAGAATGGCATTAACGCGCGCCACGAGCTCGCGCCGCTCGAAGGGTTTCGGCAGATAGTCGTCGGCGCCGGTTTCCAATCCGATCGAGCGATCGATGCTGAGGCTGCGCGCGGAGATCATCAGGATCGGCGTCGCCTGCGTCTCCCGCAATCGCTGACAGAAGGACAGGCCGTCCTCTCCGGGCATCATGACATCGAGGATGATCAGGTCCACTCCGTTACCCGCGCCGAGCAGCCGGCGGGCTCGAGCTGCGTCCTTGGCCTGAAGAACCTCAAAGCCCTCGCGCGTCAGCACGACCTGCAGCAACGAGCGGATCTCGTCGTCGTCGTCAATGACAAGGATCTTCGCCGCCGGCTTCGTCATGGGCGCAAATTGTCGTTACGGCGCCGGCACTGGCAAGGGGCAAATCCCTCCTGCAACAAATTGCAATATTCGGACATGCAGCCGGCAAAACCCGCGCAAGATTGGACGCCCATCTTGCCCACCATGAGGCGCCAGCCAACCCGGTGGCGCCCTGGCATGGAGGCAGAAATGAAGGCAGCGATCTGGGTCGCCTCGGCGGCATTTATCCTCACCACCGCGAACGTGTCGGCCGCCCAGGCGGGAAGCTGGACGACGCGTTGGAGCGGCCCGCGCGGTGGGATCTACGAGGGCAGCGGAAGCTGCGACAGCGGCACCTGTCAGCGTTCCGGAACGTTCACCGGCCCCTATGGCGGGGTTTGGCGTCATTCGGGCAACGCCCATCAGGTAGCGCCCGGCCAATGGGCAGGCGAGGGCAGCATCGTCGGCCCCGGCGGTGGCCGCTGGCAGCACTCCTGGACCTGGCACAACGGCGGCAATTGACCTCGATCCAAGGCTGACCGGCAAGTCGCCTGTCAGCGGGCACGCGCCGCGCGCGGTTTGCGCGGGGCAGTCGCATGCGGCCGCGCGGCGCGAATAAATGGCATGAGCGGGGATACGTCGCTTACGTGCCTAACGCTTGCCGCGCGGCGCTTCGGCCTGCTTGGCCGGAGGCTGGTCCACCTGCGTGCTGCAGCTCGAGGCGGCGAGCGAAGCCCGCGCCTGCGGCATCAGGCCGGGCTCCGGCGCGAGCGCCTTGATCACGATCAGGCCGGTGGTGGAAGGGGAATCGATGATCAGCCGGTCGGCGGCCGTGATTTCCTCGTCCTCCGGCAGGTCATTGTGCTGCGCCTCGGTCATCAGGTCGAGCTCGATCACCTTCTTGCCCGCCGAGCGGTCGTTGATCGCGTAATAGGCGAGCTCGTTGCGGGTATAGAACGACACCGAGGTGTAGGCTTGGCTCACCGGGACGGTGAGCTTGAGCGGTCCGCCGGAGAGATCGTAACGGCAGACCGCGACCGCCAAAGCGGGATCGAGATACGGCATCAGTGTATTGGCGGGATCGGCGGCCGGAAGCTGGATCACCGCATTGAGCGTGGTGATCGGCGTCAGCCGCGAATAGGCGTCCTGGGTGGCGATCCGCGGCAGCGCCAGCACGCTGACGAGGTGAACGACGCCGCCGAGCAGGATGCCGGCGATGATGGTGAAGGCGAGCCGGATCATGGGCACCCCACCGTAGCTATCTGGGGCATTGGCGCGTCGCGCTGGGTGCGCGTCGCAACGCCCACGGGCGTGTCGTAGAGCCTGAGCAACAGCGAATAGCGCTCGATGCCGCCGGTCGGCAGCCAGTTGCCGGCGCGCGAGCGCGAGGCCACGCGGATCTCGAAGCCGCCATCGGCGCCGCGCACGATCTCCTGGCTGGTGAAGCCGTAGCGCTGCAGCGCATTGGCAACGAGACGGCCCTTGTTGTCGTAGAGCGACAGTGTCCAGAACCGCGCCGCCGGCGTCACGCCGCTGATAACGACATCGCAGCGGCCGTCGAGCGCCTTCTTCTTGTCGTCGGTGCTGGCAGTGAAGGCGATGCCGTCGCCGGTGCCGATCGGCAGCTCGCCGTTGCGGGTGATGGTGGCGCGGGAGTAGGGGTCGATATCGACGGTGCCGGTGCGCGGCCGCGCGGTCCACGCGCCGATCGTGAGCGTGCCGAGCTCGGTGCCGCGCGTGGTCGTCATCCAGGTCGAGCCGAGGCCCACGGCCGCGGCCAGCGCCAATGCCATCAATGCTACGAGCAGCAAGCGCACGGGTTGTCAGTTCTTGCGCGGCGCGGCCGCGTCGCCCGGCGTGGCCGCCGCAAAGCTGTCGGGGAAGGCGAGCGAGCCTGACTGCACCGGCTTTGCCGGTTTCGGCTGTTCGGTCGCCGACGTCTTGTCGGCGGTCTTCGCTGCGTCATCCAGCAACTTTTCGACCTGCACGAGGATGTCTGCGCCGCGCTTGGTCAGCACCGGCGGCGGTCCCGGTTTGATCTCGGGCGCTCGCGGTGCGACAACCATGCCGCCGGCGGTCGCGACGACCTGCGGCGTGGCGGGCTGCGGCAGCCGCGTGCCCATGCCAACGCCGGCCAGTTCCTTGACCTCGATGCCCTGATGGGCGACCGACATGATGTCGTGCCAGGTCTGCGCCGGCAGCGAACCGCCGGTCATGCGGTTGGTCGGCGAGTAGTCGTCATTGCCGTACCACACCGCGCAGGTGAAGTTGCCGGTGTAGCCGACGAACCAGGCGTCGCGGTAGGAGTTGGTGGTGCCGGTCTTGCCGGCGGTCGGAATGCCGTCGAGGGCTGCGCGCCGCGCGGTACCTTCGCTTACCACGTGGCTCATCATGCCGGCCATGTCGGCGGCGACGGAAGCGGGGATCGCCTGCCGCGGCTTCGGACCGTCGCGGTCCCAGCGCCAGACCAGGTCGCCGGCGCCGGTGCGCACTTCAAGCACCGAATGAGGAGTTACCGCCTTGCCCTTGTTCGGGAACGTCGCATAGGCCACGGCGTGCTCGATGACGGTGACCTCGTCGGCGCCGATCGGCAGCGACGGCGTGTCGGGCAGCGGCGCCTTGAGGCCGAAGCGGCGCGCCACTTCCACGATCTTGGCGCGCCCGGCTTTGGGTCCCTCCTTGCCGCCCAGCGCGATCGAGAGTTTCACCGGCACGACGTTGATCGAGCGCGTGATCGCCTGCGTCAGCGTCACCGCGCCGGAGTAGGAATGGCCATAGTTCTGCGGGCACCAATTGCCAATGCAGACCGGGCCGTCGACTATGATCGAGGTCGGCTTGAAACCGTTGAGGAGCGCGGTGGTGTAGACATAGGGTTTGAACGACGAGCCGGGCTGGCGGTAGGCGTCGGTCGCGCGGTTGAACTGGCTTGCGCCATAGTCGCGGCCGCCGACCATGGCGCGAATGCCGCCGTCGAGATCACTGACCACGGTCGCCGCTTGGGTCGCGTGATAATCGCGGCCGAACTGGCGGAGCTGGCCTTCGATCGCCTCGTCGGCGGCGTGCTGCACGTTCATGTCGATCGAGGTGCGCACGACGAACACGCGCTCGGTGTAGGATTTCGGGAAGGTGTCGACAAGCTTGCGCATCTCGTCGAAGGCATAGTCGAGGTAATAGTTCGGCGAGCTCTCGTCGCGGCGGTCGACAGCGAAGGCGGGATTGCGCCGGGCGCCGAACACCTGGCCTTCGGTCATGAAGCCGGCATCGACGAGGTTATCCAGCACGACGTTGGCGCGGGCGCGGGCGGCGGGCAGGTTGATGTGCGGGGCGAACTTGGTCGGGGCCTTGAACAGGCCGGCGAGCATGGCGGCCTCGGAGAGGTTGATGTCGCGCACCGACTTGTTGAAGTAGAAATGCGCGGCGCCGTCGACGCCGAAGGTGCCGCCGCCCATATAGGCGCGGTCCAGATAGAGCTTCAGGATCTCGTTCTTGGTCAGCCGCGTCTCGAGCCAGATCGCGAGGAAGGCTTCGTTGACCTTGCGCTCGATGGTGCGCTCGTTGGAGAGGAACAGGTTCTTGGCGAGCTGCTGTGTGATCGACGAGCCGCCCTGGCGCACGCCGCCGGCCTGCGCGTTGGTGACGAGCGCGCGCGCGGTTCCGGCCATGTCGATGCCGAAATGGTCGTAGAAGCGGCGGTCTTCGGTGGCGAGCGTCGCCTTGATCAAATTGTCCGGAAAGTCTTCCAGCGGGATCGAGTCGTTATGCTTGATGCCGCGGCTGCCGATCGGATTGCCGTAGCGGTCGAGGAAAGTCACCGCGAGATCTGACTTCTTCAGCCAGTCCTCGTCGGCGGTCTCGCGGAACGCCGGCACGGCGAGCGCGAGCAACAGGATCAGCCCGCCAAGCCCGATGGTGGCGGCTTCCGACAACGGCTCGATAAAGACCCAACGCTTCCAGCGGCCGACATAAAAGCGGTCCATGAAGGTCGAGTAGCGCTCATAGAGTTCCCGCGCGCCCTTGCCCGAGGAGAACAGGGTGGAGTCGATGCGGGCGTCGAGATCCAGGAAGAAGTGCCGGACCTTCGTCTTCCATCGCTCTGGGATGATTGGGCGCGGCACTTGGACTCTTCGTCGGTTCGAAGGCGTTCGAGCACCCGGCCGGGGCGCCGTCGAGACGTCTTGCGCTGATGATACGGCAAACCCAAGGCGCCCATTGCGCTCTCGGGAGACTCGGCGTTTGTTCTAGCCGAGCAGGGTCCATAAACCAATGGTCCCGCTCAGGCTTCTGATTGAAAGGATGAACAGGACGGAAGGCGGAAAACCCTGGTTTTGCCACCCACTTGCGGCCCAACCGGGACACCTCCTAGAAGGGTCTTGCCGTAAACCGTTCCCCAACATCAGGGATTCATGACCGCACCGCCCAAGATGCCCTCCGAACAAGAGGGATTTTTCTGGAAAACCAAGACGTTGGAGGAGATGTCCAACGCCGAATGGGAGAGCCTGTGCGACGGCTGCGCCCGTTGCTGCCTGGAAAAGCTGGAGGACGAGGATACCGGGCGGATCTACTTCACCCACGTCTCCTGCAAGCTCCTCGATGCGGGCCTGTGCACCTGCAAGGACTATCCGAATCGCTCCGAGAAGGTTCCCGACTGCGTCCGGCTGACGCCGGAAAACGTCCGGACCCTCAACTGGCTGCCGCCGAGCTGCGGCTACCGCCTCGTGGCCGAGGGACGCGACCTCTATTGGTGGCATCCGCTGATCTCGGGCGACCCCAACACGGTTCATGAGGCCGGCGTCTCCGTCCGCGGCCGCGTGCAGGGGACCGAGGACGATGTCCCGGACGCTGATCTCGAGGACCATATTGTGAGCTGGCCGGCCCTGTTGCCCAAGCGGGCGCAGCTGAAGAAGCGGCCCAAAGCCTGACCCCATTTGGCCGATCACTGACTTGGGATGGTTACTTGGGTGGTTGCTTGGGATGGTTGCCTTGGGATGCTTGCGCTGCGGGATGCACCCATGCACCGGGGGTGCTGTCGCAGGGGCGAATTGCCGCCTAAATTGAGGCTCGACAACAGCGAATCTGCGCTGCCTTGGCGGCGCTCCGGACAAAAATATTCCCCATGAACAAACACGAACGGCAGAGCCGTCTCCCTGCCGGACCCCATAGCTTGGCCGAAGAGATCGACACCGAGCTTGCGGAAATCCCGACCGAGGTGATCGCGATCTCGGACGCGCCGCCGATCGCGCCGCGCGCGCCGCTGACCCCTGACGAAGTCCGCGCCATTCTGGTCAGCCTGATGCTGGCGATGTTCCTGGCCGCGCTTGACCAGACCATTGTCGCCACCGCGCTCCCAACCATCGGCCGGCAGTTCCACGACGTCTCCAACCTCTCCTGGGTCATCACCGCCTATCTCCTGGCTTCAACTGCGGTCGCGCCGGTGTTCGGCACGCTGAGCGACATCTATGGCCGCCGCGCCATGATTATCGCCTCGCTCAGCCTGTTCATTGCGGGCTCGGTGCTCTGCGCGGTCGCGCCCAACATGCCCGTGCTCATTCTCGCCCGCGGCCTGCAGGGACTTGGCGGCGGCGGCATCATGCCGATCGTGCAAACTGTGATCTCCGACATCGTCAGTCCGCGCGAGCGGGGCCAGTACCAGGCCTATTTCAGCGGCGTGTGGGTCGCCGCCGGCATCAGCGGACCCGTGCTCGGCGGCCTGTTCGCCGAACATCTGCACTGGTCGGTGATCTTCTGGATCAACGTGCCGCTGGCGCTGGGCGCGCTCGCCATGCTGCTGCCGAAGATGGCCAAGATCCCGGTGTTCCACCGCCGCCGCCAGGTCGACTGGCTCGGTGGCCTGCTGCTGATGGCCTCCGCGGTGCTGTTCATGCTGGTGCTGACCTGGGGCGGCAACCGCTTCCTGTGGCTGTCGCCGGCGATACTCGGCATGGCCGGCGCCTCCTTTGCGCTGGCGCTGGCCTTCGTTTGGCATGCAAGGCGGGCCCGCGAGCCGTTCCTGCCGCTGCCGTTGCTCGGCGGCACCGTCGTGCCCTATGCGATGATCGCCGGTGGCTGCGCGCTCGGGGCGATCACGGGGCTGACGGTGAGCCTGCCGCTCTACTACGAGGTGGTCTACCATCTGACCGCGAGCGAAGCCGGTCTGGCGTTGATTCCGCTCGCCGCGATTTCGACCTGTGGCGCTGCGATCGCCGGTCGCACCATGGCGCGCGCGAGGCACTACAAGCGCGTCGCCATCACCGGAACGTCGGTGGCCGCGATCTCAGGTGCCGGGCTCGCGCTTACGACCCTGCCGTTGTGGGGGCTGCTGGTGCTGCTGTCGGTGTTTGCGCTCGGGCTCGGCACCACGTTCCCGGTCAGTGTGGTCTCATTGCAGAACGCGGTGGCCCGTCCCCAGATCGGCACCGTCACCGGCGCCATGAACTTCTTCCGCTCGCTGATGTCGTCCTTCACCGTGGCGGCGTTCACCGCGATTTTGCTGATGGCGCTGGGCGCGGATATTTCGCTCGCCGGCGAACATCGCGGGCCCGTCAGTTCGATCCCGCCCGCCGAAATGATCGACGCGTTCCGCTACGTCTTCGGCGCGGCCGCGGCGCTGATGACGGGCGCGGTTGCCTGCATGGTCATGATGGAGGAGCGCCCGCTCGCCGGCCCGTCGTCCTCCCGATCGGTCGAGATGGCGGAGTAGGGCGGCACTCTCGCAAGACGAGTCAATGTACCTGCGCCAGCCGTGAGTCGATTTCTTCGCGCAGCAGCGTGAAATCGATCGGCTTGGTCAAAAGCCCGGTCGCGCCGCCTTCCATTGCCTTTCGCTTGGTATCCGCATCGCCATAGGCCGTGATCATGATGACCGGCACTTCGGGACGCATCTCCTTGACCTTGGGCAGCATTTCGAGCCCGGTCATCCCGGGCATGTTGATATCGGACAGGATCAGGATCAGCGATTGGCCAATCGAGGACCCGACGCGCGACAGCGCGTCCGCGGCCGAACTGGCAAAATCCATGATGAAACGCTGCGATCGCAAATCGCGGCGGAATTGCTGGCGGAACAGCGCCTCGACGTCGGGCTCGTCATCCACCACTAGGACCAAAACACTCACGACTAACCTCTGGTCTTGTTTGAAAGATTGCTGGTTATCTCTTGTTTCTTGGCAAAACGATCGTGAACTCGGTAAATTCGCCCTGGAGGGTATCGACGTCAATGGTGCCACCGTGTTGTTTCACAATGATGTCGTGACTCATCGACAATCCCAATCCTGTGCCTTCGCCGGCCGGTTTGGTGGTAAAGAACGGATTGAACATTTTTTCTTTCACATCCGCAGGAATTCCGGTGCCGTTGTCGCGGATCCGGACCTCGACATGGTCGGCGCGGCCTTTTGTCGTCGCGCTCACGACCGGCTCGAAATGGGCGCCGCCGTTGTCGGCCTTGCGCTTGGCCACGGCATAAAAACCGTTCGAGATCAAATTCAGGAAAACCCGCGTGATTTCCTGCGGAAATACCTCGATCATGCCCGCCTCGGGATCGAAATTCCGCTGTAGCGTGACGTTGAATTGCGGCTTTTCGGCGCGTGCGCCGTGGTACGCGAGGTTGAGGCTTTCATCCACCAACGCATTGATGTCCGCGGGGCGATGATCGCCGCTTCCCTCGCGGGAATGCAGCAGCATGTTCTTGACGATGGAATTGGCGCGCTTGCCGTGCTGCACCACCTTGCCGAGATTGTCTTTCAAAAGCCCAGTCAATTCATCGACTTCCGCCCGAAGTTTGTCGGACAATTCGGTCTGCACCAGTAGTTCGTTGAGCTCGTCGGTGAGCTCGACCGAAAGCGCGGAGAAATTATTGACGAAATTGAGCGGGTTCTTGATCTCATGCGCGATACCGGCGGTGAGCTGGCCGAGCGAGGCCAGCTTTTCGGTCTGGATCAGGCGATCCTGCGCGGTGCGGAGGTCGTCCAGGGATTTCGACAATTCCCGGGTGCGCTCTTGCACCTGCTCGAACAGATTGACGTTTGAAATGGCAATGACGGCTTGGTCGGCAAAGCTCTCCACGGCCTCGATCTGCCTGTCGGTGAACGGCGGTGAGGTCGGGACTGGCGAAGCGTGATTCCGCCGATGACCGCCGCCATCGAGCATTAAAGGCACCGACAGAAGCGCTTTCGCCCCTCCCGAGTCGCATCTGGGCCGCCGAGTCCGGCTTCAGGGTCTTCCTCGTGTCGGGAATATGGATCGTGCGCTTTTCGCGTGTGGCGCGGGCCAGCGCCGATCCCGCCTGATCCGGCGAGATCGGATTGGCACGGAAGGCTTCGATGTATTCCGGCTTCTCGAAATCCTGGCTCACGGCTATGGCGCGCCGTGCAACCTGCCCTCGCGCAAACGGAAGATGACGGACGTCAGCGCATGCGCAAAGCTCGCGCGCAGTCTGCACGATGACGTCGAGCACCGGCTGCAGCGTGTCGGGCGAGCGGCTGATCACCTTGAGCACCTCGGCGCTCGCGGTCTGGAATTGCAACGACTCGGTGAGATCGTCCGTGCGCTGGCGCAGCTCGCGAAGCAGTCGCGCATTCTCGATCGCGATCACGGCCTGTCTGGCGAAATTGGTCAGCAGTTCTATCTGCTTCTCGCCGAAGAGGCGCACTTCCTGGCGATAGACGGTGATCACGCCGATCGCCTGATCGTCACGCAGCATTGGGACCACGACGATCGTGCGCGCCCCACCAAGCTCGGCCAGCTCGACCGCGTGCTGGGCGCGCGCGAGGTAGACCGGGCTACTGCGGATGTCCTCGACCTGGACCACCCGCTTGTCTCGGGCGGCGGCGGCGATAGAGCTCAGTGGATGAACCTGGCGGACCTCGTTGGTTCGCACCGCCGCGAGCTCTGGGGGCACATTGTAGAATGCCACCTGCCGTAACGTATCGCCTTCCACCAGAATCATCGATCCGAACTCTGCGCCGCAAACCCGCGTTGCGTTCTCCAGCATCTTGTCGAATACGGGGGCAAGGTCGCTCGGCGATGAACTGATGATCTGCAGCACCTCGGACGTCGCCGTCTGCTGCTGCAGCGACTCGCCGAGATCGTCGGTGCGCTGCCGTAGTTCGTCGAACAGGCGCACATTTTCGATCGCGATCACGGCCTGGTCGGCGAAGGTCGTAACGAGATCGATCTGCTTCTGGGTGAACGCCTCGACGCGCTGGCGCGCGAGCACGATCACGCCGATCGGCTCGTCTTCGCGAAGCAAGGGAACGCCGAGGGCGGTGTGTTGGCCGGCAAGCGTAACAGATTCAGTCATCGTGTATTCGGGATCGGTCGCAACATCGAGAATTTGTACCGCGCGGCCCTCCAGCACCGTGCGGCCGGTCACCGTGCCGCGATCCGGCCTGATCGGGTTCTTCTTCAAAAATTCGATGTAGTCGGTGGCAAAGCCGACCGCAGCGCCGGCCCGATAGACGTCGCCATCCCGGCGCAGGATGAAGGCCATCTCGGCGTCGCACAGATGCGCGGCGGTCTCGACCAGCGTGTCGAGCACCGGCTGCAGATCGAAAGTCGAGCGGCTGATGGTTTTCAGCACGTCGCCGACGGCGGTCTGCTGTTGCAGCGATTCCGAAAGCTCGCGGGTGCGCTCCTGCACCTCGGTGAACAGGCGGACGTTGCCGATGGCGATCACGGCCTGATCGGCGAACGTTTCCAGAAGGCCGATCTGCTTGTCGCTGAATGGATGCATCTCCATGCGACGAAGCAGGATCGCGCCGATGCCTTCTCCCTCCCGCAAGAGCGGCACGCCGACAACGGTGCGATGGCCCAGTTGCGCGGCGAGCTCCCGGCCAAGGGGAAACTCGTCCTGTTCCGCCAGCATATCATGTATATGCACTGCTTTTTTGTCGATGAAGGCGCGCCCGGCCGTAAAGTCCCGGCTGATCCGGTGCGTCGTATTCCTGACAGGAATTGGTCCGTGATGAGCGAAGACGCGCAGGTCATCACCGTCTTTGAGCAGGACAATGGCATCGTAGGCTTCACAAAGCTCGCAGGCGCTGTCGACAATAACCTTCAGCACCGGGCCGACGTCGGTCGGTGAGGAGGCAATGACCCGCAAAATATTGGCGCTGCCGGTCTGGTAGGTGAGGGCCTCGGTGAGATCACGCGTCTTGGCCTGCACCTCGTCGAACAAACGGACATTCTCGATCGCGATAACAGCCTGGTCGGCGAAGGTCTTGACCAGTTCGATCTGCTTGTCGGTGAACGGCCGCACGGCGCGACGCAGTAGCGCGAGCGCGCCAACAGGATGGCCTTCGCGTAAAAGCGGCACCCCGAGAATTGTCCGGGGGTCGCCGCTAAGTCTCTGGCCTTCCGAGAACGAATAGTCGGGGTCAGAATGCACGTCGGGAACGTGCGTCACTTTGCCCTCAAGCAAAGTCCGTCCGATAATGGTCGCGCGTTCCGCCCTGATCGGGATGTTCTTTACGTAATTCATGAATTCCGGGCTAAAGCCGTATGAGCCGGCGCGAAAATACTCGTCACCTATCTGGCGCGTGATCGCTGCCATGTCCGCCTCGCACAGGCGCGCGGCAGATTCGACGAGGGTGTCGAGCACGACCTGCAGATCGAACGCAGAGCGGCTGATGACCTTGAGCACGTCGGCGGTCGCGGTCTGCTGCTGCAGCGACTCGCTCAAGTCCTCGGTGCTTTGGCGCAGTTCGCGAAGCAGCCGCGTGTTCTCGATCGCAATCACGGCTTGCGCGGCAAATTGTTGCAGCAGCATGATCTGTTTCTCGGAGAACGGCCGATTCTCCTGTCGGAAAATCAACACATTGCCGACCACGCGCTCGTCCTTGAGCAACGGCACGGCGAGCAGGCAGCGCGCACCCCCGACATCGACGAGCGCCCGGCGATTTGGATCGCCGTTGCGGTACGCCTCGGACTCGATGAGGTCGCCGATTTCCACGAACGGTTCGCCCTGCAGGAGTCGCGCGGGCGCCGTGCCCGGGCCGTATTCCTGCGGCTGCTTGTGTCGGTATTCGTCATAGGCCGGCGGAAGGCCGTACGTGGCGGCGGTATGGAACGCCTTGCCGTCGTAGGTGTTGAGCACGCCGAAATTGGCGCTGCAAAGCTGCATGGCCTTGCGGAGCATGGCATCGAACACGGGGGCAAGATCACCGGCGGAGCTGGAGATGACGCTCAGAACCTCGGAGGTCGCGGTCTGCTGCTCCAGCGCTTCCGTCAGCTCGACCGTCTTTGCCTGCACCTCGTTGAACAGGCGCACGTTCTCGATCGCGATCACCGCCTGGTCGGCGAAATGCCGCAACAATTCGATGTGGGACGCAGAGAACGGTCTGACCTCCTTGCGGTAGATCGTGATGGCGCCGCGCAGCGACCCGCCCTTGCGAAGCGCGATCACCAGTGCAGACCGCGCGCCCCCGAGATCGACGGTCGCGCGGCGCAACGGATTTCCGGAGCGGTAGGCGTCCTCGTCCTTTTGATCCAGATTATGAATCAGGTCCTCGCCTTCCACCAGGCGCCAGTGCGCATCTCCCGGCCGAGGTTGATCCATCCCGCCGCGGAAGTGTTGGGCGAGCGCCGGCGGCACGCCCCGTTGCGCCGCGAACTCGAATCGTTCGCCGTCATAGGTCGTCAGGAATCCGAATGCCGCTTCGCAGAGTTGCAGTGCCCGAGCCAGGATCGCTTCGAACACCGGCTGTACGTCCGATGGCGAATTCGGCGATCACCCGCAGGATGTCCGACGTCGCCGTCTGCCGTTCCAGCGCCTCCTGCGTCTCGTTGAACAGCCGCGTGTTCTCGATGGCGATCACGGCCTGGTCGGCGAAGGTCTGCAGGAGCTGGACGTGATGCTCGGCAAAGCTGCCGGGCTGAGCGCGCGTAACTGCGATGAAGCCGATCGACGTCCCCTTGTTCATCAGCGGGGAACACAGATCATGCTGCGATAGCCACGCGCCCTCGCAATCTCCTTGAGTTCGTAGCTCGGGGCTTCGGTATCGGGAATTTGAACCACCTCGCCGGACTGCATCGTTCGGAACTGGCGCGAAATCGGCTGACCGGACGCGGGAAGCTCGATGTCAGGACTTCGTCCGCCTCGGGCGTCGTCGGCGTGAACGCCTTCAGGTGAGCCATGCCGTCGATGAAGCGGAAGACGGTGCTGGAGAAGCCGCCGAGCAGCCGGTTGGCGCTGACCGCGATCGCCTCGAACACCGGCTGCACGTCGGAGGGCGAACTGGCGATGACTTTCAGTATCTCGGCCGTCGCCGTCTGCCGCTCCAGCGCTTCGCGCGTCTCATTGAAGAGGCGCACGTTCTCGATGGCGATCACCGCCTGATCGGCGAAGGTCTGAAGCATTTGGACGTGATGGGTGGCGAATGGACCAGGTTCCCGGCGGGTGACGCTGATCACGCCGAGCGGTGCTTCATTGCGCAGCAGGGGGACCATGAGCATGCTGCGGAAACCGCGCAGCCGGGCCGATTCCCGAAAATCGGGCGGCACGGCCGCTTCGGCTTCAGTATCGGGAACGCGGACGATTTCGCCATTTCGGATCTGTTCACCCCAGGGGCGCTCCGACAAGGGCGAGGGAAACCTTCCTTTCAGGACTGCATCGGCCTCCGGGCTGGTTTGCGTGAACGCCGACAAGTGCAGGACATCGTCGACGATACTGAATACCGAACTCGCCACGCCTTCGACGAGCCGATTTGATCTCTCAGCAATGGCCTCGAACACCGGCTGCACGTTGGACGGTGAACTGGCGATCACCTTCAGGATGTCGGCCGTCGCGGTCTGGCGCTCCAGCGCCTCCTGCGTCTCATTGAACAGCCGCGCGTTCTCGATCGCGATCACGGCCTGGTCGCGGAAGGATTCGGCCAGGGCAATCTCGGCGTCGCCGAACATGTAGGGCCGCGATCCGGCGACGACGAGCACGCCGATGCACTCTGCTTCGCGCAACAGCGGCAGATAGGCGGCTGAATTGTAGCCCAGCGTCTCCTGGATGCGGCGCTCGAATTCGGGCAGCTCGATCGCGGACCAGTCCGGCAGGTGCAGTGTCTTCTTGTCCACGATGACGCGCGAGGGAAAATTGGCGCCGGGATCGACCGGTGTGCGCCGGGGATGGACCAGCGGGAGCAGACCTTCCCGCCCGCACCTGGCCACACTCCAAAAATGGACGCCGTCGCAACGCAGGATGAAGGACGTCTCGCAGCCGAGCAGGCGCACGGCGGTCTGCACGATGGCGTCGAATACCGGCTGCACGTCGGTCGGCGACTGGCTGATGACGCGCAGCATGTCGGAGGTGGCGGTCTGCCGGGCCAGCGCCTCCTGGGTCTCGTTGAACAGCCGCACATTCTCGATCGCGATCACGGCCTGGTCGCCGAAGGATTTCAGCGAGCGCAATTTCGCTGTCTCCGAACATTGCCGAATGTTTGCTGACCAGTGCCAGCAGCCCGATGCATTCCTGGTCTCGCAGCAGCGGCAGGAACAGCGAGCAATTAATGCCGTAGGTTTCGCGGAGACGCTTCTCCCGGTCGGGAAGCTCGATGACGGACCAATCGGGATAATAGAGCGTCTGCTTTTCCAGGATCGCACGCGATGGAAAATTGGCCGCCGGATCGATCGGCGCCGCATAGCCAAGCTCGTCAAACGAACCGTCGAGCGCCGCTGTGGCTACCGTCACGTACCGTGTCCCCTCGCAACGCATGACGAAAGCGCGGTCGCATTGCAGCAGCCGGACGGCGGTCGCCACGATGGCGTCGAAGACCGGCTGCACGTCGGTCGGCGACCGGCTGATGACGCGCAGGATGTCGGAGGTGGCGGTTTGCCGGGACAGCGCCTCCTGGGTTTCGTTGAACAGCCGCGCATTCTCGATCGCGATCACCGCTTGGTCAGCGAAAGTCTGCTGCAGCGCCAGCTCTCCGTCGGTGAATGGCGCGAGCCCCTGGCGGTAGACGATCAGGACTCCAATCGGCTTGTCTTCGTGTCGAAGCGGCGTGGCCGCTACCGTGCGCGTGCCTTCGGCTCGCGCTGCCATCACGGGCCAATGCGCCATGCCGGGATCGATATGATCGAGGTCGGGAATATGGATTTGCCGATTTTCCCGGAGCACCGTTCCCGGGAGGTTGTCGCCGCCAAAGCGGGGTCGCTCGACGGCTACCCTGGCCCGGACCCGCTCAGAACTGGCGCCGTAGTTGATCGTCTTGCCCCAACTTTCGCCCTCCACCAGCACCATCGTCACGCTGGGGGCGCCGAACAGACGTGCCGTGGTTTCGGCGATCTGTTGCAGCGCCTGATCGGCATCGCCAGAGGTGTTGGCGATGGCACGCAGGATTTCGGCGCTCGCGCCCTGGCGCTCGAGGGCCGCCCGCAATTCGCTTTGCAGCCGGAAATTGTCCATCGCGCTCGCGGTCTGCCGGTCGACCGCCGTCTCGCGCTCGATGACAGCGGCTTCGAGCTGCCGCTCAAGCTCGGCAACTCTCCGTCTGAGATCGGCTGTCGCGTCCTCGGAAAGCGCCGCCATGATCGGAAAAATCCCGCCGCCCGTGCACGATCGGGCCATGTGCCTCTCGGGAACCCATTATCTCATCCCGGGAGGCTCCGTTCCAGCGGCTGGAAGGCGATTTTGCGCTTGTGTTAACGGCCCGTCAGGTCCCGGGCCGGGACACCTCGGTCTCCTTGGAGGTGATGAACTCAAGCAGCACCGGGACGCCTTCCTGCGTCTTCTGGATGCCGCGCTTGATCGCCGGCACGATATCCTCCGGCTTGGTCACCCGCTCGCCATAGCCGCCGAAGGCGCGCGCCATCGCGGCGTAATCGCCGGAAATGTCGGTCGAGCGATACTTCTCGGTCGAGATCGGCATCACCTTCAACTCGATCGCCATCGAGAAGTTGTTGAGCAGGATCGACATGATCGGAATCCGCTCGCGCACCGCGGTCTCGAAATCCATGCCGGTAAAGCCGATCGCGGCATCGCCCCAGACGTTGATGCAGAGCTTGTCGGGCTTGGCGAGCTTGGCGCCCATCGCAAGCCCGAGGCCGTAGCCGAGCTGCGTGGTCTTGCCCCAGCCGAGATAGGTGAGGGGCTCGACAGGCTTCCAGAACGGCGAGAGCTGGTCTCTGGGACTGCCGGCATCATGGGTGATGATGGTGTTCTTGATGTCGACGGTGTGCTGCAGGTCCCAGAGCACGCGGTAGGGATTGAGCGGCGCGTCGTTGGAGGTGAGTTTTGGCATCCATTTCGCCAGCCACTCCTTGTGGGAGGCTGCGATCTCGGCCGCCACCGCGCCGGCGTCGCGATTCACCTTGACGGTCTTGCCGATCTCCTCCAGCAGCGCGTCGAGCACCAGCCCGGCATCGCCGACGAGGCCGATTTTGCACTCGATATCCTTGTTGAGATGGTTGGGATCGAGCGTCGAATGGATGATGGTCTTTCCGCCCGGCATCTTGATGCCGAAATTGGTTTCGGTGAAGGAGCAGCCGACGCCGAAGATCACGTCGGCCTCGGCGAGGAATTTCGGCACGGCGCGCGGCACCGCCAATCCGCCGGACCCGAGCGACAGCGGATGCGTCTCGGGGAAGGACGACTTGCCGCCGAGGCTCGTGGTGACGGGGATCGCGAGCAACTCCGCAAGTCGCTTCAACTGCGGCCAGGCCTTTGCATAGTGCACGCCCTGGCCGGCATAGAGCACCGGCCGTCTGGCGTTGACGAGCAGCGCCGCGGCCTCCTTGATATGCACGGGGTCGGCGCCGTAGCGAGTGCGCAGCACCGGGGTGTAGTTCAAGGGCTCCGGCACCTCCTCGTTCCACATGTCCGCGGGGATTTCGACGATCACCGGTCCGCCGCGGCCGTTCTTCAGCTTGGTGAAGGCGCGGCGGAAGATGTTGGCGACTTCGCTGGCGAGAATGATCGGCTCGGACGATTTCGAGAACGCCTTCATCGCCTGGCTGGAATTGAAATTCGGCTCGATGTTCGCAATCCGCCTTGCATAGCCCATCGGCAGCACCAATACGGGGACGGACTCGCCGTAACATTGCGCCACGCCGCCCATGGCGTTCTCCGCGCCCGGGCCGTGCTGCATGCAGAAGGCGCCGATGCTATGGCCGGAGGTAACGCGCGAGATCGCGTCCGCCATGTGGATACCGATGCGCTCCTGCCGCACCATGATGGGGCGGATGTTGGCGTTCGCCGCGTGCTCGATCAGGTGATTGACCGGATAGCCGCAGAGGATCTCGATCCCCTCGCGCTTCATGATTTCCGCGATCGCCGTGCCGAGCTTCATGCCGTTTCTCCCCAAGGATCGGCCGATTGTGACGCTCGGCCATTGTTCGGGCATGATCTTTTTCGGAAAACCGCTTCACGCCCCGCATCAAGTGAGGGGCAGGTTCTTTCCGGATCATGCGCCGGGGCGTAGAGGAACAGGAATTGGGCGGGCGGTAAAGCGGGCTTCGATGCCCGCGGCGGAAGCTCTGATATGCATCCCCGCGCCGCGACAGGGCTGGACAAGCGGGATTCCCGCGGTCCGGATTTACGCTTTTTTTAGCCTGTTCCTCAATGGGCGGGAAAGCATTCCAACCTTAGATTGCCCGCCAGGCACGGCGCTGGCAGAGTCCCTTGAAACAGGGCGTCGACAGGAGTTTGGAATGCGGAAGCTCGTTGCGAGATTCCTGGCCGATCAGTCCGGCGCAACCGCGATCGAATATTGCATCATCGCGGCCGGCATCTCGATCGTCATCGTCACGGTGGTGCAGGGTATGGGCACCAATCTGAACACGAAATTCACGTCGATCAGCTCGTCGCTGAAATAGCTAACCGGCCTTCTTGGCGCGGGCCGCCGTTCGCGCGGGCTTCGCCGCCTTCTTCGGCTCTTCCTTCGCGGCGCGCTTGCCGCTTCCGCTGCCGGCGATCGGCAGCAGCATTTCGCGCTGGCCCTCGATCCGCTTCGACTTCTTGCCTTTGGCCTCTCCTCGGGCCTTCGCGGGAGGGGCGGCCTGCTTCTCGTTGGCCAGGCTCTTCTTGAGCGCATCCATCAGGTTGATGACGTTGCCGCCCGTCTTCGGCGCGGCCTTGGGGGCGATCTTCACACCGTTGCGCTTCTGATTGATCAGATCGATCAGCGCCGTCTCATAGTGATCCTCGAACGCCTCCGGCTCGAACTCGCCCGACTTCTGCTCGACGATGTGCTTGGCGAGATCGAGCATGTCCTTGGTGATTTTGACGTCCTGGACGTCCTCGAAATATTCCTTCTCGCTGCGCACTTCGTAAGGGTAGCGCAACAGCGTGCCCATCAGGCCCTTGCCGAGCGGCTCGAGCGCAATGATGTGCTCGCGGTTGGTCAAGACCACGCGGCCGATCGCGACCTTGTTCATGGTGCGGATGGTCTCGCGGATCACCGCGAAGGCGTCGTGGCCGACCTTGCCGTCGGGAACGAGATAATAGGGGCGGATCAGATAGCGGTTGTCGATCTCGGACTTCGGCACGAATTCGTCGATATCGATGGTGTGGGTCGAGTCCAGCGCGATGTCGTCGAGCTCTTCCTTGGTGACCTCGATGTAGGTGTCGGTGTCGACCTTGTAGCCCTTGACGATGTCCTCGTTGGCGACTTCCTCGCCGGTGTCGGCATCGACCTTGGAATATTTGATGCGGTGGCCGGTCTTGCGGTTGATCTGATTGAACGAGACCTTCTCCGTGTCGGAGGTGGCCGGATACAGTGCAACCGGGCAGGTCACGAGCGACAGCCGTAGAAAGCCTTTCCAGTTGGCGCGGGGGGCCATGGCGAACTCCGAATACGCTACAGACAAAGGATGAGAATAACACCGGAGAACGCGATCACAAAGCAACCCCGGCAGGAATCTGCCAACGGCGTTAACCGTTGGCGGTTGCATCCGGAAGGCGCCAAAAGGGCTAAACAAGACTTTGGCCGAAATGGTGCGGCGCATGGCCGCTGAGCGGGGCAGAACCGGAACATCGTCCCGTGCAGGGCGTTGGCTTTCCAGATGCGATGCCGCGAAGGTCTTGCGGAAATTGTGTGACGGCTACCGAACGAGGTCACCATGGCGACAACAAGAGAACACGACGATCGCATTGTAGAAACGGCAACCGAGGCGCGTCAGGCCGAGCCCGGCCCTTCGGTGCTCGCGCTTTTGAGCGTCTCGACCGGGCTCGCTATTCTGATCCTGGGTATCGTCTGGTTTGTGTTCTTCCGCGTCTGAGCGGGGGCTTGTGCGTCATCCACGCTCCGCAGCCGCATGTCCGGAAATGGCCCGCATCCGGACTGTCCGGGATCAATCGGCCCTTTTGGACTTCCAGCACGGCATTTATCCGGTTAAATCGGCACGTATTGAACGTAACGCCGGTGTCGCGCGTCATGCGACGATCGGTGCACCGAAAAACCATTGTGAAGAAAAAGTAACATAGCGTTGCTTGTTCCGTTCATGCGCGGTTCACGCCGGCCGGGATCATCTTGATGGCGCAATTGGTGCAGGTCAGATCTGGAGGCAATCGTGCGCTTGCTCGTCGTTGAGGATGACCCGGATCTCAATCGCCAGCTTACCACCGCGCTGAGCGACGCCGGATATGTGGTCGATCGTGCATTCGACGGCGAGGAGGGGCATTTCCTCGGCGACAGCGAGCCCTACGACGCCGTCGTGCTCGACATCGGCCTGCCGAAGATGGACGGCATCTCGGTGCTGGAGGCCTGGCGCCGCAACAAGCGCGCCATGCCGGTCCTGATCCTCACCGCGCGCGACCGCTGGAGCGACAAGGTGCAGGGCTTCGACGCCGGCGCCGACGACTATGTCGCAAAGCCGTTTCATCTGGAGGAGGTGCTGGCGCGGATTCGCGCGCTGCTGCGCCGCTCCGCCGGACACGCCCAGTCCGAACTGACCTGCGGGCCGGTGTCGCTCGACACGCGCACCAACAAGGTCACCGTGTCGGGCAATCCGGTCAAGATGACCTCGCACGAGTATCGGTTGTTGCAGTATCTCATGCATCATTCGGGACGCGTGGTCTCGCGCACCGAACTGGTCGAGCATCTCTACGATCAGGACTTTGACCGCGACTCCAATACGATCGAGGTGTTCGTCGGCCGCATCCGCAAGAAGCTGGATGTCGACATCATCCAGACCGTACGCGGCCTCGGATATTTGCTGACGCCGCCCCCCGCTGGGGCATAAACTGGGGCGCATGCGCCGCAACTCTCTCGCCACCCGGCTGTTCTTTTCCGCTTCCGCCTGGGTGGTGGTTATCCTTGCCATCACCGGAGTCGTGCTGTCGTCGGTCTATCGCGACGCGACCGAGCGCGCCTTCGACCGCCGGCTCAATCTCTATTTGCGCACGCTGATCGCCGAGGTCGCGACCCCCGACGAGCCGCCGGACCGTCAGTTCCAGTCGCTCGGCGAGCCGTTGTTCGAACTGCCGCTATCGGGCTGGTACTGGCAGATCACCCGCACCGACACCGACAAGCCCGAGGTGCGCGCCTCGCGCTCGCTGTGGGACAAGAAGCTGCCGAAGCTCGACGAGCGCGGCGCGGAGCTCAGCGCGGCCGGCATCCGCATCGCCTATGTCGACGGCCCGGAAGGCCAGAGCCTGCGCATGGTGGAACGGCCCGTCGACCTCGGCGCCGACGGCAAATTCCTGGTCGGCGTCGCCGGCGACGCCTCGGAGATTTTCGACGAGACGCGAAGCTTCGACTACTACCTCGGCGGCACCTTCACCGCCCTCGGCATCGTGCTGCTGCTCACCACCATCTTCCAGGTTCGCTTCGGCCTTGCGCCGTTGAAGCGCATTTCGGATTCGATCGCCGACATCCGCTCCGGCCGCGCCGAGCGGCTGGAAGGCGAGTTCCCCGTCGAGATCGCGCCGCTCGCGCGCGAAACCAATGCGCTGATCGACGCCAACCGCGAGATCGTCGAACGCGCGCGCACCCATGTCGGCAACCTCGCGCATGCCATCAAGACGCCGCTTTCGGTGATCGTCAACGAAGCCTCAGCGCATGGAAGCGATCCCTTCGCGCGCAAGATGCTGGAGCAGACCGACGTGATGCGCGACCAGGTGGCGCACCATCTGGAGCGGGCGCGGATTGCCGCGCGTGTCACCATCATCGGCACTGTGACGGAAGTGGCGCCTGCCATCGAGGCGCTGCAGCGGACCATGGAAAAGATCCATCGCGACCGTGGCATCGTCATCGAGGTCCAGGCCGATCCGAAGGCGAAATTCCGCGGCGAGCGGCAGGATCTGGAGGAGATGGCCGGCAACCTCGTCGACAATGCCTGCAAATGGGCGTCCTCGCGGGTCTTCATCGAGGTTCTGGTGGGGCCGGCTGAGCCCGGTCTCGGCCCGACGCTGCGGTTGATCGTCGACGATGACGGACGGGGGCTTTCTGCCGCCGAGCGGGCGCAGGTCTCGCAGCGCGGGCAGCGGCTGGACGAGTCCAAGCCCGGCTCGGGGCTGGGACTTTCGATCGTGGTCGATCTTGCCGCGCTTTACGGCGGCAATCTGTCCCTCGGCAACGCACCAATCGGGGGTTTGCGGGCCGAATTGACGCTACCCGGGATTTAGCGGGCCTCAACCACGTTCGCGAAGTCGCAATTGCTAAAGGACTTCTTAACGCGAGGGCCGTTAGGGTATCCGGTGGAGGCGTTTCGCCGTCCGCGCAAGCACGTAAGCATCACCGGGCGCATGGGCCAGACATCGATCGAGCGGCTGAGGGACTATCTCGGGCAGCTTCCGCCGCAAGCGCAGGCGCTGCTGACGCGGGAGTTCGAACGCGCGATCGAACGCGGCCAGGATGTCGCCGTCGCCAACCTCGTGCTGGAACAATTGCGCAAGGTGGTGCGCAGCCCTGAGGGCGGTGCGCCGCCGCCGGCCCGCAGCGAGGACGATGTGCCGCTGGCGTCCCGCAGCGGGGATATCGCGCGGTTCTTGTTTCGGCCGATCGAGCCGTTCCTGGTCGACGGCAACGCGCCGACCCGGCCCGGACAGATCCGTCGCACCTCGCTGATGCCGATATGGCAATGGTTGGTCCGCGACGGTGCGCCCGACCAGGTGCGCGAATTTGAGCAAGCCTTGGGAGGGATGCCCAGGGGGCGCGACGGCCTGCCGCCGGAAGCGCCACTCCGCAAGCTGCAGGCTGCCGTCGCAGATGCGATTTTCCGGGTCACTTCGCCATCCGGCGGTGACAACCAGCGTACGCTCGCCCGCATCGGCGCGCCTAACGTGATCGAGGACCTGCTGCCGATCGGATCGGTGCTGCAGGCGCGCGACGCGCTGGATGGGGTGGCGGGCCGGTTGCCGATGTCGATGCGCAATTTTGCGGATTCCCAGATTGAATCCGCCGTCGAGGCGCTGAACGTGCCGACGCTGCAGGCGCCGCAACTTCTGCCGTTCGCGCTGTCGCTCCTGATGCAGCGCCTGATGGCCCCGTGGCAGATCATTCGCATCGCCATCCGGATGGCGGCTTCCGACGACGAAGTCCGCGTCGCGGCGACGCCTTACGGCATGGCCGTCACCATCGCGCTGCATGATTTGTTCTGCCTGGCGGTCAATCTGCGGACGGACATCAAGCGCGGCCACTTCACCAATGTCGGCGACAATCTCAAGTCGTTGCATGATGGCGTGCGGGGCCTGCGCACCGAGCTCGATTTGCGCCAGGATTCGACATGGGGCAGGCAGCTCGCCTCGATCCGGGCCGAGATTTCCAACACGCTGCAATCGGAGATCGACAGCGTGCCGGGCCGGGTCCGGCGCATCCTGCGTCAGCGTTCCGACAAGGATATCCTGGCCGGCGCCAGGGTCGACGCTACCGAGGTCGACGATGCCGCAGCCCTGATCGACTTCGTTGCCGTGTGCCGCACCTATGCCGGCGAGCTTGCGATCAACGAGGTGACGCTCAGGACCTATTCCGACCTGCAGCAATATGTCGAGAAAGCCACCGAGGCGCTGGTTCAATCCTTGCGCGCCGGCGATCTGAGGGCGCGAGCCTACCGGCAGGTGCAGGCCGAAGCCGCGGTCCGTTTCTGCGAGGCCCTGTTCGGGCGCGAGTATGCGTCCCTGATGAGCAGGGCGGTCGACAACGCGCTCGCCGCCGAACGCAAATCCGCCCGCGGCAGCTAGAACAGAAGTCCCCACGAGGCATTGCAATTTCCGGTTGACGGAAATGGGCCTGCCGGACGGGATCAAGCCCGGGGGTCTATTTTCTCCTGGCGCGCAACGCACATGGCGACTAAGTGGGCCGAAGCGCCGACTTCAGTGTTAGCTAACCGATTATTACCGCTGAGCTTTCCAGGGCTGCCGTGGATGCCGGGGAATTGACAATTGTCAATTGCCGCACTCGGCGGCTGTGGTGTAGACCGGCAGCATGAGAGCATGATCTGGAATAGTGAAGGCCGGTGTTCCGGGGACGCATGCTCAACAGGAATCTGGAGCGCGCCATCGTGTTCCGGAGGGCGCGGCAGGAAATTTGCTTCAATGAATTTGTGGTTCGTGTTCGCGCTGATGACGGCTGCGGCGATCTTTGCCGTGCTGCTGCCGCTCGGGCTCAGCAAGGCCGCGAAAACCGGCGGCAACGAGGCGGCGGTCTACCGGGATCAACTTGCCGAGATCGATCGTGACGCCGCGACAGGCCTGGTGGGACCTGCGGAGGCCGAGGCCGCCCGGGTAGAGATTGGCCGGCGCCTGCTTGCCGTCGCCGATCAGATGCGGGTGCCGCCGACCAAGCCGAACATGGGGCTGCGCCGCGGCGCGGCCGTGCTGGCGCTTCTGGGGCTACCGCTGCTTGCGCTGGCGGTCTATCTGCCGCTCGGCTCGCCCCGGCTCGCCGATTTTCCGCTCGCCGAGCGCACGCGCGCCGCCGATGCCGCGCAGCCCCTGGAAAGCCTGGTGGCGCAGGTCGAGCAGCACCTGGAAAAGAACCCGACCGACGGCCGCGGCTGGAACGTGCTGGCTCCGGTCTTGCTGCGGCTCGGTCACTACGATGACGCGGTCCGCGCCTTTCGCAACTCGATCACCTATAATGGCGAAAGCGCGTTGCGCCGTTCCGATCTCGGCGAAGCGATCGCGGCGGCCGCCGGCGGCGTCGTGACGGCGGAGGCGAGGGGAGAGTTCGAGCGCGCGCTGGCGCTTGATGCCGATGACGCGAAGGCGCACTATTTCCTCGGCCTCGCCGCCGAGCAGGATGGCCGCAAGGAAGAGGCCGCCTCGATCTGGCGGGCCATGCTTGAGAAGGCGCCGTCCGACGCGCCCTGGCGTCCATTGGTTCAGGAAGCGTTGGTACGCGTTGGCGCGCCTGCCGCGCCGGCACTGTCGGACCAGACGATGGCGGCGGCCAAGGATATGAACGCACCCGACCGCGACGCCATGATTCGCGGTATGGTCGAGCGGCTTGCGACGCGACTGAAGCAGAACGGCGACGACGTCGATGGATGGCTTCGCCTGGTCCGCGCCTATCTGGTCATGGGCGATCGCGACAAGGCCAGGAGCGCGCTTACCGACGCGCGCCAGGCTGTCGCGGGCGATGCCGAGCGGCTCAAGCAATTGAACGAGGGCCTCAAGAATCTGGGGCTGGACGGATGAGCACGATGTGCAGCGCCGGAGAAAGTTCATGACACGCAAGCAGCGGCGCCTGACCATGATCGGATGCGCGCTTGCGGTGCTCGCCTTTGCCGCGGGGCTCGTGCTTTACGCGCTCCGCGATTCCATCGTGTTCTTCTCGACGCCGTCGATGGCGGCCGAGCAGCATATCGCGCCGGGAAAGCGCTTCCGGCTCGGCGGCCTGGTGCAGCCGGGCTCGCTGGTCTGCGGCGGCACTCAGGTTACTTTCGAGGTCGCCGACGGCAGCGCGAAACTGCCGGTGACATACAAGGGCATATTGCCCGACCTGTTCCGCGAAGGGCAGGGCGTGGTCGCGGAGGGCGCGCTCGATGGTTCAGGCACGTTCAGGGCCGATACCGTTCTTGCCAAGCACGACGAGAATTACATGCCCAAGGACGTCGCCGATGCGCTGAAGAAGCAGGGGCACTGGAAGGACGACTACGACAAGAAGGTCGCGGAGAACGTGAAGGGCGCAAGCTGCGCCCATGGAGGTTAGTGAGGTGATCGCGGAAGCCGGACATTATGCGCTGGTGCTGGCGCTGGGACTTGCGCTGATCCAGTCCTTCGTGCCGCTGGTCGGCGCGCGCTGGGGCGATCCGGCGCTGATGAATGTCGCGCGCTCGACGGCGCTCGCGCAGTTCGTCTTCGTGGCTGCATCGTTCGCCGCGCTCGTCACCCTGCACGTCACCTCGGACTTCTCCGTCGTCAACGTGTTCGAGAATTCGCATTCGCTGAAACCCCTGATCTACAAGTTCACCGGCGTCTGGGGCAATCACGAAGGCTCGATGCTGCTCTGGGTGCTGATCCTCGCGCTGTTCGGCGCCCTCGTCGCGGCTTTCGGCAATAATCTGCCGCTGTCGCTGCGGGCGCATGTGCTCGCGGTGCAGGCCTGGATCGCCGGCGCCTTCTATCTCTTCATCCTGATCACCTCGAATCCGTTCCTGCGCATCCCAAATCCGCCGATCGAGGGCCGCGACCTCAATCCGGTGCTGCAGGACATCGGCCTCGCCGTGCATCCGCCGATGCTCTATCTCGGCTATGTCGGCTTCTCCATCTCGTTTTCGTTTGCGATTGCAGCCTTGATGGAAGGCCGCATCGATGCCGCCTGGGCGCGCTGGGTGCGGCCCTGGACGCTGATGGCCTGGATCTTCCTCACGCTCGGGATCGCGATGGGCTCCTACTGGGCCTATTACGAGCTGGGCTGGGGCGGCTGGTGGTTCTGGGACCCCGTCGAGAACGCTTCCCTGATGCCGTGGCTCGCCGGCACCGCGCTGTTGCATTCGGCGCTGGTGATGGAGAAGCGCAATGCGCTGAAGGTCTGGACCATCCTGCTGTCGATCCTGACCTTCTCGCTGTCGCTGCTCGGCACGTTCCTGGTGCGCTCGGGCGTCCTGACCTCGGTCCATGCTTTCGCCAGCGATCCCACCCGCGGCGTCTTCATTCTGTTGATCCTTTGCGTCTTCATCGGCGGCAGCCTGTCGCTGTTTGCGGCCCGCGCCTCGCATCTCAAGCAGGGCGGGCTGTTCGCGCCGATCTCACGCGAAGGCGCGCTGGTGCTCAACAATCTCTTTCTTACCACGGCCTGCGCGACCGTATTCATCGGCACGCTCTATCCGCTGGCGCTGGAAGTCCTGACCAGCGACAAGATTTCGGTCGGCGCGCCCTTCTTCAATCTCACCTTCGGGCCGCTGTTCGTGCCCCTGATGATCGCCGTCCCCTTCGGGCCGATGCTGGCCTGGAAACGCGGCGATCTCTACGGCGCCGCGCAGCGCCTGCTCGCGGCCGGAATTGCCGCGTTGATCGCGATTGCGGTTGTCTGGGCCTGGGCGCGGGGCGGCAGCGCGCTGGCGCCGCTCGCGATCGGCCTCGCGACCTTCGTCATTGCCGGCGCGATCGTCGATCTTGTCGAACGCACCGGGCTGTTCCGCAATCCGTTCGCGATTTCGTTCCGTCGCGCCGCTGGCCTGCCGCGCTCGACCTGGGGGTCGGCCTTTGCGCATGCCGGCATCGGTGTCGCCCTGATCGGGATCGTGTGCGAGACCACGTGGAACTCCGAATATATCGGCAGCATGAAGCCGAACGATCTCATCCCGTTCGCCGGTTACCAATTGCAGCTCGACAGTCTCTCGCAGCGGCAGGGACCGAATTATCGCGAGATGGTGGCCGCCTTCTCCGTCAGTCTCGACGGCGAGAAGCTCAGCGTGATGACGCCGTCGAAACGCAATTTCACGACCCGCGGCGCGTCAACCACTGAAGCCGCTTTGCTCACGCGCGGCGTCAGCCAGCTCTACATCTCGCTGGGCGATACCACCGCCGATGGCGGCGTTACCGTGCGCATCTATCACAAGCCGCTGGTGCTCCTGATCTGGTACGGCCCGGTGCTGATGGCGTTTGGCGGCATGCTGTCGCTGTCCGATCGCCGCCTGCGTGTCGGCGCCCCGAAGCCGGCCAAGGCGCTGCGTGGCCTGCAGGCGGCGGAGTAGGGCGATGAAGCGCATCCTTGTCGCAGCGTGCTTTCTTGCCGTGCTCGGGCTCTCGCCCGCGCGCGCCGTGCTGCCCGACGAGGTGATGTCCGATCCCGCGAGGGAAGCGCGCGCGAGGGACCTGTCGCGGGAATTGCGCTGCATGGTCTGCCAGAATCAGTCGATCGACGATTCCGAGGCGCCATTGGCGCGCGATCTTCGCCTGTTGGTGCGCGAGCGCATCGCGGCCGGCGACAGCGATTCCCAGGTGATCGATTTCCTGGTCGCGCGCTACGGCGAATTCGTGCTGCTGAAGCCGAGGTTTGAGCGCCAGACGCTCGCGCTCTGGCTGGTGCCGCCGCTTGTGCTGATCGGCGGCGGACTGGCGCTCTGGAGGCATGTCAGGCGGCGTTCGAAGGCCGGCTTGGAGGCCGCGGGTAGTCCGCTGACCCCCGACGAAGAAGCGCGGCTGGCGGCCCTGATGGCAGCCGATCCGCCACCGGAGCGACGATAGGCTTTTCGTCTTATTTGACGGGGTGTTCCCGTCACGCTCCTGCTTGCGGGACGGCGAAAGAACATGCGCAATCGCAATGGCTTAGGCCTGCGATAAACTGCCGCATCGGAAGCCGCCTTCATTACCAAACTTTAACTCCGCCGCCAGCGCGCTGTAAGGCGGCAGCCCCCATCTTCGCCTACGAACGGTTTCACCCGCGAACAGTGCCGTGCGCTCGCACCCCCTCGATTTCAGGCTTTGGAGATAACTTGATGACCGACCGACCGATCGATCTTTCGTCCCTCCCGTCCTACCGGCAGCCGCGCCGTTCGCTGCTCTCGGCCCGCAAGCTCGCGCTGATGGCTTCCGTTGTCGCGGGCCTCGGCATCGCCGTCTATGGCTTCAGCCCGTCGAGCGGCCCGGTGAACATGTTCACCACGCCGGCGCATGCGCAGGTCGCCAACGAGGTTCGCAAGGTCCAGCAGCCGGTCGGCTTCGCCGACATCGTCGAGCGCGTGAAGCCGTCGGTCATTTCGGTGAAGGTCAATCTCAACGAGAAGATCGCCAAGGGCGACGACAGCAACGACGAAGATACGCCGTTCCAGCCGGGCTCGCCGATGGAGCGCTTCTTCCGCAAATTCGGCGGTCCCGATGGGCTGCCGCCCGGCATGCGTGGCCGCCGCGGCGGCAATCGCGTGATCATGGGACAGGGTTCCGGATTCTTCATTTCCGCCGACGGCTATGCCGTCACCAACAACCACGTCGTCGACGGCGCCAGCAAGGTCGAAGTGACGACCGATGACGGCAAGACCTACACCGCCAAGGTGATCGGCACCGACGCGCGCACCGATCTCGCCCTGATCAAGGTGGAGGGCAGCTCGAACTTCCCGTTCGCAAGACTGTCGGACAGCAAGCCCCGCATCGGCGATTGGGTGCTGGCGGTCGGCAATCCCTTCGGCCTCGGCGGCACCGTGACCGCCGGCATCGTCTCGGCCATGGGCCGTGACATCGGAAACGGTCCCTATGACGACTTCATCCAGATCGACGCGCCCGTGAACAAGGGCAATTCGGGCGGGCCCGCGTTCAACACCGAAGGCGATGTCCTCGGCGTCAACACGGCGATCTATTCGCCGTCAGGCGGCAGCGTCGGCATTGCGTTCTCAATTCCCGCGTCGACCGTGAAGACCATTGTGTCCCAGCTCAAGGACAAGGGTTCGGTCAGCCGCGGCTGGATCGGCGTCCAGATCCAGCCGGTGACAACGGAGATCGCCGACAGTCTCGGCCTGAAGAAGGCAGAAGGCGCGCTCGTGGCCGAGCCGCAGGCCAACGGTCCGGCGGCGAAGGCCGGCATCGAATCCGGCGACGTGATCACCCAGGTCAACGGTGAGAGCGTCAAGGATGCGCGCGAGCTCGCCCGCACCATCGGTGGCTTGGCGCCGGGCGCGGCCGTGAAGCTCAACGTCCTGCACAAGGGCCAGGACAAGGTCGTCAACCTGACGCTTGGCATCCTGCCGAATACGGTCGAGGCCAAGGCCGATACCGACAAGGATGACAATAATGGCAGCGCCACGCGCGGCACCGACGTGCCGAAGCTCGGGCTTACAGTTGCGCCAGCCAACAGCGTGGCCGGCGCCGGCAAGGAAGGCGTCGTCATCACCGAAGTCGATCCCAAGAGCGCGGCCGCCGAGCGCGGCTTCAAGGAGGGCGACGTCATCCTGGAAGTCGCCGGCAAGACGGTTGCCAGCGCCGGCGATGTGCGCGACGCGATCACGGCCGCAAAGAACGACAACAAGAACGTCGTCCTGATGCGGGTAAAGAGCGGCGGACAGTCGCGCTTCGTCGCGGTGCCCTTGGCGAAGGGATAACGGTTCAGGAGATGGAGGGTGTCGCCGGCATCAGTCGCCCCCGCCGACGGCTCTTTCCGGGGAGCGGGCAAAAAGCCCGCTCCCTCCGGCTACCTTCCGGTGGATATCGCCCCCCTCCGTCGGAAGGGTCTAAGGGCGGTGAAGTCCCCCAGCTTCACCGCCCACTTTTTCGATCAACCAAATGGCGTCCGGTCGCCTTGCATGAAAGCGCCGGCCGCGCCATGTTGAAGGAAAGTCGACGACTGTGATCGCCACCGCTCAAGTCATTGCTCCGCAAATGCGCATTCTCATCATCGAAGACGACCGCGAGTCCGCCGACTATCTGGTGAAGGCGTTCCGCGAAGTCGGCTATGTCGCCGATCTCGCCGGCGACGGCGAGGAGGGCCTGTCGATGGCCGAAGGCGGCGACTATGACGTGCTCGTCGTCGACCGCATGCTGCCGAAGCGCGACGGTCTCTCCCTGATCGGGGCGTTGCGCGACAAGGGCAACCGGACGCCGGTGCTCATTCTCTCCGCGCTCGGGCAGGTGGATGACCGCATCAAGGGCCTGCGTGCCGGCGGCGACGACTACCTGCCAAAACCCTATTCGTTCGCCGAGCTGCTCGCGCGGGTCGAGGTGCTGTCGCGCCGCAATGTCGGCCCGGCCGAGGAAACCACCTATCGCGTCGGCGATCTCGAGCTCGACCGGCTCTCGCATCGCGTGGCGCGCGGCAAGGATGAGCTGACATTGCAGCCGCGCGAGTTCCGCCTGCTCGAATATCTCATGAAGCACGCGGGCCAGGTGGTAACGCGCACCATGCTGCTCGAAAACGTCTGGGATTATCATTTCGATCCCCAGACCAACGTCATCGACGTGCATATTTCGCGGCTGCGCTCCAAGATCGACAAGGGATTCGAGCGGCCGCTGCTCCACACCATCCGCGGCGCGGGATACATAA
>CAWHQY010000030.1:0-28769 GCA_963831505.1 uncultured Alphaproteobacteria bacterium | reverse complement strand
CCGCCAACTCGTTTGAGAGGACGGCCGGCCGGGCCTGCTCAGGACATCAAAAGGGAAATTCGCGATTGATGCGTAGGAGCCCCAGCGCGAACGCCGGAGCGATGCTCTTCACATCGCGCGTTGATCGAAATGCGATCGCATGCGGTCGACGGCGCGATCCCGCGAGGGAAAAGGGATCGCGCCGTCCTGAGCACTCAAGTGGCGGTTCACTCAGTGCTGTTTTGCTTGAGCGCCTTGTTTAGTGCCTTGTCAGTTTTAGTGCCTTGTCAGTGTCTTGCGCTCTTGATCGACACGCTGGTCTTCGGGCTCGATTGAAGAGTCTGAAATACGACGCAATATTTGTCGGTGAGCTCCGCGAGCTGATCGAGCTCTGCGGCACCGACATCGGCGTCGACCTCGAACGACAGCCGGATTTCCCTGAAGCCTACCGGGACGTCAGCACTCACGCCGAGCGTGCCCCTGAGGTCGACGTCGCCCTCGGCGCTGACAACGACCGATCTCACGGCGATGCCGAGCACGGCCGCGGCCGCGCGCATCGAAACGCCCGCGCAGGCGATCAGCGCTTCCAGCAGCATGTCTCCGGAGCAAAGCTCGAGGCCGCTTCCGCCGCATTTGGGATGAATGCCGGCCAGCGCCAGTCCGCGTCCGGTCTCGACCTTGCAGGTCACGGCGGATTCGTCCGCCGTGCCCTTGGCCCGCAGGGTGAGAAGGGCCGCCCTCGCATCGCCGGCATAGCGCTCCCTGATCGGGCCTTGCGTGTTCTTGAACGTTAAGAGATCCATGAAATCATTCTCCTTGCTTGGTCATGACTCTCCTGTCATCCGCGCCGGTCACCGGCGCGGAGCAGGGGAGGTTGGTTTGTTGAATGCGGGGCGTGGACGTTCAGAGCAGCTCGGGCAGGAGCCCAAGGATCGACGCGATCAGAAGCATCAGCGTCCACACCGGAGGACTACTCAGCCATCGCGACACCAGAGCCTCCCAGTTCAGCCGGAAAATCCTTCAGCTTCGGCAAGCCGTCCTTCATCGGCAGCACCGTCTCCGCATAGTTGACGTGCACGCCCGGCGTGAATTTCAACGACGGGATCGTCGCCGCATAGACGTCGACCAGGCCGAGCGGCGGATGGTCGGTCATGAGGTGACCGCCGCAGCGCTTGCAGAACTGGCGGTGGCTCGTCTCGGTCTTCACGAACTTGCCGAGGTACTCCGCGCCCTTGGTGACGCGCACGTTCTGCGGCTTCCACAGCGTGAAGGCGTTGACGGGCGCCGCCGACCAGGAGCGGCAGGAGGAACAGTGGCAATAGCCCATGCCTTCCGGCGCTCCCTGCACCTCGATTTCCACGGAGCCGCAAAAGCATTTTCCCTTGTGTGTTGTCATCTCTGATGTCCTCATCGCGTTTGACGAAATTGGATTGTTCGTCCGCATTCTTCTCGCGCATTCGATGCACGAACAGAATGATCGCGCGTCTGCATCGCTTGATGCGGCGTCCGCCGCGGCCCGGTGTCGCTTGATTGTGCGTCCGGATGGCTTGATCGTGCGTCCGCAGGCGTCGACGGCGACGGCGTTTTTTGAACAATACCCCATTTCCGGAGACATATCGAGATGATCCCCGATTCCCCCGTTTCCTGAAGGTCCGAGCCGTGGCGACCGATACCCTGTCCGATGTTCTCAAAAGCGTGCGGCTCACGGGTGCCGCGTATTTCGAGATTGCCGCGCAGGAGCCGTGGTCGGTGCATTCGCCGGCGCGCGAATTGATCCTGCCAAAAATCCTGCCGGGCGCCGACCGTCTCATCGCCTATCATGTCGTGACCTCGGGCCGCTGTTTCGCGAGCCTCGACGGCGGCGAGGCCGTGCCGCTCGAAGCCGGCGAAGTCGTGCTGTTCACCAATGCCGATCCGCATGTGATGGCGAGCGCTGCCGGCATGCGCGCGGAGCCGCCGAGCGCCGACATGATCGACGTCGCGGAAGCCGGCCTCTTGCCGTTCCACATCAACCTGATGAACGGCGGCGCGGTGTCGGCCAGACTCGTCTGCGGCTATCTCGCCTGCGACGCAAGACCCTTCAATCCCTTGCTGGACGCACTGCCGCCGATGCTGAAGGCCGGCGACATCAGGCGCAACGATACCGGCTGGATCGGGCAGTTCATCCATTTCGCGGTCGCCGAGGTCGCCGAAAAACGCGCCGGCAGCGAAAGCATCCTGACCAAGCTCAGCGAGTTGATGTTCATCGACGTGGTGCGGCGCTACATCGAGACGCTGCCGCCGCACGATAGCGGCTGGCTTGCGGGCTTGCGCGATCCCGCGGTCGGCAATGCGCTGGCGCTGATCCATGCACGGCCGTCGTTCAACTGGACCATCGAAGGATTGGCGCGCCAATGCGGCACCTCGCGCTCCGTGATGGCCGAGCGGTTCGTGCGGCTCGTGGGCATGCCGCCCATGCATTATCTGGCGAAGTGGCGGATGCAGGTGGCGTCCGAGATGCTCAACCGCGGCAATTTCAACATGGCGACAATCGCCGCCGAGATCGGCTACGAATCCGAGGCCGCCTTCAGCCGCGCGTTCAAGAAGATGACGGGCGTGACGCCGTCGGCCTGGCGGCAGGCGCGCGATTTGAGGCGCGCGTGAGATGACGGGCGTGACGCCGGCGGCCTGGCGCAGGGCGCGCGATAAGTTTGCTTTTGGGCATTGGAGGCCGATGCAGCGGACTAAAGATCGAAACCGGTAGGCAGTATGACCACGTCGCGAATTGTCATGCCGCGTGGCCGCGTCAACATGAACATGACCACGTTCGCCACTTCGCTTGCCTCCAGCAGACTTCCCGACTCCTTGGCTTGCTTCAGGTTCTCGGCCGGCCAGTCCGCGAGCAGCGCGCTGACGACGGGGCCGGGTGAAATCGAGCCCACGCGAATGCCGTACTTGAAGACCTGGCGTCGCACCGTCTGGACAAAGCAGTTGATCGCCCATTTGGACGAGGCATAGACACCGGCTCCCATGGCGTCGGAAAATGCGCCGCGAGCGAACTGGTGACGATGATGTCGCCCGTCCGGCGCTCGATCATGTGAGGCAGCACGTCGTGCACATTCTTCATCACGACGTTGATATTCAGGTTCAGCATCCGGTCAATGGCCCCGGTGTCGGCATCGACCAGATCGCCGCCGACATACGTACCTGCGTTTGCATGCAGGATGTCGAGTTGGCCTGCCTTCTCCAGGATTTTCGGCAGCAACGTAGCGCAGTCCTCTTGGTCGAGCAGGTCGACGACCAGCGGGATCACCGCGTCGCCGTGCTTGTTGCAGAGTGCCGTCAGCGCTGCCTCGTCCCGGTCGACCATCACGACACGCGAGCCTGCCGCCAACATCGCCTCGGTACTGGCCAATCCGATGCCCGACGCAGCCCCGGTCACAGCGGCAACCTTGCCTTCCAATTCTCTCGCCATGGGTCGCCACCTTGCTGGAGCCGCCACAACACGCGCCGCGTCTCGTGTCGTTCGTCTATTCCGCCGCGCGCAGCGGAATCGGCGACGGATGCACCGCGGCGGACAGCTGCCTCGCATAAAGCTCCTGCCACGGGCTCTTGTCGTCGCTGACGAAGTAGCCGCTGCGGCCTCGGCGATACACCTCGGGGTCTTCGACACCGGGCGGCAGCACGTTGTTGTCGCGGAGCGCACGCGCCGCCATCAGGAGGCGACGGCGGGTACGCGTGATCATCTGGTCGGATGGCGCCAGGTGCTCGAAGGCGTGGTCGGTGATCGGGCCCATGCTCTCGGTGATCGCCTGGTCCTGCAGGTGGACGCCGTCGATGCCGCTGTAGATCTCGTTGCTCTGCTGGGCCGCGCGGTCCATGCCCCAGTCGTTGCTTTCATTGGCGGCGAGGCGCCAGCGTCCGAGCCAGTCGGTGGTGTTGGGCATGAACTTGTTGCCGCGTCCGGTGCCGCCGATCGGCCGGCCGTCCTTGAAGGCGGGCTGCGGCTGTGTCTGCGCCGAGATGCCGCGCTTCCAGCGCAGGAAACAGAACATGGTGTGGCCATCGTCGAGCGGCACCCAGGCGCGCGCATGCACGTGGCTTGTGAACTCGCCGGCGGGGACCTGGACCCAGAACGGGAACAGGAAGTTGGCGAAGCGCCAGTAAATGCTGTCGCCACCGGCGGAGCGGTAGGCGGCATACTGCGTGCCCCAGGGGGCATCGGCGATATGGTACTCCGGCGCCCGGTTGGTGATGGTGTGGTAGACCGGATCGTCCTCGGCGACATCGTCGGGATCGACATGGCCGGCGTGCAGATAGCCGAAATGTGAGGTATCGATCTCGCCCTCGAGCGCCTGCAGGTAATTGCAGTCGCGCTGGATGAAGGTGACGCTGACCTCGTCATCGGGCACGTCGAGGATTTCAAACGCCGGCAGCGGCGGCGCCTTGGCCTGCGATCCCATATAGACCCAGACCACCCCGGCACGCTCGACGGCCGGATACGCCTTGGCCTTCACCTTGTGCTTGAAATCCTGGTGCGGCGGCACGCTCGCCATGTCGATGCAGTTGCCGGCGACGTCGTATTTCCAGCCGTGATAGATGCAGCGGATACCGCCTTCCTCGTTGCGTCCGAGGAACAGCGAGGCACAGCGGTGCGCACAGCGATGGTCCATCACGCCGACCCGGCCCTCCGTGTCGCGGAACGCGATCAGCTTTTCGCCGAGCAGCATCAGCCGGATCGGCGCGCCGTCACGCACGAGCTCGGTGGACTGCGCAGCGGGGATCCAATACTGCCGCATCAGCTCGCCCATCACGGTTCCGGGTCCGACCTGGGTGAGCTCCCGTCCTTCAGCCGCAGTTGTCATCGTTGCCTCCCGATTGCGAACCTGCGCCGCTTGATGGACGCCATGTTATCACGAAATGCGGCGACTTGGCGTTGCTAGTCGGCCCTGAGGTTGGCCGTGTGGACGACCTTGCCCCACTTCTCGGTTTCATCGGCGATGTGCTTTGCGAAGTCTGCCTGCGAGCCGGCAAACACGGCGGAGCCGAGGTCGGCAAAGCGCGCTTTGAGTTTCGCATCCGCAAGACCCGCATTGATCTCCTGGTTGAGCCGGTCGATGATTTCGACCGGCGTTTTCTTCGGCGCGCAAATGCCGAACCAGCCGGCCGCCTCGTAGCCGGGGACGAACTCTCCGATCGTCGGCACATCGGGCAGCACTTTCGCGCGTGTCGCCGAGGTCACGGCCAGCGCGCGAAGCTTGCCGGCCCTGACGTATTCGATCGACGAGGACAGCGGGCCGAACATCAGCTGCACCTGGCCGGCGAGCAGGTCGGTCAGGGCGGGCGGCGAGCCGCGGTAGGCGATGTGCACCATGTCAAGGCCGGCCATGATCTTGAACAGCTCGCCTGCCATGTGTGGCCCGGTGCCATTGCCTGCCGAGGCCATGTTGAGCTTGCCGGGATTGGCCTTGGCGTAGGCGATGAAGTCGGGGACCGTCTTCATGGGGAACGACGGATGCACCTCCATGCCGTAATTCTCGCGGCTCACGCTCGCAACCGGCGCGAGGTCCCGGAAGAAATCGAATTTGAGCTTTTCGTAGAGCGTCGCATTGACCGCGTTCCAGAGGCCCGCCAACAGCAGCGTATAGCCGTCAGCGGGCGCCTCGATCACCGCCTCTGTCGCGATATTGCCGCCGGCGCCGGGGTGGTTCTCGATGATGAACTGCTGGCCGAGCCGCTCCGCGAGCCATTGCGCCACCAGGCGCGCGGCGATGTCGGGTGCGCCGCCAGCGGCGAAGCCAACGATGATGTGGACGGGATGAGCGGGATAGGCCTGCAGGTTGGCGCGTGCGACGGCGGGAGCCCCGAGCGCGACGGCAGCCAGCTGCAGAAAGCGGCGGCGAGGCAGTCTCATCAAACACCACGCGGATGAACAACGCTACCTGAAGGCGTATTAGCACGAACAACGCGGCGTGAGGCCAGATTTTATTTGCGGCAAGAAACCGTGGACCGCCCGTCAACCGTGCACGACGGTCTTGGCGATCATGCAATGGATACCCTTTGAGCCGTTCACGGTCTGCGTCACCCGCAAATCGGCGGCCAGGCTGCACAGCGTATAGGCGTCCTCGCGCGACAGATTCCGCTTCTCGCCGAGCAGCACGATCATGTCGCGCAGCGCCTTGACCACGCATTGGTCGAGGTCGGGATCCATCGCCATGGTCAGGTAATGGGTTTGCGTTTCCGCGCGGGGATAACCGAGCTTGATGTCCTTGCGCAGCGTCAGGCGGAAGCGGCCTTGCAGCGCGGTTTCGATCGCGGTGACGCACACCTCGCCGTCGCCCTGCACGCCGTGGCCGTCGCCGCAGGAGAACAGCGCGCCCGGCACGAATACGGGCAGATAGAGTTTCGCTCCCGCGCCCAATTCCTTGTTGTCGAGATTGCCGCCCATCGCGCGCGGAACGAGCGAGGTGATGCGGCCCCAGGCCGGCGGCGGGGCTGTGCCCATCACGCCGAAGAACGGCGCAAGCGGCAGCTCCAGACCCCAGGGCATATGGCCGACCATCCGCTTGGTATCGAGCGGGATATTGAGCAGCCGCGGCTCGTGGAAATCATCGGGCAGGGTGCCGCCGAGCGGACGGATCAGGTTGTAGCCCCAATCCTGCCTGAGCTTCACCTCGAGGATGTCCACTTCGAGGACGTCGCCAGGCTCGGCGCCCTTTACGGCGATCGGCCCGGTCAGGATATGGCCGGGCACCATGCGCTCGCTTTTGGCATGCACCTCAAAGAGCTCGGGCGGGATATGAAATTTGGCCTTGTCGGGAAGCTGGTCCGGGCCGCCCGAGATGGTGTCCACGGTGACTTCATCGCCGCTGTCGATGGTCAGGACGGGTTTGAGCTTGGCTTCGAAAAAACCCCAGTGACAGGTTTCAGGGCTGGAATGCAGGTGGTGATGGGTCATGAGGGGTCTTTGGAATTAGGGAGGGACAGCGTATGAGGCTGTAGCAGATATTCCGCGAGGCTTCCCTTGTTTTTCATATTGTCCAAGACGCTCGGCTTGCTGCTGCTGCCGACGGATTTCCTGATCGGCCTCGGTGCCGTCGGCGTGCTGTTGTGTGCGACGCGGTTCTCACGCGCAGGGCGCAAGCTCCTGATTGCCGCGATCGTGCTGCTTGCTGTTTGCGGCTTTTCGCCGCTCGGAAATCTCTTGCTGTATCCGCTGGAGAGCCGGTTTCCCGCCTGGAACGCGTCCGCCGGCGCGCCCGACGGCATCATCGTGCTGGGCGGTCCGATCGACGCCGATCTGTCGGTCGCACATGATGCGCCCGTCATCCGAAGCGCGCCGGATCGTATCGTTGCCGGCGCGGCGCTGGCGCGACGATACCCGAACGCACGGATCATCTTCAGCGGCGGCAGCGCCAACCTGATCTCGAACGATGCGCGCGAGGCCGATTATGCCGGAGCGATCTTCGAAAGCCTCGGCATCGACAAGGCGCGGCTGATCATGGAACGGCGCTCGCGCAACACCTATGAAAATGCGGTGTTCACCAGGGAGCTTGCCGCGCCGAAGCCGGGCGAGCGTTGGCTGCTCGTGACCTCGGCCTACCACATGCCGCGCTCGGTCGGCCTGTTCCGCAAAGCGAATTTTCCCGTCGAGGCGTATCCGGTCGATTGGCGCGTCGGTACGAGCGTGCGCGATATCCTGTCATTCACGACGGTCGCAAATGACGGCTTTTCGCGGACCGACACCGGCATGCGCGAGTGGATGGGCCTGCTGGCCTATCGGCTCACCGGCAGGACCAGTGCGTTTTTGCCGGGGCCCACCCCGAATTAGGCCGTGGACCCGGGCGAGGCCGCGGCTAAAATCCTGCAGTCTCGAAAGACTCGGGCATCGAGTATGGCGTTTTTTGCAAGGGCACGACGCATGGAGATCCAATGACCGCGCCCGGTCCGCCATCCGGCCAGCCGCCTGTGCCCCAGTCGGTGGTAGGCGCCTTGACCCGCGCCGCGATCTTCCTGGTCGTGACCGTCAAGCCCGGCAGCGCGGCTCGCGCGGCGGTCCGCTCATTTTGCGGCGACCTCCCGGGGTTGTTACGCGCCGTCGGTTTTCGCGACATCGAGGGAAATCTCTCCTGCGTGATGGGGATCGGGTCGGAGGCGTGGGACAGGCTGTTCGGCCAGGCGCGGCCGGCGGAGCTGCATCCATTTCGGGAGATCAAGTCCGGTCCGCGCCACGCGGTGGCGACGCCTGGCGATCTCATGTTTCACATTCGCGCCAGGCGCATGGACCTCTGTTTCGAGCTTGCGTCCCAGATCATGGCGAAGCTTGGCGACGCGGCAACGCCGGTCGACGAGGTGCACGGCTTTCGTTATTTCGACGACCGCGATCTGCTCGGTTTTGTCGACGGAACGGAGAACCCGACGGCGCAAGCGGCCATCGACGCCGCCTATGTAGGACCTGAGGATGCCTCCTTCGCCGGCGGCAGTTACGTGATCGTGCAGAAATATCTGCACGACATGGCCGGCTGGAATGCGCTGTCGACGGAGACCCAGGAGCGCATCATCGGCCGCGGCAAGCTTTCAGACATCGAGCTCGACGATGCCGTCAAACCCTCCTACGCGCACAACGCGCTCACCATCATCGAGGAGGGCGGCCAGGAGATCAAGATCGTCCGCGACAACATGCCGTTCGGCCGCGTGGCCGACAACGAGTTCGGCACTTATTTCATCGGTTACGCGCGTTCGCCGCGAACGATCGAGCAGATGCTGGAGAACATGTTCGTCGGCAAGCCTCCCGGCAATTACGATCGCCTGCTCGATTTCAGCGTGGCCAAAACCGGCAATCTGTTTTTCGTGCCGTCGGCGACGTTTCTGGAAAACATCGCGGACGATGATCCCGCCACGGTACTTGCAGACGAGCCCGCCGTTTCAGCGCCCGCGCCGACGTCGGCGTCGAAGCGCAAGGGTTCGCTCGACATCGGTTCGCTCAAAGGAGATCCCGCCTCATGAACAATCTTCACCGCGAGCTTGCCCCGATATCGGATGCGGCGTGGGCAGAGATCGAGGAAGAGACGTCGCGCACCCTCAAGCGCTATCTGGCGGGGCGGCGTGTCGTCGATGTGCAGGGGCCGGGCGGGGTCGAACTCTCCGCCATCGGCACCGGTCATTTGCGCAATGTCGCAGCGCCGGGCGATGGCATCCTCACGCGGCAGCGTGAGGTCAAGCCGTTGGTTGAACTCCGCGTTCCCTTCGAGCTCGATCGCCAGCAGATCGATGACGTGGAGCGCGGCGCCGACGATTCCGATTGGCAACCCGCCAAGGATGCTGCGAAGCTTCTGGCCTTTGCGGAGGACCGGGCGATCTTCGAGGGTTACGCCGCAGCCGGCATCGGCGGCATCCGCGAGGGGACCAGCAATCCGATCCTGACGCTGCCGGCCGATGTGCGTGGCTATCCGGACGCCGTTGCCCATGCGCTGAGCCAGTTGCGGATCGAGGGCGTCAATGGTCCCTATTCGGTGTTGCTCGGGGCCGATGCCTATACGGCGCTGAGCGAAAGCAGCGACCACGGCTATCCGGTCATGCGGCACATCAAGGAGCTCGTGGACGGCGAAATCATCTGGGCGCCGGCGATATCAGGCGCCTTCGTGCTGACCACGCGCGGCGGCGATTTCGCCCTGCATATCGGCGAGGATGTCTCGATCGGCTATTTGAGCCATGACGACAGGAAGGTCCGGCTCTATCTGCAGGAGACGTTCACGTTCCTCCTGCTGACGACCGAGGCTTCCGTCGCGCTGAATGCGAAGGAGGGCAAGGCCAAATCTTGAAAGTCCAAGCCTTGAAAGTCCAAGCCTTGAAAGTCGAAGCCTTGATTTTCACGTTCGCCAAATTGCCGGGCACAATAAGCGCGTCCACGACAAACAAGAAAGGATCAGCCATGAAGCGCAAAACCAAGCTCTCGATTGCGGCAGTGCTCGCCGTCCTGGGCGGCACGGCCGTTTACGCGCAAGACAAGTACACGCTGAAAACACCGGACGGAGTAGCGTTCTCCGACTTCAAGGGATACGAAGACTGGGCGGTGGTCTCTTCCGCCCGGACCGACGAAGTGCTCAAGGTGATCGTCGCCAATCCGGTGATGATCGAGGCGTTCAAGGCCGGCATTCCCGGCAACGGCCAGCCGTTTCCGGATGGCGCCAGGATCGCGAAGCTGCAGTGGAAGCCGAAGAAGAGCACGGAGGCCCCCTTCGCCGTGGATGTGCCTGATGTCTTCACGCAGGCTTTCATGATGGAAAAGGACAGCACCAAATTTCCGAAAAGCGGCGGATGGGGATACGCGCTGTTCAACTACGAGGCCGCCTCCGACCAGTTTACGGCCGATGCCAGCCCCTCGGACTGCGGACACGCGTGCCATGTGGCCGTGAAGGCGAAGGACCACATCTTCCACCCCTACCAGAAGCGTTGAACGGCGCGAGGGCCCCGGCAGCCGGCGAAATTCCGCGGAACCTTGCCGAAGGGCCTGCGTTCCCCGGTAAACGCGTTCCCCGGTAGAACGTATGTCTGTCGGCCTCGATCATCGAACCCAGGGAGAGAGCAATGGGACTGTCCTGGCAACAAGGTCCGCTCTCGACGGGAGCAATCGGCCGATTCCTCGTGCCCGAGCTGCTGCCCAAGAGACTGTTGTATGCCGAACCATTGCGCCGGCGCATGCGCGTGCGGTTCGGCGGAATCTGGATCGCCGATAGCGAGAACGTGCTCCTGCTCTTCGAACCCGGCCGCTATCCCGTAGCCTATTTCCCGGAGACCGACGTTTCTCCAGAAACTCTGGAGCGCGCCGAGCATACTACCCAACACGCTGATCTTGGGCTCACGTCCTGGTACAGCGTCCGGGCGGGCGAACGCAGCGCGCCGCGAGGGGCGTGGCAACACACCGGCCTGCCCGGCCATGCGAGCGAATTGCAGGCGCGCGTTGCCTTCGCATGGCGGGCCATGGACGCTTTCTACGAGGAGGACGAGCGGATCGTGGGTCATGCCGCCGACCCCTACCATCGCATCGACATTCGCGAGGCCTCCCGTAACCTGGTGGTCCGCCATCAGGACCGCGTCATCGCCGACACCAGGCGGCCGCTGGTTCTCTACGAGTTCGGCTTCGCGCCGCGCTGGTACGTGCCGCGCGCCGACATCGATGAGTCCACCCTCACGCCCGTAAAACTCCAGACCTTCTGCCCATACAAGGGGCTCTGCAGCTATTACGCCATTGGTGATGCACGTCTGGCGGCGTGGTCGTATCCCGACGCCTATGCGGGAGTCGGGCGCATCTCCAACCTGGTGTCGTTCGAACCGGACATCGTCTCGGTGTATCTCGATGGTGTTCAGCTCCATCTTGAGCCGGGCCAGACGGTGGTTCCGCACGGCCCCGATCGCAACCTCGACGTCGCCGAGGTGGTCGGCCCCGCAAGCGGCGATGAGCGAGCAGCTGGCGGCCGCCCCGCCGCAGCCGCGGGCGGCTAGGGCTTCCGGCCTCAATAGAGCGGAGCGGCACATGGCTCGACTGCTTTCGGTGAACGTCGGACTTCCGCGCGACATCGAATGGAAGGGGCGCACGGTACACACCGGTGTCTGGAAAAATCCGGTGCGCGGCCGCTGTCGAGTTGGCCGATTGAATCTGGACGGGGACGGTCAGGGCGACCTGGCCGGCCACGGGGGTGAGCACCGCGCAGTCTTCGTCTACCAGATCGAATCGTATCGCTACTGGCAGGAGCAACTGAAGCGGACCGATTTCGTCCACGGACAGTTCGGCGAGAATTTCACGATCGAGGGATTGCCCGACGATGCCGTTTGCATCGGCGACCGCTATCAAATCGGCGGCGCATTGTTCGAGGTCACTCAACCTCGCGTGACCTGCTATCGCGTCGGCATCCGGACGAACGAGCCGCGGATGCCGGCATTGCTGACATCCAGCGGACGACCGGGGTTCTACTTCCGCGTCCTAAGGGAAGGCGAGGTAGGTGCCGGCGACGAAATCGTGAAGGTCGGAGAGGCGAACGAGCGAATGACCGTCGCCGAGATCAACGCGCTGCTCTATTCGCCCGGTCATGCGCGCGATCGATTGGAGCGCGCCTTGCGGATCGAGGCGCTTTCGCCTGGATGGCGCTCGTCGTTCGAGGCATTGCTGCGGAGCCAGGCGACTGCTGCGGGGGGCGGCAATGCGGGGCTCGCGCCGGCAGCGGCTGCGCATCCGGTGGCGCCGGGCTTTTGGCCGCTCGCGGTGGCGGCGATCGAGCAGGAGTCCGCGGACGTTCTCTCCCTGTCGATGCGGCATCCGGACGGTCAGCCGCTGCCAGCGGCGCTGCCTGGCCAGTACGTCGTCTTGCGTCTTCGACCGGCCGGCGGCAGCCCGCCTCTCTTTCGCAGCTACTCGCTCTCGGGGCCGCTCTCGACGGAGCGCTATCGGATCAGCGTGAAAATCGAGCCGGACGGGGCGGCTGGAACCTACCTGCGGGAGCATGTCCGGGTCGGTGATGTTCTCGACGTCAGCTTGCCGCGCGGAAGCTTCGTTCTGCAGGCAGGCGAGCGGCCCGTGGTGTTGCTCAGCGCGGGAATCGGGGCGACGCCCGTTCTGGCGATGCTGTACGCCCTGGCGGCGGCCCGCTCGATACGGCCGGTCCTGTGGCTGCATACGGCTCGCGACGGGCAGCATCATCCATTCGCCGCCGAAGTCCGCCGCGTCATGCCCGCGCTCACGAACGGCCGCCTCTATGTTTGCTACAGCAGGCCGGCCTCGCGCGACAAGATCGGCGAGGATTTCGACGCTGCCGGCCGCCTGTCGCGATCGGTCTTCGACGAGGTCGGCTTCCCGCGCGAGGCGGATGTCTACCTCTGCGGGCCTGCTCGCTTCATGGCAGACATGAAGGAGGCGCTCTCCGCCCTGGACGTAGCGCCGAAGCGAATTCATGCCGAAATCTTCAACGGCAGCGAGTTCGAGGACTCCCGGCATCGTCGGCGCGACGACGCGAACTCCACATCTGCCCGGCGACGATGCCAACACCGGTCCGCTGGTATCGTTCGCGCGAAGTGGCGTCGCCGCACACTGGAAGGCGTCGGCCTACAACAGCATTTTGGAGCTGGCCGAGGCGTGCGACGTCCCGGTCCGTTGGGCGTGCCGGACCGGCGTTTGCCACAACTGCGAGAGCGGTCTGGTGTCGGGCGCGGTCGCCTATGGGCCGCAGCCGCTCGAGCAGCCCGCCGACGGCAACCTTCTCGTTTGCTGCTCGCAACCGATTGGTGATGTCGTCATCGATTTGTGAATCCGGACCCGATCGGTCTCTCCTCGGCGATGATGATTGGCAAAACCCGGGGGATTTCGTGCCGCGGGACGGTCGCCTTCGACCAAATGCGACGCAGGAAACCCCAATCTCAACTACGTCGACCAACCATCTCGGCTTCAGTTGTATTTTGCGCTCGCCGATGGGGTGAGGTAGCGACCTCGGCGAGGAGGGCGTGTGCGCGCCGAGCGAGTTCAATCCGAATTTCGTCGGGCGGGCTGAGCGCGAACTGAACGTCCGGCTCTATCTGTCTATCCGAAAATCTCAGCATCCTTCATTTGGCGGGGTAGGGAGGTATCCCCATTGCGATACCAGTCACGCCATCGCTGGCATCGAATTTGCTTCGAGGTGCATTTCCAGTCTGCATTTCAAAAGGCACTTATCATATGGGCGGATTTTCAGACGTGGAACGAACGTTTCTGTTTTTATTGATTTGTGTTTGTCTCGGAGCTTGCTTCATCGCCGCATTTTGGCAACTGGAACAGGTGCGCAGCCGTTGGCACGCCAGGCGCGTAGAGCGCGCGAAGTCTTTGAGGCTTGCAGCTTTCCGCCGGCCCGGTGATCGCAATACGCGATAGCTGCCAGTGGCCGATCTTTCGAGCTGCCTTCGTGGCGGGTTGAAGGTAATCCAAAAAGCAAACCCCCGCCGGGGATCCGCGCCGACGGGGGCGTGCAGTGGATGGTGTGAGGCCAGGACTTGGATCACCTGGGTGTCACCTCAAGGACCGCGCGACCATCGAACTGCGATGCAGCGGTTCCGGCAAGTTCAAATGATGGGCAAGTGGACGCGACGCCTGCTTAAATTTCAAGTCGGCCGTGGGTCAGTCCGCTCCTGAAGGCGAAGCAGACCTTGGGTCGGCTGTCATTCTTGCGCGCCGTCCCTGCGCCCCGCTCGGCACGCGCGGGCGGATGACGCTCGCTCGCGCGATCATCTCGGACTCCAGCGGCAAAAGCACTGCTTATCACGACCGCGTGACGTCAGTCACGCCGGGGGCGAACTCCCGGACCTCGCGGTCTGGGAGTTTTTGCGTGCGGGAACGCGCGGGCGCAAACAGGCGCGATTCGCAACCGGCGAATTTGTGGGTTCATGCCCCGGCCGCAGGCTCTGCATCGCTGCGCTCGAGCGCCGACTGATTTGCCCGACGGCTGATTTTCCGAATTCGTGTCAAGCCCGTTCGTGACAAATATTTCGCTTTTTCAGAATCGCAAATCAGTCGTATGGTTGCGCCATCCCGTGCCCGATTCAGAGGGGCGCTTCGCGATCGTCACGAACGTTGGTTGCGGGATGCGATGGACGCGACGGCATCACCAGACGAGTGACGCCGAAGCGGACGGCCAAGCCGTGTGGTCCTGGCCCCCCGACGCTGGGGTCAAGCTCTGCGAGACGTTTCGAAGAGCGACGGTGGCTATCAAGCCCGGCACACCGAGGAGAGCACGGAGCAGCCGTTAAAACCATTGCGCAGGGAAGGCCGGGTCGCACCGGTTGAACCTGTGGTGCCTACCCGTGTGCTTTCTACCTTGCGCACGGGGCCGCGGGTGCAACCAGCATCCGGTCTTCCCTGCGCCCTCTGTCTTCCGAGGGACCCATCGATCCAAAACTCGGGCGAATCCCGCCGCGGGAACGATAAGGCGCGTCTCTGTCCGCCTAAGAGGCTGAACTCTCTTCCCCGAGCCGCCCGACGTCTTTAGGATCGCTGCATAGGCGGCCAGGGAGATCACGCCATGCAACAGCAGACACCGGAACAATTCGACCTCGCCGGCATGGCCGCCGATCTCATCAGCCTGCTTCGCCTGAAGACGACGGTCATCGGCATCAAGATGTTCGCGCGCGTCGAGGACATGGAAGCGATCCCGAAGATCCGCCGGCCGAATGCGGTGCACACCACCGACCAGATCGTCAGCATGGCCTCGCGCCTGGGCTGGACCGTCGGCATCACCGCCGACGATCTCGTCGGCGCGCAGTGCCGTGCGGTGATCGGGCTTGCGCCCCAGGATCAGAAATGGCTCGAGGGTGCGAACTATGTCGGCGTCTGGCACGGCACCGCGGAAGACGCGCGCAAGCGCCAGGAGGCGCTCGACGTCGTGCCGTTCGGACGATATCAGGCGATGGCCGTGAGCCCACTTACGAGCGGCCGGCTCAATCCGCCTGACATCTGTCTGGTCTATGCGACGCCGGGCCAGATGATCATCCTGATCAATGGGCTGCAATATACCGGCTACAAGAAGTTCGAATGGGGCGTGGTCGGCGAGACCGCGTGCGCGGATTCGTGGGGACGGGCGCTGAAGACCGGCGAGCCGTCGCTCTCGCTGCCCTGTTTTGCCGAACGCCGCTATGGTGGCGTCCCCGATGAAGAGATGCTAATGGCGCTGCAACCGTCTCACCTTGCGAAAGCCATCGCCGGCATGAAGCAACTCGCCAAGAACGGCCTGCGTTATCCGATCGCTCCCTACGGAATCCAGAGCGACGTGCGCGCCGGCATGGGCGTGAGTTACGGGAAGAAATAAAGATCGTCATTGCGAGCGAAGCGAAGCAATCCACCTCGTCTGAGGTTATCATTCCGGAGCGACGCGAAGCATTGAACTATGGTGCGCAAATGGCGCACCTGCAAACCCCGAGATTCCGGGTCCGGTCCTTCGGACCGTCCCGGAATGACGTCCTGGACGGATCGCGTCATTCCTCGCTTTGACTGACCAATAAGGAATCGAAATGAAGTCTGCGAAAAAGTTCGACATCGTGGTCTATGGCGCGACAGGGTTCACCGGCCAGCTGGTCGCCGAATATCTCGCCGCACGCTACAAGAACGACGAAGAGCTGAGATGGGCCATGGCCGGCCGCAGCCTGGAGAAGCTGAAGTCGGTGCGCGACGCGATCGGGGCGGCCGCCGACACGCCGCTGATCGTTGCCGATGCGAGCGACCCGGCGTCGCTGAAGGCGATGGTCGACCAGACCAAATCGGTGCTCACGACCGTTGGCCCATACCAGCTCTATGGCAACGATCTGCTCGCGGCTTGCGTCGTTTCCGGCACCGATTATGTCGATCTCTGCGGTGAGCCGATCTGGATGCGGCAGATGATCGACAAGCACGAGGCCGCGGCGAAAGCGAGTGGCGCGCGCATCGTCTTCTCCTGTGGATTCAACTCGGTGCCGTTCGAGCTCGGCGCCTTCTTCGTACAGGAGGAGGCTAAGCGCGTGTTCGGCGCGCCGGCCTCCCGCGTCAAGGGCAGGGTGCGCGACATGCGCGGCACCTTGTCGGGCGGCACCGCGGCGAGCGGGCGTGCGACGTTCGAGGCGGTTGCCAAGGATCTCAGCCTGGTGGCCATCCTGAACGATCCGTTCGCGTTGACGCCCGCCTTCAGCGGCCCAAAGCAGCCGAAGGGCAACAAGCCCGTCTATGAGGAAGACCTGCAGTCCTGGACCGCGCCCTTCATGATGGCGCTGATCAACACCCGCAATGTCCATCGCTCCAACCTGCTGATGGGTTTTCCTTACGGAAAGGATTTCGTCTACGACGAGATGGTGCTGACGGGCGCGGGCGAGAAAGGCGAAGCCAACGCCAGGAAAGTGATGGCCGCCAACAACGAGAAGACCGGTCCGAATGCGCGCAAGCCCGGCGAGGGGCCCTCAAAGGAAGAGCAGGAGAACGGGCTCTACGATCTCCTCTATATCGCGGTCGCGCCCGATGGCCGCCAGGTGCGTGCGTCGGTGAAGGGCGATCGCGATCCCGGCTACGGCTCGACCTCGAAGATGATCTCCGAATGTGCCATCTGCCTCTTGCGCGACACGCCCGACGTGCCAGCGGGATTCTGGACGCCGGGCGCGGCCATGCAGCACAAATTGATCAAGCGGCTTGTCGATCACGCTGGCCTGACATTTGCGGTGGAGAAGTAGCACCGCGCGGATCATAGGCGTACATGAAGTCCATTCCTTTCGAGGTGAGCGGGACCAACAGCCGCATCATCCAGTCCCGGACCCAGGCGCCGGTGGCGCTGAAGGCATGCTTGCTGTTGCCGTTGCGCCGGGCGATGGCCACGATCTTCTCTGCACGTCCCCGCCGCTCCTCCTCGAACGCCTGGAAAGTCTCGCGAAGTTCCTTGCGCAGCGCCATCAACCGGCCGAGACGCATGGCGTCTTCCAGCGCCAGTGACGCGCCCTGGCCGGCATGGGGGCTGGTGGCATGGGCCGCATCGCCGATCAGAAGCGTGCGTCCGCGCGACCAGGTCGGAAGCGTCGCGACGTCAAGCGTGTCGGTGACGGCGATGTCGTCGGCAGCCTGCAGGATGCGCGGGATCGGATCGTGCCAGCCGGCGTGGAAGTCGAGCAGATGTCGTCGCATCATGTCCTGATCCATGGCGCGGAAGGTTGCGGCATCGACGCCGTGGGAAGGCTGTGTGCTCCACCACATCGCGCCGGTTTCGGGGTCAGTGCTGGAGAAGCCGTAGCCGAAGAAGCCGCTCCGGCCGAAGGTGGCAATCACGCGCTGTCCCACGCCAAAATCCTCGATCAGGACTCGCGGCACGAAACCGCCGAAACCAATGAGGCCGGTATCGAACGGCCGCGGTCCGTCAGGGATGACATGCTGGCGCACGGCCGAATGCACGCCATCGGCGCCGATCACGAAATCGCCTTCGGCGCTGGTGCCGTCGGTGAAGTGAACGACAACGGGCTGATCCGCGCGGTCCTCGATGCGCGCCAGCCGCTTCTCGAAATGCAGCTCGACATTTTCGCTCCAGGCCTTGTTGACCAGAGCTTCCATCAGCGCGGAGCGGCACATATTGACGGCCGGCTGGCCGAAACGCTGCTTCATGTTCCGGTTGATCGAAGCGATGCGGCTGCCCGACTGCGTCAGAAATTCGAAGGCTTCGCACACCGAACCGGCTGCGATCATCTCGTCCGCCAGCCCGATCTCGGCCAGCACATGCATTCCGTTGGGTGCGATCTGCAGGCCGCCGCCGATACCGGTCGAATACGGCCAAGCTTCGAACAACTGCACATCGAAGCCTGCGCGCCTGAGGAAGATCGCGGTAACCGGTCCGGCAATGCCGGCGCCGATGATGAGGGCTTTGCGGGGACGCTGCGCCATGTCTTGCTCCTTGCTTCCGTACGGGGTAGAAAGATCAGTAGCTAATTATCTTAATAGCTAAGAGATTTATCGACTAAGATAAGAGGTTGTTGTTGTCAAGGGCGAAATCGCGGGCGGCGTTGCTGCAGGAACTGGAAGAGGCGATGCGGCGCTCATCGGCGCAGGGCGTGCTGTTCGGCCAAGCCGTTGCGAACGTGGCGGGAATTTCCGGTTCCGACCTCGAATGCCTGGATTTCCTGAACCTGGAAGGAAGCGTGACGGCCGGCCGGCTCGCCGAAGTCACGGGCCTCACCACGGGCGCCATCACCGGCGTCGTGGACCGCCTGGAGAAGGCGGGACTCGTTCGTCGCGAGCGGGATGAAGCCGACCGGCGCAAGGTCTTCATTGTCGTCGTGCCGGAGGCGACTGCGAAGATCGGCCAGTTCTACGTGCCGATGCAGCAGGCGATGCACAAGGTCTGGAGCCGGTATTCGGAGGAGGAACTGCGCCTGCTGCTGAGGTTCGCCAATGACGGCTACAAGGGCGTGCTGGAGGCGACTGAAGCCTTGAAGGCTATTCTTGATACGCCGCCGGAGAAGCGGGCCAATCTCAAGACGCCGCGTTCTCGGCGCTGACCGGGCGGTTGGACTTGTAGGGCTGGGCTGCTGCGATCATGCCCCACATCGCGCCCAGCATCATCCAGAAATGCCGCCAGTGGTCGGTGTCGATGATGAAGCCCTCGCCGACGGTGCCGAGGAAGGCGGAGAAGACGGCAAGATAAGCGCGCTGCCAGGGCACGCGGACGAAGAGGTGCCTGAAGCCCAGGATCACCGTGACGAGGACCAGCGCGAAATAACAGATGCCGGAGATCCAGCCGCCCGACATGAAAGCGTTGAGATAGGAATTGTGGGTGTCTTCCGGAAAATATTTGTGGAATTGCAGGGGCCCGATGCCAAACGGCAGGTCGAGTGCCATCTCGGCGCCGAGGATGTGGCGGCCGAACCGGCCGAAGCGGCCTTCGTCATAGCTTTGGTCGAAGCTCGCGCGCTGCTTGAACAGGTCGGCAACCGAATCGAATGACAGGAGCACGGCGAGCAGCAGGACGGCCGCGAAAACCGTAATCAACGTGATGATCACGATGCGCGAGCGTTCGCCGCGCGATTGGCTGGTGAGAACCATCAGCGCCAGCATGAACGCGGCAGTGAGGATCAGACCGCCCCAGGCGGCGCGGGAGAAGGCAAGCAGGATCGCGAGCGACATGATGCCGAAAGCGATGGTGTTGCGCAGCGCCTTGCCGAAGCGCGCGGTGACGACGTTCTGCAGCGCGAACAGGGCCGGCAGGATCAGGAATGCGCCGAGCACGTTGGGGTCCTTGAAAGTGCCGCGCGCGCGGTCGTAGAGCGTCAGGAGATCGTGGCCGCCGGGCACGAGATTGAAATAGCCGCCTATCGCCGCCAGCGAAGCGACCATCGCGCCGACCGTGAGGCCGCGGCGTAGCATGTCGAGCCGCGCGGTGGTGTCCTCCGACAGCACCATGGCGAGAAAGATCACGGTGAAGGCCATGTACCAGGACGTCATGATCCAGCTCAAGACGGCGGGGTCGTCGAGCAAGGGAATGCCGCCGATGCTGTAGCCGACATTGAGGGCTGCGATCAGCAGCAGTAGCGGCATGAATGCCAGCCGCAGCCGCAAGCCCGTGGCAAAGAACAACACGGCGGCGATGAGCGTGACCAGCTCATAGGGGCTCGGTTCGATGAAGACGATGGCGACGGATGCCCCGACCAGCCACACCAGGGCGCGCTGCAAGGCCAGCGCGCCGGGTGCGGCTACACGCGACAGGGACTCATCGGCAGTAGCCGCATAGGCCATCTACGAACTCACGTAACTCGACAGGACGCCAGACTCGCTACCAATCGTCATTGCGAGGAGCGAAGCGACGAAGCAATCCATCTAATGTCCTTGTCGTGGCACGGATTGCTTCGGTTCGCTCGCAATGACGTGGGTGCAGCATGCGAAAGCCTTAATACGCGTTCTCATTCTTGGTCAGAAGCGCCAGCGGCGTCTTCAGCAGAATGTAGGTGTCGAGCAGCGCCGACCAGTTCTCGATGTAGTAGAGGTCGAACTCGACGCGCTTCTGGATTTTCTCTTCATTGTCGATCTCGCCGCGCCAGCCGTTGATCTGAGCCCAGCCGGTGATGCCGGGCTTGACGCGGTGGCGCGCGAAATAGCCGTCGACGGCCTCATCGAACAGCCGCGCCTGCAGCTTGCCCTGCACCGCATGCGGGCGCGGCCCGACCAGCGACAGGTTGCCCTTGAAGACCACATTGAAGAGCTGCGGCAGCTCGTCGAGGCTGGTCTTGCGGATGATGCGGCCGACGCGGGTGACACGTGGATCGTCCTTGGTCACGACCTTCGACGCGGTCGGATCGGCCTGGTGATGATAGAGCGAGCGAAACTTGAAGACGTCGATCCGCTCGTTGTTGAAGCCGAAGCGCTTCTGGCGGAACAACACGGGGCCCGGGCTGTCGAGCTTGATCGCGAGCGCAACCAGCGCCATGACCGGCAGGGCCGTCAACAGGCAGATCGAGCCGACGACACGGTCGAACAGCCATTTCATCACCAGATCCCAGTCCGTGATCGGCGCCTCGAATACGTCGAGCGTCGGCACCTTGCCGAGATAGGAATAGGAGCGGGGACGGAAGCGCAGCTTGTTGGTGTGGGCGGAGAGGCGGATGTCGACCGGAAGCACCCACAGCTTCTTGAGCATTTCGAGGATGCGCGTCTCCGCTGAAATCGGCAGTGCGAACAGCACGAGGTCGACGCGGGTGCGGCGCGCGAATTCCACGATGTCGTCGACCTTGCCGAGCTTTGGGCTGCCGGCGCAGGTGTCGAGCGCGCGGTCGTCGTTGCGGTCATCGAACACACCCAGCACATGAATGTCGTTGTCATATTCATTGTTCAGCGCTTCGACGAGCTGCTCGCCGCTCTTGTCGGAGCCGACGATCACGGTGCGGCGGTCGAGCCGGCCTTGCCGCGCCCAACTGCGCACCAGCGCGCGCAGGAACAGGCGCTCGGCGATCAGGACGGCAAGGCCCATGAAGAAAAACGCCGAAAGCCAAAGGCGCGAGATCTCGCTGCCGAGCTTGGCGAAGAAGGATGCGCCGATGAAAAGCAAGAACACGAACGCCCAGGAGGAGATCATCCGCGTCATCTGGCGGAGCTGGCCGCGGAATACCTGGACCTGGTAGATGTCGGCGGCCTGGAAGCAGATGACGGCAGCGATGGTCATGCCGATGATGGCGGCGAAATATTCCCAGTGAAAGCCGGAGAGCGGCACCACGTAGAACAGATAGATTCCGATGCCGATCGCGCTGAGCAGCACGAAATCGGCCAGCCGAACGGCGCCGGCGATGACGATCGGGGAATAGGCCGGACCCACTTTCTGGCTGGTGACGGCAAGCGCCGCCGGCGACAGCCGCCGCCGCCGTTCGACCGGCGGGCGGCCTCCTGCCGCGGCAGTCGCGGAGTCCAACATCACGCGTGCGTTGATCAGTTCCACTGTCGTCCAAATCCGTTCTTCACGTGCGCATGGGTATATGCGTGTGCGCGCTGAGGCGGAATCCCGCAGTCCCGGCTTAGAGGACAAATCGCAAGAAACGGTTAGCTTGGTAAAGGATGGTTAATGATTGGCGAAAGCTTCGCGGTAACCTGCGAGAACACCTTCGACCATAGCCTTTTGCGAGAAATGCAGGAAAATGCGCTCGCGGAGCGCTTTGGCGCGTGCCAGCGCCGCCTCCGGATCCTCCATCGCGATCTCGATCGCGTCAGCAATCGCACCGACGATGTTGGGCGCGAACAGCGCGTCGTTGTAGGTTCCGAAGATTTCCGGGATGCCGCCGACATTCGCCGCAACCATCGGAATGCCCGCCGCTCCCGCCTCGATCACGACATAGGGCATGGAGTCGCCGCGCGAGGGAACGACCAGGAGCCGGCCCTTGGAGAAACCGTAGCGTGCCTTGACGTGGCCGATGAAACGCACCGAATGGGTGAGGCCGAGCCGCTCGATCTGCGCCTTCAGCGTCGTCATCTCCTCGCCGTCGCCGGCGAGCGTCAGTGTGACCGGCTTGCCGTCGGCATGCAGCCGCGCCACGGCGTCGACCAACAGGTCAGCGCCCTTGATGCGGCGGAACTCGCCGACATAGACGATGTCGGTGGCGTCATCCGCCTTGGGAACGGGATCGAATTCATCGGCGGTGACGCCGTTGAACACGCAGCGCACCAGGCCCTTTGGCGCGCCGATCATGCGCTGGTAGGTATCGCGTGCAAACATGCTTTCGAACAGAAACAGGTCGGTGCGGTCCATCAGAGTTCGCTCGGCGCGGCCGTAGAGCGCGCCCTTGAACGTGTTGAGCGGGTAGTGCAGCGACCCCCCGTGCGGCGTGTAGACGCGGATGGTCTCATCGGTGCGCGACTTCAACCGGACGAGCACGCCGGCCTTGGCGCCGTGCCCATGCAGCACATCGGGCTTCAGCTTTGCGATCAGGTGGCGGAAGCGCAACAAGACCAGGAGATCGGTCGGCCATGGCTCGCGATGGATCGCCATGCGATGTACGCCGAGCGAGAGGCGAGGGGCGATCTCTCTGAGCGCGGTGTCCGCGCGTTCGCCGCCGGTCAGGCTGTCGGCGATGATTCCGACCTGATGGCCGCGGTCGGCCTGGCCGTTGGCGAGATCGATGATGTGGCGGAAAATGCCGCCCACCGGCGCACGCACCGCGTGCAGGATTCTCAGCGGTCGATCCGGTGCGGGCATGTTCAGAGCCGGCCCTCGCCGGCAGCCATTTGCCGACGGCCCGGCAGATCGGGCGCGGCGGACGGGGAACAGGCAGCGGCGCGAACGCCCGGCATGAGGCAACCTCTGATGAAAAGTCGATTCCGATTAAGGGCTTTTATGGTTAACAAAACATGATCGCCGGTATTTTGCGAGTCGCATTCGCGCCGCAAAACCGGCTCGATTAACCCAGCGGCAACCTTAATGGATTGTAATCGCAGCAGGTGCGGTGGAGTCGTGGCGTCCGCGGGAGTGAGCGATGCGTTTTTCGTTGTGGCGTAAGGGCACGGAGAAGGCGCAGGCCGCGCGGCCTGTCGCAACGCCTGCGCCGGCTCCCGCTAAACCGGTAGCGCTGGTTCCGACCGGCGATATCGATGTGCATGCCCTGGGGGCCGCGCTGTCGCGCAAGCGGGGATGGATCATCGTCCCCACGGTGCTCACACTGGTTCTTTCGCTTGCGGCCGTCAACTTCATTACGCCCCGATACAAGTCCGAAGCTCGGATTCTGATCGACGGGCGCGAGAACGTGTTCCTGCGGCCGAACGGCGAGCGCAACGAGGAGCGCACCGCGCTCGACGCCGAAGCCGTGACCAGCCAGGTGCAGCTCGTGCTGTCGCGGGATCTCGCGCGCGAGATCATCAAGAAGAACAAGCTTGCCGAGCGGCCGGAGTTCGACCCGGTGCTGGGCGGCATGTCCCCGGTGAAATCGGTGCTGGCGCTGTTCGGCATCGGCCGCGATCCGTTCTCGATGACGCCGGAAGAGCGGGTGCTCGATGCCTATTTCGAGCGGCTCACCGCCTATGCCGTCGACAAGTCGCGCGTCATTGTCGTGGAGTTCCAGGCCCGCGATCCCGAGCTCGCCGCGAAGGTCGCCAACTCGATCGCCGAGGGATATCTGGTGCTGCAGCAGAATGCGCGGCAGGAACAGGCCAGGTCGGCGAGCCAGTGGCTGTCGGGCGAGATCGAGAACCTGCGCAACAAGGTCTCGGACGCCGAGGCGCGTGTCGAGGATTTCCGCTCGAAGTCCAACCTCTTCGTCGGTACCAACAACACCACGCTCTCCAACCAGCAGATGGGCGAGCTGAACACCCAGCTCAACAATGCGCGCGCACTGAAATCCGACGCCGAAAACAGGGCGCGGCTGATCCGCGAGATGCTTCAGAGCGGCAGGCCGATCGAGGCTTCGGAAGTCCTCAATTCCGAATTGATGCGCCGCCTGTTCGAACAAAGGGTGACGCTGCGGGCGCAACTCGCCGAGCAGTCGTCGACCCTGCTCGACGCGCATCCACGCATCAAGGAGCTGAAGGCGCAGATCGCCGATATCGACCATCAGATTCGCGACGAGGCAAGCAAGCTCTCGCGATCGCTGGACAATGACGCGCGCATCGCCGGCGGCAGGGTGGAAGGCCTTTCCGCCAGCCTCGATCAGTTGAAGAAGCAGGCGTCGTCCAACAACGGCCAGGATGTGCAGCTCCGCGCGCTGGAACGCGAGGCCAAGGCGCAGCGCGACCTGCTTGAATCCTATCTGGCGAAGTACCGCGAAGCCAACACCCGCGAGAACATCGACACCGCGCCGGCGGACGGCCGCGTCATCTCCCGCGCCATCGTCTCCAATACCCCGGCCTATCCGAAGAAGCTGCCGATCGTGCTGATCGCGACGCTGGCGACGCTGCTGCTGTCGAGCGGCCTGATCGTGTGCGGCGAGCTGTTGCGCATGACCGCGCCGCGCGCCGCGGCGGTGCTTGCGGCGCCGATCGCGGCGGTTCGCGCCAAGGCCGAGCCGGCCGTCGAACCAGCGCCTGAACCTGCGCCTTCACTTGCCGCTTCTCTTGCACCCGAGCCCGCTGTTTGCGTCAGCGAACCGCTGCCGGAAATGATGGTGCAGCCGAACGAAATCGAGCACCTCGCCGCAACGCTTCGGGATGCCGGCGCGGCCGCTCACAAGGTGACCATCCTCGGCACCGCCGCGGGCGAAAGCATTACGCTGACCGCACTGACGCTGGCGCGGCAGCTCGGACGCGACGCCCGCGTCGTGGTGGTCGATCTCGCAGCCTCGTCGCCGACGATCCCGGCGATCTCCGTCGACCCGTCGGCGCCCGGACTTGCAGAATTGATGCAGGGCGAGGCCTCGTTCTCGCAGGTCATCACCAGGGACAGATTATCACGCGTCCATCTCGTCAATGCCGGCCGTCCCGGCTTCGACCGCACGCAATTGCAGTCGCCGCGGATGACGCTGGCGATCGACGCGCTGCTCCGCGTCTACGACCACGTGCTGCTGGATGCCGGAACAGCCTCCGATCTGCCGGCGGAACTCCTGACCGCCAACGCGCGCGCGGTGGTGGTGCCGGAAGCCTCGATGCCGCAGGACGCGCGTGCGCTGATGTGCGAGCAGCTCAAATCGGTCGGCTTTTCCGATGTCGCAATGCTGGATAAGCCGGCGAGCGGCGATGCGATCGAGGGCGGTCCGCGCGTGGCGGCCTGAGCGTCAGGATTGCAGGCCGCGGCGCAGCCGCTGCGCCAGATCGAGCAGGACTCGGTTGTGCTTCACCCGACGTTTGACGCGGTTGAAGCCTGACATCGCGAATGCAGTGAATCGGCCGCGCGACGTCAGCGGAACGAAGCTGTCGAAGATCGGCTCGTCGCCCTTGCAGAACAGGCGTTTGTAGTCGTCCGAGCCGATGCCGAGGTCGAGCGCGCGATAGCGGCGCTCGCCGTAATGGTCGATGATGTGCCGCATCAGGATCAGGCCCGGGCTGTAACGCGCGCGGCCGGACATGGTGTAGGTGTTGAACATCATCGAGAAGCGATGGCCGTCGGCTACGCCTGCGAAGATCGCAATCACCTCGTCGTCGCATTCGAGCGCATGGATGTCGATCACCCGTCCGCCGGCAAAGGGCGCGCGACAGGCCTTGCGGACGAAATCGGAAACGCCCGGCTCGGCGAACACATCCGGAAGCTTCTGCTCGGCCATCCGCATCGGCTTGACGTGGAAGAACCAGTCGAGCAGCCGCTCGATGTCGGCGTCGGTGTTAGCCACGTGATAGCGATAGCCCGGCGCTTGCAGCTTGCGTTCCTTGCCCTTCAGGCGGCGGCGAAATGAGTTGCTGATCCGGTTCTCCGGCGGATCGCCGGGCGCCATCGTCAGGACCGGGCAATCGTTGACCGAGCGCTGCCCGGGCAGCATCGACAAGCGGATTGAGATGATCCTGCCAGTATTGCGGCTGCTGGGTCAGCGCCAGCACGTCGGCGGCAGCTTTCGCGCGGAGGGCCGACAACAGATCCGCGAGATCTGCCGCAGTGGCTTCGCGGGCGAAATCCAGGTCCCACAGCGCCATGTTGAAGGTGGTGTGCTTGCCGCCCATGAAGGAAGCAATGCGAACGCCGCGCCGGACGCGCAGTACGAGCGGCAGCAGCACCAGCGGCCGGCGGTCGGCATCATAGGCGATGACGATGAACGGCTCGGAGCTCTCGCGACTGCCGACCTCGCGCTGCCAGGCCGAGAGCATGCCGAAGCGCTGATAGGGAGTGGCGAACTGCCGCTCTTCGAGCTCGCGCCAGATCGCTTCTGCTCGAGCGAGGTCGCGGAAGACGTCGACGCGCGCGATGCGGCTTGCCCTCGACCGTGCTGGAGCTTCTGCCGTCCGGCTCTCGATCGCTGCCGCGATGGTCATCGCAAAACCTGCTTGAGAAGGAAAAAATTTACACTTTTCGTCTTGAGCCGACCTTTGCAAAGAAGTGTCAACAAAGGGTAATGACAAGGCGGCGCTGGCGGACCCAAAACCGCTGTGTAAAGGGGCCAAAGCTTGCGTTCCGACCATCAATTGTCTGACCAATCTGAAGCTGGAACTCGCCTATTTCAGCGGGCGCGCCTGGCAGAGCCGCGAGATCGGCGGCGCTGGCGTGATCCTGCGCTTCGTGCGCGTTATTGCCGCGCGCGGAGCGGCCGGTTTCAGCCGCTCAAGTCGAAGCGAGATTACGCCGCGATTTCTCGACCGCACCATCCGCGCGCTGAAGCGCTGGAAATATGATTTCGTCACCATGGACGAAGTCTGCCGCCGCGCGGTGATCATGTCGCAGCGGCGGCGCTTCGTCGCCTGACCTTCGATGGCGCCTACAAGGACGTGATCACGGCCGCCTATCCGGTCCTGGCCCGGCACCACGTGCCGTTCACGCTCTACATACCGACCGCGTTTCCGGACGGTGTCGGCGAGCCGTGGCAGCTTGCGCTGGAGAAGATCATCGCCAAGGAGAAGCGCTTCGGCCTGATGATCAATCGCGAGGAGCAGCATTTCCAGATCAGGACCGTCGAACAGAAATACGAGGCTTTCGAATATATCGAGAGCTGGATGCGTCAGCTCTCGCCGCCCGATCTGACGGCCGCGCTCGGCGACCTCTGCAGGCGATACTCGACCGATCTCGCGGCATTGTCGCGCGAGACCTACATGGACTGGGCCGACCTCGACAAGCTCGCCGCCGATCCGATGGTGACATTCGGCAAGTGCAACGGTGAACTATTCGCCGCTGTCCACCCTGAAGGAGAATGTGGCGTTGCGCGAAATGACGATGGCGAACGCCGTGATCGACGCCGCGCTGCATCGCGGCGTCAAGCATTTCGCCTATCCCTTCGGCGACCGCGATTCCTTCCGCCGCAGCCATGTGGTGATGGCGGAGGAGGCGGGATTTTGCCAGCGCGGTGTCGACCATTCCCGGCATCGTCGAGGCCGAAGGCCGCACCAATCTGCGCGCGCTGCCGCGCATCGCCTGGGACGGCCGGATGCGCTCGCTGCGCGCGATGCGGGTGATCCTGTCGGGCGCGGCCTTCGATCCCGTGATGCCGACGCCGAGCAAGCCGGATCTCTAGAGCGTCGCGGCGCGACATCCAGCTCACGATCGGCATCGCCGGCAACACCCAGCCCATGCCGGCGACGACATAGAAGATCGCCTGCCGCCAGCCGGAGCTCGCAAGCCAGGGCATCTGCGCCACCGCCATCATCGTGAGCGCCCACACGGCGGCCAGCACGAGAAGCGCGATGGCGCCAAGGAACTTGCGGGTGCGGATGGTCATGACGGAGATGTCGGGGATTTCGGCTGGTGACGCGGCTTGCGCGCGGGAGGGGGCGGACTATAAGGGGCGCGAAAATCCGTTCAAGCCTTGGTTGGGATGACCGCAACTCACCAGCAAACCGCCATCGCGACGCGCGATCCGCGCGTGGCTGCTTGCCGTCGCTGCGTTGATCGCTGCGATGGTGCTGGTCGGCGGCGCGACACGGCTGACCGAGTCCGGGCTGTCGATCGTCGAGTGGAAGCCGGTCACCGGCGCGCTGCCGCCGCTCAGCCAGAGCGAGTGGGAGCAGGCGTTCGAGGCCTACAAGCTGATCCCGCAATACCGCACAGCTCAATGCCGGCATGAGCCTGTCCGACTTCAAGACCATCTTCTGGTGGGAATGGAGCCACCGGCTGCTCGGCCGCGTCATCGGCGCGGTCTATCTGTTGCCGTTCCTCTATTTCCTCTGGCGCGGCGGCATGAGCGGGGAACTGAGGCGGCGGCTCTGGCTGATCTTCGGTCTCGGCGCGCTGCAGGGCGCGGTCGGCTGGTGGATGGTGGCG
>CAWHQY010000029.1:0-43944 GCA_963831505.1 uncultured Alphaproteobacteria bacterium | reverse complement strand
TCGAGAACACAACATCGCGCTCGAGAGCACCCGGACAATCGACATCGACGAATTCGTGCCGAAGTCAGAGATCGACGAGCTTTACCTGGTGCGGCCTTACTACATCGTGCCGGAAGGCAAGGTCGGCCACGACGCATTCGCAGTGATCCGCGAGACCATCCGCGCCATGGACAAGGTCGCCATCGCCCGCGTCGTCCTCACCAACCGGGAGCACATCATCGCGCTGGAAGCGCGCGGCAAGGGCCTGGTCGGGATGCTGCTGCGGTACCCCTACGAGATCCGGGACGAGAACGAGTATTTCGACGACATCCAGGACGTGAAGGTCACCAAGGACATGCTAGACCTTGCCAAGCACATCGTCGAATCCAAATCCGGCGACTTCGAGCCCGAGAAGTTCGAGGACCGCTACGAAAACGCCCTGGTCGAACTGTTGAACAAGAAGCGCAAGGGCGAGCCGCTGCGCACCGCCGTGAAGCCGCGCGATACCGGCAATGTCGTCAACCTGATGGATGCGCTTCGCAAGAGCCTGAGCGACGCGGGCAAGCGTGGCGCCTCGCAGCCGGCCAAGGGCCGGAAGCCGAAGAAGGCCGCATCCGGCCAGCACGAAATGCTGATGGCGATTTCTGGCAAGGGCGAGGGCAAGAGCGAAGCCAAGGCCAAGGGCGGCGCCGCCAAGGAAGCGAAACGTCCGGCCCGTCAGCGCAAGGCAGGTTAGAGGTTTCGTTTGGTCCGGCTTGGAAGGAGGAGGTCATGACCAAGGATCGCAGGCGACCGTTGGAGCAGAACGTTGTGAAGGAAGCGCCCGGGGGCACGGCTCCCGAGACGCAGGCGATGCCCGACGTGGTCGAAAAAACGATCGCACCCGCTGCCATCGAACGCGCGCTGAGCGTCTACCAGCAACTGCAGCCGCGCGATCAATCGGTGATAGTGCAGGCCAGAAAAATCCTGACGCAGCATATTTACGGGATGGTCGATCGGGGCGAGCGGGACGAACAACGGTTAACCGTCGGCGGGCTCGCGCACCTGAAGGCCGTCGAGCGGGAGCACGGCATAAAATCCGCTCACGGAGCCGAGGCTTCGTCGCCGGCCTGACTTAAGCAAGGATCACTGGATGACGGAGCCCGTACCGATCTTGACCGTCGGCGACCTGAAATCCGAACTCAGCAGGTGGTCAGACGAAACGCCGGTGACTTTTCGTTCGCCTCTGAAGGAGCAGGAGTTCAAGTTTTATCGCTATCGGCCAGGCGAGAATCTGCTCGTTCTCGAGATCAACGAATTTCCGGAAACGGCACCGGTGGCGCTGCCCAGCTCATAGCCCAATTCGTTTGCCGTTAACGTTTCTGCAATCCTTGAGTACACTTTTGGACAATTCGGCCGGAACCAGAACCGCTTTCGCGCGATGTATACGTTGGGCTGGAGCGGGGTCATGCAGGATTTGCCGGCTATTCTGGTCGTTGAAGACGACCATCTGATACAGTCTGTCGTCGAAGAAGCTCTCAAAGAGGGGGGCTTCGAGACAATCGTTGCTTCATCGGGCGAGCAGGCCGCCGAATTGCTCGACAGTGCCGAGGGCAAATACCGTGCGCTCGTAACCGACATCAATCTCGGACGCGAGAAGCTGGACGGCTGGGAGGTGGCGCGCCATGCCCGGGAGATCGATCCGGCATTTCCGGTGGTCTATATGAGCGGCGACAGTGCCGAAGACTGGGCTTCCATGGGCGTTCCCAACAGCATCATGCTGGCCAAACCCTTCGCGCCCGCCCAACTAGTCACCGCCGTTGCCCAGCTTCTGAACGGAAGGATGCCCGCGGCGTAAGATCGGAATCCGACATAGTGGAGAGATATCGGGCGTGGCTCAGACGGCTATCAATGCTGGCTTTGACTTCCGACGATAGGCCATCAAGCCAATGCCAGCGAAGCCGAGAAGCATCATCGCCCATGTGGACGGTTCAGGCACCGGCGACCGAGTGAGAGCAAATTGGATGGAAGCGAGATGCGCTAGCATCGCACTTCTCGGCGGCGCGGCTGCCGTATGGCCGCAGGTTGCGATAGTTTGCACGAAAAGCGATTGGCTGTTGCTGTCAGTCCGGTTTATCTGGTGCTGACGTCACACGATTGTCCGGAAGACCTTCTGGCTGTCGACCAACAATCCGCTTCTATACTGGACGGCACATTGAGCGAAAATCCCGCACCGGCTGCGAGCGAGGCTGCGCGACAGGCACCGCAGGGCAAGCTGCCGATTCTGGCGCTGTCAGCGCTTGGCATCGTGTTCGGCGATATCGGGACCAGCCCGCTCTACACCTTCAAGACCATTCTCGGCACGGCCGAGAAATCGCCTGACGCAGCCGTTGTCCTGGGCGCGCTTTCGCTGGTGCTCTGGACGCTCTTCATCATCACCACCGTCAAATACGTCTCGTTCGCCATGCGCGTCGACAATGACGGCGAGGGCGGCATTCTGGCCCTGATGGCGCTGCTGGGCGTGAAGAAACAGCATCGGCCGACCATCGTCGCGTTCGGCCTGTTCGGGGCGGCGCTGATCTACGGCGATGGCGCGATTACGCCGGCGATCTCGGTGCTGTCGGCGCTGGAGGGCCTGAACATGGCGACCCCTGCGCTGCAGCCCTATGTCGTTCCCGCCGCCGTCGCGATCCTGCTCGCGCTGTTTGCCATCCAGTCACAGGGAACGGCGGCGATCGGCAACCTGTTCGGCCCGGTCATGCTTGTTTGGTTCCTCGCCATCGCGGCGATGGGGATTTCCGGCATCGTGCAGCATCCGTCAGTGTTCGCCGCACTCAACCCCGCCTACGGTCTGTCCTATCTGTTCTCACACGGGCCCACCGGCTTTCTGGTGCTGGGCGCGGTATTTCTCTGCGTCACCGGTGCCGAGGCGCTCTATGCCGATATGGGGCATTTCGGCAGGCGACCGATCAAACTCGCCTGGTTCGCGATCGTCTTTCCGAGCCTGATCCTGAACTATGCGGGCCAGGCGGCGCTCGTGCTCGAAGGCGCGCCGACCGACGGCAATATTTTCTACCGGCTGTGTCCCGGCGTACTGCTGATGCCGCTGATCGTGCTGGCGACGGTCGCGACCATCATTGCCAGTCAGTCGATCATCACCGGTGCCTTCTCGATGACCCGGCAGGCGATCCAGCTCGGCTGGTTGCCGAGGCTTGCAGATCAAGCAGACCTCATCGGAAGGCTACGGGCAGATCTACGTCGGCGTCGTCAACTGGCTGCTGATGATCGTGACCGTCGGGCTCACGATCGGGTTTGGCAAATCCGACAATCTGGCAGCTGCCTACGGCATCGCGGTGTCGCTGACGATGCTGATGACGTCGGCGCTGCTTTTCATTGCGATGCGCGAGATCTGGGGCTGGAGCCTGTGGGCGGCTGGCTCGGTCGCGGCTTTCTTTCTCGTCATCGATAGCGCCTTCTTCCTCGCCAATCTCACCAAGATCGCCGAAGGCGGATATGTGCCCCTGATCCTGGCGATCTCCGTCTATGGCGTGATGTGGATCTGGCATCGCGGCGCCGCCGCCGTCTATGACGCGGATGCACGAAGCGCTGATCCCGGTCCCGGAATTCATGGCCGAGATCGCCGCGAAAAATATCCCGCGCGTTCCCGGCACGGCGGTGTTCCTGACCCGGACCGAACGGGATACGCCGCCGGTGATGGTCTGGCACGTCAAGCATAACCGCGCCTTGCACGAGCATCTGTTCGTGCTGCGCGTGGAAATCCTCTCGGTGCCGTGGGTCTCCTCCCGCAACCGCATTGCCATCGAGGAAGTCGCGCCGAACTTCTGGCGCGCGGAGGCGCGGTTCGGATTCATGGAACGGCCGCATATTCCGGAACTGCTCACCACCAGCAAGGCGCTGGGATGCACGATCGACCTCGACGACGTCACCTATTACGTCGGCCATGAGACGGTGGTCGGCCGCGAGGACGGCATGGGCCTGCCTGCCTGGCAGGAGCGGTTCTTCGCCGTCATGGAGCGCAACGCCGTCCATGTCAGCGACTTCTTCAGCCTGCCCAATGATCAGGTCGTCGAGATCGGGCGGCAGGTAGCGATTTAGATCCAGGACTGAACTGTCCATTTACTCAATCGAAGAGGTCCAATATGAGCGCAAACTCAGCGTCCGACCCGGGTTCGGCGACAGAAAAATCTAAATCCAGAAAGCTGACCTTGGCTCGGACGTGCCGAACTTTCCGACGAAGGTTTGCTATGAGGAGGAGTAAAGCCGGGGGAGTTCGTCAAACCAGCGCGATGACATGCTAAGCTTCAGAAGTTGGCCGAGGTTCTTCAAGAAGTCCCCATGCAACGGCGAGAATTCATCGCGCTTCTCGGCAGCACCGCGGCATCTTCGGGTCCTTGCGCCGCTTATCGCATCGGCACAGACAACCTCCAAGGTCTATCGCCTTGGCACAATTGGCCCGAGAGATCCTTTTGACGACAAGAGCCCATTTGGTTCGATCCTTGTGCGCGTGCTAGCGGAGCGCGGCTATACGCTTGGGCAAAATCTAACTCTCGACGCTCGCGGAGCTAAGGGAGATATGCATCGCGTACCCCAACTCCTTCAGGAAATGAAAGCGGACAAGGTCGACGCATTCGTAGTGACCGGCTTTCCGGTTGCGCTGGCTGCCAAGGCGTCAGGTATTCCGACGGTTGTGGCGTGAGGTTCGACGAAGTCCGGAAATTTTATCCATCAGGCGCACCACAAAACGCTGAGAACGGCCGCAATGAAGATCAGTACCGACATTGAACGCAAACAGCGCAAGGGGATGAATAGCCTTCATTTTAAACCAGATCGCTCCAGCAAAGCGACTTCTCCGGGAGGGCTGGCGGCAAAGTTAGTGACAGGAGGTAAGAAAAAGCTCCGGCATCGCCGCCATACGGAACAAACATGCCACTGCTGAGCTTTACCCACATGGCACAACGGCACACACCACTCCAATTGGCGGCCGACCTCGGTGCGGCAGTTCTCGACACAAGCATCACACTGTGGTGGCGATGGCCGATTCTTTTAGCGGCGGGAATGACATCGAGAGACGGTGCCGAATTGAACCGGATGGTGTCGGAGAAAGTAGCAGCGGCTACGTCTGGCACGGTTGCCGCACAGACTGAAACAATGCGGATCGCGTCTAGGGCCCTTACGGGGAAAAAAACACCGCATGCCGCCACGGCAGTCGTGGCGGCGGCGTTGAAGCCCGCACTTCGCACTGTTAAGGCGAACGCCAAGCGGCTGGGCAAGAAGCGCAGGTCTACCGTCCGGCGTCAGAAATGAAGAGCAGTTGTCGCGGGTCAAATCCGAACAACGGATTAGTCTGGAAGCGGCTCAACAGGCGTCACGTTGTCTGCGTGGGCTTCGCTTCCGCTCTGGCACCTTTTGGTCATGCCGCGATGTCCGAGTTGAGTCCGCTTTGGGGGGTAATGCGGAAGTCGCATTTCAAAGCCACGAGGGCCGGTTTTGACCCTGATGTATGGTCCGGCCGTGCGTTGCAAGAGGTTTTCGTCGAGCTGGCATTCAGCGGTCTTGCATCAATGTATCCGGTCTCTGCTTGGAGCTGTTTTGCTCCGGACCATCATGGATATCAGCGCGCGTGCGATCTCATTAGCGGACAGGCCTCAACGGGCCATCTGGGTCACCAGTGTTCGCATGCGCCGGGAAGACCGATCCTCCATCTCTTCTTTTCCTCTCGCAGACCTCGGCGGGAAAGGGTTTGTGATTACATTATCGCTTGTCCTTGCAATGTTTTCGGTGATCCGGCTTCGAATGAGCGACCGTGCGCCAGAACGCTCCAGGCGATGCGGGCGAGCTTGTTGGCGAGTGCGATCGCCAGCACATTGTGATGCAGCCGCTTGCTGGCCGCCTCGATCCAGGGCTTTAGCCCGTGGCGCTCCCAGATTTTCGGTTTGATCAGCACCACCCATGCCGCCTGCACGAACAGAACCCGCAGGTAGCGATTGCCGCGCCTGGATATCTTGCCGAGGATGGTACGGTCCCCGGTCGAGATCTGCTTTGGCACGAGCCCCAGCCAGGCGGCGAAGTCGCGGCCCTTCGTGAACACATCCCCAGTGCCGATCGCGGCTACCATCGCGCTGGAGATGATCGGTCCAACACCGGGCACGCTCATCAGCCGCTCGCAACTGGCATCCTGGCGCGCGATCGCTTCGATCTCGTCCGATAGTCGCTCGACCCGCTCGTCGAGCCGACGCCAATCGCCGGCCAGGTCTTCGACGATCCGGACCATGCGGGGTGACAGAACGTCCGGGGGTGTCGTCAATAGGCGCGGCAGCTCGCTGCGTAAAAACCGTAACCCCTGGCGCACCGCAATGCCGCGTTCCAGCAGGAAGGCGCGGATTTGATTGATGACGCCGGTGCGCTGGCTGACCAACCGCTCCCGTACCCGGTGCAGCGCCTGCAGGTCCAGCTGATCGGCGGTCTTCGTCGCCACGAACTTCATCGTCGGTCGCTGCACCGCCTCGGCGATTGCCTCGGCATCGCGGAAGTCATTCTTCTGTCCCTTGGAATAGGGACGAACATACTTCGCCGGCATCAGCCGGGCATCGTGGCCAAGTGCCCTAAGTTTGCGGCTGAGATGATGCGCGCCGACGCAGGCTTCCATGCCGACCAGGCACGGCGGCATGTTGGCAAAGCGTGCTTCTACTTGGCCACGCGACCACTTCTGCCGCAGCACGATGGCACCACGCTTATCGTGGCCGACAATATGGAACGAGTTCTTGCCGATATCGATGCCAACCACGGAAACTGCGGCGTTGAATGTCTGAGACATAGCGTGCTCCTTGTCTTTGGCGCCCCTTCCCAGCATTCTATTGCTGGTGGGGACAGGAGCACGGCCGGACCATCCCATTAACGGACATCGGCAAAACTAAACATAGGGAGCAAAAACCCGCTTCTGCCCTTCCATAGAGCGCGCTTGGGCCTGTACTGTTCCCCGTCTTGAGCGTTGGGGGCCTGCATGCGACGGCGGGAATTCATCGCGGGCGTTGCAGGTGCGGCGGCGTGGCCGGGCGCGGTGTTGGGGCAGCAGCCTAATCAGATGCGTCGTGTCGGCGTGTTGATGGAAGGCTTCGGGGCGGACAGTTATACGCTCATCATCAACCTCAGGACTGCCAAGATGCTCGGTCTCACCGTGCCCCTGCTCTTGCTCGGTACCGCCGAGGAGGTGATCGAATGAGGCGGCGAGAGTTCATTGCGGCAATCGGCGGCGCTGTGGCAGCGCGGCCGCTCCGTGCTGTCGCACAGCAGGTCGGAAAGAGATACACGATAGGCCTATTCAGCGCAGGCACCAGGCCCGCGCAGAACGGAGCGAGTTGGGTTGCTTTTTCCGGTGCTTTGCGGGAGTTGGGATGGGTCGATGGAAAAAACGTCGCCTTCGAGCATCGCTACGCGGACAATCGGCTCGAACGGTTGCCCGAGTTGGCGGCGGAACTGGTTCGCCTCAACGTCAACGTCATTGTCGCAATGGGAACGCTCGCGCCGCTGGCGGCCAAGCGGGTCACCTCGACCATTCCGATCGTCATGACTGCCGCTGGCGATCCATTGGGGAGCGGGCTCGTTGCCAGTCTGGCGCGGCCCGGTGGCAACGTCACGGGAATGAGCCTGATGGTGCCGGATCTCGGTGGCAAGCGACTGGAATTGCTTAAGGAGCTGCTTCCCCGGCTCGCTCGCGTGTCCGTGCTTTGGAATGCGGCCAATCCGTATTCTGCGCACGTCTTCAAGGAGACCCAAGCCGCAGGCCAGATTTTGGGGATCGAGGTTCAATCTTTGGAAGTGCGGGATCCGGACGACCTCGATGGCGCATTCGAAGCGGCGAGACGGCAACACCCCGACGCGTTAGATACGGTCGAAGACCCGTTCACCAATACATATCGAAAGCGTATTGCGGACTTCGCGCTCGCCGAGCATTTGCCGTCGCTTAATGGACTTAGAGAAGATGTGGAGGCTGGCGGCCTCATGTCGTACGGGGCAAATCTCGCTGAATTGTATCGGCGTGCAGCGGGTTACGTCGACAAGATCCTCAAGGGCGCCACGCCCGCCGATCTTCCAGTTCAGCAGCCGACGCGGTTCGAGCTGATGATCAACCTCAAGACAGCCAAGGCGCTTGGCCTCACCGTCCCACTCTCGCTGCTTGACCGAGCTGACGAGGTGATCGAATAGCGATCTTTTTTGCTGCGCTGCATGAGTCCGGTTATGGCTGCCGGCTCAACCGATCGACGCAACACAAGCGTTAAATCTCTCTGCTGGGGTTTCAAATTGCAAGGTCTCACGTGGCCGTTCGTTGAGCTGACGCGCCACTTTGTTCAGATGGGCTTGCGAGTGCACCGACAGGTCGGTGCCCTTGGGGAAGTACTGTCTCAGCAGACCATTGGTGTTCTCATTTGACCCACGCTGCCACGGGCTTTGCGGATCGCAAAAGTAGACGTCAATGTTGGTCGTCAGCGTAAATTGTCGATGATCCGCAAGTTCCTTGCCCCGGTCCCAGGTCAGCGATTTATACAGCTCGCTCGGCAGCTTTTTTGCCTGCTTGATGAGCGCGGATACGACCGTCTGGGTGTCTTTATTGGCCACCTTCGCCAACATCACGTAACGGGTATGACGTTCGATCAGAGTCGCGATATAGCTGTTCTTGGACCCGGACAACAGATCGCCCTCCCAATGGCCAGGCACCGCCCGATCTTCAACCGCGGCCGGTCGCGCACGGATCGAGACGGGATCCTTGATTTGTCCCCGTCCATCGCCATGGAGGCCCGCCTGTTTCGATCGACGGATCGTGCGCTTCGATCGAAGATGGCAAAGCAACTCTTTCTTAAGCACCCCGCGGGCCTGAACGAATAGACTGCGATAGATCGTCTCGTGGGACACCTGATAACGCTCGCCTTCAGGATGGGCTCTGTTAAGCCAGCCGGCTATCTGCTCGGGCGCCCAATTTAATCTCAGCTTGCTGGCCACCGCCTGTCGCAACCAGGGATTGGTCGCCAGCTTACAGCGTTTCGGGCGGCGGGCTCGTTTCCAGGCATTCTCGTCAGCCAGCGCCGCTCGGTAGCCATCATAGCCTCCGTTCCGGCTGATTTCCCGGCTCACCGTCGAGGGCGAGCGGCCCAGCAACCCAGCCACCGATCTTGCCGATCGATGTACCGCAATGCCTCTCGATATCTCCTCGCGTTCCGAGAGCGTCAGCGCCAACCGCGAGCGGCGCCGGGGAGCTGGACGAATCCCACCGTGCGGTGACACCTGGAAATAAATCGACGATGACGGTTTACCAAACGCCCGACCGATCGCCTTGAGCAACTCCCCGCGCTGCCATCGATCCCATAACTCCGTCTTCTCGGCCGTTGTAAACCCTCGACGAAAGCCCTGATCCATCGCTACACTCCATCTTGTCCCTCGAAGATAAAGTGTTGCGTCGACCGGTTGAGCCGGGCACCCTTTTCGGACATCGAATTTGTTGGCCAACTTGATACCGATCAATGCAGCTGAGGTAGAGTTCCATAACCTTTAAGCTTGTAGCCTTTTTATCGCCGCTAGTTTTTGAGAGTTTAATCCCGTGAACCGCAATTTCGCCATACGTCGGCTGCTCGCGATCCTGATGATCGCGGGCCTTGTCATGGCGCCTGTTTCCCGGCCGGTCATGGCGGGGACACCATCGCAGGCTTCTATGCCTGCGATGGCGGATCGAAATGTCGACATCGGCCACGATGGACGAGATGGCAGACGACATGCCGTGCTGTCCGTCGAAGGCACCGGTGCCGGTTGATTGCGACAAGTGCGTCTTCATGGCGGCTTGCGGGTCCATATGCTTCGCGGGCATGTCGGTAACCGTCCTCGCATCCGTTCCCGATTGTTTCCGACACCATTGCGCTCCAGCGCAACGATTCCCGGCCCGATGGCCTCGGCCACCCGCCTCCCGAACATCCGCCTCGAATTCTGGTCTGAACGGCGTCACGACGCCGTTTGCTGCCGCGCGGCTTGATCGCGCGGGATCGACGCATGCCGCCTTGCGGCAGGACCATGACATCAGAGGATTTTGCAAATGAAGACGTTCAACATCTCGCGCGCCTTTCAGGCGGCGCTCATCGGCATTGCCGTGATCGGCTTCGCAGCATCGCCCGCGCCGAGATCAAGGACTACGAATTCAAGCTGGTCGAGCCGACCGTTGCCGTCGGCAAGGACAAGATCGTCACCGTCCAGCTCGTCAACAAGAAGACCGGAAAGCCGGTGCCTGACGCAGTGATCTTTGCCACCCGTCTCGACATGGCACCGGAGGGCATGCCGGAGATGGCCACCAAGATCGCGCGCGAGCCGGGCGGCGAGCCGGGCAGCTACCGCTTCAAGGCAGCCTTCGGGATGGAAGGAAAATGGCTGCTCTCGCTTGGCGCGAAGGTGCAAGGCGAGACCGGGACGGTCGAAAGCAAGCTCGTCATCACGGCGCAAAAATGAAGCGCGCCATCCTCGCGGGTGCCGCCGTCGCCGCTATGATAGCGGCGGTGGGCGGCGGATTGTCGGTGTCCGCGGGCACCTTCATTCGACGAACCCATCGACGTGGCGCTGGTTTCGCCGGCGGCGGCGCAGACCAGCGACGAGCCGATCTATTATCAGGATCCGGACGGCTGTCCGTTCTACTCGTCGACGCCCAAGAAGACCCCGACGGCCGGGACTACCGTGCCGTGCCGGCCGGCGCGGATCTCAGCTTCGAAGAGGAACCTGCCGTCGTTCCTGCAACGGCGTGGCGACGGACCGCAAGATCAAGTCCTACCGTAACCCGATGGGGTTGGCGGACACCTCGCCAGTTCCAAAAAAGGATCGATGGGGATGGATTACATCCCGGTCTACGAGGGCGAGGACATCGATGACGGATCGGTGAAACTTTCACCAGGGAAAATTCAACGCACCGGCGTGAAATCCGAGCCTGCGGTCCCGCGGGTGATCCGTACGTCCATTCGCGCGCCGGGCACAATCCAGCTCGATGAGCGCCGCATCTCGGTTATATCGATGCGATCGGAAAGTTGGGTTCAGAAAGTCGCAAATGTCACTACCAGCACCAGGGTCACCAAAGGTCAGCCTTTGATGGAAATCTACAGCCCGTTGATCTCCTCCGCTGCCGCCGAATACATCGCCACCATCAATTCAAAGACCACGGGCGGCAGCGTAGCCTATGGGCGCGGCTCGCGGCAGCGGTTGATGAACCTTGACGTTCCCGACGCCGCGATCGCCGCCATGGAAAAAACAGGCTCCGTTCCGATCGCGATCGATTGGCTGGCGCCGCGCGACGGCATCGTCCTTGAGCGCAATGCCATCGAGGGAATGCGCGCGCAGCCCGGTGACGTGCTGTTTAGGGTCGCGGATAATTCTGTCGTCTGGGCGCTGATCGACGTCGCGGAGCGAGATCTGGGTGCCCTCCTGGTCGGCCAGACCGTCATCATACGTAGTCGAAGTTACCCGGGCCGCGAATTGCGTCGGGCCGAACGGGTGTAACTCCATCAGCCATCTCGAAGCTGCGGTCACCTACGCTGAGTTCGCCCGAGGAAAGCCAGATCGAAGCCGGCCTCGCCGCGATCGAGATGGTCCTGGCTTTCTCAAAAGCTTCGAGTTGGCAGACCCGCGCCTGAACGGAGCCGGGAAGACGCGGCGGAAGTAATCGTGTCGCTGCGCACCAAATCCCGCGAATTCGCGATGCAAATGCTTTTTCAATGGGACATGAGCCAGCAGGATCCCACCAAGCTGGAAGTAAAGTTTTGGCGTGGCGCCAAGGCTGCCGACGCCACGCGTAACTTTGCGAATCACTTGTTTGAGGGCACGACGAGGGAGGCGGCGGTTCTCGACGAGCTGATCGTGAAGCACGCGGACAACTGGCGGTTCGACGGTTGGCGGCGATCGATCGCGCGATCCTGCGGCTGGCGATCTATGAACTGAGTCAACAGACACGCCACCGAAGGTTGTGCTCAACGAAGCGATCGAGCTGGCGAAGAAATTTTCGTCGGAGAATCGGGGTCGTTCGTGAACGGCATTCTGGACGCGTTCCGGAAGACGATGGCGGCGCCGTAGCGATCGTTTTGTCGATGCGGGTGTATGTGCGCCTGGATGGCATCAGATCTGAATGGTGCCTTCGAAGACTTTTACGGCGGCGCCACTGACTCGCGGCACAAGTTTCTTCCCGCTTGCGTTACTTCCACTTCGATGTGGCTCGGGCGTCCCATTTCTTCGCCTTGGAGGATGCTGAGCGTGTGTCCCGGACCGAGCTTGGCGTGACGGACGAGATACGCCCCGAGCGAACCTGCAGCGGAGCCGGTGGCGGCATCCTCGTATTGTTCCCAGGGCAGCATCCCGCGAGAAAATACTTTCCCATTGGGGCCGCAGGTGAAGCAGTAGGCCATCGTGCCGTTTTTTCCGAGCAGTTTTCGCAGCTCGATCATGTTCATGACGATTTTGCCGAGCGCGGCGCGACTACGGAGTGGCACGATCAGATTGAAGATGCCGGTGGATACGTATTCCGCCTCGAGTTTTGGATCAAGATCCTTCGGAGTGAGGCCAAGCGCCGCGGCAAGAGCCTTTTTGTTGATTTTGACGGGACGAAAGGCGGCTTCCTTCTGCGTCATGGTCACGTGCAGCGGCCGCCCATCCTTGAAACGAATCTCCACCGGCAGGACGCCCGCGCCGGTTTGCTGCAAAACGTGCACGCCGCCTTCTTGAGCGGGGACGACGCCTAGCTCCGCGAGCAGGAACCACGTTCCGATCACCGGATGGCCCGCAAGTTTCACGAGATTGCCGGTGGGCTCGTCGGCAAGGAGCAGACCCGGCCTGTTGATCAATGCGCGCGCGATCGCGACCCGCTGCTGCTGGCCGCCCGAGAGCTGGCCGGGCGTATTGCGGCCGCGGTCGCCGAGACCGAGCAGCGCGAGCGCTTCGCGAGCCCGCTCGAAGCGAGAGCTGCGGCCCGACCGGTTGGTGGTCGCATAGAACAGCGGCAGCGCGACGTTCTCGATCGCGCTGGTGCGCGCGAGAAGGTTGAAGCTCTGGAACACGAAACCGAGTTGCTCGCTGCGGATGCGCGCGAGCTCCGGCTCGCTCAGCCGCGCCACGTTGACGCCTTCGAAATAATAATCGCCGCTGCTTGGCCGGTCGAGGCATCCGGCGCCCAGTCGATAACCGTTGCCGACGACGGAAAATCTGGTCAGACAAAACGGGACCACCTCAATCACGATCGATGAATGCGATGAGAGATAGCGCATCCGTGAATTCACAGTGGCCGACTCCCGCCTCTGAGCTTGAAACGCTGGATCTTGCCAGTCGTCGTCTTTGGGAGCTCCTTGCGGAATTCTATCCAACGCGGATATTTGTAAGGTGCGAGTGCGATCTTGACGTGCTCCTTCAGCCCTTGAGCAAGTTCCTCGTCCGCTTTTCCCGCGGATTTGAGCACGACGAGAGCCTTGGGCTTGATCAGCTTATCCTCGTCCTGCCAGCCGACAACAGCCGCCTCCAATACGTCAGGATGGGTGCAGAGCGCGCCTTCCACTTCGATCGGCGACACGTATAGGCCGCCAACCTTGAGCATGTCGTCGCTCCGCCCGCAAAAAACGTAGTAGCCGTCCTCGTCCTGGATAATCGCCGGAGCGCGTCCATTCGCCCAGGAAGGTGCCGCGCGACTTTTCTCGATCATTCCAGTACATGATTGCCGCCGTGGGACCGCGTACCTGCAGTTCGCCCATCTCGCCTTTGGTCTCGATTACGTTTCCGTGGTCGTCGACCAGCCGGACATCATAGCCAGGCACCGGCTTGCCGGTGGTCCCATATTTCACGTCACCCGGATAGTTCGAGAGGAAAATGTGCAGCATTTCAGTAGAGCCGATGCCGTCGAGAATGTCGACTCCATAGCGTTCCTTCCAGTGCCGGCCGAGCTGAGCCGGCAATGCCTCGCCGCCAGAAATGCAATAGCGGAGCTTCAAATCCGCGCGCTTGGGAGCGGCGGGACTGGCGAGGAAGGTGGCATAGAACGTCGGGACCGCATAGAACACCGTGACCGAATGCGCGCGCAGGATCGTGGCGACGCTGTCGGGCGTGGGGCGCTCGGGTGAGAGAATGGTTGTGGCGCCGACCGCCATAGGAAAGGTTAAGGCATTGCCAAGCCCGTACGCGAAAAACAGCTTCGCCACGGAATAGCAGACATCGCTCTCTTTCAGGCCTAGGACCCCGCGCGCATAGAGATCGGCAGTGAGTTGCAAACTGGCATGGACATGCACCGCGGCCTTGGGCCTCCCAGTCGAGCCTGAGGTGTAAAGCCAGAAGCAAATATCGTCCCGCGTCGTCGGTGCGGTAGAGGATTCCCGACGCGCGTCTGCGAGCACATCCTCGAACCGGCGATGGCCGCCGGCGTTCTCACCCGAGACGATCACGTATATAAGGTCGGGAGCCGACCCGATCAGGTTGGCGAATTTCGGGTACAGCGCCTCCGATACGACCAGCGCCTTTGCGCGGCTGTCGGTGAGCACAAACCGGTAGTCGTCCTCGGTCATCAGCGTATTGACCGGAATCGGAACGATACCGGCCTTGATGGCGCCGAGAAAAGCGGTGGGCCAGTCGATTGTGTCGAGGAGCGTGAGGAGCGCGTGCTCCTCACGCCGGATACCCAATGAGCGAAGCACGCAGCCAAAGCCGTCGATGCGCTCGGCGAGTTGGCCATAGATCCAGGCCCCACGCGGATCGATATAGACCGGCTTATTGGCGGGGCCGGCCTTGAGGTTTGCGCTCGAGGATGTCTTCGGCAAAATTGTAGGCGCGTGGGATCGCTTCGATGGCCGCCCGCGGGTTGACCGCGAGCGACAGCGGATCGGCTTCGGCTTCCCGGATGGTCGGAGAAGAGTTTGTCGTCACTTTGTCACTCTATCGCTGCAATCCGATGCGGTCTTCGCTTTCGTCGATGCGAAGGAGATCGCTAATCTTCGAGTGGCGGCCCGCGGCGCCCGGCTCCTCGCCGACGATGCGTCCGTCCTCAATGTGAATGATGCGATTGGCGAACGGGATGATACGCGGATCATGCGCCACTACCAACACGCCGCGCGCTGGATTCCTGGCCGCGTACCCTCGACCACGGTGTCGCCTACTGCGCAAATCATCACGATGACGCCCTCGGCCCGTTGTGCCTGGCGACACCCGATATCCAGTTTTGCGATCGTACGCGGCGCCCCCGAATACCTCACGGTCTGGGTGGCCGGGCCGAGTTGCGCAGCGGCGGCGGCCCGCTCTCCGGGCGCCTGCGCAGCAGTAGGTTTGCCGTCGAGGCGTCCGAACATATCGCGAATGACCTCGCGACCTTTGTCTCCGGTCAGATGGAGCACGTTCGTGATCTGCAGGTCGCTCAGCCGCTGAACCAGCCGGGAAAACAAAAGCATGCTGACGATGAGCATGATCGCCACGACGGCCCGGGCGAGATCGCATGAACACGAATGCCCTTGGGGCCGAGTTCGGCTGCAAGGTAGCGCACCGCGCTCTCCAGCGCGGCCTTGGCGACGCCCATGATGTTGTAGTTCTTAACCACCATCTGGCTGCCGTAATAGGTCATCGTGAAGAAGTCCCGCCCTTCTTCATCAAGGGCTCGGCGAGATGGGCCATGCGGATGAAGGTCCAGCACGACACGTCCATGGTGGTGAGGAAGCCGTCCCGAGTTCACGTCGACGACACGTCCCTGCAGCGCCTCCTTCGGAGAAAAGGCGATGGAGTGGACGACAAAATCGAGCTTGCCCCACTCCTTGGTGATCCGTTGGAACACCGCCTCCATCTGGCCCGGGGTGCCCACGTCGAGCGGCATCACGATCGGAGATTCCAACTCGCGGGCGAGGGGCTCGACGTATTTCTTTGCCTTCTCATTGAGGTAGGTCACCGCGACTTCGGCCCCGAACGCGCGGAACGCCTTCGCGCAGCCCCAGGCGATGGAATTTTCGTTGGCAATGCCGACGATGAGGCCCCTCTTGCCTTCGAGGAGCTTTGCCTTCACGACGGGAATCATGGAAGATTTCCTTTTGTTTTCGGTGGATGCTCCTCCAGGTAGCGATCGGCAATCGTTTCGAGCTTCGGAAAGACTTGCCGTCGGTCTTTTTCGTCTTTGATGTGTGCAATTTCCCGGCCGTTGATCCTCAGATGGCCTTCCCCCCAGGGAGCGACATCGATTTCAAGGTTGTCGTCTCCAACGGTTGCAAGGAATTCCTGTACGGTGGCACCTCTCCCTGCGGCGATGTCTTGGTTCGTTTTCCAGTCCGGCTTGCTTGAGGGCATCTCACCATCTCTCAATTGCAGGAAGCTTGGCCTGACAACGCCATTTCCGGAACCTGATCGGGGATTGTAAGTGCCGCCTCGGTCGCGGCAACGACCTGGGCGACGGATACTTCGGGCCCCGTCTCGACCAGGAATGCACGGCCATCATGGAATGAAATCACCGCCAGTTCAGTGACGACCAGATCCACCGGGCGCAACGAAGTGATGGGTAGTGTACATTTCTTGACGATTTTGGCGGCGCCTTTGGCGGTGTGCTGCATGGCAACGATGACGCGCTTGGCGCCAGTCACCAAGTCCATCGCTCCGCCCATGCCGGGCACCATTTTGTTGGGGATCATCCAATTGGCAAGATGGCCCTCCTGATCGACTTGTAGGCCTCCGAGGACCGTGAGGTCGAGGTGACCGCCGCGGATGACACCGAACGACATTGCGCTGTCGAATGTGCTGGCGCCGGGAAGCGCGGTGACCGGGCGGCCGCCTGCGTCGGTCAGCGTCGGATGCGCCATGCCTTCCTCGGGCGGCGCGCCGGTGCCGATCAGTCCGTTCTCCGACTGGAAGAACACATGCATGCCCTCCGGCACGAAGTTTGCGACCAGCGTCGGAATCCCGATGCCCAGATTCACCAGCATCCCCGGCGAAAGCTCCCGTGCGATCCGACGCGCGATGACGGTCTGGGGCTCCATTCGATCCCTCGTCAATTTGCAATGAGGTAGTCGACCAGCGGCGCCGGCGTCACAACGTGATCGGGCGACAGCACGCCGACCGGGACGATGTTGTCCGAACTGACAATGACCGTGTCGGCCGCCATCGCGATCACCGGATTGTAATTGCGGGCCGTCAGCGCGTAACTCAGGTTGCCCAGGTAATCGGCCAGGAATGCCTGCACCAGCGCAAAGTCGGCGCGCAGCGCGGTTTCGAGCAGATAGCTTTTGCCGTTCAGATCGATCCGCTGCTTGCCGGTCTCCACCGGCGTCCCGATGCCGGTCTGCGTCAGGATCCCGCCGAGCCCATGCCCGCCGGCGCGGATGCGCTCGATCAGCGTTCCCTGCGGGACAAGTTCCACTTCGAGTTCCCCAGCCATCATCTGCCGCTGGGTCTCCGGATTGAGGCCGATATGGCTCACGATAGCCTTGCGCAGCAGCCTCGCCTCGACGAGCTTGCCGATTCCGCGGCCTGGTGACGCAGTGTCGTTGGCGATCACGGTGAGATTGCGCGTCTTGCGCCGCACCAACTCGTCGATGAGGCGCTCCGGCGTGCCCACGCCCATGAACCCACCGATCATCAGGGTCGCGCCGTCGGGGATGATGGCAACCGACTGTTCGACGGAGATCGTTTGCATACGCCAGACCTTTTTGCGGCCGCCCTCCTTGGGCGGCCAGAAATCCGTTCAATCCGTGTCGAACGGACCGGCCGAAACGGACTCTGCTCTTTCCGGGAGGCAGGCTGCGCACCGCCAGCTGCAGGCGCTGCGCTTCCTCGTCCAAGCCGATCCAGCGGAGCTTTTGGATCAATTTCGCCCACTCGTCCGTAGGTTGCTGCAAAGCGTCAGTTGCTCGCTCGCGTTTGGTCCATGAACATCTCTCTCAATCTGGCTTCTATTTTCCGCTGGTTACGATCACTCGGCATACGAATGGCATCGACGATCACGGATGCCCCGAGTTCGATCTCAGGTGCTTTCCCGTCCGCCATCCATTGGTCAATGACTGATTGATTTTTTGCGTAATCTGCTGACCTTCTTCAAATAGGCGTCGTCCGTCTTCGGCGGCCATTTGCATCCGCTTCGACACGCAGTTCGAGTACGCTTCGAGAGCATCCGGAACCGATCGCGTTGCCGTCAGCTTCGTAGCCAGCTCTGACCACATCGCCACCTCGGATTGCACGCGGGTGAGCCATGCATGGCTCGCTCGTTCGTATGCTTCCAGAAGCTCCTTCTGCAAGGCGGTTGCAGCCTGCGTTTGCCCCTGCGCGAATCCGAAAAAGGTCGGCCATGACTTGGCCGCGTCGCCCCCATTTTGTCCTGCCATGATCCTGATCCCTCGATCTCGTTGCCTGCATCTTCAAATAACGGAAAATTTTTATGCCAGACATCTTTAGTGCTTATTGATCCACATCAACGGAAGTGCTTTTTATATTTCTAGTATTATTTGTAAAATTCAAAATCGAACATGAATGGACCGAAGGAGCAAAACAGTGCCATCCAATGAAACGCAGACGTCTTCGATCGGCGCAGCCTCGTTTGCCTCGGCATTCGGTATGTTCGCCCCGGCCATGGAATTCATGATCGATGCGGGGCAGCGGAGCGTCTTGGTCTGGGACGTGATGCGCCAGCGCGGCAACCAGTATCGCGAGCATATGGCCGAGACCGCTCCACACGTGCTCGAATACGAAGTCGAGCTCGTCAATGACGGCCGCACGCTCCAGCGGCCGGTCAACTACGTGCTCGCGCGGGTGGTTCCGCCGGCGGGCGTCGAAATCGATGCGACACAGCGTCCCTTCGTGATCGTCGACCCCCGCGCCGGCCACGGCCCGGGCATTGGCGGATTCAAGGCCGACAGCGAGATCGGCGTTGCCTTCAAGGCCGGCCACCCCTGCTATTTCATCGGCTTCCTGCCCGATCCCATGCCGGGCCAGACCATCGGTGATATTGCCCGCGCCGAAGCGGTGTTTCTCGAAAAAGTCATTGCCTTGCATCCCGATGCCGACGGCAAGCCCTGCGTGATCGGAAACTGCCAGGCCGGCTGGGCAGTGATGATGCTCGCCGCGATCCGCCCTGAATTGTTCGGCCCCATCATCGTCGCCGGATCGCCGCTGTCGTACTGGGCGGGCGTGCACGGCAAGAATCCAATGCGTTACAGCGGCGGCCTGCTCGGCGGCAGCTGGCTGACCGCTCTCGCCGGCGATCTCGGCCACGGCAAGTTCGACGGCGCTTGTCTGGTGCAGAATTTCGAGAACCAGAATCCGGCGAATACGCTGTGGAGCAAGCCGTACAACCTCTATTCCAAGATCGATACCGAAGCGCCGCGCTACCTCGGATTCGAACGCTGGTGGGGCGGCCACGTCAATCTCAATGCCGAAGAGATCCAGTTCATCGTCGACGAACTGTTCATCGGCAACAAGCTCGCCGCAGGAGAAATCAAGACATCAGACGGCACTGCAATCGACCTTCGCGCCATCCGCTCTCCCATCGTGGTGTTCTGCTCCAAGGGCGACAATATCACGCCGCCCCAGCAGGCGCTTGGATGGATTCTCGATCTGTACGAGAACGTCGACGAGATACGGTCCTACGGACAGACGATCGTCTACACCATTCATGAAACCGTCGGGCACCTGGGCATCTTCGTTTCCGGGGGCGTCGCCAAAAAGGAGCACGGCGAGTTTTCGAGCAATATCGATTTAATCGATGCGCTGCCGCCCGGTCTCTATGAGGCCGTCTTGGAGAAAAAAACCGAGGACACTGGTAACCCCGACCTCGTAACCGGAAATTGGGTGATGCGTTGCGAAGTGAGGACGTTGGACGACATTCGCGCCCTTGGCGGCAACGATGCCGCCGATGAGCGCCGGTTTGCGACCGCCGCCCGGGTTTCCGAGATCAATCTCGCGTTGTACCGGACGTTTGCGCAGCCCATGATTCGCGGCATGGTGAGTACTCCGCTGGCGGAATGGATGCAGCAGATGCACCCTTTGCGGCTGCAGTACGAGCTGTTCTCCAATGAGAACCCAATGATGGCCGCTGTCGCCGTTGCCGCCGACCAGGTTCGCAAGGATCGCAAGCCCGTGGCCGGCGACAATCCGTTCATCGCCATGCAGGAGACTGCGTCCCGTCAAATCGTCGCCGCGCTCGACGCGTGGCGGGACCTGACCGAGGCGATGGCCGAGCGGACGTTCCTCGCCGTGTACGGTTCGCCGACACTTCAGGCTGCGGTCGGCGTCGACCCTGCTTCGACGCGCCCGGTGCGGAAGGCGCCCAAGAGCCCGTTGCATCGCGAACTCCTGCAGAAACGGATTGCCGAACTCAAAGCCGGGATTCGCGAGGGCGGGTTGCGTGCGGCGGTCATTCGCGGCCTCCTCTATGCGGGCATGACGCGGACCGCGATCGACGAGCGCGGGTTCGAAGCGCTTCGGCGCATTCGGCAACTCACACCGATCTGACCTTGTCGGCCTTCAAGGCGCTCGTGCGCGAGCAATTCAACGTGTTGCTGATCGATCAGGAAGCGGCACTCGCCGCAATTCCGTCAATGCTTCCGCCCGATACCGACACGCGGATGAAGGCGTTCGATCTGATCAGGCAGGTGCTGGCTGCGCGCGGCGCATTTTCCGCCGAGGAAAGCGCGAGACTGAGCGAGATCGCCCGGCTCTTCGGTATCGATCAAGGTGGCATTACGGGTCCCACACCCTTTCGCCAGATTCGAAAGGAACGTCAGGCAAAAGCGTCCTGATGCGGTCTTGGCACAGCCGGTACATCTCAGTACGGGAGAAGTGATCATGACCCCCGACAAGGACAGCGAGATCGGGGCCATCTCGGCAATCGGACCGTTCGCCGCGCCGCCGCCCACCAAGTACGAGCGGCTCGTGGCCCGGGCGAAGGAGGTTCCTGCCGCGCGCACGATCGTCGTACACCCGTGCGACGAGACCTCGTTGCGTGGCCCGGTCGAAGCCGCCCAAGCCGGCCTGATCGTTCCGGTCCTGGTTGGGCCAGCCGCCAAGATTTCCGCGGTTGCGCGCGAACACGGCCTCCGCATCGACGGTTTTGAGATCGTCGACGTGCCCCACAGCGAAACAGCTGCGGCAAAGGGGGTTGAACTCATCCGCGAATCCAAGGGCGAGCTTCTGATGAAGGGCAGCCTCCACACGGATGAGCTCATGCGCGAGGTAACCTCGGGCAAGACCGGCCTGCGCACCGCACGGCGGATCAGCCATGTCTTCATCATGGATGTTCCAACCTACGCCGAAACGCTCTTCATCACCGATGCGGCGATCAATATCTTTCCCGATCTCGATACCAAGCGCGACATCGTCCAGAACGTCATTGATCTGTTCACACAGGTGGGCCTCGGCACGCCGCGCGTCGCCATACTTTCGGCGGTGGAAACGGTGACCTCGAAAATTCCGTCGACCATCGACGCCGCCGCGCTCTGCAAGATGGCCGACCGGGGGCAGATCACGGGCGGTATCCTCGACGGGCCGCTCGCCTTCGACAATGCCATCGATCCCCAGGCGGCGAAGATCAAGGGCATCAAATCCGAGGTGGCAGGGCGTGCCCAGATACTCGTGGTGCCCGATCTCGAAGCCGGCAACATGCTGGCCAAGAACCTGATCTATCTCGCCAAGGCCGATGCGGCGGGGCTCGTCCTCGGGGCGCGGGTCCCGATTGTTCTGACCTCGCGGGCGGATTCTGTGCGTTCACGGATGGCTTCCTGCGCGGCTGCGGTGCTTTATGCGCATGCACGCCGCGCCGTGACTGCGATGCCGGCGTAGCCGTCAATGGACACGATTCTGGTCGTCAACGCGGGGCCGAGGAGCGGGCGAGGAAAGCGCGAGGAGCTTCTGCAGGCAACGGAACGTCGGCTGACACGCCTTGTGCATGCGGTGCGGCGCAAGCCCGCAAAGCATGATGTCGGTGTGATCGGGCTCGCGGTCGGAGCCGTGATCGACAAACACAAGATGAAGAAGCACTTCGCGCTCGATATTGCCGACGGCCACTTCACGTTACACCGCAGGCAGGAGGAGATCGCAGCCGAGGCACGGCTCGACGGCATCTATGTGATCCGCACCAGTCGGCCGGCGGACAAAATCGGTTCCGAGGCGGCAGTAGCGGCGTACAAGAACTTGGCGCTGGTCGAGCGGGCCTTCCGCACGCTGAAAGGTGTCGATCTACAGGTGCGGCCCGTGCACCACTGGCTCGGACATCGCGTGAAAGCGCACGTGTTCTTGTGCATGCTGGCCTACTATGTCGAACACCACATTCGTAGCGCACTGGCGCCGATCCTGTTCGCTGGAAAAGTTCGGTTTAGAGCAGCAGCGGCAGAGTGCATTGAGTCGGCCGGCAAGACAGCCGACTTGAGCGCGCGCGCCACATTGCTCTCGATGGCCCAGAAATGGCTTGAGCTATCGGATCAATCCATTTTCGGACAGCGCCGGCTTGACGTGGCGTTGGACCACTTCAATGAAGGTCAGCTGCAGCATGGTAATGATAAGCCCAAGGACCTCTTAGGCACTTCTTGGGCATTGAAAAGAGAGCCCGGCTTGGGGCGCCTCGCCGACAGAGAGGTTGAACCTCTGCACAACTCCGGTCGGGTTCCCCGCTTCGGCCCAGCGGGAAAAAGCCGAATGGGTCACAAGTTACGCCCAATTTCGGCGGTAGTAGTTTCGCCGGCGACGAACTGAGATCTGACTTCTGACAAGGTAGCCGGCACCAAATCCGATAACGAGTTCCTATCGTGAAAATTCCGGCTGCTAAGACAGCTAAATCGACCATTACAGATTCCCTCTTTAACCGATATGCTATTCCACATAGGTGGGGCTTACCTGAACCACAACCACGTCCCAAAACAATTGTTCCTTGTGGTCATAAAGCCTAGGCCGTTTGGTCAGGTCATGACGGTGGCGGAAATAGGTCGCACGATATCGTGAACGCCGTGAGGAAATCCCGCGTCGTCACCCAGATTTAGCCCATCAAAGCAAAACACTAGCCACGACTCGGGGGGCGCCTTCGCATCACTTCACGTTCTCGTGTGCCGTCAAATTTCCGGCGGGTGGCCGGGCGTACCCTCTTGTGCCGTCCGGCCGTGAATTCACAGGCGTCAGCGGCTGAGGACATCCGCGCTCCCGCCTGCAAGAAGGCCGACGGCCCACGAACTCGCGCAGCGCGCGATCTCCCGCTCCCAAGCTTCTCGCGCCGCAAGTGAAAGAACAGCGGGCAAAAGCATGACCGAAAATATCATAAAGCTGCTGAAGTGCCCCGAATGCGGACTAACTGCGAAGATATCGGCAGCCGACAAGTAAATCACCGACGACAAAGCCAAATGCAAGCACCGGCAGGACCCGCTCAACTGCCCTAGCCTGAGGCCAGCTTTAACCGCCCACTCAAAAGCAACGGCAATGAGGCTGCTCCGGTATTGCCCTGCAACCGCCGGGGGCTTTTCCTATTTGCGTCGGCGCGCCGTCACTGCGGATCGCCCTTCCCAAGCAGCTCCGGCAGCCGGGCGGAAGGTTCACCGCCATGCGTCGGGACCGGGAAGGGGACCGGGAAGGGGGGCCAACGTCCCGGTCACTTGTTGGCAACATGTCGGGTGATGCCCGAGAGATTGCGGCGAGAGCCGTTCGGCCTGCGGCCACGTGGCGGCAGCGCTTGCCGCTGCGGTCGCCACCACCTCAACCCCGTCAATTGCCTCCGAATTGGACCTCTGATCGGCCCTGTCTGATCAAAGCGCGCCACGGCTACTTTGCTGGATCATGCTCTACCGCTTACGGCGCGGCGGTTTCGACGTGAAGCGCGGCGCCGTCAACGCGCGTCACCTTGACTTTGCTGCCGGCGGGCGTGTCGGGGCCGGTGATCCGCCATACCGTGTCATCGATGCCGATGGTGCCGGAGCCGTCGACGATGGGCTTTCCCAGGGTGAAAACGCGCCCGACAAAGGCCTCGGCGCGGCGATTGAGGAAGGGCTCATCGGTCGGCATCCCCATCTGCTTGGCCGAATTGTTTGTCGAACACGGGCTTGCCCCGGAGCCGCGCGTACGGTGGTGGCAAGATCATTTCACCCCGCTGTGGAAGCGTTGTTCCGGCGGATGCCATCAGATGCGCTCGCTGCGGGCGTCGAATTTGCAAAATGGAAGTAATGATGCGGCAAGTTCGACCGGCGTCGAATTTGCAAGGCTACGTCGCTTCTCTGTTCGAAGACATCAATCTGAAATAGTGTTCGGCGTGTTGGTAGTAGTTCTCCGCCGCAACGACATTCCCCGACCGGGCTTCCTCCTGGGCAAGCGCGAGATATCGCTCGTAGCTTCTTTGGGCGCTTTGAGACCCGTGCAACTGGGGGCGGGCGGTACTCGGTGTCCACCGCTTTGGGCGGGCAGCAAATGACCCCGCCGGTTTGGGTTGGCGCGTGCTCATGACTGTCTTTGGGCCATTCTGCATGGCTCCCTCCTTGATAACGGCTGATGAAATATGCTCCAGGCGGAGCACGAAGGATCAGAATCAGATCTGGTGGAATGTGCGCCACCGTTGCTCGTGGCCGATGCTGTTCGTAGGCTGCCCGAGAAAATGATCACGATTTCTGGAACGAATTGGTTCAGTCGGCCCTGGCGGCACCTGCCAACTACACGCGATATTTATGAACCAATCTTCCCTCATCTGGGGGTAGCCGCAGGAATTGTCAAGCGTAGCACCGCCGTCGGCCGCGTCGACATTCGTACCCCGCACCGATTCCTCTCCAACTCCGATCCCCCGGAGTAATCGGGCATGACCTGTTCCGATCCCATGCACCATTGCACCACACCAACGAACCAGCATCAGTGCGTCTTATCCTGCGCCGCGCAGCCGGCCCCCGTCAGTTGATGCACTGATGACCGATATTCTCACCATGACCTCGACCAAGCTGAGCCGCGACCTCGAATCGGCAATTTGGGCTTTGGTGCGATGACCACTTTCTGGGTCATGAAGAAGGCCCCACAGAAACCTGTGGGGCCCAGCAGGTTAGCCACGAAGAACTGCTTATGCCCCTCGTGGGCGGTGAACCGGTCCGACGGCGCTGTTGGCCTTTTCGACGCACGGTTGCCAGTATCCAAAGGTGCCGGCCTCTGACCCTTTTTGCTTCTGCCAGCACTGGCCGTTCTGCTTGATGGGCCCGCCCTGGATATTCTCGGCTGAAGCCGGTGCCCCCGAAATCAGAGCTGCGATTGCGATGGTAGCTGCTGCGATTGTGAACTGGCGCATGGGTGCCTCTCCTTCGTGGTTACCGCTGATTACATTTCCATAAACAAATATATGATCTTTATTTCTGGGCGCAAGGCTGCCAACAACATAATTGGCGCACTAAATTAATGTTGGCGCGGGTGCCCGTTGACATAAGTCAATGACTTTCGCAGCGCACATGATCTCGCCAGCAATTCGTGGCGCGGTAACGGCTAGACGACCGCATAAGTGGGGGATTCATCTGGGTTTTCGGACTCCTATATAGTCGCGTGTGCCCACGCGGGGCGGAAGGTGTCATGGCAGCGTGGCGGCGGCGATTGAATTGTCGCTCGGAGATGCGGATACGGCGAAGTTGAGATACGGCGAGCAAGCGTCTCGCTATCTTGACGAATGGGGGCGGGGTCGGCGTGCTCGCCGTCGATCGCCTGATGGGTCCATGACGTGTTCGGAAATTCCATCGCGATGGCATCATTCGCCGAACCTGCTGCCGAACTGCGGATCGAGAGCAGGCTGCAGCTGGAAACCTATGTGGTGGAGCGGCCGAGATCGAAGATCGCGCCGGAGGGGGCGGGCTATCCGTTCATCTATTCGGCAGCCGATCGCATCGACCTCGGTCGGATGCTCGAGTGCCACTACCGAGATCCGTCCGACCGGCTAGGCGCGTGGGCTCGCGCCTTCGTGCGCGGCAATCGGAACCGATACGCTGGCGCTGCTCGCTGATCTCAATGCCGGCGTCAAGTCATCGATCTCGTGCGCGCTCGGCACCTCGGAGTCTCAGTGCTGGAGCTGGTATCGGCCTACGCGCCCTTCGCCATTGGCGGGAACGCCGTCATCCCTCACGTCGTCGTGCGCGTCCGCACGAGGCGTCACTCAGCGAGGACTTTTGGGCCTGATGCGAGACGCGAGATCGAGAATATCGATCGCTTGGAGCCTATGTCGGCTTGCCTTGCGCGAGCCGTCCTGCGAACCACAGGCCGAGCGCGGGCAGCAGAATTCCCACCATGAAGAACACCGGCGTCGCCCCGTACCGGTCGATCACCGGGGCGACCAGCGACACGCCCACGGGCTGCCCGATATAGAGGGCGGCCGAGAACAGGCACACGCCGGTGGCGCGGGCGTCCGGCGCCATCTGGGTGGCGTTGGTCTGCAACGTATTGTGCAGCATATAGAAACCGAGCCCGACCATGGTCACCGCGAGTGGCGTCACCCACCAAGCCGGCGCGACAGCCAGCATCAGATAGGCGATGCCGAGGGTGGCGCCGCCATAGCTCGCAAGGCCGATCTCGCCGAATCGCGTGAACAGTTGCCGCACGAAGCCTGCATAGATCAGCCCGCCGACTCCGAACGTGCCGATGACGAGGCCGACCAGGGTGAAGCCGAGGTCGAATCGAACATGCAGGTCGGCGCCCACATAGGCGAAAGCGCCGAACATGAAGGCGCCTTCGAGAAACGCCGCCAGCAGCATGATCCGCACCCAGGACGACCCGAGAATCCTCCTGTAGTCGGCCACGACGCTTGCAAATGTCGCCGCGGAATGCGCGGTCTCGCGGGTGAGCGGATTGACCTTCAACTCCCGCGCCAGGCCCAGCGCAGCCACTGCGAACAGGCCGGCCAGCACGAAGAACACGGTGCGCCAGCCGAACGCGTCGCCGATCACGCCGCCGGCCGCCTGGCCGAACAACTGGCCGATGATCTGGCCCGACATGTAGCGCCCGAGCACCTGCTGGCGCCGGCCATAGGGGACGACGTCGCCGATATAGGCCATGCCGAGCGGGATGATCCAGGCGGCCCCCATGCCGGATGCGACCCGGGCGGCCAGCAGCAGCGGCAATGAGGAGGCGAGGCCGCAAGCGAACACCAGGACCGCGCAGAGCGCCGTGGCAATGGCGATCATGCGGTATTTTCCGACGCGGTCGCCGACCGGCCCGCTGACGAGCTGCATCGAGCCGTGCACGACCGTATAGGCCGAAACGACGATCGAAGCCGCTCCGACGGTGACGCCGAAGTCGCCTGCGATCTGCGGCAGCAGCGAATCGGCCGACCGCACCATCGCCTGGCTGGCAAACCCGGCAACGGCCAGCAGCACGATGGCCCTGGTCTGCGACGGGACCGGAATGGACGAGGAGGGGGCGAGCACGTTGTGTCGATCGGATTCCGAGGTGGGGCTTGCCGGTGACTATATAGTGGAGGCAATGCGACGCCGCCCGTTATTGACACTTATGACCCATGTCATGGCCGCATGGGGGCGGGCCGATGCGATTTGCAATCCCTGCCGGCCGAAGTCGAGGGCTCGCCACCGGCCGGGCCGTCGACAGCGGGTGCTGCGACAGGCTTCTTGCCGCTGCAGATGCCGGGTGCCCACGATGATTGAAAAGACCTAGTTTCTCTTCGAGGTTCTCTCCGTAGGTCTGCCACGTCACGCCGTCGATGCCCGGCGCAAAATCCCTTCCAATGTTGGTCGGCGGTCCTCATGTTTTGCCTGTTTGGGGATGTTGCAGAGACGGTCGGCGAGCGGGTGATGACCCACACGGTGCGTTCGCTCTCTGATGCTGCCTGAGCGACGAGGAATTGGCTGGTTAAGCTGCACCGAACTGATCGGGGTTCTTGCGACCCGTGGCTCGCCGTTCTCCCGCAGTGGGAGCGAGGGCAGCGAGAAACGCCCAGGCATCCCTCGTCCATCGCGCGTCGAGCAGCGCGTGGTGCCTGGCACCCATCTGGTGGGGCAATTCCGGGTCGCCCAATTCGATGGCCCACTGTTTGATGTCCAGACAAAGCTGAGGATAGTGGAACGGCAGCTCATCCATGCTTCCGAACAACCAACTGAACGCGACCCAGTCGTAAGTCGGAAAATATCCCCAGAACACGGGGTGCTCGTCCCCGTCGGTAAACCCGCGAACGGCATAGCCGATTTCCTCCCGCCTCATGCCTTTGCCGTCGAGTTGGGGGCGCACGTTCAGAAGCGTCCACTGACTGGCCTTCGACCAATCGACCTCATTGCTCTCAGCATAGAACTCGCGACCGTCTTCGGCCACCAGGCCGACACTGATCAGATCAATGGTGTACGGTTGCTCGATGAACTCGGTGTCAATCCAATATTTCACGCGCTGCCACTCCCTTCGCGCAACGGAACCCGTAACACAGTCGACAAGGCCGACAAACGGGCCCGGAGCAATGGAGCCGCGTCATGCGGTACGCGGCGATGTCCAATCCCCTCGATCAGTTCATCAGGCGCAAGGGTGGCGTCAATGCGCTGCTCGGTTCAGCGTCATCTTCGCTTCGAAGCAAGTGCCCGTACCGATCGCTTGTCATTGCGTGCGCCCCATGCCCACGCCGAGATGGTTGAACCGTAAGAACCGGAACGAGTTCGGGCATTGTGTATGATAACTTGTGCATAGGTTGCGCGGGGCCCAATGTTAATGCCTTGTAAAGAACTTTGCGCGATAGGTGCGGTAATACCGGCTCGACATCGTCGTGACGTGTATGCTGGGACCTATAATTCGGGACGTGGGACGCATGAGAATCTTAATTATTGTTAAATCACTCGATCCGAGTGACTTGGCGTATTGGTGCGTTGTCGTTGCAAATTTATTTTGACGTTTCCGCTCACCGATCCCTGCCACTCGCCGGCAATGAGCGGCGGTTGGTGACGCAGCATCCGCGCCGTCGAATTCTGAGCCTTGCGGCCGGCGCTGCGGTGCTACCGGCCTTACCGCGCATCGCGTGGGCGCAACCTTATCCAACGTCGAAAATCGGACGGGCGCAAACGGAAATATAGCCACCGAAGCGGTGGTGAGATCGCCTCCGGATGGCTACACACTCCTCATGATAGAGCCCACTAACATTCTCAATATGATACTTTATGACAAAAACTTAGTTTCAGTTTCATCCGTGATATCGCGCCGGTCGCTGGAGTTATCAACCCGCCGTATGTAATGTTGGTCAATCCATCGTTTCCGGCCAAGACGATTCCTGAGTTCATCGCCTACGCCAAGGCCAATCCAGGCCAGATTAACATGGGATCGGCCGGTATCGGAGGCATAAATCATTTGTTAGGCGAGATGTTTAAATCAATGACTGGCGTCGACATGTTTCATGTGCCGTATCGTGGTGGGGCACTCGCCATTACCGACCTAATTAGTGGACAAATCCACGTCTTGTTCACTGGCGTGCCCACAGCAATCGAGTACATCAGAGCCGGCAAGCTACGAGCGCTCGGAGTGACCACCCCGACGCGCTCGGCGACGCTGCCCGATATCCCGACCGTGGGCGAGTTCGTGTCGGGTTATGAGGCGAGCGTCTGGTACGGCCTTGGCGCGCCCAAGAATACGCCCGCCGAGATCGTCGACAAGCTGAACAAGGAGATTAACGCGGCTCTCGCCGATCCGAAATTCAAGGCTCGTCTTGCCGATCTCGGCGGCGTGCCAATGTCGATGACGGCCGCCGAGTTCGGCAAGTTCGTCGCTGCAGAAACGGAAAAATGGGGCGAGGTGATCCGGGCGGCGAACATCAAGCCGTGAGGCCGATTCCCGGACGGGGCTGCTTCACGGCGGGCACGCCAAATTTTATCGACGCCACCTACCCCCTTACGGTGGGCCGTTAAAGGCTTCAGCGGGTGTCGGCCTGCAAATGCCCTTCGGGGTATGAGTATTACATAGACCACGTTTTGGCGACGAATGTTTTCGATTTTGGCGACGTACCTGCGCCGTGGCGTGCGCAGAGACGAAAGCTGGGGACTTCGGGCTGCGGGAGAGCGGCGAATTTTTTCGTCTCGGTAAGGGGATCTGCGGCAGCTAAGCCTCGAAGTTAGTCGCTGAATTATCCGATGCATTTCCGCTATTGCACCTCCGGCACCCCATACCGCACGTCGCGCCCCATGTGACGGCGGTTGTGAAGTGCTGTCGCGATCAGAGCGCCCCCTTCCCGCGCGCGATCAAACAGTGTAGCCTTGTCGTAGAGTTGCCAGTGGAATGTGCCGAAGGTTCCTCCTTTTCAAGGCAGCGTGGGTGCCGACGGCCGGTGAAGTAATCCAAAAATTGCAGCATCCCGATTTTCATCTGGGGGCCGTCGCGCGCCCCAAATCGTTCACGGGAGAATTTCCTCAGGAGCAAGGCAAATCATGGAACTTCCACGCCGATAAGTTCCTGCATCTCGCAGCGGGCGCTGCCGCGCTGCCGACCGTGTCGCGCGATCGCATGGGCGCAAGCGTATCCCACGCGGCCAGTGCGCATGATCGTTCCGCCCCCGGCCGGCGGCTCGACCGACGTTCTCGCGCGCCTGATGGGTCAGTGGCTCTCCGTACGCCTTGCCCAGCCCTTCCTCGTCGAGAACCGGCCCGGGGGCGACTGGCAATATCGGCACTGAGGCGGTCGTGCGTGCACCCGCCGACGGATACACGCTACTCCTGGTCGACCACGACGAACGTGGTCAACGCGCACGTCTACGACAAGCTTAATTTCAACTTCACTCCGCGACATCGTGCCAGTCGCGGGTGTCATTACCCGAGGCCCATGTCATGGTGGTGCATCCATCAGTTCCAGCCAGGACAATTCCCGAGTTTATCGCCTACGCCAGGGCCAATCCAGGCAAGATCAATATGGCGTCGGCCGGCAATGGACAGCCCACCATGTGTCCGGTGAGCTGTTCAAGATGATGACCGGCGTCAACATGGTTCACGTGCCCTATCGCGGCGGCGCTCCTGCGTTGACCGATCTGCTCGGCGGGCAGGTGCAGGTCATGTTCGCGGCGATGCCCGTCGTCCCTTGAGTACATCAGGGCCGGCAAGCTTCGCCCGCTGGCGGTGACGACCGCGACGCGCTCGGAGGTACTCCCTGACATCCCGACCGTGGCCGAGTTCGTGCCGGGTTACGAGGCGAGCACGTTGTATGGCGTTGGTGCGCCCAAAAACACGCCGGTCGAAATCGTCGAAAAGCTCAACAAGGAGATCAACGCGGCGTTCGCCGATCCCAAGATGAGGATGCGGCTCGCCGACCTGCGGCTCGCCGCTTCCGGCTCGCCCGCCGATTTCGGCAAGCTCATCGCCGAGGAAACCGATAAGTGGGCCAAAGTAATTCGGGCGGCCAACATCAAGGCGTAATGAGCAGGCCGAAATTCGCCAGAAGGCAGAGATGGCAGGATGAGCAAGAGCGAAAAATCCCGGTGTTTTTTAGTAACGGCACTCGAGATGGGTTGGTACTTGTCAGGATTCACGGGCCGCTGTTGGTGCTGATCTCAAGCCAACCCATCTGTTGGGGTCAAAATCCATCGTGGTGAACCGCACCATTCGGGAAGCAATCAACTGAGAGTTAAATATCCAGCCATTTTTTTGAGGCAAGAGACTTATGCGCGCTTCGTCTTCGATAACAGGTGTTTGCTCTGAATCGGGGATTGGGTTGAATCACGATACGCCGGAACTTGCGGCAGCGTATGACAAGACGAGCGTTCACCAATTTGAGAACGGCAAGCAACTGATCTCCGCCCTGAACATATCCAGCGGCGAGCGCGTTTTGGACATAGGCGCGGGCACCGGACATCTAGCTGCCTATGTGGGAAAGATCGTCGGTCCCTCGGGGTGGGTTGTCGGCATAGACCCACTGCCGCTGAGGATCGAAATCGCTCAATCGAAGGCATCTGGCAATTTCGAGGCGCGCGTCGGTCGAGCCGAGGATTTGTCCGCAATTTGCTGACGGGAGCTTCGATGTTGTTTATTTGAATAGCGTTTTCCATTGGGTGGAGGACAAACCCCGAGCGCTTGCGGAAATATCCGCGTTCTGAAAGCGGGCGGACGGCTTGGGTTCAACTGCAACGACACGGCTCGGCCCCATGAGTTGCGTCTTTTCACGGCGCGCTTTGGTGAGAAGCCGGGGTCGAAGTCGATCACTGTACTGTTCAGCCCTCTCTGGGCCTCGCCAGTGAAGTCGTCATTGAAGAGCTTGAGGCTATGGTAGTGGCCGCCGGCTTCGTAGCGTATTCGAGCGAGTTGCGGACTTTCGTCGATCATTTTTCGGATGTAGATGCTTTGATCACCTGGATGAGCAGCAGCAGCTTCGGAAACTTCTTTGTCGACATCCACACAGCAAACCGTGCCGCAGTACGCGATGCCCTAGCTCGCCTGCTTGCGCCGAAACGCACCCCTGAGGGAATTCGTCTAGAGCGCTATTTCACGTTCGCGACGGCCCAGAAACCCAAAGCGGACTAGGGGCCGCTCAATCACGGCCCGATGTGGGAGGGCACAAGTTTGCGTACTGATCGGAGTATTCCTTCATTCGTTGGGAGGGACTCATGAAACTTTCCCGTAGACAATCTCTCCATCTCGCCGCGAGCGCCGCCGCGCTCCCGGTCGTGTCGCGGATCGCAAAGGCGCAAACCTATCCGACGCGCCCCATCACCATGATCGTGCCACTGGCTGCGGGTGGCGGTATTGATGCAACTGGACGAGTTCTTGCCGACCGAATGAGGCGCTCACTCGGGCAGCCAGTGATCATCGAAAATGTCACTGGAGCAGATGGCAATATCGCTACTGCCCGCGCAGCCCGTGCACGCCCCGACGGTTATACGATTGAAATCGGGTTCATCAGCACGCACGCACTGAACGGCGCCTTCTATTCGCTTTCATACGATGTTTTGAATGACTTTGCCCCGATTTCGCCCATAGTCACTTTTTCGGGTGTTTACTTTGGACGGAAAACGATGCCGGCGAAGGACTTGCAGGAGTTGATCGCCTGGCTCAAGGCCAATCCTACAAAGGCATCTGCCGGAATTTACTCGGTCGGAAGCCGGCTTATCTCAGCACATTTTCAAAGGGAAACGGGAACGCAGTTCACCCTTGTACCCTATCGAGGGTTGGCACCAGTACTCCAAGACATGGCTGCTGGTCAGATAGACATATGTCTAGCGGGCGTACCAGCCTTCCTCCCGCTAGTGCGTGCAGGAAGCATTAAAGCTTATGCGGTGACGAGTGAGCGGCGCTTGGCAGCTGCACCCGAAATCCCCACGGTCGGCGAGTTGGGACTACCAAGGCTTTCCTACCCTCCGTCTTGGTTTGGTCTGTTCGCCCCGAAGGGCACGCCGAAAGACATCATCAACAAACTCAATGCTGCCGTCGTAGATGCTCTGGCTGATGCCGCGACGCGATCTCGACTGGTCGATCTCGGGGAGGAGATTATTCCAGACGACCAGCAAAGCCCGGAAGCTCTGCGCGCGCTGCAAGAGGCCGCTATCAAGAAATGGTGGCCGCTCATCAAGGAGTTCGGGATTAAGGCGGAGTGAGCCGAAAAGAGTATATTACGATCAAAACGTTGGGCAGATACCAATTGGCCTAATCCGGTAAAACAAGTAGTTGCCCGTTCGAAGGTTTCGATCTTCGCGACGCTGGTGACGGTCAAGCGCGCCTATTTACGCCCGCGGCGACGCGAACTGATGGCGCTGTCGTCGCCCTCGAGCGCGTCGGCATTGCGGATGTTGCGCGCGTCCCGCAAAATCTCGACGCATGACAACAGCTCGACATAACTGGCCGGCCCCCCGGTTGTCACCATGCCGATGCAATCGCTCTTGTCGCCCGCGGCGTATTTGGGCCAGTTTTGCCTCAGCGTGTCCTGCGCCGTGGTTTCGTCGCCGAGACAGGCTTTCTTGTCCCGCCCGAGAATGACAGACCCCCTCCAGCCGCCTCGCAGCTCGGCCCGACATCGAGCGCGGGCAGACCGCCAGCACGACCTCGCGCGTTTAGTCCTCGCGACGGTGCAACCTCAAGCTCTTGCTCTTCACGAGAGACATCAGCCGGCTGCTCCTGCCCGCGGGCGACATCGGGGGGCAGGTCTACGGTTGGCTGACGATGCCCGATCGGCACCTGCGGGGCAGCGGTCCCGACTGGATTGCCCTGAGACCATGCAGAGCTCGCAGCGAGGGTGACAATCGCGATGCAGACGCAAGCAGCTGCCGACGGCATGACAATACTCCATTGTTTACACGCATCACCTCGACCCAGAGACAGGCCCGGCACACCAGCTCCGTCCGCCCGACACTCGCTACAGCACGAGAGGCGCGACGCCTGCCGAGATCGTACCGGACGCGCGACGAGCGCAACATACCATCTCGGTTCGATCCCCAAAACAGCGACGCAGCTGTTCCCATGCATCGTCAGCCGGGATAGTCTCCAGATGAAGCGGCAGGGGAGATGACCGATGCGACGGCGGGAGTTCATCGCGGGGCTCGGCGGCGCGGCCGCGTGGCCGGTCGTGGCGCGGGCGCAGCAGCCGGCGCTGCCGGTGATCGGGTATTTGACTGACTGGACTGTCGAGGCTGATGCTGTTCCCTTGGCTGCATTCCGGCAAGGTCTAAGCGAAACGGGATATATTGAGCATCGGAGCGTGGCGATCGAATATCGCTGGGCGGAAAACACCAAGGCGCAACTGCCGGCGCTGGTCGACGACCTAATTCGTCGTCGGGTGGCCGTGATCGCTGCGAATGGTACGCCATCGGTGCTCGCCGCCAAGTCAGCAACGCGAACCATTCCTATCGTTTTCATGACCGGCGGCGATCCGGTCGAACAGGGCTTCGTCGCGAGCCTCCCGCGCCCGGGCGGAAATTTGACCGGCGTGACGCTGCGCAATAGAGAGGTGTCTACGAAGCTCCTCGAATATATGCACAAATTGCTGCCTGGGGAGACGACACTCGCTTTTCTCCGCAACCCAACCAGCCAAGTTCAAGAGGTCCAAACGATAGAATTGCAGGTCGCGGCGCGTACTCTCGGGGTGCGTCTCCTGGTCGTGAATGCAAGCGACCCAAGCGAGTTCGAGGCGGCCTTCGCGACCCTTGTCCGTGAACGTGCCGGCGGGCTCGTAGTAGGCGGCGACGCAATGCTTATCATTGCACGCGATCAGCTCTTTGCATATGCGGCCCGCCATGCCCTGCCGACCATATACTACTATCGCGAACTCGCGGAGGCTGGCGGTCTTATGAGCTACGGCGCGAGCCTTGCAGAAATCTTCAGTCTCGTCGGCGTTTACACTGGCCGCATCCTGAAGGGCGAAAGTCCCGCCGACCTGCCGGTCCAACAGGCGACGCGTATCCAGTTGACGATCAACCTCAAGACCGCCAAGGCGCTCGGCCTTACCATCCCGGAAACGCTGTTGGCCACCGCCGACGAGGTCATTCAATGAGGAAGTTTTCGCAACGCAAAATAAATTGGCCGCCGATGACCATCAGCGCCAGTGCGATCAAGTCCGGCGAGCGGTCGAACAGCCTGGCCCGGTGGATGACTGCAGCCGGCTCATCACTGTTTTGAGCGCTTGCTCAACTCCCACCAGGTCCAAAGAGGCTCCGGCCATTACTGGATGGTCGCCGGGAATTTCTGCGGAAACCGCTTGCGATGATGTCGCCGCGGCACCTGCCGCAATGACGTTCGAGGAATTTTCACCAACAGACTGCTTCGCCCCATCGGAAGCGGGTTCGGTCGCGGACTTTGCCGTTGGTGCAGCAGCGATTAATTGCGATGCACCCGAACCTTGCATCGCAGGAACGATCAAGCGATCTTGCCGCAATTGCAAACTGCGGACACCTGCTAAATTGCCCTGAACATTTGCGGGAACTGATTGTGCGGCCAACGGAACATGCACCACTGGATTCCCCGATGAGTTCGTCAAACCTGGCGGAACCGCATCCGCAAACTGCGCGTGGACAGAACCGGCGCCGTTCGACGCCTGCGATGAATGTTGCGGTGCAGGGTCGTAAGCCGGCGCGATGCCTGGTTTGGACGCACCCGGTGGCGGCACCTCAAGGTGCGGGCTTACCGCTCCCATTTCCGCGGGTGCGCTGACGGGGACATAGTTGTTCGGCACATCCGGCAGAGCGCTGCTGTGAATGAAAACGATCTCGTATTGCACTGCGACAAAACTCACCGAATACATCGGCGGTGGAGCGGCGACAAATTCAGTCAGTACGAATTGCGGCGGGCCAACATCAAACGAATTCGACGAAGCCGGCATGCCGAAAGCGGAATAACGATTGGCGCCGTATCCCTCGCCCATCGCTTCAGGACGACCAAACGTGTTCTGATCGATCCTGTCCCCATTCAAAGTTGGTATTCTTGCATCGTTGAATCGAATCGGCGAAGCGACAGAAGAGCCGGCAAGGCCGCCATGATCAAATTGGAAATGTTGAAGTGCCGATGGCGGCGGCGCAAAGAACGCGTTGCCGCTCAGAACGCATCGCGATTCCAAGCGTTCGACCACGGGCAATTTTCTTTTCAAAGCGCGCGCAAATGAACTGCTGCGCGGAATCCGAATCTGCTCATGCGGGTGTTCCTTGAGAAAAGATCGCTAAGCATCGATCGAGCAGAGCAGGCCCCTGGGTTGCCTCCATAGGTTCAGTTTATTTGCCAGCGGGAACATCTGTCAAGTTTTTATGTTGCATGAAATGCGCGGTCGTAAGTTGCGCATAGTGAATTTCCACAAGGTGGAATTTTATTTTATCGTTTTGCTGCGCTTGGCGGCACCGGTTTCGTTCTTATTGGTAGCAAAGCTGTTAAAGAAGTGGTCCGATTTCGACCAATCGCCATACGGATACGGTCGTTCCTGTGCTCCGACGCAGGCGATTCGCTTGAAATATGAAATTAACTTAAACCGCCGAAAACGCATGTAAGTAATTTAAGCGGTTTGTCTTGCTGCAATTCGGCTCGACAAATATCTAATCAAATCGGAGATCATCGATGACCCGGAATGCACGCTTTATTCACCGCTTTCGCCTGGAGCGACTTGAGCGGCGCGATTTATTGTGCAGTTCAATGGCCTCGCTGGCAGCTGCGGCATCATCGCATGGTTCGGCGCAAGCTGCTTCGATTGCCCAGCCCCACGCGGCGGCGTCTGCGAGCAGTTCATCTGCTTCGGATGAATCGAGCGAGACGCATTTGATCGCCACTTTAACAAACAGCGCCGGAGTGGTAGTCGGCACGGCTTTTTACGAAACCGAAGTGCATGGCACCACAACAACGCAAGAGCTGCTGATTAATGTTGCCGGCGGGGCGGCGAATGCAAGCTACACGGTAACCAGCGGAACCACCAACCTAGGAACGCTAACTACCGACGCCAACGGAAATGGCCGCCTGTTTTTAAGCTCAACCACTTCCAGCACAATGGCCTCCGCCAAAACTCCTGCCAACGCCAAAGGCACGCTGCCGGCTGATTTCACGCTGGCAGCGGGCGCCACCATTACATTGGCATCGACTGATACCACGGTTGACCCGCTGAATGGAACCTTTGCCACTGCGGCCGGCGATTTGGAACCGGGTCCTGGCCGTGGCCGCGGCGATTGTGGCGGTGAACATGCAATGGTATCGAGAGTCGTCGCCAACTTAATAAACGGCGATGCCGCGGCGGGAAAGGCGGTCTTCACCACCATTACCCAGTCGGATGGCAGCTCCACACAGATCTTGCGGATACGAGTCACGGGAGCCGATGCCAATTCCACGCTCGATGTATCGATCGATGGCACTTCGGTCGGCTCTATCACGACCGATGCAGATGGAAATGGCCATTTGATTTTGTCATCGAATCCACACAACTCGAATGTCGGTCAACTCCCTGCAGGGCTGAACGTAACGTCGACATCGACCATCACCGTCGGCACTGCAATTACCGGCACATTCAATTCGACTTCCTCGGCCGGCGACCACCATGGCCATCGGTCTCACAGCCATGCGGGCGATAGCGGCGGTTCCGCCGGTAGCTTAAGAGCCAGTGCAATCCGTCGACGCTAATTCATCCTTCAAAAAATCGGCGGGCGCGGTATGATAGCGTGCCGGGTAATTCAGACCGATTACGAATGTTTACACCTTGATTATGAAAACGAAATCAAAACAGAACACTTTTAAATGTCGCAGGCTGCACCTCGAACGACTTGAACCTCGGCAGGTGTTGAGTGCTTCGACCCCTTTGGCTGATCCGATTGTCACGCCGAATCTGATCGTTGTGCCAAATGCTACCTCGACCACGGTTCCGGGCTTGAGCCCCGCGCAAATTAAATCCGCGTACGGCTTCAACGGCATTACCTTCGGCAGCACGCCCGGCGACGGCAAGGGGACGACGATTGCCATTGTCGATGCCTACAACGATCCCAACATCACAAGCGACTTGAGCACGTTCGACTCGCAATTCAGCCTGACGGCGCCCCCGACCTTCAAAGTAGTAAATCAAACGGGTGGAACGAGCTTGCCGCGAAACGATCGAGGTTGGGCCTCGGAAATTGCACTCGACGTAGAATGGGCTCATGCCATTGCGCCGGGCGCCGACATTTTGTTGGTGGAAGCAAAATCGGCATCGACCTCCGACCTCGATGCCTGCGCTCGATTATGCCCGCAATGCGGCCTTTGTTGTTGCAGTATCAAATAGTTGGGGCGGCAGCGAATACAATGGCGAGTCGTCGGAGGATGTACACTTTACGACCCCTTCCGGGCATCCGGGAGTAACCTTCACCGTGGCCGCCGGCGATGACGGTGCGCCGGCGGAATATCCGTCGGCATCGCCCGATGTGCTTAGCGTGGGCGGTTCGACGCTTCGGCTAACGTCGTCGGGCGCCTATTCCAGCGAGTCGGTTTGGTCCGGCGGCGGCGGCGGGGCCAGCAGGTACGAAGGGTTGCCCAGTTATCAAAGTGGTCTTGGCGTAACCAATCGCGGCACCCCGGATGTATCGTACGATGCCAACCCCAGCAGCGGCGTGGCCGTTTACGATAGTTACGGTAGCGGCGGCTGGGCGCGATTCGGCGGCACCAGTGCCGGCGCACCCCAATGGGCGGCACTGGTTGCGATTGCCGATCAAGGCCGGGCACTGGCGGGCAAATTGTCGCTGGCAAATGCACAAGCTGCCATCTATACGTTGCCGCGTACTGATTTTCACGATATTACGAGCGGCTCCAACGGATATTCTGCGACCACTGGCTACGATGTCGCCTCAGGTTTGGGCTCGCCCATCGCTAGTTCCGTCATTCGCGACCTCGTGGCTTTCAACGGATCGACCAACTTCACCGTCGCTGCGGCTACAGGGGGCACGGTTCGGCAACGTGGCTGGGGCGGATTCGGCGGCTTTACCGGCTTCGGCGGATCAGGGTTCGCCGGATCTGGCTTCGGTGGTTTTAACTTCGGCGGATTTTTCTTTTTCGATGTGGCGGCCGGTGGCGATTCGGCGGCCGCGGGCGGGCCTGCGGCCGCAATCGCTGCTCCCGGAACAGGCGGCGATTCGGCGAACCTGTCGGTCATCGTATCATCTGATAGCAACTACCCGGCCGTCGATTTGCAGAATCCGCAAAGCGCCGACACCTCCTCGCATATCGTGGCGACAAACTCGGATTCGTCGAATGCAGATGAATTTCGTGCCGATTCCACGCATCTCCATGGTCGTCTCCGCTTGATGGGAGGCACCTGGACCGATTTTTCTGCATTCGATGGCTACTTCGCCAGTCTCGGCGCCCAGGCGGAAGCCTAATTACTCCCGGTGCTGCCCGTCCGTCGCGGGCTCAGCAGAACTTTTCACACTGCCGCAGCGTATCACGAGGGGGCGGTGCGCAAAAGGAAATTCTATCGGCATCGCCGCCAATCGCTGTTAACCCGACGCAAGGCCGGCATTCAGGTGCAGCTTAGGCAGCGGTTGAGAACTCTGCGGCTTTTCGAGTGCAAACATGTTGCCCTTTGCCAAAACGGTTCAGGGAAGATTTGGCGACATCGATTGGATCGCTTATGCGCGTAAGTAGCGGCAGCGTGCTCATTGCCACGGCGCTGACCTATTTCGTACCACCGCTGCACGAAGCGCCGACGGATTTGTATTTCGCGGCCATCGCCGTCTCGGCATGGAAATTCGGCCGCGGACCGGCAATTCTGGCGACGATTGTTTCCACTTTGGCGGTCGACTATTTCATCATCCCCCCCATTTTTTCGATTTTGTTTGATATCGCCGATCTTACACGATTTGCGATTTTTGCATTCGTCGCTTTATTGATTTGCTATTTGCAAGATCAATACCGCGGAACGGCCCTTCGCCTGCGCGACGCCAACGATGCCCTTGAATTGCGCGTGCGGGAACGAACTGCAGCGCTGGCAACGGCAAATCAGTCGCTCTTGATCGAAGTCCGGGAGCGGCAAGCCACGGAGGCGGCGCTCTTGGAATCGGAGTCGAAACTGCGCAATGCGCTCGACAGCGCCGAATTTTCCATCAAGGAAAAAGAAGTGCTCAACCGCGAGTTGAATCACCGGGTGAAAAACAATCTGCAAATCATCAACAGCTTACTCAGCATTCAAGCGAGCCGATTAAAGGACAGCAGCAATCGGGAAATTCTCAAAGAATGCCAACACCGGGTGCGAGCCATCGCGCTCGTGCATCAGCGGCTCTGCGGCGGCACGACATTAGCGCAAATTGATTTGGCCGCGTACTTCCGCCAGCTCGTGCAGGAATTGTTCCGCTCCTATTTTGTCGGCACGGGAAAAGTGACGCCGAAAATTGTCGTCGACGAAACCGCCATGAATATCGATCGCCTGATTCCATGTGCATTGATCGTGAACGAATTGGTTTGCAATGCATTCAAGTACGCGTTTCCCGAAGGGCAATCGGGCGAGGTGCGAGTGGAAGTGCGCCGCACAAACGGCGATTTGTGCTTGTCGGTGGCCGACGACGGCATCGGGTTTTCGCCCGATGCAACGGTTTGCCGTGATCGCGTCGGTTTGCAAATCGTACAGGCGCTGGTCGACCAGCTTTCCGGAAAACTCCAATGGGAAAATGGCCGCGGCACTTCCGCCACGATCACTTTTCCGATCATGAACTAACCAGGAGAAATTCCAATGTCAACCGCTCAAATTCTCGTGGTCGAAGACGAACGACTCGTCGCCACGGCGCTGCAAAACGAACTGGAGCACTTCGGTTATCGAGTGACCGATATCGCCTCGACCGCTAATGATGCCGTGGAAAAGGCCATCACGCATCGGCCCGACCTGGTACTCATGGACATTCACCTGCAGGGGGAAGGTGATGGAATCGACGCCGCCGGGCGAATTCAAGCACGCTGCGGCATTCCGGTCGTCTTTCTCTCCGCATTCTCGGACCCCGCGACGGTTAGTCGGGCGAGCCAGACGCATGCGTTCGGATATCTGCTGAAGCCGTACGAGGAGCAAGAGCTGCAGACCACTATCGAAATGGCGATTGCCAAGCACCGAGCTGAACAGGAATTGGAAGAAACCCAGCGTTGGCTCGAGGCCGTGCATCACGGCATCAGCGACGCGGTGATTGCGATCGACCGCGAACACCACATTCGCTTCATGAACGTGGCGTCCGAGCCCTTGACCGCCTGGCGGAAAGACGAAGCAATCGGTCAATCGGTACTGACGGTTTGTCAGCTTGTCGACAAGCACGGGCGGAATTTATTGGCAACACTCATCGACCGTGCGGCGAGCAATGATGGCGCCATTTCCATTCCGCCATCTACGTGCGTCGTTTCCAAAGATGCTCGCGAAACGCCGGTGGCCGGCACCGTGTCGATCATTCGCGATTCGCGGGGCGACGTATTGGGAAGCGTGCTCGTGTTGCGCGACATCAGCTCACAATTGGAGTTGGAGCGGCTACGCAAACGGCGTGAAAAGCGGAAGCAGCGGTCGCAGAAAATGACGGCGCTTAGCCGGTTAGCCGGGGGGCTGGCCGGGCAATTGAGCAAAACCTCGGCGGCCATTCTGGCCGATACCTCACTGGCCTTAACGGCCGTCGAACCGCGCCAGGAAGTTTACAACATCCTGCGGCGCGTGGAACTTTCTGCTCAACGGGCCGCGCAATGATCGCCCGCGCTGCTTTGCTTTCGCGGGTTTCCGAGCATTCCCGCAGCAGCTTCACCTTGGTTGATCTGAACGAATTCGTTCCCGAGTGCATGAGCGAAATTCAGTTGGCCCTGAATCAACGAATTTCGGCAACCGTCACACTTCGCGCAAACTTAAAGCCAATTCCGGCCGATGAGCTGTTGCTTGGGCAACTCTTGTTGGAGCTGGCGCTCAACTCGCAAGATGCCATGCGCCGTGGTGGGCAATTCACCTTGGAAGTTGAGACCGTCACGATCACGCAAGACGATTTGCCGGCGCATCCGGACGCCTTGTGTGGCGAGTTCATCCGCTTACGGGCCTCCGATACCGGATGTGGCATGCAACCAGAAGTACGCCCGAATTTTCGAGCCCTGCTTTACGACCAAGAAAAGCGCTCAAGCCGCGGGCTTAGGATTATCGCTGGCTCAGGCCGTGGTCGACCAACATCAGGGATGGATAGAGTGCTTCAGCAAGTCGAACTACGGCACGCAGTTCGATATTTACCTGCCCTGCCAACGGGTAGAGGAAACCGCCATCGATGCCGTATGAACATCATCCGATCGTGTCGGCCATTGTCGATTTAACGTGAAACATCGGCTCGCACAATTCGAATTCCGCAAACCGCGCCGATTTCGTTGCCGCGGGTGGCGAGGAATTTCACCGTCACCTTCTGTTTGCCTTTCACCAGGTCTTCAGGCAACTTATATTCGACATCGTACAACCGCGCCGGCTCCGATTTTTCAACCGATTGCTCGGTAATCAATTCGCCATCAACGCGAATTTCAAACGTCCGCCGCTGGGCTTCTTCGCTGCTGTAGGTGACCACCAGCGCTAGCGGGTGCGCTGGATCGACCGGCAAATCGAACGAGAACCACTTCGTGCCGCGCCGCGCTGCTTGATTCCCGATTCGTGCGATGGTCGAATCCTCGCTCTGGAAGTTGTAATCGCGCTCCGGCTGCATTTCGCCAGGCTGAGCAAACGCCACGGTCGCCGCCGCGAGCTTGCGGGCTTTTTCCTGCTCGGTTTCGTAATTGGAACCTTTCTTTGCCCATTCCTCCGGAGTGAACACGTCCCAGTACAGGCCATACCGATGTTCGTGCAATGTGTAGAACGGCGCAAACGTGATTTCCTGGCCTGCGTTCGTGGATGCGCGGAAAGTGCCTGGCTTTTCGCCATCGACCGCTTTAAGCCATTGTTCAATCGGTTTGTCGGTCACAAATACCGGGAACGATGCCGCCGCCGTCCGACCACGCCGGCCGCGCCCGCCGCCGGCGCCGAGATCGCCGGCCAACACCAACGGGCCCCACATCAGAGCCACGCGATTGGGGTTATCGGGCAGCGGCTCGGTCCGCAAGCTTTTTGGCAGCGAAACGATGATGGTGTCGCCCGGTTTCCAAGTGCGTTTCAAATCGACAAACGAATCGGGTTTGCCCAATTCTTTTACCGGTTCGCCATTGACCGCAATGGCGAAGTTCTTGCCTGCCCAGCCGGGGCGACGCAACGACAGCGTGAATTCACGCGGCGCATCGCCGTCGATTTTCAATGTGGCCGAATCGCCCTCGGGGAATGCCGTTTCCGTTGTCACAGTCGTATTGCCCCAGCGCGAGGTGGATGGCGTGTAAATCGTTATCCACATCTGATCGGGCGATTGATAATAAATTCCATAATTGTGTAGTGCATGGTTTTCCATACCACTTCCGACGCAGCAGGTGAACCCGCCAAACATATCCTGATATTCGTGGGCCACTCCCTGCCCGACCGGCACCATGTAGCAGGTTCGGCCGTCGTTGGGATCGATCGAGGCTAACACGTGATTGAATAGTGCCCGTTCCTGGAAATCGGCATAGCGAATGTCGGGCTTCAATGCGAACAGCTCTCGCGTCATTTTCAACATGTTGTACACGTTGCATGATTCCGCCGGTGCCCGGT
>CAWHQY010000028.1:0-76814 GCA_963831505.1 uncultured Alphaproteobacteria bacterium | reverse complement strand
TCGCTGCTCTTCAAAAAAATACCTCGGGCGGCACGCCGAGCAGGATCTGCCCGACCTGTTCGAAATGGGCGCCGCGCGCCTGGATCTGCTGCGAGAGCGTGTGCATGTCGCGGAAGCGGCGCTCGAACGGGCTGCCCGGGAAGATCGCGTCGACGCCGGCTGCCTTGTAGGCGAAGTCCGCCACCTCGACGGCGCCCTGGATCGCGTTGGTGCAGGCGAGCCGTACGCGGGCCCGATCGGCTACCTCGATCGGCGCCCATTCGTCGGCATGCGCGTAGATCGCAGTCAGCGTCTCGACCAGGTAGGCTCGCGCCGAGCCGAGCCGCGCCTCCGCGCGCGCCACGTCGGCCTGCACCACCGCGTTGTCGGCGAGCCGGGCGAGACCCCGCGGCGCCTTGCGGGACGCTAACGTCACGAACTCGGACAGCATCGCGCGTGCGATGCCGAATGCCACACCGGCGACCCCGGCCGCGTAGAGGCCCTGCATGGTAAAGGCATAGAGCGGGCCGGGCTCGCGGCGCAGCGTCGGGTCCTCGCGCGTGCTGCTGAACACTTCCGGCACGAATAAATCGTCGACGCGATAGGAGTCCGACGCCGTGCCGCACAACCCGATCGTCCGCCATGTGTCGAGCAGGGTTGCATCTTGAGCCGGAAACAGCAGCGTGCGGACGGTGGGGCGGCCGAAGCGGTTGAGCCGGAGCGTGCCGTCCGCTTCGAGCACGTGGCAGTGCGCGCCCATCCAGCGAGCCTGCCGGCAGCCGCTGGCGAAATCCCACTTGCCGGTCAGGCGATAGCCTCCGTCAACCGCCTGCGCGCGCGTAGCGTTCGGCGGTCCCCAGGCCACGGTGCTGCGCGGGTCGGCGAAGACGGCATCATTGGCCGCAGGCTCCAGAAAGGCGGCGATCAGGGCCGAACTGTTGGCGACGAATACATTCCACGCGATCGAGGCGTCGTGCCGGGCGAGCTCTTCGATCGCCGCCACATAGACCGCAGGTTCCGTCTCGTCGCCGCCCGCCGAACGCGGCAGCAGCATGCGGAACAGCCGCGAGTCATGCAGCCGCCCCAGCAATGCCTCGGGGATGCGCCGCGAGCGCTCGACCTCGTCGGCGGCCGCTGCAATCTCCGCTCCGAGATCGCGGGCACGGACGACCGGGTCCGGACGGGTCTGGATGTTCATGCGCCACCTCACCCTGGTCAGGCTATTGCGACCGAACGCCAGAGCGCTGTCAACCGTCTTGCCGGCCGATTTAGTTCTTGATGGAGGGGCTCACGAGGCCGCGCATTCTGCGAGGCTCCCTCTCTTCCTTCGGAAGAGGATCGGGTGAGGCGGGCCGGCGCAAAATTCGCGATGCTTTTCAAGCCTGCCGATTTCCCCGAGACTGTCACCGCCTTCACCGCGACGGTGCTCGACCGATGCTCGACTCAAGCCGCAACATTGCGCTGCCCTGCGCGCTCAGCGCGCTGGCCGGCTATGTCGACGCCATCGGCTTTTTGCATCTCGGTGGCCTCTTGGGCCGCGCTGGTCGCGGGCTCGGCCTGCGGTGCGCTCGTCTATTACCGGATCGGCCTTGCCGCGATCTCGTTTGCTGCCGCGGCCGCGCTCGCCTTGAGCGCATGGGTCGCGGTGACGGCGAACCACCATTGACAGCGCGCGCCGCTTGTCCGATTGGACAGCGATGAACGCTCAACCGAGACCCCGTGCCGCATGCCTGATCGGATGGCCGGCCGCGCATTCGCGCTCGCCGCTGATCCACCATTACTGGCTGCGCACGCTCGGTATCGAGGGCGGCTATGTCATCGAGGCGGTGCCGCCGGACGATCTGCGCGACTTCGTGCTGCGGCTGTCGCTGCGCGGCTTTGCCGGCGCCAATGTCACCATTCCGCACAAGGAGAACGTGCTCGCGCTGTCGACGCCCGACGCCCGCGCCCAGGCCATCGGCGCCGCCAACACGCTGTGGTTTGCCGACGGCGAGCTGCGCTCGACCAATACCGACGTCGAAGGCTTCATCAACAATCTCGACACCTGTGCGCCGGGTTGGGACAAGGCCGGGGAGGCGCTGGTGCTCGGCGCCGGCGGCGCGGCGCGCGCCGTGGTGTTCGGCCTGATCGAGCGCGGCTTCAAGCGCGTGCATCTCGTCAACCGCACGCCGTCACGCGCGCAGGCGCTGGCGGAGAAATTCGGCGCGGCGGTCCAGCCGGCGGAATGGGCCATGCTCAGCGAACTCCTGTCGCGCGTGAATCTCCTCGTCAACACGACCTCGCTCGGCATGCACGGCCAGGGCCCGCTCGAGATCGATGTCGGGCGATTGCAGAAAGATGCCGTCGTGGCCGATCTGGTCTATGTGCCTCTGGAGACGGAACTGCTCAAGGCCGCGAAGGCGAGGGGACTGCGCACCGCCGATGGGCTCGGCATGCTGCTGCACCAGGCCGTGCGCGGTTTCGAATTGTGGTTCGGAAAGCGTCCGCAGGTGACGCCGGAACTTCGCGCGATTGTCGAAGCCGATCTCACAAGCGCGTGATCCGCCAAAGTGTGCAGCGGTTTGGCGACTGGATCACGCGCTCTTTTTAGATTGGCGCGCGCCCGGACGCAAAACCGGTATCCACTTTTGCGGGTCGCGCGCCGGCTTGAGGCGGGAATACGATGCGAAAGCCGGGGTCTGGTCCTACATCGAGGCCGCTTCCCCGGAGATCTCCTCATGCATGCCCGCCGTTCCTCCTTTCGCCGTCCGTTGATCGCGCTTCTCATGGTCGCGGCCTCCTCGGCTTACGCCATCGCGCAAAAGGCGCCCGTTCCCTCGCGGGTTCGCGGTGAGATCGAAGCCGTCGACGGCGATATGCTCACGGTGAAGTCGCGCGGCGGCGAGGACCTCAAGCTGCACATGACGTCGGACATCCGGATCGTCGGCATCACAAAAATTTCATTGTCCGACATCAAGGTCGGCTCCTTCATCGGCACCACGACCGTGCCGGGACCGGACGGCATGCCGACCGCGGTCGAGGTGCATGTGTTCCCGGAGAACATGCGCGGCACCGGCGAGGGCTCGCGGCCCTACGACCTCAAGCCCAACTCGACCATGACCAATGCGACGGTGTCGGAGAGCGTCGTCGGCAATGACGGCCACACGTTGCTGGTCAAGTACAAGGACGGCGAGAAGAAGGTGCTGGTCACGCCGGAGACGCCGGTCGTGACCTATGTTCCCGCCGCCAAGACCGACCTCAAGGCCGGCGCCAAGGTGATCGCCTTCATGAAGCAGCTCCCGGACGGCTCGTTCGAGACCGACCGCGTCAGCGTCGGCCGCGACGGCCTGACCCCGCCAATGTGACTTTTAGGCCCGCGCGAGCGCAGGCATAAAAGTCATTCCGGGGCGATGCGACAGCATCGAGCTAGGGTGCGCACTTGCGCACCTGCGAATCTCGAGATTCCGGATCTGGTCCTTCGGACCATCCCGGAATGACGCTGTTTAAGGAGACGCTGTTTAAAGAAAGGAATAGCCCCCGCCCTCCGGGGTTGCGGTGTTTGATCAGTGCACCAAGTACAGGAGGGACACGCCTATGCCGAAACCGACCATCCGGCTGCCACGCCTGCTCGTGGCCTCCTTTGCCGCCGTTTCCATTCTGGCCTCGTCCGCATGGGCGCAGCAGGCGCCGACGGTCCGCATTCGCGGAACCATCGAGAGCGTCGACGGCAACATGCTCGGCATCAAGACCCGCGAGGGCACCGACGTGAAGGTCAAGATGACCGACAACGTCGCCGTGTTCGCCGTGGTCAAGACCGAGCTGTCGGAGATCAAGGAAGGCTCCTACATCGGCGTCACGGCGATGCCGGAACCCGACGGGGTCCAGAAGGCGATCGCCGTGCACATCTTCCCGGAGAACCAGCGCGGCGCGGCCGAAGGTTTCCGCCCCTGGGATGCGCGCGCCAACTCGACCATGACCAACGCGACCGTGGCCGAGACGGTGAAGGGCACCGAAGGCCAGAACATCCTGGTGAAATACAAGGACGGCGAGAAGAAAGTCGTGGTGCCGCCGGATACGCCGATCGTCACCTTCGTTGCCAGCGACAAGTCCGAAGTGAAGCCGGGCGCCAAGCTGATCATCTTCGGCGCGGCCAAGAAGGACGACGGCACGCTGGAAGCCAACCGCGTCAATGTCGGCCGCGACGGCGTGACCCCGCCGATGTGACGCTCCCGCTCAAAGCGGAAGCGTCATCCCGGGGCGCGCGAGAGCGCGAACTCAGGTGCGCACTTGCGCACCTGAGATCTCGATCGACGACGCCGCTGTCGTCACCTCTCCCCGGGAGAGGGCGCTTGCGCAGCGAAGCGGGGTGAGGGGTCCCTATCCGCGGAGACAGACCCCTCATCCGTCGCGGACTGCGTCCGCGCCACCTTCTCCCACAAGGGGAGAAGGAAGAGAAAGCGACGTACTCGCCGCTACGTCACACCGCGATCACGCGATCGTCGATCTCGGCGATGGTGTTGACGCCGCACAGGCCCATGGTCGTCTCCAGCTCCTTGGCGATCAGGCTGATCGCCTTTTCGACGCCGGCCTGTCCGCCCGCGCCGAGGCCATAGGCATAGGCGCGGCCGATCATGCAGGATTTGGCGCCGAGCGCGAGCGCGCGCATCACGTCCTGGCCCGAGCGGATGCCGCCGTCGAACATGATCTCGATCTGCGAGCCGACGGTATCGACGATCTCCGGCAGCACCTCGATCGAGGACGGCGCGCCGTCGAGCTGCCGGCCGCCATGGTTGGAGACGACCAGCGCCTGCGCGCCGCTTTTCGCTGCGATCTCGGCGTCCTCGACATCGAGAATGCCCTTCAGCACCAGTTTGCCCGGCCAGATCGAGCGGATCCACTCGACGTCCTTCCAGTTCAGCGTGGTGTCGAACTGCGAATTGATCCAGGTCGACAGCGAGGTGATGTCGTCGCTGATCTTGAGATGACCGGCGAGATTGCCGAAGGTGCGGCGCTTGCCGCGCAGCACGCCGGAAACCCAGGCGGGCTTGGTCGCGAAATCGACCAGCTTCGACAGCGACCATTCCGGCGGCACGGTCATGCCGTTCTTGATGTCCTGGTGACGCTGGCCGATCACCTGCAGGTCGACGGTCAGCACCAGCGCCGAGCATTTCGCCGCGATCGCGCGCTCGATCAGCGCCTTGATGAAACCGCGGTCCTTCATCACGTAGAGCTGGAACCAGAACGGCTTGTCGACGGCGGCCGCTATGTCCTCGATCGAGCAGATCGACATCGTGCTCTGGGTGAAGGGAATGCCGGCCGCCTGCGCCGCGCGGCAGGCGTGAATTTCGCCGTCGCCATGCTGCATGCCGAGCAGGCCGACCGGCGCAAGAATCGAGGGGTAGCGCAGAGGGCTCGCCCAGGATCGTCGGTCGTCATGTCGCGCTTGGAGACGTCGACCAGGATGCGCTGGCGCAGCTTGATCTGCTGCAGGTCCTCGCGATTGGCGCGCAGCGTCTCCTCGGCATAGGAGCCGCGATCGGCGTAGTCGAAGAACGCCTTCGGCACGCGGCGCTGGTGCAGCGTGCGCAGGTCCTCGATGCAGGTGATGTGCTTCATGAACGTTCCCGTCCCCTTCTTGTATTGGCGCGTTTGAACGTCATCTAGCATGCTTGGATGGCCGGCAACATCGGTCCGCGGAACTGAGCGGGAGAGCACGCATGACACGCATCGCGCACCAAGCCGGAAGGCTCGGACGACGCCGAAAAGCGCCGAGCTCGACGAGGCGCTGGAGGAGGGGCTGGAAGAGACTTTTCCGGGCTCGGACCCGGTCAATGTGACGCAGCCACCGCCGACCAAGGGTGACCACCACGTCCGCCGAAAGGGCTAGCGGCCGTCAATAATTTACAATGTTAACAATTACTTAACGGCATCTGCTGGGCACTATCCCCGGTAATCATTCATCATATTTTTTGAAGCCATTTTAGCCCCAGAGGCTTTATAAAGGCACGACGCACCGGGGATTTGTGTGCGCGTCTCGCCGCCTGATGCGAGAAATTCGGGGTCATCGCTGGGGGTCACATGAGCCGCAATTATTTCGGTACGGACGGCATCCGGGGCCGCGCCAACGGCCTGATCACGCCGGAACTGGCGCTCAAGGTCGGCCAGGCCGCGGGCCTGGTGTTTCAGCGCGGCGAGCACCGTCATCGCGTCGTGATCGGCAAGGACACGCGCCTGTCCGGCTACATGATCGAATACGCCATGGTCGCGGGCTTCACCTCGGTCGGCATGGACGTGCTGCTGGTCGGCCCGATGCCGACGCCGGCGGTTGCGATGCTGACCAAGTCGATGCGCGCCGATCTCGGCGTGATGATCTCGGCCTCCCACAATCTGTTCGAGGACAACGGCATCAAGCTGTTCGGCCCGCAAGGCTTCAAGCTGTCCGACGACGTCGAGAAGCAGATCGAGCAGCTGCTCGACGAATCCCTCGACAAGAAGCTCGCGCAGAGCGCGAGCCTCGGCCGCGCCCGCCGCATCGACGGCGTGCATGACCGCTACATCGAATTCGCCAAGCGCACGCTGCCGCGCGATCTCTCGCTCGACGGCCTGCGCGTCGTCGTCGATTGCGCCAACGGCGCGGCCTACAAGGTGGTGCCGGAAGCGCTGTGGGAGCTCGGCGCGGACGTGATCTCGATTGGCGTCGATCCCGATGGTTTCAACATCAACAAGGAATGCGGCTCGACCGCGCCGGAAACCCTGTGCCGCAAGGTGCGCGAGATGCGCGCCGATATCGGCATCGCGCTCGACGGCGACGCCGACCGCGTCATCCTGGTCGACGAGCGCGGCCATATCGTCGACGGCGACCAGTTGCTGGCGGTGATCGCGCAGAGCTGGAAGGAAGACGGCCGTCTCGCCAAGCCCGGCATCGTCGCGACCGTGATGTCCAATCTCGGGCTCGAGCGCTTCCTGCAGGGCATCGGCGTCGAGACGCTGCGCACGCCGGTCGGCGACCGCTACGTGCTCGAGCGGATGCTGTCCGGCGGCTACAATCTGGGCGGCGAGCCCTCCGGCCACATCATCCTCTCCGACTACGCCACCACCGGCGACGGCTTCGTCGCCGCGTTGCAGGTGCTTGCAGTGGTGCAGAAGCTGCGCCGTCCGGTGTCGGAAGTCTGCCACCGCTTCGATCCGCTGCCGCAGATCCTGAAGAACGTGCGCTATCGCAGCGGCAAGCCGCTCGACGACGCCGAGGTCAAATCCGCCATCATCGACGGCGAGAAGCGCCTCAACGGCCACGGCCGCCTGTTGGTCCGCTCCTCCGGCACCGAGCCCGTGATCCGCGTGATGGGCGAGGGCGACGACCGCATCCTGGTCGAGGAAGTGGTCGACCACATCGTCTCGGCGCTCGGCCAGGCCGCGGCCTGATCCGGTTTGGCCAGCCGGTTGCATCGCTGCCATCGGCTTCTGACAGTAGTCGCCGCGGGGCCGCCGTCGTAGGAACGGCGGGTGAAATCGCGAATCCTGCCGGGAAATACTCCGTTGAACAAGCCAATCTCCGATGAAGTGCTGGGCGAGCCGGTGCTGGTGCCGGAGGTGACGACGGGCGCCATGGCGAAGGCCGCCGCGGCCGGTCCCGCCTATGTCGTGCTGATCGGCATCAGCTTCTCGCACTTCCTCAACGACACCATGCAGTCGTTGATCGCCTCGGTGTATCCGATCCTGAAGGACGCCTATGCGCTCAACTTCGCGCAGATCGGCATGATCACGCTGGCGTTCCAGTTCACCGCGTCGCTGCTGCAACCGGTGGTCGGGCACGTCACCGACAGGAAGGCCCAACCGTTCTCGCTCGCCGTCGGCATGGGATCGACCTTTATCGGCCTGCTGCTGCTCAGCGTCGCGAGCACCTATCCGGCCATTCTCGTCGCGGCGGCGCTGGTCGGCCTCGGCTCCGCGGTGTTTCATCCGGAGTCGGCGCGCATCGCGCGGCTCGCATCGGGCGGCCGCTACGGCTTCGCGCAATCGGTGTTTCAGCTCGGCGGCAGCTTCGGCACCTCGATGGGGCCGCTGCTGGCCGCGCTGATCGTCGTTCCGTTCGGCCAGCCTTCGATCGCGTGGTTTTCCACGATCGCCTTCCTTGCCATCCTGATCCTGTGGCGGATCGGGCTGTGGTACCGGCCGCAGATCGCGGGCAGGAAGGCCGTGCGCGCCGTTGCGCATCCGGATGCGCCGAGCTCGAGGCGCGTCGCGGTCGCGCTGGCGGTGCTGGTCGCGCTCCTGTTCTCCAAGCAGCTCTACGTCTCGAGCCTGTCGAGCTATTACATCTTCTATCTGATCGACCGGTTCGGCGTCTCGACGCAGTCGGCGCAGATCTATCTCTTCATCTTTCTCGCTGCGAACGCAGTCGGCGCATTCTTCGGCGGACCGATCGGCGATCGCTTCGGCCGCAAGATCGTGCTCTGGTTCTCCGTGCTCGGCGCGCTGCCGTTCACGCTGGCGCTGCCGCATGTCGGCCTCTATGCCAGCGCGGTGCTGACGATCTTCATCGGCCTCGTCCTTTCCTCGACGACGTCGACGATCATCGTGTTTGCGCAGGAGCTGGTGCCGCATCGCTTCGGCATGATCTCCGGCGTGTTCTTCGGCGTTGCCTTTGGCATCGGAGGGCTGGGCGCCGCCGCGCTCGGCAGGCTCGCCGACAACACCTCGATCGAGTTCGTCTACCAGGTCTGCGCGTTCCTGCCGGCGATCGGTCTGCTCGCGGTGTTCCTGCCGGACATGCGGCAGCACGCGCGTTAGCGCGTGAACAATTGCGCCGCGTTCTCGTCGCGGCGAGGGTGCATCTTGTCAACGCATTGTTAGCGATTGTGACGGCTTCACCGTGGAGCGGAGCGTGTGAGAAAAGTTCATTCAGAAAATATCAACCTTAATAATTAGGGTTAAGTGGCACTTAAGGTTTTGGTGCGATCGTCCGGGCGTGAGTTTCTTGAAGTGGGGCGTCCGTTTTTGCCTCACCGGCCAAAAGGACGAAGCCAATGCGTAGCGTTAAGTCTTTTCTTGCCGCGGGTGCGGCAACTTTGATCTCGTCGATGGCGTTCGCCGCCGACATGCCGATCGCGGTGCCCCCGATGTATGCGCCGCCGCCTCCGGCCGATTTCGGCGGCTGGTATCTGCGCGGCGATATCGGCATTCAGCAATCAGCGGGTCGATCGTCTGAACAACGCGCTCGATGCCAACAACCTCACTTCCAACCAGCGGCTCGGGTTTGACACCGCTGGCATCTTCGGCCTCGGTGTGGGTTACAGATTCAACAACTGGTTTCGCGCCGATATCACCGGCCAGTATCGTGGCAACGCAAATTTCCACGGGCTTGACGTGATTACGTTCAACAATGGCGGCACAATCGGCAATGGCGCCGATACTTACGGCGCGAGCAAGTCCGAGTGGCTGTTCCTCGCCAACGCCTATGCCGACCTCGGTACCTGGTGGTGCATTACTCCGTTCGTCGGCGCCGGCATCGGTACCGCGCGGGTGCAGATCTCCAACTTCGTCGATCAGGGTGTCGGCTCGCTGTTCCCGCCCGGCAGCGGCGTCGGACCCTCAACCGCTTTCGCCGACACCGCGTCGAAATGGAATTTTGCGTGGGCGCTGCATGCGGGCCTCGCCTACCAGGTCTCGCCCAGCTTCACGGTCGAGCTGGCGTATAGCTTCGTCAATATGGGCGACGGCATCACCGGCGATCTCAAGGCGTTCGACGGCACCAACAACGTCGTCAACCCGATGACGTTCAGGAGCATCACCTCGCACGACGTGAAGCTCGGCGTGCGCTGGAACCTCGACAGCCCGCCGGCCTACATGCCGCCGCCGCTGGTCACCAAGGGCTGATCGAGCCTCGTCTCGCTTAAGACACGTTAACGGCGCGGGAGCTTCCCGCGCCGTTTTCATTTGCGCAGTGCGCGAATGATTTCGGCATTTTCGTGTGCCCAATGTGTCGATTGGAGCCGTGCGACAACCATTGGTTAAGGTTAACGAGCGATGATCATCGCGGTCCCGGAGTTCGATTGGAGCGTTGCAATGCGTGGATTTCTGTTGGCGGCGATTGCGTTCGGCGCGGTGTCCGGCGCGCACGCGGCTGATCTACCGTTTCTTCGCGGCGGCTTCACCGATGGCTACTCCCGGGCCCCCGTGGCCTGGCAGGGCTTTTATGTCGGCGGCCAGGGTTCGTGGGGCTCGCAGAAGTCGGCCGTTCCTGGGGTCGGCGATATGCAAGCCACCTTCGTCACACCGCCCGGCGTTTCTCCCTACGCATTCGGCACGCCGCTGAATACGGTGAACAGCTTGCATGGCGGCTATGGCGGCTTTTTCGGATACAACGCCCAGTTCGAGGACGTCGTCTTCGGCGTCGAAGGGAATTACATTCACGACGGCTTTCGCGGCACAACCACTGCGTTTGGGCTGGTTGGCGCCACCGCCACCACGGTAGCGAGCGCGACCAACTCGAGCGTGACGATGAAGCTGTCCGATTTCGGCTCGCTGCGGGCGCGGGGCGGCTACATGATGGGATGTTTCCTGCCCTATGTCTTCGTCGGCGTCGGCCTCGGCGATCAGACCATCGATCGCGCCGTTTCGGCGTCTCCGCCCCCGCTGGCGGGATGGTGGGTCGACAGCAAAAGCAAGCTGATCTACGGCTATACGGCCGGAGCCGGCTTCGACGTGATGCTGACCGGCGGGTTGTTCGCGCGTGCCGAGTACGAATACCGGCGCATGACGTCGACCTTCGAATCGACCGTCAACACCGTGCGCGTCGGCCTCGGCTACAAGTTCTGATCGCGCGCGGGACGCGTTGTCGCGTCCTGTCCAGTTGACAGTCTTGATGCCGCCTGTTGGTCTGCTGCTTCCACGAGGGGGCGGCCCGCATGAAAATCTACGGCGACAGAATTCCGGCAATTGCCTGAAGGTGAAGTGGGTCTGCGACCGCCTCGCGCTGCCCTATGACTGGATCGAGATCGACACGCTGAAGGGAGGCAGCCGCACCGCCGAATTCCTGAAGCTCAATCCCTGGGGCCAGGTGCCGGCGGTCGGTCCTCGACGACGGCCGCACGCTCGCGCAATCCAACGCCATCATCCGCTATCTCGCGCGCGGCAGCGAGTCTGATACCCGCCGATGCCTTCGCGGCGGCCAAGATGGACGAGTGGCTGTTCTGGGAGCAGTACAGCCACGAGCCCTATGTCGCGGTGTGCCGCTTTCACATGCTCTATCTCGGCAAGGAAGCGTCCGAGCTCGATCCAGAGAAGGTCAGGCGCGGCTATCGCCGCGCTCGACCATCTGGAGCGCCGTCTCGGCGAAAACCGCTTCCTGGTGGGCGAGACTTTCTCGCTCGCGGATGTCGCGCTCGCTCGCCTATACGCGTGTCGCGCATGAGGGCGGCTTCGATCTGGCGCGCCATGCGTCGATCCGGCGCTGGATCGGCGAGACCGAAAAGAATCTTGGTTTGCCGCCAGTCCGCTAGAACGGGATGACTCTTCCTCGAATCGTCATCCCGTTCCAGTTTTTTGTTTGAGCATGATCTCCGCGCAAACGCCCTTGCGTTTGTCGCGAGGGAAAACCGCTACACACTTTTCCGGATCATGCTCTAATCAACGGCAGTGAACATGACCGCGACCTCGCCAGTTACCGTTAGACCCGCCCGCCGCGACGATGTCGCTGCGATCATCGCCATGCTCGCCGACGATCATCTCGGCCGTGCCCGCGAGCGGCTCGAAGATCCGCTGCCACTCGCTCTATTATGATGCGTTCGAACGGCTGAGCGCGATCCGAACATCGAGCTCATGGTGGCGGAGGAGGGTGGGCGCGTCGTCGGCTGCCTGCAGCTCTGCATCCTGCCGGGCCTGAGCTCGCAGGGCGCCTCGCGCGGCCTGATCGAGGACGTGCGCGTCGCTTCCGATCGCCGCAGCCGCGGCATCGGCGAGCAATTGGTGCAATGGGCGGTCGGCGAGGCGAAGGCGAGGGGCTGCAAGCTCGTCGAGCTGCTAACGCATCATACGCGCGTCGACGCACAGCGTTTCTACGAGCGGCTCGGATTTGCGCGCAGCCATGTCGGGATGACGATCAGATTTTAGCGGAGGGAAGACGCATGTCGGCCATCAATCCCCTGACGGCGATTGCCGTGGTGCTCGCCACCGCTGCGACCGACGCCGTTTACGTGATGTTTACCTCGGCGGTCGTGGCGAAGAAGCGCGTGCCGGCGGCGACCTGGAGCAGCATCTGGTACATGCTCTCCTCCTTCGCGGTCATCAGCTACACCGAGAACTGGGTCTATGTGGGCTTTGCCGCCATCGGCTCCTGGATCGGCGCCTACGCGTCGATGACCTTCCTGCACCGGCCGCCGGAAAAATCCCCGGTCGGCGCCTCCCCGGAGTAAAGGCGCGCAAGTTTGTTCCTCGCGCGCCATCCTTCCCGAAAGAACCTGCTCGTCCGTGCATCTCAGGGCTGGCATGCCATCGAAGTTCCTTGACGACGAGGGCCGATTCCCATATTGGCAGCGGCGGGACACCTCCCCCCAACGGGAGGCTTACTATCTGGAAGGGTAGATCATGACGATAGCGAAGCCCGCTCAGCGGCCGACCGTGCCGCATTTTTCCTCCGGCCCCTGTGCCAAGCGCCCCGGCTGGAATCCCCAAAATCTCAAGGACGCAGCGCTCGGCCGCTCGCACCGCGCCAAGATCGGCAAGGTCAAGCTCAAGCAGGCCATCGAGCTGACGCGCGAAGTGCTGGAAGTGCCGGCCGACTACAAGATCGGCATCGTGCCGGCGTCCGATACCGGCGCCGTCGAGATGGCGCTGTGGTCGCTGCTCGGAGCGCAGCCCGTCACCACCATCGCCTGGGAATCCTTCGGCGAAGGCTGGGTCACCGACATCATCAAGGAATTGAAGCTCAAGGACGTCACCCAGCTTCACGCGGGTTATGGCGAGATCCCCGATCTCTCCAAGGTCAATTCCGACACCGACATCATCTTCACCTGGAACGGCACCACCTCGGGCGTGCGCGTGCCCAACGCCGACTGGATCAAGGCGGACCGCAAGGGCCTCGACCATTTGCGACGCGACCTCGGCCGCGTTCGCGCAGCCGCTCGACTGGGAGAAGCTCGATGTCGTGACCTTCTCCTGGCAGAAGGCGCTCGGCGGCGAGGCCGCGCACGGCATGCTCGTGCTGTCGCCGCGCGCGGTCGAACGGCTCGAGACCTACAAGCCGGCCTGGCCGCTGCCGAAAATCTTCCGCATGACCAAGGGCGGCAAGCTCAATGCCGGCATCTTCGAGGGCGAGACCATCAACACGCCGTCGATGCTGTGCGTCGAGGACTATCTCGACGCGCTGAACTGGGGCAAGTCGATCGGCGGATTGAAGGCGCTGATGGCGCGTGCCGACGCCAACACCAAGGTGCTCGCCGACTGGAAGGCGAAGACGCCGTGGATCGATTTCCTCGCCAAGGATGCTTCGATCCGCTCCAACACTTCGGTGTGCCTGAAGGTCGTCGATCCCGCGATCACCTCGCTCTCGGCGGACGCGCAATCGGACTTCGCCAAGAAGCTGGTCGCGCTGGTCGAGAAGGAGAACGCCGGCTTCGACTTCGCGCATTATCGCGATGCGCCGGCGGGCCTGCGCATCTGGTGCGGCGCGACGGTGGAGGCAAAGGACGTCGAGCTGCTGACGCAGTGGATCGACTGGGCGTTCGCCGAGACCAAGGCAGCGTTGCCGAAGGCCGCGTAGGTTTTCCACCTCGCCCCGCTTGCGGGGAGAGGTCGGCGCGGAGCGCCGGGTGAGGGGACTCTCCGCGATTTCATCCGTCACCGTTTTCGCAGAAGCAGCCCCTCACCCCGACCCTCTCCCCGTAAGAACGGGGAGAGGGGAAGAGATACCAGCGACGTCACCACATCGGCCAAAGCGGCCAGAGTCCTCTGACGGGGCAAGGAATATTCAAATGTCAAAACCCAAGAGTTCTCATCTCCGATGCGCTCTCGCCCGCCGCCGTGCAGATCTTCAGGGATCGCGGTGTCGAGGTCGACTTCCAGCCCAATCTCGGCAAGGACAAGGACAAGCTTGCCGAGATCATCGGAAATTACGACGGGCTTGCGATCCGCTCCGCAACCAAGGCGACTGCCAAGATCATCGAGAAGGCGACCAAGCTGAAGGTGATCGGCCGCGCCGGCATCGGCGTCGACAATGTCGAAATTCCGGCCGCGACCGCCAAGGGCATCATCGTGATGAACACGCCGTTCGGCAATTCGATCACGACCGCCGAACACGCGATCACCCTGATGCTGGCGCTCGCGCGCGAAATCCCGCAGGCCGACGCCTCGACCCAGGCCGGCAAGTGGGAGAAGAACCGCTTCATGGGCGTCGAGATCACCGGCAAGGTGCTCGGTGTTGTCGGCTGCGGCAATATCGGCTCGATCGTCGCCAACCGTGCGCAGGGCCTGCACATGCGCGTGATCGCGTTCGATCCGTTCCTGTCCCCGGAGCGCGCCAAGGATATCGGCGTGGAGAAGGTCGAGCTCGACGAGCTCCTGAAGCGCGCCGATTTCATCACCCTGCACACGCCGCTGACCGAGAAGACGAAGAACATCATCGACGCGGGTGCGATCGCCAGGATGAAGAAGGGCGCGCGCATCATCAATTGCGCCCGCGGCGGACTGGTCGACGAGCAGGCGCTGGTCGATGCGCTCAATTCCAAGCATGTCGCGGGCGCGGCCTTCGACGTCTTCGTCGAGGAGCCTGCGACGTCGAACGTGCTGTTCGGTCATCCCAACGTGATCTGCACCCCGCATCTCGGCGCGGCCACCACCGAAGCGCAGGAGAACGTGGCGCTTCAGGTCGCCGAGCAGATGTCCGACTATCTGCTGCAGGGCGCGATCTCGAACGCGGTCAATTTCCCCTCGATCACGGCGGAAGAGGCGCCGAAGCTGCGTCCCTTCATCGAGCTCGCCGAGAAGCTCGGCTCGTTCGCCGGCCAGCTCACCGAGACCGGCATCGTGAAGGTCCAGATCACCTATGAGGGCCATGTCGCCGAGATGAAGATCAGGGCGCTGACCTCGGCGGTGCTGTCGGGCCTGCTCCGGCCGATGCTTGGCGACGTCAACGTCGTCTCCGCGCCGGTCGTGGCGAAGGAGCGCGGCATGATCGTCGACGAAGTGACGCGCGCCGCGCAGAGCGATTACGAGAGCCTGATCACCGTGAGCGTGACTACCGAGCGGCAGGAGCGCTCGGTCTCCGGCACGGTCTATCATGACGGCAAGCCGCGGCTGGTCGACATCAAGGGCATCCGGGTCGATGCCGAATTCGGCAAGTCGATGATCTACGTGACCAACGAGGACAAGCCGGGTTTCATCGGCGCTTTTGCGAGCCTGTTGGGCGACGCCAAAATCAATATCGCGACGTTCCATCTCGGCCGGGTCAAGCAGGGCGGCGACGCCATCGCGCTGGTCGAGGTCGACGGCTCGGTCCCGCCGGACGTGCTGGCCAAGGTGCAGGCACTGCCCCAGGTCAAGCAGGCCAAGGCGCTGGTGTTCTAAGCTACCGACGTCATTCCGGGGTGGTCCGAAGGACCAGACCCGGAATCTCGGGATTCTCAGGTGCGCAATTGCGCACCATAGTTCGATGCGGAGCCTGTCATCGGGCCGCGCTTCGCGCGGACCCGTTGGCATCGCCCCGGAATGACGCGGGGGAATGACGGACATCATATTCCGATCTGCGGAACAGTAACGCCGCCTCCCGCAAGGGGGCGCGGCGTTGTCGTTTGCCGCACTTTTTTTGTCGCGCCGGGCAAAATTGTGTAGGTTGGTCTCATGACACGCCAATCACCGGCGGTTTCAAAGGGAGAGAAATATGCGTGAAGCCGTAATCGTTTCCTATGCGCGCACCGGGCTCGCGAAATCCGGCCGCGGCGGATTCAACATCACCCCGCCCATGAGCATCGCGGCCCATGCCATCAAGCACGCGGTGGAGCGCGCCGGCGTCGACAAGGATTATGTCGAGGATTGCTATCTCGGCAATTGCGCCCACGGTTCTCGCAACATCGGCCGCGAGGCGGCGCTGCTCGCCGGCATGCCGAAGAACACGGCGGGCGTCTCCGTCAACCGCTTCTGCTCGTCGGGCTTGCAGACGATCGCGATGGCGGCGAACAGCATCCGCTCGGATGGCGCCGATTGCATCGTCGCCGGTGGCGTCGAGAGCATTTCAATTCCCGCTCTTGGCAATCCGAAAGAGGCCCTGGATTCCGAACTGCTGAAACACGCGCCCGACATCTACATGGCGATGATCGATACCGCCGATATCGTCGCCGAGCGCTACAAGCTGAGCCGCGAATATCAGGACGAGTTCTCGCTGGAATCGCAGCGCCGCATGGCCGCCGCCCAGCAGGCCAACAAGTTCAAGGACGAGATCGTCCCGATGAAGACCAAGATGAAGGTGGTCGACAAGGCGACGAAGGCGGAGAGCATCGTCGACTACGTGGTCACGCGCGACGAGTGCAACCGGCCCGACACGACCATGGAGGGCCTGACGAAGCTCGAGCCCGTCAAGGGCCCGGGCAAGTACGTCACGGCCGGCAATGCGAGCCAGCTCTCCGACGGCGCCGCCGCGGTCGTGCTGATGGAAGCCAAGGACGCCGAGAAACGCGGCCTGGAGCCGATGGGCCGTTTCGTGTCCTGGGCGGTCGCCGGCTGCGAGCCCGACGAGATGGGCATCGGTCCGGTCTTCGCCGTGCCGAAGCTGTTGAAGCGCCAGGGCCTGAAGATCGACGACATCGACATCTGGGAGCTGAACGAGGCTTTCGCCAGCCAGTGTCTCTATTGCCGCGACCGCCTCGGCATCGATCCCGCCAAGTACAACGTCAATGGCGGCTCGATCGCGATCGGCCATCCCTTCGGCATGACCGGCGCGCGCTTGACGGGCCACATCCTGCAGGAAGGCCACCGCCGCAAGGCCAAATGGGGCGTCGTCACCATGTGCATCGGCGGCGGCCAGGGCGGCGCGGGCCTGTTCGAGATCTACTGAGTTCTGCATTCATACTGAACGACACCGGCGGCACGGCGAGTCAATCGCCGTGCCGTTTTGTTTTCGTCATTGCGAGCGAAGCGAAGCAATCCATTGTGCACCGGGATTGCTGCCTGATGGATTGCTTCGTCGCTTCGCTCCTCGCAATGACGATGGTGTGACAGTTGACCGCGTGTCGCCGCCTCCGCCCCGTTTCCGTCCGGACCGTGCCCCACGGAAACCGCAATCGAACCCGCTCCTTTCCCGCAACGTCTAAGAGACCGATGGGGGTGTGACTTCAGCCGGCTGGCGCCGCCAGCGCGGAGGGAGATTTGCGCGCGGTGCGCAACGCCTTGCAGGGAGAAGACCATGCGACTGCTATCGAACTTCCTTGGTACGACGAGCCTCGTGCTGCTGACGGCCTTTGCCACAGCACCTCTGAAGGCCGCCGATCTTGACGTGACTTCGGCCATCGACGCCGTCACCGTCTATCCCGACGGTGCGAGCGTCACGCGCGTGATCACGCTCGACCTGCCGTCCGGCGACAATACGCTGGTGGCAAAGGATTTCCCGCTGACCCTTGATCCATCGTCGCTGCGGGTCGAAGGCGAGGCGGGCGCGAAACTCACGATCGGCGCGATCGACGCTCGGCCGCCGCGGCAGGTCACCCCGGTCAATCTGCCCGAGATCGACAAGCGCATCGAGGCATTGAAGGATCAGCGCGCCGATCTCGACGGCGCGATTTCCGCAGCCGAAGCGCGCCGCAAATTCGCCGAGCGCTTCGCCGAGGCCTCTCCGGCTGGACTGGGCGAAAAGGGCGAGGCGCGTCCGCTCGACGAATGGCGCGCGGCCTTCGCGGCGGTCGGCGACGAGGTCGCCAAAGCCGATACCGCGATCCGCGACGCGCAGCGCAAGCAGCGCGATATCGACCGCGAGATCGCGCGGCTCGAGCAGGACCGCAACGCGAAGCCTCCGAGCAAGCTCGAGGTCCGGGTCGATCTCGCGGCGGCGGCTTCGACGAAGGCGACGCTGCGGGTCACCTATGCAGTGAGGCATGCGCGCTGGACGCCGATTTACGATGCCCGCCTCGACACCGGAACGAAGGACCGCAAGCCGTCGATGGAACTGGTTCGCCGCGCCGAGATCACGCAGTCGACCGGCGAGGACTGGTCGAACGTGACGCTCGGCGTCTCCACCGTCCGCACCGCGCGCGGCGGTGCGGCGCCCGATCTCAATTCGCTGATCGTGCAATATCCGCAAGTGCCGCGTCCTCAGATGCTCGGCGGCATTGCGGACGGCAGGCGCAGCGCGGCACTTGCGCCCGCCCCGGCGTCGGAGGCGGCCGATAATCTCGCCAAGAAGGAAAAGGCGGATGAGCAGCAGGCCACGGCCGAGGTCGGCGCCTTCCAGGCGTCATTCCGGATTCCCGGCCGCGTCAGCGTAAGCGCCCACGAGGGCGCCAAGAGCCTGCGCATCGCCAGCACCACCATCACGCCGGATCTCGTGATCCGTTCCGCGCCTGTCATCGATCCGACCGCCTTCCTCGAAGCCAGCTTCGTGCAGAGCGAGGACGCGCCGCTGTTGCCGGGCAAGGTCTCGATCTACCGCGACGGCATGTTCGTCGGGCGCGGCAAGATGGCATCCGCCGGCAAGGACGAGACGGTGCGGCTCGGTTTCGGCGCCGACGACAAGGTCAAGATCGAGCGCGCCGTGCTCAAGCGCAACGAAGGCTCAAGCGGCCTGATCGTCACGTCCAAGACCGATGAGCGCGCGTTCAAGACCACCGTGCGCAACGGCCATGATTTCGCGATCAAGGTCGCGGTCGAGGACCAGTTGCCGGTCAGCGAGAACGAGGAGATCGCGGTCGAGATGCTGCCCTCGACCACGCCGCCGACCGCAACCAACGTCCACGACAAGCGCGGCGTGCTGGAATGGGCGTTTGAAGCCAAGGCGGGCGAGGTCAAGGACATCAATTTCGCCTGGCGCGTACGCTGGCCAAAGGACAAGGGCGTCGTGATGGTGCCGGCGGGTTGAACCGCGCGCGCGGCGGCCGCGATTCGGCCGCCGCTGTCCACGAAAAGCCGGCTGAATGTGATATTCCTCACGCAGTTTGCTCGGCTTTGACGTTAAAGCGCGCTGACTTTAAGAAGGTGAATCGTCATCGCGCTTTAGCTTCTTGTTTTGGCATGATTTTTTTCGGAAAATCGCTTCCCGCTTTTCCGGATCATGCCGTAGCAGACCGACTGGATAAGGGGTGTCCGCGCGGCCATGCCCTCCCTACATTGGGCATAGCGCCCCGGCCTATTGAGGTTTCTCAGGATGAAACGAATCTTTTCCGCCATGATTGGCGTCATCGCCTTGACCGGAGTTGCCCATGCCGCCGGCCAGGCGCCAGTTGCCGTGGTCGAGGACGTGCAGGGCAAGGTGACCGGCGCCGAGCTGATGGACTATGTCGTTCCTGGCCAGGTCATCAAGCTCGGTGCAGGTGCAAAGGTCATCATCGGTTACATGAAATCATGCTGGCGCGAGACGATCTCGGGTATAGGCACGGTGATCGTTGGCGCCGAGGAAAGCTCGGTGCATCTCGCAGAGTTCAAGGCCGGCAAGGTGCCCTGCGATTCGAGCCAGGCCGAACGCGTCAACAAGGAAGCCGGCGAGAGCGCCGCGACGCTGGTGCGCAGCCTCAGGGACGATACGCAAAAGGGACCGCCGCCGCTGGTGCTGCACGGCCAGTCGCCAATCGTCGAGACGTCGGAGCGCGGCAAGCTGTTGGTCGAACGGCTTGACGTGAAAGGCGAGCACTATGAGGTGGACCTGACCAAGGCCTCGCCAGCGCGCGGCAAGTTCTACGATCTGGACAAGAGCCATATCGCGCTGAAACCCGGCGGCGCCTATTCGATGAAGCTGAACTCGAAGTTCAACGCCTTCGTGGTCGACAGCGGCGCCACGCCCGGCGCGGGACCGGTGATCGGCCGTCTGGTGACGTTGAACTAGAGCGGCCATGACCGCGAGCGCGGAGCGCGCATGAGCGCCGTCAGGCGGGACGCTATCGCGGTTCTTCTGGTCGCCCTGCTGAGCGGGCTTGCCTCGACGCTTCCGCCGGCCAGCCTTATGCATGGCTGGTCGCTCGATGTCCTCACCGGCCTCCGATGGAAGTTGTTCGGCGCGCGCCATGATGCCGCGAGCGCGCCGGTTGCGGTGATCGCCATCGACGAGGAGACCTACGACACCGCGCCGTTCAAGGGAACGCCGACCTCGGCCTGGACCACCGAAATCGGCCGCGTGCTCACGGCGGTGCTCGACGGCGGCGCCAAGGTCGCGGGCTTCGACGTCGTCTTCGCCAATTCGATCGAGCAGTCCGAAATTCCCTTTGGCGACGATATCCTCGGCGCCAAGCTGCGCGGCTTCGACCGGCCCTTCCTGCTGTCGCTCCGGGCGGGGGCCAGCGCCGGCAAGGTGGTGCTCGGCGAGGCGCTCCGCAGCGATGGCGCCGTCTCGCCATCGCACGGACAACGCATCGCCGTGCGCCAGCAGCAGAACATCCGGCCGCTCAACATCTATTCCGATCCCGACGATATCGTCAGACGCGTGCAGCTCACCTTTGCCGGCAAGGAGAAGCCGATCCCCTCGATGGCGCTGGAGCTGGCGGCGCGCGCGCAACAGGCCGAGCCTGTGATCGGCGAAGACGGCAGCGTGTCGCTTTCCGGCTATCGCATTCCGAGTGCCGTGAAGAACACCATGACGCTGAATTTCGACGGCGCCAATGATGTCCAGACCTATTCGCTGGCGGACTTGCGCGCCTGCGTCGAGCGCGACGACAAGACTTTTTTTCAGCGTCAGTTCGCCGGCAAGATCGTCATCTTCGGCACGCTGCTCGATGCCGAGGATCGCAAGCTCACTTCGAAACGTTTCGCGACGGGGTTCGATCAGGCCAACGGGCCGCGCTGCGCCTTGCCGCCGGCGGTAGCGAGCCCGGCCAAGTTCGGCCGCAGCACGATTGCCGGCGTCTATATCCATGCGACCGCCATCAACAACCTGATCGCCCGCGAGGCGCTGACCGAGATCGGCCGGTTGCCGACGCTTCTGATCGCGATCGGCTTTGGCCTGCTGGCCGCGGTTGCGGCGCGGTGGCTTGCGCCGTTCTCCGCGGCGACGGTCTACATCGCGATGGTCGTGGTCTGGACCTTTGCTGCGGCGCTGGCGTTTGCGAAGACGCTGGTGCTGCCGCTCAGCGAACCATTCGTTGCAGGCCTCACAGCCCTCATCCTCATGACGGCCTATCGGTTGGTCGTGACCGACCGTGGCCAGCGGCTGCTGCGGCGGAGCTTTGCGCTTTATCTCGCGCCGCAGGTGATCGACCAGATGCTGGCGTCAAACAGGCTGCCGGCGCTTGGCGGCGAGACCCGCGACGTCACGGTTTTCTTTTCCGATCTGGAAGGCTTCTCGTCGATCTCCGAGCAGATGACCCCGACCGAACTGGTCGCGTTCATGAACGAATATCTCTCCGCGATGACCGACATCATCGAGGCCGAGGGCGGTTATGTCGAGAAATACATCGCCGATTCCATCGTCGCCGTGTTCGGCGCGCCGGTCGACGATGCCGATCACGCGCGGCACGCCGCGACGGCCGCACTTCTTTGCCGCGCCCGGCTGGAAGAGCTCAACCGCAATTCGCCGGCCTTCCACGGCCTCAAGGTGGCGCACCGCATGGGCCTCAATTCCGGCGAGGCGCTGGTCGGCAATATCGGCTCGCGGCGGCGCTTCAACTATTCCGTGATGAGCGACGCGGTGAACGTCGCCTCCCGGCTCGAGGGCGCCAACAAATATTACGGCACCTCGATCATCGCATCCGAGACCACGGTCGCGGCGACGGGCGCGGCCTTCGCGTGGCGCGAGCTCGACGCGATCAGGGTCAAGGGCCGCACGACGCCGGTCAAGATCTACGAGCTGGTCGCGGAAGCGGGGCGGGAGACGCCGCAGCAGCAGGAGGCAGCAGTGGCCTATGCGCAGGGGCTCACGCACTGGCGCGCGCGGGAATTCGAGCCGGCTGCGACAAGCTTTTCGCGTGTGGCAGAATTCGACAAGCCCTCCGCGCTGTTTCTCGCGCGTGCGCGCGAACTGGCGAAAAGCTCTCCCGCCGCCGAATGGGAGCCGGTCAACGCGCTGGATAGCAAGTAACTACTCCTTCACGGCGCCCGTGAGCGACGACACGTAATAGTCCACGAACAGCGAATAGAAGATCGCGACCGGCAGCGAGCCGAGCAGCGATCCCGCCATCAGTGCGCCCCATTGGTAGACGTCGCCGGTGACGAGCTCGGTCAGGATCGCGACCGGCACGGTCTTGTTGGCGCCGCTCTGGATGAAGGCAAGCGCGTAAATGAACTCGTTCCAGGACAGCGTGAAGGAGAAGATGCCGGCCGAGATCAGGCCGGGCACGGCGAGCGGCAAAGTGATCTTGCGCAGGATCTGCAGCCTTGTGGCGCCATCGACCAGCGCGCATTCCTCCAGCTCATAGGGGATCGACTTGAAATAGCCGATCAGGAGCCAGGTGCAGAACGGCACCAGGAAGGTCGGATAGACCAGGATCAGCGCGAGCGGGCTGTCGAACAGGCCGAACTGCACCACCACGGTCGCAAGCGGAATGAACAGGATCGACGGCGGCACGAGATAGGCGAGGTAGATGCCGAGGCCCACATAGGGGCTGCCCCTGAAGCGCAGCCGCTCGATCGCGTAAGCCGCGAGCGTGCTGGCGAACAGAGAGAGGAACGTCGAGCCGATGGCGACGAACATCGTCGTCCTCAGCCAGCGCGGATAGGAGGTCTCGAACAGCAGATGCTTGATATGCAGGAGCGTCGGCGAGGAGATCCAGAACGGATTGTGCTCCTTGTAGTTCAACAGCTCCGCGTTCGGCTTGAACGAGGTGACCGCCATCCAGTAGAACGGAAACAGCAGGATCAGCACGAAGCAGGCAAGCGGCAGGTAGATCATCATCATCCGCCGCGCGCGCGAATCCCACTCCATCGCCTCGGGCGCGGCGCTGGCGCTGTTGGCCGTCTGCGCGATTGCGTCAGTCATTGGCCTCTCCCTGCTGCCATTTGCGGCGGGCGAGGCCGAAATAGGAGAACAGCGTCGCGAACACCAGAAACGGCACCATCGACACCGCGATCGCCGCTCCCTCGCCGAGCTCGCCGCCGGCGATGCCGCGCTGGAAGGCGAGCGTGGCGAGCAAATGGGTGGAGTTGACCGGGCCGCCGCGGGTGATGGCGTAGACGAGCTGGAAGTCGGTGAAGGTGAAGATGATCGAGAACGTCATGACGATCGCGAGTATCGGCATCATCATCGGAAAGGTGATGTAGCGGAAGCGCTGCCACGACGTGGCGCCGTCGAGCATCGCGGCCTCATAGAGCGAGGGCGAGATGGTCTGCAGGCCCGCGAGCAGCGAGATCGCGACAAAGGGTATGCCGCGCCAGATATTGGCGGCGATCAGCGAGAAGCGCGCCGGCCATGGCGTTCCCAGGAAGTCGATATTGCTCGTGCGCAAATGCAGCACGTCGACCAATAGATAGGAGATGATCGAGAATTGCGGGTCGTAGATCCACCAGAACGCCAGCGCCGACAGCACGGTCGGCACGATCCAGGGCAGGAGCACGATGGCGCGGATCAGGCTCTTGAACGGGAAATGGTTGTTGAGCAGCAGCGCCAGCCAGAAGCCGAGCGCGAATTTTCCGAAGGTCGCGACCCCCGTGTAGAAGATGCTGTAGAACACCGCGTTCCACCACAAGGGATCGGTCAGCAGATACTGGAAATTCTCGAAGCCGACGAAAATGCCGCGCCGGCCGATCGTGGTGTCGGTGAAGGCGAGCCAGATGCCGAGGCCCAGCGGGTAGGTGAGGAACACCGCGAGCAGGCCGATCGCCGGCGCGAGGCACACCACGATCAGGAACGGCTTGGTGTCGAGCAGGCGCGCGAACCAGTTCGGCTGGCTCTGCGGCAGGCTCCGCGAATGCATCGTCGTTACGGACACTCCACGTCCTCCCCGTCATTGCGAGCGAAGCGAAGCAATCCAGTCCTTTCGCATGGCCTCTGGATTGCTTCGCTTCGCTCGCAATGACGCTCCCGTACCGCCGGAAATACCGCTTCGCCCGCCGCTCGGCTTCCGCGGCTGCGGCTTCCGGCGTCGCGGCGTCGGTGGCGACCGAGGCGCACATCTGCACCAGCACATAGTCGGCGTTGATCGGCGCCCGTCGCGGTCGAGATCGGGCCCTGTAGCCGTTGTAATAGGTGCTCTTCATCGTATCCTTGAAGATCTTGACCTTGGGATCGCCGGACCACACCGCGGCATCCGCATAGGCCGCGAGCGGCTGAGCCCAGTAGCCGCTATTGGCGTTGATCCAGGGTTCATACTGCTCCTTCTCCAGCATGAACTGCAGGAACGCCTTGGCGGCGTTGGGGTAGGGGCTGTGCTTGAACACCATCGCGTTCAGTGTCAGCCCGCCCATCGGCGAGATCGTGGCCAGCCCCTTTGGGCACGAGCTGATGCTCGGTATCGTCGGCGATCGCTTTCGTCGCCGGATCGTTCTTCAGCGAGAAATACAGCGACACGCCGTTCGCGGTCAGCGAGATATCCTGGGCCGAATAGGCGCGGTTGTTGCTGACATCGTTCCAGGACGGCGTGCCCGCAATGAAGGTCGGATAGAGCTCTTTCAGATATTTCAGGGCTGCCACCGTCTCCTTGCTGTTGATGATGACGTTGCCCTCCTCGTCGAGCAGCGAGGCGTCGTGCGACCACAACAGCCAGCTCGCAAAACCGTTGCCGTCGCCGACCGCGTTGCCGAGCGCAAAGCCCGCGGGCTTGCCGGCGGCTTTGAGCTTCTGGCAGAGCGTGAGGAAGCCGGCATGGTCGTCCGGAACCCGCTCGTAACCGATCTGCTGGAGGACCGACTTGCGGTAGACCAGCGGACCGCTGCTCGCGCCGAACGGCAATCCAATCCAGGTGTCGCTCTTGTGTCGCTTGCCGTAGCGCTGCGCGAGCGAAAGCCAGCCGCCGTATCTCTTGCCGAGATAGTCGGCGACGTCGGTCAGCTCGATCAGCTTGTCGACATAGATGTGCGGCGCGTCGGAGAAGCCGATGATGATGTCGGGGCCGGCGCCGGAACTCGACGTGACCGCGGTCTGCTGGTTGATGTCTTCCCAGCCGACGAAATCGACCTTGACCTCGACGCCGGTCTTGTCGGCGAACGCCTTGGCATTGGCGCGGAACACGTCCTCGTCCGGCTGCACGAAGCGCACCGGGCGCAGCATGCGCAAGGACGCGCCTTTCTCGATCGGCAACGAAGGGGCTGGAACATCGGCGGCGTTGATGGCGGCGGAAGCGGGCCTGCGTCCCGTTGCGGCCAGCGCCGCGGCGGATGCGCCGAGGCGTAGCGCATTGCGGCGAGTGATCTCGCTTGTCATCGTTCTCTCCCGCTTTCTTCTTGTTCCCGGCGTTGAACCGCCGGTGAACCGGATTCCTTGCTCTAGCTGTTCGGCCCGCGATCCATGCTGACCGGCTGCCAGCGCCGCAGTTTTGTGTTCTGCAACACCGACGGGTTGACGCAGCTTACCGGCCACATGCCTTGCAGCACCAGTGACAATTCGTAGCCCACCCGGCGCTTGCGCGCCTCGTCGAAACGTGCCGAGGCCGACGCCACATGCGCGGTCAGGGTGGTGCTCTCCATGCGCAGGAGCGGATTGTTGTGGGACGGCGGTTCTTTCTCGAGCACGTCGAGCGCGGCATGCGCGATCCAGCCCTCCTGCAGCGCCTTGATCAGCGCTTCCTCGTTCACGGTGGCGCCCCGGCCGGTATTGATGAAGATCGCGGTCTTCTTCATCTGCTTGAAGTGCGTCTCGCCGAGCATGTGGTGCACCTCGGGCCGCGCCGGCGCATGCATCGAGACGAAGTCGGACTGCGACAGCACTTCGGAAAGCGTCGAGGGTATCACGCCGTGGTCGTACATCAGCGTTTCCTGGATGAAGGGGTCGTAGGCCATCATCCGCAAGCCGAAGGGGGCGGCGCGCTTGGCAACCGCGCGCGCCACGCGGCCGAACGAGATGAAGCCGAGCGTCTGTCCCATCAGCCGCGGAATTTTCAAGAGCGCCGGACGGCCCTCGGACCAGCGGCCCTCGCGAACCATCTTGTCCTGCTCGACCAGCCGGCGGAAGCCGGCAAGCAACAGCGTCATGGCGTGGTCGGCGACTTCCTCGATGAAGGTGTCGGGGATGTTGGTGACGGGAATGCCCCGCGCGGTTGCCGCCTTGACGTCAACCGAATCGACGCCGACGCTGCCGAGCGTGATCACCTTGCAGTTCTCGAGCTGATCGATGATCGCCTTGGTGATCGGCATGCCCTTGGCGTAGATGGCGTCCGCGCCTCTCGCGGCGGCGACGAACTCGGCCTCGTTGGCCGGCGCCTCGACGATCTCGGCCCCGATCTGATCGAGCGCCTCCTTTTCATAGGCGTATCCGCCGCCGGCGACCGTAAAACTCGCGCCTTTCGGCGTCACCACCGTGAACTTCGACATTCATTGCTCCCGATTTTTCTTGGACCGTCTTTGCAGCGGCCGTCTTCTTGATCGGCCCATCAAAGCATGAGCCGCCGCCGTTCGGCTAGGCCTCGGATGCAATCGGGGATTGCATGACTTTGGAATGAGTCAGCCCGGTGGCAAAAAGCACACGCCGAGCTTGTGCAGGGCCCGGACTTCTACGGAGCAGCCCGTAACAATCCGCTAGGGAATTCACTCTATCGTGAGCTGAATCATCCGTTAAACGCCCCCGCAGCCTACTTCCCCGGAGAGACCCTTGAAGCTCAACAATCTGAAGATTGCCCCGAAGCTTGGCATTCTCCTGGGCGTGACACTGGTCGGCCTCTCCGCCGCCGGCGTGCTGGCGGGTTACCTGGTGCAGCGCGAGATGCTGAACGCGCGCATGGAGGAGATCCACGCCATTGTCGACATGGCGCGCAACATGGCGGCCGGCCTGCAGAAGGAAGTGGAAGCCGGCAAGCTCACCAAGGAAGCCGCCCTTGCCGAGTTCGGCAACCGGGCGAATACGCTGACCTATGACAACGGCTCCGGCTATCTGTTCGGCAACACCATGGACGGCATCACCGTGCTGGCGCCCGATCCGAGCTTCATCGGCAAGAACCGGATGGACGTGCTGACTAACGGCCGGGCCGTCTCGCGCGAGCTGCGCGACGGCGTTGCCGCCAAGGGCGAAGTCACGCTCTATTACGACAACAAGCGTCCCGGCCAGGAACAAGCCAGCCGCAAGGTGGGCTATGCGGTCGCACTGCCCTTCTTCAACATGTATGTCGGCACGGGCACCTATCTCGACGATGTCGACGCCAAGCTGAAGCCGATCGCCTGGCTGCTCGGCCTTGCCATCCTCGGCATCGGCATCATCGCAGGCAGCATCGCCTTGCTGATCGGCCGCAGCATCTCGGCCCCGCTCGGCCAGCTCGGGGCGCGCATGAAGGCGCTCGCTGACGGCAAGCTCGAAGGCGATATCCCCGGTGTCGGCCGCGGCGACGAGGTCGGCGAGATGGCGGCGACCGTCCAGATCTTCAAGGACAACGCGGTCCGAATGCGCGAGCTGGAGAAGTCCGAAGCCGAGACCCAGGCCCGTGCCGCTTCCGAGCGCCGCTCGGCGATGGAAGGCCTCGCCGGCGATTTCGAGCGCAGCGTCAACGGCATCGTCCGCTCGGTGTCGTCGGCGGCGGCCGGCATGCAGACCACCGCGCAGTCGATGACCTCGACCGCGAGCGACGCCAGCGCCCGGGCCGCGAACGTCAGCGCGGCCTCGCAAAGCGCCTCGAGCAATGTCGGCACCGTCGCGTCGGCGGCGGAGGAATTGTCGAGCTCGGTCACGGAAATCTCGCGCCAGGTCGCCCGCTCCAGCGAGATCGCGAGCAAGGCGGTCGGCGACGCCGAGCGCACCAATGCGACCGTGCAGGTGCTCTCGACCGGCGCCGAGAAGATCGGCGAGGTCGTGAAGCTGATCCACTCGATCGCCGCACAGACCAACCTGCTGGCGCTCAACGCCACCATCGAGGCGGCCCGCGCCGGCGAATCCGGCCGCGGATTTGCGGTCGTGGCCTCGGAAGTGAAGGCGCTGGCGAACCAGACCGCGAAGGCGACCGAAGAGATCTCCGGCCAGGTCGCGGCCATGCAGCAATCGACCAGCGACGCGGTCGCCGCCATCAACGGCATCACGCAGACGATCGCCCAGATGAGCGAGATCACCAACAGCATCTCGACCTCGATCGAGCAGCAGGGCGAGGCGACACGCGAGATCGCCCGCAACATCCAGTCGGTCGCGGCCGGCTCCAGCGAGATCAACTCCCATATCGGCGGCGTCACCAGCGCAGCCGAAGCGACCGGCACGGCGGCATCCGAGGTGCTGTCGAATGCCCGCGAGCTCGACAACCAGTCGGGCATGCTGCGCAGCGCGGTCGATGGCTTCCTCGCCAAGGTCCGCGCGGCCTAAGCGAAAAGGACGGTAGGGTGGGCAAGCGCAAGCGTGCCCACCGCCCGGACCATGATCCCAGTTGCGTGGTGGGCACCGGCGCGTTCGCCCACGCCTACGCCTTCGCCGAGCCCTGGCGCGAGGCGATCACGACGCCCGCCAGCACCAGCGCATAGCCGATCACGTGAAACGGCTTCAGCTCTTCGCCGAGCAGCACGATGGCCATCGCCGAGCCGAACACCGGCACCAGGTGCAGGAAGGGTGCTGCGCGATTCGGCCCGACCAGCGCGATGCCGCGGTTGAAGCAGAGATAGGCCAGCGTCGACGGAAAGATCACGACATAGGCCAGCGTCGCCGCCGTCAAGAGGTCGGTCTTTGGCGCGAATCCGCTTCCGATCTCCCATGCAGCAAATGGCACCAGCAAGATCGAGCCGCAGCCCATGGTGAAGGTGATCAGCGACAGCGGATGCGTCGTCGGTCGCTTCGTCATCACCGCCGAGTAGAGGCCGAAGGCCAGCACGGCGCTGGCGAACAACAGGTCGCCCTTGTTGAAACGGATCGTGGCGAGCGCGCCCGGATCGCCGCGCAGGATGATGGTCAGCACGCCGGCAAGCGAGATCACGATGCCGGCGAGCTGGGCCAAGGTCAGCCGCACTCCGAACAGGAGCAGCGCCCATATCGCCACGAACAGCGGCGCCGAAGACTGGATCAGGAGCGCGTTCAGCGCTTCGGTATATTGGAGCGCCAGATAGGACGCCGCGTTGTTGAAGGCAAAGCCGGTCGCCGACAACAGCAGCATGAGCGGCAGGTTCGCGCGAAGAACCGGCCAGTCGCGCCGCAGATGTCCCTTCGCAAACGGCCACAGCAGGATGAAAGCGCCGATCCAGCGGACGCAGGACAGCGTCATCGGCGGCACATGGCCCGCGACAAAGCGCGCCAGCACGATGTTGCCGGCCCAGAACAACGAGGTCAGGCTCAGCAGCAGATAGGGCTGGTTGACGAGCCAGCGCAGCAGTGAGTGGCGTTTCGGGTCGGCAGACAAGGCGCGCGTCGGTCTCGCGATGATGGCCCGTTGTGCCTGAAAAATCCGCCGCGACAAGACGGGCGTCCGCAATGCTACAATGCGCAAACCTTTTTGGATGCGAACGGAGCCGGTCATGGCCGTGGACTTGTTGAATGTCAGGAATCTGGAGGCGATCGATCACGACGGGCCCGTCGTGATGGTGAACCTGATGCGGTTTCGCGAGCGGTCCCTCGACGGTGACGGATCGGGCTGGGACGCCTATCGGCGCTACAGCGCGCTGACGGTGCCGATGATCAAGGCGCGAGGCGGCACGCTGCTGTGGACCGGCAACGCCAAAGCCGTGGCGCTCGGCGCCGAGGGCGGTAACCAGTGGGACTATGTGGCGTTGGTGAGCTATCCCTCGGTCGCCGCGTTCATCGACATGATGACTTCTGCCGACTACGAGAACCGGTCCGATCCGCACCGTCGCAACGGATGCGCGGAACATGTGATCATCGCGACCACCGAGGCCTATCGAAAGAAGTAGGGCGGATCAGTCCTGCTGCGTCACTAAACCCTCATGGTGAGGAGGCGCGTCAGCGCCGTCTCGAACCATGAGGCCCCGCCGGCAGCCTCATCCTTCGAGACGCTTGCTGTGCAAGCTCCTCAAGATGAGGAGAAGGAGCCGTTATTGACGCAGAAAATAACCCGCCCTGCGATCACCGGCTACTTCTGCGGCCCCGACAGCGAGATTTCGCGCTCGGCGCGGAACACGTTGCTGTAGAGGTTGGCGATCCACTGTCGCCCGCGAGAGGTGACGTTGAGATAGCGGATCGCGGTCTGCACATGCGGCGCGACGCTGTTCCAGTAGAACTGCGGATAGAGATTGACGAGGTCGGCCGGCGAGGAATAGCCGAGCTGCCGGTTCACGCCGGCTTCCTCGAACTCGTAGTACAGCGCATTCGCCTTGCGGATATAATGAGGGTCGCCGAGCTGGCCGATCAGATCGGCGGCGCGCAGCAGCGCGGCCTCTTCATGCTCTTCCTCCTGCTCGCTCGGGACCGTGTGGGGAAAGCGCGTGCCCTCGACGGCGCGCGCGATCCGCTTCCTGTCGAGCTGAGCGATGTCCTCGATGCGCTCCATCACGTACATCTTGGAGCGATCGACATGATAGGGCATCAGCGACGCGTCGGAGGCGCCGCGCGGCAGCGAGACCTTGCGCCCGGAGGGGTCGACGATGTAGCCGTCCTCGTCGTCGGCCTTGAACACGCCGCGGACATAGCCGATGTCGTGGGTCAGGCAGGCGATGATGACATGGGCATAGTCTTCGGCCGGCATATGGTTGTGCAGCGCGCGTCCGCGCATGATGTCGTGGCCGGCGAGCGTTACCAGCATGGTGTGCTCGACATTGTGATAGAGTGCGTCGCTGTTGCCGATGCATTCGAGCACGATGCGCGCGATCGACGGCACCATCTCGACGAGATGCGTCTGCGAGGAACCGAACCGGCGCTTCATGTAGTTGGTGAGGAATTTGCCGATTGCGTCGGCTGCAAGCTCAGGAACGGTAATCATCGTCACTACCCCCGAACAGCCGCGGGCGGCGGCGCGAAGCGCGCCCGCCGGCCGCTCATTCTAGACCATAACGGACGGTATGACATCAACGTTGCAGGGAGGAAGACGACGAGACGGTCAGCTCGCCTGCCTGCGCGAGGCGACGTAGACGCCGCTCAGGACCAGCGCAAAGCCTATCAGGTGGAATAGCTGCGGCTGCTCGCCGAGAAAGGCGATCGCCATCACGGAGCCGAATACCGGCACTACGTGGAAGAACGGCGCGGCGCGGTTGGCGCCGATGAGCTGAACCCCGCGATTGAAGCAGAGATACGCGAGGATCGAGGGAAATATCGAGACGTAGAGCACCGTGAGCACATTGCGCGCGTCGAACGCCATCACCGGGCGGGCATATAATTCGAAGATCAGGAACGGGATGAGGCAGAGCGCACCGGCGCCGAACGTGAAGGCCGCAAACGACAGGCCGTGGATCGCCGGCCTCTTCAACGTGAGCACCGAATAGAGCGAGAAGATCACCATCGCGACTATGAAGATCAGGTCGCCCTCGTTGAACTGGATGTTCTTCAGCGCGGTGAGATCGCCATGCATCAGGATCACCAGCACGCCGGCGAGCGACACCAGGACGCCGATCGCCTGCGCCACCGTCAGCCGCACGCCGAGCAGGATCAGCGACCACACCGCAACAATCAAGGGCCCCGCGGATTGCAAGAGCAGCGTGTTCAGCGCCTGGGTATGTTCAAGCGCCCAGTATTGCAGCGTGTTGAACATCCCGATGCCGGTGACGGAAACCAGGATCATGAGGCCGAGCTTGCCGCGGATCGCGGGCCAGTCCCGCACCAGGTGTTTCCAGGCAAACGGAAGCAGCAGCGCAAACGCGATGGACCAGCGCAGGAAGGCGAGCGTCACCGGCGGAACGTGGCCGGCGGCAAGGCGGCCGACGACGGCGTTGCCGGCCCAGCACAGCGCGGTGATGCAGAGCAGAAGATAAGGCTGGCTGGCGATCCAGTGGCCCGGGGACGGCGGCGCGGAGGTTTGGTCGGAGGCGGACATCGGTGATCGGCTTGGCCCGGTTCAATGCGCCGCGGCCCCGCCCGGTGTCGGATTCCGGGCCGGCTTCGTGCCCGGCTGCTTCACAGACACGGATTCCCGGCCCGGTTCAATGGGGTGGGATGCATCGCGACCATGCGTGAGGCAGCGGTCGGCCTTTAGATACGGCCTGGACGAGGCTTGATTGGAAAACAGCGCGTGCTTGTCTATTCTGCGCCCATGCTGAGAAAATTGACATTGGCCGTGATGATTGGGCTCGCCGTGCCGGCGGCGGCAGCCGAACGGCGCTCCGGCATCGATACTTCCGCGATCGATCCCGCCGTCCGTCCGCAGGACGACTTCTGGCAATTCGCCAACGGCAGATGGCTCGCGGCGAGCTCCATCCCCGCCGACCGCGCCGCGTGGGATACGTTTTCGGAGGTGCGCGAGAAGACGCAAGGCCAGCTCCGCAGCGCGATCGAAGCGATCGATCCCAACGACAAGGATCATCCGGAGCGCAGGAAACTCGCCGATCTCTACGCGTCGTTCATGGACGAGGCCGGCGTGGAGCAGGCGGGCCTGACCTCGCTGCGCGAGCCGCTTGCGAAAATCCACGCCCTCCGCGACAAGGCCGATTTGCCGGCGCTGTTCGCCGATCTCTCGCGGCTCTGGGTCCGCATTCCCTTCGCGGTCGACGTCTCGCCGGATGAGCATGACGCGACGACCTATGTCGTGCATCTCGCGCAGGGACGGCTCGGCCTGCCGGACCGCGACTATTTCCTGAAGGACGAGGCGCATTTCGTGGGCGTGCGGTCGGCCTATCGCGCGCATATCGCCAGATTGTTTGCGCTCGCGGGCGAGGGAGGCGGGGAGGCCGCGGCCGACAACATCATCGCGTTTGAAACTTCGCTTGCGCGGCTGCAATGGACGCGGGTGGAGAACCGCGATCCCGTCAAGACCTACAACAAGACCGACGTCGCCGCGCTGCCGGCATTGATCGCGAAAGAAGATTGGCGGACCTATCTCGCTGCTGCCGGCGCCGGCGCCGATGTCACGACCGTCATCGTGGCGCAGCCGAGCTTTCTCGCGGGCCTTGCCGCCGTCTTCGGCGACACGCCGATCGAGACGTTCAAGGCCTATCTCGCCTACAATTTGCTCAGTTCCTATTCGGGCTATTTGTCTGCGCCGTTCGTCGAGGAGGACTTCGCCTTCGAGCTGCATGCGCTGCGCGGCGTTCCCGAAATCCAGCCGCGCTGGAAGCGGGCCGTCAGCCTCGTCGACCGCCTGATCGGCTTCGATCTCGGCAAGCTCTATGTCGAGCGCTATTTTCCGCCCGAGAGCAAGGCGCATGCCGAACGCATGATCGCCAATCTGATCACCGTCTATCGCGACGGCATCGCCACGCTCGACTGGATGGGACCGGAGACGCGGCGCGAGGCGTTGGCAAAGCTCGAAGCCATCGTGCCCATGATCGCCTATCCGACGAAATGGCGCGATTACACGGCGCTCGACATAAGCAAGGGCGATCTCGCCGGCAACGTGCTGCGTGCCCGCCGCTTCGACTACGAATACTGGCTCGGCAAGGTCGGCCGCAAGGTCGACCGCCAGGAGTGGTTCACCGCGCCGCAGACCGTGAACGCCTTCTACAGTTCGAGCCGCAACCAGATCGTGTTTCCAGCCGGCATATTGCAGCCGCCGTTCTTCGATGCCGGCGCCGACGATGCCGCCAATTACGGCGCGATCGGCTCGGTGATCGGCCACGAGATCAGTCACGCTTTCGACGATCACGGCAGCCAGTTCGACGGCGAGGGCAATTTGCGCAACTGGTGGACGAAGGAGGACCGCGACCGTTTCGACAAGCAGACGCACAGCCTCGTCGCGCAATATGACGCCTTTACCGCGCTGCCCGGCTATCGCGTCAACGGCGCGCTGACGTTAGGGGAGAACGTCGCCGACAATGCGGGGCTTGCGATTGCCGTGCGGGCCTACCGGCTGGCGCGCCAGGGCTGCCCGGCGCCGGTCATGGACGGCTATTCCGGCGAGCAGCGGCTGTTCATCAGCTTCGCCCAGATCTGGCACGACAAGGTGCGCGATGCCGCCCGTATCGAACGCCTCAAGACCGATCCGCATTCGCCCGGAAAATTCCGGGCCGACGGCACCTTGCGCAACCAGAGCTTGTTCGTGGAAGCTTTTGACGTCAGACCCGGGGATGCCATGTACCTGCCCGGGGAGGAGCGGATCGCGCTGTGGCAGACCGATCGTCAGGTGGTCTGCCCCGGAAAGGCCCCATAGCGGCGCCAAAGGCAGTCCGAAGGTATCGGAGTTTTGGGATTTTATAGGGTATATCAACGGGTTGGGGATAATTTTGGGCCGGTATTATTGGCCCTTCTTGCTTGCCTAGGAGAGCCGCTTCCTTTATCCGGATAGGTGCCTCGCATGCGAGCGGCCCCGGCCGTGATTTGAGCTGGGCAGGGCGCATGACGGCCGGAACGTGGAGAGCGGTTTTCCGGCAGGATTATGCTCGTATGAATGGGTTTTAGAGGGACTAGTCCAGGAATGGCCAATGTTGTCGTCGTCGGCGCCCAATGGGGCGACGAAGGAAAGGGCAAGATCGTCGATTGGTTGTCGGAGCAGGCCGACATCGTCGTGCGCTTTCAGGGCGGACACAATGCCGGCCATACCCTCGTCATCAACGGCGAAACCTACAAGCTCGCGCTGCTGCCGTCCGGCGTGCTGCGTCCCTCCAAGCTTGCGGTGATCGGCAATGGCGTCGTGTTCGATCCGCAGGCCTTCCTCGACGAAATCGCCAAGCTGAAGGGGCAGGGCGTCGCCGTCAGCCCGAAGAATTTGCGGGTTGCGGAGAACGTCACGCTGATCCTGCCGCTGCACCGCGAGCTCGATGCCTTGCGCGAAACCTCGAACACCGTTACCGCGATCGGCACCACGCGGCGCGGCATCGGGCCGGCCTATGAGGACAAGGTCGGCCGCCGGGCCATCCGCCTGATGGACCTCGCCGATCTCGACACGCTGCCGAACAAGATCGACCGGCTGCTGGCGCACCACAATGCATTGCGGCGCGGACTTAACCTCGAAGAGATCGACGGCAAGGGCATCCTGCGCGAGCTGACCGCGCTCGCGCCAAACCTTCTGCCGTACGCCGAGACGGTATGGCGGCTGCTCGACATCAAGCGGCGCGAGGGCAAGCGCATATTGTTCGAAGGCGCGCAGGGCGCGCTCCTCGACGTCGACCACGGCACCTATCCCTACGTCACGTCCTCCAACACCGTGGCGGCGCAGGCCGCGACCGGGACCGGCATGGGCCCGGGCAGCGTCGGCTATGTGCTCGGCATCTGCAAGGCCTATACGACCCGGGTCGGGGAGGGCCCGTTTCCGACCGAGCTGCATGACGAGATCGGGGAAGAGATCGGCCGGCGCGGCAAGGAATTCGGCGTCAACACCGGGCGCAAGCGGCGCGTCGGCTGGTTCGATGCCATGCTGGTGCGGCAGAGTGTCCGCACCTGCGGGATCAACGGCCTGGCGCTGACCAAGCTCGATATTCTGGACGGGTTCGACTCGATCGAGGTCTGCACGGGATATCGGCTGGACGGCAAGGAGATCGACCATCTGCCGGCCGGCGAAGGCGCACAAGCCCGGGTAGTGCCGATCTATGAGACCATCGAAGGGTGGAAGCAGCCGACCGCCAATGCCCGTTCCTGGGCGGATTTACCGGCCCAGGCCATTAAATATGTCCGTCGTGTCGAGGAATTGGTGGGCTGTTCCATCGCCTTACTTTCCACCAGCCCAGAACGCGAGGATACTATCCTGGTTCAAAATCCGTTTGAGGCTTAACGGGATATTACTGGAAAGTGCAGACAGTTGAGCTGATATGGCCGATTACTACCCGCTGATCGCTCGCGCTATCGCCGGACTGGACCCCAGTGCTCCCGGCGAGAGCCGCCGTGCGCTCTATGAGCGGGCGCGGACTGCGCTGATTTCCCAGCTGCGCAGCGTCCAGCCGCCGCTTTCGGAGTCCGAAATCACCCGCGAGCGGCTGTCGCTGGAAGAGGCCGTGCGCAAGGTCGAATCAGAGGCCGCCCAGCGTGCCCGGGACGCCCGGTCCGGCGGGGGGGCTGCCGCTTCCTCCTCCCGGGGCGACGCGTTCCGCCGTGCCAACGCCAATAGCCGCCCCGGAGAGGCCGCGGCGGCTCCGGCCGCAGGCCCGGCGCGCCAGCGTCCGCCGGTCCCCTCGCAACCGCCGCCGCCCGCGCGCAATGACCGGCCGCCGCTCGGGCAGGACGGGGAGCGTCCCCGGCCGCCGCGCGCCGATGCGCCGCCGCCCCCGCCGCGTCCGCAATCGCCGCAGATTTCGATGCAGGACCCGCAACTGCCGCCGGTCCGCGATCGTGCCGGCCCGCCGCCGCCAACGCGGCGGGGCCCCGATAACGGATCGCAGGCGCCCGGCGTGCGCGGCTTCCGCGACATCACGGCCGACGCCGACGATCTCGGCCGCGCCGCCGCCCAGGCCAACCGGGCCGCGCGCAAGACCTACGCCAATGTGCCGTCACCTTCGCCGGAGTTCGACCGGATCGAGCCCGATCTCGACAACCGTGGCGACGACTACGAGCAGCCCTATTCCTACGACGACTCGATGGAGGAGGCCGAGCGTTACTCGCTTCCCGCGCCGCCAGTGCCGCGCGCCCGCATCGGCGGCGATCGCGACACCAAGCCGAAGCGCGCGCGCTCCGGCACGGTGTTCCCGTTCAAGAGTGCGATCGCCATCGGCATCGTGCTGATCCTCGTCGGCGCCGCGATCCTGTGGGGCAAGTCGGTCGTCTCCACGGTGAGCGGGCTGTTCAGCAAATCCTCGACGGTGGTCGAGCAGCCAAAGGACAATTCGACGCCGCTTTCGAAACCGAAGATTCCGGATCGGGTCGGGCAGCCGTCGTCCACGTCGAGCGAGCAGCCGGCCGCGCCGGTGGCGCAGCGTGTCGTGCTCTATGACGAGGATCCGTCCGATCCCAAGGGCAAGCAATATGTCGGCTCGGTGGTCTGGCGTACCGAACCGATCAAGGCGACCGGCAACCAGAGGCCCGACATCGCCGTGCGCGCCGACATCGAGATTCCGGACCGCAAGTTCAAGATGACGATGTCGTTCCGCCGCAACACCGATTCCTCGCTGCCGGCAAGCCACACCGCGGAGCTCACCTTCATCCTGCCGCCCGATTTCGCCGGCGGCGGCGTCTCCAATGTGCCGGGCATCCTGATGAAGTCCAACGAGCAGGCGCGCGGCACGCCGCTGGCGGGGCTTGCGGTGAAGGTCACCGACGGCTTCTTCCTGGTCGGGCTGTCCAATGTCGATGCCGACCGCTCGCGCAACATCCAGCTCCTGAAGGAGCGCTCCTGGTTCGACGTGCCGCTGGTCTACACCAACCAGCGCCGCGCCATCATCGCGATCGAAAAGGGCGCCCCCGGCGAACGCGCCTTCAACGACGCCTTCGCCCTCTGGGGCGAGTAGTTCCGGCCACGTCGTCCCCGACCTTTTATTTGTCCGGCTTTCACGCGTCGCTGCTATAAACAGCCGGCGAGGCAAGAGGGACGGAGGCATGAAACGCTATCTGATCTTTGCGGCGGTTGGGCCGCTGCTCGGCGGGTTCTGGCTGTTGCTGACCAACACGCTGGTGTCGGGCTATTGGAGCCATCCGCCGACCGCGGGCGAAGTCGGCAAGCTGCTCGCGTTTTTCTTCACCACGCTGCAATACAGCTACCTGTTCGGCCTGTTGCCGGCGCTGATGATCGCCGCGATCGAGGACATCCTTTCCCACGTCAAGCGCATCGGCCCGATGTTGCGCATCCTGATCGTCGGCGTGATCGCGTTCTTCGCGTCCGAGTTGCTGTACGGCTCGCGCGGACAGGACACCGGCACGTTCCAGTTCATCATGTTCGGCCTGGTCGGTTTCATCCCGGGCACGATCAATTCCTGGCTGGTGTATCGTTTCGTGGAAGAGCCGGCGGGAGCCGCGCCCACGCATGAAAACGGCGGGCAAAACGTGCCCGCCGCTTAAAATCAGGTCGATTCGATCGAAGAGGTCAGCGGCCGTTGCCGCGGCATCCGCCATTGGGCCCGATGTGATAGCCGCGCGGGCAGGCGTGTGCGGCCGGGTTGGCGTAGTTGCGGAGGCACCCGCCATAGGGGCCGCGGTGCCAGCCCTGGCCGCAGCCGCCCGCCACCTGAATGACATTGCTGTCAGCCGCGGTGTCGACGGGCGCGAGCGGCATCGCCTGCGCGGTGCCGGCGATCGTGGCGAGGAAGAAAGCTGCAGCCGTCAATTTTCGCATGAATTTGGTCTCCGTGAGAGGGTCGAATGGAGGAGGGGAGCGGGTACTAAAGCGCGTTGATTTCAAGATGGATCGTCTTCGCGCTTCAGCTTCTTGTTTGGCCATGATTTTTCCGGAAAACCGCTTCGCACTTTTCCGGATCATGCCTTAGCCGCCGGCGAAGGCCATGCCGGCGCGCACTTCGCCGATCGCCTGGTCGATCAGGCCGAGCGCGCGTTCGCGATGGCCGCCCTTGTTCGGCGTCGCCTTGGCAAGCTCCGCACGCGCTGATTGCAGGATGGTAATGGTCTCGCTCATGTGCGGCTGCGCGCCGATCGCGTAACCGATGCCCACACTGCCGGCGATGGCGGCGCCGAGCAGCAGCTTGCGAGTAAAAGTTGTAGCCATCTCATTCCTCTCCTTGATGGTTTTCCCTGAAACTCAGGCAAATCCGGTTGCCTGAAAGACGGCGCGGCCCGACCGGGCGGCGGCCGCCGCACGGACCGTTAGAACCGTCATGTCGATTCGTCTTGGACTGACAGGCGTGAAAGACACGCCGATTTGGACTGTCCGGCGCAATCGAGCCTTGCTAGCCTCGGTCCGCTCTCCTTCAGCCCGCATTCATCTGCGAGGCGCGATGCTGGTCCCACCCTGTGGAATCCCATGGCCGTCATCCGGAAATCGCTGTCGACCGACATGCTGCCGCGGGGGCTGGACGAGCGGCAGCGCTTCCTGCGCTTTGCGGAATTGTTCGAGCATTTCTCCAACACCGGTGAGCTCGATCCGGCCGCCGACGTGCCGTTTTCGGCCGCGATGAATTCCATTCATATCGGCACCACCATGCTGGGGCGCTGCGACGGCACCTTCACCACGGTGCGGCGCGAATTGCGCCAGGTGCTGCAGACCAACGACGACCGCTATTGCCTCGCGCGCCACACCGGGGAGCGGACATCGACCTTCATCCACCGCGGCCGCGAGTTCACCTTAAGGCCGGGCTCGATGGTGCTGCTGAAGCTGGACGAGCCGTTCTTCGCCGCCGATGGCACCAGCCACAAGCGCTTCACCAACGTGCATCTGCCGATGGCGACATTGCGCGCGATGGTGCCCGAGGTCGAGAACCTGGTCGGGCGCGAGCTCAAGCCGGGCGGCGCGCTGTCGCTGGCGATGGATTACAGTAACCTCCTGCTGCAACATCCTGAAGCCGTTGAGGAAGCGGGCATGGCGATCGCAAACCATCTGCTCGATCTCGCAGCGCTTGGCCTCGGCGCCCGCGGCGAGGTCGCGGACGATGCGCAGCGCGGCGGCTTGCGCGCGGTGCGGCTGAAGGCGGTCCTGACGATCCTCGAACAACGCTTTACGGAACCGGATTTTTCCGCGCAGAAACTTGCAGCCTCAGCCGGCCTGTCGGAGCGCTATGTCAACGAGCTGCTCTATGAAGCCGGTGCCAGCTTCACGATCCGGTTGAACGAATTGCGGATGCGCAAGGCCGCCGAATTGCTGGCGCATCGCGAAGGCCGCATCAGCGACATCGCCTTCGAGTGCGGCTTCAACGATCTCTCTTATTTCAACCGCTGCTTCCGCCGCCGTTTCGGGCTGACACCGACGGCGGCGCGCGGAAAATAAGGAAACTTGCGCCCGTCTTGCGCGTTGCAACCTGATGGCCATGGCAGACGATAACGCTTTCCGTTCCCGGCGCCCTTCAAGCGCCTCCCGCGCGACTTTCAGCGCCACGGAAGCGCGCGGCAAGGTCATCGACCAGGAGGGCCGCGAAATTCCGCTGGAACCGCTCGGGTCTTCGTTCGGCGGTGTTCACTTCGACTTCCGCCAGTCTGGCGCCAACCCGTTTGCCCCGCTGACCCGCGAGCAGCGGCTAAAGCGGCTCGAGGCCATCGCAAAACTCCTGGACGTCGCCTTCATCCTGCCTGGCACCAATATCCGTTACGGCATCGACGGCATCATCGGCCTGATCCCCGTGGTCGGCGACATCATCGCGACCGGGCTGTCGCTGTGGCTGGTCCATGAAGCGCGCGCGCTGGGCGCGCCCTGGTATGTCACGGCGCGGATGCTCGGCAATGTCGCCTTCCAGGGCGTGGTGGGGACGGTGCCGATCGCGGGCGACGCCATCGACGTCTTGTTCCGCGCCAACATGCGCAACGCGCGGCTGTTGCGAAACTGGCTCGACAAGCAGCCGCGCTAACCCACGCACGACCAAAACAAAACGCCCCCGGACATCAGTCCGAGGGCGGATCGCTTGAAACAGATGAAAAGCTTTACGCGGCGTCCTTGTCCCGGTCAGGCGCAGGCTCGGCCTTGCGCGGGCGGCGCGGCAGCGGGAAGGACTCGCTCTCATAGAGCGAGCGAATGCCGCTCTGGTCGAAGCGGGCTTCCTCGACCTGCAGATAGGCGCCGTTCAGCGAATCCGCCGGCAACTCCTCGATCGCGAAGCGAACAGCCTCGGCCGCCGTTCCGAAACGCCGATAGGCAAAGCCCGCCCGCTTCTTCTTGCGAATCGCGGCGGGGAAGAGCTCGGCGGCGGTGTTGAAGTTGAACGGACGCATGGGTCGCATGGTCTATGGCCTCTTGTCTTATTGGCGCTAGCGCGAACGGGTTTGGGATCTGGACAGCGAGAGGGCCGCTACCGGCAGCCACCGTGCACGTCATTTCGACCCCTAATATAGGCTTGTTTGACAAAAATGCGAATCCCCCCGGACCGAAACATGAATCCGGAACCAACTTTACCGTTAAGGAATAAGTGTTTTTATTTCAATGGCTTATAATGTTTACAATTTGCCAAGGAGGAGCAGCACCAGCAACACAACCAATACTACGCCGCCTAGCCCCATTCCGGAATGTCCCATGCCGTAGCCATAGCCCCCGAACCGGCCGCTGAAGCCGCCGAGCAGGTAGATGATCACCAGGATGATCAGGATCGTCCCAAGCGACATGGCGCCCCTCCGTGAAGCAGGCGGCAGGCGGAAAAAGCCGCCGCACCGCCAGTCCAGCAAAGCATATTTCAGGCTGTAAGTCCCGGCTTGATCGCCGAAAGCGGGTCGCAGCCGGCGGCAGGGATTATTTCTGGCTGTCCTCGATTGGCAGCACCTTCAACGGACTCGCATGGGGTTCGACGCGCAGCGAATCCTTGGCGATCAGGCCGGCGAGACCGAAGCCAACCAGCAGGCGCTTTGAGATCTGCATGTCGGACGTTCCTTGCGTTGGCAGGCGGGAAGGGGTCCTGCCAAAACAGAACCCCGCGCGACCGGTCCCTGGTCGCGCGGGGCTTGAAGCGCGTTCGAGCGGCCTCGAGCGTTATTTCGGCTTCAGCTTCAGCGCCGCCGAGTTGATGCAGTAGCGCAATCCGGTCGGGCCCGGGCCGTCATTGAAGACATGGCCGAGATGGCCGGAGCATTTCGAGCACAACACCTCGGTGCGGATCATGCCGTGGGTGGCGTCCCGCTCCTCGTCGACATGACCGTCGACCGCAGGTGTGGTGAAGCTCGGCCAGCCGCAGCCGGAATCGAACTTGGCGTCCGACTCGAACAGCGTCTGCCCGCAGCCGGCGCAGACATAGGTGCCGGGCCGCGTCTCGTATTCATATTCGCCGGTGAACGGACGCTCGGTCGCCTTCTCGCGCAGCACCGCGTACTGCATCGGCGTCAGTTCCTTGCGCCACTCGGCTTCGCTTTTCATGACTTTGTTGGACGTCTTGGTGTCGGACATGGATACTCCTTATCAAGCGCATGATCCGGAAAGAGCGCGAGCGGTTTTCCGAAAGATCATGCGCAAACAACAGGCTCAACCGCGATGATCATCGCGGTTGAGAGAAGCCGCCGTCAGTTCGAAACGGCGACGTTTTTCACCAGCGTCGGCTTCTCGATATAGTTTGCCGCAAACAGCTTCTTCAGGTTCTCGACCTTGGGCAGGTCGTTATAGGCAATATAGGGCTGGTTCGGGTGCAGTGTCAGGTAGTCCTGGTGATAGGCCTCGGCCGGGAAGAATGCCTGCAGCGAAGAGACCTTGGTCACGATCGGCTTGCCATAGACCTTGGCGGCGTTGAGCTGGGCGATATAGGCGTCCGCCACCTTCTTCTGCTCGTCGGAGGTGGTGAAGATAGCGGAGCGATATTGCGTGCCGGAGTCCGGGCCCTGGCGGTTGAGCTGGGTCGGATCATGGGCGACGGAGAAAAAGATCTGCAGGATCTTGCCATAGGAGATCTTCTTCGGATCGAACTTGATCTGCACCGACTCGGCGTGCCCGGTGGTGCCGGTCGACACCTGCTCGTAGGTCGCGCTCATCTGGCTGCCGCCGGCATAGCCGGACACCGCGTTCACCACGCCCGCGGTGTGCTGGAACACGCCCTGCACGCCCCAGAAGCAGCCGCCGGCAACCACCGCGGTCTGCAGGCCGTCGGCGGCCGCCAGATCAGCGGCGGGGGCGGGGATCACCACCGCCTCTTCGGCGGCTCGCGTGGGCACCGCAACAAAGGCGGCAATCGCCAGCGCGCCAATAGCGGCGGCGCAGAGCGAAAGGCGGCTGAACTGGCTCATGGCATGTCCTCGTTGGAGCTGGGTGTCGGAAATTGGCGGCAGTCTAAGCCGCGCGGCGCGGGCTTCACAATGTCCGCGGCGGTTTTCATGTATCCAAGATACGGGGAAGAACCCCGATTGTTACCTCTGACGGGACACGAGTCCGTGAATAAATTGCTCTGCGACCAAGGCGTTAAGGCGCAATTCAGCGTCCAATTGGCGAGATCCTCAAAACCCGCTTTAAATGAACCGCGTCCGTCCCCGATCGACCAACTTTCGTTGTGCCGGAGCATTTCTTGATGATGTTGCGCGCCCTCTGTTTTACGACCGTGACCTTGTTGTCGTTTGCGGTTCCCGCAGCCGCCGAAGCACCACCCGCGGACGACATGACCGCCTGCCGCGACCGGCAGAGCGAACTGAAAACCCGGATCGAGCCTTGCGAAAAGGTCATCGCGGGCGGAAAGGCCGCGCCGAAAGACCTTGCCGTGGCGCTTCTCACCCGCGGCGATGCCCAGTCCGCCAAGCGCGACTACGACAAGGCGATCGCAACCTACAGCGATGCGCTGAAATCCGACCCCGACAATGTCAGGATCCTGGAGGGGCGCGGCATCGCCTATGAGCGCAAGGGCCAGGACGATCTCGCGATGGCCGACTACAACGCGGCCCTGCAGAAGCGCCCGAACTATCCCGCGCCCTACAACAACCGCGGCACCATTCATTTGCGCCGGGGCGCGCTGCAGAGCGCGATCGACGATTTTTCGGCGGCGATCAAGTACGGGCCGAAATTCCTGCTGCCCTACACCAATCGCGCGCGCGTCGAGACCATGAACAAGGAGTACGACGCCGCGCTGGCCGATTTCGCCAAGGCGGCCGAGATCGATCCGAATGCGCCGCAGATCATCGTCAACCGTTGCGTGACCTATGCCGCGATGGGCAAGTTCGACGAGGCCCTTGCCGACTGCAACAGCGCGCTCGATAAATACCCCGAAGAACTCCTACGTCCTCAACAACCGCGCGGATGCCTATATGGCGAAGGGTAATTTCGATGCCGCGCTGAAGGACTACACCACGGTCCTCGGGCTATACCCCAACAATGTGCGGGCGCATGCCGGCCGCGGCCAGTTGTTCGAGCGGCGGCGCAACCTCGAGCAGGCGCGCGCCGACTATCGTTCGGCTGCCTTCGCCCTGACGCCGTTCGACGAGATCGATGTCGCAAAGGCCCGCGCGACGGCACAGGAGCGATTGGCTGCGCTGACGGCGCAGGGGCCGGGAGGATCGGTCAAGACGCATCGCATCGCGCTCCTGATCGGAAACGGCGCCTACAAGAACGTGCATGCGCTCGAAAACCCGCCGCGCGATGCCAGGCTGATCGCGGATTCGCTGAAGGGGCTCGGTTTCCAGACCGTGACGCTGGCGAATGATCTCACCCGCGACAAATTCTTCCAGACGTTGCGCACCTTCGCCACCGAAGCCGAAAAGGCCGATTGGGCCGTCGTCTATTATGCCGGCCATGGCTTTGAGATCGGCGGCGTCAATTACCTCGTGCCGGTCGACGCAAGGCTCGCGGTCGACAAGGACGCCGAGACCGAGGCGGTGGCGCTGGAGCAGGTGCTCGCCGCGGTCGGCGGCGCGCGAGGCTTGCGGCTCGTGATGCTCGATGCCTGCCGCGACAATCCGTTTGCGCCGACCATGCAGCGGACCATGGCGCTGAAGCTGGTCGACAAGGGATTTTCCAACATCGAGCCGTCCGCCGGCTTCATGGTTGTCTACGCGGCAAAGCACGGCGAAACCGCGCTCGACGGCGAGGGCAAGGACAGCCCGTTCGCGACCGCGCTCGCGCGCGAACTCAAGGAACATGTCGAGGTGCGCAAGCTCTTCGACATCGTCCGCGACGACGTCTGGACCGTGACCAAGCACGCGCAGCAGCCCTTCACCTACGGCTCACCGCCGGGTCGCGAGGATTTCTATTTTGCGGGGAGATAGCCGTCATTGCGAGGAGCGATAGCGACGAAGCAATCCATACTTCGGCAAGCCGAGAGATGGATTGCTTCGCTTCGCTCGCAATGACGAGAAACGCGATTGCCGTCACACCACAATCGACAGCCGCTTCGCCGCCCGCGTGATGCCTGTGTAGAGCCACCGCGCGCGGCTGTCCTGGAACGCAAAGCTCTCGTCGAACAGCACGACGTCGTCCCATTGCGAGCCCTGGGATTTGTGCACGGTCAGCACATAGCCATAGTCGAATTCGTCATAGGGCTTGCGCTGCTCCCACGGGATCTGATCGATGCCGCCCTCGAAACAGTCGCAGCGCACCGAAACCTTCGTCACCTTGTAGCCGAACTCCTCGTCCGGCGAGAGCCGCATGCTGACGATCCGCGATTTCGAGCGCGAGGCGGTGCGCGACTTCACCCGCCACAGTCCGCCGTTGAACAGGCCCTTCTTGCGGTTGTTGCGCAGGCACACCAGCTTGTCGCCGGCGACCGGCAGCGGTTCCTCGATGTTCTGCCGCTGCCGCATCCGCATGTTGTAGGCGCGGCGGGTGTTGTTGCGCCCGACCAGCACCTGGTCGGCGTTCATCACCCGGTCCGGATCGAGCTCGCTCCGCGACACCACCTCGCTCTCGCCATAGCGGCCGATGTCGAGCTCGCGGCCCTCGCGCACGTCCATCGACATCCGCACGATCGGATCGTCCTGCGCCTGGCGGTGCACCTCGGTCAGCATCGCGTCGGGCTCGCTGCCGGTGAAGAATCCGGCCCCCTGGATCGGCGGCAACTGGGCGGGATCGCCGAGCACGAGCAGCGGACATTCGAAGGAGAGGAGATCGCGGCCCATCTCGGCGTCGACCATCGAGCATTCGTCGATCACGATCAGCTTCGCCTTCGAGGCCGGCGCGTCGTCCCAGAGCTCGAAGCTCGGCTGTTCGACGCCCGATTCGCGCGCCCGGTAGATCAGCGAGTGGATGGTGGAGGCGTTGTCGCAGCCCTTGTTGCGCATCACGAGCGCCGCCTTGCCGGTGAAGGCCGCGAATTTCACCTCGCCGTCGACGCCGTCGGCGATATGCCGCGCCAGCGTGGTCTTGCCGGTGCCGGCATAGCCGAACAGGCGGAACACGGGCGGCGTGCCGTTCTTGCCCGGCCTCGCCTTGAGCCAGTCGGCAACGGCTTTCAGCGCGGAATCCTGGTGCGGGGTGAAGGTGGTCATGGGGCTTTCGGGAGACGAGCCGCGCGGGCGACTCAAGCGCCCACAAACTAATCATTCGCGTGTTCCGATCAAGCGCCCTTCCGCGGCGCGGAATAGCCATGCGCAACCACCGCCGGACTTGGTCTGGACTTGGCATTCGCGAGGGCTACACTGAGCGAAAAATAACGGTGGTCCCTGGGAGAGAAGTCATGAAATTCGGCATCTTCTACGAGCTGCAATTGCCGCGCCCCTGGTCTGAGGGCGACGAGCTGAAGCTCTATCAGAACGCGCTGACGCAGCTTGAGACCGCCGACCGCTGCAATTACGACTATGCATGGGTGGTCGAGCATCATTTCCTCGAGGAATATTCGCATTCGCCGGCGCCGGAATCCTTTCTCGCCGCCGCAAGCCAGCGCACGAAAAACATCCGGCTTGGCCATGGCATCTTCCAGCTCACCACCAATCATCCCGCGCGCGTCGCCGAACGCGTCGCCGTGCTCGATCTCCTGAGCAACGGGCGTTGCGAGTTCGGCATGGGCGAGAGTGCTTCCATCACCGAGCTGACGCCGTTCGGCCGCGACATGGAGACCAAGCGCGAGGTGTTCGAGGAAGCAGTTCAGGCGATCTTCCCGATGTTCACCAAGGTCGGCACCGAGCATCACGGCAAATATTTCGATATTCCGCTGCGCAACGTCGTGCCGAAGCCGGTGCAGAAGCCGCATCCGCCGCTGTGGATGGCGTGCTCGCAGCTGCCGACCATCGAACGCGCCGGCCAGAACGGCTTTGGCGCGCTCGGCTTCCAGTTCGTCAGCGCGGACGCGGCGCATGCCTGGGTGCACGCCTATTACAACGCCATCACCAAGCGGCTGAAGAAGCTTGCCGACTACGAGATCAACCCGAACATGGCGCTGGTGTCGTTCTTCATGTGCGCCAAGACGGACGAGGAGGCGCGTGCGCGCGCCGACGGCGCCACCTTCTTCCAGTTCGCGCTGCGCTATTACGGCCAGGGGCAAAACAGGGCCCGCCCGGCGCCGGGCACGGTCAACATGTGGGACGAATACAACAAGTGGAAGCGGGAAAATCCGGAGGCGCAGGAGGCGGCACTTCGCGGCGGCCTGATCGGCTCGCCCGAAACCATCCGCAGGAAATTGCGGCGCTTCCGCACCTCCCATATCGATCAGGTGATCCTGCTCAACCAGGCCGGCAAGAACACCCACGAGCACATCTGCGAGTTGCTCGATCTGTTTTCCAGGGAAGTCATGCCGGAGTTCAAGCACGATCCCGAGCATGACGAGTGGAAGAAGGGCGTCATGAGCGGCGCGATCCAGCTCGAGGAGATCGACACCCAGGCGTTCACCGACCGTTACGGCAAGCTTGCGGTCAGCGTCTCGCCGCAGAAGGTGGCCGCTGCAGGTTAGTGTCCGTTATATCGTGATCGCGTGGCGCCCGCCGATGGATGTCGGCGGGCGTTTTGTTTGACGGAGCATTCGTTCCTTCTCTCCGCGCGCGTCGCCGTAGAACGCCGTTCTCACGGCGCCGTCGGCAAGAAGATTTCTGTGACATTGCCGGCGGATCAGCCTTTCGCCGGCTCATGTTCATACAGCGAGAGAGTTCCGTTGCGCAATTTTTGATCAAGAAATTGCGGCGACTTTCTGCTCAGAAGATTTTCGCCGCGTCGCCTCCTGCGCTCGCAATAAACGCGATGCCGCGCGCGGCTTCGATAGCGTAGCCATTGCTATTTTTGCGGAGCACTCGACAGCCGCAACGCACAACACCATCATGCAATGCATCGCATGATCGCGCGAAAGCCGCATGCACGAGATCGGAGATTGTAATGAAGCGTCGTGAGTTTCTGAAACTGTCCCTGGGTGTTGCGGCAAGCGCGCCACTGTCGTCGCCGCTGCGCGCCGAGGATCTGCCGAAAATTATCCGCATAGGCACGCAAAAGGGCGGTTTCTTCCCGGCGGTGCGGCAGCGGCATACGGTCGAGGATGCGTTCAAGCCGCTCGGCATCGATATCCAGTGGGTCGATTTCCAGTTCGGGCCGCCGCTGCTTGAGGCCATCAATGTCGGCAGCGTTGATTTCGGCTATGTCGGCGATTCGCCGCCGATCTTCGCCCAGTCCGCCAACGCCCGGATTCGCTACGCCGCAGCCGTAAAGCAGGATGGCAACACGCAGGCGATCATTGTGCCGAAGGATTCGCCGATCAGGACGCTCGCCGATCTCAAGGGCAAGCGTATCGCCTTCGGCAGGGGATCGAGCGCGCACAATCTTCTCGTGGCCGCGCTGGAGAAGGCCGGGATTGCGTGGAGCGACATCGTGCCGACGCCGCTCGCGCCGTCGGATGCGACTGCGGCCTTCGTCAAGGGCTCGATCGACGCATGGTCGATCTGGGATCCCTATCTGGCCCTCGCGGAGCTGAAAGAGAGTGCCCGCGTGATCGCCTTCGACAAGGACATTCACAAACCTTATTCATTCTACATCGTCGGTGCGGATTTCGTCGAAAAATATCCTTCGCTGGTGACGCGCCTCGATACCGTGTTCGCCTCCGAAGGCGTCTGGGCCAACGCGCATCATGAGGAAGTTGCGCAGGCGCAGGCCGCGGCAACCGGCGTCGATATCGAGGCGATCAGGCGCTTTGTCGATCGCTCGAACTACAGGGTCATACCGGTCGACGAGGAGGTGATCAGGAGTCAGCAGGCGGTCGCCGACCGCTTTGCGCGCCTCGGCCTGATCCCGAAACCGGTCAGGGTGGCCGACATCGTCTGGAAATGGACGCCCGGCTCGTAGGCCGACCGTAATCTCATACGAAATCGCGGAGAGAGGCATGCGTTGGTTTCAGCGGGTGATCGCGGCAGCCGTGCCGTCAGCTAGCGCGGTCACCGCCACCGTGGGAGCGAGCTATGGGCAAGACCATGTCGTCCGCGCCGTGAGCGCCGACGTGTGTCGCACCCCGGCCGATCCATCGCCATTTCAGAGCTGCAATGACAAGCGCGGATATTGATTCATGACCCTGCAAAAACCCTCTCAAGCCAACATCCTCTGGTTCCTGCCGACCCATGGCGACGGCCGCTATCTCGGCACGTCGATCGGCGGGCGCGAGGTCAATTTCAACTATTTGCGCCAGGTCGCGCAGGCAGCCGACCAGCTCGGCTATTTCGGCGTCCTGTTGCCGACCGGCCGGAGCTGCGAGGATTCCTGGATCGTGGCCTCCAGCGTCGCGCCGTTTACCGAGCGGCTGCGTTATCTCGTGGCGGTGCGGCCGGGACTGCAATCGCCGAGCGTCGCCGCGCGCATGACCGCGACACTCGACCGCATCACCAATGGCCGCCTGCTGATCAATGTCGTCACCGGCGGCGATCCCGTCGAGAACAAAGGCGATGGCATCTTCCTGGATCACGACGCGCGCTACGCCGTGACGCGCGAGTTTCTCGACGTCTACAGCGATCTGCTCGCAGGCAAGACCGTGAATGTTCATGGTGAACACATCCGCATCGAGGATGGCCGCTTGCTGTTCCAGCCGGTGCAGTCGCCGCGGCCGCCGCTCTATTTCGGCGGATCGTCGGATGCCGGCATCGATGTGGCGGTCGATCGCGTCGAGAAATACCTGACCTGGGGCGAGCCGCCGGCGCAGGTGGCCGAGAAGGTCGCGCGGGTCAGGGCCGCGGCCGACAAGCGCGGGCGCAAGCTGTCGTTCGGCATCCGGCTGCATGTGATCGTGCGAGAAACCAATGAAGAGGCGTGGGCCGCCGCCGACGACCTGATCAAGCACGTCACCGACGACACCATCGCGTCGGCGCAGAAGATCTTCTCGCGCATGGACTCGGTCGGCCAGCAGCGCATGGCGGAACTCCATGGCGGCCGCCGCGACAAGCTCGAGATCAGCCCGAACCTGTGGGCCGGCGTCGGCCTGGTGCGCGGCGGCGCGGGAACGGCGCTGGTCGGCGATCCCGAAACCGTTGCCGCACGGATCAGGGAGTATCAGGACATCGGCATCGATACCTTCATCTTGTCTGGCTATCCGCATCTGGAGGAGGCCTATCTCTTCGCCGAGCTGGTGTTCCCGCTGCTCAAGCTGGAGCGTTCCGGCAACGTGACGCCGCTTCGCGTCAACACCGGGCCGTTCGGCGAGACCATCGCCAACGAGCATCGTCCGCTGCAGAAGGCTTCGCAATCATGAGCCGGATTGAAAGTCTCCCGCGCGTCCGGGCGCTCCGCTCGCCGCGCGCCAACGGATTGATTCCCTGGATCGTGCCGCTCGCGATCGTCCTGATCTGGCAGGTTGCCTGCGTCACCGGTTTCGTGTCGGAACGGGTTCTGCCCGCACCGACCGATATCGTGCGGGCAGGCTGGAAGCTGCTCATATCAGGAGAGCTCGAGCGCAACATCTGGGTCAGCTTCTGGCGCGCGGGCGCGGGCTTCCTGATCGGCGGCGGCGTCGGCTTTGCCTTCGGGCTCGCCAACGGCCTTTCCGAGCTTTCGGGAAAGCTGACCGACACCACGCTGCAGATGGTGCGCAACGTGCCGCACCTCGCATTGATTCCGCTCGTGATCCTGTGGTTCGGCATCGACGAGGCGGCAAAGCTGTTTCTCGTCGCGCTAGGCGTGTTCTTCCCGATCTACCTCAACACGCTGCACGGCATCCGCACCGTGGATCCCCAGCTGATCGAGATGGGTCGCATCTACGGGATGAACGACGGCGAGTTGTTCCGGCGCGTGGTCTTTCCGGGCGCGCTGCCGTCGATCTTCGTTGGCTTGCGTTTTGCGCTCGGCATCATGTGGCTCACTTTGATCGTGGCTGAAACCATCGCCGCCAATTCCGGTCTCGGCTACATGGCGATGCAGGCGCGCGAGTTCATGCAGACTGATGTCGTGGTGCTGTCGATCCTGATCTATGCCTTGCTGGGCAAGCTCGCCGACAGCGCCTCTCGCGCGCTGGAGCAACTGACGCTGTCCTGGCATCCCGCGTTTCGCAAACATTGAGAGCCATCAATGCAGGAAGCACTGCGATTTGATCCTACCGCCGCCGAGCCCGTGACACGGGCCGACTTTCTCGAACAGGCGCGCGCCAGGCGGCGTCACTCGGAGGTCCGGCGCGGCCTCTCCCTCACGATCCGCGGCCTGCACAAGTCATTCGGCGACAACGCCGTGCTGCGCGGCGTTGACCTGCATATTCCCGCAGGCCAGTTCGTTGCGATCGTGGGCCGCAGCGGCTGCGGCAAGAGCACGCTGTTGCGGCTGATTGCCGGACTCGAAAGCGCGGATGAAGGAACGATGTCCGTTGGCGGGGAGACCCGCCGCGAGGACATCCGCGTGATGTTCCAGGAGCCAGAGACTCCTGCCCTGGTCGCGTGTGCTCGGCAATGTCGAGGTCGGCCTTGGCCGGGACCGCGCATCGGCCGATGCGAAGGCACGTGCGGCGGGGGCTCTCGTTGAGGTCGGACTCGACAGCAAGCGCGACCAATGGCCTGCCTCACTCTCCGGTGGACAGAAGCAGCGCGTGGCGTTGGCGCGCGCGCTGGTCAGTCATCCCCGCGTGCTGGCGTTCGACGAGCCCTTGGGGGCGCTCGATGCGCTGACGCGGATTTCAATGCAGCGCCTGCTGGAACGGGTATGGCTCGACCAGGGCTTTACCGCGATCCTGGTGACGCATGATGTCGCCGAGGCGGTCGCGCTTGCCGATCGCGTGCTGATCATCGAAGGCGGCCAGATCGCGCACGACCTCGATGTCAATCTCGGCCGCCCGCGCGAACGCGGTTCGAGCGAGCTGGCAACACTGGAGGGGACGATTTTGCGCGACCTGCTGCGCACCGGAGAAGATGCATAATCCAGAGAGGATATCATGAATCAGATTAGCCGTCTTGCGGGTCTCCCTCATGAAGCCTCGCCTGCGGATTTCCGCACGGCGATGCGCCGCCTTGCCGGCGGTGTCAGCGTGATCACCGCGGGTTCCGGCAGCGAAATTTCGGGAATGACGGTCACGTCCGTGTCGTCGCTGTCGGTCGATCCGCCGTCGCTGGTCGTCAGCATCAACCGCGAGTCATCGTCGTGGCCGCTGCTGCAACGGCATCGTCATTTCGGGGTCAACTTCCTCAATGCGGATCAGATCGATATCGCCGACCGCTTCACCGGCAAGGACGGACACAAAGGCGCTGACCGGTTTGCCGGCGCGGAGTGGACGGAACGCGCTTCGGGCGTCCGGCTTCTGGCCGGCGCATTGGCGGCGATCGAATGCGAGGCCGAGGATATCATCGAGCGCCATTCCCACGCGATCGTCATCGGCCGTGTATTGCATGTGGAACTTTCCGCGCACGAAGCCGCGCTCGCCTATTGGCACGGGGACTATGTCGCCATCGACCGGGAAGGGGACATGGTGCGGCTTGCCGACGTGAGCCTGCCTGGCCGCCACATCCGCCGAACTACCGCGGTCTCGCGTTTCACGCGGCTGGAAGGCTGACGGTCTCATCGACAGAAATGTGGCTCAAGCCGGCGTCCCGTGACATGCTGGCGGGATGAAACGGTTCGGAACCTGGACCCTTTACGGGGTCGGCACGCTCGCGATCCTCTATCTCGCGCTCTATGCCTATGCGATGTATCGCGGGCGCGATTTCACGCCGGGCGACCCCATCCATATTTTCCGCAATCCGGACGCGCCCAGTTATTCGTGACAGAGAATGGTTGCTCGAGAGTTTGAGCTTCTCACGATCTACAGGGGCTTTATCATCTCCAGGACATTCAGACCTCCGGAATGAATCACAGGACTGCCGTTAGGAGAGTTTCCGGTGTCGAAAACGTGCTCCCAGAACGATGCGTTCGACCTGGCCCCAAAGGTCGTCAAGGATTGCTGGTAATCGACCCACAGAGGAAGCCTTCCGAGGTGCGTCAGAAAGTTCCTTATGTTAAGCCAAAGTTGTTCGGGAAAATTATATTGGAACAGCTTTTCGATGCGAACGTTCTTGCCGTTGTGTTGAAAGTAATTGACGATGACCTTGCTGACAAATGGCAGCCATGCACCCAGAATTTCTTCGCGTCCAATTCGATGGGCTCGGAGATGATCATCTGGAATGATTTCACCCTTTTGAATCTTGTTTTCAAGTTTGTCCGTGCCGCGGGCGAAATCGTATTTGCCGCCCGTATAGAAGGCCTCGGCTACTGAACTCATGAGCTTTACGATCTGCCGTTTTTCCAGCTCGCGCGGGTTCTCACCCTGGGCCGAAACTCCGTAGAAGGAAGTTTCAAGCATTTCCTTTCCGATGAATTGCGAGAAGAAGGTTTTTTCGATCGAGGAATAGGAAATCGGCTTTTCGCCCCGTTTGCCGCCCCACTCGATGAAATCGCGGAGCTTGTTCCTTTCGTTGTGCGATATGGCATTCCGTTGGGCATCCAGGACATAGCGCCGCATTTGCCGTTGCTCGCCCCGGAAGTGCTCAACAAGGTCCTTTTCAGAGAAGCGCTCATCCCCTGGAGCCATTATCTTGTCTTGCAGGAAGCGATCGATCCGGTCTCCAAGGATGGTCGCGCCAAGGTGTCGCTGCGTCGATTTATCGAATGCCACCTGACGCAGGTTTGTACCTGCGTTGGTGTTGGCGGTTATCAGTACGTCGGTATCCGGATTGAGGAAAATGCGGAGAGGCAGGTGACGCTGGTCCAGCAATATCTGCGCCGCGGCTTTGTGCTGTCCGTCGAAAAGTCGGACCTTTCCGCCTTCCAGTTCGGCCGAATCGAGCCAGGCCAGTGGAACGTGCAATTGGGGACGCTTACGGTGAAATTCCTCAATGAGTCCCCTGATTGAGTTTCCAATCGAGCGGGGATTTACCTTGTCGTCATGATGTAGATATTCGATGGGAAGTCTGATGAACGCCGTTCTCATTCCGGATAACTCGTCCTGCCAAATGGGAACAGCGGTTGGCGAATATTGTCCGAGTTCCGGCAGAGAGAAGGATATCTCGTTTGCAGAGATGCTCGCCTTGAGCGGGTATTTTCCTCCGCCGTATTCAGCCAGCACATGCCCGAGGTTCGCACCCCCGGGATCGTTCGCCCTTCTGCGAATTTGCTCCAGGCGGTTGAGTACGCGGGCGACGTAAAGGTGAGAAGCCTGTTTGCTCTCGTTGGCTCGCGCGAACACCAAAGCCCAATTGCTCTCCTCATCCGGCCCCTTGTCGCGTGTCGGAATTATGTGATCGATCTGGAGGTCATCGGAAATGAGATCCATCCTTTGACCGGTGATGAAGCATGCGCCGCTCTGACGCTGCCAGAGACGCTCCTTCAGCGTTCTTCGCTCATCCGGTGACAGTTTTTGCAGGGCCAGCGACGACATCCCAACTCCTTACGCATTACAACGAGGCCACGATAATGAGTCGGGAGGAGATGGATTTCAAGTAGTGTCCCTTATAGAGACATCTTTGAGTAGTGCCGCGCGCCGTGCCTGTCATGCAGGCAGCGGTCATGCCTCGCAACTCGGCGACGAGGCGGTGGGGTTATCCCGGAGGCGTGTTGATTTATTCGCTCCGGCGTCCTTGGAATGCGAGTCAGCCCGGCAAAACCGGGCGATCGCAGCCGGATGTTGTCGGTTAACGAAAAATTACCCCGCCGTCGCCAAACGCTGCCCGTAGTCCCCCGTGCCCGGCGGCGGGATCGGCACGCCGCCGTCGGCGTATTCGTTCAGCTTGTTGCGCAGCGTGCGGATCGAGATGCCGAGGATGTTGGCGGCATGGGTGCGGTTGCCGAGGCAGTGCTTCAGCGTCTCCAGGATCAGGTCGCGCTCGACGTCGGCGACCGTGCGGCCGACGAGCGCGCGGGTGACCTGTTCGGCGGCAAACGTCGCGTGCGCCACCGCGGGCTGCGTTTTCGCCATATCGAGCCGGTCGCCGTCCGGCGTGAGGATCGCATCGGCGCCGATCTCGTCGCCCTGCGCCATCAGCACCGCGCGATGGATGGTGTTTTCAAGCTCGCGGACGTTGCCCTGCCAGCGGTTGGCCGAAAGCACGCGCCGTGCCTCGGCCGAGATCGGCCGCAGCGCCACGCCATTGGCGTCGGCATATTTCTTGGCGAAATGCTGCGCGAGCTCGATGATGTCGGCGGGACGCTCGCGCAAGGGAGGAATCTTCAGGTTCACGACGTTGAGGCGGAACAGCAGGTCCTCGCGGAACGTGCCTTCGCGCACCGCGTCGGAAAGGTTGCGGTTCGAGGTCGCGATGATACGGATGTCGACCGGCACCGGCTTGGTGCCGCCGACGCGGTCGATCACGCGCTCCTGGATGGCGCGCAGGAGTTTGGATTGCAGCCGCACGTCCATTTCCGAGATTTCGTCCAGCAGCAGCGTGCCGCCGGTCGCTTCCTCGAATTTGCCGATGCGGCGCGCGATCGCGCCGGTGAACGCGCCCTTCTCGTGGCCGAACAGCTCGGATTCCAGGAGGTGCTCGGGGATCGCCGCGCAGTTGATGGAGATGAACGGCCGCTTGGCGCGGGCCGAACGGGAATGGACATAGCGCGCCAGCACTTCCTTGCCGGTGCCGGATTCGCCCGTGATCATCACGGAGGCGTCCGAGCCCGCGATCTGCTGGGCGAGCTTGATCACCTTGGCCATGGCGTCGTCGCGATAGACGAGGTCGCGTGAATCGTTGGCGACGGCGGCGAGCACGGCCGCGATCAGTTCCGGGTCGGGCGGCAGCGGGATGTATTCCTTGGCGCCGGCATGGATCGCAGCAACCGCCGCGCGGGCGTCGTTGGTGATGCCGCAGGCGACGATCGGCACATGGATGTGCTCGGCCTCGAGCCGCATGACGAGGTCGCGGATGTCGAGGCCGACGTCGACCAGCAGGAGGTCGGCGCCCTTGCCGCCGCGCAGCACCGCCATCGCCTGTTCGTTGCCCTCGGCATGCGTCACGGACGCGCCGTTGTCCATCGCGATCTTGGTGGCGGTGGTGAGCTGGCCCTTCAAGCTGCCAACGATGAGAAGCCGCATGTCTGTCTCCTGTCCGTCTGTACGCGCCCTTCAAGCGCGAAATGTTAGGTTCGTTCGGCCTTGATAATTTCGGTCATGGTCACGCCGAGCTTGTCTTCGACCAGCACGACTTCGCCGCGCGCAACCAGGCGGTTGTTGACGTAGATATCGATGGCCTCGCCGACGCGGCGGTCGAGCTCGAGCACGGTGCCGGGGCCGAGCCTCAACAGCTCGCCGACGTCCATCTTGGAGCGGCCGAGCACGGCCGAGACCTGCACCGGCACGTCGAACACCGCCTCGAGGTCGGCGGCAATGCGGGCGGCCTGTTCGTCTTCGTTGTAGCCGATGTCGTCCGCCGTCGCGGGTGTCTCGGCCGCGTTGTTGAGGTCGGGAAGCGGAACCTGGGTGTCGGTGTCGCTCATGTCTTAACTCCCCATGGCCGCAGGCGCGGCCTCGTTCCTGGACGCGATGTAGCGCCCGACAAGTTCGTCGATCTTGGCGTCGATCGCGGCGCGCTCCAGCACCACGCCGCCATCGGCCCATTCGATCCGGCAGTCGCCGGTCGCGATCTCGGGCTCGGCGAGGATGACCAGACGCCCCTCGAAGCCGGACTGCTTGGCGAGCCGCTCGATGCCCTCGCGCGTCACCTCGTAGAGCGAGGCGTTGATGCGCACGACGAGGTGTGGCGTGGAGACCAGGTGCGAGAAGCAATCCCTGACGAGGCCCGCGATCTCGCCGAGCGGCTCGGCGGCGATCAGCTCGCTGCAGAGTTTTCGCGCGACGGCGACCGCAACTTCGACCGCCTCGGTCTCCATCCGCGTCTCGATGCCGGCAATGCGGGCCGCGATGGCCTGCACGCCGATCTTGATCTCTTCCAGCGCAAGCGCCGCGCGCCGGTCGCTCTCGGCCTTGGCCTCGCGCTGGCCGGCGTCGAAGCCGTCGCGATAGGCGCGCTGCTCGGCGACCGCGACCTTCTGTGCGACTTCGGCGGCAGTTACCTTCTCCCGCGACTTGTCGGGTGCGGCGAAGTCGGTGTCGAACAGGAATTTTGCGGGAGAAGCCATCAGTACACCAGCTCGTCGTCGGCGCGGTTCTTGGTAAGCGTGATCTCGCCCTTGGCCGCGAGATCCTTGGCGAGGTTGACGAGCAGCGCCTGCGCCTCGTCGACGTCGCGCAGGCGTACCGGGCCCATCGCCGCCATGTCGTCGAGCAGCATCTTGCCGGCGCGCGAGGACATGTTGCCGAGGAAGAAGCCCTTGACCTCCTCGTTGGCGCTTTTCAGCGCGACGCCGAGCTTGTCCTTGTCGACGTTGCGCATCAGGGTCTGCGCGGAGGCCGAGTCGAGCTTGATCAGGTCGTCGAAGGTGAACATCAGCGCCTTGATGCGCTCGGCGGATTCACGGTTGTCTTCCTCGAGCGAGGTGATGAAGCGGGTTTCGGTCTGGCGGTCGAAATTGTTGAAGATTTCCGCCATCACCTCATGGGCGTCGCGGCGGCGCGTCTGCGACAGGTTCGACATGAACTCGACGCGCAGCGTCTTCTCGACGCTCTCGATCACCTCTTTTTGCACCGCTTCCATCTTGAGCATGCGGTTGACCACGTCGAGCGCCATGTCCTCGGGCAGGATCGCCAGCACGCGCGCGGCATGCTCCGGCTTCAGCTTCGACAGCACCACTGCGATCGTCTGCGGATATTCGTTCTTCAGGTAATTGGCGAGCACCTCTTCCTGCACGTTGGAAAGCTTCTCCCACATGTTGCGGCCGGCGGGACCGCGGATTTCGTCCATGATGCCGTTGACGCGCTCGGGCGGCAGATATTGCTGCAGCAGCCGCTCGGTCGCGTCGAAATTGCCCATCAGCGCGCCGGAGGCCGACATGCGCGAGACGAACTCCAGCAGCATGTCCTCGACCGTCTCGGCTTCCACGTTGCCGAGCGTGGACATCGCCAGCGACAGCTCGCGCACCTCGTCGTCGTCGAGCTGCTGCCAGATCTTGCCGCCATATTGGTCGCCGAGCGCGAGCATCAGCATCGCGGCGCGCCTGGGGCCGGGGATGTTCGCCTTCTCCTTGCCGGCCTGGCGCGGGGCGAGGCTCTGGATGACGCTGGTGATATCGTTTGAATTCTGTTGCGGCAGCGACATTTCACATCACTCGGCGGCTTCGCTGAGCCATTGACGGACAATGGCGGCGGTTTCGTTCGGGTTGCGCTCGGCGAGCTCGCCGACGCGATGCACCGACTGGGCGTGGACCTGGCCCTGCACCTGCGCGACGTCGATCAGGTGGGCGGTCCCGCCGGGAAGCAGCCCGGCGGGACCCGGGGCCTTCGCGATCTCTTCCGGCGGCGCGGTGACGGCATTGGTGAGCGCGGCCAGTTCCTCCGACGCCAGGATTTTCTTCACCAGCGGACGCACCACCATGAACAGCACGACGAGACCGAGCAGCATCATGACGCCGAGCTCGATGACGTACATGATGTCGTCCTTGGTGAACTGCAGCATGCCGAGAAAGCCGGTCGGCTCGGTGATTGGGGCTGCCTGCGGGCCTTCGGCGAATTTCAGGTTGACGATCTCGACCTGGTCGCCGCGCTTCTGGTCGAAGCCGATCGCCGAGCGCACCAGCGCCGAAATCCGGTCGAGCTCTTCCTTGGAACGCTCCTTGTAGACCAGTTCGCCCTTCTCGTTCTTGGAGTAGGCGCCGTCGACCAGCACGGCGACCGAGATGCGGTTGACGCGGCCGGCCTCGGTCACCTCGGTCTTGGTGGTGCGCGAAATCTCGTAATTGTTGGTTTCCTCGGTCTTCTTGCTCTGGTCGCGCGCCTGGGCGCCGTTGTTGTTCTGGTTGCCGGGCAATTCGTTATTGACGGTGACCTGGCCGCTGTCGCCGGCGGAGGCCGAGGATTCCTCCCGGGTCTGGCTCGAACGCAGCACGCGCCCCTCGGGGTCGAACTTGTCCGAGGTCTGGGTGATCTTGTTGTAGTCGAAGTCGGCCGAAAGCTGGACGCGGGCGCGGCCGGTGCCTACCACCGAGGAGACGATGTCCTCGACCTGCTTGCGCATCCGCTTCTCGAAGGCGTTGCGCCGCTCGTCGCCGACGGCCTGGTCGATGTCGGTGGCGGCGCCGTCGGCGAGCAGGTTGCCGGTTTCGTCGACAATCGAGACCCGCTGCGGCTTCAATCCGTTGACGGAGGAGGCGACCAGGTGGCGGATGGCGCGGATCTGCTGCTGTTCCAGCGAGCCGCGTACCCGCACCACGATCGAGGCCGAAGGCTCCGGCGTTTCGCGCGAGAACAGCGGCCGCTCCGGCAGCACCAGATGGACGCGGGCGGCCTGGATGCGGTCGATGCCGCGGATGGTGCGGGCAAGCTCGCCCTCGAGCGCGCGCAGATGGTTGATGTTCTGGACGAAGCTCGTGGTGCCGAGTGCGTCGGACTTGTCGAAGATCTCGTAGCCGACGCCGCCGCCCTTGGGCAGGCCGCCCTCGGCGAGCTTCATGCGCAGGCGCGTGACCTTGTCCTTCGGCACCAGGATCACGGCGCCTTCGTTGCGGATTTCGTAAGGGATGGCCTGGCGTTCCAGGTCCTTGATGATGCTGGAGGAGTTGTCGAGGCTGAGGTCGGTGAACAGGGTCGTCATCTGCGGCGTGGTCACGCGCATGATGACGAACGCAAAAAAGCCGATCAGCGCGGCCGTGACCGCGATCATCGCCATCAGCCGCGAAGCGCCGAGGCCCTTCAGGAAGTCGACAAGACCTTGCAAAACCAACAGCCCCAGATTCGGCACCGAGCAGCCGAGTAGGCAATTATTGCCTATGGGATGGTTTCGATATGGTTAACGAAGATTAAGCGCCTTTCGAAATCGCCGACATGAAAAAAATCGGCCTCGCAGTGCGAGGCCGATTTTCTTCAAATGCGCTGGTTTCGTAAAGAACGCCTATTGGCGATATTGCTGGATGCGGGTGGTGCGCAGTCCTGCCAGGCCGTGCTGGTCGATCGAGAACTGCCAGGAAAGAAATTCATCAACCGTCAGCGTGTAACGGCTGCAGGCCTCTTCAAGAGAGAGCAGGCCGCCGCGTACGGCAGCGACAACTTCGGCTTTACGGCGAATAACCCACCGTTTGGTCCCGGGCGCGGGCAGGTCCGCAATCGTAAGCGGGCTGCCGTCGGGCCCGATGACGTATTTCACCCTCGGGCGATGGGGTTCTGTCATGGCGTACTCACAAACTCTTAACCACTGAACTCACGGTAGCAACTTACGCCGTGCGGCTTAAAATTTGCCTAAGCCCAAGGCTTCAATGCGATTCTCCTTGAATATGATGGCAACACGTCGTGCCCGGCCCCCAATTGAGCCGGGTTATGCAGTATGAACTCGATATTCTTAACTACTTGTTAATGGTTGGGCGCGCTGGAGGCGTGCCGAAAGGTCAGGAGGACGGGGCGGCGCCGATCGCCTTGATCTGGCTCATGGTGTAACTTTGGCCGTTGATCGAGAGCATCGGTGGCGATTGGGTGAGGTCCACCGCGCTCACGACGCCGCCAACCTGGGTCGAGATCGCCGACCGTGTTGCCGGTCGAGTCCTGCGCGGTCGCGGTCAGCTTGTAGAGCCCGTCCGGATATTGCGTGCCGTCGTTGCCCTTGCCGTCCCAGGCGAAAGGCTGGTTGTCGCCGGCGTTCGCCGAGTAATTTCCGGTGAAGACGGTCTGGCCGGTGCTGTTGGTGATGTTGACGGTGATCGTGGACGTCGAGGGGACGTTGAGCTCCCAGGTCGCCTTGGCGTCGGACATCGCCGTGACGTTGCCGTCAACGATCGCGGTCTTGCCGACGAATTGCAGCGCCTGCGTCGCCTGCATGGTTTGCTGCAGCGACACCAGGGTTGCGAGCGAATCGTTGGTCTTGAGCTGCTGCTCGACGCCCGCGAACTGCACGAGCTGCTGGGTGAACTGATTTGTGTCCAGGGGATCGAGCGGATTCTGGTTCTGAAGCTGTGTCGTCAACAGCGTCAGGAAGGTCTGGAAATTGCCCGCGATGGTCTGGTCGGTGGTCGCGCCGAGCGTCGACCCGCCCGGCGAATTGGACGATTTCGGCAAGGGCGTGGTGCCCGAGACGACGGAAGGAGCGGTGGTTGCGCCTGTTGCCATGTCAGCCTCCTCAGACCCTGATGTCCACGCCGCCGCTGGCACCCAGCATGCGGCCGTAGGAACGTCCCGCGATCGCGGCGGGGATGGTGTCTTCCTCGTTGACCACCAGACGCTGCGGCTGGCCGCCGGTCTGGTTGTTGTTGGGATTGTTCTGGCCGGACTGCGACTGGTCGCGCAGGCTGAACTGCAGGCCGCCGCTGCCGGTCTTCAGGCCGGCGTCGTTCAGCGCCTGCTGCAGCTGCGGCGCGTCCTGCCGCAGCATCGACAGCGTTTCCGGCTTTTCGACCGTGAGATGCGATGTCACCTGGCCGTTGCGGTCGACATCGATGCGCACATCGATGCGGCCGAGATCGGCGGGATCGAGCCGCACCTCGAAATGGGTCTTGCCGCTCTGCGCGGTGGCGGCGATCTCGACCGCGAGCCCGCTGACGGGCACGGCCGCGCCGGTCGCCTGTGTCACGCTGAATTTGTCTGAAGCCGCCGTAGGCGCGGCGCCGGAAAGCTGCTGCGGCACGGCCGCCAGTTGCGCGTTGGGGTCGGTGATGACAGGCGCGGGCTGGGCGTTGCCCGGAACCTGCGCATGGTCGTGAGACGGCTGCGGTGGCGCGGAGGCGCCGTTGCCTTCGCCCTTCACCGCGTTCGCGAGCGCGACTTGTGAATCCGGCTTGGCCTCCGTCACTGGCTGCGGGGCGGCGCTGCCGTGGTTTGCATCCGCGGCGGCCGTGGCGGACGCCTCTTTCGTTTCCTGCGCATTGGCGGAGGTTGAGGTCGAATTGGCCTTGCCCTGGATTCCGGTCGTCGTCTTGGAACCGGTGATCTTGCCGTTCGTCGTACCTGGCGTGCCGAGGCCGGTCACCAGCGCGACGTCGGTGGCTGCCGCGGGATCGGTTGCGGCTGTCTGCTGCGTGGCGGTCGCGTCGATCGCCGCGGTCGGGACTTGCGCTTTCGCATTCGCGTCGGCGCCTGCGGTCTTCGATGCGGCCGCTTGATCGGCGTCGCCCTTCGCTGGCGTCGGCGATCCGTTCATGGCGTTGGTGGTCGCCGTCGTCGCCGCGATGGCGGCGGCGGCGATCGCCAGCGGCGCATTGGAATTGGCCGGCGTCGCCGGCGAATTGGCGAGCGTGGGCGCGACCGGAAGCAGCGCGGCGATCGGATCGGGCGTGATCACGGCCTTGTCGCCATCGGCCGCCTGGGCCGGCGTGCCGGTATCGGTGGTGTCGGCTGCCTTGTCGACTCCCTTGTCGGCTCTCTTCGCCGCGTCGCTGGCCGCCTTGTCGGATGATTTGCCGTCGTCAGACTTCGATGCAGTGGACTTCGTATCTTTCGTGCGCGTCGGCGCGTCGCTGTCGCTCTTGCCCGATGCGCGCGCCACGGAATCGTTGTCGCGCGCATCGGTGCGGCTTGGCGGACCCGGATCGTTCGCCGACGAGTTGCGCGGCGGCGGGGCCTTTTCCGTGCTCGACGAGTCGTTGGCGGAACGCTGCGGCGGCGAGGCTGATGGTTCCGGCGTCGGCGGAAGCTGGCTTGCGGGGTCGGCGGCCCGGCTGCTGTCGACCAGCGCGGCAAAGCTGGAGGGCAGCTGCGAAGGATCGGGCAGGGCAGGTTTCGGCGGCGCGTTCTGGTACATCGCGCTGGCGCTGACATCTGACTTGACGCTTACCACTTGACCGGCCTCTCGGGTTCGACTTGCAGCAAGACGGTGAGCAAGGAGCGGGCCAGCCCAGGGCCTATAGAAATACACTGTCTTTTCAATATCTTGCTGGATTACCCCGTCAGGCTACGGAGGCCCGTTCGCGGTTCCTTTTCTGCCGCCCGGCAAGATTTGCCGTTTGCGTTGCAAAAGGCTGCCGCGTGATTGCTTCACGCCAATACGGCCTATATTAAGAGTGTGCTCCCAACGATTTCGGCCTCAAGGCTTGTCCGAAAACCGCGCCGGAGCGTGGCCAAACCGCAAAACGGGCTACAGAACGGCTTCCTGATCCTGATTTCCTGGAAGCGGTCGATGCCGCCCGCGATCGCTTCGTAACCTGAAGCCGATGCTCAACAGTCTCGATCTCGAAGGCCGTCCGGAGGATACCAGGGTCGTTGTCGCCATGTCGGGCGGCGTCGACTCCTCGACCACGGCTGCGCTGCTGAAGGAGCAGGGCTACGACGTCGTCGGCATCACGCTGCAGCTTTACGACCATGGCGCGGCGACCCATCGCAAGGGCGCCTGCTGTGCGGGCCAGGACCTTCATGACGCGCGCAACGTCGCCGAGCGCATCGGCATTCCGCATTATGTCCTCGACTACGAGGACCGCTTCCGCGAATCCGTGATCGACACCTTTGCCGAGAGCTACGCGCTCGGCGAGACGCCGGTGCCGTGCATCGAGTGCAATCGCTCGGTCAAGTTTCGCGACCTGCTCAACACCGCGCGCGAGCTCGGCGCGCAGGCGCTCGCCACCGGCCATTATGTGGCTTCTCGTCGTCTCGCCGATGGATCGCGCGCGCTGGTGTGCGCGGCCGATGCCGATCGCGACCAGAGCTATTTCCTGTTTGCCACCACGCGCGAGCAGCTCGATTATCTGCGCTTTCCGCTGGGTGACATGACCAAGCCCGAGGTGCGCGAGCATGCGCGCCGCTTTGGGCTGACGGTCGCCGACAAGCATGACAGCCAGGACATCTGCTTCGTGCCGACCGGCCGCTACACCGACATCGTCAGCCGGCTGAAGCCGAATGCGATGGAGCCGGGGGACATCACGGATCTCGACGGACGCGTGCTCGGCAGCCATCACGGCATCGCGCATTTCACCGTCGGCCAGCGCAAGGGACTGGGCATCGCCTCCGGCCATCCGCTTTACGTGGTGAAGCTCGACGCCGCGACGCGCCGCGTCGTGGTCGGTCCGCGCGAGGCGCTGCGGATGGATCGCATTGCGCTGCGCGACGTCAACTGGATCGGCGACGGCGCGCTCGATCGCGCCATCGGAGGCGGTCTCGAGATCTTCGTGCGGGTGCGCTCGACCCGCGCGCCGCAGCCGGCCTGGCTGCGCGGCGGCAACGGCCGTTACGAAGTCGAGCTCGTCGCGGGCGAGGAGGGCGTCTCGCCCGGACAGGCCTGCGTGTTCTACGACGCGGCCTCGGGCCAGGCGCGTGTGCTCGGCGGCGGCTTCATCCAGAGCGCCGCGGCAACCCGCGTTCACCAGGCAACGCGTCCGCTCGCCGAGGCCGTGCGCGGATAAGATGAGTTAAGGGGCGCGCGGGGGCATGGGGGATATCGACCGCGAAGGGGTCGAGAAGGCGTATGGGCGCTGGGCGCCGGTTTACGATCTCGTCTTTGGCAAGGTGTTCGATGCCGGGCGCCAATCCACGATCGCGGAAGCCTGCCGCATCGGCGGGCGCGTCCTCGATGTCGGCGTCGGCACCGGACTTTCGCTTTCGGATTATTCCCGCGAAGTAAAGCTCTGCGGCGTCGACATTTCCGAGCCGATGCTGCGCAAGGCGCAGGCCCGCGTGCGCGCGCAAGGGCTCACCAATGTCGAGACGCTCGCGGTGATGGACGCGAAGAATCTCGCCTTCAGGGATGCGTGCTTCGATGCGGTGGTGGCGCAATATGTCATCACTGCGGTGCCGGATCCCGAAGGTGCGCTGGATGATTTCGTCCGCGTATTGAAACCCGGCGGCGAGCTGATCCTGGTCAATCACATCGGCGCCGAGAACGGCCCGCGCAAAATATTCGAGCTCGCCTTTGCGCCGCTGGCGCGCCGGCTCGGCTGGCGGCCCGAGTTTCCCTGGGAGCGGCTGGTGAAATGGGCCGCGCGGCACGGCGGCGTGAGCCTCGAAGAGCGGCGGCCGATGCCGCCGATGGGACATTTCTCGCTGATCCGCTATCGCAAATCGTGAATGGCCGTCATTGCGAGCGAAGCGAAGCAATCCATCTGGCCGCAAGCCGAGCCATGGATTGCTTCGTCGCGTCGCTCCTCGCAATGACAATTAGAGAGGAACTTCCGCGCATGTCGGCCGTTTTCATCGCATGCGGATGAAACCCATTATATTGGCCACCTCGATATTGGCCACCTCGGCGCTGCTGCTCTCGGGCGCGGCGCATGCACAAGCTCCGGCATCGCCCGCGACCCCGCCGGCGCAGACCGCGCCGCCCGCGGCCACGCCGCCGACCAACTGCGCGCCGATGGCGCCGCACGGGTCGGGCACCGGCACCACGAAGGACGGCGCGACCGTCGGCCAGTCCAGTGAGACCCTGGGCGACAGGCTCGCGAAATCCGACGGCACGTTGTGCCCGCCGGCCGGTGTCGATCCCGAAATCCGCGCACCGACGCCCGAAGGCGGCAAGATGCCGGTCATTCCGCCGCCCGGCAGCCCCGGCGGCGACCCCTCGGTACGGCCGAAATAAGGTAAGGCCCTGGACGACGGCAGTTTGCTTGACAGGGGCAAGCCGCATTCCCTATATCCGGGCCATTCGCGGCCTGCGGTCTTTCGATGCCCGCAGGCCGCAATGCCTTGGCGGGGTAGCTCAGCTGGTTAGAGCACGGGAATCATAATCCTGGGGTCGGGGGTTCGAGTCCCTCCCCCGCTACCAACCTTTTCAAGCACTTAGCGCAAAATGTGAATAGCGCTTAGGTACCGGTTAGGTACACCGCCGACGACGCGCTGATGCCGGACAACGACAACGTACGGCTGATGAAGATGCGGTCGGAATGCGCTGGGCTATGGGGCGCAATCGAGTGCTTCAAACGGGGCGAAACGCCGGTGATTGAGGCGCAGGAAAAATTTCTGCGGTAGGCGGCCGCGTGGTTGCGAGCGGTTGAGCGGACAAAAAGCACCCGCACTCAAGTCGTGCGGGTGTAGTTATGCAGTCCCGGGAGCAGGAGACTGCATCCATATCGCGCCACACGATTTACCGGAACCGCTTGCGGAACTCCTGAAAGCAACGTTCCTCGGGAGGACGATCGAGCTGTTCGCAAAAATTGCGCCTGCCAACGGATATTTGCGCCGACTTTCTCAAGCGCGGATTGTCGGGCAACACTTTTTGACAGAAGAAGCACACCGCATACTCAAGCTCGGTGCCACTTGGTTTGTGAAGCGGGATGTTCATCGCTGCCCTCCTCGCGAAAGAGCAAGGAAGCGAGACGCAGGGCTACCACCAGAAAAGATGAAAGCCCAATAGAGTGCGTATAGAGCACGTTTACTCATGAGCGACTTCCTTTCAAAAGGACTGCCGCTTACGAGTTTATCACGCGAGTTTCGGGCAACTTCTGGGCGAACCTGGGTGCAGCTCAATTACTTTGTCGTGCGGGCTCGTGACTTTTTCATTCATTTCCATTTTGCTCGATAATACGCATGATTGTTTCGGTACTGGACTTCCAGAGTTGACATCAGCACGCGCCGGCAAGCGTCTTCACGCCTTCGGCGGTCGCAAGGCGCCCGCCTTGGCATAGGCATCGTCGACCAGCCGCATGATCGGGACCATGTCGGACAGTCCCGCCAGCGGCGGACGCCCGGCGCGGACGCGGTCGAGGACGTCGCGCATGAAGGTGCGATAATGCGTCACGTTGGTGGTGTGGCTGGCGATCATTTGCCGTTCGCCGGACTTGCGCACCAGTTCGACCGTCTCCGGATCATGCGCAACAAGATATTCGTCCGGCGTACGTACGGCGTAGTGCATGTCGAACGTGCTGGTGGGAGCCGGGTAGAGATACCCCGTCTCGATCACGCAGAGATCGGCACCACGTTCGAGCACCACCAGGCCGTAATCCTCGATCGCATGCCCCCAGGCGGCATTGGACATCACAGCCTCGCGCACCCTTAACCCCGCGCCCATCAGCAGTACCGCGAGATCCAGGAAATGGATGCCGAGGTTGATCGTGCTGCCGCCGCCGGCGAGCGCGGGGTCGAGCATCCAGTGGCAATTCGCCTGCTGATAGCGCGCCGGAAAGCCGGCGATGAAACGGTAGGTCATGTATTGGATGCCCTGCGCCGACATCTTGCGCAGGCGCGCGGTGAAATCACCGTTGCGGAACACCAGCGGCACTGCGGCGAAATTGCCGGTGCGTTCTTCGAGCGCGGCGAGTTGCATGGCGTCACGCGCGTTCATTCCGCAGGGCTTCTCCAGCGCGAAGGGAATTCCCTCCTCCAGCAGAAACGTCGCCTCGTCCACCATGTCGCAATGGCGCCCGAGTGCGACGACGAAATCCGGCCGCGTCTTGCGGCACAGCGCGCGGAAATCGGTATCGCCCGCGCAGCCGAGTTGCGCCGCCAGGGTTTTGACAAAGGAGGCGTCCGGGTCGCTGACGCCCACCACGCGTACGCCGTCGATCTCCAGGGCAGGGTCGAGATAGAGCGGCAGGTGCCAATGCGAGGCTCCGATGAAGGCGAGTTTCATGGGACGATTTCCGGTGCACAAACGCTGCTTTCAGCGTTTGGAGGCGGTGGCCACCTCGATGAAAATTCGATTGCCAACATGTATAAAGGATGCGCGTGTCACCCGTTAAGCAAGAGAAAAGGAAAAAGATCGATGGGGGGAGTTCTGGAAGGCGTCCGTGTGCTCGATTTCGGACGCTATATTGCGGGGCCGTATTGCGCGACATTGCTGGCCGAATTCGGCGCGGAGGTTATCCGCGTTGAGAAGCGGGACGGCAGCGAAGATCGCTTCGTCGCGCCGGTCGGCGAGGGCGGTGAGGGCGCGCTGTTCCTGCAGGTCAACCGCAACAAAAAATGCATCACGCTCGATCCGATGAAGGTGGAAGGGCAGGAGGTGATGCGCCGGCTGGTCCTGACCGCCGACGTGGTCGTCGCCAATCTGCCGCCGCAGACGCTGCAAGCCATGAAGCTCGACTATAAATCGTTGCAGGCGATCAAGTCCGACATCATCCTGACGACTGCGACCGCGTTCGGCGGACCGGGGCCGTGGTCGGACCGGGTCGGCTTCGATGGCGTTGGCCAGGTGATGTCGGGCGCGGTCTATATGACCGGCAAGGGCGATCCGCCGTACCGCGCCGCTGTGAACTGGGTGGACTTCGGCACGGCGCTGCATTGCGCTTTCGGCACGCTCATGGCGCTGATCGAACGCGGCAAATCCGGGCGCGGGCAGATCGTCGAGGGGGCGCTGCTGGCGACCGCGCTCACCTTCACCAATGCGACGCTGATCGAGCAGGCCGTGATCGCGGCCAACCGCGTGCCGACAGGCAATCTGGGCCAGACCGCAGCGCCCGCCGACATCTACCGCACCAAAGACGGGTGGGTGCTGTGTCAGGTCACGGGACAGCCGTTGTTCGTTCGCTGGGCCAGATTGATGGGCGAGGACCACTGGCTGACGGATGCGCGGTTTTCCGATGACCTCAAGCGCGGCGATAACGGCCCTGTCATCAGTGCGCGAATGGCCCGCTGGTGTGCCGAGCGCACCACCGAGGTGGCCGTCGATACGCTCGGCGCTGCGAAAATTCCGGCGGGACCGGTTCTGAGCCCGCAACAGGCACTGGACCATCCGCACATTCGCGCCGCAGGTTTCCTGAAGGACGTGGACTACCCGGGTTTGCCCAATGCCGCACCGGTGGCGCGTGCGGCGGTGCGGTTGTCGCAGACGCCAGGTGAAATCGCCACGCGTCCACCGCGGCTCGGCGAGCACACCGATCTCGTGCTGACAGATCTCGGCTACGATGCCTCCGCCATCGCCGCGCTACGCGAGAAGGGCGTCGTGTAAGATTGCCTTCATCTTGAATCAAATCTCGTTCAGAGTTCCGAAAGCGGAACAATCCGGTCGGACGCATCCCATTTTCGCCAAACATTTATTGGCCTCTGATTTCGGGGCGGGTTCGAAAATCGGAGCCCGTATGTTTAGACAAGTCCTCCTTGCGTCCACCTTCATCGTCCTCGCGTCCTCTGCTTCCGAAGCGCGTCCATCTCGCATCATTGGTCAAGCGTCAGGCTGCAATGTCACAATGCCGTGCGACTTTTCCTATTCGCAAGCACCTCGCGTTACCTTCAACGCTTACGCCCAAGAACTCTTACGGCCAGAAACCGCACGGCATGGAGCGCCGTGCGCAGCGCGATCTCACTTATTCGCGTGAAATGGCGGAAACAAGCGGTCAGGCCGTCGGCGGTCGTCCTGCCGGTTGTCCTCATTCCTTCTGCGGTTGCGGAGCCTCGCTTCGCGTGTTCGGTCATATCGTGCCGGAGCTGAACCTCGCGGCCAATTGGCTGCGGTTTCCGCGAACATCGCCGGCGCCGGGAATGGTCGCGGCGCGGCATGGGCATGTCTTCGTTCTGGAGCAACATGTCGAAGGCGATACCTGGATGGCATACGACGCCAACTCCGGCGGTCACGCGACCAGGATCCACGCGCGATCGCTGCGTGGATATACCGTCGTAAATCCGCATGCGTGATTTGGGTTGAGACGAAAAGAGGCCGCCAAGCGCGGCCTCTTTAATTTGGCCGGCCATATCCGAGCCGTGCTTCGGCTACTTTCCTTCGATTTCCAGTTTTTTCTTTTCGTCCTCGTTCATTTTCTTCGTCGTCGCATCCTGGTCAACGGTTCCGGTCTTCTGCGTTCTCGTTGCCGGCGGGGCCGTGCTCGGTAACGAGGTTTCATTGGGATGTTCTTTCGCGGGCCGCGTCGCCGTGGTCTTCGCCGGATTGTCGTCGGCAGATGCGATCGGCGCGAGCGAGCCAACGAGCAGGAGTAGGCCGGTAACGACTGCCTTGGCGCTTCGAACGACGTGACCCATTGCTTACCTCCGCTAAAACGCCCGGATACGCGGGCTATCGAACGCTAAACGTCCGGAATTGCGCTTTGTGCCGGGTCGAGGGGACGATTTTGCCTCTTGCGGCGGCACCTGAAGCGCAAGGCTAGCGGTAGCGCAGGGTGGGTTGATCCCCGACCGAATTGCAGCGAGGCTGTCGGCTGCAACAGGGGGCGCAGGGGGCCGTATGTCGAAAGAGATCAAGTGCGAAGCTTGCAACGGCACCGGTTTTCCGACCGTCACGCAATCGGTCCAACCTGGTCACAAGATTTATCCGGAGCCTTGCAAGAAGTGCGGTGGCAAGGGCCGCATCATGAAGGCTGACTAAGGCAGGTCGCACCACGTCGGTAAAATCGTTGGCCGGAAAACTCAGGCCTCGTCGAGATCGGCTGGAGTCAAAATTTCCTGACGCAGCGCAAGCCGGACCAGCTCGATGTCGGAGCCGACGCCGAGCTTGTCCTTGATGAGGGAGTGCAGGTTCGCGACCGTCTTGGGACTGACGTGCAGCGTCTCGGCGATCTCCTCGGTGCGTGCGTTCGGCGAGCAGCATGCGCAGCACTTCGAACTCGCGCGCGGTGAGGACGTCGGCGGCGACGGTCTCGCCGGCAAGCCGGCTGAGCGCAAGCTCGTGGTCGATGTCCGGGCTGATGGCGATCTGGCCGGCGAGCACGTCCATCACCGCACGCACCAGCGTCTCCGGCGGGCTGGTCTTGGTGACATAGCCCCTCGCGCCGGCGCGGATCGCCTGCACGGCGAAGGCCGCATTCTGGTGCATCGTGAAGACGAGGATGCGGGCGCGCTTGTCCCATTGCCGGATGCGCCTGACGGCCTCGATGCCGCCGATGCCGGGCATGGCTCAGATCCATGATGACGAGATCGGGCTGCACTTCCTTGAAGAGCCGGTAGGCCTCGGCGCCGTCGGCCGCCTCGGCGACGACGCGCAGGCCCGGCTGCTTCTGCAGCACCGAGCGATAGCCCTCGCGAACGACGGCATGATCGTCGACCAGCAGGATCGATCGGTCCGCGCCGCTCATGCCGCGCACTCCACACCTGCGGTCGGCGACTCGGCGGAATGACGACGCGCAGCGCAGAGCCGCCAGCCGGCCCGGCCTCGAAGCTCAGCCGGCCGCCGAGGCGCGGCGACGCGCTCGCGCATGCCGAGCAGGCCCATTCCGGATTTGACCGGCCGGATCGTCCGGCCGGCCATCGTCGTCGATGGCAAGTTCGATCTCGCTGCGGGCCGCTGCCAGCCTCGTGCAGGCGGAGGTACAAGCTGACCCGGGTCGCGCCGGCATGCTTGGCCGCATTGGTGATCGCCTCCTGCACGATGCGGTAGAGATTGCCGCCGATCGAGGCAGGCAGATCTCTCGAACGTCGCCGGAGAACCCGATCTCAAAGCGGGTCTGGCCGCGGCTGCGCCCATTCCAGCCGGCGATCAGGCCTTCCAGGCTTGCGGCGAGGCCGAGCTCATCGACGTCGGGCGGGCGCAGCCGGAACAGCGCGCCGCGCAGCGTCTCCATCATGTCGGTCGCGGTGCGCGCGATGCTGTCGCATTCAGCGAGCAAGGCCGGACAATCCTGCGCCGCGCTCTGACGGGCCGAGGCCGCCAGCGCGCGGATGGCGGCGAGCGACTGCCCGAACTCGTCGTGAAGCTCGCGCGCCAGATGCAGGCGCTCGTCGTCCTGCAGCGCGATCAGCTTTCGCGTCAACTCGTTGCGTTCGGCAAGCGCCGTGCCGAGGCTTTCGGCGAGGTGGTTGAACACGTCGCGGATCGGCCGAAAGCTCCGCGAGATCGAACGGCGGCAGCCGCGCCGTGAGGTCGTCGGCGGCGATCCGTTCGAGGCCGGCGCGGATCAAGCCGCGTCGGGCGAAGCGCGCGCGCCAGCGCGGCATAGACGAGGACGCAGAGCAGCGGCAGCGCGATCGCAAGCGCGGCCATCAGGCGGCCGGCCTCGTGCCAGGCCTCTGCCGTGAGCACGGCCGGATCGACCCAGACCACGGCCTCGCCGACAGTTCGCGCCGCGAACAGACGACCGGCCGCACCGCTTCGCGGCCGGGATCGAAGAGGCTGCGATAGAACGCCGCGAACGCCTTCGGCGGATCGAGGCTCTCATCCGGCGCGCCGCCGCAGAAGCGCTGGAGGATCTCGCCGCTCGCTGGCGCGAAAGGCAATGCACAGGCCGGGCGTCATCACGGAAGCCGCGACGTCGTGCAGGTCGGGAAAATCCGAGCGCGGATTGTTCACCCACTGCATCTTGCTCTGCTGCAGCTCCAGCGTCCTCGCCGCGATGGCGGCGATCGCCGTCGATCCTGGCGCGCACGCGACCTGTCGGCCTCGATCAGGAAATAGGCCGAGATGGCGGCAAAGCAGAGGACCGATACAGCCGCGACCTGCAGTGTCAAACGGACCTTGAGATCGGAACGTTTCCACATCGGCGAAGCCCTCGCGACTGATCTGGCTCCCGGTCCGGGAGCGGGGAGGCCGTCGCCCGCATTTAACGGCAGAACCTCGGCCGCGGAAAGCGCTGTCCGCCCTGCGGAGCGAGGGGCGGGAAATTTTCCCGGTGCGTGTCGGGAGCGGTTCAGCTGCGGACGGGGGACCCGCCGGATAGTCTGCCGTCGAACGTTTTGCTCCTTCGCGCGAGGTCCGGCCATGCACCGATCCGCTTTAGCCGTGTGTGCCCTTCTCCTGTTGGCCTTCCGCCCTGCCTTGGCCGGCACGGCGGCCCATCCCGTGGGCGTCACCGTCGACGACTTCAGCTATGTCGACACGTCTGGCGAAACCTCCGACCAGACGGCCGTGCATCGAAAGCGGCTGCAGGCCTTCATGGCCGCGCTGAGACAGAATGTCGCGTCGGAGGGCGACGAGAAAATCCGGATCATCGGGGGCATTCGCAAGGCGAGCACCCTCGTGCAGTGGGCGAAAGTGGCGGTTATCGACGTCGGCGCCAATCGGGTCCTGTTCGACAGGCTCTACACGTTCCGCGGCGACAATGACGTGGCATGGGATCGCGCCAGGGCCTTCATGTCGGAGGATATCCGCGCGGTGCTCGCGGCGGCCGCGCCGGCGCCGGTCGAAATCGCGGTGTTCGACTTCGAGCTTGAGGATATGTCCGCCGCCGGCTCGTCAAACGGCGTCGCGGCCGCGGATGCGGCGCATCTCGCCGAGGCGACCGGCGGCGTGCGCGATCTGCTCGCGCAATCCGGCCGCTACCATCTGGTCGATACCGGCAACGCCAATGCGGATGCCGCCAGGCAACATGCGCTGCGCGACTGCAACGGCTGCGACGCCGGCATCGCCCGGGGGCTAGGCGCGGATCAGTCGCTGATCGGCGTGGTGCGACGGGTAAGCCGCACCGAATATACGGTCGGATTCCAGCTCCGCGACGCCCGGACCGGGGCCGTCACGACGCGGGGAGACAGCGGGCTTCGCATGGGCGCCGATTACTCCTGGGGGCGGGGCGCCGTGCGGCTGGTCCGCGATCGCCTGCTCGAGAACCAGCCTCGGCAATAGTCGCCCGCGCCGCGCTCAACGGTCGCCTTCCTGTCTTTATGCTGCCGTTGTGCCGGCCAATCCCCAGGCGATGAAACTTCCGTTGCGATAGTCCGGCTTTCCGTAAGCCATCGGGCGTCCGTCGGGATCGGTGACGCGCCCGCCGGCTGCGAGCAGCACAGCGTGGCCGGCGGCGGTGTCCCATTCCATGGTCGGGCCGAGGCGCGGATAGACGTCCGCTTCGCCTTCCGCCACGGCGCAGAATTTGAGCGACGAGCCCGCGGGCCGCAATTTGGCGACGCGATGCCGCTCGATCCATCGTTTGGTGTCGGGATCGAGATGCGAGCGGCTGACCACGACATGCCAGCCATCCGGCAGCGGCCGCCGCACCCGGATCGGCTTCATAGCGTCGAACTTCGGTTGGGCGTCGGCGCTTGCGACGTCAAGGCGATGCGCGCTCGCGCCTCCGACATAGAGCCGGCCCAGCGCCGGCGCGTAGACGGCGCCCGCCACCGGCTTGCCGCGCTCGATCAGCGCGATATTCACCGTGAACTCGTCGCTGCCCTTGATGAATTCCCGCGTGCCATCGAGTGGATCGACCAGGATGAAGCGCTCGGCATCCTTGCGAGGCGCGGCCGCACAGCTTTCTTCGGTGATGACGGGTACGCCGGGGAGATCCTCGGCAAGTGCGTGGCGAATGATCTCGTCGGAGGCGAGGTCGGCGGCGGTGACAGGTGAGCCGTCGCTCTTGTAGTGCGGATTGTTGGCGGCACCATCGCGCGCCTTCATGACGGCCTGGCCGGCGCGAAGCGCAATTCTGCCGAACAGGAGGGCAAGCTTGTCGGGATTGGCCAAGAGACTTTCGTTCAATTCATCACTCACTTGGCAGCCTTGGGAGTGGTCAAGCTGCGGTCTCGCGGGGCGGTAGCGCAAATGCGCGCCATGACCCAGCTTTCCTAGCGTTTTCCACTGCAGCTGCCGAGGGATTTCTATTCGCCTCGCAAATTACTTCACCTCGACCTTGGCCTGTTGCGCCACGTCCTTCCAGAGCACGATGTCCTGCTTGATGAAGCCGGCAAAGTCCTGCGGCGTATTGCCGACGACCTGTATCGCCTGCGCTTCGATCAGCTTCATGGTTTCGGGATCCTTCAGCGCCTTCACGATCTCCGCGTGCAGCCTGTCGATGATCGCAGGCGGCGTGGCGGCCGGCGCCAGGATGCCGTGCCAGGCGATCGCGTCGAAGCCGGGATAGCCGCTCTCGGCGATGGTCGGCAGGTCGGGCGCGACCGGTGAGCGGTCCTTGCTGGTGACCGCAAGTGCTGTCAGCGTGCCGGCACGCACCTGCGCCAGCGCCGAGACGGGATCGGCGAACACCACCTGCACCTGTCCGCGATATCAGGTCGGCGACCGCGAGCGACGTCCCGCGATAGGGGATATGCGTCATCTTGATGCCCGCCTTGCTGTCGAACAGCTCGGTCAGCGAGATGATTGGCGGCGCCGACCCCGGCCGTGCCGTAATTCAGCTCGCCCGGGCTTGCTCCTGGCGAGCGCGACGAAGCTCGGCCACCGTCTTCACGCCGAGCGAGGGATTGACCACCAGGATGTAGGGTAGGCGGTAGTCATGCTGATCGGCGCGAAATCCTTTTCCGGATCGTAGGGCAGCTTTGATAGATGCCCGGATTGATCGAGATTGGTCCGGACTGGCCGAGCAGCAGTGTATAGCCGTCGGGATCGGACTTTTTCACGACCTCGGTTCCGATGATACCGCCGCCGCCGCCGCGATCCTCGATCACAATGATCTGGCCGATTGTGTCGCTGACGCGTTTGGCAACGATGCGTGCGACCGAGTCGGCAGCGCCGCCCGCGGCATAAGGCACGATCAGCCGAATTGGACGCGACGGATAATCGTCTGCGTGCGCGGCAGCCATGGATGCCGTAAGCAGTGCACAATCAGGCAAACTTCCGCGTCCGCATCGTCTCGCCTTCCGTTCGATTCTCGCCCGCTCGGTGGCGGGCCTTCGATTGATCATACCGTACTGCAAAACCGCGGGCGCGGTCCATTGCCGGATCGTTGCGCTTTTGGCGACGGCCGTCGATGCTGCCCGCGGCAATACGCGAGGAAACAATGCTGCACAAGCTCGACGTCACGCAGAGCCTGGCCCACTTCATCGCCGCGACCCGGTGGGACGATATCCCGCCGCCGGTTGCGCATCAGGCCAAGCGCTCATTTATGAACTTCTTCGCGGTCGCACTCGCAGGCTGCCGCACCAGTCCAATCGAGATCGCGCTGCACTCGCTCGCCGAATTTTCCGGCGGCAAGCAGGCGACGGTGGTCGGCCGCAGCGAACGGATCGATGCGTTGAGCGCCGTGTTTCTGAACGCCGCCGGCGCCAATGTGCATGATTTCCGCGACACCCATGTACGCACTGCGATCCATCCGACCGCACCAGTGGCACCACCGCTGCTGGCGCTCGCTGAATTGCGTTCCGTGAGCGGTCCCGATCTACTGCTCGCTTTCATTCTCGGCCAGGAGGTGCAGGCCCGGATCGGGCTGGCGATCTCGCCCAACCATTATTTGCAAGGTTGGCACATCACCTCGACCTGCGGCGTATTCGGTGCCGTCGCCGGCAGCGGCAAGCTGCTCGCGCTCGACCTATCAAAAATGGTCTGGGCGCTCGGCATCGCGTCCACCCAGTCGTCCGGCCTGTGCGAATGCCTCGGCACGCAGGCGAAAAGTGTGAGCGTCGGCAATGCCGCGCGCAACGGCCTTTGGTCGGCGCTGCTTGCCGAAAGAGGCTTCGACGGACCGCCGGAGCCATTGACCGGTGTGCAGGGCTTCTACAACGCGATGGGCGAGCCGCCCAAGCTGTCGCTCGTTACCGACGGACTCGGTGAGAGTTGGGAGATCATGGCGACGTCATACAAACCTTATCCTTGCGGCTTCGTGATTCACCCCGTGCTCGATTGCGTGCTGGACTGGCGGTGCGACAATCCGAAAGCGATTGTCGAGCGCGTGGTGGTCCGCGGCCATCCGTTGCTCAGCGACCGCACCGACCGGCCGAATATTTCAACCGGGCGCGAGTCGCAGGTGAGCGTCCAGCATGCGGTCGCCGCCGCGCTGGTGACAGGTAAAGCCGGGCTTGGCCAGTTCACCGACGCCTGCGTGCGCGATCCGGCCGTCCTGGCGCTGCGCGGCAAGGTCGTGGTAGTGCGCGATCCGGCATTCACAACAATCGCGGCCGCGGTCGAGATCACTAGCACGGACGGTAAGACACACAAGCTGTCGCAGGCCGCAGCGCGCGGCAGTGACGCAAATCCGATGAGCGACAAGGACCTAGAAGAAAAGCTGCGCACGGCCGCCAGCGGCTGGAATTTGCGCCATAATATTGAGCCGCTGATCGACGCGATCTGG
>CAWHQY010000027.1:0-34036 GCA_963831505.1 uncultured Alphaproteobacteria bacterium | reverse complement strand
CGGCATGTCGTGCACGAGCTCCGGCTTACTCAGCCGCAGACGGTCAAAATCGATGATGTTCACGTCGGCGCGCATGCCCGGCACCAGCCGGCCGCGATCCGACAGACCGAAGAAGTCGGCGGTTTCGCTGGTTTGCCGCTTGACCAGATGCTCGAGGGGCAGAAGTGGCCCGCGGCGGCGGTCGCGGCCCCAATGCGCCAGCATGAAACTCGGCAGGCCCGAATCGACAATCGAGGTGCAGTGCGCGCCGCCGTCGCTCAAGCCGAGCAGGCAAGCCGGGTCGTTGAGCATTTCGCGGATCGGCTCGTGGTCGCCCGCCACGTAATTCACCACCGGGAAGAACAGATACTGATTCTCTTCGATGATGTAGTCGTAGGCCACTTCATCGGGAGTACGCCCGGTGCGCGCCGCGATTGCCGCAACACTCATTTCCGAATCCGGCTCGTAATCCGGCGGGTCGCCCATCGTAAAGAACTTGTCCCAGCGGCTGGTGACGAGCTGGCGGAACTGGGCGAGCTTCGCTACCTCGGCCTCGGAAGGCTTCTCGGCGAGGATCTTCCGTCGCAACTCGCCATCGCGCAGCCGTTTGCGCTGTTCCGCAATGGGAAGGCTTTCGAGCGCCTTGTAGCTAGGCCGCACGGTGAACGGATTGAGCGCGGTGCCGATGCCCATCATCACGCCAATCGGACGGCCGGCAATCTGCGCCGTGAGCGGCAATCCCTCGGATCGCGCCGCATGCACCGCTTTCATCAAACGCCGCCAGCGCTCCGGGTCTTCAAAGCGATCGGTCAGCAGGAACCAGACCGGACGACCGGTTTGCCTCGCGAGCTTTCGCATCCAGCGCAGCTCATAATCCTCGTCGTCGAAGTCGCTGTTCATGCCGAACGCGCCCATGCCCGTCTCGCCCAGCGCGGAGCCGATGCCGAGCAGCTCCAGGTCGTCCGCATCACGCGAAGGCACGAGCTCGCCGTCAGGCGTCTTGTGCGAATTCGTGCGCGACGTGGTGAAGCCGAACGCACCGGCACGCAACGCCTCGATGGTGAGTTGCCGCATCTGCGCGATATCGTCCGCCGTCGCCTTTTCCCGGCGGATGGCGCGATCGCCCATCACATAGACGCGCATCGGCAGGTGCGCGGCCTGCGCGGCGATGTCGATGACGCGCTCGCGGCGCTCCAGCGCGTCCATGAAATCGGGAAAGGTCTCCCACTCCCAGGTCAATCCTGCGGCCAGCACGGGGTTCGGAATTTCCTCCACCCCTTCCATCAAATCCATCAGGGCCTGGCGATGATGCTTTTTCACCGGCGCGAAACCCACGCCGCAATTTCCGAAAAGGACGGTCGTCACGCCATGCCAGCATGAGGGCGCAAGCAGCGGATCCCACATCGCCTGACCGTCGTAGTGCGTGTGCACGTCGACCCAGCCGGGCGTAACCATCAGTCCCGTGGCATCGATCTCGCGCCGGGCAGGGCCCTGCTTGCCGCCGACGGCGGCGATCCGGCCTTCTGCAATGGCAACGTCGCCGCTGAATGCGGCCTTGCCGGTGCCATCCATGATCGTGCCGCCACGAATAACGATGTCGTGCATGCCAACCTCCCACATGGGATCGCGCCGCCGAGGCCGCGCAGAACCTGTTTGCGTTCGAGCATATCGCCTGACAGTCGGGTGGGAAACTCGTGGATTTAGTATCCCTGCCTTGCAGCGAGACTACGCCAGCTTCCGCAGCACGAGAGGTCGGGCGACTGCTGCAGCGCACTGGCTGATCGGCCCGATGGCGTTCCGGATTTTATGACTACGCGCCCTGGTTAATGCGTGAACCGGATCGGGGGTGGCGGCGACAACGAAAAAAGCGTCGCTTCAGGAGCCCCGCGCCATGTTCGGCCTGCTTATCCCCGCATCACTGTCATCCTCGTCCCGATTTTCGCTGCGGGCGGGCCTGTTCGGCTTCGGTCTCGTGCTGGCGGCGGCCGGGTCGGCTACGGCCGGCGGCACCACCGTCGATTGCGTGGCCGGCAGCAAGGCTTCGCCGTTCGACGTGATCGCCGTCTGCACCCCCATTATCGAGAACACGGACGCTTCGCGCACCGATCGCGTCGCGGCGCTGGTGGCCCGCGCCGATGCCCGCTCGCGGACCTCGGGCGGCATGACCGAGGCGCTCGCCGATCTCGATCGCGCCATCGCGCTCGACGGCAAGCATGCCCCGGCCTATCGGCTGCGGGGCGAGCTGACGCGCGAGGCCGGCGGCAATCCTGCAAGGGCCGAGGAAGACCTGACCACGGCGATCAAGCTCAATCCGCAGGACGCCGAAGCTTATGAATTGCGTGGCGTCATCTATACCGGCCAGCGCCGGGTCGAGCGCGCCATTGCCGATTACGACCAGGCGATCAAGCTCAGGCCCGACAACGCCCAGGCGTGGTCCGACCGCGGCGTGACCTGGTATCTCGGCGGCGATTACGAAAAGGCCGTGCGCGACTGCAACGAGGCGCTGCGCCTCGATCCGAACCGGCCGCGCACGCTTGCCAACCGCGCCGCCGCCTACAAGAAACTCGGCCAGCCCGACAAGGCGCTCATTGATGAGAACGAGGCGATCCGGCTCGACCCCAAGGTGGCCGAATATTACGACAACCGCGGCCTCGCCTATGCGGAGTTAAAGGAATACGACAAGGCGATCACCGACTATGACCAGGCGATCCGCATGGAGCAGCGGGCGAATTTCCTGACCAACCGCGGCGATTCGTATCAGTTCAAGGGCGAGCTCGGCACGGCGCTCTCCGACTACGACGCGGCGCTCCGCCTCGATCCGAATTTCGCGCTCGCCTACAACAATCGCGCGGTGCTGTACAAGAAGATGGGCGAGCGCGCCAAGGCGCTGGCCGATTATGAGGCGGCACTTCGCCTCGATCCCGGCAACGAGAACGCCATCAACGGCCGCCGCACCATGAAGGCCGAGATCGCCCGGTTCGGCAGCGAGCCGCCGCGCCCGCTGAACGCGACCGATCCCCATCCGTCGTTCGATTGCGAGACGGCGAGGCTTGGCGTGGAGCGGGCGATCTGCGCCGATCCGCAATTGGGCGCGCTCGACCGCCAGATCTTCCAGACCTATGCAAAGCTGATGAACAATTCGCCCAGCCATACCGCCAATGCGCTGCGCCGGGCCCAGCGCGACTTCATCGCCGGGCGCAATGCCGGCTACGGCAAGCCGGGTTATGACCTTCGTGTGGCCCTGCAAAAGCGCCTCGATACGCTGCAGACCGCGGCGCGCTGATCTTCCGGAAAGCCGGCCTCGGCCCGTCCGAGGCCTGTCAAGATCAAAAGGCCGATTCAGATCGAAAGGCTGATCCAGATCAATTTCTTGCCGCTTGAACTGGCGCTTTGTCCCGTGACAATAGACGGGACAATAACCCTTGGGGAAGCGCCATGTCTGGAAGCGTCATGTCTGCAAGCCGCTATCATGAGGTCCATGCCCGCTCGCTTCGGGATCCCGAGGGATTCTGGGCGGAGGCGGCGCGCGAGATCGACTGGATCGAGCCGGCGAAGAAGATATTCGATCCCTCGATGGGCGCTTACGGCCGCTGGTTCACGGGAGCCGTGGTCAACACCTGCTACAACGCGCTCGACCGCCATGTCGCGGGCGGACGCGCCAACCAGCTCGCGCTGATCCACGATTCCCCGCTGACCAATTCGATCACCAAATTCACCTATGCCGAGCTCCTGAAGGAGGTCCAGGCGCTTGCCGCCGTCATGCAGGATTTCGGCGTCGTCAAGGGCGACCGCGTCATCCTCTACATGCCGATGGTGCCGGAAGCGGTGGTGGCGATGCTCGCCTGCGCGCGCATCGGCGCCGTGCACAGCGTGGTGTTCGGCGGCTTTGCCGCCAAGGAGCTCGCGACCCGTATCGACGACGCTCGGCCGAAACTGATCTTCTCGGCAAGCTGCGGCATCGAGCCCGGACGCATCGTGCAATACAAGCCGCTGCTGGACGAGGCGATCAAGCTCGCGAGCTCCAGGCCGGAAACCTGCATCGTGTTGCAGCGGCCGCAGCATCCATGCGAGCTCGCATCGGGCCGCGACCACGACTGGGCGAAGCTCCGCCGCGCCGCGCTCGATGCCGGCAAGCAGGCGGCTTGCGTGCCCGTGCTCGCGACCGACCCGCTCTACATCCTCTATACGTCGGGCACCACGGGCATCCCGAAGGGCGTGGTGCGCGACAATGGCGGACATCTGGTCGCGGTGAAATGGTCGATGTTCAATCTCTACGGCATCAAGCCCGGCGAGATCTGGTGGTGCGGCTCCGATATCGGCTGGGTGGTCGGCCACAGCTACATCGTCTACGGCCCTCTGTTCCATGGCGCGACCTCGATCATGTACGAGGGCAAGCCGGTCGGCACGCCCGATGCCGGCGCATTCTGGCGCGTGATCGCCGAGCACGGCGCCGCCGCCCTCTTCACCGCGCCGACCGCGTTCCGCGCCATCAAGAAGGAAGACCCGGACGGCCAATTGATCCGCAAATACGATCTCTCGAAATTCCGCACGCTGTTTCTCGCCGGCGAGCGCGCCGATCCGCCGACGGTGGAATGGGCGGAAGCGCAATTGAAGGTGCCGGTCATCGATCACTGGTGGCAGACCGAAACCGGCTGGTGCATTGCCGGCAATCCGATGGGGCTCGGCATGCTCCCGGTGAAGCACGGCTCGCCGACGGTGCCGATGCCGGGTTATCAGGTCGACGTGGTCGATGAAGCCGCAAAGCCGGTGCCGGCGGGCAAGATGGGCTCGATCGTCATCAAGCTGCCGATGCCGCCGGCCTGCCTGCCGACGCTGTGGGAGCAGGACGACCGCTTCAAGGAAGCCTACCTCACCGAATTCCCCGGCTACTACAAAACCTCCGACGCCGGCTACAAGGACGAGGACGGCTATGTCTTCGTCATGGGCCGCACCGACGACATCATCAACGTCGCGGGACACCGGCTCTCCACCGGCGGCATGGAGGAGATTTTGGCGTCGCATCCGGATGTCGCGGAATGCGCGGTGCTCGGCATCAGCGACACGATCAAGGGCGAGGTGCCCTGCGGCTTCCTGGTGCTGAAAGCCGGCGTGACGCGGAGCCCGTCGGAGATCGAAAAGGAGATCGTGGCGCTGGTGCGCGAGAAGCTCGGGCCCGTCGCAGCGTTCAAGCTCGCGATCACCGTCGGCCGCCTGCCGAAGACGCGCTCGGGCAAGATTCTGCGCGGCACCATCAAGAAGATCGCCGACGGCGATCCCTGGACCATGCCGGCCACCATCGAGGACCCCAAGGTGCTGGACGAGATCGGCGAGGCGCTGAAGGGGAGGGTGTGAGACGGCGGTTCTCTCCTTCGTCATCCCGGGGCGCGCGCAAGCGCGAACCCGGAATCTCGAGGTTCCCCGGTGCGCAATTGCGCATCTGAGGTTCGATGCTTGCGCATCGCCCCGGAACGACGGTAAGGCCTCGTCATGCCCGGGCTTGACCCGGGCATCCATCAATGAGCAAACATTGCCTTTATTTCGATGGATTGCCGGGTCAAGCCCGGCGACGACGAACCTAGTCCGACAACGGAACCAGATTATGCGGCTTAAATCCGTGCGACCATTGTGTGCGCTGCTGCTCGCCGCGCTGTCGCTTGCCGCGTGCGCCTCGCGGAGCGAGCCGCCGGCCTATGCGGCTGTGCCGCCGGCCCAGGACGACGACGCGTTCTGCCGCGCCGGCGGCAAGGTCGCGGTCGGCTCGCCCGATTATGTCTATTGCCGCAAGGACCGCGACGCCGCGCGCAACGCCGCGGTCACCCGCGCCGACCGCAAGCAGCGTGACCTCGCCGACTACATGATGGCCCACCCGGATCATCCGTGAGCCGCAATATCGCTGTCATCATCCGCGCATGCGGATGATCCATTATTCCAGAGACGTGAGTGATTGAATTGAGCGGGCGCGGCGTACTGGATGCCCCGCAGGCGCGGGGCATGACAATTCCCGGGTAGAAGCGCTACTCCTCCTCGGCCTTCTTGCCGCCAATCGTCTTCAGCTTGGCGAAGACGGCGTCGACATTGAGGTCGCCGTTCCTGCTCTCCGAGGTCTCGAGCTCCGGCTCCTTGCGGGTGGTCTCGGAGGCCGGCAGCAGCGTGGCGCCGCCATATTGCGTGTCGACCGGCTTTTCCTTGGCCGCGCGCTGCACCTCGAAATCCAGCTCGATCTGCGAGCACAGGCCGAGCGTCACTGGATCCATCGGGGTCAGGGTCGAGGCGTTCCAGTGGGTGCGGTCGCGGACGCTGGCGATCGTCGTCTTGGTGGTGCCGACAAGGCGCATGATCTGCGCGTCCTTCAGCTCGGGATGGTTGCGCACCAGCCAGAGGATCGCGCTCGGCCGCTCATGGCGGCGCGACACCGGGGTGTAACGCGGGCCCTTGCGCTTGGCGGCCGGCGGCAGAACGACCTTGCTCTCCTCGAGCTTGAGGCGATAGCCGGGGTCCTTTTCGCCCCTTTCGATCTCCTCGCGGGTCAACTGACCGCTGGAAATCGGGTCCGAGCCCTTGATGCCCTGGGCGGCATCGCCGTCGGCGATGGCCCGGATCTCCAGGGGGTGCATTTTGGTGAAATCGGCGACCTGATCGAAGGTCAGCGCGGTATTGTCGAGCAGCCAGACGGCGGTCGCCTTGGGCATCAGCGGGGCGTTGCTCATGGCAAATCTCCTTTGTGCTTCGCCCACCTCGGTCGGAGGCGAAGCCGGTAGTCATCAACGATGACGGGAATTGCGCCTATATAGACCCTCCCCAGCCTGCGGCGCAATGGTGTGCTAAAGTGCCTTGACAGGGGCCCAAACCAGTCCCAATTCGTACCCGGAAACGACCGTTCCCTGCCCGTCGGTGAGGGGTGATTCGGTCACGAGATCGCTCCCATGACAGCTCCCTCGGCCGCCAAGCCAGACCTGAGAATCGTGCTTTGTTCACCACGGGGCTTCTGTGCCGGCGTGGTTCGCGCCATCGACACTGTGGAACGGGCGCTCGCCATCTATGGCGCCCCGGTCTATGTCCGGCACGAAATCGTCCATAACCGCTATGTGGTGGACAGCCTGAAGACCAAGGGCGCCATTTTTGTCGAGGAACTCGGCGAAATCCCCGACAATACCAACGCACCGGTGGTGTTTTCGGCCCATGGCGTGCCGAAATCGGTGCCGGCCGAGGCCCAGTCGCGCAATTTCTTTTCGCTGGATGCGACCTGCCCGCTGGTCACCAAGGTGCACCGGGAAGCGGCGATCCATTTCAAGCGCGGCCGGGAAATCCTGCTGATCGGGCATTCCCACCACCCCGAGGTAGTCGGCACCGTGGGGCAGCTCCCGCCCGGCGCCGTGACCTTGATCGAGACCGACGGGGACGCCCGCACGTTCACACCGAAGAACCCGGACAACCTCGCCTTTGTGACCCAGACCACGCTGTCGATCGACGACACTGCTCATATCGTCACGATCCTGAAGGAGCGCTTCCCGAACATCAACGGGCCGCACAAGGAGGATATCTGCTACGCCACCACCAACCGCCAGCTCGCGGTGAAGAAGGTGGCGCCGGTGGTCGATGCGCTGATCGTGGTCGGCGCGCCCAATTCGTCGAACTCGCAGCGCCTGCGCGAGGTCGCCGAGCGCGAGGGCTGCAAGCTCTCGGTGCTGGCGCAGCGGGCCAGCGACATCGACTGGAAGCGTTTTGAGGGCATCGGCAGCCTCGGCATCACGGCCGGCGCCTCGGCTCCGGAAGTGATCGTGGAAGAAATCATGGGCGCCTTCGCCGAGCGCTATACGCTGCATGTGGAGACGGTCTCGGCCGCGGAGGAAAACGAGTTCTTCCCGCTGCCGCGTTCGGTACGCCCCGAAGCCGCCGCCGAGTAGGTCGGCATGGCGGTTTACACCGACGTTGCCGCCGACGAGCTTGCGGAATTCCTCTTGCTTTACGATCTCGGTGGGCTGCTGTCCTACAAGGGCATCGCCGAGGGCGTCGAGAATTCGAACTTCCTGCTGCACACCTCGCGCGGCTCCTTCATCCTGACGCTGTATGAGAAGCGGGTCGAAAAGGACGACCTGCCGTTCTTCCTCGCGCTGATGACGCATCTCGCATCCCATGGAATCAGCTGTCCGCAGCCGGTGAAGAACAGAAAGGGCGAGGCGCTCGGCTCGCTCTGCGGCAGGCCTGCGGCGATCATCACCTTTCTCGAAGGTGTCTGGCCGCGGAGGCCGAACGCCGCGCATTGCGCCGGCGTCGGAGAGGTGCTGGCGAAGATGCATCTCGCCGGCCAGAATTTTGCGATGTCGCGCGCGAATGCGCTGTCGGTGTCGGGCTGGCGGCCGCTGTTCGATCTCGCCTCTGGTCGTGCCGACAACGTGCAGCCTGGCTTGCGCGACCTCATCGCGCGCGAGCTCGATTATCTCGAAAGCGGCGTCTGGCCGAAAAGCCTGCCGCAGGGCGTGATCCACGCCGATCTCTTTCCCGACAACGTGTTCTTCCTCGGCGATGAGCTGTCGGGGATCATCGACTTCACCTTTGCCTGCAACGATACGCTCGCCTATGACGTCGCGATCTGCCTCAACGCCTGGTGCTTCGAGGCCGACCACGCCTTCAACGTCACCAAGGCGCGCGCGTTTCTTTCCGCTTACGGCCGCGAGCGCAAACTCTCGGAAGCCGAGGAGGCCGCGCTGCCGCTGCTCGCGCGCGGCTCGGCGCTGCGCTTTCTTCTGACGCGGCTGGTCGACTGGTTGAACGTGCCGCCGGGCGCGCTGGTCAAGCCGAAAGACCCGCTCGAATATGCGCGCAAGCTGCGCTTTCACCAGAGCGTCGCGACCATGCGCGATTACGGCGTCGCAGCTTCCGGACTTGTCGCGTGAGCGCGCTGCCTTCCGTCATCATCCACACCGACGGCGCCTGTTCGGGTAATCCGGGGCCGGGCGGCTGGGGCGCGATCCTCAAATTCGGCGATGTCGAGAAGGAAATGAAGGGCGGCGAGGCCCACACCACCAACAACCGCATGGAGCTGATGGCGGCGATCTCGGCGCTGGAAGCGCTGAAGAAGCCGTGCCAGGTCGATCTCTACACCGACAGCCAATATGTGCGGCAGGGCATCACCGGCTGGATCCATGGCTGGAAGCGAAACGGCTGGCGCACGGCCGACAAGAAGCCGGTCAAGAATGTCGAGCTTTGGCAGCGGCTGGATGAAGCGCTGAAGCCGCACGAGGTGCGCTGGCACTGGGTCAAGGGCCATGCCGGCCATGACGAGAACGAGCGCGCCGACCAGCTCGCCCGCGACGGCGTCGCGATGGCGCGGTTGAAGGGGTGATTGCGCGAGCCGCCGCTCCATCCAAAACTGTCATCGCCCGCGAATGCGGGCGATCCAGTATTCCAGAGCGTTCGTGAGATACGCTGAGGCCGCGGCGTACTGGATCGCTCGGTCAAGCCGGGCGATGACAGCATTCGTGGGGTTGCCGTCTAACAACCATAGTCATTGCGAGGAGCGAAGCGACGAAGCAATCCATGTTTCGGCACGTGGAGAGATGGATTGCTTCGCTTCGCTCGCAATGACGGACGTTAAAGCTGCCCCAGCAGCGTATCGCCGCCCGAGACCTCGACCTTGCCCGGCGCGGGCTCGAGGTTGAGCTTCTTCACGGTGCCGTCGTCGACCAGCATCGAGTAGCGCTTGGAGCGGATGCCAAGGCCATTGCCGGATGCGTCGAGCTCCATGCCGATCGCCTTGGTGAAATCGGCATTGCCGTCGGCCAGGAAGGTGGCCTCGTCGCGCTGGTCGGTGTCGCGCTTCCAGGCGTTCATCACGAAGGCGTCGTTGACGGAGACGATCGCGATCGTGTCCACGCCCTTGTTCTTGATGGCATAGGCGTTCAGGAAGATGCTCGGCAGGTGCATCTTGTGGCAGGTGCCGGTATAGGCGCCCGGAACGGCAAAAAGCGCGACCTTCTTGCCCTTGAAGATGTCGTCGGTGGATTTGACCTGCGGGCCTTCGGCGGTCATCACACGAAACTTCGTCTCAGGCAGCTTGTCGCCAACTTTGATCGTCATCGTCAATTCTCCTTGGGATACGCGGAAATGGGTCTTAGACCGGGAGGGCGGCCGGTACAATATTCAGGCTGGCGAAAACGGCAACGGCGTTTCACCGTTATGTCATCAGCCGGAAAATCCGCCGGCATCCAGAAACGCCTGTTCTTCGGCGTTGTTGCGCGTCCCAGCACGCGGTTGCGATGCGGGAAGCGCCCGAACCGGCGGATGATGTCGGCGTGTTGCTGGGCATATTTGAGGTTGTCGGGAGAGCTTCGGAACAGCTCCACGCAGCGGACCTGGTCGGCAAGATTCTCCGAATGCATGAACGGCATGTAGAGAAACTCGAGCAGCACGGGCTCGATCCGCCCGCCGGCGCCGCGGGCGATGGCGCGGCCCGCGACCTCGCGCGCTTTCGCGTCGCTTGCAAAGGCCTCTGCGCCGCCGCGGAACATGTTGCGGGGAAACTGATCGAGCACGATGGTTAGCGCCAGCGCGCCGTCATCGCTTGCTTCCCATGGCGACAATTCGCCGGCATTGGCCTTCCGCCACAGGCCGAGATAGCGGGACCGCACCTCCGCATCGAAGGCGTCATCCCTCTCATACCAGCGGTCGCGGCCTGCTTCCCGCCAGAAGGTCAGGATTTCGGCCGGTGTCGGCTCATGACCATCGGCCATGGTCGCACACCCGTTTCACGCGCCGCCTCAGGCTGCGGCCTTCTTTTCGTCGCGGAGCTGGCGGCGCAGGATCTTGCCGACATTGGTCTTGGGCAGGTCGGTCCTGAACTCGATCAGCCTCGGCACCTTGTAGCCGGTGAGCTGATCCCGGCAGAATTTGATGATGTCCTCGGAGGTGACGTTGGGGTCCTTCTTGACCACGAAGGCCTTCACGGCCTCGCCCGATTTGTCGTCGGGAATGCCGATCACGGCGCATTCGAGCACGCCCGGATGGCTCGCGATCACTTCCTCGATCTCGTTCGGATAGACGTTGAAGCCCGAGACCAGGATCATGTCCTTCTTGCGGTCGACGATCTTGGTGTAGCCGTCCGGCGACATCACGCCGATATCGCCGGTGCGGAAATAGCCGTCCGCGGTCATCACCTTCGCCGTCTCATCCGGCCTGTTCCAGTAGCCCGCCATCACCTGCGGGCCCTTGGCGCAGATTTCGCCCGCCTGGCCGAGCGGCACTTCGTTGCCGTCGTCGTCGCGGATCGAGATGTAGGTCGATGGCACGGGAATGCCGATCGAGCCGTTGAACTCGGAGGACGTCGCGGTGTTGCAGGTCAAGGTCGGCGACGTCTCGGAGAGCCCGTAGCCTTCGGCGATGCTGCAGCCTGTGATCTGCTTCCATTGCTCGGCCACCGGGCGCTGCACGGCCATGCCGCCGCCGTTGGAGATCTTCAGCCCCGAGAAGTCGATCTTCTTGAAGTCGGGATGGTGCATCAGCCCGTTGTAGAGCGTGTTCACCGCCGGGAAGGAATTGACCTTGTACTTCATCAATTCCTTGATGAAGCCGGCGATGTCGCGCGGATTGGGAATGAGCAGATTGCAGCCGCCGGCGCGCACCGCGAGCAGGTAACACGCGGTCAGCGCGAAGATGTGATAGAGCGGCAGCGCGCAGACGATCAGCAGCGCATCGACATGCGGCGGCAGCGCCAGCGCCGGCTGCAGCCAGGCGTCGTTCTGCAGCACGTTGGCGAGAATGTTGCGGTGGAGCAGGGTGGCTCCCTTGGAGATGCCGGTGGTCCCGCCGGTATATTGCAGGAAGGCGACGTCGTCGGGACCGATCTTCGACCTGGTGAACTTCGCCGCGCGGCCGGCCGCGAGCGCGTCGTTGAACGAGATGGACTTCGGCAGCGAATAGGCCGGCACCATCTTCTTCACCCGCCGCACGACGAGGTTGACGATCACGCCCTTGAAGCCGAGCAGGTCGCCCATGCTGCCGACGATCACATGCTTCACCGATGTGTGCGCAATCGTCTGCTGGATGGTGGTCGCGAAATTCTCCAGCACGACGATCGCTTCCGCGCCGGAATCCTTGAGCTGGTGCTCGAGCTCGCGCGGCGTATAGAGCGGGTTGACGTTGACGACGGCAAAGCCCGCGCGCAGTACGGCCGCGGTCGCGATCGGATATTGCAGCACGTTCGGCATCATCAGCGCGACGCGCGCGCCCTTGGACATTCCGAGACTCTGCAGGTAGGCGCCGAGCGCCAGCGACATCTCGTCGAGGTCGCGGTAGCTGATCGACTTGTCCATGCAGATGAAGGCCTTGCGGTCGGCATATTTCGCAAAGCTTTCTTCCAAGAGTTCAACGAGCGACGAATATCGGGTCGCGTCGATATCGGCGGGCACGCCGGCCGGATATTGCTTGAGCCAGATCCGCTCCATGGTCTTTCCCTCCAAAACTGCCTGTCCGTCGCTTGAGCGGCCCGGACGGCGTATTTTGGGGCAGTATTGAGCCTGCCGCCGCCCAAGGCAAGCGGCGGCGGGGACTGCGGATGTTAACGTTGAAGGGCAGTTCGCCGCATCGGGCGGAAAGCGCGAGTCGGCTATCAGCCCGCCGGTTTCGCTGCCGTCTTGGGCTTGGCCGCCGTCTTGGGCTTCGCGGGTTTCGCGGATGCGTCACTCGCTGCCGGCTTGGCGGCAGCATCCGGCTTGGCGCTGGCGTGGCGGACGGCCGCAGGCTTGCCGGCGGGTTTGGCATCGGCGGCCTTCGGCTCCGCGGCATCCTTTTTCGCGGCGACGTGCGACCGCTTGCCGTGCCTGCGGGGGGTGTCCTGACTGGTGGAGTCGGCCGCGACGGCGGCCACTAGCGCAGCGCCGCTGCGGGTCGGTCCGGTGTAGACCACGATGGGCTCCGAGGCGGCCGGGGATGCCGCCAGCCACTCCGACGGCTTCGGCAGCGGCGCCTGCAGGCCGGAGGCGAGGAACATCGCGTTGTTGCCGTCGCCGGAGGCCGAACTGCTGCTGCCGGCATTGCCTGCGATCAGCGCGTCATCGTCGTCGCTGGCCGGCCGGTGGCGCTTGCCGCCGCAGACCTCGTCGCGCAGGTTCGGCGGCGAGGCGTCGATCGGCGCGAGCTGATCGACCGTGCCGAGCGAGGGACGCAGCCAGGTCAGCCCGTTGCTGGCAAAGCCGCGATCGAGCAGTTGCGCGGCGCGCACCGCGCGTGTGGTGCCGGAGGACGAGCCGAGCACGACGGCGATCAGCCGCCTTCCGTCGCGCGTCGCGGACGCCACGAGATTGTAGCCGGAGGCGCAGATGAAGCCGGTCTTGAAACCGTCGGCGCCGGGATAGCGCCCGATCAGCCGGTTGAAATTCTGGGTGATGCGCCTGCCGAAGCGGATCGAGGGGATGTGGACGTAATATTCGTATTCGGGGAGGTTCTTGATGATGGCGCGCGCGAGAATCGCAAGGTCGCGCGCCGAGGTGATCTGGCCGTCGGCGGGCAGGCCGTTCGGATTGACGTAGCTTGTCTGCGTCATGCCGAGCTTCTGCGCCGTCTGGTTCATCATCGCGGAGAAACCGTCGATCGAACCGCCGACGCCTTCGGCGAGCACCACGGCCATGTCGTTGGCCGACTTCACCAGCATCATCTTCAGCGCGTTGTCGACGGTGACCTGCGTGCCCGGCCGGAACCCCATCTTCGAGGGTGATTGCGAGGCGGCGACGGGCGACACCGTCAATAGCGTGTCGCGCGTGAGCTTGCCGTCCTTCACCGCCTGCAGCGTGACATAGGCGGTCATCAGCTTGGTGACGGACGCGGGATACCACGGCACGGTTGCGTTCTCGGCTTCGAGAACCTTGCCGCTGTCAGCTTCGATGACGAGCCTTGCTTCGGAATGCGCAACGCCCGGGGCGAGCACCGCAAGTGCCGCGGCGAAAATGATCGGTGACTTCAAAAGCAATGGACGAAGAAGTTGCACTTTTCGATTCCGGTCCTTTGAGACCCGCCCTGCGTCCAGGGAGGTCTTTAGATCTGACATTCGGGTTTCAAGCGTGTCCGGGGCGCCGCGGGCCAACGGCGCGTGCAAACCTATACCGGAGAAGCGTTCGAGAACAGAGCTTTGCGCGATTTATTCAGCAACGAATTCAGCGGCGAAGCGACCGAATTTCAGCGAAATTCATGCCTTGACGGCAGTGTGATCGCTGTCCGGCCCCTTCATGCTTGCTCGTGCGCTTTCTCGTGCGCTTTCCTGTGCGCTTTCTTGCACCATGAACTGGGCGCGGGCGAGTTCCGCAAAACGCCCGCCTTTGGCGACGAGTTCATCGAAAGTTCCGTTCTCGATCACACGGCCGTTGTCGAACACGAGAATGCGCGTCGCATTGCGGATCGTGGAGAGACGGTGCGCGATCACGAAGGTGGTGCGCCCCCGCATTACTTCATCGAGCGCGGCATTGACCTTCGCCTCGGTGACCGCATCGAGCGCGCTGGTCGCCTCATCGAGGATCAGGATCGGCGGATTCTTCAATAGCGCACGCGCAATCGACAGCCGCTGCCGCTCGCCGCCGGACAGCATGCGCCCGCGCTCGCCCGCCTTGGTGTCGAAACCATGCTCGCCGCGCTCGATGAACTCCAGCGCCTGGGCGCGGGCGGCAGCCGTCCTCATCTCCTCCTCGGTCGCATCGGGCTTGCCGACCAGCAGATTGTCGGCGATCGAGCGGTCGAACAGCAGCGCTTCCTGGAACACCACGCCGATATTGCGCCGGAGCGCGGCGAGCTTCAGCCCGCGGATGTCCATGCCGTCGATCTTGATGAAGCCGGATTGCGGGTCGAAGGCGCGATGCAGAAGCGCAATCGCGGTGGACTTGCCGGCGCCGGTCGGCCCGACCAGCGCGATGGTTTGCCCCGGCAGGCCGGTGAACGAGAGGTCCTCGACCGCCGGCCGCTTGCCGTCATAGGAGAACGACACGTCGCGGAATTCGACAAGGCCGGACAGCCGCCCGATCTCCATCGCCTCCGGGCGGTCGCGCACCGCGGGCACGGCATCCATCACGTTGAAGAACTCCTGCAGCCGCGGCGCCTCCATGAACACGTTGTTGATGAAGGAGACGACCTGCTCGAGCTTCTGGATCAGCATGGTCGCGAACGAGACGAAGGTCACGATCTCGCCCACCGAGGTGAGCCCCTCGTTATGCAGCGCAATGCCGAGGGTGAAGATCAGCAGCACCGTGATCGTGGTCGAGGCGCGGGTGATGACGGTGACCACCGCCCACCACGACAACACCGGCATCTGCACCGCGAGCAGCTTGTCGGCGACATAGCGCAGGCCCTGGACCTCGGCGTCGATCCGCACGAAGCTCTGCACCAGCGCGACATTGCCGAGCGCGTCGGAGGCGCGCGCCGAGAGGTCGCTGTAATGCTGCTCGACCTCGCTCTGCAGGCCGTAGGTCTTGCGCACCACGAAGGTCGTCAGCGCGGTGAACACCACGCACAGCACGAACAACAGGCTCGCAAGCCGCCAGTTGAGATAGAGCGACAGCGGCAGCAGCACGATCACCGACAGGATCGCGGCAAAATGCTCGCGGAAGAAGGCGAGCCAGAGCCGCCACAGCGCATCGGTGCCGTTCAGCATCACCTTCATCAGCCTGCCGGAATGCGTCCCGGTATGGAACGTCATCGGAAGCTGCAGGATGTGCTCGAAATAGTCGGTCAGCACCGCCTGGCGCTGGCGGTGCGACAGACGGTCGGCCTGTAGCGCGACCCAGGCGCTGGACAGGATCGTGAACAGCCCGAAGGCCGCCCAGGCCCCGAGCAGCGGCCAGGCCGAACTGCCCGCCTTGCCGGAAAGCGCATCGACAATGCGGCCGAACAGCACCGGCTCGGCGAATTGCGAGGTGGCGAGCAGCAGATTGGCAATGGCGAGGATCCAGCCGAGCCGCGCTTCCTTGCCGAGCATTTCGAGGACGCGGGTGTAGAGACGGAGCGGGGACATGCGGACTTGAGAACTCCAAAAAAACTCAAGGAAACTCCATGACCCAGAGCCGGGCGTCGGAAGCGTATTTTAATCAGGGAATTTGGCCGGGAGATAGCTCAATTGATCAGCCGGCCGCCGACCGGGGGCAGAAAGGTGTCGTCGAAAATATCCGCCGCATGGGGGCGCTTGTGGAATTTGAAATCCTCGCCGACCTGATCGATCGCGCGTTCCATGCGCGCGGCATCGATGCCGCCCAGGCCTTTGCGCTTGACCTCGCCGGTCAGGATGTTGTCCGCGATCACGGTGCGCAGCCGTTCGAGTTCGAGATCGCGGGCGCCGCCCTCCATCCGGCTGACGACGTCGTCGACCGCAGCCTCGGGTTTGCGGATCGCGAAATTCGTGCCTGAAATCGCCGCGCGCACGAAGCCTTTCACCGCATCCGGCTTTGCCGCCGCAAACGCGGGATTGACGATCACGGCAAAACCATAGGCCTCGCAGCCATAGTCGTTGTAGCGCAGCACCGCGAGGTCGCCGTCCGGCACGCCGCGATCGCGCAGGTTGACGGCCGAGAGATAGGAGAATCCGGCGACAGCATCGACCTGGCCGGCGGAGAGGATCGGCTCGCGCACCGCCGCGCTCATCTTGTACAGCTTCATGCCCGGGGTCTTGATCCCGTTCTGTTTGGCGAGCGCCGGCCACAGATGGAACGACAGGTCGCCCTCGGCGACGCCGATCGTCTTGCCCTCGATGTCGGCAAGCGCGCGGACGCCGCGGCTCTTGCGCGCGACGATGGCATAGGGCGACTGGTTGAACAGCACGAACACCGCCTTGACCGGGGGGGCGTCGGTCTTGCTGCGGAAGCGGATCAACTCGTTGATGTCGACGAGGGCGAAATCGCTGGTGCCGGAGACGACGCGCGCGATGGCCTCGGGCGAGCCGTTGACGAAATCGTTCCGCACCGAAAGGCCTTCCGCGGCGAACAGGCCGCGGTTTTCAGCCACGATGAAGGGCGCCATGCTGGCTTCGAGCGGCCGGTCGAAAAGGAGTTGAACAGCGAGCGGCGGTTTGGCCTCCTCCGCCCGGCCGTTTCCAGGGCCGAGGCAAAGGCCAGGAATAAGGCCAAGGCACACGGATGCCGCGAGGCCAATGAGCCTGGTCGGCAGGCAGCGATATGCGCGTTTGTTCTTCATCGGACGCCGCCGGAGATACGAACCAAAGCAGCCGCACCCCGATATGTCGGTCTGATGACACGGAAGGTGCGCCGGCACGGGCCATTGTGACGCATCGAATCTGAACGGTCCATGAGCGACATCCTGTCACGATACGCCATGGTTTCGTTCTGCTTGTATTCACCCCGGATTCGTCAGCATGGAACCAATAGGCCCCATGGAAGGTTAACCAGCAACGGTCCATTCCGCCGTTTGCGATGGAGGAGAAGTCAAGATGTTTGCCCGGAAGAGTGTGGTTTCGCCTGCTGGCCGAGCCACTGTGTTCGCGACGGTTGCCGCTCTGGCGCTGACCGCGGTCGCGCCGTCGGTCGCCACCGCCGCCCCCCGTAGCAAGGGTGTTTCGGCCGCTGCCAGCGACGCCACCGACTTCAGCGCCCGGCGTCGGGTCGCTGTGAGGAGAGGCGGCGGAGGAGCCGCAGCCGCGGCGGCCTTTGCCGGCATCGTCGGCACCGGCCTTGCGATTGCCGCCACCCAAAACCGGCGGGCCTATTATGACGATTATTACGGCTATGGCGGTCCGGCCTATGGCGGTCCGGTCTACGTGGCTCCCAGCCCCTACTATGGCGGCTACGGTTACGGCCCAAACTGGTAGCCGGCCTTAAGGTTGATGGGTTCGTAACCCTGATTAATCCGCCGGGCACTGTTGTGGCCGGCGGATTTTTCGCTTTTAATGCTTGATGTTAACACGCCTTGTACCGGTTTGGACTATTGTCGCGTCATGAGTGATTCGCTTGAACGGCTATACCAGGCGGTGCTCGCCGCCCGGCATCTCGATCCCGCCACTTCGCGCACCGCGAGGCTGTTTCAGCGTGGCCCATCGAAGATGGCCAAGAAGCTCGCCGAAGAAGCCATCGAGGTCGCGATCGACGCCGTCAACGGCGACGCCAACGCGATGGTCCGCGAGAGCGCGGATCTGCTCTACAACCTCACCGTTCTGTGGGCGTCCGCCGGCGTGCGGCCCGAAGACGTCTGGGCCGAGATGGAGCGCCGCGAGCATCTGCTCGGCATCGCCGAGAAGATGCCAAAGTCGCCCGTGAAGCTGCCCAAGGCGGTCGCGCCGCGGGTCGCCGCCCGGCGGCCAATTGTCGCGCTCGAAGGCCGCTCCGTCCGCAAGCGGCACTGAAATCCCCTGATTTTCGCAGCTTCTTTCCGGCCCTCGGGGCATGGACAAATCGCGCGGGTGATGGTTCATCGCGCTATGCTCAGACGTATCTATGACTGGTGTATCGACGCCGCCCACAAACCCTATGCGCTCTGGATCATGGCCGCGGTGTCGTTTGCGGAAAGCTCGTTCTTTCCCATCCCTCCCGATGTGATGCTGATCCCGATGTCGCTGGCGCGGCCGCAGCGCGCCTGGGTCTATGCCGGCGTCTGTACCATCGCATCCGTGGTCGGCGGCGTGCTCGGCTATGCCATCGGCGCGCTGCTGTACGACTCGGTCGGACACTGGCTGATCAATCTCTATAATCTCGGCGACAAGGTCGAGACGTTTCGCACTTCCTACGCGGAATGGGGCGCGCTGATCATCCTGCTCAAGGGGCTCACCCCGATCCCCTACAAGCTCGTCACCATCACCTCGGGCTTTGCCGGCTACAACATCTGGCTGTTCATCCTGTGCTCGATCGTCGCGCGCGGCGGCCGCTTCTTTGTCGCAGCCGTCCTGCTCAACCGTTACGGCGACTGGATCCGGGAGCGGATCGAGCGGCACCTCACGCTGTGGGTGCTCGTCTTCGTCGCCGTGCTGGTCGGCGGCTTCGTCGTTGCGTTCAAGATGATCTGACTTGATTGGCTTCGGTTACGGTTGGCACATGACACTCCGGCCCGCCCACTTGGTGTCGCGATCCGGCGCACTCGCCACACCCGCCATCCTGTGGCTGCTTGTGGCTGCCGGGACGGCGTGGGCGCAGGCCGCGCCCCAGCCACCTTCGCTTGGCGTCCAGGAGCAGCCGCAGGCCGCACCAGCGCAGCCCGCGCCGCAGCCGTCGCCGGAGAGCCCTGGGCTGATCCATGAAATGGGCAAGCTGATCGACAAGATCGTGCCCACGATGAAAGGCCCGGGCGAGACCATCGACGCGCTGTCGCGGATCGCAAAGCCCGGCGGGATGGTGTCGGGGCGCACGATCTGCCCGGCAGGCGCGGACGGCACGCCCGACTGCAAGCAGGCTGCCGACAAGCTCTGCCAGAGCAAGGGCTACAAGGAAGGCAGGAGCCTCAATACCGATTCCGCCCAGACCTGCTCGGCGAAAGTCCTGATTCCAGGAAGGCAACGCAAGCCCGACGACTGCCGCACCGACAATTACGTCACCACGGCTTTGTGCCAATAGAACCGGCGTTTTACGCGGACTGATGAAAGCGCCCGCGCGCGGAAATCTATTGCGTCCCGATCTCGGCGGAGATCGCCGCGCCGAACAACTCGCCATGCTCGCCGTTGAAGCGCGACATTTGCATCTGCTCGATCGGGAAATAGTCGGTCGGGCTGGTATTGATCCTGATGCCGGGCAGCAGCAGCCCGAGCTCGAAGTCTTTCAGGTTGGCCGCCTGCTTCATGACGTTCTCACGCGTCAGATCGTCGCCGCATTGCTTCAACACCTGCACCAGTGTCTGCGCGGTTGCGTAGCCGTAGACGCTGAAGGTCGAGGTCTTGTCGCCCTCGGGGAAATATTTGTCCATGAAGGCCGACCATTCCTTGATGGCGGGATCGTCCTTCCAGGCCGGATCGGTCGGATCCTTGATGTAGTTGGTCGAGAGGACGCCCTTGGAGTTTTCCAGCCCCGCCGGCCTCAGCACCGAGCCGACGGAGTTCGAGACGCTGGCGAGCAGGATCGTCGGCTTCCAGCCGATCTCGGCCGTCTTGCGGATCGCCATCGCAGCGAATTTCGGCGAAGCCTCGTCGAAGAAGATATCCGCGCCCGCCGCCCTCAGCGATACGATCTGCGAATCCACCGTCGGATCGGTCACGTCGTAGGGCAGTTCCGCCACGATCATGCGTTTCGTCGCTTCCTCGCCGAGCCCGTCCTTCAGGCCCTTGAGATAGTCGCGGCCGGAGTCGTCGTTCTGATAGAGGATGCCGATCTTGCCCTGCGGCAGGTTCTGCAAAATGTACCTGGCGTAGATCCGGCCCTCGGTCTGGTAGGTCGGCTGCCAGCCCATGGTCCAGTGGAAATTCTTGGGGTCGCCGAATTTGGTCGCGCCGGTCGCGACAAAGAGCTGCGGCACTTTCTTGATGTCCAGGTATTTCTGGATCGCATTGTTGGTCGGCGTGCCCAGGCTCTGGAAGATCAACAGCACCTCGTCGCTTTCGACGAGCTTGCGCGCCTGCTCGACCGTCTTCGGCGGGCTGAAGGCGTCGTCATAGGAGATGAAGTTGATCTTGCGGCCGTTGATGCCGCCCTGATCGTTGACCATCTTGAAGAAGGCGGCCTCGGTCCGGCCGATCAGCGCATAGGCCGACAGCGGCCCGCTGTAGGGCATGATGTTGCCGACCTTGATTTCGGTGTCGGTCGCGCCGGGGTCGTATTTCTTCTGTGCGATGGCGGGCAAGAGCCCCGCTGTGAGTGCGAGTGCCGTCAGCGCCGACAGGATGATGCCTCGTTGCCTCACCGTAACCTCCCTTGTGCCGCCGGCTCTTTGCCGATCGTCCACGCACTCTAGGGTTCGGGTGCGACGCGAGTCCAGCGCTTCAAGCGTCGCAGCGACCTCGCGCAAGAAATCGCGGCGCGATTGCCTTTTTGCTGTGACCTCCGGCATCTTTACAGTGTAAACTAAGGCATCCCGCCCCGCGGAATTATCAAGAGGAAGCTTTCCCCCATGTCCATGCCTGCCTTGTTCAAGGGCCGTTTGTCGCTGCCCGTGATCGGTGCGCCGCTCTTCATCATCTCCGTGCCAGATCTCGTGATCGCCCAGTGCAAGGCGGGTGTGGTCGGCTCGTTTCCCGCGTTGAACGCGCGGCCGCCGGAGCTGCTCGACGAATGGCTGGGGCGGATCAAGCAAGAGCTTGCCGCATACGACAAGGCGCACCCCGAGCGGCCCTCGGCGCCGTTCGCGGTCAACCAGATCGTGCACAAATCCAACGACCGGCTCGATCGGGACATGGCGCTCTGCGAGAAGCACAAGGTGCCGATGATCATCTCCTCGCTCGGCGCGCGCGAGGAATTGAACCAGGCCGTGCACAGATGGGGCGGCATCGTCTTCCACGACGTGATCAACCAGAAATTCGCGCACAAGGCGATCGAGAAGGGCGCCGACGGGCTGATCCTGGTCGCGGCCGGCGCCGGGGGACATGCCGGCACCGTCTCGCCGCTCGCCTTCGTCGCGGAGACGCGGGCCTGGTTCGACGGGCCGATCGCGCTGTCGGGTGCCATCGGCAATGGCCGCGCCATTCGCGCCGCGCGCATCCTCGGCGCCGATTTTGCCTATATCGGCTCGGCCTTCATCGCGACGAAAGAGGCCAACGCGGTGGAGAACTACAAGAGCATGATTACGTCGTCGACGGCGGAAGACATCGTCTATTCCAATCTCTTCACCGGCGTGCACGGGAATTACCTGAAGCCCTCGATCGTCGCGGCCGGCATGGACCCGGAGAACCTGCCGACCTCCGATCCCTCCAAGATGAGCTTTGGCACCGATGCCTCCGGCGAGCGCGCCAAGCCGAAGGCCTGGAAGGAAATCTGGGGTTCGGGGCAGGGCGTCGGCAGCGTCAGCAAGATCCTGCCGGCCGCCGAGTTGATCGGCCGCTTCAAGAAGGAGTATGACGAAGCGCTCGACCCGGCGTTGTGACCTTTTGTGTGGCGCGGGTGTGCGCCGGCAAAAGGGAGGCGACATGAAAATCGACCACACGAGCCTGCTTGCGCTCGCCAACCGCATCGTGGCGGCCGGCGGCAGTTCGCCGGCCGAGGCTTCCATCGTCGCCGAACATCTGCTCGAGGCGAACCTGCGCGGCCATGACAGCCATGGCGTCGGCATGCTGGTCGCCTATGTGCGCGACTTCGAAGCCGGGATGCTGAAAGTCAACCAGGTGCCGGAGATCGTCTCCGACACGGGGACGATCTCGGTATGGGACGCGCACGCCGGCTACGGCCAGGTGATCGCCCGCCAGGCGGTCGAATGGGCGATCGGCGCGGCCCGGCAGCATGGCGTCGCGGTCAACGGATTGCGCAACGCGCACCATATCGGGCGCGTCGGCACCTATGGCGAGATTGCCGCGCGGGCCGGCATGGTGGCGCTACACTTCGTCAACGTCGCTTCGGGACCGCCGGGGGTTGCGCCGTTTCGCGGGCGCGAGGGGCGTTTCCTGACCAACCCGGTCTGCATCGCCATCCCCGGAACCGCCAGCAACGAGCCGATCCTGCTCGACTTTGCCACGAGCCGTGTCGCTTTGGGCAAGGTGAGGGTGGCCCATAACGCCGGCAAGCCGATGCTCGACGGCGCATTGCTCGACCACGCGGGCAAGCCCACGACCGACCCTTCCGTGATGTATACGCAGCCGCGGGGCGTGGTGCTGCCCTTCGGCGAGCACAAGGGCTCCGGCCTCGCGCTGGTGTGCGAACTCCTGGCCGGCGCCATTGTCGGCTCGACAAGCGTTACGTCGAGCACGCCGCCCGAGTGCGGAATCCTCAACGGCATGCTTTCGATCGTCATCGATCCGGCACGGCTCTCGGCGCGGGACAGCATGATGGCCGAAATCGACGCCATGATTGCCTGGGTGAAGTCCGCCAAGCCCAGCGATCCCGATCTGCCGGTGCTGGTTGCCGGCGATCCCGAACGCATCGCCCGGGCCGAGCGTATTGCCAACGGCATCGAGGTCGACGACGAAACCTGGAGCCAGCTGTCGGCGATTGCCGAGCGCTATCAGATTCCAGTCGCGCGGTGAGTATTTGTGATCCATCTCCTCATGGTGAGGGCGCGCGCAAGCGCCGTCTCGAACCATGAGGCCCCGGCCTTGGCCTCATCCTTCGAGACGCACGCAAGCGCGCTCCTCAGGATGAGGGGATAGAGCCGGCTTCGGCCGCCGCAGAGCTAATCCAGTTCGAGCGGCGCGTACTTGCCGTTGTCGTCGATCGCCGTGCCCCAGATCTTGTGCGAGGCCTGGTGCTCGGAGCGGCCGAAATTAAGCTGCGTGCCGAGGCCGAGATCGATGTTGCGCATGATCTCGAGCGTGTCGATCAGCTTCTCGGTGTCGAGCTGCGGGCCGACCTTGTTGATGGCCTGGATCAGCACATTGGCGGCGATATAGCCCTCAAGCGAGACATAGTCCGCCGCCTCGCCCGGAAAATACTTGGCGAGCGCGTTCTTGTATTCGAGCACGGCGCTCGAATAGCCGCCGACCGCCGGCACCACCTGGGTCACGATCACGCCGCTCGCATAGCGCGGGCCGAGCAGCATCAACTCGTCGGCGAGCGCGGTGCTGCCGACGAACGACACGTTCGAGTAGATCATGCCGGGATAGGCATCGCGGGTCTTCTCGATGAATTTCGCCGCGGCGCGGTAGGTCGCGACCATGACGATGGCCCGGATCGGCGCCTTCTGCGCCTTGAGCTGGTTGACCGCGTCCTCGACGTCGACCGTGTTACGCTTGTAGTTGAGCCGCAGGATGGTGCTGTCGCTGACGCCCATCGAACGGAACGCCTTCGCGACGCCGGCAAAACCCGCGTCGCCATAGGAGTCCTGCTGGGCGAACACGGCGATCTGCCGGGGCTGCAGCCGCTTGATCTTGATCAGATAGTGCACGACCGCGTCGGTCTCTTCCGCATAGCTGGCGCGATAGTTGAAGACGTAGCGGTCGGGCGGATCGTTGCGCAGGATATTGGAGCCGGTGAAGGCGCCGAAGAACAGCGCCCGCCGCTCCAGTGCATAGGGGATGGCGACCGCGGAGGTCGGCGTGCCGACATTGCCGATGTAGCCGAACACCTGGTCCTTGTCGTAGAGCTGCTTCATCCCGTCCAGCGTCCGCGTCGGCTCGTAGCCGTCGTCGGCGGCGAGCAGGCGCAGCATGCGGCCGTGGACGCCGCCGGCGTCGTTGACGCGGTTGAAGGCGGTGTCGATACCGAGCTTCATCTGGCGTCCGAGCTCTCTGGCCGAGCCGGAGAACGGCGCCACGATGCCGAAGCGGATTTCCTTGTCGTTGATGCCGCGGACATTGGATGCGGCGAGCGGCACCGCCTGAGTGACGGTCGGCGTCACGGCGGCGGTTTGCTGGGCGGGGGCCGGGGCCGGAACCGCCGCGGTAGAGGCGGGCGGCATGATTGATGCCATCGGCGCCGGCGCGGCGTTGGCCGCCGACGGCGCGATCACGGCCGCCAGCGACGGCACGGAAATCGATCGTTCAAGATCGGCGAGCTGGCGATCGACCGACTTGCAGTCGGTGCGGCCCGAGCTGATGGCGCCGCGGCCGTCGATCACGTGACGGTCGAACTGTTGCGCGATCTCGCTGCGCTCGCCCTCGGTGCTCGAGACATCCCGGATCACGGCGCGGAATTTGTCGGCGACCATCTGGATGCGCGATTGGGCGATGTCCGGACAGGCCAGCGCCGCGCCGAGGATCGGCCCGACCCGGCCTGCGAGATCGCGCACCACATTGACGTTGTCGCCCGGCGCGGCGGTCGCGGCCGAACTTGCCAGCAAGAAACCGCACAACGCGAGCGTCCAACGCGTACGCCGACACAAATTGCGTTTCGCGCTCATTCCAGCCCCATGATCACACATTGTCGTTGCTCCCGGACACTTCACTGTTTGTCGGTTGAAGCGGCCTTCTGTCGCCATTGCACAAATTGCTGCAGCAGCCGTTCTGACTGCTCGTGGTTGAGGTTCTGGCCGCCATCGCTTGCCACGACCGGCACCCGGACTTGCGAAAGCGGGGCCTTCGCCGTGTCGTTGGCCGGGCGCGCCTGCGAGGCTGCGGGTTGTACGGCCGCAGCGAAAGATTGGTCGGGGTCCCGGTCCTTGGGGAAGATGTTGACGAACAGCAGCGCCACGACGGATGCGACCGCCACCGCGGCGCCGACGCCGATCACGCTTGCGATCAACGCGCGCCGTCTGCCCTCGCTCCTGAAATCGACCGGCTCGGGCACGACCTCGGGGTCGAACGGGCGGCGCATGGGCACAGACATGGGCACTGCGACGGACGCTGCGACGGCGTTTTCGAGCCGTTCGCTCAGGGACGTCATCGGACGCGGCATCTCCGGCCTCGGCACGCGGGCGATTGGCGGTTCGCTGACCGCGGCGAGCCGCGGCTGCTCGGCTCGTTCGGTCGGACGGCGCGACAGAGCGTACAAGGCATCCAGTGGATCCTTGGCTGGGGATTCCTCACTCGCGGCACTCATACGCTGCTCCTCTCGGCATCGGCAGTATCGGATAAAGCTTCTAAGCAAAGCTTGTGCAGGAAATTTGGAATTGACCGAAAGGACGAGAGAGACGATCGGATGAGCTGAATCGGGAGGCCGTTTGCCGCGCGCTCGCGCGGCATGCTCGAAATGAGGTTGCTCAAATATGAAGAGCTGAGCCTCTTCATCGATCGCACCGTACGCCCCCCGGCTACTGCCGCCCATCGTCCCGAAAAGAGACGGTCCCCCCGTCTCACCCGAAAGTGATCCGACTCGGGAGCGTCATTATTAAGCCGAAATCGAGGCAGAAGCGCGCTGAGTTTTTGTCGGCGACCAACTTCCGTTTGTCATTCTTGAGGCTGCGTAAGCAATTTGTGCAGATTTGACAGGGGGCTAACCGACCGTTAGCCACTACCGCGGCGTATTAACCATTTCGTAAGAAAGCGGGCTCGATTGCCGATGGCCGCGCCAAGGCAGACTTCGCTTTCGCGTTGTGAGCCCTCACGCAGTGCGAGCGCTTGCCGCGTTTTTGTCAAACTTTGGCCCGCGCGCGTCCAGAAAGTCTTAAAAGTCCGTTAACCATGACGGGCGCTCTGTAACCTTTCAGTAAGAAAGGCGAGTCGTCACTCATGGACACCCAGGCAGAACCCATCACCCGCCAGGCGGTTCGGTTGCGCGGACGCTCCTATGTAGCTTTTGTTTTTGCCCCCGCCGTGCCGATCGTCGACTGGCTTTCCGAAATCGACGAGACGCTTTCCCGCTCCCCCGGCTTTTTCGTCGGCAAGCCCGTGGTGCTCGACCTCTCGGCGGTCGACCTCAGCCGGCCCGCGATCTCCCACCTCCTGCTGAGTCTCGAGAAGCGCAACATCCGCGTGCTCGGCATCGAAGGGGTGGAGGCCACGGCGCTGGCCTCGAACATGCCGCCCTTGCTCTCGGGCGGGCGGACTTGCGCGGTCGCGCAGCCCGCGGAGGAGAAGACCGAAGTAAATTCGGCGCCGACCTCGCTGCTGCTCGACAGCAACGTGCGCTCCGGCCAGTCGATCGTCTTCCCGGAAGGCGACGTCACGGTCGTGGGCTCGGTCGCTTCCGGCGCCGAGATCGTCGCCGGCGGCTCCATCCACATCTACGGCACGCTGCGCGGCCGCGCCATGGCCGGCATCAACGGCAATCCGGCCGCGCGCATCTATTGCCAGAAGATCGAGGCCGAGCTCTTGGCCATCGACGGCTTCTACCGGACTGCCGAAGAGTTCGACGCCGCTCTTCGCCATCGACCAGCGCAGGCGTGGCTTGAAGGCGAAACGTTGCGGATTACGCCGCTCAACTGATTTCAACAGTATAGGAGATAGTCAAATGGCCAAGGTGCTGGTGGTGACGTCGGGCAAAGGAGGAGTTGGCAAGACCACTTCCACCGCTGCGATAGGTGCGGCGCTCGCGCAAAACGGTCGGAAGGTCGCGGTCGTCGATTTCGACGTGGGCCTGCGCAACCTCGACCTCGTGCTCGGCGCCGAGCGCCGCGTGGTGTTCGACCTCATCAACGTGGTGCAGGGCATGGCCAAGCTGCCGCAGGCCCTGATCCGCGACAAGCGGCTGGAAAATCTCTGGCTGCTGCCGGCGTCGCAGACCCGCGACAAGGATGCGCTGACCGAGGAAGGCGTCGGCCGCGTCATCGCCGAGATGCGCAGCACGTTCGATTACATCGTGTGCGACAGCCCGGCCGGCATCGAGCGCGGCGCCACGCTTGCCATGCGCTTTGCCGACGAGGCCATCATCGTCACCAATCCGGAAGTGTCGTCGGTGCGCGATTCCGACCGCATCATCGGCATGCTCGATTCCAAGACGGTGAAGGCGGAGAAGGGCGAGCAGGTGGCCAAGCACATCCTGATCAGCCGCTACGACGCGTCGCGCGCCGCCCGCGGCGAGATGCTCTCCATCGAGGACATACTGGAAATCCTGGCGACGCCTTTGCTTGGCATCATCCCCGAAAGCCAGGACGTGCTGCGTGCCTCCAATGTCGGCTCGCCCGTCACCCTGAACAGCCCGGCCAGCGCGCCCGCCCGCGCCTATGCGGACGCCACCAAGCGGCTGCTCGGCGAGACCATCCCGATGATGGTGCCGAGCGAGCCCAAGGGTCTGATGAAACTGTTCGGACGGAGAGCTGCATGAGCATGTTTCGGCTGTTTGCCAGCCGTCCCAGCCCCGTCCCGGCCACGGCGCCGGTCGCGCGGGAGCGGCTGCAGATCCTGCTCGCGCATGAGCGGGGATTGCGGGACGAGAAGCCCGATCTGTTGATGCTGCTGCGGGAAGAAATCCTGGCCGCGGTATCGCGGCATGTTGCGCTCGATCCCGACAAGGTTATTGTGCGGATGGAGCGCGGGAAGAGCGTCTCGACCCTGGAGGTCGACGTCGAGCTCCCGAGCGGGCTCGAGCGGCAGTTTGCCGTGGCGAGCTGATTTTTAAGGGGATTGCGTTCGGCGCGGTCGTGATTTGAGTTGATGGAAGCTGTTTTTCGCGTCGACGGCGATCGCGTCATTGTCAGCCCTCGTGCCGCCGGTCCCTGGGACCCGACCATGCAGCACGGCTCGGCGCCGGCGTCGCTTGTGGTCTGGGCCGCGGAAGCGATGCCTGCGCCCGCGCCGATGCGGATCGCGCGCGTCACGATCGATCTGATGCGTCCGGTGCCGCTCAAGCCGCTGACGCTGGAAACCGAAATCTTGCGCGAGGGGCGCAAGATCCAGCTTTGCGCCGTGCGGCTGCGCGCCGAAGGCGTGCTCGTGGTCGGTGCGACCGTGCTCAAGGTCCGCCTGCAGGCGCAGCCGTTGCCGGGCGACATCGCGAGCCTGCCGGTCGAATTGCCGCAGCCGGAAGCCTCGCCCGAGGACCCCGCGCAATTCTCCAACAGCCCGTTTGTCACCGGCATGCAGCTCCGTGCCGCGCTTGGAAAGTTCGGTGTGCCCGGCCCCGGCGCAATCTGGTACCGCGTCGTGCGTCCGCTGGTCGAGGGTGCGGCCGTGTCGCAGGCGGTACGTGCGGTGGTCGCGGCCGATTTCTGCAACGGCACCTCGGCCGCGCTCGATTTCCGGCAGTGGATTTTCCTCAACGCCGATCTCACCGTCAGCATGGCGCGCGAGCCCGTCGGCGAGTGGATTTTGCTGGACGCGGAAAGCTGGATCGGTCCTGACGGTGCGGGCCTCTCCATGGCGCGATTGGCCGACACGCGCGGCTATTTCGGCCGCGCGGTGCAGAGCCTCGTGATCGAGAAGCGATAGCCGGGAACAGTCGCGGCGCGGCCGTTTTCCTGATAATCTCGATCGCGGCAATCGAGGTGATGATGGGCAAACCAACGCTACCGATGGCGGGCGGCTGCTCCTGCGGCGCGATCCGCTACGAGCTCACGAGCTTTCCGCTGCTGCTCTACACCTGCAACTGCACGGACTGCCAGACCGCGTCGGGCAGCGCGTTCGCGCTCAACATGCCGGTGGCGACGAAAGGCTTTCGCATCACCAGTGGCGAGCCCAAGCCGTGGCGTCACACCTCGCCGAGCGGCGTCGCTGTGATTTCCTGGTTCTGCGGCGATTGCGGCGGCAGGATCTATGGCGAGCGCGCGGGCCGCCCGGAGGCGATGAACCTGCGCGCCGGCACGCTCGACGACACCGCCTGGCTGAAGCCGATCGGTCATTTTTATCTCAAGAGCGCCCAAGGCTGGGTACAGCCTGCCGACGGCGTCGAATGCCACGAGATCGGGCCCGCCAGTTTCCTGCCGCTCGCGGAAAAATGGCGCGCGCTATGGCCGGAGTTTTTTGGGGGAAAGTAAGCAGCGGCTTGATCTTGTCCCGCGCGCGCGACGATGCGCTTTAGCGCCCGCCCGCAGCGCCCCTCGCTATCGGTGGGACTTCGTCGGCGCGCTCTCGGAAAGAAACTTGCGCACCTCGCTGACAAAAGCGGACCAAGCTGGATCGCGGGGCAACAGGACATGGTTGCGGCTCTCGAGCGCGACAAATTTTGCGTGGGGAATGCGGCTGGCAATCAGCCGGCCTTGCTCGAAGGGGGCCGAGGAGGAATCGTCGCGGCAATGCAGCACGAGCGTCGGCGCGGCGATGGCCGGCAGATAATCGACAACATTGACGTCTCCAAGGGACCGTAGCAGAGCGGCTGCATTCGCGGCCGAGGCCGAGATTCGCTGCAGGTCGTTGAACCAGCCCATTTCTTCGACGCTCGCGTCAGGCAGCAGCAAGGACGTCAGGATCTGCCGATAGGCAGGGTTATCCTGCGCCCAGCCTTGCTGTGTAAGAGTGATCGTCGCCTCATGCCTTTCGACGGCGGCAGGATCTCCCCTTACCCGCGAGCCTTGCGCGAACGTTCCATAGAGGATGAGACGAGACACTCGCTCCGGATGAAGCGCCGCATAGGCAATCGCTGTCGGGCCGCCTTTCGAGCTTCCAATGAGCGTGAACTGATCGAAACCAAGCGCATCGACGACGGCCTCGAGATCGCGAACGAAGGCATCGACGGAGAACGTGGAAACGCCCCAATCCGAAAGACCGTTGCCGCGCTCGTCATAGTGAACGAAGGCATGGTCCTTGGCGAACTCTTCGGTCCAGTGACGCCAGATCGGACTTTCCCAGCTAAAAGCGAGATGGCTCATCCAATGCGCCGCCCACACGAGGGGCGGGCCGTTGCCGACCTTGGCATAGGCGATCCGCACGTCATCCGTGGTCCGGCAAAACTGCACCTCATGCAAGGCTGAGCCGGGATGCCGCTCCGCTCGGGGCAGCGGCGAGATCGCATCGGCCGTGCGGATGCCCGCGTCGGCCTGAAGCGGCACTTGCGCCGCCTGCCGCAGCGCGCCGGTGCGCACCACGTTGAATTCCTCGAGACGGCGCTGCGCGCGCTGAAATTGCTCCTCCGCCTCGCGCGCGCGGCCGCCGGCGCGCAGCAGTCGAACCAGCGTGGCGTGGACGGCTTCATCGGCCGGCTCGAGCAGGCTGAGAGCGCGCGCGTGCGGCAGGGCCTGATCGGGCACGTCCTCGAGACGGCCGACCAGCGCCGCAAGCAGTCGCACGCGCAGCCGTCGCGCCGCCTCGCGCTCCCCGGTGCACCAGCTCTGAAACTCCAGGCAGTCGGGAAGCTCGAGACCCTCGAGGAAATCGCCCTCGAGCGCCTCGGCAGCCTTTCGCAACGCGTCGGTGGCAACGGCATCGAGGCCGTTGCGGGCAACGTTGCGCAGAGACAACAGGTCGACGTCGACATGGGTGAGGTCGATGCTGACGCTCTCGCGGTCGGCGATGATCCGGCGGCAATCCGGTTCGTCGACGAGCGGCCGCAGGCGACTCAAGCTCCACCGCAACGCGGCGCGCGGATCGTCCGGGACGGGCCAGAACATGGCGCAGAGCCGGTCGCGGCTGTGCGCGCGGGCGGTGACGGCAAGATAGGCGAGCAGGGCTCGCGTCTTCTTCGAGCGCGGGAACGGCAGCCTGGTCTGGTGACGCAACACCGCGAAGCTGCCCAGGACGCGAACCTGCAGCGTCGCTTTCCCTGCACTACACGAACGCGTCACGGTGTCGACGCCCGGCTCGCCTGCAAATTCCAACGCTGTCACCCGATTTTCCTACTCTGCCGACAACGGCTGTTCCAACGATCGACCTACAAGAAGAGCGCCTCACAGCAAAAGGAGATTGACATGATTCTTCGGCGACTGGCTCTGGTTCCGGCTCTGGCTCTGGTGTTGTGGGGCCTGGCCCTTTCACTCCCAGCCTCTGCCCAAACACAAGGAGAAACAATGAAAAAATACGTCATCGAGCGCGACATTCCCGGCGCAGGGCGCATGTCCACGGCCGAGCTCAACGCGGCCTCGAAGAAATCGCGTGAGGCTCTGGCCAGCATGGGGGCGAACGTCCAATGGGTGGAAAGCTACGTGACTGACGACAAGATGTACTGTGTCTATCTCGCGCACAACGAGGACGAGATCCGCAGTCACGCCAAGGCGGCCGGGGTCCCCGCCACCCGCATCTCGCGCGTCAAGACGATCATCGATCCGATCAACGGCAACTGACCCGAGTCGGATCGGCGATCAACACGCGATTGGAGCGCCGTGTACGCCGTGAACGCGGCGTGCTCGGGCCCTTCACCGCTCGGCGCGCACGCGAACCAGGCCACTCTATGAAGCATCAACGCACGCTGACCTTGGCCCATTGGGGCGTCTACGAAGTCGAATACGACGAGGCCGGCAAGGCCATCCATCTGCATCCCTTCGCGAAGGATCCCGATCCCTCGCCGATCGGCCTGCACATGTTGTCCGACGAGGTCGCACGCCTGCGCGTGCGCCGCCCCGCCGTACGCAAGAGCTGGCTCGAGCATGGTCCCGGCGCCTTTCCCGAGCGCCGCGGCGCCGAGCCGTTCGTCGAGCTCCCGTGGGACGAGGCGCTCGACCTGGTGGCGCGGCGAGCTCGGTCGCGTGAAACGCGAGTTCGGCAACAGGCGATTTTCGGTGGCTCCTATGGCTGGTCGAGTGCCGGGCGTTTCCATCACGCCCAGAGCCAGATACGGCGCTTTCTCAATTCGATCGGCGGCTTCGTGCGCCACAAGGATGACTACAGCGTCGGCGCTGCACTCGTGCTGATGCCGCATATCGTTGGAGCCGCTCGAGGAACTGCTGGCGAGCCACACGAGCTGGGACGTGCTCGCCAGGCACTGCGAGCTTTTCGTCTCCTTCGGTGGCGTGCCGCGCAAGAACGGCCAGATCAACGCCGGCGGTGCTATCGTCCACATCGTCAAAGAGCGGCCTCTTCGGCCTGCGCGAGGCCGGCGTGCGCTTCGTCAATGTGACGCCGACGGCCGACGATCTCGACACGGGCGGCGATGTCGAATGGCTGGCGATCCGGCCCAACACCGACACCGCGATGATCCTGGCGCTCTGCCACACGCTGCTGGTCGAGGGCCTCCACGATCAGGCCTTCCTCGACCGCTACACGGTCGGCTTCGAGAAGTTCCGCCCCTATCTCAGCGGCGAACGTGACGGCCAGCCCAAGGACGCTGCCTGGGCGGAGCAGATCACCGGCATTGCCGCCGACCGCATCGTTGCGCTGGCGCGCGAGATGGCGGCGACCCGCACCATGATCAGCATCGGCTGGTCGCTGCAGCGCGCGCACCACGGCGAGCAGCCGTTCTGGGCGCTGGTCACGCTGGCCGCCATGCTGGGCCAGATCGGCCTGCCCGGCGGCGGCTTCGCCTGCGGCTACGGGCCCTCGAACATGATGGGCAGCGGTGCGCTGCGCTTACTCCGGCCCAACCCTGCCGCAGGGCACCAATCCGGTCGACGAATTCATTCCGGTGGCACGCATCGCCGACATGTTGCTGCATCCCGGCGAGCGCTTCTCCTACAACGGCGCCGAGCACCGCTATCCCGACATCCGCCTGATCTATTGGGCGGGCGGCAATCCGTTTCATCACCACCAGGATCTCAACCGCCTGCGCCTCGCCTGGCGCAAGCCCGAGACGGTGATCTTCCACGAGCAGTTCTGGACGCCGGCCGCGAAGACGGCCGACATCGTGCTGCCGGCGACCACTGCCTGGAGCGCGACGACATCGGCTGCGCGGCGCGCGAACCCTATCTGATCGCCATGAAGAAAGCGCGCGAGCCGATGGGCGAGGCGCGCGACGACTACGCCATCTTCCGCGCGATCGCCCAGCGCCTGGGCGCCGGCGAGGCTTATTCCGACGGTCGCGAAATCGACGAATGGCTTTCCCTCCTCTACGAGGAGGCGCGCGCGAGATCAGCCAAGGCCGGCGTCTGCCTGCCGTCATTCGAGCAGTTCTGGGAGGCGGGCATCGCCGAGGCGATCGGCACGCAGGAGCCGCCGGTGATGCTTGCGATCGTTCCGCGCCGATCCCGAAGCGAACCCGCTGCAAGACGCCGTCGGGCAAGATCGAGATCTACTCCGAGCGGATCGCCTCGTTCGGCTACGACGACTGCCCGCCGCACGCGGCATGGCTCGAGCCGATCGAGTGGCTGGGCGGCGAGATCGCCAAGCGCTATCCGCTGCACATGCTGTCGGACCAGCCCGCCGACAAGCTGCACAGCCAGCTCGATCACGGCCCGCATTCCCGCGCGACCAAGGTCAAGGGCCGCCAGCCGATCACGCTGCATCCCGACGATGCGGCGACCCGCGGCATCGCCGAGGGCGACGTGGTGCGCGTCTTCAACGATCGCGGCGCGTGTCTTGCCGCCGCGCGCCTGAGCGACCGCATTCGGCCGCAACGTCGTCCGGCTCAGCACCGGCGCGTGGTTCGATCCGGCTGACTCGGACTCGAACCGGCCGCTGGAAAAGCACGGCAATCCCAACGTGCTCACGCTCGATATCGGCGCCAGCAAGCTTGAGCCAGGGCTGCAGCGCGCAGACCTGCCTGGTCGAGGTCGAGCGCCACGACGGCCCGGCGCCCGTGACCGCCCATGATCTGCCGCGCTTCGTGAGACGCGAGCCCGTAACACCGAACGCTGCTAGAGCAGGCTGGAGGCTTCCTGCCGGTCGATACTGGATCGCCCG
>CAWHQY010000026.1:0-69525 GCA_963831505.1 uncultured Alphaproteobacteria bacterium | reverse complement strand
CATCATCATCCTGAACGCCGACTATCCGCGTTTCCTGGCCTGGTTCTATCGCAACGAGGCCGGGCTCGAAACCGCCTCCTATGCGGCGCAGATGGCGGCGCGCAATGAAAGCCTGTTCGGGCTCGCCGATTTCTATTCGCGAAACTTCGGCGAGCTCGGCCACGCCGCGGCAGAGGTCCACGTCAACAACCGCTTCATGCAATCGGCCTGGGCGCGCGAGCACGGCATGGCCATTGAGATGGCGCCGCAGGACCATCGGCGAGGCAGGACAGGCTGCCGGGCTGGCTGCAGCGCGCCGTGGCGCCGTTCAAGCCGCTGCTGCGTCCGCTGGTGCGCAAGGTGGGCCTCAGTCCGCGCCTCGATGCCGCGTCGGAGCGGATCCTGCTGGCGCAGATCGAGGCCTTCAGGCCCGACGTGGTGCTGAACCAGGACGTCTTCCATGTCGACCTCGACCTGATGCGGCGCATCAGGCAGATGGGCAAGCCGGTCCTGGTCGGACAGGTCGGCATCGAGCCTTCGCGTGGCGTGGACTGGACCGTCTACGATCTGATGCTCTCGCAATTGCCGCGGATCGTGCAGTCGTTCCGGGCCGCCGGCGCGCGCGCCGAGGTCGCCCATCTCGCCTTCGAGCCGCGCCTGCTCGGCGATCTGCCGGCGGCGCCGCCGCAGGACATCGACATCTCCTTTGTCGGCTCGGTATCGGCGGACCATCAGCAGCGGATCGCGCTGCTCGAAGCCGTGGCCAAGCGCCACGATCTCAAACTCTGGGGTAACCTGCCGAAATCCCTGCCCGACTCTTCGCCGCTGCACCGCTGCTTCCAGGGCGAAGTGTGGGGCGCGCAGATGTACCAGACGCTGCGCCGATCGAAGATCACGCTCAATTCGCATATCGACATCGCCGGGCGCGAGGCCGGCAACATGCGCCTGTTCGAGGCGACCGGCGTCGGCGCATTCCTGCTGACCGACTTCAAGGACAATCTTCATGAGCTGTTCGAGCCCGGCCGCGACGTGGCGGTGTGGCGCTCGATCGACGATTGCCTCCAGACCATCGATCGTTTTCTGGCCGACCCGGACGGCCGCGCGAGGATTGCGCAGGCCGGTCAGGCACGGACGATGTCACAGCACACCTACCGGCATCGCGCCGGCGAGATGCTCAAATTGATCGAAGCGCTCTGAGGCGGTGGATTTGTTGACGGCCCGGATGCTACCGATTATCAACCGCCGCTGCATACGGCGGCCTCGGCTGCCAGGAGGCTTCGATGCATAGCGTTCTGATCACCGGAGGCGCCGGCTTCATCGGCCAGAACCTGGTGCATCAATGGAGCTCGTCGCGCCCCGAAGACCGCGTGGTGGTCGTGGACGCGCTGACTTACGCGGCCAATATCCGCAGCCTCGAGCCGTTGATTGGCGACCGCCGCATCCTCTTCGTCAAGGGCGATATCCGCGACGCCGCGCTGATGCGGCGCCTGTTTGACGAGCATCGTTTCACGCGCGTGCTCCACCTCGCCGCCGAGTCCCATGTCGACCGCTCCATCGTCGAGCCCGAGGCTTTCCTGCAGACCAATGTGATGGGCACCTTTGCGCTGCTGAATGCCGCGCTCGGCCACTGGCAGGAACGCAACGCGCAAGGCGCCGCGCGCTTCCTCCACGTCTCTACCGACGAGGTCTACGGCTCGCTTCAGGCCTCCGACCCGGCGTTCTCCGAAAGCTCGCCCTACCGGCCCAATTCGCCCTATGCGGCAAGCAAGGCCGCAAGCGACCATCTGGTGCGCTCCTTCGTCGAGACCTATCGCATGCCGGCGATCATCACCAATTGCTCGAACAATTACGGGCCCTATCAGCACCCCGAAAAGCTGATACCGCTGATGATCATCCACGCGCTCGAGGGCAAGAAACTGCCGATCTACGGCGACGGCTCCAATATCCGCGACTGGCTGCACGTATCCGATCATTGCACGGCCTTGATGGCCGTGATCGAGCGCGGACGTGTCGGCCAAACCTACAATGTCGGCGGCGGCAATGAACGGAGCAACCGCGACGTCGTAGGCCTGATCTGCGAGCTCATCGATCGCTCCCTTGCGTCGGACCCGAAGCTCGCGTCGCGCTTTCCCGCCTGCCCGGCCGCCTCGAAAAAGTCCTGCAGCTCGCTGATCGGCTATGTCACCGACCGGCCGGGACACGACCACCGCTACGCCATCGACGCCGGCAAGCTTGCGCGCGAGCTCGGCCAGCGATGCAGCGTCGGCTTCGAGGACGGGCTCAAAGACACCGTGCGCTGGTATCTGGATCATGAAGATTGGTGGCGCGACGTCACCAGCGGCGCGTACCAGACGTGGCTGGAAAAGAATTACGGTTCGCGCAAGACCGCCGGATGAGGAGCGGCCATGCCGGGAAAATATTTTCAGCCGCGGCGATATGTCAGGCGCCTGAAGGCGCTGACGGCGTCGTTCTCGAAACCGATCGCGGATTACGAAGCCGCAACCCTCATCGAGTTCGTCTACCAGAAGACGCTGGCGTTCAATCGCCTCACATCGCTCGATCTCGGCATGGGCTCCGAGCGCCTGCTGCTCGCCGTCAGCATGGCGTTAGGGCAGCGCGCGCCGGGCACGCCGTGCCGCGTGCTCGATTTCGGCGGCGCCTGCGGCGTTCATCACAAGCTCGCCACCCTGCTGTTCCCCGACGCCACGTTCCGGTGGGCGGTCGTGGAGACGCCGTCGATGGCGCGGCGGGCGCGCCCGCTCGAAACGGATTGCCTGAAATTCTTCGAGGATATCGATTCCACCAAAGCCTGGCTCGAAAGCGTCGACCTGCTCAACAGCAACAGCGTGCTGCAATATCTGGAGGACCCGCTGCAGACCACAAGGCAACTGCTGGAATTGTCGCCCAGCATTGCGCTCTGGGAGCGGCTGATGCTCTCGAATGGCGCCACCTTGGTCGATCGGCAGCGGACCATGCTGTTCAATCATGGTCCGGGCATGGTCCCGCCGGGCTTCAGGAACCGTCCGGTCGTGAATAAAATAACGAAACTGTCGCGGGCTGATTTTCTTTCGGCTCACGAAGCGCGATACACCCTCCGCTGCAAGGCGGAAGAGTCCGGCTTTTCCACCTACCTGTTTTCGCAGCGGTGATCGGCGCGGATCGGGTCGATCCCGCTATAGCGGCGCGACGATCGTCTTCACGAACGGACTGACGCACATTGTCCATCAGGGCCAGTTCCTTGATCTGGCTGAGGCTCGCCCAGCAGAACATCGTCATGTCGGTCTCGATCACGCTTTCGTCGTCGAGAAACGCGATGATGTTCTCGTTCGACTTGCGCCAGAACCGGCCGCCTTCCTCATTGTGCTCGGCGCGGTAGACGAACCGCACGCCCGCGCTCGGCGGTCAGCACCTCCACCATCGGCGGGCGCTTGCCGGCATGCGCGCGCCGGATGTTCGACCAGGTGCTCTGGATCGTCGGCGAGAACTGGATCGACGCCGATATTTCCCGGCTCGGGCTTGCCGTTGAGCAGGAACTGGACGCCGTCTGCCGGCGTCTCGCGCGCCAACAGCGCGAGGATGCCGCCCTCGGGCTGGGTGTAGATCGGCTGGTCCCATGAGGCGACCTCGCGCAAATCGCCGCTTTCGACCCGGACGCCTTCGACGCCGAAGAACTGCCCGCTCTTGTGACGCACATTGCCGCTGCGCGTCGCGCGACCAGTCGCGAACCTCGTCGAGCCCGATCAGATCGCGCCTTGAAGCGGATCGAGCTGCGCTGCTGCTCGCGCCACGCCAGCAGCGGCGCCGGATCCTTCGGCTCGATCGCGCGCGAGCTGGCGAGCCGCTCGCGAAACCAGTCGAGATGCGCGCGCTCGGCCATCAGATCACTTCCTTCAGCGCGTCGATCACGGTGTCGACTTCCTCGTCCTTCAGATGCGGATACATCGGCAGGGAGAAAATCCGCTGCGCCTTGCGCTCGGCCACCGGGAACTGGCCTTCGCGATAGCCGAGATCGGCGCGTGCCGCGCATGGTGTGGATCGGCCAGCGATAGGAGACATTGCAGTTGATGTCGCGCTTGGCCAGCCGCTCCAGCACGCCGTCGCGGTCGGTCGGATGCTCGACGACATAGACATAATAGGTGTGGCGGCTGTGGGCGTTCTCGCGCGGCAGTACCAGCCCGGTTCCGGCGAGCGCCTGATCGTAGCGCGCGGCGATGGCGCGGCGGCGCTCGATCCAGCCCTCGATGCGCGGCAGCTTGAGCGACAGGATCGCCGCCTGCACCTCGTCGAGGCGCGAATTGTAGCCGTGCCGTTCCGAATAATACTGCGTTTCCATGCCGTAGAAGCGCAGGCTGCGCGCCAGCCGGATGACCGCCTCGTCGTTGCTCATCACCATGCCGCCGTCGCCATAGGCGCCGAGCACCTTGGTCGGATAGAACGAGAAAGCCGAGGCGTGGCCGACGCTGCCGGCCTGGTGATTCTTGTAGAGCGCGCCTTGCGACTGCGCGCAATCCTCCATCACCTTCAGCCCGTGCCGCTCGGCGACCGCCATCAGCGGATCGAGATCGACGCACTGGCCGTAGAGATGGACGGGAATGATCGCCTTGGTGCGCGGCGTGATCGCGGCCTCGACCTGTTCGACATCCATCAGGAAATCGTCGTCGCGCACGTCGACGAAGACCGGCGTGGCGCCGAGCGTGCGGATCGCCGACACCGTCGGCACCGCGGTATTGGGCACCGTGATGACCTCGTCGCCGGCCTTCACGCCGAGCGCGGCGAGCGCGATATAGATGGCATCGGTTCCGCTGTTGACGCCGACGCCGCCGGCGACGCCGAGATAGGCCGCCATCTCGCGCTCGAACTTGACGCCCTCCTGGCCGAGGATCAGCCGGCCCGAGCGGAACACGCGATCCACGGTGGCGAGGATCTCGTCGCGCAGTTCGTCATATTCCCGAAGATAATCCCAGACATTGATCGGCATTGATGTCTCTCACGCAGTGTCGATGCGCAGGTCTATGCTGATGCTTGCGAGCGCTGCGGCAATCTCGGCCCGGCATTCGGCATCGCTCGAGCAGATCGCGATAGAACCTCTCGTGATCGCCGCTCGCGATCGCGCGCGTCACCGCTTCCAGGAAGCGCGCGAAAGTATCGGCGGCCTCGAACGTCACGACGCTCTCGGCGTTGCGGACGCGCTGGCGCCATTCCATGCGATGATCGGCGGGCGGGCTGAAGACGCGTTCGATCATCACAGAGCCTGAACGCGCCGACAATGAGCAGGCGATTTTGATATTCGCCCTCGAAGCTGAAATGGCCGGAAAAGACGCCGCCATTGGCAAGCCGCGCCTGCACCGAGAAGCCCATGTCGACGCCGGTTTCGGGATGCCGGCCGCCGGCAAGCGCCGTGATCTGCGATGGCGCGCCGCCGCCGAGAATCCGCATCGGTCGCGGCCGCATAGGGGCCCATGTCGAGCAGGCAGCCGCCGCCAAGCTCGCGGTGATTGCGGAAGTTGGCGATCGGCAGGGGCGGAATGATGAACTGCGCGGTCGACCTGCGTCAGCGGCCCGTGTCTCGGCCAGAAATCCGCCAAGCGCCTGCGAACTGCGGGTGATAGCCGAACACCGTCGCCTCGGCGAGAATGCGCTTGCCGCGCCGCGCCTCCTCGACGGCGCGTTCGGCTGGCCTCCAGCGTCATCATCGCCGGCTTGTCGACGACGACATGCTTGCCGGCGGCAAGCGCCGCCAGGACCCAATGCTTCGTGCATCGCATTCGGCAGCGACAGATAGACGATATCGGCATTGCTGTCGCGCAAGCGCCGTCTCGTAATCGGCTGAAGAAGCGTCCCTGCTTCGGCCAGCCTGCCGGCGGCGGACGGCTCTTGCTCGCGATCGATATCTCCGTCGATCGCGGCAACCCTGGCCGCGGCCGGGATCACGCGCCGTTCCGCGATCGAGGAATAGCCGAGGATCAGCAGGCGCATTCGGATCTCGCAGGTCCTGACGAGCTACCGTGCCGAGCCCGGAACGGCAATGGCGCGCCCGGTGATCACGTCGAGGCCGCGAAATGCCATGGTCCTCATCCTGCGCAAGCACGTTGACCATGTGATCCACGGGGCTGCGCGACAGCCAGCGTGCGAATGATCTCGACTGCGTCCGTTGCCGAGATAAGGCGCCGCCTGTGCCTCGGCTGCGGCGAGCGACGGCGATATAGGGCTCGTAGATCCGCTGCCGCATCAGCTCGGGAAATGGCGCGTGAAACACCCGGTGGCTGTTGAAATAGTAGCGCCCGTGCGCTTGACCCCATGGAAATGGAAGAACAGCAGCGGATACCGTCCATCGATCCGCACCGAGCCGTCGCGCCACTCCACGCGTACATCCGGCGAAATTCCACGGCGCCAGATTGGCGCCGAGATGCTCGATGACATGGACGTTGGGAAACAAGCCGGGCAGCCGGTCGAGATAGCGCTGGTCGGCGAAACGATCGCCCTCGTCCACATAATCGTAGCACCATTCGATGCAGCGTTCGCGCCACCAGCGCAGCGCCGCGATCCCCTCGTCGCAGCGGCGGACGCTGACCCAGCCGACATTGTAGATTCCAAACCGCCGCCGGTCGCGCGAGGCGCCTGGTGAAGCGATGCGGAATGATGCCGAACGAGGCGTCCTTCATCTCGTCATAGATCGGATCGGGCGAGGCGAAGAAGAACAGATCGCTGTCGAGATAGGTCACCCACTCCGCCTCGGGCTCGTTGTTGAGCACGTACAGCTTCCAGGCCGGCGAGCAGGTGAAGTAATATTCGATCAGGCTGCGGTCGGCCGCGTCGCGGCGACCTCGGGATCGGCAGCTTCGAAATCCGCGAGCCGCCGCGGCATCAGATTCGGGCAGATCGAGCGCGGTCAGCGCCCGGTAACAGGCCTCGCTCAGGCAAAGCACCCACAGCCGCGAGCCCGGCGCGTGCTGCTGCAAGCGAATGATAAAGCGCAAGCCCGCGCGACAGGTAGTTGTGATCGAAATAGGTGCAGTAGACGCGCTTCGCCATGATGACCTGTCAGATCAGTCGCGGAATGCACCGAGCGTGCTGCGGAAAATGCCGTTGCCACAGCAGATTCCGCGACGCGTCCTTCCTATCGCAGCAGCCGCAAAGCTCGCAATGCATCCAATCCTGTCGACATAACTACTTGAAATAACGAATTGTATCTGTCATTGATGTTCGCGATCATCGCATCGGCACCGGCCCGGACATTCGCCGATCGAGAAGCAATTTTGAGATGTGGCATGGCGCGTGTTAACGAGACCGGCCCGGAGCCTGTTCGATCGGAAGACAGATCGCCCATGAATCGCAAGGGAATCATTCTGGCGGGAGGCCGGGGCACGCGGCTCTATCCGCTGACGCTGGCGACCTCGAAGCAGTTGCTGCCGATCTACGACAAGCCGCTGATCTATTATTCGCTGACGACGCTGATGCTGGCCGGCATTCGCGAGCTCCTGATCATCACCACCCCGGAAGAGATCGATCAGTTCAGGCGCCTGCTCGGCGACGGCCGGCAATGGGGCATCGAACTGTCGTTTGCGATCCAGGATCATCCCGGCGGCATCGCCGAGGCGTTCCTGATCGGCCGGGATTTTCTCGCGGGCCAGTCCGTCGGCGCTGATCCTCGGCGACAACATCTTCTACGGCGACAATTTGCGCGCCCTGTTGCGGGATTGCGCGCAGGCAGACGCGCGGCGCGACCGTGTTCGCCTGCTGGGTCGACGATCCCGAACGCTACGGCGTCATCGAGTTCGATGCCGGCTACCGCCCGCTGCGGATCGTCGAAAAGCCGAAAGCGCCGAAATCGAACTACGCCGTGACCGGGCTGTATTTCTACGACGAGCGCGTGGTCGACGCGGTGCGCGAACTGAAGCCGTCCGCGCGCGGCGAGCTCGAGATCACCGATCTCAATCAATGGTACCTCGAACGCGGCGAACTTCACGTCGAGCGCTTCGGCCGCGGCTATGCCTGGCTCGACGCCGGCACCCACGAATCGCTGCTCGAAGCCTCGCAGTTCATCCACATCGTCGAGAAGCGCCAGGGCCTGAAGATCGCCTGCCCCGAGGAGGTCGCCTTCATCCAGGGCTTCATCGACGCCGAACAACTGCTGCGGCTTGCCGAACCGATGAAGGCCACGGCCTACGGGCAATATCTCATCCGCCAGGCCAGGCTGCGCTGAACGGCCGCAGCGGTCGCGCGTCCACGAAAAATCAGGTCGGAACGAGGTCGGCCAGCAGCTAGCCGAATGGCGCGATCTCGGATTGTGACGCTGCAAAATATAGGTTGTGTCGCGTCGGATAGATCGTTTCCCAAACCTTCACATGCTTGAAATGTGGCGTGAAAAAGCGACGCAGATCTTCCTTGTCCTTAAACTCGTACTCGTGGAGCGCATTGCTTTTTTTACCGTCCGCGGCCTCCGTCAGAGTGTAACCGCTCAAGATTCCCTCTGACCCAAGCCGTTCAACTAGTTGACCCATAATCTGGTCGATTTCGGCCTCTGTGAAATGCTCGATCGCCGCGTCCCAAACGATGTTGTCAAATGTTCCCGCAGGCAGGCCTTTGCGGATGTCTTGCTGAATATACGTGATGTTCGGCGCGGAGTTGTATCGCTTCGCGTGCGGTATCGCGTCCTTATCAAAATCAAGTGCGATGATAGACGATGCCTGAGAGGAATAGAAGTGACGCGCATTGAAGCCATCGCCGCAGCAGATTTCAAGCATCTTGGAGTTTGGCTTCATAACGAGGCGGGAAAAAACGCCACGCTCGACCCAAAGGCTATTGTTCGTGGCTGACCACTGCCAGTGCTGGTCCAGGTAGTGGTCAAACCATTCTGGCCGGGGCTTTGGGTACCACTGAACGGCGAACTGGGAGTAATGGGTGAAGGCCGAGAACTTCCTGACAAGGAAGTTGAAGCCCTTCAAAATCGAAACAAGTAATTCGCGCATGTCGCGCCTTCTATCACCGCGCCTGCTCGTTAAACAAGTGCTTTGGTTTATTCGCGCGGCTCCCGCGAGGACCTGTAGCTGCGTGTAGTTCGGCACCCCAAGAGACTGACAATTTGCGCACGGTTGCAGAGCACTGAATTCATGGGGGTTGCCGATCAGAAGCGGTCGCATGCTTCCGCGAAAAATCAAGTCGGAATGAGGTCGGCCAGCCTTGTGCGCAGCTTGGCATTCGCGAGCGGACTTGCGACCAGCCCCATAACGGTGAGCCAGAGCGCGCATTCGGCGAGGAGCCGCACAAATCCGCTCATGGGCAAGACGGACCGGATCGCCGCGCCCACGGCCCAGCCGAACGTCGTGACGGCCGCCATCAGCAAGGCCAGGAACATGACGTGCCGCAACGGCCGCTCGAGGGTCTCGGAAATCGTGACGCTCGCCAGCAATCCGAGCTGAACCAGAAGGTCGGTTGCGACCACGGCGATCGCCATGCCGAGCGGCCCCATCCACGGCGTCAACACCAGCGACAACGCTACGAAGGACACGAGCTGCAGCCCCTTGGTCCGCGCCAGAAGTCCGCCACGGTCGCTGTAGTAGCCGTAGCTCAGGGCCAGGATCGCGGGCGCGACCATCTCGGCGCCGATCAGGAGCGTCAAGGTCAGCGGCATATCGTAGGCAATGGCGCCGTGAGTCCAGAGCGTGAAGAAGTCCTGCCAGAACGCAAGCAGGACCGAAACCGCCAGGCTCGCCACCAGCGTGACCAGCACGGAACCGCGCGCATAGAGCCGCCGCAGCGCGTCTCTTGCACCGATGGCGCGGTCGTGACCGAGCTCGGCGGCCAGCGGAAGCGTGACCTGCATACATAGCCCGCGCACCAGTCCGGCGACGAGGCGGGTGAGGCCCCATTGCGCCACCGCCACACGATCGATCATGATCGCGCTGATGAGCAACACCGGCAGGTTCTGCAACGCAATCTCGGTACTGCTTGCGACGGCAAACGGGAATGCCCTGCGGAACTGCCCGGCGATCCAGCGCCACGACAGCCGGCCGGCGGCGCGCGGAGCCGCCAACCAGGGAAACAGCCGGCGCGCGTCGACGAACGAAAGATAGGCTGCGGCCAGGATCTGGGGCACGACAAAGGCGAGCACGATCACGACAAGACGCCCCGTCACGGCGATCGCCGCAACTTGCGCAAGCTGCCCCGCGAGCATCGCCGCGCATTGTATCCAGACCGCACGGCCGTAGAGCCCCCGCGCGCGGTAAAGTCCCGACGCCAGGTTGGACGGCATGATCATCAGCATTCCAGCCGTCATGATCACGAACGATACGTCGAACTCCGCCGTCGATCGAAAACCAAGAACGGCCGATGGACGGAGCAGCAACGCGCCGGCGATCATCGCAACAATCAGCACGCCGGACAGACCAAGATAGACTGCCTGCATCGCGGCGTGGAATTGCGCGGTTCTCCCGTCGGGATCGGCGCAGGCTTTGAGCGCCAGAAAGCGGTTGATGACGCGCGAGGTCAGGCCGGCATCCGCTATCAGCACGAAGTTGCCGGCGGCATAGAGCGCAAGCCATGCGGCCAGCATGTCGCTCGGGCAATAATGCAGGAAGACCGGGACCAGCGCGAGCTGCTGGGTCACGCTCAGGATGAGCTGAAACAGGTTGGCGGACCATCCCCCGAGCAGTCTTTGCAGGCGGCCTGGCGCAGGGCTCACGGCAGTCCCCGCATTGTCGCGCCCGTCGGCGTGGACATGATCGGCCAACTCTGAAAACCTCGGTTACAAGCATGCGGCTAGCAGCCCATCGAGGAATTGTCGATAGTCGAGGGCTTGGCGGCGGCCACTCGATCGCCGGGCTGCGGCAAGCTTTCGCGAACTCCTGCGGGCGCACGAGGCCGATGCGATCGGCCGACAGGCATGGCTCAATGAATGATAAAGCCGTGCTGCGTCTGGGTCACCTGGATATCGGCCGGCGATACCCCCTCCAGATTGGCGAAATAGGCTACCGCATCGTGGTCGCCTGCCACCAGGTGCTGCAGATATTGCGTTTCCGCCGCCGCCGAATTGAACAGGGAAGCCAGCTCGTGGCCCGCGGCGGCCGCCGCAGCGCCGTTGAACTCGAACGTTTCCGGCTCGGACGAATTGCCGCTGCCCGCGCCCAAATCCGCGACGAAGGTGAAAGTATCGTTCTGGGCAGCGAGGCTTGAGCGACAGCCGGAAGCGTTGGCGCATTCACGCCGATCACCCCGTCGCCGTTCAGGTCCTGGTGGAAGCTCGTCTCGAATGATTCCAACGTAGCGCTGGTTCCCGACACCGCACCGATGATGTTGGCGATGTAATTGCCGCTGCTGTCGGTGCTCCAGACCGTGTATTGATCGGTACCGGTGAACTTCCAGGCGACCTCGTACCCGGCTGGAGGTCTGCTCCGCGCCGATCGGCGTCACAGCGCCAAACTCACCCGCCGCAACTGCCGCGCCGGCATATTTCAGCTCAGGTCCCGTACCGCTGCTGATGTTGTCGAGATAAAAATTGTTGCCGATCTGCGACCAGGCTGGTCGAGCCCAGCGACTTCGATCACGGTCGCCGGGGACGCCGATCACCCCATCGCCGTTCAGGTCCTGGTGGAAGCTCGTCTCGAGCGATTCCAAGCGTAGCGCTGGTTCCCGACACCGCGCCGATGATGTTGGAGATGATAGTTGCCGTTGCTGTCGGTGCTCCACACCGTGTACTGATCGGTCCCGGTGAACTTCCAGGCGACCTCGTACCCGCTTGACGGTCTGCTCCGCGCCGATCGGCGTCCAGCGCCAAACTGACCCGCCACAACATGCCGCGCCGGCATATTTCAGCTCGGGTCCCGTACCCGCTGCCGATGTTGTCGAGATAAAAATTGTTGCCGACCTGGACCAGGCTGGTCGAGCCCAGCGACTCGATCACGGTCGCCGACGGGACGCCGATCATCCCGTCGCCGTTCAGGTCCTGGTGGAAGCTCGTCTCGAGCGATTCCAACGCGTAGCGCTGGTTCCCGACACCGCGCCGATGATGTTGGAGGTGTAGTTGCCGTTGCTGTCGGTGCTCCACACCGTGTACTGATCGGTGCCGGTGAACTTCCAGGCGACCTCGTACCCGCTCGAGGTCTGCTCCGCGCCGATCGGCGTCCAGCGCCAAACTGACCCGCCACAAATGCCGCGCCGGCATATTTCAGCTCCGGTCCCGTACCGCTGCTGATGTTGTCGAGATAAAAATTGTTGCCGATCTGCGACCAGGCTGGTCGTGCCCAGCGACTCGATCACGGTCGAGGGGACGCCGATCACCCCGTCGCCGTTCAAGTCCTGGTGGAAGCTCGTCTCGAACGATTCAGCACGTAGCGCTGGTTCCCGACACCGCACCGATGATGTTGGACGGTGTAGTTGCCGCTGCTGTCGGTGCTCCACACCGTGTATTGATCGGTATCGGTGAACTTCCAGGCGACCTCGTACCCGGTCGAGGTCTGCTCCACGCCGATCGGCGTCACAGCGCCAAACATACCCGCCACAAATGCCGCGCCGGCATATTTCAACTCGGGCCCGGTCCCAGTGCTGATATTGCTTAAGAAGAAGTTACTTCCGAGCTGAGACCAGGCTGGTCGAGCCCTGCGCCTCGATCACGATCGGCGTCGAGTACGCGCCAATCACGTCGGAAAGGCTCAGCGCGACGTTGCCTGTGAAATCGAGGACAAAATCAGCGACATTGTCGCCATTGGTATCGGCCTGCAGGACGGTGACGCCAAGCGAGCTGTTGTAGAAATAGTCGAGCACTCCCGCCGTGCCGTTGAAACTGTTCGTGCCGACAAAATAGAACTGATCGAGGGCGGGCGTGGCGGTGATGGCGTCGAAGGCTGATAGGTCGATGCGGTCGATGCCGGGCGTGAAATCCGTGATCAGGTCCGGCTGCGAGGACGTGCTGTCGCCGGCCGCGAACACAAAGGTGTCCGCGCCGCCGCCGCCGGTCATCCTGTCGGCGCCGATACCGCCGATCAGCCTGTCGTTGCCTGCTCCGCCGACCAGCGTGTCGTTGCCGGCGCCGCCCGAAAGCGTGCAGCCGAGATCGTTGGCGATCAGCGTGTCGTTGCCGTTGCCGCCGATCGCATTCTCGATGACCGTGCTGGTCGAGATTCCGATGTTGTGGACGAGGCCGCCGACCGACGAGAAGGCGCCGGGATGCAGGTCGATGGTCTGCGACGACGAATAGCCGGAGCAATCGAGCGTGTCGTTGCCGCCGCTGTCATAGATCGTCAGCGCCGGCGCCGCGCTGTATTGCGTGAAATCGAAGATCGATCCCGCGTTGCTGTGAAAGCCGTAGGTGGTGTTGCCGGTGCGGGTGGACGCCACGCCGTAGATCTGGTCGACCGCGTAGATGTCGGCCATTTGCGGCGTGACGACGTAGCGGTAGGTACTCCCGGAATAATTGTTTTCCGGGAAATACGACATGACCGAATATTGCCAGGTGTCGTTGGCAAAGATCGCATCGGTCGCATAGTTGGCGCTGCCGTTATAGGGGCCCTGGTGGCCGAGGCCGAGCGCGTGGCCGATCTCGTGGATGTAGGTCTGGTAGCCGTAGCTGTCGATGCCGGTCTTGCCGTCCATCGCGCCGCCGTCATTGGTGATCCAGTCCGAGCTGATGTCGACGGTCGCCGACGTCATGACGCCGGAACTGGTCCAGTTGGCGTAGGTGACGGCGGTCATGCTGCCGCTGTCGATGAACGTGATGTTCGCCGAGCCCGACGTCTGCACGAAGTTGACGTTGGCGACCTCGTGCCAGGCCTGCATCGCCGATTGCGCCAGGAATTTCTCGGCGGAGTTCAGGCCGTTGATGTTGTAGGTGATGGTCGTCGAGGCCCAATGATGGGCATTGGTGCCTTCGTAGCTCCAGAAGCCGTTGACCAGCCAGTCGGCGAGCTGCGGAATCGTGGCAACGGCAGCTGCGTTGCCGGTGGCGCCATTAATGGACGTTCCGGCAAAAACCGCCAGCGGAAAATTGTCGCCGGCATCCGTCCAGTTGCCCGCGTTGGCCCGCGGTCCGAATGGCCCCTCGCCTGCGGTGTCATCATCGTATGGAAAGGTTTTCTTCATCGCCCCGATCGCGCCGCTTGTGGTCCGTCACGGCGATGGTGAGAGCGCCCGCCGCTCGTGCCCACCGCCTGTCACACGAATTTCGAATCAGACCCGGCCACTCGCTGCCGGTACCGAAGGATTCAGGCCGCAAACCGGCCACTCGCCCGGACAGTCGGCCCAACTCGACGCGATCAGGGTCTTACTCCGACGTTAATTTGTGGTTTCAGACCCGATCAGACTTGAATGAAAGTGCGACTGTTACGCGGACGAACCCGGCCCAAAATGCGGTCCAAGGGCCTGAGGGATCGTCGACATTTGACTCAGGCGAGACTGGTAATGCGCACGCCCCGGGGCAAGCCCGGATTTGCCCGGGCCGAACGAGTTCCGGCATTTTCGCGGGGCAGCATGGATCGCCCGCAAGTCCTGCAATCGCCTATTGAATTTGCGCCCGATCTGGCCGATCAAAACGGGCGTCGCATTCCCCGTATTTTCACGGAGCTGTCCGAAATGGCCTTCCCGCGTGCCTCGCAAGCCCTGTCCCGCTTCACCGTGCTCGACCTGACGCGCGTCCGCGCCGGTCCGACCTGCGTGCGCCAGCTTGCGGATTGGGGCGCCAACGTCATCAAGATCGACGCGCTGCTGGAAGACGCCGGCGGCGAGCAGCTGGGCGGCCCGCGCCACGGCGCCGACTTCCAGAATTTGCACCGCAACAAGCGGGCGATCTCGCTGAACTTGAAGGATCCGAAGGGCCTCGACGTCTTCAACCGGCTGGTCGCCAAGGCCGACGTGGTGGTCGAGAATTTCCGCCCCGACGTCAAGGCCAAGCTCGGTGTCGACTATGAGAGCGTGAAGAAGATCAATCCGCGCATCGTCTATGGCAGCATCTCCGGCTTCGGCCAGGACGGCCCCTACCACAAGCGGCCCGGCTTCGATCAGATCGCGCAGGGCATGGGCGGGCTGATGTCGATCACCGGCGCGCCGGGCGAAGGCCCGATGCGGGTCGGCATTCCCGTCGCCGATCTCACCGCGGGCCTGTTCTGCGCGATGGGCATCCTCACGGCGCTGCTCGAGCGCGAGGTCTCGGGCGAAGGCCAGTGGGTGCAGACATCGCTCTTGCAGGCGCAGATCTTCATGCTGGATTTCCAGGCCGCGCGCTGGCTGATGGAAAAGGACGTCGCGCAACAGGCCGGCAACGACCATCCGACCTCGATCCCGACCGGCGTGTTCAAGACCTCCGACGGCTACATCAACATCGCCACCACCGGTGGGCGGATCTGGACCCGCTTCTGCGAGGCGCTCGGCGCACCCGATCTGCCGAACCGGCCCGAATACGCCACCGCGCCGGAGCGCTCGAAGAATCGAAAAGCGCTCAACGCCGAGATCGGCAAATACACCGAAAAGAAATCGAGCGAGACCTGGGTGAAGGAGTTCAACGCCGCCGGCGTGCCCTGCGGCCCGATCTATTCGATCGACCAGGTCTTCGAGGATGCGCAGGTCAAGCATCTCGGCATGGCGCAGCATGTGCCGAACGACGAGAACCGGCATATCCAGCTCGTCGGCCAGCCGTTCACGCTGTCGCGCACGCCGAGCAAAATGGCCGCGCGGCCGCCGGAATTCGGCGAGCAGACCGAGGACGTGCTGACCGAATTCGGCTTCGGCAAGGACGAAATCGCCGATTTGAGACAGCGCAAGGTGGTGTGACGCTTCCCGCGAATCCGCAATCCGGAAGAGCGTTCTCCCTCTCCGCCACCGATGACGAGTAAGATATTGTTATAGCTGAGATTCACCCTCTCGGCGTCGTCTCTTCCCCAACACCTTCGCCACTTCAACACTTCTTTTTTTGAGGATGAACGTTTGTGATGTGGGCTGACGATCGTCTGCTGTGGCGATCAATGAGATTGCTTCTTATCGACCGCGGCCGATCATGGTGGCGAGCTTAATGCTTCTGTGGCTGCGCTTCGGCCCGTTGCATTGAGGTGGTGATAGTCAAAAAACAGCAGTTGCCGTGGATCGATGGAAACAAAGCGGCCGCCGAGGTCCTTGGCGGTTTCTCTTCCGATGGTTTCGTCGAAGGCAGGATAGGGAATGGTGGTTATGATGATGGAGGCGCCGGTCGCTCGGATGGTGGTGAGATCGGATGGGTCGGTTCTCGCGCCTTTCCGTTCCGCGCCCGTAGCGATCTCGTGGCCATTCGAGGTAGTGGCGAAAACCTCGCCGCGCGAGCCGGAATAGACGGCCGTCACGTCCGCTGTTTGCCAGTCGCGAACGATAATCGTTGCCAACGGTTCCTCAAAGGACGTATCTCCCGGGCGGATCGTGATACGCGGGAGAAGCCCCTGCAGGATCCAGTCTCGTAGGAAGCCCGACCAGATATTCAGGACACTGTGAAGGGCCTGGGCGCCGTTGCCGAGCGCCATCGTCCTTCTCGCTTCAGTTGAGAGACCCACATCCGGAGAGAACGGATCGATCACAACATGCGGGGGAGAGGGTCGGTATTTGCGGAGAAGGACGGCCGCAAAAGCGAGGCTCTCCCCGCCGAGCGCCATATTAAATCCTCGCTCCCCCAGCTTGGCGGCTTCAATGCCGAATTCGGCGTGGGATGAACCTAGGACGAGCACGTCCGCTTTTCTGATCCGATCGCCGAAACCGAAAAGATTGAAGTAAAAGAGCGACTGGTCGGTCTGTCCATCTCTCGTTGCCGAGATATAGGTTTGGCCGGGGACGGGGATGCGGGGGCGCTCTGCGGGGGGGCCGATTCTCTCGACGCTGAAGGCCTGGATCGCTGTACCCAACAGCAACGCCATGAGGGCAAAAGCAGGCCAGAAACTCTTGTTCATCTGCGTTTACCTCCCTTAGAACGAGAAATAGAGAAAGACCCTGGAAGGTGAAACGACGGTGAGGTCGGCGACCAGCAAAACGCCGGTCATGATACCCAGATAGATCGGCAGCTTTCGGTGGCCAATGCGGCAAATGAGAAGGGGCAAAAACTGGTGAGCGATAACCGGCGCTGCAAAAATCGCCGCGAAGGAAATCGACGCTGAAGGCATCAGCGCAATCGGCCTAAACATGCCGGCGAGAAAGGCCGAAGCACTGGCCCAGTCAGGTAGCCGGAAGGGCACCCACGCCAAGGTGACCCACACCTCGAGTTGCAAGCCAGGATAGCGGCAGGTTTCGAACCCGACACAGTCGCTCGATGACGAGGCCCGCGCCATGAAGGCCACCCCAGATGATGAAGCCAGGTCCGGCTCCGTGCCAAAGGCCGCCGAGCAGCATTGTGACCATCAGGTTGACGGCAACTAAGCCGGCGCGATTGCCGCCCAGGGGGATATAAAGATAATCGCGAAGCCAGCGGGAGAGCGTAATGTGCCAGCGTCGCCAAAATTCCTGCAGGCGGACGGCGCGCAGCGGGCTGCGGAAATTGGCTGGAAGCCGGAAACCTAACAGGCGTGCCATGCCGAGCGCCATCAGACTGTAGCCCGCGAAGTCGCCGTAGATCTGGCAATAGTAGAAGAACGCGACGACCCAGTGATCCGGCGTCGATAGGTCGGCAGCCTTCCAGGCAGGATCGATGATCCCGGCGATATTGTCTGCGCAGACCGATTTGAGGAAGAAACCGGTGCTGAGGAAGTGCACGCCCATCGGCCAATCGGTAGCGATGCGTCGCGTCGTCTGAAGCTGTGGCACGAGTTGCCACGTCCGAACGATCGGGCCCGCCACGACATGCGGGAAGAAGCTCAAATAGAAAAGATATCGACCGAAAGTGGTGGGCTTCGTTTTGCCTCGATAGGTGTCGACGAGGTAGCTGATGATGTGAAACGTATAGAACGAGATGGCGAGCGGGATGCCGATCAGTCCTGTCAAAGAGTTTAGGTGAAGACCGAAAAAAGCGGAATATTTGAAGGCCGCAAGAGTGCAGATATCGACGCCGATCGCGAGGCAGAGGATGGCGGTCGGCCACGGAGGCCTAGTTTCCTTCATCGCCCTACCGGCGGCGAAATTGGCGACCGCGACGACGAGAAACAGAGCGAGCGAATAGACGCCCCAAGTCGCCATCACGAAGAGGCTGAAGAAGAATCAGGAACCATTGACGCACGGCGGGCCATGGCCGCAATGAAGAGGCGATCAGGACCACGGTTGCGAGGGCGAAGATGAACAAGCTGTCGGTGTAGTTCACCGCAGCGGGATACCACTACAACCTTCGCTCGATCAACCGCCGCGATCTCTATTTTCAGCTACCGCAGCGGACGTGTCACACCCCGGAAGATGGCGCGGGCGGCTATTGGCGTCCTTCCTGAGCTAGGCGTGCGGGCTTGAATGCTTGTGGCGTGAGCTTTTCCTACCTTGCCGCGCCCCGCGTCGTCGCAGAATGAGGCCCAAGCGTCCATGAGCGCACGCCGTTTTTCGAGCGCGTCACCGCGGCGGTAGGCGCGTTCGGTCTGATCGCCGACAAGGTGGGCAAGGGCGGCTTCCGCCACTTCGCGCGGAAATGTGGTGCGTTCGCCGGACCAATCGCGGAAAGCGCTGCGGAACCCGTGCACGGTCGCGTCAACCTTCGCGCACCTCAAAACCATTTGCAAGGCCATCACCGAGAGTGGCCGGTGCGGCTTGCTACCGGCGAACACAAATTCAGATACCTTGCGCATTTGCATTCCCTTGAGGATTTGAATGGCGCGGGCCGAAAGCGGAACGCGGTGTTCGCGGCCGCCCTTCATTCGGGCTGCCGGTATCGTCCAAACGCGTTCGGTCAGGTCTATTTCATCCCAACGGCCGCCTAAAACCTCACTGACGCGCGGCGGTCAGGATTGCTAACTCTAAGGCCGCAGGCGCGACACGGGCATTTTGTGCAGTTTCTTGGTGAATTCTGGCACGCGATCGATCGGCGTCAATCGGTCCGGTCGACGAGAGTAACTGCGGGCAGCGGCACGACGAACTTTCCGCCTTCGGCGAAATAGCGCGCGTGCTTCGCCCGGATCGGATCGACGTAGCGCCAGGCGAAGACGACGACGAGGCCGGGCTTGCGCTCGTAGAGCGCGGCCGGCGGCAGGATCGGGATGTCGTAGCCGGGCCCGGCCATGACATTGCCCTTGTTCGGGTCGTCATCGACCAGGAAATCGATTTTCTTCTCGAGGGCGAACTGCGGCAGCAGCGTCGTGGTGCCGACGGAGACGCCGTAACCGGCCACCTGCTGTCCCCGCGCGTGACAGGCCTCGGCGAGCGCCGTGAGCTCGTCGCGGATCGCCGCGATCTTCTTCGAATAGGCCGCATAGTAGGACGGCTGGTCGACGCCGAGCCGGTCCTCCTCGGCGATGAATCGTGCGACCTCCGGCGAAGGCTTTGCGGCGCCCGCGTGCTGCACCGTCACGCGAATGGAGCCGCCCTTGGTCCAGATGTGCTGCACGTCGGTCACTTCCATGCCGAAGCGCGCAAAGAGCCGCGTCAGCGGCTTGATGTTAAAATAGGACAGGTGCTCGTGATAGACGGTGTCGAGCAGGTTCTTCTCGGTGACGTCGACGCCGTATTGCGTTTCGAAGACGAACAGGCCGTCGGGGGCGAGCACGTTGCGGATGCCGGTCACCAGCGGATCGAGATTGTCGACATTCGCGATCATGTTGTTGGCGATCACGACCCGCGCCGGGCCCTTGGTCTGCCGGATGTGGTCGCCGACCTTGTCGGTGAAGAAATCGGCGATGGTTTCGATCCCCTTCTCCGTCGCGCGCCTGGCAATATCGACGGCGGGATCGACCCCCTGCACCTTCATGCCGCGCTCCCTGAAGAAGCCGAGCAGCGAGCCGTCATTGCTGCCGAGCTCGACGACGAGCGAGCCCGGCGCAATCGCGTGACGGCTGATCACGTCATCGGCGTAAGCCGCGAAATGCTCGCGCAGGCCGAGCGACAGCGAGGTGGTGTAGACATAGTGTCGGTACTGGATCTCCGGATTGCCGACATGGAGAATCTGGAGATGTCCGCATTCCCGGCAGAGATACAATTCCAGGGGAACCGCGGTCCGGAACACCGGATCGTCGGCGCTGGCGTCAGGCACCTGGAAGTTCGGCGTGCCGATCGGCATGCCGGCCATCGGCACGACCAGCTCTTGCCGGTCCGACAGACAGAGCCGGCAGGTATGCCGGAGGTAGAACAGGTTTGTCATCGCGGGACCGGAGAAACGAGCCAATTGTTTGGGAGGTTCATGGGCGGCCCGATGCTTCCTCGGCCTGTTGCAGCCCATAGTCGAGGGACTCGCCGTCGCCGGCAGCCTGCTCGACGGCGGACGCCGCCGAATAGGTACCGCGCTCCGCGCTTGTCAGCCAGATCACTCCACCCACCAAACCGATGATTACACTGATCGCGCCGAGCAGCAGCGAGATCGACAGCGCGTTCTCCGAAGGGACGCCGACAAGCCCAAGACAGGCAACCATGGCGCCTTCGCGCACGCCCCAGCCGCTGATCGAGATGGGAACGGCCGTCAGCAGGATCACAGGGGGGATCAGGATGAAGGCATCCAGCAGCGACAGCTGCGCCCCGAGGCCCAACGCGAGCGCGTAGCAGGCCGCCGCCGTCACCAGATGGATGAAGATTGCCGAGCCAAACAGGACTACGCGCCGCTCATATCGCAGCAGCAGGAACCTGACGAGCGCACCGAACCGCGCGAAGCTTGCGATCGGGCGTATCGCGACAATGCGCTCCGGCCAGCGGTCGAGCGTCATCAAAACTGCGGTCCCCGCCACGCCTGCAGCGGTGAGCCCACCGATCGCCAGGATCGCGGCATGATCGGTTACGCGCGCCAGCAGCATCGGAAAGCCCGCGACCATCAGCGCGACGAGCCCCAACAGCGCCGTGAAGCGATCGGCCATCACGCCCTTGACCGCCTCCGACCACTGCACGCCGCGCTGCCGCAGCAACCAGATCCGGACCACGTCGCCGCCGGCGGAAGACGGCAGCACCTGGTTGAACCAGAGACTGATCATCAGGATTCGCCATCCCGTCAGCCACTCCAGCGAAACGCCGAGTGAGCGCATGATCATCTCCCAGCGGCCATTGAGGATGAAGGTCTGAAGGCCGACCAGCGCCAGCGCCAGAACGAACAGCACGGGATCCACCGTCAGCAAGTGAGTACGCAGTTCATGGAGGTCCAGGCTGCGCGCAATGTAAACGAGCACGCCGATCGAAAGCAGCAGCTTCGCCGAAAACAACGTCACCTGTTTTGCACGGGATGGCATCTGATACGACCGCCTCAGGATGCCGGATATTCTGCGCGACCGATGATCAGGTCGATCACGGCCATCATCCAGAATTGATGCGCGGTTTCCACGATGTTGTAGCTCCGGCTATCGACCCAGTAATTGACGTCGCCGAGTGTGCGCAAGGGGTTATCCGGGTTCATTCCCGACAGCGTAACGACGTCGAGCTTCATCTCGCGCGCTTTCGCCACCGCATTGATGATGTTCTTTGAACGGCCCGACGAGCTGATTGCTACGAGGCAATCGCCCGCGCGTGCGTTCAGCCGCACGGCATGCGCGATCCAGTGCTCGAAACCGTAATCGTTGGCAAGGCACGACATCATGCTCGCGTCGCTGAAGCAGATGGCCGGCACCGACGCGTTCTTCGAGAGGTCGATGGCCAGATGCGAGGCGATCCCGGCCGAGCCGCCATTGCCGATGAAGATGACACGGCCTCCCCGCTCGCGGGTCTCTAACCAGATTGCGCGCGTGGCGCTGATCTGCGCGCAGATATCGTCGTCCACCGTAATCACACGGTGCAGCCGCCCCACATAATCGTCGAGGAAAGCCTTGTGATCGGGATCGACAGACATGGACGGCGGACGGGGCGGCGACAACTGGGGGTGTGATAGAGAGAAAGACCGGCAATTGCAAAGGCTTAAGGGAACCGTTTCGATTCGGCGTTCCGCTGACCAAGCGTGCGCGTTGCGGATTTCTGCGGTTTTCCCCCGAACAGATTGGTAATGCTTGCAAAATCGCAGGTGACGATAGCCGGCTCCCGCTTCGGGCGTTGGCGGGGCTGATCTCGCGCGGATATTTTCGCCAAGGTGCCATACATGAAATGCGTCGTCACCGGCGGCGCCGGCTTCATCGGAAGCCACCTGGTCGATCGTCTTCTCGGCGATGGCCACGAGGTCGTCGTCATCGACAATTTCGCCATTGGACGTCCCGAGAACCTGTCGCGCATTCAAAATCGTCCCGGCTGAAAATCGTCAAGGCCGATGTCACCGACCTCGCGGCAATCCAGCCGCATTTCGCGGGCATCGACTGGGTCTTCCACCTCGCGGCGCTCGCGGACATCGTTCCCTCGATCGAGGCGCCGATCCCCTATCATCGCGCCAATGTCGACGGCACCGTCAGCGTCCTGGAGGCGGCCCGGCATGCCGGCGTGAAGCGCTTCGTCTATGCAGCATCGTCCTCCTGCTACGGCATACCCGATGTCTATCCCACTGCCGGAAACCGCCGAGACGCGGCCGATGTATCCCTATGCACTCACCAAATATCTGGGCGAGCAGTGCGTCATGCATTGGTGCAAGGTCTACAAGCTGCCGGCGGTGTCCTTGCGGCTCTTCAACGTATTCGGGCCGCGCCATCGCACGACGGGCACCTACGGCGCCGTGTTCGGCGTCTTCATGGCCCAGAAGCTTGCCGGAAAACCGTTCACCGTGGTCGGCGACGGCGAGCAGACGCGGGATTTCACGTTTGTCACCGACGTTGCCGATGCGTTCGTCACCGCGGCGCGTTCAAATATTTCCAACGAGATATTCAATGTCGGATCCGACGACACCTACAGCGTCAATCGGCTGATCGAACTCCTGGGCGGCGACAAGGTTCACATCCCGAAGCGGCCGGGCGAGCCCGACTGCACCTTTGCAGACATATCCAAGATCAAGCGCGTTCTGCGATGGAAACCGAAGGTCCGATTCGAGGATGGCGTCGCGACCATGCTGGCTTCCATCGATCAATGGAGCGACGCGCCACTGTGGACAGCGGACAAAATTGCGAGTGCCACAAGGGACTGGTTCAGATATCTGGCAGACGAGGAAAAGGCGGTGGGCGATTCGCTGCAGTCTGCAGCCAATTGAGGTGTTCTTTCGACGTCAGCGTGCTTGGCGTCACCGACCGTCGTCCCTCGCCATGCGTTTGGGATTGACTGATGAATTCGGGCACGTCACATGCATAATCTCGCAGCCGCCGATACGACGTCGCCCGGCCAGCTCGAGGCGCATGAGAAGGTCAAGACGGTCGAGGACCTCGGCGACATCGCCCGCTCGGCGCAGGCGCAAGGACTGAAGGTTGCGCTTTGCCATGGCGTGTTCGACGTCGTGCATCTCGGCCATATCAGGCATATCCAGGCGGCACGGAGCGAGGGCGACGTCGTCATGGTGACGATTACGGCCGACCGGCACGTCAACAAGGGACCGGGCCGGCCCATCTTCCCGGAGGGCATGCGGGCGGAGATGCTGGCAACCCTCTCCACCGTGGATTGGGTGGGGATCAGCCAGAGCCCGAGCGCGGAACCGGTCCTCGAGATCATTCGGCCCGATATCTATGTGAAGGGCTCGGATTACGAAACTCCCGAGGACGACGTCACCGGCAAGATCAACGCCGAGCGAGACGCGGTGGAGCGTCATGGCGGACGCATCACCTTCACGCGGGAGGTCACCTTCAGTTCGTCGTCGCTGGTGAACCGCTATTTCGACATCTACGATCCCCCGCTCCGCGACTACCTGCAGAAGATCCGCGACGGCGGCGGCGCGGCGCGCCTCCTGGGCCTGATCGACAAGATCCGGGACATGCATGTCGTGCTGGTCGGTGATACCATCGTCGACGAATACCAGTATGTTTCGGCGCTTGGAAAATCATCGAAAGAGAACATTGTCGCCACGCTGCTCAAGCATCGCGAACAGTTCGCCGGCGGCGTGATCGCCGCGGCCAATCATGTGGCGAGCTTCTGCAAGTCGGTCGAGATCGTCACGACGCTGGGAGGCGAGGATGATCCAAGGGAGTTCATCCAGTCGCAACTCCGTCCGAACGTGACGCTGACGCCGTTCCGCATCGAGGGCCGTCCCACGACCCGCAAGTTGCGCTACGTCGAGCTCGGATACCTGCACAAGCTGTTCGAAGTCTACACGATGGAGGACAGTCCGCTTGACCCGGCAGACCGGGGTGGGATCGACCGGATCACGGCCGAGCGTATTCGCCGGGCCGATGTGGTGATCGTCACCGATTTCGGCCACGGCATGATTGCGCCGAGTACGATCGATACCCTTATTGCCAATTCAAAGTTCCTTGCCGTCAACGCGCAAAGCAACAGCGGCAATCACGGCTACAATCTGATCACGAAATACCCGCGCGCCGACTATATCTGCGTGGATGCCCCGGAGGCGCGTCTCGCCGCAACCGACAAGTTCAGCGACATCGAATCCGTGATCGCGAATGGTCTGCACGGCAAGATCGATTGCGACAACATGATCATCACCCATGGTTCGTTCGGTTGCTATCCCTTCTCCGCGAAGGCGGGGGTCACGCGCGTCCCTGCTTTCACCAAGACCGTCGTCGATACCGTCGGCGCCGGCGACGCGTTTCTCACGATTACGGCACCGCTGGTCGCGGCCGGAGGGGACATCGAGGACGTCGCCTTTATCGGCAACGCCGCGGGCGCCATCAAGGTCGGGATCGTCGGCCACCGGAATTCGGTCGAAAAGGTCTCGCTGATCAAGTTCATCACCGCGTTGCTGAAGTAGGCGCGGCCGGGTACGGGAAGCAGATGTGAACGACCTTAAATGGAACGTCATGGTAACGGGCGGCGCCGGCTATGTCGGCAGCGTGCTGGTCCCCCAATTGCTGGCCGCAGGTCACAAGGTCACCGTGCTGGATCTCTTCATGTACGGGGATTCCGTCTTCGATGCGGTGCGCAACAATCCAGATCTGCGCCTGGTCAGGGGTGACATTCGGGACGAAGCCGCGATCAACGAAGCCTTGCGAGGCAACAATGCGGTGATCCATCTCGCCTGCATTTCCAACGATCCGTCGTTCGAGCTCGATCCCGCGCTCGGCAAATCGATCAACTACGACTGCTTTCCGCCCGATGGTTCGGGCCGCCAAGAAGGCCGGCGTCAGGCGTTTCATCTATGCATCGTCGTCGAGCGTCTACGGCATCAAGGACGAAGCCGAGGTCACCGAGGAACTCTCCTGCGAACCGTTGACGGATTATTCGAAATTCAAGGCCATGTGCGAGACCGACCTTGCCGACGAAGCCGCATCCGGCTTCGTCACCTGCACGGTGCGGCCTGCCACCGTGTGCGGCTACGCGCCGCGGCAGCGGCTCGACGTCGTCGTCAACATCCTGACCAATCTCGCCGTGAATACCGGTCGCATCCGCGTGTTCGGCGGTACGCAGCGGCGTCCCAACCTGCACATCGCGGACATGGCGGCCGCCTATCTGTTCCTGCTGCAGCAGGACGATGCCAGGATCGACGGCAAGATCTACAACATCGGCTATGAAAACCATTCGCTGATGAAGATCGCCGACATCGTCAAGTCGGTGGTCGGCGGCGACGTCAACATCGCCGTGGAGCCGACCGACGATCTGCGCTCCTACCATGTGTCTTCCGAGAAGATTCGCCGCGAACTGGGATTTTCGCCGACGCACACGATCGAGCAGGCCGTGTCCGGGCTGGTTGATGCCTTCAGGTCGGGACGCCTGCCGAATTCGCTCAATGACGCCCGGTACTTCAACATCAAGATGATGCAGAACATCAGCCTGAAGTGAGCTCCGTGCGGATCGGGATCGATTTCGACAACACCATCATCTGCTACGACAAGGTGTTTGCCGCCGCCGCGCATCGTCGCGGGTTGATGCCGGACGGATGGACGGGGTCGAAAATCGAGGTCCGGGAATATCTTCGACGCAGCCCGGCGGCGAACTTGGCCTGGCAGGGCCTGCAGGGCTGGGTCTACGGCAAGGGGATCGGCGGCGCGGAGATTTATCCCGGCGTGCAGGAGTTTCTCGGCGCATGCCGGCAAGCCGGATCGGATGTCTACATCGTCAGTCACAAGACCCGGTTCGGGCATCAGGATCCGGATCGCGTCGACTTGCGGGCTGCGGCCCGCGACTGGTTGCGCGCCGCGGGATTGATCGGCGGCGAAAACCCGGCTTTGCGCATCGATGATATCTATTTCGAGGATACGCAGGCGGCAAAGGTCGAGCGGCTCGCGAGGTTGAACCTCGACGTCTTCATCGACGATCTCGCCGATGTTTTCGAGCAGCCGCACTTTCCGCGTGATGTCAGATCCATCCTGTTTGACAGTTCCGGAAATGCGCGTCCCGGCCCCTACAAGCCGATCGCAAGCTGGGATGAAATCCGGCGCGAGGTGTTCGCGGGATGAGCGAGACCGCGATCAGCGCGCAGGAGGCGATGGCCATCGGCAGCCGCCTGTCCGGGCAAAAGATGCTGGCGGCACGCCCTGCCCGGCCCGGCGGCAATAATCGTGTGTTCTGCCTCGATATCGCCGATGGAACGCGCCTCGCCCTGAAATATTATCCGTCGCAAGCCATCGATGGCCGTGACCGGCTGGGGCAGGAATACGAGGCGCTCTCGTTCCTGGCGGCTCATGGCGTCACGTCAACGCCGCGGCCGATTGCGCGCGATACGGTGAGCGGCTGTGCTCTCTATGAATGGTTCGATGGCGAAGCTGCTGTGGAACGGTCGCGCCCGGGGGACGTCGATCAACTCGCAGACTTCGTGATCCGCCTGCAGACGCTGCGGCTGGCCGACGGCGCGACGCGATTGCGCGACGCCTCCGCCAGTATTTTCTCGCCGGCGGAAGCGGTGGCACAATATCAGCGGCGGCTGGACCGGTTGCGGCAGGTGGCGGGCGAATTTCCGGACTTGCGCGCCTTCATCGAACGCGGTCTGATTCCCTTGGGCGCAGCAGCGATTCGGCGCCTTGAGCAGCGCCATGCGAGCCTTGGGTGGGATCCGGGAACTCCGCTTGCTTCGGCGCATCGTGCCTTGAGCCCATCTGACTTCGGACTGCATAACGCGCTGCGCGGCAAGGACGGCCAATTGCGCTTCATCGATTTCGAGTATTTCGGCTGGGACGATCCGGTCAAGCTCGTGTCGGATACGGCGATCCATCCCGGCAGCAACTTTGCCGAGGGCAGCTCGCGGCGATGGATAAAGCGCCTTTCGCGCGAGTTTGAAGCCAACGACCCCGCGTTCGCCGTGCGTCGAGACCTTCTGTTTCCCCTGTTCGGGGCGATCTGGTGCCTGATCATCCTGAACGACTATCTGCCGGAAGGCCGATCGCGGCGTGTTGTTGCCGCGCTGAACGGTGACTTTGATTCCCATCTCGCCAGCCAGCTCGACAAGGCTCGCCGGCTCCATCAAACGATTTGCGAACGTGATCCAGACCTCGCCCCACGCTGAAGCCGCCCTCACCTGCAAGCTTGACGAGCGCAGCCTCTATCTGCGGCGGCTGGTGCTGGGCGCCGTACGGTCGGCGGGACGCGGGCATGTCGGACCCGCTTTGTCGCTGATCGAAATCATCCGCGTTCTCTACGACGACGTGTTGCGAATTGATCCGAAGCACCCGCGCGACCCCGGCCGCGACCGCGCGATCCTGAGCAAGGGTCACGGCTGCCTCGCGCTCTATGCCCTGCTGGCGGATCGCGGATTCTTTCCCATTTCCGAACTCGAAGGCTTTTGCGGAGCCGACAGCATTCTGGGCGGACACCCCGAGTATGGCATGGTGCCGGGTGTCGAGGCATCGACCGGCGCGCTCGGACACGGCCTGTCGATCGGCGTCGGTTTCGCGCTTGCCGCGCGCATGCGCGACCGCAACTACCGGACCTTCGTGCTGCTCGGCGACGGCGAGATCAACGAGGGCTCGGTCTGGGAGGCCGCCATGGGTGCCGCCAAGCACGGGCTCGACAATCTCATCGCGATCATCGACTACAACAAGCTGCAGAGCTACGGACCAACCGACTATGTGTTGCCGCTGGAGCCGCTCGCCGACAAATGGCGCAGCTTCGGATTCGCCGTCGAAGAGCTGAACGGCCATGACGTCGGCGCGCTGCGCAACGCCTTGCACAAGGTTCCGCGCGCCGCCGGCAGGCCGACGGCGATCATCTGCCACACCGTCAAGGGCAAGGGTCTGCCGGCTGCAGAATCCAATGCCGATTGGCATCACAAGAACAAGCTGACCGACAGCGAGCTCGACGCGATCCGCGTCGCCGTCGGCGACTTCTGATCGGCACCCCATGCGCAACACCGCCATGAATATGGTTTACAAGCTCGCGGCGCGCGACGAGCGGGTGCTGTACATCGGCTCCGATCCCGGCGCCGGCACGCTGCGGGCGATGAGCAAGGAGTTTCCGCGCCGTCATCTGATCGAAGGTATTTCGGAAGCGCACATCATCGGCATGTCGGCCGGACTCGCGATGGAGGGCTTCGTGCCCTACGTCAACACCATCGCGACCTTCCTGACGCGGCGCTGCTACGAGCAGGTGGCCGTCGACCTCTGCCTGCACAATCTGCCGGTGCGGCTGATCGCCAATGGCGGCGGGCTGGTCTATGCGCCGCTCGGGCCCACCCACCAGGCGATCGAAGACATTGCGATCATGCGGGCGCTGCCGAACATGACGGTGGTATGCCCCGCCGATGCCGACGAGGCGACGCGGCTGATGGAGCAGACGCTGGATTGGCCGGGCCCGATCTACATCCGCCTCGGCAAGGGCGGCGACGCGATTGTCTCCAAGGCCGAGCACGGCTTTCAGATCGGCCGCGCGATTGTGATGCGTCAGCCGGGCGACGTGCTGATGGTGACGACCGGGATCATGCTTCAGCGGGCGCTGGCCGCCGCCGATCTGCTGGCGGCGCGGGGCATTCGCGCGGGCATCCTGCACATGCATACGGTGAAGCCGCTGGATACCGAGGCGCTGCTAAGCGCAATCCGCGGGACGGGCCTGGTCGTCACGCTTGAAGAGCATGTGCCCTCGGGCGGTCTCGGCAGCGCGGTCGCCGAAGCCCTGATCGACAAGCTCGGCCACGGCCTGCCGGCGATGCTGCGGCTCTCGCTGCCGGACCGCTTCATGCACAATTACGGCTCGCAGGACAGCTTGATGAAAAAGCACGGGCTTGCGCCCAACTCCATCGCCGCTGCGATCGAGCGCGCCATTGGCGCGCCGGCAGCATCTTCTTTACCGCTTCATTCCACGTGACCCAGATGTACGACGTCAGATACTCCTATTTGCTCGAACAGTTCGCCGACCCCGCGCCGGTCCTGGCCGAAATCGGCCGGCTGGTCGCAACGGGCGATTTCACCCTGGGCAAGCCGGTTGCCGAGTTCGAGCGGCGCTTTGCCGAGCTGATCGGCACCCGTCACGCCATCGGTGTCGGTTCCGGCACCGATGCACTGAAGCTCCCTCTGAAGGCGCTCGGCATCGGCCATGGCGACGAGGTCATCACAGCCGCCAATACCTTCATCGCGACCGTCGGCGCGATCGCGGAAACGGGCGCGACGCCAGTGCTGGTCGACTGCGATGATTCCTTTTGCATGAATGTGGACCAGGTCGAGGCTGCGATCACGGCGAAGACCAAGGCGATCATGCCGGTGCAATTGACCGGCGAGGTCGTCGACATGGTCCGCCTGATGGAGATCGCCCGGCGCCACAGCCTTCCGGTCGTCGAGGACGCCTGTCAGGGTATCCTGTCGGAATTTGCCGGGAAACGTTCCGGGACCTATGGCATCGCGGCCGGCTTCTCATTGCATCCGTTGAAAAACCTCAATGTCTGGGGCGACGCCGGCGTCGTCGTCACCAATGACGACGCGATGAACGAACGGCTGCGGCTCATCCGCAACCACGGCATGAAGAATCGCGACGAGATCGCCGTGCTCGGCTGTAACTCGCGGCTGGATTCGGTTCAGGCCGTGGTCGGCAACTGGCTGATCGGGCAGACCCGCGATATCACGCAAAAGAGGATCGAGAATGCGGCCTATTACGATGCCGGACTTGCCGGCGTATCCGGCCTGCGCGTGCCGCGGCGTCGGAACAACGTGAAGCACGTCTATCATCTCTACATGGTGTTCGCCGAGCGGCGCGACGAGCTTTACAAACATTGTCTCGAAAACGGGGTCGAAGCCAAAATCCATTATCCGATCCCGCTCTATCAGCAGGAAGGCCTGAAGCATCTCGGCTACGCGCCCGGGCGCTTTCCCGTGACGGACCGCCACGCGCGGGAAGTCATCAGCTTCCCGGTCGATCAGCATCTCACGCGTGCGCAGCAGGACCGGGTGCTCGCCACCGTTCGGAAATTCTACCATGGACGCTGACACGGCGCTCAGACGGATCGGTTACGTCAATCTTCCCGCGCAATTCGAGGAAGAGCGCGCCGAGATTCTGCAGGCCGTGGAAGGCGTGTTCCGGCGTGGCGATTTCATCGGCGGCGAAGCCGTCGGCAAGCTGGAGGCGGAGCTTTCGGCCTATCTCGGCACGCCGCACGTCGTCACGCTCAATTCCGGCACCGATGCGCTGATCCTGGCGATGAAGGCGCTCGACATCGGTCCAGGCGATGAGGTGATCACGCCGCCGAACTCGTTCGTGGCCTCGACGGCTGCGATTATCGCGGCCGGCGCGACGCCCATCTTTGCCGACGTGCTGCCGGATCAGAATATCGATCCGGCCGCGGTCGAGGCCGCCGTCACGCCACGGACCAGGGCGATCATGCCCGTGCACCTGACCGGGCGGATGGCCGACATGAATCCCTTGATGGCGACCGCACGGAAGCACAGCCTCGCCGTAATCGAGGACAGTGCGCAGTCCGTGGGATCGACCTATGACGGCCGCATGAGCGGCACGATCGGAACCTTCGGCTGCTTCTCCGCGCATCCCCTGAAAAATCTCAACGCGGCCGGCGACGCCGGCTTTGTGGTGACGGCCGATGCCGAACTCGCCGCGCGTATCCGGCGCTTGCGCAATCACGGCCTGATCAATCGCAGCGATGTCCAGGAATGGGGCACCGTATCGCGGCTTGATACGCTCCAGGCCGAGGTGCTGCGCATCCGGCTTCGCCATCTGCCTTCCGTGATCGAGCGGCGGCGGCGTAACGTCGCGCAGTACCGTGACGCCCTGGCGGGCCTGCCGATCTTCATCCCGCCCTGCCGCAACATCGAGTTCAACACCTTCCATACCTTCGTGATACAGACCGACCGCCGCGACGAGCTGCAGAAATTCCTCGCCGGCAAGGGGATCGAGACGGCGATCCACTACCCGGTTCCGATTCATCTGCAGCCGGCGGCAGCGCATCTCGGCCATCGTCGCGGCACGTTTCCGGTGACCGAACGGCAAGCCGAAAGGATCCTGACCCTTCCGGTCAACCAATTCCTGTCGGCGTCCGATATCGGCTATATCTGCGCTCACGTGCGGGAGTTCTTTGCATGATCGACACGGCTTTCCTGCAGCCGGACGAACAGGGCCTCGCCCACCGCTTCATGAGCGAAGGCTTCGTCACGCGCCCGGCCGACGACCGCGCCGGGCTCGACCGGATCCAGCGCCGCGCCGCGGAACTTGCGGCGGATTATTTGCACCTGCCCCACGCCAACGATCCCTACGATCTGCTCGAAACCATCCATTCCCGCGTGAGCCCGGCCGAGCTCAATGGCTTGCGGATGCACGTGATCGGCGGCCTCAACGCGGAGCCATGGCTGCGGCCGACCTACTTCCGCCTGGCGCGCTCGACCATCGAGACCATCGTCGGCAATGAATTGTGCATGCAGCGGCGGGTCAATCTCAGCATTCAATTGCCGGCTGACGACAGTTCGCTGCTCGCGACCCACTCGGACGTGTGGTCGGGCGACTCCCCGTTCGAGGTCGTCGTCTGGGTGCCACTGGTCGACGTATACAGCACCAAGTCGATGTTTCTGTTGCCGCCACAGTTCAACGGCGAGATGCAGGACCGCATGGCGAGCCTGCGCAGTGCGGAGGAGCTCTACAAGACCATCAAGCCGCATCTGGTCTGGATCGACATCCCCTACGGTCATGTCATGGTCTTCAACCAGACCCTGATGCATGGCAACCGCGTCAACGAGGAAAAAGGCACGCGCTGGAGCATGAACTGCCGGTTCAAGAGCATCATGTCGCCTTACGCGGACAAGCGCTTCGGCGAATTCTTCGAGCCGATCTCGCTGCGTCCGGCAACAAGGATCGGGATGCAGCATAAGCTGCCGGGAGGCTTCAATGGCTGAGCGGGCCGGCCATCGCGGCTATATCGGTGCGCGGCCGCTCAACGGCAGCCGGACGCCGCAGCATGTCCAGAACATCGTGATCCGCGACTATGCGCGGCGGAAGAACCTGCAATTTCTCCTGAGCGCCGTCGAGCACATCATGCCCGGCAGCTACATGATCCTCGAGGATCTGCTGGACGAATTGCCACGGCTTAACGGCATCATCTGCTACAGCATCTTCATGCTGCCGCCGGATGAACGCAGGCGCCGCGAGGTCTATGATCGCGTGCTGCGCGAAGGCTGCAACCTGCATGCCGCAGTGGAAGAGATCGCCATCGCGTCGAACGACGACATCCAGGCTGTCGAAGACATCCTGCTGGTGAACAAATACGCGACCATCCTGTGATGTCGCGGGGCGCTGGACGGCGATGACCGAAATCAACCTTGTTCAGTCCTTACACGCCAGCACGAAGCGCAATTACGTCCAGCGCGTGGTCGAGCACGACAAGGCCGAATCCGCCGCCGTGGCGCGGAAGTGGGGCCGCGATTACTGGGACGGCGAGCGGCGCTATGGCTATGGCGGCTATCATTATGACGGGCGCTGGCGGCCGCTCGCCCAGGCGCTGATCGATCGCTATGGCATCAAGAGCGGAATGCGCGTGCTCGATGTCGGCTGCGGCAAGGGCTATCTGCTCTACGAGTTCACGCAGATCCTGCCGGAGCTGACGATCGCCGGCATCGACATCTCGCAATACGGCGTCGAGAACGCCAAGGAAGAGGTCCGGCCGTTTCTGAAGGTCGGCAGCGCCGTCGAGCTGCCCTACCCCGATCACAGTTTCGATCTGGTGGTTTCGCTTGGCGTGCTGCACAACCTTCCGCTCGAGGACGTGTTCCGGGCTGTGCCGGAAATCGAGCGGGTCGGACGTGGCGCGGCGAAATACCTGATGGTGGAGTCGTTCCGGAACGAGCGTGAAAAGGCGAACCTTCTTTATTGGCAGCTCACCTGCCTGAGCTTCCACAGCCCCGAGACCTGGGCGTGGATCTACGGGAAATGCGGATATACGGGCGATCATGGCTTCATCTTCTTCGAATGAGCCTTGCGGCATGCGCCGCCCGGTCTCGCTGCGCGCGCAGAATCCGGAGGTTTATTATTCCGATGATGCGATCGTCACGGCTGACGATGCGACCATCGCCGAGCTGAAGCGGATCGCCGCCCAGAACCCGCGCCTGCGCAGCCGGCTGTGCACCCATCCCGATCCGTCATCCCCGCTGCATGAGATGCTGATCGTGCATCATCGGCAGGCCTATGTCCGCCCGCACAAGCATCTCGGCAAACCGGAGTTGTTTCACCTGATCGAGGGAACCGCCCGGGTCGTGATCTTCGACGACGCCGGGCAAATAAGCGACGTGCTCGACATGGCGCCCTATGGCCAGGGCAGGCTCTGTTACTACCGCATGCCCGACGAGTTGTTTCACACCATCCTGATCACCTCGGACTGGCTGGTGTTTCACGAAACCACCGCCGGCCCGTTCGATCCTTCGCGTACCGCATTTCCGGACTGGGCGCCTGACGGCAGCGATGCGGCCGCGGCCAGCCGTTACATGGCGCGGCTTGCTTCGGAGGCGGCCGCGATATTGCGAAACGCAGCGAGACCCACGACGTGACCGATCATTGCCGCCTCTGCCATTCAGCCGATCTGCGACCGGTGATCGATCTCGGCGAGATGCCGATCGCCCACCGACTGCTGCGCACCAGGGATGAGCAGGAGGAGCGGTTTCCGTTCGAAGTTCTGGCCTGCGGCGATTGCGGCCTGCCCCAGATCGTGAAGCCGATCGACCCCGATATTCTCTATCGCCAGTTCAACTACAATTTCAGCAGCTGGAAGCCGGAGCCGCACCAGCCGGACGAGCTCGATACCATCGGGAAGTTCACAAAGCACCAATCGGTGTTCGAGATTGGCTGCAACGACGGCCTCTTCATGGACAAACTGCGCGAACGCGGCGCGAAGGTTCTGGTCGGCGTGGAGCCGAACCCGGTGTCGGGGAAGATCGCACGCGAACGCGGCATCAAGGTCTATCCCGACATGATCAGCCCGGCCTTGTGCCACGATGCCGTCGCCCATGCTGGAAAGTTCGACCTCGTGGTCGCCCGCCAGGTGCTTGGAACACATTGTCGATTTCGAGAACTTCTTTGCGTGCGTCAAGCTTGTCCTGCGCGATGACGGACTATTGTTCATTGACGTGCCGGATTTCGCTCCGGGGTCGTCGGTCGGTGATCTCTCGGTGCTCTGGGAGGAGCATGTCAGCTATTTCACGGAAGCGACCCTGCTGGCGCTCCTGGCGCGCCATGGCTTCGAGGCTGTATCCGTGAAGAAGTATGATTTCAGCGGCGGCAGCCTGGCCGTGGCGGCGCGTCTTGCGCCAGGCAAGGTGTCAGCGCCGGCCGCGCCGGCCGGCGTTGGCGAACGATTTGGCAAACGTGCAAGGGAATACGGCGCGCGCCTTCGCCCCGTACTCGCCAAGGCCCGCGACAACGGCATGCAGGTCGCGATCTACGGCGCCGGCTGCCGCGCCTGCACCTTCACCAACGCCCACGAACTGGCTGACCTGATCGAGCTTTCGATCGACGATCAGAAGGAACGCCAGGGCCTGTTTCTGCCGGGCACGCGCATCCCGATCCGCTCGCCGGAGGATTTACGCGCCACATCCGCGCCGTTGGTCTGCCTGCTCGCGGTGAACCACGAAAATGAAGCCAAGGTGAGCGGCCGTCTGCGCGAGAGCCTGACGCGTCCGCTGCACATCGTCTCGATCTTCGCGCCGTCCGACATCTGGCGTGAACTCGACCGGCTTGAGTCCCTATTGGGTCATCGGAATGGCTGACGACAAGCTCTTTCAATATTACGAACGTCAGGACGTCCTGCCGACGTTCGGAAATTTCAAGTCGCCCGCACAGCTCGAAGCCTATGCCGCCCAGCGGCGTGAATTGTTCGCCGACAAGCTGATGCTGCCGCCCCGGCTGTTTCATGGCGCCGAGGTTTTGGAGTTCGGTCCGGATTCCGGCGAGAATGCCATGGTGTTTGCCGGCTGGGGCGCGCGCATGACGCTTGCCGAACCCAACCGTCTCGCGCATGCCAAGATTCAGGCCTATTTCGCGCGCTTCGGCCTTGCCGATCGCTTGCGCGAATTGGTCTTGGCGGATGTCGAAGGATTTCGCAGCGAGCGCCGTTTCGACGTCATCGACGCCGAAGGATTTATCTACACGATACAGCCGTCCGAAACATGGCTGCGCATCTTCCACCAACTGCTCCATCCGGACGGCTGTGCCGTCGTCTCCTACTATGAGCGTTATGGCGGTTTCTTCGAGCTTGCGCTGAAGGCCATTCATGCGGCCGGCAAGGCGTTGACAGGGCGCTCTGCGCTCGAGACCGCCAAGCTTCTGTTCGAGGCGAAATGGAACAGCATCCCGCACACACGCGCCTTCGAGTCCTGGCTGATGGACGTGCTGGAAAATCCGTTCGTCCGTTACCGCACCTTCATCGAAGCGGGCGAGCTATGCCGGGCGGCAGACACGCTGGGGTTCGACCTGCACGCGGCGTGGCCCTCTTATCGCGACGCGCTCGACATTTACTGGCACAAGAAGGTCTATTCCCGCGACGAGATGCTGCGCCGGACAACGCAGCACTTGCGGCGCAGTCGGCTAAGCTTTCTTGGCGGACGCAAGCTCTATCTGGTTGGGGAAGATGCCGCCGTCGATGCGATCTGTTTGTCGATTGAGCGGCTGGTGCGCGATGTCGATCGCCTGATCGACGATCCCTTCGGCGATAACCTGGTGCAGGTCATCTCCGGCCTGGCATCGCTGCGCGACACGCTCAAGACGACCGAGATCTTTGCCGACGGTTCGGCCGACATCGAATCGCTCACGGCCACGCTCGACAGCTTCTTTCGCATATTCAGCGCCATCGGCCGGCGCGATGCCAGCGCCGTGGCTGCGCTGACCCAATCGGACAAGGCGTTCATCAATACATGGGGACAGCCGGCGCATTTCCTCGTCCTGCGCAAGCGCCCCGAGCCGGCGCAGGGGGAACGTTGACGCCGGGTATCGGCATCATCGGCACCGGCATGGTTGGCCAGATGTGCCACCTCGCCAACTTCGTCTCCAATCCCGCGTGCCGCGTTGTCGCCATCGCCGACTTGCGCCCCGATCTCGCGGCTGCAGCGGCGGCGAAATTCGGGATATCGCGCGTGTACCACTCGCACCGGAAATTGCTCGACGATCCCGATGTGTCCGCCGTGGTCGTGGTGACGCGGCGCCGCGCGACCGGCCCGATCGTGCTGGAGGCGCTAAGCCGTGGCCGGCACGTGCTGTCGGAGAAACCGATGGCCTATACCAGCGCGCAAGCGACGTCGCTCGTGAACGCGGCCCGGGCGGGAAATCTCGTGTACGGCATCGGCTACATGAAACGCCACGACGCCGGCGTGGCGCGCGCCATGTCGTTGCTGCAGAAGTTCCGCAAGGACGCATCGCTGGGTCGCCTGTTAGGCGCGAGAGCCTGGTGTCTTGCCGGAGACACTGGTAGCGCGCGGGACAATTTCGTGATGACGAAGGAAGCGCGTCCGGACGGTCTTGAGCTTTGGCCGGACGGGCCGGACTGGATGCCGGCGGCCGTGCGGCCGGGCTACGATAGATTTCTTGAACGTCTTCAGCCATATCATCAATCTGACGCGCCATCTGCTGGGTGCCTCGCCCGCGCTGACGGAAAGCGACGTCGCGATGAATGGCACCGGCACGTTCAGCCTCGATTTCGGCGGCGTCCCCTGCGGTTTTGAACTCGCCCATGAGACCGCTGGGCCCTGGCGGGAGGGCATCCAGATCAGCTTCGAGCGCGGTGTCGTGACCATCGAGTTGCCGCCGCCCTTCGCCGAGGAAGAGGCGCGGGTATTGATCGATGAAGGCGGTCGTCGCTCGGAATTGCCGCGCGAAAAGAGCTGGGCGTTCCGGCGGCAGGCCCAAGCGTTCGTGTCTGATATCATCGGCCGCACCCGCCCGCTGGCCTCGGGCGAGGATTTCGTCATCGACGTCGCGCTTGCAGAGGCGATCTGGAAGAGGAGCCTAGGCACATCAACGCGCTGAAGCCGGCGATGGCACCTTGCTGAACAGTCGGAAGAAGTTCTCGCTGGTCTGCCGTGAAATCTCCTCCGGCGAAAGGCCGCGCGTTTCCGCGAGCACCTTGGCGACTTCCACGACATAGGCCGGCTCCTTGCGCTCGCCGCGGAATTTTCCTGGCGCAATTTAGGGTCCGTCGGTTTTGATCATGACGCGGTCGGCCGGCAGTTCGGCCGCGAGCTCGCGCAACGTTTCGGACTTCTTGAAGGTCAGGATGCGGCAGTGCAGCACCGCGCGAAACGGGCCCTTGGCGACCTCTTCCTCCAGGATGCGCTTACAATCCCGGTCGGCGTCGCGGGTGGGCCCGCGAGCGGCAGGCCGGTCGCGCGGGCGGCGGCAATATGCGTCCGAAAGCCGCGCGCCCCTGGGCCTCGGGCGGGCCATTTGTCGTAGAAATAACGCCGCGGGCGCGCTCTGCGGGCCGATCTATTCAATCGATCAGGTGTTCGCCGATGCGCAGGTTCAGCGTCTCGGCATGGCCCAGCAGGGGCCGAATGACGAGAAACGGCATATCCAGCTTGTCCGCCAGCCATTAACGCACGCCGAGCAAAATGGCCGCGCGGCCACCGGAATTCGGCGCCCACATGGCCTTCAGCGCCGAGGCGCTGACCGCCGGGTTGAAGCCCCAGAACAGAGTGCTGTCTCGGGAGCGTCTAACCAGACGGGGCCGAAAGCCGTATCCGAGGAAGTCGAATTGAATGTTCGGATACTTGCCTTTGCGCTTCCCGTCCTTGCAGTAGACGATCTTGGTTTTCGTCGGATGCATCTCCAGGCGGCACTCCGCCAGCCGTGCCTGAAGCTCCGCCTTGAGAGCCTGAGCCTCCTGCTCGTTCCGGCAGTGGACCAACCCATCGTCTGCATACCGACACCACGGAAGGTCTGGGTGCGTCCGTGTCACCAGAGATCAAACGCGTAATGCAGGAACAGGTTTGCCAGAATCGGGCTAACAACGCCCCCTTGAGGAGTCCCACGGGTTCGCTCAGCCTTCAAACCGTCAGCGTGTTCCATTGGCGCCGTCAGCCATCTTTCGATGTAGAGTAGCGCCCATTTGCATGTCACGTGCCTCCGGACAGCCCGAAGCAAAAGTTCGTGGTCGATGTTGTCGAACAATCCTTTGATGTCGAACTCTAGAACCCAGTCGTATTTCCAGCACCGCTTGCGCGTAACGCCGATGGCATCGTGCGCCGATTTTCTCGGCCGATAGCCATAGGAGTTTGCCAAAAATATTGGGTCCAGGTCCGGTTCAATGAGTTGTTTGACAACCATCTGGGCCACGCGATCCGCTACAGTAGGCACGCCTAAAATCCGCTGGCCTCCAGTCTTTTTGGGAATGGAGACGGCGCGCACCGGTGGTGGAAAGTAGCTTCCCGAACTCATCCGATTCCAAAGCTTGTAGAGATTGTTCCGCAAGTCAGAATCGAACTGCTCGATCGTCTGTCGATCCACGCCGGCCGAGCCCGCATTGGATTTGACCGCTTTGTAAGCCTCGTACACTTTCTTCTTTGTAATATTGAACGGCTTGTCTGTCGTATGAATTTGCATCTTCCTGTTTCCAGTTGTTTGGACCACACTACGACCGATCCCTTTGCTCCGGTCCCATTAAGCAAACCGAGGAAGTGCTGGCCGAGTTCGGTTTCGGCGAGGACGAGATCGCCGAACTCAGACAACGCAAGATGGTGTGAGGAGGCGCGCACCTTGATCGTGTCGCAAAAGCAAAAAGCCCCGAAGAACCCGGGGCTTTCGTTCTTTCGCAAATGAGAAGCGGAGCAGCCGGGGCTCAGGACTTAGTACTTCGCGACCACCGGGCCGCCACCGAATTGGTAGTTCACACCGACGCGCAGAATGTTGTCGGTGATCCTCGAGCTATAATTGCTGGTGAGGACTCCGCCGCCAAACGCGGGAAGTGTCGTCAGGAACGAACCCGAGGTCCTACCGAGGTCCATGTAGAGATATTCGAGCTTGGCTGTCCAGTTGCCGCCGATGGACCCTTCGACGCCGGCCCCGACCGTCCAGCCAACCCTGGTATCAGTTGTGGAGAAAGCGGTAACAGCTGCCGCGGTGCCAACCGTCTCTGCGGTGCGAACCTCACCATAGGCGAGACCGCCGGTGGCGTAGAGCAGGACCGTCGGAGCAGCCAGGAAACCGGCCCTGGCACGAACCGTGCCGAACCATTCGATCTTCTGATCCATCGGGGAAACGTTTACGGCGGCACCGGGGAATACGGCTTGAAATCGGGAGCGGATTCCCAACGGAGGCGAATTCTCGATTCACCCTGCGTGCTGGGCAAGGAGGCCAGCACGCATGGCCAAGCCTTTGTCGGAGGATTTGCGGATCAGGGTAGTGCGAGCGGTTGAAGGTGGAATGTCTCGTCGTGCGGCCGCGGAACGGTTCGGGGTCTCGGTGTCGAGCGCTGTGCGCTTTGTCAAGGAATGGCGCGCGAGCGGCGCGACCAAAGCCAAGCGGCTCGGCGGCGACCAGCGCTCCCAGCCGCATCGAGGAGCACCATGAGGCGATCATGAATGCGATCGAGGCCAAGCCGGACATGACTCTGGTTGAGATCGCCGAGCTGCTCGAAACCGAACACGGGGCGTCGTTTGCGCCGAGCTCGATTTGGCGTTTTCTCGACCGTCACGACGTGACCTTCAAAAAAAAGCGCGCACGCGGCCGAGCAGGATAGGCCGGACGTGGCGGCGGCGCGCCAGGCTTGGCGCAAACTGGCGCCGCGACTGGATCCCGACAAGTTGGTCTTCATCGACGAGACCGGCGCCTCCACTAAAATGGCGCGGCTTTACGGCCGCTCGAAACGCGGTCAAGCTGCCGCGCTGCGGTCCCGCACGGCCATTGGCTGACCACGACCTTCACTGCCGCTTTGCGCCGCACCGCCCTGACCGCGCCGATGATCGCTCGACGGCCCGATGAACGCCGCCGCTTTCCGCGCCTATGTCGAACAGGTGTTGGTGCCGACCCTCGATCCCGGCGACATCGTCGTGATGGACAATCTGCCGGCACATAAAGGCGCCGCCGTCCGAACCGTCGATTCGAAGCCTGCGGCGCCAGCCTCTTGCTGCTGCCGCCCTATTCGCCGGATTTCAATCCGATCGAGAACGCCTACGCCAAGTTCAAATCGAACCTGCGCAAAGCCGCTGCCCGGACCATCGACGCCCTCGAACACCGCGATCGCCGACGCCTCACGGCCTTCCGCCAAACGAATGCGCCAACTACTTCCGCGCCGCAGGATACGGTTCAACTTGATCGGATTCTGCTCTAGCACACCAAACGGCGGCGAACACACACCAGTCGGACAGGTAAAGAGGCGGCTGCCCTTCTCGTCCGTACCCTGGATGTCGGCTTCAAAACCCCACACCCAGTTCTGCACCTGCCAGTTATAGCCGATCTGCCCGCCACCCACGATGCCATCAAGGTTCACGGAGCTGGAGTTCGCGAACAGGACCGTACCGGCGGTATTGGTCAGCGCCGAATTGTCCCTGGACCTGCCCCAGCTATAGCCGATGTTGCCGCCGACATAGAAGCCGGTCCAGTTGTAGACCGCGACCACCGGAGACGGCGGCTTGGCGTAAACCGTGGCCGGCAAATTCGCGACTATCGTCGCAGTCACAAGCGCCGCTATTCCGAGGAAAACTGCGTCTTCATGAGGCTGCCCCCAAAGTACAGAAATCGCAAACAGAAATAGGAAACCGCGCAACGGAAGAAGGATACGGCCAAAGGTGGCCGCAGGCCGTCACGGAAAAGTCACAACAAGTCGCAATCGGAGGCCGAGCCGCCTCACAATTGTCGCAAGCCAGATTTCCTGTACATCCCCCGATATTGTGGTAGTCTAAGCTCCATTTGCCGGACTGTTGCCGGAACGCGGCCTATCCCGAAATCTTGGCAGGTCGCCAAAGCCGTCCCACGCTGCCGAAGGCCCAGTCGATCACCGGCCAGAGCAGCAGGAGAATCGCGAGCGTTGTGATCGAGCCGACCAGCCAGTTCGACCAGAACACGCGCAAGTCCCCGCCGGAACCGATCATCGACAGGCGGAACGCGTCCTCCGCCTTGCTGCCGAGCACCAGCGCGAGCGTGAACGGCGCGAGGGGAATCGAGATCTTCTTGAAGACGTAGCCGGCGACACCGAACAGCAGCATCAGCCAGATGTCGAACATCGCGTTCTGGATCGCATAGGCGCCGATCGCGCAACTCACCACGATCATCGGCGCGACCGCGGCGAACGGCACGCGCAGGATGGAGGCAAAGATCGGCACGGTGGTGAGCACCAGCACGAGGCCGACGATATTGCCGAGATACATCGAGGCGATCAGGCCCCAGACGAAATCCTTGTGGTCGACGAACAACAACGGTCCGGGATTGAGGCCCCACACCATCAGCCCGCCGAGCAGGATCGCCGCCGTGCCGGAGCCGGGAATGCCGAGCGCGAGCATCGGCAGCAGCGCGGCCGTGCCGGACGCATGCGCCGCCGTCTCGGGCGCGAACACGCCCTCGATGCGGCCCTTGCCGAAGCTGTCCGGATCCTTGGAGAAGCGCTTGGCGAGATTGTAGCCCATGAAGGACGCCGCGATCGCGCCGCCCGGCGTGATGCCGAGCCAGCAGCCGATCACCGATGAGCGCAACAGCGTCACCCAGTATTTCGGCAGGTCCTTCCAGACCGAGAGCACGACGCGCAGGCTGATCGCCGCCGCATGTCCGCGCAAGGCGAGGCGCTCTTCCATGGTCAGGAGGATTTCGCTGATGCCGAACAGGCCGATCACGGCCACCAGGAAATTGATGCCGCGGAGCAGCTCCGAAGACCCAAACGTCATGCGCAACTGCCCGGACACGGTGTCCATGCCGACGCCGGCCAGCAACAGGCCCAGCGACATCGAAATGACCGTCTTGTGCTTGTCCTCGCGACCGAGGCCGACGAAGGAGCAGAAGGTCAGGAGATAGACGGCGAAGAATTCCGGCGGCCCGAATTTCAGCGCGAAAGAGGAAATCAGCGGCGCCAGGAAGGTGATGAGCAGCACGGCGAGGAACGAACCGATGAAGGACGAGGTGAACGCCGCGGTCAGCGCCTCCGCCGCCCTGCCCTGCTGCGCCATCGGATAGCCGTCGAAAGTGGTCGCCACCGACCAGGCCTCGCCGGGAATGTTGAACAGGATCGAGGTGATGGCGCCGCCGAACAGCGCCCCCCAATAGATGCAGGACAGCATCACGATCGCCGAGGTCGGGTCCATCGTGAAGGTCAGCGGCAGCAGGATCGCCACGCCGTTGGGGCCGCCGAGCCCGGGCAGAACGCCTACGAAAATGCCGAGCACCAGCCCGACCATCATCAGCGCAAGCGTCTTCCAGGTGAGCAGAACGGCAAAGCCGTGCAGGAGCAGGCCGAAGGCTTCCATCAATAAATCCAGTTGTCGTCATTGCGAGGAGCAACGCGACGAAGCAATCCAGACTGATTCCGCGGAGATGGTCTGGATTGCTTCGTGGAGTTTATCATCGGGCCGCGCTTCGCGCGGACCCGTTGGCTCGCAATGACGGAGAGAGACATATCGGCTCGTCAGTAACCGAAGGCCGCTTCGAGCGGCCCTTTCGGCATGATGACGTCGAACACGATATCGAAGGTGACGAACATGATCGCGCTGAAGATGAACGCGGTTGCAAGCGACTTCCACCACGCGATCCTGCCGACGAGGCGCATGAAGCCCGAAACCAACAGCAAGCTCGCGACATAGATGCCGAGGAACTGGGTCACCACGCAGAACAACAGGGTCGGCACGAACACCGCCATCACCCGGCGCAGTTGCGCCCGCGTCACGAAGGTCTTGAGCGCGAGCTCGCGCGACAGCACTGCCTTGACCAGAGCAAAGAGGCTCGCGGCCGCCAGGATCACCGAGAGATAGAACGGGAAATAGCCGGGCTGCGGCCCCGTCGAATCCCAGCCGATGCCGGTGCGCCAATTGTCGTAACCGAGCGTCAAGGCCAGCGCGAGCAGCAGCAGCGCAACGACGATCTCGATCGTGCGGTTGCTCGTCACCGCCGGAGAATCTTCGTCCGGCGCGGTCGGATCGTCGACGACGATTTCTAGTTCGGAGTTGGACATGACTTCGGAGCAACCGTGGCTGTTCACCTCTCCCCGCCGCGGGGCGAGGCGGAGAACTACTTCGCGACAAATCCCGCCTCCGTCATCAGCGACTTGTTGAGCGTGTCGTCCTCCTCGAGGAACTCCAGCATGTCCTTGCCGGTGAGGAAGATCGGCTTCAACGCCTGCTTCTCCATGTAATCCTTGTATTCCGCCGTCTGCGTCACCTTCTGGAACAGGTCGACATAGAACGCCTGCTGCTCGGCCGTCACCTTGCCGGGCAGGAACATCGCGCGCAGCATCAGATACTGCACGTCGAGGCCCTCTTCCTTGCAGGTCGGAATGTCGTGCCAGGACTGGCTGTCGGTCACCTTGGAGGTGTAGGAGATCCGCTCCTTGTCGAACACGCAGAGCGGCCGCACCTGGCCGGCGCGCCAGACTTCGAGGTTTTCACTGGGGTTGTTGACGTTGGATTCGGTGTGGCCGCCGACGAGCTGGGTGGCCGCCTCGCCGCCGGACTTGTAGGGCAGATAGGAGAATTTCGCGCCGGTCTTCTGCTCCATGAACACGGTCAGCACGTGGTCCTCGCGCTTGGAGCCGGTGCCGCCCATCTTGAACGGCGCGCTTGCGGCCTTCGCCGCCGCGATGAAATCCTTCACGCTTTTCGGGCCGCCAGAGTTGTCCCAGAGCACGAACTGGTCGAGCGCGATCACCGACACCGGCGTCAGCTCGCGCCAGTTGAACGGAATCTTGGCCGACAGCGGCAGCATGTAGATCAGCGAATAGGCGATCAGCACCTTGTTGGCGTCGCCCTCGCTCGACTTCATGTACATGAGCGCTTCCGCCCCCGAGGCGCCGCCCTTGAGCGAGACCACCATGGGTTGCTTCATCAGGTTGTTCTTCTGGATCGCGGCCTGCATCATCCGCGCCATCTGGTCGGAGGCGCCGCCGGCGCCAGCCGCCACCACGATCTCGACCGGCTTGGTCGGCTCCCAGCCGGCGATCGCCGGCGCGCTCGCAAGCAGGGCCGACACGGCCGCTGCGGCCTTCATGATCTTTCGCACGCGTTTCTTCCCTTAAAGCCTTTGGATAGATTGGTATGTCAGAGGTAATCCAACACTATCTTGCGGAGTTGGAGCCGCGAGTTCAAGCGACCTCTGATCCTGCCGCCTATGACTTTCGCATGAGACGGCAAGCGGTTAGCGCATATCCCGGAGCAAACTGCCTTGGTTTTGCGAACTGGACATGCGCCGAACAGGGCGCCGTCATTTCCCCTTGAAGTTGGGGCTGCGCTTGTTGAGGAAGGCGTCCATTCCCTCGCGGAAATCCTCGCTCATGTAGGCCTTGAGGATGAGGTCCTCCCCCTCCTCGCGCGACAGCGTGCGGCGGATGCGGCGCACCGCCTCCTTGGTGGCTTCGAGCGTGAGCGGCGCGTGCGACGCAACGAGCTTTGCCGTCTCGTCGGCGCGGCGCTGCAGCGTCTCGACGTCGGGCACCACCTCGTTGAGCAGGCCCAGCGCCAGCGCCTCCGGCGCCTCGACCAGCCGCGCCTTGAAGATCATGTCCTTGGTCCGGGCAGGTCCGACCAGCGAGACCAGGCGGGAGATGTTGGACATCGACAGGCAGTTGCCGAGCGTGCGCGCGATCGGAAACCCGATCCGGGTCGCTTCGGTGCCGATGCGGATATCGCAGCAGGCGGCGATCCCGGCGCCGCCGCCGGTGCAGGCCCCGGCAATCGCCGCGATCACGGGCACGCGGCACTGCTCCAGCGTGCCCAGCACGCGGTCGATCCGCGCCTCGTAGTCGAGCGCGTCCTGCGCGGTCTTGAAGGCGCGGAACTGGGAAATGTCGGTGCCCGAGGCAAACGCCTTGTCGCCCGTACCGGTCAGGATCAGCGCCTTGATCGAGCGGTCATCATTGATGCTCTGGCAGATCGAGGCCATCTGCTCGTACATCGCAAAGGTCAGCGCGTTGCGCGCCTGCGGGCGGTTGAAGGTCATCCGCGCGATACCGCCCTCGACGGAATAGAGCAGGTCCTCGCCGGCGGATACGGGTGCGTTCATTGCGCTTGTCCTTCTTGCTTGCGACGGCTCAGGCCACCGCGGCCTTCGGCATCGGCGCCGCCGTGCTGCCCTTCAACACTTCCATCGCGGCGAGCACGCCGCCGGCGCGATGCGGCACCTTGGCGAGATCGAGGCCCATCTCGACGCCCGAAAGCGTGCCCATCAGCATCAGATCGTTGAAATGGCCGATATGGCCGATGCGGAACAGTCTTGCCCTTGACCTTGTTGAGGCCGGTGCCGAGCGACATGTCGAAATTCTCCAGCACGATCTTGCGGAAATGGTCGGCGTCGTGGCCCTCGGGCATCCGCACGCCGGTCAGGGCCGGCGAATGCGCGCCCTGCTCCTGGCACTGCGTCTCCAGGCCCCAGACCTTGATCGCCGCGCGCGTCGCCTCGCTGTGGCGCTTGTGACGGGCGAAGACATTCTCGAGGCCTTCCTCCTCGAGCATCTTGATCGCTTCCCGCAGCCCGAACAGCAGATTGATCGCTGGCGTATAGGGGAAGGTGCCGACCTTGTTGAAGTTGATGACCTCTTCCCACTCCCAATAGGAGCGCAGGCCGGGATTGGCCCTGGCTGCGGCCAAGGCCTTCTCCGACACCGCGTTGAAGCCGAGACCCGGCGGCAGCATCAGGCCCTTCTGCGAGCCCGCGACCGAGATATCGATGCCCCAGGCGTCATGCTCATATTCCATCGAGCCGAGACCGGAGATGGTGTCGACCATCAGCAGCGCCGGGTGTCTGGCGTTGTCCATGATCTTGCGCACTTCGAGCGGATAGGTGACGCAGGCGGTCGAGGTCTCGTTGTGGACGACGCAGACGGCCTTGATCTTGTGCGCCTTGTCGGCGGCAAGCTTCGCCGCGATCTGCTCGAGATCGGCGCCATGGCGCCAGTCGCCCGGGATGAAATCGACGTCGAGCTTGAACTTGTCGGCGATGCCGCGCCACAGGATCGCGAATTGCCCGGTCTCGCACATCAACACCTTGTCGCCCGGCTGCAGCGTGTTGACGATCGCCGCTTCCCAGGCGCCGGTGCCGGACGACGGATAGATGATCACCGGCTGCTTGGTCTTGAACATCCGCTGCATGCCGGCGAGCACCGCAAAACCGATCTCGGCGAACTCCGGACCGCGATGATCGAGGCCGGGCATATCCATGGCCCGCAGCACCCGGTCGGGGATGTTGGTCGGTCCTGGAATCTGAAGGAAATGCCTTCCGGTGTGCACGGTCATCTTGGGGTCCTTCCCGGCGAAGTCTTTGGCGGCGCTCGAATAGCATCGTTCGGGCGGCTTGTCCTCCGGGAAGTGCCTGCGGTCAATGCATAAGAAGCGGGGGCCGTCGACGGAAACTCCGGCCGCCCGTCGATCTGCGGGAAGGGTCGCGAGCGACATCGGACCGGTCAGTTCTTCACGACCTTCAGGTGGGCCGCCGAATTGGCCTGTGTCTTCTCCTCCAGCGTCTTGATCGCGGCTTCGACTCCGCCGGAACGGTGCGGCACGCCAGCCGCCGCCAGCCCCATCTCGACGCCGGACAGCGCTCCCAAAAGGGTCAGCTCGTTGCATTCGCCGAGATGCCCGATCCGGAACACCTTGCCCGCGACCTTGCCGAGCCCCGAGCCGAGTGACATGTTGCTCCTCTCCAGCACGACTTTGCGGAACTGGTCGGCGTCGTGGCCGGGCGGCATCAGCACCGCGGTGAGCACGGGCGAGTATTCCGCCGGGTTCTGGCACAGCACCTCCAGCCCCCAATGCGTCACCGCCCCGCGCGCGGCGGCCGCAAGCCGCTTGTGCCGCGCAAAGACGTTCTCCAGCCCCTCCTCCAGCAGCATCGCAATGGCTTCGCGCAGGCCATAAAGCAGGTTGGTCGCGGGCGTATAGGGGAAGAAGCCGTTCGCATTCGGCTTTAACATCTCCTCCCAATCCCAATAGGAGCGCGGCATCTTGTTGGTCTTTGCCGCAGTGCGCGCCTTTTCCGAGATGGCGTTGAAGCCGAGCCCCGGCGGCAGCATGAATCCCTTCTGCGAGCAACTCACGGTGACGTCGACCTTCCACTCGTCGTGCCGGTAATCGACCGAGCCGAGCGAGGAGATGGTGTCCACGAGTAGCAGCGCGGGATGGCCGGTTTTTTCGAGAGCTGCGCGAATCTCGCCGATGCGGCTGGTCGCCCCGGTCGAAGTCTCGTTGTGGACCACCATCACCGCCTTGATGGTGTGCGCGGTGTCCTGCGCGAGCCGCGCCTCGATCGCCGCGGGGTCGGCGCCATGGCGCCAGTCGCCCGGCATGAACTCGACGTCGATGCCCCAGCGCACCGCCATGTTCCGCCACAGCGTGGCGAAGTGGCCGGTCTCCACCATCAGCACCTTGTCGCCCGGCGATAGCGTGTTGACGATCGCGGCCTCCCACGCGCCGGTGCCCGAGGACGGGAAGATGATAACGGGCCCGGAGGTCTGGAAGATCTTTTGGCAGCCGCGAAAGACGGTCTGGGCAAGCTCTGCGAACTGGGCGCTGCGGTGATCGATGACCGGCATGTCCATCGCGCGGAGCACGCGGTCAGGCACCGGACTTGGACCGGGAATCTGGAGGAAATGACGTCCCTGATGCTGCATCCCGACCTCCCCCTTGCTGTGCAGGTACAAATTATTGCATTCAATCTTACGACCAGCAACCCGCATATTGCCTACAATTATTCTTGCCTGCCATGCGGCGGACAAGGCATAAATCGGCCCATGAAACCTCTGATTCCCAGTGAAGCCACCCCGCAGACGGTCCCCGCCGCCCCTTCCGAGCGCGAGGATCAGTCGCTGCATGGCGAGATTCTGACCCGGCTGCGCGACCACCTCGTCGAGGGTAACATTCCCGACGGTGGCCGCATTCCGGAGCGGCAGTTCTGCGAGATGCTGGGCATTTCGCGCACGCCGCTCCGCGAGGCGCTGAAAGTGCTGGCGGCGGAAGGGCTGATCGAGCTCCTGCCGAACCGCGGTGCGCGCGTCAGGCAATTGAGCGAGCGCGACCTCGCCGAATTGTTCGATGTGATGGGCGGCCTGGAGGCGCTGGCCGGCCGGCTCGCTTGCGAGAATATCAGTGATGGCGAGATCGCCGAGATCGAGCGGCTGCATTACGAGATGTACGGCTTCTACCTGCACCGCGACATGCACGGCTATTTCCGCGTCAACCAGCTCATCCACCAGAAGATCGTCGAGGCCTCGCGCAACGCCGTCCTGACGGCGACCTATGCGAGCTTTGCCGGGCGCATCCGCCGCGTCCGCTACTCCGCCAATTTCGCCCGCAAGCGCGAGCGCTGGGGCGAGGCCATGCGCGAGCACGAGGCGATCCTGGAGGCGCTGCGCCGGCGCGCCGGCAGCGAATTGGCCGACGTCCTGTTTGCGCATCTGCGCAACAAGCGCGCGGCGGCGGTCGAGCATCTGGCGAAAGTCGTCGAGAGCGTCTGATCGCCAGTTTGCATTCAAAATCTCGATCCCGCCCAAAGGGATTGAATTGGCCGCCGGCCCCGACTACGGACAAGCATGCCCGACCACGCACCCTCCCCGCTTCAGACCCGGCTGGCCCGCGAAATATCCGGCGAGGTGCTGTTCGATCGCTTCAGCCGCGGCCGCTACGCGACCGATGCATCGTTCTACCAGATCATGCCCGAGGGCGTGGTCGTGCCGCGCACCATGGACGAGGCCCTGCGGGCGCTCGCCATTGCCCGCGACGACGGGCGGATCGTCACGGCGCGCGGCGGCGGCACCTCGCAATGCGGCCAGACCGTCAATAACGGCATTGTTATCGACTTCTCGAAACACCTGAACCGCATCCTCTCGCTCGATGTCGAGAATCGCGACGTGCGTGGTCGAGCCCGGCATCGTGCTCGACGATCTCAACCGGCAACTGAAAAAGCACGGGCTGTGGTTTCCGGTCGACGTCTCCACGGCGTCGCGCGCCACCATCGGCGGCATGGCCGGCAACAATTCCTGCGGCGGGCGGTCTTTGCGCTACGGCACCATGCGCGACAACACGCTGTCGCTGGATGCCGCGCTCGCGGACGGCACGCAGATGCATTTCGGCGAAGTGCCGCGCGACCTCGCCCAGGTGAACGCGCCCGACTCCGCGCTTGCGCTGTTTCGCGACATGCTCGCGCTCGGCGAGCGCGAGGCGGCCGAGATCGCGGATAAATTCCCGAAGGTGCAGCGCCGGGTCGGCGGCTACAATCTCGATGCGCTGGTGCCGCGCAATGCGCCGAACAACATGGCGCATCTGCTCGTCGGCTCCGAAGGCACGCTGGCCTTCACGACGCAGGTTGCGCTGAAGCTCTGGCCGGTGATCCGCAACAAGGTGCTCGGCGTCTGCCATTTCGGTAGTTTTTACGAAGCGATGGATGCCGCGCAGCACCTGGTGAAGCTGCGGCCCATCGCGGTGGAATTGGTCGACCGCACCATGATCGCGCTCGGGCGCGACATCGCGATGTTCCAGCCCGTGATCTCGGCCGCCGTGCGCGGCGATCCCGACGCGATCCTGGTCGTCGAATTCGCGGAAGAAGATCAGGCCGAGAATTTGCAGCGCCTGAAACAGCTCACCGAACTGATGGCCGATCTCGGCTTTGCGCTGGAGCAACCCACAGCGCAAATGGGGCGGCGTGGTCGAGGTGACGGAGCCCGCGCTGCAGACGGCGATCGCCGATTTCCGCGCCGCAGGCCTCAATGTGATGATGTCGATGAAGGAAGCCGGCAAGCCCGTCTCCTTTGTCGAGGACTGCGCGGTGCCGCTGCCGCATCTCGCCGACTACACCGATCGGCTCAATGCCGTATTCCGCAAGCACGGCACCAGCGGCACCATGTATGCGCATGCCAGCGAAGGCTGCCTGCATGTGCGCCCGGTGCTGAACCTGCGCCTGGAGAAGGACGTCAAGGCGATGCGGGCGATCGCCGAGGAAGCCTTCGCCATGGTGCGCGAATACAAGGGCTCGCATTCCGGCGAGCACGGCGACGGCATCGTGCGCTCGGAATTTCACGAGGCGATGTTCGGCCCGCGCATCGTCGCCGATTTCAGGGAAGTGAAGCGCCGCTTCGATCCCGAAAATGTGCTCAACACCGGCAAGATCGTCGATCCGCCGAAAATGGACGACCGCACGCTGTTCCGCTATCCGCCGGACTACCGCGTCGGCGAATTGAGGACCGTGCTCGACTGGTCGGCCTTTACAGGCGCGGGCGGCGGTTTCCAGGGCGCGGTCGAGATGTGCAACAACAACGGCGCCTGCCGCAAGCTCGAAGGCGGCGTGATGTGCCCCTCCTATCGCGCGACCCGCGACGAAAAGGATGTTACGCGCGGCAGGGCGAATACGCTGCGCCTTGCCATTTCCGGCCAGCTCGGCCCGGATGCGTTGGCCTCCGACGAGATGTCGGAAACGCTGAAGCTCTGCGTCTCCTGCAAGGCCTGCCGCCACGAATGCCCTGTTGGCGTCGACATGGCGAAGATGAAGATCGAGGTGCTGGCGGCGCGCGTCGCAAGCAAGGGGCTCTCGCTGCGCGACCGGCTCGTCGGGTATCTGCCGCATTATGCGCCGCTGGCCTCGCGCCTTGCGTGGCTTGCGAACTTGCGCAACAGCAGTCCCCTGCTCCGATCGCTGTTTGAGAAAGCCGCCGGCATCAGCGCGAAGCGCGCCCTGCCCGCTTTCCGAAGCGACACCTTCCGGCCCGCGGCCGAGGCGTTCGGTCCGGCCGATGGCCGCGAGGTCGTGCTGTTCGCCGACACCTTCAACCGCACCTACGAGCGCGAAAATCTTGACGCCGCACTGCGTGTGCTGATCGCGGGCGGCTATCGCGTCCATCTGCCGAAGCCGGCCGGCGGCGGGCGGCCGCTCTGCTGCGGGCGCACCTTCCTCTCGGCCGGGCTCGTCGATCAGGCACGCGCTGAACTGGATCGCCTGGTTCAAACCTATGCGCCGTTTGCGGCGCGCGGCGTGCCGATCGTCGGTCTCGAGCCGAGCTGTCTTCTGACCTTGCGCGACGAATTGTTGTCCCTGCGTTCGGACGAGAGCGCCAAGACGATCGGTGCCCATGCGCTGCTGTTCGAGGAATTTTTGGTGCGCGAGGCGCAGGCCGGCCGGCTGCAACTGCCGCTTGGCGTCGTCGGCGACAAGGTGCTGGTGCACGGCCACTGCCACCAGAAGTCCTTCGGCGCGTTCAAGCCGGTCGAACAGGCGCTGCGGCTGATCCCCGATCTGAATGTCGAGATCGTGGAGTCGAGTTGCTGCGGCATGGCGGGTAGCTTCGGTTATGGCGCGGACACCTATGACGCCTCGATCGCGATGGCCGAGCTGTCGCTATTGCCCGCCGTGCGCCGCGCCGATGAAACGACCCTCGTCGTCGCCGACGGCACCTCCTGCCGGCACCAGATCAAGGACGGCACCGAGCGCGAGGCGCTTCACGTCGCGCGCGTGCTGGCCATGAGCCTCGACAACGCGAAACCCGACTAATCCCGTCATCCCAACAGGAAAGCACAAATGGCTGAACTCACCCTCGATATTGCCCGAAAAATCCTCGATGCCGCGCTCGCCAAGGGCGTCGAGAAGAAGCTGAAGCCGCTGGTCATCACCATTCTCGATGCGCGCGGCGCGGTGAAGGTTACGGCCGCGCAGGACGGCACCAGCCTGATGCGCGCCGAGATCGCCCACGGCAAGGCCTACGGCGCGCTCGCCATGGGCATGGGCTCGCGGGCGCTGTTCCAGCGCGCGCAGGAGCAGGCCTATTTCGTCGACGCCGTCAACGCGCTGGCCCAGGGCCGCCTCGTGCCGGTGCCGGGCGGCGTCCTGATCCAGGACGGCGCGACGCTGCTCGGCGCCATCGGCGTCTCCGGCGACACCTCTGACAATGACGAGATCTGCGCCATCGCCGGCATCGAGGCCGCCGGGCTGAAGGCGAATCCGGGGTAGCGCAAAGCGGCGGCATTGAGGCGCAAAAACGACAACGCCTGTCGAAAGACGTAGACGCAGCGGAATCTGACAAAATGTAGCCGGGGACGCCGCGCAGCATGTTGCAACAAAGTCGCGCGTCCCTGAAAAAGTGACCGGCTCGGGCGTCTCTTGTTGCGGATGCAAATGTGGCAGCTATAGCTCGGTGAGCGAACGGCTGGTCGAGGGAACTCATGACGTCGGGCAATGGTGGTGTGGTGTTCAGCAGGCTTCCAGATCCATTCGCACTGTGGTTGGGCTCACTGAGGGCCGCGGCAATTGCCGTACTGCTGCTTGGCCTGCCGCTAGTTCCGCACGCAGCCCATGCGGCACCCGCGGCCTCCGGAGCTCACGTTTATCTGGTTCGTGGCGTTCTCAATATTTTTTCGCTCGGCATGGACGAGATCGCTGCAAAACTGCGCCAGCAAGGCATCAGCGCATCCGTCCATAATCACCTGGCATGGGCATCGATCGCGGACGACGCCGCGGCCGAGTATAAAAGCGGCCGGGTGAAGACGATCGTTTTGGTTGGGCATTCCTCCGGCGCGACGTGCCTGCCGGATATTGTGGCGCGGCTGGATCGGCAAGGTGTCCCGGTGAAGCTGGCGATCGGACTGGACTCGGTTTTCCACACCAGCCTGGCCGGTCGCGTCGGTCGCTACATCAACTTCTATGTCGCAAACGGTGCCGGGACGCGCGTGGAAAAGACCAAGAACTTCAGCGGAACGCTCGAGAATGTCGACGTCGAGGCGGTGCCGGGTGTCTCCCACCTTACTATCGACAAGAACGAGCTCATGCAGCGGAAGGTAATCGCTGCCATCGATGCAGTCGTGCTCGGCGGCGGAAGCGAGCCGCGCGCGGCGAAGAAACCGCAGCCGGTTTCGGACGCAGTCCCGCCGGGTTCCAGCGCGAAGCGTGCTGCGAATTGACCCGCCTGACGATCGCCGGACCGGCGGTCGTCAACGCCTCAAATTCCACCCATTCGTCAGCGATGCAACGTGGATGCGCGATCGACGGCGCTTCGGCGTTGTTGGCGTCACCAACGACGAATGTGTGGGCCGTGAGAAGCAGGCGGAGTTGTCCGAGACAGGCTGCGGCGTTCCTGGCCGCAATGATGCTTGCAGGGCTCGTCTGCAGCGCGAAGCTTGCAATCGCCACCCCGCTCGCGACAGCTGTCGCACAAACCTCCAGCGATCGATCAGCCACGCAAGGCAGGGCTTCGCCCGGCAAGCCTCCTGCCCCCGCCGCTGCACCACAGGCAACCGAACCATTACCGGCCCAACCCCGCGGGCGTGTCTATCTGTTTCGCGGCGCGATGGGCCTGATTTTCTCGCGTGGCATGGATCGGCTGGCAGAGAAGCTTGCGCGCGTCGACGTCACGGCCAACGTTTACGAATTCACGCTCTGCGACCTCGTCACCGCTGCCGCGATCGAGACCTACCGGCAGGATCCCGCTCCGATCATCCTCATCGGCCATTCGATGGGCGGACGCTGCGCGCTCCAGTTCGCTGAAAAGCTCAATGATGAGGGCATTCCGGCCAGCCTGGTCGTGACCATCGATCCTGCGCATTTGAGTCCGGACGTGCCGCCTAACGTCGAGCGCTTCATCAACATCTTTCTGTCGAAAGACGTGCTCGGTGGCGGCGATATCAAGCCAGCGCAGGGCTTTCGGGGCCATTATGCCAGTTACGATTTGGCAAAGCATGGCGAGGTCTCGCACATCACCATCGACAAGATGGATGAGATTCATCAACAGCTCGTTGCCAAGATTGTGCAGTTAGCTGCGACCCCTGCCAAAGCAGAAGGCGAGATTGTCCCCATTCGCTATGTCCTGCCGCCAAAGGCTGAGATCGAGCTATGGGATAGCGGCGCGTTCGTGGCCGCCAACGCGGGCGGGACGCTGCAAACGCTTGCCGCGCAGGATCACCTCCCATTGTGGTCCCTAACCCAGCTCAACCAGATGCCGGAAAATGCTCCGCTCATCGTCGGACAGCGGGTCGTCATACCGCGCCATTTGGTACCGCTCACGATCGCTTCCAAGCCCGTCACGTCAGGACGCTGAGCCAGCGTCAGCTTGCGGCAGGTCAACATCCGATCATGCTTCGAAGCACCGGATAAAAGGCACGATCATCGGCACGCGGCGGCAATAGGCACCGTAGGCCGCCGGGCCCAACTCGGCGCTGAGGAATTTCTCCTCCATGCGCGCCTTCCGCCATTGGCCGAACGAAATCAAAAGCGCCCCCAGTAGCGAGGTCCAGGTCGCAACGGCAACGCCCGTTGCGAGAATCGCGACAATCAGGCCGGTATAGATCGGATGGCGCACCATCCCATAGGGACCGGTGTCGATGATGCGATGGTCTTCTTTGTGCGTGATGGCGTTGGACCAGAAGCGCCCGAGATGGATTCGCGCCCACCATGTAAATGAGATGCCCAGCAACGCCACGACCGCCAGCGCATAGGTGCCTGAATTGCCGGGATTGTAGAGCGGAGTATCCCCCAGCGCCTTCGCGGTCCAGGGCAACAGCAGGATCGCTCCCAGCAGAATGGGCAGACGGTATACCCACGAGTTCATGCGTTCGCACATGAGACTTGGTTCGCCCCGACCAGAACGATGCGACGACCCAGCTCACGACCCATGCGAGCCAGATCAGCGCCAGTAATTTGGTAGGCCAGGTGACGATCCAGCCGCCTGGTAACGCGCCAAACATCTCGGCAGCCTGCTTAAGCATATTTGAGCGCCTTTCCGGCGCGAGCCCCCATCATATGGGCAATCGTTTCCCGCAACACCGGCTCGATGGCCCGGGGCTCGTAGCCGAGGTCCCGCCGGGCCTTCTCGATGGAAAGCGCCGTCGCCCGCCGGGCGATCCGGACGCCCTCGACCGTCGCCGAGGGCACACCGACGGTCAGACAATCGGCCTTGAACTCGATCATCGCTGCCACCAGCTCCGCGAGCCGGCCCGGAACCGGAACGAAGAGCTTGCGACGGCCGCTGATGGACGCCATCAATGCCAGGACCTCGCCAAGTGGCACGCTATCGCCACCAAGAACGTAGCGGTGCCCGACCCGGCCTTTTTCCATCGCAAGGATAAGGCCAATGGCGACATCGCGCACATCGACGAGATTTACCACGAAATCGAGATACATCTGCACGGGCCAGGTGCCAAGAAAGTGTTGCAGCATGGCGGTTGGAGGCGTGAGATTGTGGTCGTACGGGCCGATCGGCATGGTGGGGCAGCCGACGATCACGGGAAAGCCCGATGCGGCAACCTCTAAAGCCAGGCTGTCCGCGAGCATTTTCGAACGCGTATAGGGACCCGGCATCTCGTCGACCGACAGCACGGCTTCTTCCGCCTCAGGGTCGTCCGGCCGGGACGGTCGGAAAAGGATGGACTCGGTTGAGCAATGCAAAAAGCGCGCGACGCCGCATTGGCGGGCGGCGCTCAGAACGTTCCTGGTGCCGACGAAATTGACCGCTTGAAATTCCGAGCGATCCCGTTTCCACATGCCGGGCAGGCCGGCCAGATGGTAGACCTCATCGACATCAGCCATGGAACCACGTACCAGATCGGTGTCGAGCACCGATCCTTCGACATACTCCACTGTTGGTAGAGCCCGGGCTGGAACGGCAATATCGAGGACGCGGACCTGCCTGCCTCGACCGACAAGCTCCGATACCAGATGTTGGCCAATGAACCCGGCGCCACCGGTAACAAGTGCGCGTATCATGACCGGAAATCAGCCGTGTCAGCTATCACTGGGGTAAGGCTGCAGAGCCGCGTCTGGCGCGATAATGGTGGCCAGATCGTCACGAAATCCGAGTGCGATAAACAGCTTCGCCATCACGAACATCGGCCCGAGCAGCAAGTGCGAGGGATTGTCCACGAGCGCCGGCTGCCGGCGCTCGAACACCTGGTGGCCAACGATTTGCAAGGTTACGCCCGTGACCACCAAAACTGCGGTCGCTGCCCAGATCGCGGATAAGCTCAAATTGTCCACCATCAATCCTGCGGTCGCCAACAACAGAACCGCCGCAACGACGATCGCCGCTCCAAGTGCGGCGTCGAGCGCGAGCCAATAAATCAAAACCGGCAGAACCATGACTGACGCCAGAGTGCTAGGGACACCAAGGATCGAGATCCGCCATAGGGTGAGTGGAAGGATGGCGGCAAGGAACAAGAAGATAATCCCAAAGACGTGGGCTGCGCAGTTCCGCGGATCACGATGATATTCGACGTAATCCGTGATCTGGCGCCGAAAAAAGGCAGTCATGCGTGCACTCCCCATCTGGCCCCCTTGATCGGTCCATCGTGCTATCGCCCCGCGCTAATTAATCCAGCCTTGCGGGCGATGTCAAAACTGCTCGCGTGCACTCCACCGCTGTCTCAGCGCGCGCAGGAGCATGCCATTTCACAGCGCCGTGAACGCGCTGGCACAAGGCCAGCCGGTGCCGGTGTGCCCGGCGGCGTGCAGATCCAGGACGGCACGACGCTGCTTGGCGCCATCGGTGTTTCCGGCGACACCTCCGACAATGACGAGATCTGCGCCATTGCCGGCATCGAGACCGCGGGGCTGAAGGCTAGTGAATGGGGCGAACAGATGACGGCATTTCGGGAAACCTGCCAGCGCAGCGAAGTCGCGTTCGAGGTCGAGGGCCCCTTCGATCGCTTCCTGAACTGCCACTGTTCACGCTGCCGCAAGGCAAGCGGTACGGCGCATTCCTGTGAGGTCATCGTGAAAGCCTCGCCTGCGATGGCTTCGCCGAGAAGTGTCTGTCGCGTGTTTCAATCTGCCGCAGGCCAACACCCCAGTCCGGTAAGGCCAAAGGTGCGAGAGCCGGGCGGAGATAAAAATTATCGAAACTGAAATGGAGCTGCTTCGGCCTGTCTGATTATGGTTGTCGCGGTCGAATTGGTCAAAAGGTGCCTTAATCGTCTCTTTCCCTACGAGATTTACGCCGAGACCTTGCAAATGCTCGATCCGTAGCCATGAACCGTTTCAACATGGGCGCGATGAGTGATGTCGGCTCGACGATTTGGCCCCCTGCGCCCTTCACAGCGTCGGCATAATCGATCAAGTCGCGATGTATTTGGGCGGGTAACTTCACCGTTAACGTCACTGGTTTGTCATCTTCCACATTGTCGATCTTGAGCTTCGCCATCATGTCATCCCTGGTACGGCTCGAGTATCAGGTCTCGATTGACGATCACCCGAACCGGAAATCCCGGCCGGATCGTCAGGGTCGGCTGGATGTCGAGGTTGCGGCGAACGACTTGCTGTCCCGTCTGATTGAGCGAATTGGCAACCCCTAAGCGCAGGGCCTGGAGAACTGCCATATTGTTTCCGTTGTCGGCGCCGGAGCCGACTTCCGACCCGACGCTAAGCATGGTCGATAGCATCGCCGCCTTGAACAACTCGCCCCAGTGGTTATCGATTTCATCCTCGAGGCCAGAATAACCACCCGCATCTGCCCCCTGCTGCCGTTCCAGCACGATTGATCGACCGTTCGGCATGATCAGTCGCGTCCAGACCAACAGCACCCGCGATTGACCGAACGAGATCTGGCTATCGTAAACCCCTATCAGTCTCGCCCCTTGCGGAATAAGCTTTGATCGGCCAGTAGGAGAATCAAAAATCGGCTCTGTTACTTGGGCCGTGATCTGGCCTGGAAGATCAGAGCGAACACCCGTGATCAGCGCGGCCGGAATGATCGTTCCAGCCTGCACCACAAAGGGAGATGCTGGACGGGACAGCCGATCGGGCGCCGTAGTCCGCCGATCAACCGGGGCATTGACGAAGAGAAGTTTGCTATCCTGTCCGTTCTGAGTGAAGGTTTCATCGGAAGATGGCGCAGTTTTGTTAGCCGCTTCCTGAGATGAGGCATGTGGCGGCGTAATGGGCGCGGTAGTAGACGCAAATACCTTGCTGGTCCGAGCCGCCTCGGTTTCCTGGTTGGCACGCTGTTGTTCGGCATCAAGACCAATCGATGCCGATTGGCCTTCCGCCGTAACGATGGGACGCCCGAGGTCGCCCGGCAACGGCGGCCCAAGCCGGGGGACGTCGCGGGGAATCCCGGCATAATCCTGCGGCAATGTTGTCAGGCCATCTGCAACATTGTGATGATCGGTGCTGTAAAGCTCGTCCGGCGCGGGACTATGTGGGCGGTTGCTCCTCAGCGCCCACAGTACCGCGCCAGAGATGAGCAGCAAAGCCAATGCGCTGCCACCCGCAAGTACTTTGCGGGAGAGCCTTGTGATTCTTGGGCGTTCCGCACGCAGACGCAGTGTCTGCCCGAGATCATCGGACGATGGCGCTGATCCCGATACGGGATCAGGACTCTTGGTTGGCTGACTTCCCGTCACGACCGCCCTCCGTCGTGTCTGACAACTCGCACCTTCTGCTGCTTCTCTCCGCCGAGCCGCAGCTCGGCCGCGGCGAACAGACGGTCGACGATCAGTACATTCTTGTAGACGCGATAGTTGACGAGTTCGGGCTTGCCATCCTGGCCGATGACGAACAGCGGCGGCATTTCTCCTTGGGCAATGCCGGGCGAGAACTCGATATAGACCTTGCGGCCATCATCGTAGGCATTGACCGGACGCCACGGCGGGCTGTCGCCCTCGATGACGTAACGGTAACGGCGCTGATCCACTTCCGGAATGATCGGAGTTGGTGGCAAAGCCCTTGAACGGCCGGACCGGTCTTCCGGGTAGAACCAGGCAACTGACGGCATGTATGGCTTTTCGCGGGAGCGCAACTCGATCAGGTAGGTCCGTCGATCGGTGTTGACGACAAGGTTCGTCTCGATGGCGGGCCTTGTCGGCTTGACCATGATGTGGACACGTCTGGTATCTCCGTTGCCGCTTTCGGTGTCACCGACGATCCAGCGCACGGTGTCGCCGGCGGCGAGCGGCCCCGATCCTATTAGCTGCTCGCCCGGCTCGAGCGCGATATCCGTGATCTGCCCTGGGGAAGCGTAGATCTGATAGAGCGCCCCGGGACTGTATGGAAAGACCTGGACCGCGTTGAAATACCCTGCCCGCCGCGGCTCGACCCGGGCGGCATCGTTGGCCGTCGTGATCCGGTCCGTCGGCTCCTTGGCTTCTTCATCACCCTTCTTGCCGCCGCGGGTCGGTGTCCAGGATGGGGGGACATGCAATGGACGCGCATGGTCGTCCGCCGGCATCGGTAGATCGGGAGACGGCGGCACGTCGTCATCATAACTGATCTGCGGTGGCTTGAAGGTCGTGCAGCCGGAGAGCGCGAGAACAAGAAGCAAGGCCAGACGTAGCGGGCGTCCCATTGCATTTTGGATCAGCCGACCTCGGTACAGGCTTTCTCACTAGCCGAGCTCCTTCGACCAGTTGATGGAATTGACATAGACGCCGAGCGGATTCTTGCGGAGGCGATCGGCATCGCGCGGGGTTTCGATGACGACGGAAAGGATCGCGGTCCAGCGCTCGGTCGCGGCGAGTTGGCCGCTGTCATAGCGGCGTTCGGTCCATGCGACCCGAAAGCTTTCCGGCGAGGCACGGATGACGCTGGAGATCTCGACCGCGATCTGCGTATTGCCGAGCTTGGCAAAGGGATCGTTGGTTCGCGCGTAATCGTTCAGCGCCGCTGCTCCGCGATCAGTCGTGAAGTCGTAGGCACGGAGCCAGTCCTGCCGCAGCACGATGGCGTCGGTCGGCAGGCCTCGCACGTCTTCGATGAAGCGCGCGAGGTGAAACGCGATTTGCGGATCGGTCGGCTGGTAGAAGGGACTTGCCGGCGCGACCGCCTGAGCCTGACCGAGATGATCGACTTCCACCACCCACGGCGTGATGGTGCCCTGGGTGGACTGCCAGACGAGGCTTGCGGCAAGCCCTCCCGACAGCAACAAGCATCCGAATGCCATCAACCGCCAGTTTCTGGCCTGGACACGGGCCGAGCCGATACGCTCGTCCCAGACTTGAGCCGCCTTCTGGTAGGGCGTCACCGGCTCCGGCGTGCGGCCGTAATGCACGGATGGTCGCTTGAACATCAGTGCCCTCCATCGGACAGATCAACGGAGGATCCGCCACCAGCACTGTCACCGCTGCGGACGGCATGGGTGGCCGCGGACACACCCTGGCTCACGGTCTGCGCGCGCTTCATGCGACGCGCCCAGGCCGGTGGTGCGTCTGCCGTCGACGAACCGCCACCGAGCCCGGCAGCCATGCGGCGCAGCGGGCTGACGATCGCCGAGCCCCCTGCACTCGCGACGCCACCCAATCCTCCGGCACGGTAAGCGCTTGCGGCTCCGCCTGCTATCGCTGCCGCACCACGAGCACCGCCGACGAGTGCGCCGCCTGCGAGTCCGGCGCCACCGGCTGCGAGACCCGCGCCAGCCACGATGGCGCCACCAGCGGCCAAGCCGGTGCCGACGGCAGCTCCCGCACCAAGTTGCGGTCCACCCGATACGATGCCGTTCGCAATGCCAGGACCGAAAATACCGAGGCCAAGGAGGGAAAGCGCCCCAAGCACGAGCGCCATGGCGTTGTCGATGGTCGGCTGATTGCCACCAAAGCCCGCCGTGAACTGTGAGAACAGCGTCGAGCCGATGCCGACGATGACGGCCAGCACCAGGACCTTGACGCCCGACGAAATCACGTTGCCAAGAACGCGCTCGGCGGCAAACGCGGTCTTACCGAACAGCCCGAACGGGATCAGCACAAAGCCGGCAAGCGTCGTCAGCTTGAACTCGATCAGGGTGATAAAGAGCTGGATGGCCAGAATAAAGAAGGCGAGCAGCACCACGATCCAGGCGAACAGCAGAACCGCGATCTGGATGAAATTCTCGAAGAAGCTGACATAGCCCATCAGGCCCGAGATCGAATCGAGGATTGGTCGTCCAGCATCAAGCCCGACCTGGGCGATCTTTCCGGGTCTCAAGAAATCGGCCGAGGAGAGACCGGTGCCCGAGGCTTTCAGACCCAAACCGGCGAAGCTCTCGAAGATGACGCGGGCCAGGCTGTTCCAGTTGCCGATCAGGAAAGCGAAGACACCGACAACAGAGCGTCTTCCTGACGAGCCGCGCCAGAATGTCCTCGTCCGCGCCCCATGCCCAGAACAGGCCCGCCAGCGTGACATCGATTGCCGCGAGCGTGGTGGCGAGAAATCCGACTTCGCCTCCGAGTAGTCCGAACCCGGAATCGATGTAGCGGGTGAACGTCTCCAGGAACTGATCGATAATGCCGGTGCCGCCCATCGGTCACTCCTTCCCGGACTGCTGAATCGGAGGGTAACCAGATGGCAGGCGGCTCTCGTCCTTTGGCGGCACGAACAATGAGGAGCCCGCCTGGGGAGTCGCACTGTCGGACGGATGCTGTGGAGCTTTCTGCCCGAGAAACTGGCGGCGCTTCTCGGCCCAAGCCTTCCGGCACTCGGACAGAGCATCTTTCTGCTCATAGGTCACGGAGCGACACTCCGCGAGTTTTGTTGCCAGCGGATCGGAGGTCACGATCGGCGGACGCGGACGTGTTTGTCTGCCCTTCGTCGCCACGAAGCCGAATTGCACAGGCGGCAACTACGAGGACGACGAGCACCACGGCCGCCACGGTCGGGAGCCGTTCGAGTTTTTTCGTGTTCATCAGTGAAACATCTGCACGGTTGTGGGTTGATAGCCGGCGCCCTGCGTCAGGAATCGCCGCAGTTGCTCCCTGCCCTGGTCCTGAGCGGCGGCATGCTGGGCGGACTCCAGGTTTTGTGCGCGCCCATGGGCCGCGACGACGGCCGTGAGATCTGCGAGTTGCTGGGCCTGCAGGGCCAGGAGCTGATTGCCGGCCTGGCTCGCCTGCAGCGCGCCGGTCGCGCCCTGGCTCGAGGTGACAAGGGCTGACATCTGGGTACGGTTGGTATCGAGGTTGCCGACGACCGTGGCCTGCGTCCGCATGGCGTCCTGCAGGCCGGCCATCGCGTTCTGCCAACGCGTTTGCGCGTTCGCGATCAACGCCTGGTCTGAAAGGCTTGACGATGCCGGCGCGTAGGTCGTCGAGAATGCACGATCGATCTGCTGGATGTCATAGGCGATGCGCTGGGCCTGGGCGAGCAGCTGCTGGGTACGCTGGATCGACTGTTCCAGTTGCAACAACGACGAGAACGGCAGCGTGGCCAGATTCTTCGCCTGGTTGATCAGCATCTGCGCCTGGTTCTGCAGCGACACGATCTGGTTGTTGATCTGCTGCAAGGCACGAGCGGCCGTCAGTACGTTCTGCGCATAGTTATTGGGATCGAACACGACCAACTGCGCGGAGGCGGGCTCGGGACAGACAAACACAGCAAACGCAATCACGCCGGCGGTAGCGAGACGATGGAGGCGGTTCATTTGGATGCCTCCAATTCAGCGAGATGCGGGATGAGATCGGTCGCCCAGGCGACGTCGCGGGCCTTCAGCCAGCCCGGCACAAAGTTGTCGCGGCCACCTTCGGCAAGGACCTGCTCGATCAGCGCCTGGTCGGCCTTGGAGGAAGCCGCGGTGAAGGCGAGCGCGACCTCGCCAAGACCGAGTTCGAACAGGCGATTGCCGCGGCGCGACTGGCAGTAGTAGTCGCGCTTCGGCGTCGCGCGGGCGAGGATTTCGATCTGGCGGTCGTTAAGTCCAAAGCGCCGGTAGATCGCCATGATCTGCGGCTCGATGGCGCGATCGTTGGGCAGCAAAATCCGCGTCGGGCAGCTCTCGATGATCGCCGGCGCGATCGCGGAGCCGTCGATATCAGCAAGCGATTGGGTAGCGAAGACGACGGAAGCATTCTTCTTGCGAAGGGTTTTCAGCCACTCACGTAGTTGACCCGCAAATTCTTGGTCATCAAGCGCTAGCCACCCTTCATCGATGATGAGCAGAGTTGGCCGGCCATCAAGCCGTCCTTCAATGCGGTGGAACAGATAGGAAAGGACGGCCGGCGCGACTGCCGTACCAATCAGTCCGTCGGTCTCAAAGACCTGGACGGAGCCTTCGCCAAGACGCTCGAATTCCGCATCAAGAAGCCGGCCATATGGCCCGCCAAGGCAATAGGGCTGGAGCGCACGCTTCAATACATTCGACTGAAGAAGGACGCAAAGACCGGTCAGAGTCCGCTCTTGGATTGGTGCTGAAGCCAGCGAGGTCAGTGCCGACCAGAGATGATCCTTTGCTTCCGGCGTGACTTCGACCCTCTCACGGCCGAGGATCGCGGCTGATCCACTCTGCTGCCCAACCACGCTCAGACGGATCGTCAATTGCCGCAAGCGGCTGAAGCTCAACGAATTCTGCGGATTCGCCCGACAGCACGCCGCCGATGTCATGCCAATCGCCACCCATGGCGATGGTGGCGGCACGTACGGAGCAGCCAAAATCGAACGCGAAGATCTGGGAGTTCGGATAGCGACGAAATTGGAGCGCCATCAGCGCCAGCAGCACTGATTTGCCGGCGCCGGTTGGTCCGACCACCAAGAGTATGACCGACATCGCCGACGTGAAGCGAAAAGCGAAACGGGGTCGATCCCTCCGTCCTGGCCAGGAACAAGGGCGGCGCCTTGAAATGATGGTCCCTCGCCTCCCCGGCCCACACCGCGGACAGCGGGATCATGTGCGCCAGGTTCAAGGTCGAGATCGGCGGCTGACGGACGTTGGCGTAGACATGCCCTGGCAAGCTGCCGAGCCAGGCCTCGACCGCATTCACCGTCTCGATCATGCAGGTGAAATCCCGGCCCTGGATCACCTTTTCGACGAGGCGGAGCTTTTCGTCGGCCGTCGCGGGCTCGTTATCCCAGACTGTGACAGTTGCCGTGACAAAGGCTTCCCCGATCTCGTCCGAGCCCAACTCCTGGAGCGCGGCGTCGGCATCCATCGCCTTGTTATGCGCGTCGGTATCGAGAAGGGCGGAAGCCTCGTTGGTCATCACCTCCTTCAGGATCGCGGCTACCGACTTCCGTTTGGCGAACCATTGCCGCCTGATCCTGGTCAGGAGTTTTGTCGCATCCGTCTTGTCGAGCATGATCGCGCGGGTCGACCAACGATAGGCGAACGCGAGGCGGTTCAGGTCGTCGAGAATTCCGGGCGTGGTCGCCGTCGGGAAACCCACAACGGTCAGGACGCGCAAATGCGCTGAACCTAGCATCGGCTCGAGCCCACCGGTCAGCGGCCGATCGGCGAGCAATGCGTCGAGATACATCGGGATCTCGGGCACCCTGACGCGATGCCGTTTGGTCGAGACCGTCGAGTGGAGGTAAGTCAGGGTCTCCTCATCGTCGAGCCAGGCGCACTCCGGCATAAAACCTTCGACGAGTTGGAGCACGCGGTTGGTCCGATCGACGAACCCGCGGAGAACCTCACGCGCATCAGCGTCGACGGTGCGGTTGCTACCTTCGTAAAGCAGCCGTTCGGCTTTCGCCGTGCCCTCGTCCGGCGGCAGATAGAGAAGCGTCAGGAAATAGCTCGAACTCGTAATGGGCGCCGGCTTCTTCGAACTGTGCCCTCCGCTCAGCATCGACCAGGGCGGACGCCGCGTCCGGAAATGTGTTGGGTGGATAGCTGCCTGCGGAATGGCGCTGCGCTTCGACAAAAATCGCCCAACCGGATTCGAGACGACGCAAGGCGTTGTTGAGGCGACCGGCAATGGCGACAAGTTCGGCTGGCACGGCGCTATCGAGATCAGGCCCCCGGAACTTTGCTGTCCGTTGAAACGACCCATCCTTGTTGAGGATGATCCCCTCATCAACAAGAGCCGCCCAAGGCAGAAAATCCGCGAGACGCGTATTCGAGCGCCGATACTCCGCTAGGTTCATCATGAGAGAACTCACGAGTTGAGGTGACCGGGGATACGCAGGTGTCGTCGTACGACCTCGACGAAGTCAGGATCGCGCTTGGCGGCCCAGACGGCGACCATGTGGCCGACGAACCAAAGGAGGAGGCCCGCCATCCAAAGACGCAGACCGATGCCGAGCGCAGCCGCGAGCGTGCCGTTGACGATGGCGATGGAGCGCGGCGCACCGCCCATCAGGATCGGTTCGGTCAGCGCACGATGCACGGGCGTGACGAAGCCTGGGATTTCTGCATCCATCAGATCACCACTCCCCCGCCGAACGCGAAGAACGACAGAAAGAAGCTCGACGCTGCGAACGCGATCGATAGGCCGAACACGATCTGGATGAGCCTGCGGAATCCGCCCGAGGTATCGCCGAACGCCAGCGATAGCCCTGTGGCGATGATGATGATGACCGCGATGATCTTCGCGACTGGACCTTGGACCGATTGCAGGATCTGATTGAGCGGCTGCTCCCACGGCATGTTGGAGCCAGCAGCGAAGGCTGGGCCGACGGTCAGTGAGGTAGTCGCCAATACGGTCGTCGAAATGACGCATCGTTCCAGCGAAGATGTAACACTCATGATTGGTCCCCCAATGCTGCAAGGCTGTAATCGCCGGAAGGTCCGAGCCCCGTGACGCTGGCGAGCTCGGCCAGGCGGCGATCGGCACCGCGACCGGAAAGAACGGCAATAACGTTGATGGTCTCCGCGATCAGGGCGCGGGGGACCGTGACGACGGCTTCCTGGATCAGCTGCTCGAGTCGACGCAACGCTCCGAGCGCGGTGCCCGCGTGGATGGTACCGATTCCACCGGGATGACCCGTGCCCCAGGCCTTGAGCAGATCGAGAGCCTCTGCACCGCGGACTTCCCCGATCGGAATGCGATCGGGCCGCAGGCGCAGCGATGAACGGACCAAATCCGACAGCGAGATCACGCCGTCCTTGGTGCGCAACGCCACGAGATTCGGGGCCTTGCACTGAAGCTCACGCGTGTCTTCGATGAGAACAACCCGATCCGACGTCTTGGCGACTTCGGCCAACAGCGCATTGGTGAGCGTCGTCTTGCCGCTGGACGTGCCGCCAGCCACGAGTATGTTCTTGCGTGCTTCGACCGCGACCCTCAAAGCGCTGGCTTGGCCCGAGGTCATGATCCCGGCGGCCACGTAGTCCTCCAGCGTGAACACGGCGACCGCCGGCTTTCGGATCGCGAAGGCTGGCGCGGCGACCACCGGCGGCAACAGTCCCTCGAAGCGCTCACCCGTTTCGGGTAACTCAGCCGAGACCCGCGGGCTGCCTGCGTGAACCTCAGCGCCAACGTGATGGGCGACTAATCGAACGATGCGTTCGCCGTCAGGAGCGGACAGGCGTTCGGTTGTCTCCGCCAGGCCTCCCGACAGATGGTCAATCCATAACCGACCATCTGGGTTGAGCATCACCTCAATGATTGAGGTATCTTCGAGAAAACGTGTAATCGCAGGACCGAATGCCGTGCGCAGCATGCGCGCACCGCGGGAAAGTGCTTCCGACTGAAAGGAATGGATTGACACCGCTGCCCCCAATTACCGGGGTCGCTTCAGGCGGCCTCGGATTGGGATGATCAGAAAAGGCAAAAACTCGCTTCCCGCAACAAGTGGCTGACCCCGTTCGGGCCATGGCGTACGAAAAGAAAGATTGCGGTACGCCGAGAACTCTAGCGCAGGGATTCAGCAGCATGAACGATGGCACATGAATCAATCGCCACGGGGTTGGCGCTTGGCGTCGCGCGAAATCGCCGTATGCTAGTCGCGCTGCAAACATCTCAGTGTGGCCGGCGTCGTGGAAGCCGCCGCCGAATTCTGGACGATGGTCCCGGTATCGAACATGTCGATCCGAACCAGCCGGCGGTGGTGTTCCAGAGCGTGATTGTTAGCGTATTCCAAAGTTCAAGCGCGAATTGCAGCTTTTGGAACTTGAGGCGTCGCGCAATGCAGGCATTGATGCACTGATCATTCCGATCACCGCGAACTGTGCGCGCACGAGCGCGACTGGCCATTCCGCATCATAATCCTTGAAGTGGTTGGCGAAAGTATGGGGCTGCAACGGCACGATCGCTACAGCTCAAGATCATGCAGGACGCCGACCAGATCGTCGCTGACTGTAGCGACCCTGATCGCAAAGCACTCGCTTGATCCCCGCAACACGCGTGACGTAGTGGTCAAGTGATGCTTGGCAACCAGCCACTGCCCCTGAAGGGCGGCACGCTCCCTGAGCAACTCGCGGGGGGTCGTGGCGCCGTCGTAGCAGCCTGCCGTCTACTCCTGGCGCAAAACGATGAACTTTTGGCGACGAATGTCTGCTTTTCGGTGAAGCGGACATCGAGGCGGCCGGTCACCGCTTCCGGTTTTGGCACGAACCCGATCAACGCCGATGTCCTCCGTACTTCCGCTGTTGAGGGATAAGCGGAAGTGACCCAAATGGTTGATTTTGGTAGTGATTGACCCCTTGCTGACGTACGTGGCGAACGCAGAGCAGTTTGATGCCATTGAACGGATGGAACGAACGTTCGGCCAATTAGCATTTGTGAGAACTGCCTCAAGCAGAATTACAATCGCGCGGCCAGAGAACGAGAATTTGTGTTCATCAAATAATTCGATACCATAGCGATCTTTTCGTCAAGGGTTCGCGCGGACAGCAGCGAGAGCGAAGACAGAAGCCATTCTGGCCGCGTTTAGACGATCCATCCATGGTACCAACGAATGTCATACAACCGCTTTTTCATAGTTACATTTGTACTCTGTTGGACAACGATCACTTTTGGCGGTTCGTCCGTTGGCGCGCCGGTCCATTTGGGCATAATGGGCGATAGCAACTCGGATGAATACCGTGCCGACGAAAACAATCGAGGCGGCATATATGCCTCAACAACCCTCAACTGGGGCGAACAACTGCAGCGCTATCGCGGCATCGACATAGGCCCATGGGGCAGTTGGAGCGGCACGCGCCGCAGCGGGTACGAATACAATTGGGCGCTTACTGGCGCGACCGCCGAAGACGTTGTCAAAACCGGCCAAGCCACGGGTCTAGCCCAACAAGTCGCTGCCGGTAAGATTAACACAGTAGTCCTTTACGTTGGTGCCAATGATTTTGCGATCTGGAACAACACCTACGCCAACATTTACAACGGTGTGCTCGCTGGGCAATCCTTGAAGGATTACATTGATAGAATCGTGTCCAGTGTAGCAACCGCGATAGACACAGTACGCACCACCGAAGCGGTAAACATGATCGTTACTAACCTCCAAGACCGCGGCCAGAGCTTCTGGTTTTATTGCCCACTTTCCTGACCCAGCCAAGCGGCAGGCCGTGACCAGTGCTATAGTTGCTGTCAATGTCGGAATAGACATTGTGGTTCGGGCGCGTCGGCATGTGACCCTTGTTGATCTCTACAACTACGTAGACTCCCCAAAATATAAATCGCGCATCAACCTCGCTCGCGGCACTGTTACAGTTGGCCGCGAACAAATTTCGTTCGCCACGCCCGGCGACGAGCCGCATCACGCGATGTTATCCGACGATGAGCATAGCGGCGCCGTTGTTCAGTGCTTATTGGCAAATTACATCTTCATCGATCCGCTTAATTCGAAGTTTGGTCAAAGGATAAGGCCATTTACGGACGAGGAATGCCTCACCAATGCAGGGATTTTGGTTCGCGGCAGATGACAGATGTTTTTGATACCTTCATCTGAATTGACTGGGCTTTGGCAATCGTCCGAGATCCACCGATCCTCAATTTCGGGCGAGAAATCGAGCCACGCGGCGGCGGGCGCGTTTTTGCCTGTCGTCCGTAACCAACATATCGATTGGAGGCATTGCTATTAGGACGTCATGGTGCCGTCCGCCGCCATAGTAACCAAGAATCCGCGCCGGCCGCGTAGTGCCATACGTGGCATCAGCCGCTTCTCGATCGCGGCGCCGACATAGTGGCGACCGCCGATCGTCCCGAGGGATGTGACAGACCTCATCCGATCCGATGCGAGGAAACTCTCCGGATCCCAACGGAACCCCGCGCGACGCCTTCGCGGCTCGCGATCGGCGCCGGCGCGTTAATCTTAACACGCTCTTCCCGCGCATCTCGTGCCTGAGAAATCGGACGCGGCCGTCCTGGCATGGTTCTGGCTATCCCATTGGCGGAGCCCCTGTCTTGTCCCGTTTCGGGGCAAGGGAGACGACGACAGCCGCGCCGATGA
>CAWHQY010000025.1:0-75220 GCA_963831505.1 uncultured Alphaproteobacteria bacterium | reverse complement strand
GCTCCAGCAGCAAACGGCGACCGCTGACGTGCTCAAGGTCATCAGCCGCTCGGCTTTCGACCTGCAAACGGTGCTCGAAACACTCACCGAGTTTGCCGCCCGGCTCTGTGAGGCGGAGATGGCCACCGTCACGCGGCAGGAAGGCACCGCCTACTATTATGCCACGACCTACGGATTTCCGAACGAGATCAGCGAATATCTCAAAAGCGTTCCGCACGAGCCCGGACGCGGGAGCGTGATCGGGCGCACGATCCTTGAGGGCAAAACCATCCACATTCCTGACGTGATGGCCGATCCCGAATACAAGAACTTTGAGATTCAGAGTAAGGCAGGCTTTAGGACTGTGCTCGGGGTCCCACTCATGCGTGAGGGGCGTCCCATCGGCGTTATTGCTCTTCAGCGCACCACTGTTCGGCCATTCAGTGGCCGTGAAATCGAGTTGGTCACGACCTTCGCCGACCAGGCCGTGATTGCAATCGAGAACGTACGCCTTTTCGAAGACGTGCAAACCCGCACGCGCGAGCTCGCAAAGTCTTTGCAGGATCTGCGGACGGCCCAGGATCGTCTCGTTCAGACAGAAAAGCTCGCCTCCCTTGGCCAGCTCACTGCCGGTATCGCGCACGAGATCAAGAACCCACTGAATTTCGTCAATAATTTTTCGGCCATTTCGGCTGAATTGGTCGACGAGCTGCAGGAAACGCTGCAAAACGCGCAATTTGGTGAAAAGGCGGGCACCGAGATCACTGAGATAATGAACATATTACGAGGCAATCTCGGCAAGGTTGTGCAGCACGGAAAACGGGCCAACTCGATCGTCAAGAACATGCTACTGCACTCGCGTCATGGTTCAGGCGACCACAGGCCGGCGGATATCAACGCCATCGTCGAGGAAGGGCTCAATCTTGCCTATCATGGCGCGCGAGCGGAGACACAGGGGTTCAACATTACATTGAAGAAGTCTTTTGATCCGGGTGCGGGTGAGGTTGATGTGTTCCCGCAGGAAATTACGCGCGTTCTCCTCAATCTGATTTCAAACGGCTTTTACGCCGCAACAAAGCGGAAAGCTCAGGCAGGAAACAAGGGATACGAACCGACACTTTTGGCGTCGACAAAGAACCTCGGCGACCGGGTAGAGATCAGAATTCGCGATAACGGCAATGGCATTCCGCCCGACGTAAAGGACCAAATTTTCAATCCCTTCTTTACGACCAAGCCGGCCGGAGAGGGGACTGGACTGGGCCTGTCGATCAGTCATGACATTGTCGTCAAGCAACATGGCGGGTCTATTGAGGTCCTTACAGAACCCGGGGAATTCACCGAATTCAGGATCATCCTGCCGCGCAACGCCGCGACATCAGGAAGAACAGGGGCAGCCACGTGAATCTTCTTATTCTTGTTGTTGACGACGAGCCGGATGTCGAATTGCTCTTTCGTCAGCAATTCCGCCGCGACCTTCGCTCCGGCCGTTTTACGATGGAATTTGCCCAGTCGGCGCCTGACGCCCTGCAACATATCGCCAAAGCGGGCTCTGCCTCTCTCATTCTGATCCTGTCTGATATCAACATGCCGGGAATGAGCGGTCTTGAACTCCTGCCCAGGGCGAAGGCCGTAAGGCCCGATGTCCCGGTCATCATGATTACCGCCTATGGCGACGCAGATACCAAACGCAAGGCATTGGAGAGCGGCGCCGAAGATCTCTTTACGAAACCAATCGATTTCTTGATGCTTCGTAACGAAATCGATTTGCGCATTGAACGTGCCGCATGACTGCTCATATTCTAGTCGTTGATGACGAACCGGATCTCGAGGCTCTGGTTTTGCAGAAATTTCGTCATCAAATCCGTGAGGGAACGATTGCTTTTTTATTCGCTCGCGACGGCGTTGAAGCCCTGGCGGCGTTAAAGGCGAATGACGGCATCGATCTCGTAGTCACCGATATCAATATGCCCAGGATGGATGGGTTGTCGCTCCTGCAAAAGCTGCAGGAGGGCGACGAACACATATCGACTATCATTGTCTCAGCCTACGGCGACATGACCAATATCCGTACCGCAATGAATCGCGGGGCTTTCGATTTCGTGACGAAGCCGATCGATTTCCTTGATCTGGAAACGACAATCGCCAAGACCATTCGCCACATCGGACTTCTGCGGGAAGCCCGTGAGCGGCAAGCGGTAGCGGAACGAGCCTACGCGTCATTGTCGCGATATTTTTCACCGAACATTGCCCAGCGCCTGGCAAACGATACCGGTTCCGTCGATCTCGGCGGACAACGCCGTGAGATCGCGTCACTTTTCAGCGATATTGCAGGCTTCACTGCTCTTGTAGAGACGTTGGAACCGACCGTACTTGGCCCGCTCCTCAACGACTATCTTACAGGCATGACCGACATCGTATTCGCACAGGACGGGACGGTTGCGAAGATTGTCGGAGATGCCCTGCACGTTCTGTTTGGTGCGCCGGCGGAGCAGCCGGATCATGCGGCGCGCGCCGTGGCTTGCGCCTTGTCGCTGGATGAATTTGCAGAATCGTTTCGCGAACAGTGCAATAAAAAGGGCGTTCCGTTGGGAATAACGCGGATTGGCGTTCATGCCGGAACAGCGATCGTCGGGAATTTTGGTGGCGGGCGGTTTTTCGACTACACGGCCTATGGCGATACCATCAATGTTACAGCGAGGCTCGAAACGGCCAATAAGGAACTCGGCACGCGAATTTGCGTCAGCGCGTCTCTTGCAAAGGAAGTGAAGGATTTTCGTGGACGGCCGATTGGCGACCTTGTGCTGAGAGGCAAGGCGGAGGCAATGCGTGCCTTCGAACCACTTCGCGAAGAGCAGTACAAGAATGTCGCCACGAAAAGCTATTTGAGCGCGTTTTCCAAATTGGAAAATGACGATCCGGGAGCAATCGCGGCGTTCGCAGCTCACGTCGGGAAACATCGGGAGGATCAACTGGCGTCTTTCCACCTCAGACGGCTTTTGAATGGAGCGACAGGCGTACGAATTGCGATGGAGTAGCGGTGTCGCGTCGCCTAACGGCTTGCCGCAAAATCGATTGGTTAACGGGCGCGTGAGCCTTGCAAACTCCGCGCTGACGAGAATCGCCCGTTATGTGACCCCCATCACACCGTGAACTCGGCCGTAGCCCTATGGTTGAAGATAGAATTCGATGACTGGAGGCACCCATGTCCGACACGTTCATGAACTGGACCGGCCGGGCCGCTATAGCCGAACGTGTCGCCGAACGGCGTCGTCTCTCTTTCAGCTCGAATGACTTGGCGATTCGAGGCGACTATCATCTCCCGTTCGGCCAGACAGAAGCCCCGGCGGAAGCTCTGAAGTGGCTCTGGAAGGCCTAAGGACCCAACGCACGTCCGCCCATTAACCGCAACCTGTGTGCAAGGAAAGGATCGATACCATGATCGACAAGACCCTAGGACTCGACCGGAACGAAGAAGAGCTCCTCATCAGCGGAGTTTCCGATGAGTCTCTTGAGATTGCGGCCGGCACGGCCAAGGAAAAAGCAAATTTCACCCTCGGGGCCTGCAGCGGCCTTTCTGAATGCCCGGGCTGATGAGTTCATTGAACGAATCGGGTTCTTAGAACTTTAGCAAGCTGACGAGGCCTCCGGTGACCATCCGGAGGCCTCGCTGTTCAGGATCGACGTTTGGACAGCTTATGGGCTTCTCGGAGCCCCAGGTTCGGCGTTTTTATCGGATCAGCGGTCGCGCAAAGGCACACGGCAGGTCATCCGCCCCCTTCCAGTATGCTGGTTTAACCGGCTACGATGCCCCCCCGAGCCAGGGGCGCACGTATGAGGCGGCGGGAATTTCTGAGTGTCCTCAGTGGTGTGGCAGCGCCCGCGCCGGTGCCGCGGCAGGTTGACTCTGTGGTCTTTGCCGCTGACGAGGTGATCGAATGACGGATAGCGCCGCGACGGCTCAGGCGGACATGCCGAGTTGGCGGAAAATCCGCAGTCGCCTCTTCCTGAAATATGCCGGGCTGTTTGTTGCCGTGGTTTGCGTTGCGCTCGTGACCAATGGTCTTTTTGAAATATGGGTCTCCTACCAGCAACACAAAGATGCATTGATCCAGATCCAGCGAGAGCAAGCGGAGTTTGCGGCAACCAAGATCGGGCAGTTCATCAAGGAAATCGAAAGTCAGGTCGGCTGGACAACACAGCTGCTCTGGTCGGTCGAAACTATCGAACAGCGACGTTTCGATGCGCTGCGCCTGTTGCGTCAGGTTCCGGCGATCACCGAACTTTCGCAGGTGGATGCCAGTGGCAAGGAGCAACTCCGTGTGTCGCGACTGGCCATGGACGTTGTGGGCAGTGGCCTCGATCTGTCGAAGGAGCCGAAGTTCGCCGAAGCGGTGAAAAACAAGGTTTACTACGGCCCCGTTTATTTCCGCCGCGAGTCTGAGCCATACATGACCCTGTCACTTGCGGGCACGCGGCGCGATGCCGGCGTAAGCATTGCGGAAGTTAATCTCAAGCTCATCTGGGACGTCGTCTCCAAGATCAAGGTTGGCGAACACGGCCAGGCCTATGTGGTGGATGCACGCGGGCGGCTGATCGCTCATCCGGACATCAGTCTGGTCCTGCGCAATACGGATATGACGCGGCTTGCCCAGGTGCAGGCGACACAGCTTGCTCAGGCCGGAAAACCGGCAGCGGATATTCAGGCCGCGACTGACATCCAGGGTCGAAGTGTTTTGACCGCCTTTGCACCGGTCGCTCCACTCGGCTGGACGGTATTTGTGGAGCTGCCGGTCGATGAGGCTTATCAGCCGCTAATCTATTCCATGCAACGCACGGCCCTGGTTTTGTTTGCCGCTCTGTGTCTGGCGGCGCTCGCCGGAATATTTCTCGCGCGCAGGATGGTTGTGCCGATCCAGGCGTTACGGGCCGGAGCCGCCCGGATTGGTGGCGGCGATCTCTCGCAACGAATTTCGGTCAACACCGGCGATGAGCTTGAAGCGCTTGCCGATCAGTTCAACGATATGGCCGGCCGATTGCAGGAGTCCTACACCGGCCTGGAACAGAAAGTCGAGCTGCGGACGCAGGCGCTGACTGAAGCGCTGGAGCAGCAGACGGCCACATCCGAAGTCCTGAAGGTCATCTCAAGTTCGCCTGGCGAACTGAAGCCGGTATTCGAGGCGATGTTGGCCAATGCGGTTCGCATCTGCGAAGCGAGTTTTGGAGTCCTGTTTCGTTACGAGGATGGCGTTGTGCAGGCGGCTTCGATGTATGGTGTGCCGCATGAATTTGAAGAGTTTTGGCAACGAGGCCCGCAGCGACCTGGCCCACATACTGCCTTTAGTCGTGTCTTTGAGACGAAGCAGGCAGTTCATATTGTCGACGTCAAGGCGGAGTCTGCATATGCCGAGGGCGCGCCGGTTTTTGTGGCCGCCGTTGAACTCGGTGGTTTCCGCACGCTGTTAAACGTTCCAATGCTCAAGGAGAACGAGCTGGTCGGTATTTTTGCCATCTACCGGCAGGAAGTGCGCGCCTTCAGCGAAAAGCAGGTCGAATTGGTGACGAATTTTGCAGCGCAGGCTGTCATTGCGATTGAAAACACCCGCTTGCTCCATGAGCTTCAGGCCCGAACCGGAGAACTCGCGCAATCGGTTGGGGAGTTGCGCGCGCTCGGCGAAGTGACGCAGGCGGTGAATTCCACGGTCGATCTCGAAACCGTTTTGACCACCATCGTGGCGAAGGCAACGCAACTCTCGAGCACCGAGGCCGGTGCTATCTATGAGGTCGACGATTCCGACCAGGAATTCCGCTTACGGGCAACCTACGGACTGGAAGAGGCGACTGCCGCCGCGCTTCGGGAACGCCATATCCGTATTGGCGAGGGCGTAATGGGCCAGGCCGCCTTGCGGCGTACACCGGTACAGGTCCCCGATATTCAGAACGACCCATCGGGCACAATTGATATCATTGTCCGTGCCGGCTTTCGCGCTCTGCTCATTGTGCCGCTTCTCAGCACCGACAAGGTCGTCGGCGCGCTTGTCGTACGACGCAGGCAACCCGGTGAATTTTCCAAGGGTGCAATTGAGCTACTTCAGACCTTCGGCGCGCAATCGGTGTTGGCAATACAGAACGCGAGGCTCTTCGAAAGTGTCGAGGCACGCACGCGTGAGCTCGCAAGTTCGTTGGACGACCTGCGTACCGCCCAGGATCGGCTGGTTCAGACGGAAAAACTCGCCTCGCTCGGGCAGCTCACCGCCGGAATAGCACACGAGATCAAAAATCCGCTGAATTTTGTCAACAATTTTTCGTCCGTTTCAGTCGAACTGATTGATGAATTGCGCGATGCGCTCACTGCGGCCAAGCTTGACAGCAAGCTTCAGGCTGAGATCAGCGAGATTGCGGATATGCTTCAGGGCAATCTCGACAAGGTCGTGCAGCATGGCAAGCGGGCCAACTCCATCGTCAAGAATATGCTGTTGCATTCGCGTCAAGGTTCCGGAGAGCACCGGCCGATGGATATCAATGCCATCGTCGAGGAGAGCCTCAATCTGGCCTACCATGGCGCGCGCGCCGAAAAGCAAGGCTTCAACATCACGCTGCAAAAGTCCTTTGATCCGACAGCCGGCGAGGTGGACCTTTTCCCGCAAGAGATTACGCGCGTGCTTCTCAATCTTATCTCGAATGGTTTCTACGCCGCGACGAAACGCAAGGCGGAACAGAACGGCGGCGATTACGAGCCGACTCTTGCCGCTGCAACGAAGGACCTTGGAGATAGAGTCGAAATCAGGATTCGTGACAACGGTACTGGCATCCCGCCCGACGTCAAGGAAAGGATGTTCAATCCGTTTTTCACGACCAAGCCCGCCGGGGAGGGTACGGGGCTCGGTCTATCGATCAGTCATGACATCATCGTCAAACAGCATCGTGGTTCCATTGAGGTCGAGACGCAGCCAGGCCAATTCACGGAATTCAAGATTATCCTGCCGCGCAGCGCGGCCTCGCTTGGCAAAATCGGAGCATGAGCGTGAATCTCCTCATTCTTGTGGTCGATGATGAACCCGACGTCGAGACGCTGTTTCGGCAGCAATTCCGGCGGGATTTGCGCGCCGGGCGGTTTACGATGGAATTTGCGCAATCTGCTCCTGCGGCACTCGAATGTATCAGCGGCGCGAGCGCTGCTTCCCTCATTTTGATCCTGTCTGACATCAACATGCCGGGAATGAGCGGCCTTGAGCTGCTACCCAAAGCCAAGGCTATGCGGCCGGACGTACCGATCATCATGATCACCGCGTACGGCGATGCAGACACGAAACGTAAGGCTCTGGAAAACGGCGCCGAGGCGCTTCTGACCAAGCCGATCGATTTCGGAGCGCTCCGCAGCGAAATCGACACGCGGGTCGAACGTCCGGCGTGACGCGCGACGCGTCAGGGATCGCGCCCACGTTGACGCCCCTGCGCTATGGACAGTCGAAATCGCCCACCGAGCTTGTCGTGCCTCGCTATTGTGCCGGCGCCCCGATGGCCACCGGACGGACTGGCGAGCCGGAGTTTCCCTGCGCGCGCAGCGGCAGGATCATCGTGCACGACACCCAAACCTTGTCCTGGGCGAGCGCGCCAAGGTTGGCGTTCTGGATCTGATATATGCCCGCCTGGGTCAGATCGTGATGATGGATGGCAAACGGGGTGTTTGGCGGTGTGCCGGCTGGGGGCCCGGCCTTGCCCTCAAGGAATCCATCGGCAACCGGATCGGTAAATGGGTTGTCGAGTGCGATGAGCACGATCTGCTTGTCTTCGATGTATTTGGCGGCGTCGTAAGCGAGTCCCGGACCCTTTGTGTAGTAGAATTTCTCGGTGTCGGGGTCTTTCCAGTTATCGCCCCAGCCGGTGTAGATGTAGAGCACATCGCCGGGTAGCAGCCCGCGATCCTGGAGCCCCTGCGCTTTGAGCATCCCCTCGATGTCCTTGGTGGTGACGGCCTCGCCCGGCTTCATTGCCGCCCCTTTGCCCAGATATGTCTTTGCATCGAGGAGCACCGCGGTGGTGACGATTGGCGGCACTTTCTCTATCCCCAGCTTCTGCAACGGCGAGTCGGGCGTGGGCTTGATGTCGGATTGTTTGTAACCACCGTAGTAGCGGGCCTTGTCAGCCGGGAATTCGCCCTTGCCGTCCCACGGTTCGGGCAGCACCGCAAAATGCCCGATGGCATCCATCTGGGTGCCCTGGGCGCCGGCCTCCCCACTCACTGTCTCCTCGCCGTTAAAGGCATGGACCGTGCCGGGGATGCCGACCGTCGGCCGGTACTTGTCGCGCAGCGGCGTGCCGAAAGGCGATTGCGGCATGGTGTTCGAGCGCGGATGTGAAACCTCATACGATTTGGCCTTGGGGTTTGCCAGGGACTGTGCGCATCGCTGCCAGGTGGCGGAACCGAGTGTATTGGCCATCCCGAGTTCATCGCCCGCCCCCCAGCGTGAAGGACCGGTTTGCGCCTCGGCAACCGAGACCAGCGCGCCAGCGGTCGCGAACGCGCACACAAGTCGCGAAGTAAACATCTTCGTCTCCCCTATATTTGTCGCACACGCGGCGAGATCGAGCCGTACCGCTCGGCGCACACCGTCATCAAGTTCAATCGACATGATGGCGCTACCCGGCGCCGGCGACAAGGACTTGCCGGGATTTCCGCACCCCGCCCGCAGACAGCCCGCGCCCGCTTTCCTGGGTTAGAGGAATTCGCATGCGAACCCTCGCGACATGCGGCTGCACCACGATACCAGCAAGCAAGTCCGCTCTTTTACCCCAAGAGATTTGGCAACCAGGTCGCGATCGCGGGAAATGCGATGATGATCAGCAGAAGCACGATGCTCATCGCGATGTAGGGCACGACCGCCTGAAAGATGTGTGCCATCGTCACCTGTGGCGGAGCGACGCCCTTCATCGTCATCAGCAGGAGCCCGTGAGGTGGCAGCAGCAGCCCGAGTTGCATGCAGATCAAGTAGAGCACCCCAAACCAGATCAGATCGATCTCAAGGCGCTGAACGACCGGCATGAATACGGGTAACGTGATCAGCATCATGCTCACCTGGTCCACGAAAATTCCCAGAAAAATCAACAGCAGCATCATTCCGGAAAGGATGGCCAAAGTCGAAAGTCCCTGGCCAAGGATGGCCGTGACGATGCCTTGCGTCGCGCCGGAAAAACTCAGGATCTGCGAGAAGGTGATCGCTCCGAGAATGATAAAGAGAATCATGCCGGAGATTGCGACCGTGCCGCGCAAGGCCCGTATCAGATTTTCTCGATTGAGCGCGCGATAGCCGGCCGCCAGTGCCATCGTGGCAAGTGCACCCAATGCCGCCGATTCCGTTGGTGTTGCAATTCCCGCGGACATCGCGCCGACGACGACAACAAAAATAGAACCGAGCGGCAGGACGTAAAGAAAAAGCAGTTCGTAACGCGCCCATCCTGTCTTGCTCTCTATCGGGGTTGCCGGAGCGAGGTCGGGCCGGGTCAGCACCCGAACGACGATATAGCCGACGAAAGCGACGCTCAGAATCAGGCCGGGCACGACCCCGCCAATCAGCAGCTTGGAAATCGAAATTCCCGAAAGGCTACCGAGCAAGACGGTGAGCGCGGACGGCGGAATGAGCATATCGACTGCGCCAATCGCCATGATCGGGCCAGTTGCTAAAACGGGATTGTAGCCGCGCGATAACATTACTGGCAGCATTAACGAGCCGAGCATCGCTGTCGTCGCTATCGTTGATCCCGATATCGCGGAGAAAATCGTTCCTGCGATGACCGCAACGACTGCGAGACGGCCCGGCACCTGGCGGATTAGCCGCTCGACGCCGTCGATGACTTTCAGTGCAAGGCCGGTGTGGAAAAGCACTTCGCCCATCAGAATGAAAAGCGGGATCGGCGTCAGCGAGAAGTTGATCGCGGCTGCGACGCTGTTGCGCGCAACCTGCTGCAGACCGGCATCACCGCCAAGAAATAAAGTCGCGCCGATCAGATTGATTGCAATAAATGAGATCGCGACCGGCATCCCGACAAACAACAAGACAGTCGAGCCGCCGAGGAGCAGCAACGAGGCCATCTGCCAGGACATGCTCATGCTTCGTCTCCGGTGACCGCCCGACTTTTCAAGCCGCCGAAATGGCGTCGTCCCGCAAGCCGACCTCGGCCACGGACAATCGATGCATACGAAAAATAAACTCGATACCGAGTAGGGCAAACCCGAGCGGAAGCGGCGCCAGTGTCCACCATTCGGGTGTGACCAGCGTCTTTATGTTGATCGAGCCGGCCTCATAGCTCGCTCGCGTTATGAGATAGCCGTACCAAACGAAATAGAGACAACAGAGAAAGCCAACGATGTCGCCGACCCATTCCAGCAGCCAGGCGATGCGAACGGGCAGGGCGCGCAGGACAATGTCCACGCGAATATGCTGACCCTGACGCAACAGCCACGGGGCTACCAGCAGCGTCATCAAATAGAGAATGTCTTCGGAGAGTTCATTGCTTACGGCCACGCCGCCGCCGCCCACGTTGCGAGACACAACGTCGGCACCGATCATGATGGTCATGATCAGCAGAAGAAGGCACGCCACCAAGACCAGTGCATCCAGCAAGCGCCCATACCACTCGGACAGTTGCGCCATGCTGGGGCTCATCGGACCGAAGCGGACAGGTCGCTATTTCTTCGCGAAAAATTCCTTGATCTTCGGGCCGTGTTCGGGGCTTTGTTTGATGACGCCCTCCCAGCCAGCCTGGTAGGCTTTAGCCCGGTAGGCTTCGGCTACCGCACCATCGAACTTGATGGTTTGAATGCCGGCATCGGCCTGCCGTTTCGTATCTTTCGCATTCTCCGCGCCAAATTCGGCCGCCGCCTCCGCTTCCCCGCGCTCTGCCGCCTTGCGCAACACGGCTTTCTGAGCATCGGACAGCTTGTCCCAGGTGGTCTTGTTCACGAGGACCGAGACTTCAACGGTATAGAATCCGGGATCGACGCGGTACTTCGTCTTCTCATGCCAGCCGAGATCGAAGATACCGGTGATCGGCCAGCCATATCCGTCGACGACGCCGCGCTCGAGCGATGTATAGACTTCGCCCGGCGGAGTTTGCACGACCGTGGCGCCAAGCGCCTGGAAGAAATCGCGGTAGACCGGTGTGATGCGAATCTTCAAACCGGTCAGGTCCGGAGTTGAAATCGGCTTGTTCAGGTAGAGATGAAACTGATTGTTGTCGACCAGCCGCGCGAGAAAAATGGCGTTCATCTTCTCTGCGTAGAGTTTGGCCATGTAGTCGTAGCCGCCGTTCTTGCGAAGCTCCGACATTGGGCGTTCCGTGAGTTTCCAGGCATCGGATTCCGGCATGACGTTGGTAGTGAAAGCGCCGGTCGTGTTGGCGATGTCGACTACGCCGGCCTTGAGTGCGTTGCCGACTTCGAAAGGCGGCATCGCTTTTGGCCCACCGATATAGTTGATCTGAATTATTCCTTTGCCTTCTGCGTTGACCTGTTCGATAAATTTTTCAAAGGGGCGCGAATAGGTTGTTTTCTCGGCAAATGCCGTCACAGCGCGAAGGGTGACTTCCTGAGCGAAGCCGGAAGAACAAATGAATATTGCCGCGGCTAATCCGAGCGCAAATCTCTTGCACATAGTGACGATCCTCCCCTGCCGAGTTCGAACTCTCGGTCGTTTGTCATGTATTTCCTATATTGTTATGGGTAGGTTAGGGAGTCAAACGAAGGTAGTTGGTACGTTTTGAGTAACATCTCCACCGTCGCGGCAGTCCTGGCAAAGGACCTTGCGGCACTCGGCGCGCGCCGATGTTTTGGTCTGCTCGGCACTGCCAATTTCAAGATCTCGCACGGACTCGTCGAGGCGGGTGTCGAGCTCATTTCTGCGCGGCACGAAGGCAATGCTGCCAGCATGGCCGATGCCTATGCCAAGGCGACCGGAGAGCTGACGCTTGTGAGCGTGCATTCCGGACCCGGTCTCACCAATGCAATCACGGGCATTGGCGAAGCTGCAAAAAGCCGGACACCTCTTCTGGTTCTGGCGGGAGACGTGCCGACCGGAAACGTCAAATCGAATTTCTATTTTGAGCAGGCCGAACTTGTACGGTCGGTTGGGGCCATCTCAGAGCGCACGCACACGCCCCAGTCCGCACGGAGTGATTTACTGCGCGCAGTGACGCGAGCTTTGCGCGATCGCCAGACAGTTGTACTGAGTTTGCCGCTCGATGTGCAGGACGCAAAACTCAATGGTACGAATGCCCCGCTCGAACTGACGCCGATGCCGGGCCGCCTCCAGCCGGATCCGAAAGACGTGCGTCGACTCGCCGAGGCCGTGGCGCGCGCGAAACGCCCACTCGTTCTGGCCGGGCGCGGCGCCGTGCTGTCGGACGCCGAAGAGTCGCTCATCGCACTTGCCGATCGCCTGGGTGCGCTGCTTGCAACGTCGGTTTGCGGCCATGGTCTGTTTGCTGACAATCCATGGTCGCTTGGTATCTGCGGCGGCTTTTCCTCGCCGGCCGCTGACGAGCTGATCGCCGAAAGCGACTTCATCCTGGGATTTGGCGTGAGCTTCACGCAATGGACCACCAAGAAAGGCAAGCTGATTGCGCCGGGCGCAAGCGTGGCGCAGATCGATATTGAAGCGCCAAAGTTGGGCTACCAGCGGCCGGTGCAACATGCCGTGCTCGGCGACGCGAAATCGACGGCCGAAGCCCTGCTGACCGAGCTTGGCAGGCCGGCTCCGTCGAGCGACAAATCCGGCCGTCGCAATGACCGCACGCGCGAGCGCATCCGTTCGGGCGACAACCATCACAGTCCGTATCAGGATGAGTTGAGCGCGCGGTACATTGACCCTCGCACGCTGAGCAAGGCAGTGGACGATATTCTGCCAAAGGATCGCGTGGTTGCATCGGACTCGGGACATTTCTGCGGCTGGGTTCCGCGCTATCTCCGTGTTTCCAATCCGAAGGCGTCGTGTCTCAGCCATTCGTTTCAATCGGTTGGTCTTGGGCTGGCATCCGCGATTGGCCTGGCCATCGCAAATCCTGGCAAAATGGCGGTGCTCGGCGCGGGCGACGGCGGCTTCATGATGTCGATTGCCGACCTTGAAACCGCAATCCGTCTGGGACTGCGGATGTGCATCCTGATCTATAACGACAGCTCATATGCGGCCGAAGTCCATTACTTCCGGCGCCAGGGCTATTCGATCGATCTCGTGCAATTTCCGGAAACGGATTTCGCTGCCATTGCCCGCGGCTATGGCGCACGGGCGGCGACGGTACGGACGGTTGCCGATCTGGGCCCAGTGCGTGCCTGGGTGGACGAGGGAGCGCCCGGTGTTTTCCTGATTGATGGCAAGATCAACCCGGATCTCGAAGCGGATTGGCACGCCGAGCATTTTCCGTGACGGTCTCCGTCTCTCGTGCCGTGTTCCGTCGCTAATTCGGCTCGTTTCGCACGCTTTCTGCCGCGGGAACTGTCCTTGCGTTACTTTTTTGAGTTGCGGGAACAAGGTGCGGGAGAACCCGTTGCCCTGAAGAGACGGCGACGTCCTCAACCCCACACAGCAAAGACAAAGGCGCAGAGCGCCGAGGGAGACGGTAATGGCACGAGACACAGCAGATTTCGTCCAGCAAAGCAGCGAACGCGCGATGCAGGCGGCCAATTTCGGAACGACCTGGGGCCGGGAGTTCGCAGAGGAAAGTTTCAATCAAAGCAGACAGGCCGTTGACGCCTTCCTGCGGGTGTCGCGCAAGATGGCGGAGGATTTCGAGACCCAGGCCGCCGCCATCCGCGAGCATATGACGTCGCTGACCCAGAAAACCATGTCAAACACGATGGAATTCGGCCAGAAACTGGCGAGCGTCAAGGAACCGCAGGAATTCGCACAATGTCAGAGCGAGTTCATGGCCCGGCAGGCGCAGACCATTGCGGACCAGACGAAGGAGTTCGGCCAGAAAATGCAGAAGGCAGCGCAGGCTTTCACCAGCAATGCATCGAATGCGATGGCCGAAGCAAGCCGCAGGACCGAGGAAGCGGTGTCGACCATGACCTCGCGGGCGGACCAGGCCTCGAAAAGGCAGCGCGCGGAGGTGTGAGTTTCGGCGCCCGCCGTCATGGCCGGGTTTAGCCCGGCCATCCGATAGGTATGGAATTGCCTTAGCAACCAAGCGATCGCCGGAACAAAATCCAGCGATGACGCTGGGTTGCCTCTTTAGACGTGTCCTCTTGCCAGTCATTCCCGGAACGCCGGCCCCGGAATCCAGATGCTCGCACGGTGGTCGTATGTGGATTCCGGGCTCGCTCGCGCCCCCGAATGACGGCGGACGACAGGGTTCCGGACGGGATTGGTGGCCTGGAGCGCGGCGGTGAGGTTGACGATACCCTCGGGCACGACCGCGCCGACATGGGCGCCGCCGTCCTTGGCGAATGACAGGAGCTTCATGGGGTTTCCAGTGGTTTTGCGGTTTTGTGTGGAGAGACCCTTATAACAGACCGCGCCTGAGGGGGGACAGGGCGACTGTCGTTTGCATTCTGTCCGCTGTGCTACAACCCGGACATGGAGAATTCGGCGAATATCATGCGGCTGGCCCTGATCATTTCGATCATCGGGCACGTGCTGCTCATGCTGTTCTCCGATCGCGATTTGCGGCCGACGGCGAGCGGCGAGGTCATGCAGGTGGACCTCGTCCCCGCCAACGAAGCGCCCCCAGGGATGACCGAAGCCAAGGCGGACGACCAGGCGCAAGCCAAGGCAGAGAAACCGGTCGCCAAGCCGGATCCAAAATCGGAGCAGCCAACGTCCGCGGAAAAGTCGGAGAAACCCGCGGCCCAGGAGAAGCAGGTCACCTCCCCGGCCAAACCCGCCGCTCCAGCGCAGCCGCCGCCTTCGCCGGCCAAGGCGGTGCAACCAAGTCTCGCGACGGACCTTGCCCGGCAGATGCTGCATCCGCAGTCGCAGCCTCCCCAGCCTCAGTTGGCGCAGCCGCAAAGCACGCCAACGCCGACCTCGGGTGTTGCGTCGTTGCCGCAGGGACCGACGGGGCCGGGTAGCGTGCCGGCCGACATGAAGCGCCTCGCCGACGCGCTGTCATTGCCGGTCGAAGAGACGGGCGAAGGCGGCACGGCCCGCGAGCGCATGGCGAAGTTCACGGAAGGCGTGAAGGAGTTCAAGGAGCAGGTTCGCCGGTGCTTCAAGCTGCCGTCCGGGCTCGCCGCCGGTCAACAGCTGCAGATGGTGATCCGCATTTCGCTCGCGCCGAGTGGGGCTTTGGTTCGCGACCCCGAAATGGTGGCGGCGAAGATGAGCCCGCTCGGGCCGGCCTTGCGTGACAGCGCGGTCGCCGCCGTGCGGCAATGCGCGCCTTACAAATTGCCGGCAGACAAATATCAGGATTGGAAAGTGCTCGATATCGACTTCTCACCCGACCAGATGGTGGGTAGTTAGTTGCCGGATCGCGTACCGAGCGAGTGACGAACGGCGGACACATGCGGACACAGGTTGGAATCATCGGGGCCGGGCCGGCCGGTCTCTTTCTCGCGCTGCTGCTGGCCCGTGCGGGCATCGAGAGCGTCATCCTCGAGGCGCGCAGCCGCGAGTACGTGGAGGGGCGCGTGCGCGCCGGCGTGCTCGAGCAGGGCACCGTCGATCTCATGCATCAACTCGGCGTCGGCGATCGTCTGATGCGGGAAAGCATGACCGATCGTATCCTCGACATCCGCTTCGAAGGCCGGCTCATTCACATGGATATGCCGGAGCTCGTCAACGGCCGCGAGGTGCGCATCTACGGCCAGCAGGAGGTGGTGAAGGATTTGATTGCGGCGCGGCTCGCGGCGGGAGGCGAGCTGTTGTTTGAAGCGGAGGCGACTACACTCGAAGACGTCGCCGGACCGCGCCCCGTCATTCGGTTTCACCACAAGGGCGAAGAGCATCGCCTCGAGTGCGACGTCATCGCCGGTTGTGACGGTTTCCACGGGATAGCTCGCCCGGCCATCCCGGCGGACGCACTCACCATCTACGATCATATTTTTCCGTTCGGCTGGCTCGGCATTCTGTCGGAATCGCCGCCGCTCGCCGACATGACGTATGCCAACCACGCGCGCGGCTATGCGCTCGCCAGCCGCCGTTCCCCGCGCATCGCGCGCCTCTATTTGCAGTGCACGCCCGATGAGGACCTGGCGCTGTGGCCGGACGCGCGCATCTGGGAGGAACTGCATATCCGGCTCAACGCCGACACCTCGGAACTCGCCGAAGGGCGCATCTTCCAGAAAGGCGTGACGCCGGTGCGCTCGTTCGTGGCCGCGCCGATGCAGTATGGCCGCCTGTTTCTCGCCGGTGATGCGGCGCATATCGTGCCGCCGACAGGGGCGAAGGGTCTCAACCTGGCTGCTGCCGACGTGCGCGTCCTGGCCCGCGGGCTCGTGCCGTTCCTGCGCAAGAACGACGCCTCCCTGCTCGAGCGGTATTCACAAACCTGTCTGCGGCGGGTGTGGAAGACGGTGCGGTTCTCCAACTACATGACGACGCTGTTGCACCGGTTCCCGACGCATACGCCGTTCGAGCGGCAGATCCAGCTTGCCGAGCTTGATTACATTGCCGGCTCGCGCGCGGCGCAGACCGCGGTAGTCGAGAACTATGTCGGGCTACCGATGGAAGAGTGAACCCCTTTATTTCCGGGGATCATCGTCCTACCTTCACACCGTAGCTCGCATCCGATGGGGCCATGCCGTGATCGTAGACCATTCCGCTCAGGAACGGGCTGAACCGACGTTCGGCGAGCTCTCGTTCCGCTGTCCGGTCAATGAACGCACGGTGAGCACCGGGATCTACACCGACGCGGCGTCGCTCATGCGCTTGCAGTTGATCGATATTCGGGTGCGCTGCCCGCATTGCGGCGATGTGCACACGATCCGGGTCGCCGACACCTTCGTGTCGCAGACGATCATCGGCCGCTATCGGCCGAACCTGTCGCTGGTTTCTTCGCGATAAGGGCGACGGCCGCTCAGCGGCGTCGGAACTGCGGCCGTGCCGGAGCGGTACGCGGCGCCGCGCGTTCGTCCTTGTGACGGAAAATCACCCGGCCCTTTTCCAGGTCGTAGGGCGACATCTCCACAGTGACGCGATCGCCGGCCAATGTTTTGATCCGGTTCTTCTTCATGCGCCCGGCCGCGTAGGCGATGATCTCGTGTCCGTTGTCGAGCTTCACGCGGAAGCGCGTGTCGGGGAGGATTTCCGTCACCAGACCTTCAAGCTCGATCAGTTCTTCTTTCGCCATGCACACCTCATGCTGATGCCGATCCGGTCGGCGTAGCGCCGGCCGGGACTTTCACACATTATAGCATTCAGAACGCTTCCGGGTCAGCAGCCGGCGATGGCCGGGCCAACACGGGCGGGCCATCACTGCGCCGAAATGCGGCTGACGGCGAGCTTGCCGGAGCGCGGGTCGGTCTGCACGTCGAAGGTCACCTTCTGACCTTCATGCAGGTCGGTGAGGCCGGCGCGCTGCAGCGCGGTGGCGTGCACGAACACGTCCTTGCTGCCGTCGTCGGGCGCGATGAACCCGTAACCCTTGCTGCCATTGTAAAACTTCACTGTTCCAGTCGTCATAATCGTCCTTCCACTGACAGATGCACGTGGGGCGGCGCAGGCTCGCGCCTCACTCCCGGTTCGTCGAATTTGGAGAGAGTCTGAAACGTGCGCCTGCCAGTGCGAGGCGAAGCGGCCCAGGTAGTCCGGCCAAATCGATGCGGTAATTTAATTGCTCGCCGAGGCTATTGCAAGCCGCGGTGGTTGTAGCCGCAAAGCGCGCCATGGCTCAACAAATTCACGAGGTGATTCGCGGTCCGGGTACCGATATTGTCGTTTCTCTGCGTTGTCACACATAAAATGCGCAGCTAACAGGCATCCATGCTCTCGACCGAACCGGCCATTGTCGTCTCCAATCTCGTCAAGCAGTACCCGGGCGGCACTGCGGTCGCGGGCATTTCGTTTTCTATCGAACCGGGCCAGATCGTGGGTTTGCTCGGCGGCAACGGCGCTGGCAAGACAACAACCATTGCCATGATGATGGGGCTGGTGGCGCCGACATCGGGCACGATCCGCATCCTCGGTTGCGACATGCCGCGCGAGCGTTATCACATCCTGCACCGGATGAACTTCGAGAGCCCGTATGTGGAGATGCCGCATCGATTGACCATCCGGCAGAACCTCTCGGTATTTGCGCGGCTCTACGGGGTAGCGGATCGCGACGCGCGCATTGCGGCCCTTGCCGCCGACCTCGACCTCACCGAATTGCTTGATCGGCCGACCGGCAAGCTCTCGGCCGGACAAAAGACACGCGTTTCGCTCGCCAAGGCGCTGATCAACGCGCCCGAGGTGTTGTTGCTCGATGAGCCGACCGCCTCGCTTGATCCCGACACCGCCGACTGGATACGCGGTCATCTGGAACGCTACACGGCCGAGCGTCGCGCCACGGTTCTGCTCGCCTCCCACAATATGAACGAGGTCGAGCGGCTCTGCGATCGCGTCATCATGATGAAGCGCGGCGTCATCGTTGATGACGACACGCCGGCGCGGCTATTGGCGCGCTATGGCCGTAACAATCTGGAAGATGTGTTTCTCGATGTCGCGCGCGGCCGCCGCGAGGGTGCACGGGAGGCGGCGGGATGAAGAATAGGACGCGCGTGCGGTTTTCTACCTCCCTCCCCGACCCTCCCACAAGGGGAGGGTAAGAACTCCGTGCGCATTGCATCGCTCAGGCACCCATGACCACCACGCAGCTTCCAACAACTCGGCCCTTGCTCGCGCGCGATCCGGCCGCGTTCTCGCTCACCCGAGTTGGCGCCATGGTGTCGCGCTACTGGTATCTGCTACGCTCGTCCTGGCCGCGCGTGCTCGACCTGATCTACTGGCCGACCGTGCAGATGTTCATGTGGGGCTTTCTGCAGACCTATATCGGCAAGATGAGCGGCATGCCGGCGCGTGCCGGCCAGACTTTCATCGGCGCCGTGATGCTGTGGGATATCCTGTTCCGCGGCCAGCTCGGGTTTTCAATCTCGTTCCTCGAGGAAATGTATTCGCGTAATCTGGCGAACTTGTTGATCTCGCCGCTCAAGCCGCCGGAGTTCATCAGTGCATTGATGATCATGAGTATCATCCGGCTCTCGATCGGCATGGTCCCGGTGACGGTGCTGGCGATCATCTTCTTCGGTTTCAACCTGTGGGGACTCGGGTTCGCGCTTGCGGCGTTCTTCGTCAACCTCATTCTCACCAGTTGGGCGCTCGGCATTTTCGTGTCCGGCATTTTGCTCCGGCATGGTCTTGGCGCCGAGAACATGGCCTGGACGCTGATGTTCATCTTCCTGCCGCTCACCTGCGTCTACTATCCCGTGTCCGTGCTGCCGTCCTGGTTGCAGGTGATCGCCTGGACGCTGCCGCCGACCTATGTTTTCGAGGGCATGCGTGCCCTGCTGCTGACGCATGTGTTCCGCGCCGACCTCATGCTGGAGGCGCTGAGCATCAATATCGTGCTGATCACACTCGCGATTTTTGCTTTTCTCAAATACCTGCAGGCGGCGCGACGGCATGGCTCTCTGCTGCAGGGCAGCGAATAAACCCTGGTAACCCCATATTTACGCAAACCAGCGCTCGCTTCATTCGTTGTGCACACATGGGAAATGAAGCACCTGGCCGATGGTGCGATGTTGACTGTGTGACACGATGAAGACAGGATGCTGCAACGCAAAATGCGGAAGGCCGGGGGACTGAATGGCAATCGGTGAATTTGGAAGGGCAGGCGCCCTTCCGCTGTCGGCGCCGATGTACTGGTTCTATGAGATGAGCCAGGCGGCGGTGATCCCATCGCGGGCGATGGCGGATGCGACGCGGCTCCTGTTCAGGAATCCGGTCAATCCGTGGACGCACACCACGTTCGGCAAATCGCTCGCTGCCGGCGCCGAATTGTTTGAACGTTCCACGCGCCGTTACGGACGCCCCGAGTGGAACATCTCATCCACCATGGTTGGCGGCGAACGCGTACCGGTCCACATCACACCGGTGTGGCAACGACCGTTCTGCCGGGTCGTGCATTTCGAGCGCACGCTTGAGCATGCACCGCACCGACCGCAGCCACGCGTCCTCATCGTCGCGCCCATGTCGGGCCACTACGCGACGCTGTTGCGCGGCACCGTCGAAGCGTTCCTACCGAACCACGACGTCTATATCACTGAATGGGCGGACGCGCGTACGGTGCCGGTGAACGAAGGCCCGTTCGATCTCGACGACTACGTCGACTACCTGGTCTCGATGCTGCACGCGTTGGGCGGCAACACGCACGTGATCGCGGTCTGCCAGCCCTCGGTTCCTGTGATGATGGCGGTCTCCGTGATGGAGGCGGGGGCCGATCCTTACGTGCCCAATTCCATGGTGCTTATGGGCGGTCCAATCGATACACGGATCAATCCGACCGCCGTCAACAAGCTCGCCGAGGAGCGCGGCATCGACTGGTTCCGTCGCAACGTCATCACCAAGGTGCCGTTCCCGCATCCCGGCATGCTGCGCGACGTCTATCCAGGGTTCCTGCAGCTGCACGGTTTCATGAGCATGAACCTCGACCGCCACATCGAGGCGCACCGCAATCTGTTCATGCACTTGGTGCGCGGCGACGGCGACTCGGCGCAGAAGCATCGCGAGTTCTACGACGAATATCTGGCGGTGATGGATCTGGCGGCGGAGTTCTACCTGCAGACCGTGGATACTGTATTCGTCCGTCATGCCTTGCCGAAAGGGCAGATGACGCATCGCGGGCGCCCGGTTGACCCCGCCGCTGTCCGCCGCGTCGCCATGCTCACGGTCGAGGGCGAGCACGACGATATTTCCGGCGTCGGCCAGACCGAGGCGGCACATCGGCTATGTGTGAACATTCCGGCGGAGCGCCGTGCCCACTGGCTGCAACCAAGCGTCGGGCATTATGGCGTGTTCAACGGCTCTAGGTTCCGGGCCGAAATTGCCCCGCGTATTTCCGACTTCATGCTCTCGAACAATGAGCCGCTGGCCGCAGCTCGACCGCGCCCGCGCAAGCCGGCCGCCAAGCCCGCCAACCTCGTCGAGCTCAAAACGGTCCGGCGCGGGTCGTAAACTGCGGCGTGGCGGCCGCTTGCGCGGTGCGCGGTTGCCGCAATATTGGGACGCGAATCAGCTTTCTTGTTCGCGCACCAGATCGGACCCGCGTTCGCGCGGACTGCCCAGACACCGTCCATGCCGCTTGCGCTATTTCGCCGCCCGCCTGACCCGCCGGCCATCGAGGTTATCTTCGATACGACGACCTATCAGGTGCGCCTCAATCGCAAGCGTCAGGCCCGCCGCTACACGCTGCGCGTTCACGCAGCGACCCGCGAGGTCGTGCTCACCATTCCGCTGCGCGGATCACTGTCGGACGCCAAGGCTTTCGCCCAGCGCAACGGCGCCTGGATCGCGACGCGGTTGCGCCGGTTGCCGGCGGCCGCCCCCTTCGTGGATGGGGAGCTCGTGCCGTTGCGTGGCACCCCGCACCGCATTGCGCACCGGCCGCAGGCGCGTGGAACCGTGTGGGTGGAAATGACCGCTGGCGAGGCGCTGCTTTGCGTCGCCGGCGAGACCCCGCACATCGGGCGGCGCGTGCGCGATTTTCTCAAGCGCGAAGCCAGGCGCGATCTCGAAGATGCGAGCCGCCGCTATGCGGCCCTGCTGGAGGCGCGCATCGCGCGCATCACGGTGCGCGACACGTCGAGCCGGTGGGGCTCGTGCTCGGCGGACGGTGCGCTGTCGTTTTCCTGGCGCCTGATCCTGGCGCCGCCGCATGTGCTCGATTACCTCGCCGCGCATGAGGCTGCGCATCTCGTGGAGATGAGCCACGCCCCGCGCTTCTGGCGCATCGTGCGCCGTATCTGCCCGGAGATGGATGTCGCCAAGACTTGGCTTGACGCGCATGGCGCCGAACTGCATCGCTACGGCAGCGATTAGCGATCGCACCGCCTCCCACCCAGCATCTGCTATCGTCCCCGCCATGCTTCGTCCGGACACGTTCGCGCTCACCGCGTTACTCGCGTTCCTGACGAGCTTCGGGCCGCTCTCGGTTGACCTCTATCTGCCGTCCATGCCGGCGATTGCCGCTGCCTTGGCCGCACCGCCTGCTCACGTGCAGCTGACGATCTCGCTCTATCTGGTCGGCTTTGCGATCGGGCAGATCGTGTATGGCCCAGTCTCCGACCGGATTGGGCGCAAGCCGATCATCGTGCTTTCGTTTGTGCTCTATTGCGCAGCCACGCTGGTCTGCCTCGCATCAACATCGATTGCCATGCTGGTCGCCGGTCGCTTCCTGCAGGCGCTCGGGGTGTCGGGGTCGGTCGTAGTGGTGCGGGCGGTGGTGCGAGATCTCTACGAGGGCGCACGCGCGGGCCACCAGCTCTCCGCCATGGGCATGTTGATGGGCTTTGCCCCAATCATCGCACCGCTCACCGGCGGCACGTTACAAACGGCGTTCGGCTGGCGCGCCGGCTTTGTGTTTCTGATTGCGATCGGTGCACTCGCGGGCTTTCTGGCTTGGCACTTTCTACCCGAGACGCATCAGGCACGCGCGGCGCCGTCCCTTGCTGGTTTGCTGCGCAACTATGCGCGGATCGCCAGGCACCGGGTGTTTGTCGCCAATATGGCGGTCGGCTGCGTCGCATATGGCGGCTTGTTTGCGTGGATCGCAGGCTCGCCGTTCGTGCTGCAATTCGTGTTCGGGTTCTCGCCGCTCGCCTACGCGGTGGCCTACGCCACCTCCTGTCTCGGCTTTGTTCTCGGCAGCACCCTCGCCACGCGACTGGTGTTACGGCTCGGCCTCGATCGCACCGCGGGGCTCGGCGCACTTGCGTGTGCGGTCGCTGCCATCGGCATGCTGATCGCTGCGATCGGATTTTTTCCCGAGCCGATCCTCATCGGATCGATGGCGTTCTATCTGGGCGGGCTCGGCCTGTTACAGTCGCAGACCGTCGCGGCAGCGCTGACGCCGTTTCCCAATGACGCCGGGACCGCATCGGCCCTGATCGGATTTTTGCAGCAGTGCGCCGGCGCGATCGTCGGCGGCATTGTCGGGACGCTGACCGGGGCGAGCGTGTGGCCAATGTCGCTTGCGGTTGCGATCACCGGCGGCGGCGCACTCACGCTGTGGATCACGACGCGCAGGGCGCGCATCGGTAAATAAGTCAGCGCCGACTGAACAGATTGACCAGCCAGGCGTCGAGGCCGCTGCGCTCCGCAGGCGCGCGCGCGGTCTGCGTGCGCGCATCAAGCCCGGCCGTCGGCCGCGGCGGGGCGCCCGCTGCCGCGCCGACGCTTTCGCCGTCGAAATTTCCGCCGCCTAACAGATTGCCGAAGAAGCCGGATGAGCCGACGCCCGGCAGCGAAGCCACGGCGGCGCGCTGATGCGCGACCTTCATGAAACGGCTCCAGACCTCGACCGGCAGGCTGCCGCCGGTGAGCTTCTTGGTCGGGGAATTGTCGTCGTTACCAAGCCAGACGCCGGTGACCATGTGGGTGGTGAAGCCGATGAACCAGGCGTCGCGGAAATCCTGTGAGGTGCCGGTCTTGCCGGCCGCCATCCAGCCCGGCAGGTCGGCGTGACGCGCGGTGCCGCTCGCGAGCGTCTCATGCATCATCGAATCCATCATTGCCACGTAGGTCGGATCGATGACGCGACCCAGCGGCCGGTCTTGGCGGACGTAGAGCACGCGCGTGCCTGATCGCACCCGCATCACCACGTGCGGGGTGACGGCGAGCCCGCCATTGGCAAACGGCACGTAGGCCGAGACGAGCTCCAGCGGTGACACCTCGGACGTGCCGAGCGCGATCGAGGCATTGGGCTCGAGCTTTGAGGAAATGCCCAGCCGATGCGCGGTCTTGATCACCGCGGCCGGACCAAACTCCATCGTCAGGCGCACCGAGACGGTGTTGAGCGAATTCGCCAGCGCCTGGCGCAGTGTGACCGGTCCGAAATATTCGTGGCGATAGTTCTCGGGTTTCCAGCCTTTCAGCACGATCGGCCGGTCTTCGCGCACGCTGTCGGGCGTGAGCCCGTGCTCGAGCGCGGTGAGATAGACGAACGGCTTGAATGAGGATCCGGGCTGGCGCTTCGCCGACACGGCACGATTGAACTGGCTCTCGTTGTAGCTCTTGCCGCCGACCAAGGCGCGCACGGCGCCATCGGGCGTGAGGGCAACGACAGCCCCCTGGCTGACGCCGAGCTTCGCCCCCTTGCTGGCAAGCGCATCGACCAGCGCGCCCTCGGCGGCAGTCTGCAAAGCCGGGTCGATCGTTGTCTCGACCACCACGTCGTCTTGCGGACTTCCGATCAGGTCGTCGAGCACGTCGAGCACGAAATCGGCGACGTAATTCGCGGACCCGCCGGCGGATGGCTGGACGATGGCCGGCGGGTGCGCCAGCGCGAGCTTGACCGCGTCCTCCTTGGCGAATCCTTCCGCCGCCATGGCGGCGAGCACCGCCTGCGAGCGGCGTTGCGCGGCATCGTAATTGCGGGTCGGCGCCAGGCGCGACGGTGATTTGACGAGGCCGGCGAGCATCGCTGCCTCCGCCAACGTCGCCTGCCGGGCCGACTTGCCATAGTAGCGCTGGCACGCCGCCTCGACCCCGTAGGCGCCGGAGCCGAAATAGACCCGGTTGAGATAGATCTCGAGGATCTGGTCCTTGGTGAATTTGTGCTCGAGCCACAGCGCCAGCACCACCTCCTGCAGCTTGCGCATCATCGTGCGCTCCTGCGTAAGGAACAGGTTCTTGGCGAGCTGCTGCGTGATGGTCGAGCCGCCCTGCGAGACGCCACGATGCAGCGCGTTGGCCGCGAGCGCGCGCACGAGGCCAATCGGATCGATGCCGCGGTGTTGATAGAAGCGCCGATCCTCGATCGCCAGGAAGGCCTTCGGCAGATAGGGCGGCATATCTTTGAGAGTCAGGGTCGAACCGTTGCCCTCGCCACGGATCGCCAGCGGCTTGCCATCCATGGCGAGGATCTGGATCGAGGGCGGGCGGTGCGGGATCTCCAGCGATTGCAGCGGCGGCAGATGCATACCGACCCACACGATCGCACCGATGCCCCCGATCATCACCCATAGCGCGAGCACGACCGCCCAGTAGAGGGCGCGACGCCAGGTGAAGCCGCCACCGCCCCCGCGCCGGCGTTTGCCCGACGCGCCCTTGTCGCGCTTGCTCTCGGACTTGGCTCTGCCGCGGCGAGGCGCTGGCTCGCTGTCTGCGTCGCGTTCCTCGCGCGCCTTCACGGCCGGCAGGCGCGCGGCCCGATCCTTTGCAGGATCGATGCTGACAGCCGGCGCGACGTCGATGTCGAACTCAGGCTCTTTGCGCGCTGAGGCGCTCCGCCGTGCCAACCCCGTGCCCCATACGCTACCCCGGTATCCGGGGCCGGCATGATGCCGTGCGGGCGTTTAAGGTGCGGTTAAGGGTGGCGGGGTTGCTGGAGGCGGCCGTCCAGCGGCGTGATGTGGGCGCCTTCCGGGGTGACGGATATGGACTGTGTCGTTGCGGGGGACGGTGATCGCGCGGCCGCTTCGGCGGCGTCAGCCGCCAGCGTGTCGTCGAGCGCATAAACCGGCCTGCAGCGGTCTTTGCACTCGCGGCGGGCGCGGGCTATCGCCTCCTCTAGCGTGGCATAGCCCCAAGCCCAACCGTAGGCGCCCCTTTCGCCGATGACGAAGGCTTTCTCGTAATCGGGCGTAGCGAGGTAATTCGCGAACGCCTGCTCGACAGCGGCGCCGCCGGGTGGTGGCGGAAGCGATGGTGCCGTGGACGGCAGCCCATTTTGCTTGAGGAACCCGTACACCGCGTCGCGCCACATGGGCTGACCGAAGATCAAACTGTGCCCGTCTTGTTTGTAGGGCGGGGCGATGATCAGCTCGCCTGGGGCACCGGAGGTGTGAAAGGCGGTGAACATCCGCTGTGCCAGATCGGGGCCGAAGAAGAGATCGTTACGTGCGTAGATCCACAGCGACGGCACCCGGACCGTGCCGCCGTAAGAACGGTAGGCCGCAACCAGATCGTCCGGATTGCAGACGTTGTCGGTCGAGACCGATCCGCGCCCGCCGGCAAAGTTGATGACACCGACAAGTCCTGCCGGGTGCAGCGAGGCCGCTGCGATCGAAGCAAATCCTCCGGCTGAAATGCCGAGCAGCAGAACGCGATTCGGGTCGACGTCGGGCCGTGACTGCAAATAGTTGACGGTCTGCAGCAGATCTTGCGCGCTGGCTAAACCGGCCGCGGCATAGTGCGGCTGCTTGCAGCTTCCGTAGCCCTCGGACACGGCGCCTTCGGAATGCCCGTAGCCGCGCCGAAGTACGGTGGCGGCGATCCAGCCGCGTCGCGCGAAATCGTCGGCGATCCAGTCTGCCCAATCGATCGTCTTCGTTTTAGCGTCGGCTTTATTGCGCGGTGATCCGTGACTGATAACGACCAACGGATAGCGCCCAGTCGCCGCCGGGCGGATCAGTCGCGCCTCGAGCCGTAGTTTGGAGCCGCCGGATTCACGAAACGGCACCCAGATCGCTTCGCGCACCATTCCTTTAGGTTGAACGATCTCGTCCGCCGCCGCCGAACCTATTGCGGCGAGAGCGATCAGCGCTGCGCCCGCAAGCCGCGCCCGCGCAGCGTTCGAGGTAAGCAGCACGTCTACTCGGCCGCGGCGCGCTTGGCGCCGTTTTCCTTGGCCGGCAGAAACACGCGGGTGAGGGCGCTCTTGATCGCGGCGTGGCGCGTCGGGGAAGAGATCTTAGCGCCTAGGAGATCGGTGACGTAGAACACATCGACCACGCGCTCCCCGAACGTCGCCACGTGGGCAGACGCAATGTTGAGATTGAGCTTCGAGAGAGTGGTGGTGACCTCGTAGAGAAGACCCGGGCGATCGAGTCCGCTGACCTCGACCACGGTGTAGCGGTTCGACCATTGATTATTGATGGAGATTTCCGGCTCGAGCGCAAACGCCTTGATGCGGCCCTTCGCCGGCACGCGCTTGGCGACGACCTCCGGCAGCTTGAACTCGCCGACCAGCGCCTTTTCGATCGCGTCGGCGATGCGCAGCGCGCGACGCTTTTCATCTGCATCCATGTCGAACTCGCGCGACACCGTAATGGTGTCGAGCGCAAGCCCGTCGGTCGTGGTGTAGATCTGTGCGTCGACGATGTTGGCGCCGGTCATGGCGCAGGCGCCGGCGATTACCGAGAGCAGCCACGGGTGATCAGGCGCGAGCACGGTCAGCACCGTGACGCCGCGCTCCGGGTCGAAGCCGACCGCCGTGGCAAGTGTCTTGCCGGCCGTTTCGGCAGCCCGCACGAAACGTGCGTGCTCGACCTTGGCCGGAAGATCGACCTTGAGCCAGTACGCCGAGTATTGCCGCGCGATGTAGCGATCGAGTTCCGCCGCGGTCCAATCGCTCATCTGGACGCGGAATTCCGCCTGCGCCATGGCGACACGGCGGGCGCGATCAACCTCGGAGAAGCCGCCGGTCAGCGCCGGCTCGGTCTCGTAGTAGAGCGCCTTGAGCAGTTGAGCCTTCCAGCTGTTCCAGACACCAGGTCCGACCGCGCGGATGTCGGCAGTCGTGAGAATGGTCAGCATTTTCATCCGTTCGAGCGATTGCACGACGGCGGAGAAGTTCTCGATGGTCTTGCGGTCGGACAGGTCGCGCGACTGCGCGATCGTTGACATGACGAGATGGTTCTCAACCAGCCATGAGACCATTTCGGTCTCCGCCGGAGCGAGCCCGAAGCGCGGGCCAAGCCGGCGCGCAATGCGCGCACCCGCGATCGAGTGATCCTCGATCCTGCCCTTGGCGATGTCGTGCAGAAACAAGGCGACATACAGCACCAGGCGATGCTGCGGCTGGATGGTGTGAACAAGATCGTTCGCCAGACCGTACTCGCGATTGGTGCCGGCCTCGATTTCGGCGAGCACGCCGATACAGCGGAGCAGGTGCTCGTCCACTGTGTAGTGATGATACATGTTGAACTGCATCATCGAGACCACACGTCCGAAATCGGGAATGAATTTACCCAGCACTCCGACTTCGTTCATCCGCCGCAGCACGACTTCGGCATCTTCCGGCGCGGTGAGAATGTCCAGAAACAGGCGGTTTGCTTCCTCGTCCTCGCGCACCTCTTTGCTGATCAGCTTGAGGGAGCGCGCCGCGGCCCGCATGGCGTCGGGATGGAACGCGAGCTTGTGCTTGAGGGCGACGTGGAAGATGCGGATCAGGTTGACGGGATCGCGCTCGAACACCTTGTCGGAAATGATGTTGATGCGGTTGAAATCATCGAAGAATGCATTGCCCGGCAGCTTCTGTGGGCGCGGGCGTGGACGCAGTTTGGCGACCATGCGGTTGAGCACCGGCACCGGCATCGCCTGCCGGCTTTCAAGGCCGGCACACAGGATGGCGGTCAGATCGCCGACGTCCTTGGCGATCAGGAAGTAGTGCTTCATGAAGCGTTCGACGTCCTGCAGGCCTGGATGCGCCACATAGCCGAGCCGCACTGCGACATCGCGTTGGATGTCGAACGACAGGCGCTCCTCGGCGCGTCCGGCAAGGAAATGCATGTTGCACCGGACCGCCCAGAGAAAATCTTCGCAACGCTGGAAGATCTGGAACTCGCGCTGATCAAATACTTGGCGGTCGACCAGCTCCTGCGGCTCGCGCACCCGGTAGACATACTTGGCAATCCAGAACAACGTGTGTAGGTCGCGCAAGCCGCCCTTGCCGTCCTTGACGTTGGGTTCGACCAGATAGCGTGACATGCCGGCGCGGCGGTGGCGCTCGTCGCGCTCCGCGAGCTTGGCGGTGACGAACTCGCGCGCCGTGCCTTGCGCGACCTGTTTGTCGAAGCGCGTCACCAACTCGTTGTAGAGCTCGCGATCGCCGAGCAGGTACCGCGCTTCGAGGATTGCGGTGCGGATCGTCATGTCGGCCTTGGCCTGGCGGATGCATTCATCCACCGAACGCGTGGCGTGGCCGACCTTCAGTCCCATGTCCCAGAGGCAATACAGAATCGCCTCGGCAATCGACTCGCCCCAAGCGGTTTGTTTGTAAGGCAGGACAAACAGGAGATCGATGTCCGAGCCCGGTGCCATCAGGCCGCGCCCATAGCCGCCGGTTGCCACCACTGCCATGCGCTCCGCCTCGGAGCGGGTCTCGGAAGCATAGAGGTGCTTGGTGGCGAACCGGAACAGGACGGCGATGATCTGATCCTGCACGCGGCACAGATCGGCCGCACAGCGCACGCCAAGCCGGTCCTTCAGCAGGTTCGCTTCCGCGATCTTGCGCGCCTCCGCGAGCGCGCGCTTGAGCCGCATGGCCACGGCGATACGCAGCTCGCGCGGTCCCGGATGTTGCCCGGCGAGCTCTTCCAGCTCGGCGGCAATTGCCTCTTCGTCGAACAGCGGCCTGCGGCCGGATTGGTCGGGCAGTGTCAGCATCATCCCTCGAATAGCCGACCGGGACGCCGGTGTCACCGGCCTTGCACGCGAGCGCGAAAGCATTCTGTTTATGGCGGCGCGCATTCTTGAAAGAACCTTCCAGGGATGAGCTGCGAATCGTTTGCTTTATTTCATTGACGCCGCAGCAAAATCTCGCATCCATCAGGGCCAATTCAGCCCCACAGGAAAGCTTCACCATGGCTCTGTTTCGGCGTTCGTTTCTGATCGCAGGCGCAGCACTTGGCTTCGCACATGCAGCAATTGCTGCCGATCTACCCAAAGAGATAAGAATCGACTGGGCGACCTACAATCCGGTTTCGATGCTGCTCAAGCAGAAAGGCTTCCTTGAGCAGGCCTTCGCCAAGGATGGCACCACCATCCGTTGGGTGCAGACCAATTCCTCGTCCAACGCGCTGCAGTTCCTCAATGCCGGCTCCATCGATTTTGGCTCGAGCGCCGGCTCGGCGGCGCTCATTGCCAAGATCAACGGCAATCCCATTAAATCGGTCTACGTGTACTCACGGCCGGAGTGGACTGCACTGGTCACCACGCGCGACAGTTCGATCAACAAGGTGCAAGACCTGCGCGGCAAGCGGGTGGCGATGGTGCGCGGCACCGACCCGCATATCTTTCTGGTGCGTGCGCTGCAGGCCAACGGCATGAGCGACAAGGACATCGTCCCGGTCCTGGTGCAGCAACACGCAGACGGCGGCACGGCATTGATGCGCGGTGACGTCGACGCCTGGGCGGGGCTCGATCCGATGATGGCGCAGCACGAAGTGGAGGATGGCACGCGCCTGTTCTATCGTAATGCCGCGGCCAACACCTGGGGAATTCTCAACGTCCGTGAGGAATTCGCACAACAATATCCCGAGGCTGTCCGCCGCGTGCTCGCCGCCTATGAGGAGGCGCGCAAATATGCGCTCGCGCATCCGGACGAGCTCAAACAGATTTTCATCGGCATCACCAAGCTGCCGGGGCCGGTGGTCGATAAACAACTCAACGAGCGGACGGAACTGACGCACAACAAGATCGGGCCGGCCCAGCGCGATTCCATCCTGGAGGCTGGGCTTGCGTTACAGAAGGCGGGCGTGATCGGCCCGAGTGTCGATGTCGCCAAGGCGCTGTCTGATCTGGTCGATGATCAGTACGTCTCGGCGACAAACTGAGTCTGAGGCGTCATTGCGAGCGAAGCGAAGCAATCCAGAGAATCCCGGTGGCGCAACTAAGTTTGAAGCGCCGCGCTGGATTGCTTCGTCGCTTCGCTCCTCGCAATGACGAGGCGCTGGTCTTCTGACCCGCATTGCTTTTCATCGCGATGGCGTATCTCTTCCCGATATGACGGCATCTGTTGACGACAGCCCAGTGCGGATTGCGCCTAAGTACCGCCTGGGCCGCTGGACGCGGCCGGCATTGGGCCTGCTTCTCCCGCTTGCTCTTGCCGTATTGTGGGAACTGGCCGTGCGGCTTGGACTCTCCAATGGCCGGCTCGTTCCGCCACCATCCGTTATCTTCACCACATTTTCCGATCTCTGGCAGACCGGTGAACTGCAGGCGCATGCGCTCACCACATTGTGGCGGGTTGCCGCGGGGTTTGCGGGCGGAGTTGCGGCCGGAACGGTTCTTGGCGCGCTCGCCGGATATTCGGGCTTGCTGCACCGGCTGGTCGATCCGACCTTGCAGGCACTGCGCTCGATCCCGTCGATTGCGTGGGTACCGCTGTTCATTCTGTGGTTCGGTATTTTCGAGGCCTCCAAGATCATTCTGATCGCTGTCGGCGTCTTCTTCCCGGTCTACCTCGGCGTCATGGGCGCAGTGATCTCAGTCGATCGCAAGATCGTTGAAGTCGGCCGGGTGTTTCGGCTCTCAGCCTTCGGCATGATCCGGCGCATATTGCTCCCCGCAGTGCTGCCAGCCTACGTGATCGCGCTGCGGGCCGGGCTCGGGCTTGGCTGGATGTTCGTGGTTGCGGCCGAATTCCTGGGCGCGTCGCAGGGATTGGGTTTTCTGCTGGTGGACGGCCAGCAGTTGGGCAAGCCGGCTCAGATCGTTGCGGCCATCGTCGCGTTTGCGATCCTCGGCAAGTTGACGGACTGGCTCATCGTCGCGGCCACCACGCCGCTGTTGCGCTGGCAGGACGTCTATGGCGCCGCGCACCAGGATAGCTAGATGCTCGACATCAACCAGGTCGGCAAAACCTATCCCAATGGGGTGCGCGCTCTCGATGGGGTGAGCCTGACGGTCAAGCTCGGCGAGGTCGTCGTCGTGGTCGGCGGGTCAGGCTGTGGCAAGTCCACCCTGCTGCGCCTCGTGTGCGGCCTCGATGCCCCTACCGACGGCAGCATCCGGCTCGATGGCACGCTCATCAGTGCACCGCATGAGAAGATCGGGATCGTGTTCCAGGAGCCGCGGCTGCTGCCGTGGCTCTCGGTCGCCCGCAATGTCGGGTTCGGGCTGGAAGACCGGCCGCGGCCGGAACGTGCGTCGCGTGTCGCCGCCCAGCTCGCGCGTGTCGGCCTCACCGACAAAGCGCTGGTATGGCCGCGCGAATTGTCCGGCGGCCAGGCGCAGCGCGTTGCCCTGTCGCGGGCGCTGGTGACGCGTCCGGAAGTCTTGCTGCTGGATGAGCCGTTTTCAGCGCTCGACGCGTTCACCCGCGTCGACCTGCAGGACCACCTGCTCGATCTCTGGGCCGATCAGCGCCCCACCCTGCTGGTCGTCACTCACGATGTGGATGAAGCGATCGTGCTTGCCGATCGCATTTTGGTGATGCGCGCGCGGCCGGGACGCGTGGCGGAAGAGATCGTCAATCGACCTGCCTCGGCCGCGCGATCGCCAATCAGCGGCGTTCGACTTCGCCAAGCGCCGCGTGCTCAACGCCCTCGACCATTCGCTTGATCGCGGGGCGCGCGCCGGCGACGGCCAGACGATGCTGGACGAGGGGGCCGCGCGCTGGTGGTGAGGTGTGCTAGAAAAGCCGCGACGGCTTCGGGGAGCAGACCATGATCAGCTTCGATGTGTGTGAATGCGGTGCGCCACTGGTGCGGATGGAGCGGCCGACGCCGGTCCCGACCGGCAGCGAAGTTTTGCTCAAGGTGCTCGCGGCCGGAGTCTGTCACAGCGACATTCATATCTGGGACGGCTACTACGACATGGGGGGCGGGCGGAAAATTCAGCTCACCGACCGCGGCATCAAGCTCCCGCTCACCATGGGCCACGAAAACGTCGGCGAGGTCGTGGCGCTCGGACCGGACGCCACAGGTGTCCACATCGGTGACCGCAGGCTGGTGTTTCCCTGGATCGGTTGCGGAACCTGCAAGGTCTGCCGCGAGGACGAAGAGCAGCTGTGCATGGCGGCGCGCTCGCTCGGGGTCTACCGCAACGGCGGCTACGCGGATCATTTGCTGGTGCCGCATCCGCGTTATCTGCTCGACATTGGTGACATGCCGCCTGAACGCGCCGCACCGCTCGCCTGCTCGGGCGTGACGACCTACGGGGCGCTGAAAAAGCTCGGGTCGATGATCGTCAACGAGCCGGTCGTGATCATCGGCGCCGGTGGCTTGGGCCTGATGGCGCTCGCTTTGCTCAAGGCCATGGGTGGCATCGGTGCCATCGTGGTCGACATCGATCGCGTCCAAACGCGAGGCGGCAACCGCCGCCGGTGCGATTGCAACCGTCGACGGCGCAGCAGCCGGATGCACACAAGCAGATCATCAAACTCACCAACGGCGGCGCCTGGTCGGTGATCGATCTGGTCGGCGCGTCCAGCACGGTCAAGATCGGCACGGATTGTCTGATCAAAGGCGGCAAGCTGATCGTGGTTGGATTGTTCGGCGGCAATATCACCATCTCCACGCCGACGATTCCGCTCAAAGCGATGACGATCCAAGGATCGTACGTGGGTAGCCTGAATGAATTGCGGGAGCTGATCGCGCTGGTCCAGAAAACCGGCCTGCCAAGTGTGCCGATTCGGAAGGAGCCGCTCGCACAGGCTGGCACCGCGCTTGATGATCTCAAGGCGGGCAAGGTGGTGGGCCGCGTTGTGTTGATGCCGAACTGAGTCAAGGAGTTGCGAAATGGATGCGACCGGGCTGCGCGCCATGCAGGCGCCGATCAAGGACCGCTACAAACAGGATCCCAAGTCCGCGATGATCACGCTCAAGGCCAACGGTGCGATCGATGATGTGAATATTGCGTGCAAGCTTGAGACCGGCCGTGCCCTCGCGGTCGCAGGCCTGCACCCGGCGACCGGCGGATCCGGGCTTGAGCTATGCTCCGGTGATATGCTGCTCGAAGCCCTGGTGGCGTGCGCCGGCGTCACCCTCAAGGCGGTCGCGACCGCGCTTGATATCAAACTCAAGTCCGGCCACGTATCCGCAGAAGGTGATCTCGATTTTCGCGGCACGCTTGGCGTCGCGAAGGACGCGCCAGTCGGCTTTGCGCAAATCCGGTTGCGCTTTGATGTCGATACCGATGAGCCTCAGGAAAAGCTCGATCAACTCCTCAAGCTGACCGAGCGCTATTGCGTGGTCTATCAGACCATCAAGAGCGGCCCGCCGGTCGAGGTGACGATGGGGCGGGCTTAGGCGCCGCTTCGGCGGCTTTGAGCTTAAGGGCGTAGAGAGCCTCGATCGCCTGGCGCGGCGACATCTCATCCGGATTGAGCGTTGCGAGCGCACTCATGACCGGGTTTTCCGGTGCCTGTTCGGTCGCTGCCCCGGCGCCGGTTCGCGCCGCCACAGCGAACAAGGGCAAGTCATCGATGAGACGCCGTGCATGCGAGGTGCGGTCCCCAGCCTCGAGCTCGGCCAGGATCACCTTGGCCCGTTCGATCACCGCCGCTGGCAATCCGGCAAGTTTGGCAACCGCAATCCCGTAGGAACGATCCGCCGCGCCGGCTGTGACCTCGTGCAGGAACACGACGTCACCCTGCCATTCCTTCACCCGCACCGTCACATTGATCAGCCGGTCGAGCTTGGAGGCGAGTGCGGTCAGCTCATGAAAATGGGTCGCGAACAATGCACGGCAGCGATTGCTCTCGTGCAGATGTTCGATGCTGGCCCAGGCGATCGACAGTCCGTCGAAGGTCGCGGTGCCGCGACCGATTTCATCGAGAATGACCAGAGAGCGCTCGGTCGCCTGGTTGAGGATCGCCGCGGTCTCGACCATCTCGACCATGAAGGTGGATCGCCCGCGCGCCAGGTCGTCGGCGGCGCCGACCCGGGAAAACAGGCGATCGAGCACGCCGATCTTTGCGCTGCGTGCCGGAACGAAACTCCCCATCTGCGCGAGCACGGCGATCAGCGCGTTCTGGCGCAGGTAGGTCGATTTGCCGGCCATGTTGGGCCCGGTCACGACGTAGATGCGTCCGGAGCCCGGGTCCACCGGCGGCGAGAGATCGCAGTCATTGGCGACGAACGGATCGTCGAGCGCCTGCTCCACCACGGGGTGGCGGCCGCCCTCGATGGCGAATGCGAGGCTCCGATCGATCTGCGGCCGCACGTAACGTCGTTCAGAGGCGAGCGTGGCCACCGCGGCGGCAACATCCATCACCGCCAGCGCCTGAGCGACCGCCTTGATCTCCTCGGCGAGCGTGGTGACGCGCGCGACCAGCGCATCGAAGATTTCAAGCTCGAGCCCGAGCGCCCGGTCCGCGGCGCTTGCGATCTTCGCTTCCAGCGCTCCCAATTCAGTGGTGGTGAAACGCACCTGGCCGGCCAGCGTCTGGCGGTGGATAAAGGTCTGGTTGAGCGGGGGCGCCATCAGTTTGTCGCCGTGCTGCGCGGTTACCTCGACAAAATATCCAAGCACGTTGTTGTGCTTGATCTTGAGGCCGCGCACCTGCGTCTCATCGGCGTAGCGGGCTTGAAGACCTGCGACGACCCGGCGCGATTCATCGCGCAGCGCGCGCGTGTCATCGAGTTCCTGCGCGTAGCCCGGACGCACGAAACCCCCGTCGCGCCTGAATGCAGGGAGCTCGTCGGCGAGCGCCGCCGCGAGCTCGCCTGCGATCGTCAGATCGTGGCATTTGAGTGCGGAGATTGCATCCGCCAACTCGTCCGGCATGGCTTCGCTTCGCGGCGACAAGCTCAGCAATCTCCGCAGCAGCCCCCAGTCCATCACGGATCGCCGCGAGGTCGCGCGGTCCGCCGCGGCCGAGCGCGAGGCGCGCCAATGCGCGCGCCAGATCCGGGGCGGCGGCGAGCCGCCGGCGCAATTCGCTGCGCAGTGTCGGGTTCGCCAGCAGCGCATCGATGGCATCAAGCCGCCGCGCGATCGCTGCCGGATCCGTGAGCGGGGCCGCAAGGCGTGAGGCCAGGAGCCGAAATCCGGCGGCGGTGACGGTGCGGTCGATAGCAGAGAGTACCGAGCCGCGCTGCTCGCCGCCGAGGGTGCGCATCAGCTCCAGGTTTGCGCGCGTTGCTGCGTCGATCGCGAGCGTTGCGCCTTCTGCTTCGCGCACCGGCGGGGACAACGGTGGGCGCTTGCCGAGTTGCGTGCGCTCCACGTAGGTGACGCACGCGGCTGCAGCCATGAGCTCAAGCCGCGACAGCATCCCGAAGGCTTGCGTGGTCGCAACCGAGAAGAACGATGCAAGCCGACGTTCGGCAGTCGTTCCGTCAAACACGTCCCGCGTGAGCGGCGTCACCGGCAGGGTGCGCAGCAAGGGTCCGAGTTCAGGATCATCGTACAGCGCATCCGACACGATGATCTCGCCCGGTTCGAGGCGGGCAAGCTCAGCGGTGAGATTGTCGGTCTCGGTCAGACGGAACTCGCCGGTCGACATGTCGAGGAAGGCGAGCCCGAATCTGTTCTTCTCGCCGACCGAGGCACGGGTGCGGGCGATCGCGACCAGATAGTTGTTGCGTTTGGCGTCGAGCAGGGAATCTTCGGTGAGTGTCCCCGCAGTGACCAGCCGCACAACATCGCGGCGGACCACGCTCTTGCCGCCGCGCTTGCGTGCTTCCGCTGGGTCCTCGGTTTGCTCGCAGACAGCAACGCGATGGCCCTGCGCAATGAGCTTGTGCAGATACTCGTCGGAGCGCTCGATCGGCACCCCGCACATTGGGATGTCCTTGCCGAGGTGCTTGCCGCGCTTGGTGAGCACAATGCCCAGCGCGCGGCTCGCAACCTCCGCATCCTCGAAGAACATCTCGTAGAAGTCGCCCATCCGGTAGAACAACAGACAATCCGGATTGGCGGTCTTGATCTCAACGTACTGCTCCATCATCGGCGTGATACGGCCGTTGTCGGCCGATGCGCCGGCGTCAGGTGAGGCAGGGTTGGCAGCATCCATGCGCGCGACGCTAGCAGATCACGCGCCCGGATTCATGTGAGGCGGAGGACTTGTCCGCAGGGATGTAAGGCAAATTCCCCTCCTTCGTGATCGCTGGGCTTGTCCCGCGATCTCGCTTAGGCGCGCACCGTGCCATTCTAAACGAGATGGCCGGGACAAGCCCGGCCATGACGAACTGAGAGGTTGTTGGGTAATTACTTCACGAGTTTCTGCCCGACCAGCTTTTCGAAGTTCCTGAAGTAGATGTCGTCGAGCTTGTCCTTGGGCATGCCGAGCGAGTCGAGGATTTTGATCGTCTCACGGATGTAGCCCGGCCCTTTTTCGGGATCGAACGGGCAGTCGGACGCGAACAGGATATGATCGTGTGGATAGAACTCGAGCCCGCACAGGGTTGCGCCGCGTCCGCCGAACGCCGCTGAGTCGACCCAGACGTCCTTTTGGAAATAATCGAGCGGGCGCTTTTTCAGCGCTGGCCTTGAGTGCCTGGTAGTCCGCGTCGGAGGTGCGCGCACCGATCTGGTCCCAGCCAGGGCCGATGCGGCCCTCGAGCATCGGAATGATGCCGCCGAAATGGTGCAGGATGATCTTCAGGTTGGGATATTTGTCGATCGTTTTGGAGAACACGAGGCGCGCCATCGCGGCGGCGGTCTCGTAGGACCAGCCGAACGCCCACCAGATCTCGTAGAGCGACTTCTGCTCATCCATGTAGTCGGGATGTACCGCTGTGCGCGACGGATGAATCCAGATCGGTTTGCCGAGGCGGTTCATGGTCGCGAAGAACTGCTCGTATTCGGGGCGATCGAGCGGCTTGCCGGCGACGTTGGTGTAGATCTGAACCCCAAGGGCGCCGTTCTTGATGGCGCGTTCGACTTCGCGCACGCTGGCATCCGGTGCGGCGAGCGACGCCTGGGCAACCCAGCCCGGGAAGCGGTCCTTCTCCTTGGCGCAGAGATCGGCAAAGCCGTCGTTGATGATCTTGAGCATATCTTCGAGCTGGTCAGGCTTGGTGAAATGCTCGAGCGGCGGCATCGGATAGGTCAGGATCTGCGCATAATCCGGAAAGCTGTCGACCACCTTCTTGCGCACGTCGAGATCATAGATCGCCGGCACTCCGCGCATACGCTTGCCGATGTCCGCGTGCTGGCCAGCAACCTCCGACATCTTGTCGACGAACGGCTTGGGGATGAAGTGCGTATAGGCGTCGAGGCGCATGGGGTCTCCGTAACGTCTTGATTTTCGTGGCGCAGTTGTTAGCCCGTCAGCCGCAACGTGTCTATCGGGCGCAAAGTCATGCCTCCGCGGTCAGCTTTGCAATGACCTCGGGCGGGATCGGCCTTGGCTTGAATTTGTCGGGGTTCGTGGGGTCGGTCACGACCCAGACGCGGGTATCGCGGCCTTCCACCGCAAGCTGACCGGCTTTGAGGATCTGGTGCTCGACGGTGAAGCTCGAATGCTTCACTTCGATCAGCGTCGTCTTGATCTCGACCTCGTCGCCAAACCGCGTCGGCAGCATGAAACGGCTCCGGGTCTCGACCATCGGGTAGCCGAGGAAGTCGTATCTCTTGAGCAGCTGATACTTGGTCATCCCGAGCACGTGTTCGAACAGCATCGTGGTCGATGTGTCGAACATCGCGAAATACCGCGGGTAAAATACGATGCCGGCCGGGTCGCAGTGCTGCCACTCGATCGTGACGCGGCGAGAAAACGTGAGCATGCCGGCCCTTAGCGCGGCGCCATGCGCAGCGCCCCGTCAAGCCGCACGGTCTCGCCGTTCAGATACCGGTTTTCGACCATATGCAGCGCGAGCGCTGCGTATTCGGCGGGGTTGCCGAGAAGCTTGGGGAACGGAACCGACTCCGCGAGGCTCTTCTGAAAGTCTTCGCGTAATGCGCCCAGCATTGGGGTGTGAAAGATACCGGGCGCGATGGCGGTGACACGGATCCCGAACTGCGCGAGCTCGCGCGCCGCCGGCAAGACCAGGGAAACAATGCCGCCCTTGGAAGCCGAATAGGCCGCCTGTCCGATCTGGCCCTCGAACGCTGCCACAGACGCAGTCATGATAATGATCCCACGCTCGCCCGCCTCGAGCGGCGGCAACGACTGCATGTCAGCGGCAGCGAGCCGCATGGTGTTGAACGTGCCGATCAGGTTGACGCGAATGGTCCGCTCGAACTCGGCGAGCGGCATCGGTCCCTCGCGGCCGACGATGCGTTTGGCCTCGCCGATACCGGCGCAATTGACCACGATGCGCGCGGCGCCGTGCTGCGCGTGCGCCTCTTTGATCGCGGCTTCGGTGGCGTCGGCGCTGCTGACGTCACACTTGATGGCAAGGCCACCGATTTTGCTGGCAACGGCCTTGGCGGCATCCATGTTGACGTCGAGCAGGGCGACCTTGGCGCCGGCCGCCGCAAGTTTCTCAGCGGTGGCAGCGCCAAGGCCGGAGCCCCCGCCGGTGACGAGAGCGGCATGTCCGTTTGGATTCATGATCAGGCTTTCTGTTCGGTGGTGGTGATGACGCGTGGCGAGGGCGGCTCGGCATAGAGTTCGTCGACCAGAGCCGCCCGCCGCTTGAGCACGTTGCGCTGATTGATGGAGCCTTTGTCGGTCGCTTCGCCCGCATCCATCAGGGGCGGTTCTTGCATCAGCATCGCCCGGGCCACGCGGTTGGAGGAGCCGGTGGCTTCGCGCGCAAGCGCATCGAGGCGTGCTTGAAACTCGCGCCGCACCCGCGGGTCGGTCAGCAACGCGACGACGTCGCCTTTAACATCGGGTGCGAGGGCGCGACAGGCTTCAGGATCAGGAAAGATGAGAGCCCCCAGATAGTCGCGATCCGGCGCGGTCAGGACGACATCGCGCACATAGGGAGCAAAGGCATTGTTCATCAACCCGCGCAGGCGCCCGGTCGCCACCCAGGTGCCGGTCGCGAGCTTGAAGTCTTCCGCGATCCGGCCATCGAACACCAAGCCTTTGCCCGGGTCGTCGGGATCTTCAAACGCCAATGCGTCGCCCAATTTGTAGTAATTCTCGTCGTCGAAGGCGTTGGCGGTCAGCTGCGGCTCGCGCCAATAGCCGGGGGTGATGTTGGGTCCGCGTAATCTCGCTTCGAGCTTGCCGCTGTTGGGAACGAGCTTGAGCTCCAAGCCAGGTCCGGGCAGGCCCATGTTCGCGGCTCGTTGCGTCGGCCAGGTGCGCCCGATCGCGAACGGGGCGGTCTCGGTGGAACCAAGACCGGTGAGAAACGGGATGTGCCGGCCCACGGTCTCGCGCGCGAGCCGCTCGTACTCATCGCTGACGTATTGCGACACGGCCGCTGCCGCAAACCAGAGCACTTTGAGATCGCGGAAGAATGACTGGCGCAGGTCGACGTCGCGCTGCAGGTAGGGCAACAGCGCCTCAAATCCCTTTGGCACGTTGAAGTACCAGGTGGGCGACACATCGCGCAGGTTGCGCACGGTCGCCTCGATCTGCCCCGGCATAGGCTTGCCGTCATCAACGTAAAACGAGCCGCCGTTGTAGAGCACGAGATAAACGTCGTGATTGCCGCCCGCGGTGTGGTGCCACGGCGCCCAATCGAGGACGACCGGCGGCTCGTCCTCGAAATAGCGCAGCGCCGCGAGGATCATGGCTTGATTGCTGCACAGCATGCGCTGTGTGTTGATCACCCCCTTGGGGTGACCGGTCGAACCCGACGTGAACAGGAATTTCGCGATCGTGTCGGGCCCAACGTTCTGCATGCGCTGCATCGACCGCCCCCGTCGGTGTCGCTTGTGCGAGCTCGGCAAACATCGTTACCGGCCGGCCGCTCGGTGGATTGCGCACCACGACCAACTCGACGTCGCGCGGTACCATGGCTTCGATGGCGCGCGCGAACGGCACGCCGTCGCTCACAAACACCAGGCCCGGCGTGAGCAAATTGAAGATGTATTTGAGATTGGCGAAGTCGCGCGAGATCAGCGAATAGGCCGGAGACACCGGCGCATAGGGAATCCCCACGTGCATGGCCGCCAGCGAGAGCCATTGGTGCTCGAGGTCGTTGCCGGACAGAATGACGATTGGCCGTTCTGGCGACAGGTTGCGTGTGAGCAGCGCCGCCGCGATACGCTGGATCCGCGCGAGCGTGTCGGCGTAGGTCGACTCGCGCCAGCCCGCCTGCGCGCGATCCGCCATGAACACGCGGTCAGGCGTGCGCTCGGCCCAGCGGACGAGGCGCTCGGTTATTTTGTCCGGGTAAGGATCAAGCTTATGCGGCGAGCGGATATAGATCGTGCCGTTGCTCTTGCGGTCGAGAACGAAATCGCGTGGACCGAGACGTATTGGCTGAGCCGCAGCCGGCGGCGCTTCCCGCTCCCGATGCTGCGCCGGCTGCATGGCGTCAGCCGCGCGCGACCTTGGGGCCACGCTTTTCCAGGAATGCCTTGACGCGCGCCTTGGCTTCTTCGCCGCTGCCCGCGATCGCTGCCATCAAGCCTTCCATCACATAGCCTGAGGAGCGATCCTGTTCGGCAATGCGGGGCAGCGCGTGCATCACGGCGAAATTGGTCAGGAACGCGTTCCCGGCAATGCGGGTCGCGAGCTCGATCCCCTTGGCGAGGCCCTCGCCCGGTTCGACCAGATAGTGAGACAAACTGAGTGCTTGGCCTTCCTCATCGGTCAACACGTGGCCGGTGAGCATCATGTCCATCATGCGGGAGATGCCGATCAGCCGCGGAATGCGAACCGAGCCGCCGCCGCCGACAAAAATGCCGCGCGTGCCTTCGGGCAGCGCGTAATAGGTCTTGCGCTCGGCCACGCGGACATGCGTCGCCGCGGCAAGCTCAAGACCTCCGCCTACGACGGCACCGTGCATCACGGCGACGACGGGAACCTGCCCAAACTCGATCTTATCGAAGACGCGATGCCACAAGCTGGAGTGCCGGACCGCCTCTTCGATGTCGTGCGAACGCAGATTGGACAGGTCGAGGCCGGCAGAAAAGTGGTCGCCATCGCCGTGCAGCACCACCGCCTTCACGCCCTCGGGCAGATGATTGAAAAACGTCTCGATCCCGAGCACCGTCTCATCGTTGAGTGCGTTGCGCTTCTCGGCCCGGTTGAGCCGCAGGATGGCGATGTCCCCGCGCGTCTCGGCATGGAGCGAGGAGGGCAGGGTGCTGGACGCCGACGCTGAACCCGACATTGCTTTTTTTGGACGTGGTTGAGAACCGGCGTTTTGGATGGCATCTCTCCCCTAGCGGGTCAAGTTGCCGGCCCTGATGGAGCGCCGCCATGAGGTCATTCACCTACACCCAGCTGCCGGGCCGGGTCGTCTTCGGGGTCGGGGCTCTCGATCACCTACCGCGGGAGATCGAGCTGCTTGGCGCGACCCGCGCGCTGGTGCTCTCCACCCCCGAACAGGAGGCACAGGCCGCGGACGTAGCGAAGCGGTTGGGCGCCCGCTGCGCTGGCATGTTTCCGCGTGCCGTGATGCACGTGCCGATCGAGATTGCGCGCGCCGCGCGAGAGGAAGCCAAGCGCCTGGGAGCTGACTGTGCGGTCGCGATCGGTGGAGGCTCGACCACCGGGCTTGGCAAGGCGATCGCGTTGGAATCCGCGCTGCCCATCCTGGCCATTCCGACGACCTACGCGGGGTCAGAAATGACCCCGATTTATGGGCTGACCGAAGGCGGTCTCAAGAAGACCGGTCGTGACCGCAAAGTTCTCCCCAAAACCGTGATCTACGATCCAACGTTGACGCTCGGCCTTCCGGTCGGCCTGTCGGTCACCAGCGGCTTCAACGCCATCGCCCATGCGGCTGAGGGCCTCTATGCCGAGGATGCCAATCCGATCATGAGCCTGATGGCGGAGGACGGGATCCGGGCCCTTGCCCACGGCCTGCCGGCCATCGTGAAGAACCCCCAGGATCTGGAGGCGCGCAGTGAGTGCCTCTATGGCGCCTGGCTGTGTGGCGCGGTGCTGGGCGCTGTGGGTATGGCGCTACACCATAAGCTTTGCCACGTGCTCGGCGGGACCTGGAACCTGCCGCATGCGGAGACCCACACCGTGGTGCTGCCGCACGCGCTTGCCTACAACGCGGATGCGGCCCCTGATGCGATGCGGCGGGTCGAACGCGCGCTGGGTGCGCCGCACGCCGCCCAAGGCGTCTACGATCTCATGAAAACGCTCGGCGCTCCGCTCGCCCTCAAGGACATTGGCATGAAGGAGGCCGAGTTGGACCGCGCCGCCGAGCTCGCGACCATGGCCCCCTATTTCAATCCACGCCCGATCGATCGGCAGGCCATCCGTGCACTGCTGGATAATGCCTTCTTCGGCCGCAGGCCGGCCTGACAAGACGGCAGATGACGGACGGCTGACGACGGAGTAGTCAATCTCCGCTGTTCGTCTATCCTTGTCGTCTGAAGGACCCCATGTCGCAATTCCTACCGCTCGCCGAAGCCGTGGAAGCCACGATTTACGATGGTGACACGGTCGCCATGGAAGGCTTCACGCACCTGATCCCGCATGCCGCCGGCCATGAGGTGATCCGGCAACGGCGCAAGCATCTCAGCCTGATCCGCATGACGCCGGACCTGATTTACGACCAGCTGATCGGCATGGGCTGCGCCGACAAGCTGACGTTTTCCTGGGGCGGGAATCCGGGTGTCGGCTCGTTGCACCGCATGCGCGATGCCGTGGAGAATGGCTGGCCTACCCCGCTTGCGATCGAGGAGCATTCACACGCCGCGATGGCAAACGCCTACGAGGCGGGTGCCGCAGGCCTGCCTTGTGCGATCTTTCGTGGCTACATCGGCGTCGACCTGCCGAAGGTCAATCCGAACATCAAACGCATCACCTGCCCATTCACCGGCGAGGCGCTGGCGGCCATTCCGTCGATCCGGCCTGATGTCGCCGTGATCCATGCCCAGAAGGCCGATCGTGCCGGCAACGTCTTCATGGAGGGCATCGTCGGCGTGCAGAAGCATGCGGTGCTCGCCGCCAAGCGTTCACTCGTCACCGTTGAGGAGATCGTCGACGAATTCTCGCCGCGCTCGCTCAACGCGACGATCCTTCCGGCCTGGACCGTCACGGCGATCGTCGAGATTCCGGGTGGCGCGCATCCCTCCTATGCGCACGGCTACTACATGCGGGACAATGCCTACTATAAGGCCTGGGACGCGATCGCGCGCGATCGCGACGGTTTCCTGGCTTGGATGAAAACGAACGTGCTGGAGCAGGGTCCCGAAGTGTTTGCTGCTCAACGGCAGCGGTTGGCGGCAGCGTGACGATGACGAGCTACACCCCAACCGAAATGATGACGGTTGCCGCCGCGCGCGCGCTCAAGTCGAGCGATGTGTGTTTCGTCGGCATCGGCCAACCCTCGGCGGCGTGCAATCTTGCTCGCCTCACGCACGCGCCGGGTATCACGCTCATCTACGAATCCGGCACCATTGCCACCAAGCCGAATGTCCTGCCGCTGTCGATCGGCGACGGCGAGCTCTCCGAGACGGCGATGACGACGGTGAGCGTGCCGGAGATGTTTCGTTACTGGCTGCAGGGTGGACGCATCACCATCGGTTTTCTCGGCGGCGCGCAGATCGACAAATACGCCAACCTGAATACGACCGTCGTGGGTTCCTACACCAAGCCGAAGGTGCGTCTGCCGGGTGGTGGCGGCGCCCCTGAGATCGCGACCTCCTGCGGCGAGATTTTCATCATCATGAATCAGAGCCCGCGCGGCTTCGTCGAGCGGCTCGACTTTGTGACCTCGCTCGGCCATGGCGAGGGCGGGGCCTATCGGGAGAAGCTTGGGGTCACCACCAAGGGTCCCACGCGGCTCGTGACGGATCTGTGTGTTTTCGAGCCGGACCCCGAAACCAAGGAAATGATCGTGACCTCGATTCATCCCGGCGTCACCCGGGCCCAGATCGAGGCCAATACGGGTTGGCGCGTGCGCTACGCCAACGAGGTGGCGGAAACGCCCATCCCGCGCGCCGACGAACTCGCGGCGCTGCGCGAACTTCATGCGCGCACCAAACGCGCCCACGGCGAACAGGCCTGAGGAGTACCCATGCCAGAAGCATTCATCTGCGACGCTGTCCGGACCCCCATCGGCCGCTATGGCGGCGCGCTTGCCAAGGTGCGAACCGACGACCTCGGCGCAGTCCCGATCAAGGCGCTGGTCAAACGCAATCCCAAGGTCGATTGGTCGCAGCTGGACGAAGTCTATTTCGGCTGCGCCAACCAGGCCGGCGAGGACAACCGTAACGTCGCGCGCATGGCGCTGCTGCTGGCGGGCCTGCCGGACACTGTTCCGGGCCTGACCGTCAACCGGCTGTGCGCGTCGGGCCTCAATGCGGTGGGTGCCGCGGCGCAAGCCATCAAGGCGGGCGAGATCGACCTCGCCATTGCGGGCGGGGTCGAGTCGATGACCCGTGCCCCGTTCGTGATGGGCAAGGCGACCGAGGCATTTTCCCGGACCAGCGAAACCTTCGACTCGACTATCGGCTGGCGCTTCATCAATCCGCTAATGAAGGCCCAGTACGGCGTCGAGCAGATGCCGGAGACTGGCGAGAATGTCGCTGAGGAATTTCAGGTCGCCCGCAAGGACCAGGATGCCTTTGCGCACCGGTCGCAGCAACGTGCCGGCAAGGCCATGGCATCCGGATACTTCGCCGCGGAGATCGTCGCGGTCGAGGCCCCCGGCGGCAAGGCTGGCCCCATTGTCGTCGACAAGGACGAGCATCCGCGCCCCGAGACCACGCTTGAGGCATTGGCTAAGCTCAAGACCCCGTTCCGGACGCCGGGCACGGTGACGGCCGGCAACGCATCCGGAGTGAATGACGGCGCAGCCGCCATGATCATTGCGTCGGAGGAAGCGGTGCGACGACACGGGCTGACCCCTCGCGCGCGGGTTCTCGGAATGGCCTCGGCGGGCGTGCCGCCGCGCATCATGGGCATCGGCCCCGTGCCCTCGACCCAGAAACTGATGGCGCGGCTTGGCCTCCGCATCTCGGATTTTGACGTGATCGAGCTCAACGAAGCCTTCGCGTCGCAGGCGCTCGCCTGCCTGCGCCAACTCGGACTTGCGGACGATGCCGAACACGTCAACCCGAATGGGGGTGCGATCGCGCTCGGCCATCCGCTCGGCATGTCCGGTGCCCGGTTGGCGCTCACGGCCGCGCACCAGCTCGATGCCATCAAAGGGCGACGGGGGCTGGCCACCATGTGCGTCGGGGTGGGGCAGGGCGTGTCCCTCGCCCTGGAGCGCGTTTCTGCGTAGCTAGCGCGCGGCAGCCGTCGGTCTGCCGCGACGTCACATTGAGGGGAGATTGCCCACGTGCCGATGAGTGCCGGTTATATTCCGTTCCATCCCAATCCGTCGAAGCCGCACTATAAGCCGCCGCCGGGGGCCGTGGACGCGCACTGCCACGTGTTTGGGCCGGAGGCGAAATTCCCCTACGCGCCGGAGCGCAAGTACACGCCGTGCGATGCGCCCAAGGAAAAGCTGTTCGCGTCTGCGCGATTTTCTCGGCTTCGACAAGAACGTGATCGTGCAGGCAAGTTGCCACAGCAAGGACAACCGGGCGATGATCGACGCGCTCGAGACGTCCAACAACAAGGCCAAAGGCGTGGCGTTCGTCGGCGAAGAGGTCACGGACGCCGAGCTCAAGGCGATGGATCGCGCCGGCGTGAAGGGCGTGCGGTTCAACTTTGTGCGGCGCCTGGTGGATTTCACGCCGCGCGAGGTGCTCGAGCGCATTGCGGCGCGGGTGGCGCCGCTTGGCTGGCACATCGTCGTCTATTTCGAAATGCCGGACCTGCCGGATCTGGAACAATTCTTTACTTCGCTGCCCACCACGATCGTGGTCGATCACATGGGCACCCCCGATGTGAAGAAGGGGGTGGATCATCCCGAGAACCAGCGCTTCCACCGCCTCATGGCCGAGCACGAGAATTTCTGGGTGAAGGTCACCTGTCCCGAACGCATGACGGTCGCTGGCCCACCCTATGATGACGTCGCGCCGTTTGCCCGCACCCTGGTGGAACGCTTCCCCGATCGGGTACTGTGGGGCACCGACTGGCCGCATCCCAACATGAAAAAGGAAGCCCCTGACGACGGGGTTCTGGTCGACCGCATTCCGGTGATCGCACCCACGCCGGCGTTGCAGCAGAAACTGCTGATCGACAACCCGATGCGTCTTTATTGGGCATGACGTGCGCTTGCGGGCCACGTTGCCAAGGCGTGTCGCGCTTTGTATTCAAAGCCCCGTAAGGCCCGCGTGGAGGAACCGATGAGCCGCACACCGCAAGCGTACGATGACATCCCCGGCACGTTTGTGTTCGATGCCGAACGGGCCAAGGAAGGTTATCATCTCAACATGTTCTGCATGTCGCTGATGAAGGATGAGAACCGCAAGGCCTTCAAGGCGGATGAAGCAAAGTATCTCGAGCGCTTCCCAATGACGCAGGAGCAGCGCGACGCGATCCTCAAACGGGATTACAATCGCATGCTGGAGCTTGGCGGGAATATCTACTTCACCGCCAAGCTGGGCGCGACCGATGGTCATTCGTTTCAGCATATCGCTGCGATCATGACGGGCTCGACCCAGGAAGACTACGCCAAGATGATGCTCGGGGGCGGCCGGTCGGTCGAAGGCAATCGCAGCAAGTCAGGCATCCATGCGCCCGGCAAATCCGCAAAGGGCAAGAAGACCAAGGCCAAGAAGGCCGAGACCAAGAAAGCCGAGACCAAGAAAGCCAAGGCCAAGGTCGAAGTGAAGGCGAAAAAATCCAAACCCAAATCCAGCAAGAAAGCGGGGTCTAAACGTGGCTAGGATCATCGCAGGCGTCGCGTCCTCGCACGTTCCGGCGATCGGCGCGGCGATCGACAACAAGCGGACCGAGGAGCCCTACTGGAAGCGAGTCTTCAGCGGGTTCGAGAAATCCAAGCAATGGATGGAAGACGCGAAGCCCGATGTCGCCATCGTGGTCTACAACGATCACGCTTCGGCCTTCTCGGTGGAGATGATCCCGACATTTGCGCTCGGCTGCGCGGCCGAGTTCCCGCCCGCCGATGAAGGCTGGGGTCCGCGCCCGGTGCCGGTCGTGAAGGGCCACCCCGCGCTTGCCTCGCACATCGCGCAATCGGTGATCCTCGATGAGTTCGATCTTACCATCGTCAACAAGATGGAGGTCGATCACGGGTTGACGGTGCCCATGAACTTGGTGTTCGGCTCGCCGAAGGAATGGCCGTGCCCGGTCATCCCGCTTGCCGTCAATGTGGTCATGTATCCGCCGCCGACCGGTCATCGTTGCTTCATGCTCGGGCGCGCCATCCGCAAGGCTGTGGAGTCCTATCCGGAAGACCTGCGGGTTGTCGTGTTCGGCACCGGCGGCATGTCGCACCAGATCTCCGGACCGCGCGCCGGTCTCATCAATAGCAAGTTCGACAAGGCCTTCCTCGACAATCTGAGCAAGGATCCCAAGAAGCTCAGCCGCATTCCGCACATCGAATACATGCGCGAAGCCGGGGCCGAAGGCATCGAAATGGTGATGTGGCTCATCATGCGCGGCGCGCTCGATGACAAGGTCGACGAAGTCTATCGTTTCTACACGGTGCCGGCTTCCAACACGGCGGTCGGGCACATCATTCTCGAAAACAAGCGCAAGGCGGCGGGCAAGCATGAGCGCAAGCTCAAGCGTGCCGCCGCACGCGTCAAAGCGGACGTTCGCAGGGGTTGATCATGAAAATTTGCGTCGCCGGCCAGGGCGCTTTCGGTCAGAAACATCTCGACGCCCTCAAGCGCATTCCGGACGTCGAGGTGACCTCCCTCGTCGGCGGCAACCAGGATGCAACCGCTGAGGTCGCCAAGAAATACGGCATCCCGCACTTCACCGGCGATCTGGCCGAAGGCATCAAACGCGCTGACGCCGTGATCCTCACCACGCCGACGCAGATGCACTTTCGCCAGGGCGAACAGGTGATGCGCGCCGGCAAACACGTGCTGATCGAAATCCCGATCGCCGACAGCGTGTCGGACTCCGAGAAGTTGGCTGAGATCGCCAACGAGACCGGCGTGACGGCGATGGCGGGACATGTGCGGCGTTTCAACCCGAGCCACCAGTGGATTCACAAGCGGGTGGAGAAGGGCGAGCTCAAGGTTCTGCAGATGGACGTGCAGACCTACTTTTTCCGCCGCACCAACACGAATGCGGCCGGCAAGCCGCGCAGCTGGACCGATCATCTGCTCTGGCATCATGCCGCGCACACGGTCGATCTGTTCCAATACCAGGCCGGCGAGGTGATTTCCGATTGTTATGCGGTGCAGGGGCCCGTCCATCCGACGCTCGGGATCGCCATGGATATGGGCATCGTGATGAAGACGCCATCCGGGTCACTTTGCACGCTCTCGCTGTCATTCAACAACGACGGGCCGATCGGCTCGTTCTTCCGCTACATCTGCGATAACGGGACCTATAACGCCTATTACGACGATTTGGTTGACGGCAAGAAGAACCCGATCGATCTCTCCAAGGTCGACGTGTCCATGGATGGCATCGAGATCGAGGATCGCGAGTTCATTGCCGCTATCAAGGAAAAGCGTGAGCCGAATTCCAGCTTGGCGCAGGTGCTGCCGGCCATGCGGGTGCTCGGCCGCCTGGAGCAGATCATTGATCCGCAACGGCGGGCGCACGCCTGACTTTGTTTGAGATTTAACATGCTCGCTTCCGGTCTGCGGATGTAGGTCGCTTCGTCCTGCGCCGGATCGATCGAATCTGGCCGATCGCGCCGGGAGGACACTCTAATGAAAAGAACAAAGCCGCCATTTCGTGCCGATCACGTCGGCAGCTTGTTGCGCCCGCAGGCCTTGCGGGAGGCGCGCGAGAAATACGCCAACAACGAGATCACACCGTCGCAGCTCAAGGCGGTCGAGGATCGCGAGATTGAGCGCGTCATCAAAAAGCAGGAGGAGGTGGGGCTCGAATTCGATCACCGACGGCGAGTTCCGTCGCTCCTGGTGGCATCTGGATTTCCTCTGGGGTCTCGACGGGGCCGAGCGCTACGTCCTCGATCAGGGAATTGCTTTCGCGGCCGTCACCACGCGGGCAGAGGGCGTGCGGGTCACGGGCAAGCTCGGTTTTTCGGCGCACCCGATGGTCGATCACTTCAAGTTCGTGCAGGCTCACACCACCCGCACCGCCGAAAATGACCATACCCGCGCCCTCGGCCATGTATGGCCGGCCGGTACGAAATCCAATCAACGAAGCGGCCTATCCGACACTGGATTCGTTGTTTGAGGGGCTCGGCAAGGCCTATGCGAAGGGCGTGCGCGCCTTCGCCGACGCCGGTTGCCGCTATCTGCAGCTCGATGAAGTTTTTATCGCCATGTTGTGCGACCCGCGTTACCGCCAGCAGATGAGGGACCGCGGCGATGATCCGGAAAAGCTCGGTGAAGCCTATGCCGATATGATCAACATGGCCATGTCGGATATTCCGTCCGATATGATCATCACCATGCATCTATGCCGTGGCAACTATAAATCGACCTACATGGGATCCGGCGGCTATGACGCCATGCAGGAAGTCTTGTTCAACAAGATCAACGTGCATGGCTACTTCATGGAGTATGACGACGAGCGCTCCGGCTCGTTCGAGCCGCTGCGGCTCCTGCCGAAGGGCAAAGTTGTCGTGCTCGGACTGGTGACGACCAAATCCGGAAAGCTCGAAAGCAAGGACGAGCTCAAGCGCCGCATCGAGCAAGCCGCCAAATACACCGATCTCGATCAGCTCTGCCTGAGCGGTCAGTGCGGCTTCGCCTCGACCGAGGAAGGCAACATGCTGACCGAGGATGAGCAGTGGGCGAAGCTCGCGCGCATCGTCGAGGTCGCGCGCGAAGTCTGGGGTTAGGCCGGTTGGCTCGGCCAATCTGGCGTACTGTCTACGCGGTTGGCTCGCGCCCTGCGAGTTCGCCGGCGGACAGTCACGTTCCTCCCCGACGATCGGGCTGGCGCGGCCGGTCGCGATTTCCGGCCAAGCTCTGCGTTGGATCTTGCTGCTGGTTGGGTCGTAGTCCAGCTCAAGCTTTCCGGCGTCGACGGTCCAGTTGCATCCAGCCTTGCGCTCGATGGCGAGGATGACCTGCCGTATCCTCCACTGTTCCTGGGCGCGGCCGATAAGGGGCGCAAATTCGATGGCAGGCCCCAGTTTCGGTACTTGCCATCGCGCATGCGAACTCCTCGCTTGAGCGTATTTGGTGCAGCGCCTGCACCTTCCGTGATCCGAGTCATTGTGTGGGAGCTCGGACCACTGAGCTTTCTGTTCTACCTCTTGCTGCGGGTTCCGTACGTGCCCCTCGGGTGGGTGCTGAGTAGGGACGGCGGCCTGAAGCTTCAGATGTTCCGCGCGACCTATCTGCTGCAATCCGAACGTTCGCCGATTTCCTATCGAACGTGGCTCGACCTGTTTGAAACCGAAGCATTCCGTCCTCGATCGGACTATGCAGGTGTCGCGCAGCTCCAGCGCGACATTCAGCTGGCGGTCATCGTTGAGCGCAGTTCACAATCAAACGAAGATGTTTCGACGACACTCCAGAGTCTCGAACGGCAGAGCTTTCGGCCGGCGCGCCTTGAAGTTGTCGAGCCAGGGAAGCAACGCCTCGCCGAGCTGTTGACGGACTTGTGCGGGGATCCTCGCATTACGCACATCGCGGCGCTTGAGGCCGGAACCCGCGTCGCCGCTGAGGCACTCGCGATGCTTGCTGCGCCGCTTGCCCGCCCGCAAGCCGACGTCGCTTTTGGTGATCACGATTACTATGCGGCCGGAACCGGCCAACGGCATTCGCCCCGTTTCCAGCCGCCATGGTGCAACCCATCCTCGACCTCATGCGATGTTCCACCGGCTCTCTTGGCTGTACGCAAGCAATGTCTGAAGCTCGACAGCGCTACGGAGTGGGGGAGTGTCCCTGCTTTGGGCATGGCCGTTTTGCAACGGAATGTCTTGACCCCCGGCACTCGGCTGCGCGCCGTCCATATCCCGCAAATCCTGTGTCACGTTCCGGACGCTCTATTCCAGAGCGGCAACAAACACTCTTCTAGTGCCGTGTCCATGACTGTCGGATCTACATCTGCAAAAGTGACGATCGTGATCGCCTCGGCGTTCAGGCATGGGATTGCAGATCGATTTCTGCCGCGGATTTTGGAACGGACGCACTATCAGGCGGCTGAATACATCATCACAGTGCACGAGAATCGCCTGGCAGACCCCGGGAACGCTGAGCTTCTGCAGCGCCTCAAGAGCGATCCTCGGGTGCGGATCCTGCCTCACCGGGTCGATCCATTCAATTTCGCGCTGATTGCCAACAGGGCTGCCCGCGGCGGCGACGGCAAGTTCGTCTGTTTCCTCAACGATGACATCGATGTCATCGACGGAACCTGGCTTGATTGCCTGGTCTCGGTGATGGAACGCGACCACATCGGCGCGATCAGCGCGCGGCTTCTCTATCCGGACGGCTGCATCCAGCACGACGGTGTCGTGGTTGGCCTGATGGGAGCGGGCGAGCACTGGAATCGGTTCGCACCAAACGACAACTCGCGCGAACCCGCGGCCGGGCTAAGACTGCGGGACGTCTCGGCCGCAACCGGAGCATGTCTTCTGGTGCGGCAAGATGCGTTTGCATCTATCGGGGGATTCGATGAGCGCTTTTCCGTAGGTTACAACGATATCGACCTTTGCCTGAGGCTGGGCGTCAAGGGATGGCGGATCGTCGTCGCCACCAACGTCGAGCTCTACCATTGCGAGACGGCGTCGCTCAATCGCGAGGAGAGTTTGGCCGCCTCTCGCGAACGCAACCTTTTCCGGACAACCTGGCGAGAGCTTCTTGCATCCGAGCCCTATTTCAATCCCAACGTATCGCTCGCAACGGCGACGACGTTCGCTTTGGCGGTGCCTCCGCGCGACCGCTCACCACGTATCTACGATACGGGCTCACCAGCCGCGTGAGCCAGGCTCGAAGCCGGCACGCTTGCCTTGCCGTGATAACGCTCAAGCATTTCGTCCGTCGATCCGCTGGCAACAATCTCGCCGTTCTGCATCAGGATTGCCCGGTTGCACAGTTTTCGAACGAGTTCATCAGAATGCGAGGCCAACACCATGATTCTTGCGCGGTTTATCATCGCATCGAGGCGCTGTTTCGCCTTTTCCAGAAACGCCTCATCGCCAGCACCGATTCCTTCGTCGAGCAGCAGGATTTCCGGGTCGATGGAGGTCGAGATCGCAAAAGCGAGCCGGGCGAACATGCCCGCCGAATAGGTGCGCAGCGGCATTTCAAGAAACTCGCCAAGCTCAGTAAACTCGGCGATCTCGTCGACCTTCGCCCTGATCTCGGCTTTGCGCAGCCCAAGATATAGACCGCGCAACAGGATGTTCTCGTAACCCGAGCTCTCCGGATCCATGCCCATCCCGATGTCGAATAACGGCGCCACCCGGCCTTCGACCTCTACGGTGCCCGCCGGCGGCTCATAGATTCCGGCCATCACGCGCAACAGCGTCGTCTTGCCGGCACCGTTGCGCCCGATCAGCCCGACGCGTTCCCCGTGCTCGATGTTGAGCGACACGCCGTTTAGGGCACGGATTACGACATGGTTGGATTCGCCCGTCGCGATGCGGCCGCGGCCGGCAGCGGTAAGGACCCTCTTTTTGATCGAGCGACTCTTGGCGTCGTAGATCGGAAAGCTGACGGACACGCGGTCCATGCGAATCGAGGCCATGGTGCGGTTCAGACCCAATATGCGATGCGCGCGCGAAAGCGAGCATAAAACCAGAACGTTACCGCACAGCTGAGAACGACAACGATGATAACGGAAATCCAACTGGACGCAGGGGGGACTTCCCCCAGGAGCGGCATGCGCATCACTTCGACAATATGATACAGCGGATTGAGTTGCGCCAGCAGCTTGCGGCTGCCGGTCAGCTGCTCGGTCCTCCACAATATCGGGGTGAGGAGAAACAGGATCTGCGTGATATTGGCGATGATGGGCGGCAGATCGCGGAACCGCGCACTGAGCAAAGCAATCAAAAGTCCGGTCGAGAATGCGCTGATGCTAAGCAACAACAAGCTGGGTATGAAGAGGAGAACGGGCGCGCCAGGCCAGATCCCGAACACCACGAGAATGATGACGTAGATCACCATATTGTGTGCGAGCACAATTAGATTACGCCAGACCACCCGATAAAGGTGAATGCTCAAGGGAGCGCGTACCTGCCGGATGACCCCCTCAGAAAGGATGAAAACATAGCAGGGGTCAATGATCGAGGCAGAGATGAACCCCCAGACAATCAACCCGACGGCCAAGAAGGGAAGGTAATCGTGAATCGGTTGGCCGAATATTTCGGCATAGAGGACACCGATAGCCCCAGCCATGATGCCCATGCTCAGGGTGAGCCATAGGGGCCCGAAAGTCGAACGGCGATAGCGTTGACGCAGGTCATGCCAACCGAGCGTTCCCCAAAGTTCCCACGCACTCAGGCCATCGCGAAGATCGTCGACGGCTTTCGTAAAGCGCGACGATCGCAGCGACGTGTTGCCTTCCGACGCGGAGTACGCAAGCGTTGATGTCATCGTAGTATTAGTTCCCCATCTTCCCCGAACACCCGTGGCGCCCGATTACCATGCTTGCCCCAATCGTGATCATACAAATCTTGTGGGCAAATAGACAGTGCAGACCTTGGGCCAAAGTGCGGCCTTTTGTATGGCGTTTCAGGTACGAGCGTCGCATCCGGTTGGCCTAGTTGCCGACGCCCGCCTACGCGCTAACCGTCGACTTAGGCCGCGATCGCCACCAATTCACGGTCGCCTCGAGGCCATCGCGCAACCCGTATCGCGGTTGAAAGCCAATCCGGTTGTTGAGGACCTCGGTTGCGGCGGCAAGCCGGCGGGGCTCGTTGTTGGGCATGGGCCGAGCGCCGAGTTGGATCAGGTCCGGGCGGCCGGTCAGTTCACCGATGAGTAGAACCGCGTCGCGCAGCGGCCGACATGTGCCGGATGCGATGTTCACCGGGCCTTCCCAATCGCTTTCAAGCACGCCCACAAATGCGTTCGCGACATCTTCCACGTGCATAAGATCACGCTCCTGCGTCGCTGGCGTACACAACGCGGGTTGACCCTGAAGCAATGCAGCGATCACGTGGGCGACGAGCCGTGACGGAGCTTCGTTCGGGCCGTACAGAAAGAAGATCCGGCCCCAGGCGGTCGAGACGCCCGTTTGATTGGCGGCGCTTTCCACGAGACTGTGCAGCGCTCGCTTTGCGGTACCATAGAGCGTTGCGGGAGCGAGCGGCGTCTGTGATTTATCGAGCAACTCGTGGCTCCAGTCGTACTCGGCACAGGTCCCCGCGAAAACCGCGCGTCGACCTCCCGCTTGCGCAAAGGCGCGGGTGAGTTTCAGACTCGCCGCAACCCAATCCAGATTGTCGAGCGCCGTCCAGAATTGGCCGTGCGTTACGTTCCAGGCCAGATGCAGCAGGTGCGTCGGACCTATCGAGTCCATCAGGCGACGCATTTCCGCCTCGACGAGAAGGTCCGCCTTGTGATGCCGTATAGGTTCAATGCCGTCGAAGATGTTTCGCCGCCCGACCGTATGGACTTCATAACCGTGGGCGAGCAGAGCGGGAACCGCGTAACGCCCGATGAATCCTGATGCTCCCGTGATCAATACGCGGCGAGAACCAGTCATGGAGCTACGTCCGGATAGCTGGCGTCCCGTTCAGATAGAATTGCATCAGCAATAGGCCATTCAATGCCGAAAGCGGGGTCGTTCCAACGCACACCGCGCGCGAGCTCGGGGTAATAGAACTCGCTCATGAGATATAGAACCTCGGAGTCGTCGGTCAGTGTCTGAAACCCGTGCGCGCAGCCTTCTGGTATATAGAGGGCGCGCGCATTTTTTTCCGTCAATTCAACCCCAATCCACTGACGATAACTAGGTGAGCCGGAACGCAAGTCAATCACCACATCCCATATGGCCCCGCGCGTGCAGCGCACGAGCTTGCCTTCGGGATGCGGGTCCGCCTGAAAATGCATCCCGCGCAGGATGCCCCGCCGCGTATTGAAGGATATGTTAGATTGAACGAAGTTGACCGGCAGTCCATGCGCAGCAAATTCATTCTGACAGAAGGTGCGTGCAAAAAAACCGCGTTGATCCTCACGGCGCTCCACATCGACGCAGAACACGCCTCCGAGCGAAGTCTGCGTGAAGATCATCAGAACACACGAACGGTCGGAATAGGCGCAACGAACTTGCCGCCCCAGTCACGGATCTTCGCCATCTGCTCGGCGATTTCGTCCTTCAGGTTCCAGGGCAGGATGAAGACGTAGTCCGGCTTGGCCTCGAATATGGCATCGGGCGCCAGGATGGGAATGTGGGTGCCCGGCAGCAGCAGGCCCTGCTTGTGGGGACTGCGATCCACCGTGAAGCCGATCATGTCGGTCCGGATGCCGCAGTAATTCAGCAGCGTATTGCCCTTGGCTGGCGCGCCGTAGCCGGCGACGCTCTTGCCTGCGCGCTTTGCCGCAATGAAGAACTCGAGCACCGCACACTTGGTGTCCGCCACCTGGTTGGCGAACTGTCGATACGCGCCGAGTCCGTCAAGCCCAGCTTGTTGCTCGCGCGCCCGCATCCGTTCGACAGCCGATGTGACCGGCTTGCTGCTGTCCTCAGCGTGCCGACCATAGATACGCAACGATCCGCCGTGGGTCGGGATTTCATCGACGTCAAACAACACGAGTCCATGACGGGCAAAAGCGCGTTCGGCGACCGAAAAGGACAAATATGAAAAATGCTCATGATAGATCGTATCGAATTGGTTCTCATTCATGAGCCGCAGGAGATGCGGAAATTCCACCGTCACGACGCCCGACGGTTTCAGCAGAACCTTGAAGCCGCCAACAAAATCATTGAGGTCGGGCACGTGCGCCAGCACATTTTTGGCCGCGATCAGATCCGCCGCCTTGCCGGCGGCCTTGAGACGCTGTGCGGTGGTGACGCCAAAAAAGGCCACGTCCGTAGGAATACCCTTCTGTTCGGCAGCAGCGGCGACGTTCGCCGCCGGTTCGATGCCGAGAACAGGAATCCCGCGCTTTTGGAAGAATTGCAGCAGATATCCGTCGTTGCTGGCGACTTCGATCACATGCGAGCTTGAGCCCAGTTTGAAGCGATCCGTGACCAAAGTGGTGTAGGCCTCGCAGTGGCGTAACCAGCTGTCCGAGAAGGATGAGAAATACAGATAGTCGTGGAAGATATCCTCGGGACGGACGACATGCGCGAGTTGTACGAGCCAGCAGTGATGACAGACATAGGCATGTAATGGGTAGAATGGCTCCATGTGATCGGCGCGATCGGGAGCGACATATGAATTGGCCAGCGGCGACATGCCGAGATCAACGAAATTTTCAACCAGCGCATGGCCGCAAAGTCGACACTTGTTCTCAATCATACGGCCCCCGCCCGTTCGTACCGCTCGATCTGTTCACCCACGAGCGCGCCAACGGCCTCGCCCTTGAGTTGCCGCTTGTACCATTCGACCGTCCAGCTCAGCGCTTCCCCGAGTGGCAGGCGTGGCCGCCACTGCAATCGTGCGCGCGCCTTGCTGGCATCCACCGCCAGCAGCCCCGCTTCATGCGGATGTTCGCCCTCCGCGGCGACCCATGTCGCCCCGTCGCCCCAGAGCGACGTGACGTGATCGACCACCCATCCTACAGGGCGCACGTCATCATGACCATCAGAAGCAGACTCAACAACCCGATGCACGATATCGTCCGGCTCAGAAAACGAAATACCGGCACCGTGAAATCCGGAGAGTCCTTCAATTCCCGGGCAACGTCGATCGGAGTATTCAGATTCTTGAAAAGTAGCGCACGCGCCGGCGTATCGCCGCGATCGAACAACATGCTCAAGAAAGAAGGTCCCGAACGATGCCGGAATGATATAGGCCACCTGCTGAATCAGCGACCAGTGATAATGGAATGCGCCCAGCATTCCCAGAATCAAGCCCGATCGCGAACGACGCCAGACCCGACCACGGCGGCGTCCGGCGCACGCCAAACCCAGCAGGGCGGGCGGCCCGTAGGCCAACGACATAAGAGTGTTGAAAGTCAGCATGACCTGGAATACGCTCTGGCCGCTGCCCGCCATGACTGCGGCGATCACGGTAGTCGCTCCGCCCGACCAGGAATGTCGTCACCCAGCCCGCGACCAGTAATTCACGATCGCCTGCATTCTTTCGGAGCAAGGCCTGATACAAGTCCTTGGACAGAATCGCGGACTTGAGATTGAACTGCGCGGACAAGTTGGCCATAGTGGCGCTGAACATCGCAGCCAGCATCACGCCAATCAGTCCATGCGGCAGCAACGTCAAGCTGGCGACCGCATATGCACCCTCGCTGGGATTGGCCAGCGACGGCCAGACCGTGCGCAGGTCGGGATAAACCACGCGCATCGCCATGGGCGGAATAAACCACAGGAACGCGCCTACAAAGAATAAGCCACAGCACAGCAAAGCCACTTTGCGCGCCGAACGTTCAGTGTCGACGCTGAAATAGCGTTGCGCCATGGCGCTGGTGTTGTATCCAAACGAAACCATGATGGTCCACGACGCGATATAGATCCATCCAAATTCTCCGGAAACGTGCAGTCGTCTTCATCTCCGGGGGCAGCGAATGGACCAGGCCCGTCACTCCACCTACCCGGGCGAGCGAGAGGTATGCCGAGCACCAGGCAAAACGGCATCAAGATTGATGCCTGCAGAAAATCGCTGACCACCACCGCCCACAAGCCCCCCAACACGCAGTAAAAAATAATGAGCGCGCCTGCCCCGACGATTGTCCAGGTTACGGGAAAGCCACACGCCGAAGACACGAACAGGCTCAGGCCATACAGCGTGCTGGCGCTAGTAAAAAGCTGAAACGCGATCGTGGTCCAGGAGAAACGTCTGGTGAGTGGCCAGGTTGAAGCGGCCGGACAAGTATTCCATCACGGTTGTAATCCGGCTGCGCCGCCAGAGTTTGGCGAATACGAAATACCCCAGCAGGAAACTCAGCGCATTGCCAATATAGAGTCCCGTGGCCGCAATTCCCGCGCGGTAGGCCACGCCCGCCGCACCGGTAAATGTCCACGCACTGAAGCCCGACATGAAGCAACTCAGGCCAGCCACCAACCAGGGAACCCGGCTTCCTCCCCGAAAGTATTCCGCGGCGCTCGCGATTGAAGCGCACCACATAGAGTCCGACCAGCACCATCAGCAGCGCGTACAACCCAATCACCACATAGTCCACCGAGTTTACGCTGCTCATCTCGAGTCCGCATCCCGCCAGCTCTTATACTGTGTCCGCAAAAAAAGAGAAGCCAACAGATACTAAACGAAATGAATCGCAAAACGAATGTTAGACTGTGCGGCATGCCGCGTCCGCAACTAATCGTCTGCGCCGGGGAGGAGTTGTTCGCGTCTTTTTTTCCGCCACCGCAGACAGAGACGATTGTCGCGCCTGTTTCGCTGGAGCCGGGAGGGAGCTCGAACCCGTCACGCCGGCAGCTCAGACGCAAGCTGACGACAGCAGACGCTCTGATCACCACCTGGGACTCGCCGCACTTTTCGGAGGACTTGCCGCAATTGGCGCCGAAACTCCGGATCATCGCTCACTGCGGCGGGGAGGTGAAATCGCGCTTCGCCACTTCGCTCTTCGACGACTTGACCATCACTGCCGCGCCCGAACCCATGGCCCGTGCCACCGCGGAACTCGGTGCCGCATTGCTCGTCTATAGCGCGCGCAATCTGGATTTCTATCGTCGCGAAGATGCGTAAGCGCTCCAATCGCATTTACGACGACCTGCACTCTGCATGGCTCCATCCGAATCGATGATCGGACGCGAAGTTGCCATGATCGGTTTCGGCCGAATCGGTCGCGCGCTGGTGGACCTGATGCGCGGCTTCCATCTGCAATGGCTGGTGTATGACCCCTACGTGCCGAAATCTCTGGCCAGACAGTACCCGGTTCGTTTCGCTAGCCTCGATTCGCTCTTGCGTCGCGCTCATCTGTTGGTGCTGACCGCCGCTCTGACGGATAAAACGCGTGGCCTACTAAGCCGGGATCATCTCGCGCGAAGCTGCCCGACGGCAGCGTCGTAATCAACATCGCGCGCGGCGGCCTGATCGACCTTGGCGGCGCTGACCAAGGAAGTACGAACGCGGCCGGCTCCGGTGTGCGCTCGATGTCACCGATCCCCTGGAACCGTTACCCGTCGGGCACCCGTTGCGCACACTGCCGGGTGCCATCGTCACGCCGCACATCGCGGCCAGCAATCGCCGCGTCCGGCATGACATTGCCGACACTCGTGATGAACGACCTGGAACACTTCTTCAAGGGACATGGAGTCGAAAACCGCGTAACTCGCGCGATGCTCGACCGGATGACGTAACCGTGAAATTGTCCTTCTCCACGCTCGCCTGCCCCGACTGGTCCATGCCGCAGATCATTGCGATCGCCGTCAACCGCGGGCTATGACGGCATCGAATTGCGATTTGTGGAGAACGAAGATTCACTTCTGGAAGTTGCCGGCATTTCGCGGAGACGCAACTGGCGTCCACAAAGCGAGCCTTGTCCGATCACGGGTTAACCATTTCCTGCGTGGACACCAGTTGCCGATTTCATTCCCCCGATGCACAAGAACGTGCGCGGTGGCTGGAGGAAGGCGAGCGCATGGCCGATTTGGCGGCTACCTTGAGTGCTCCCGGCATCCGAGTCTTCGGCGAGAAGATCCAGCCGGGCGCCGACCGGGCATCTGACCCTCGCCTGGATTGCAGATTCCATCCGCATGCTTGGTGAACGGATCGCCGCCAGCAGAATTGAAGTCTGGCTGGAAACTCACGGAGACTTTGCCAGTGCATCCGAGACGGCGGAAATCCTGGCCGAATCGGGATCGCTGAACATCGGGGCCGTGTGGGATCCGGCAAACTGTTTCCTCGAATCGGGAGAGCAGCCGCAGGAAGGCGCATCTGCTCTGGGTTCACGCATTCGCCACGTGCACTCAAAGACCTGCGTCAGAATTCAGAGGGTTGGAAACCCGTCCTCACCGGTGACGGGAAACTTCCCTTTGCGCGAGGTTCGATCCGCGCTTTCGCCAACTCGATTACGACCGTTTCGCATCTTTTGAGTGGGAAAAGAAATGGCATCCGGAGATCGCCGATGCCAACGTTGCTCTGCCCCACTTTGCCCGCTGGTTCCGGGAGAATTGGGAGCCATGAACGATTGCGCGGGCGCGAAACTTGCGCAGACTGGCAGCGTCCGACCTTCCCGCAGCGCTGGAATTGTCGGAACAAGCCGGCTGGAATCAGACCGCCGACGATTGGCGCATGCTGATCGACCTGGCTCCGGAAGGCTGCCTGGCCATCGAAGTGGAGGGCGAACTGGCCGCGACGACGACCCTGTTGTGTTACGGACGGCGTCTGGCTTGGATTGGAATGGTTCTGACTAGAAAGCCTATCGCGGACGGGGCTTGCCCGGCGTTTGCTGACGCAGGCGCTGAGCCTGGCCGATCAGATGGCGATTGAAACCGTGAAGCTCGACGCCACCGATCAAGGTCGGCCACTCTACGAAAAGATGGGCTTCCGCTGCGAACAAGCAGTGGAACGCTGGTCACGGCCAGGAACTGACATGCCACAGAGACGATGGGATTGCCGTCGGCGGAGCGACCCACAAGAAAGAGAATTGGCGAATGGCAGACCAAGGTGCGTTTGGAGCTGATCGCTCCGAACTGTTGGAGAGGTTGGCGCGGCGTGGTCAGCCTCCTTTCGTTATCAACGGATCCTACTTGTTGACGCGGCCCGGGCGCTATTCGCGATACCTGGGACCGTCCGTATGCGATGCGCCTAAACCGCCCGTGCTTTGATCGAGCGAGCGATGACGACCGCAGGTATCGCGACTGCTCATGGGATCTTGTTTCCGCGCGAACTCCAGCGCGGTCGCGATTGCGCGCGACCTTGCATTCACGCCGACCAGGCGCCTTCAGCGCATGGTCCGCGGAAACGATCTGCACGCAAACAACGAACTCGATTTATGCGATCGCAGGGTTTGAGCTGGGCTAATGACGAAGATCAATCAACAATAGCAGAACTAGAAGATCAACTCTCGCGGCCCACGGAGGCCGATGCTGCCGCGATTTCAGCCTTGAACGGCGACCTCTTGATTCTCGGCGTCGGGCGGCAAGATGGGGCCGAGCTTGGCCCGTCTGGCGCGTCGTGCCGCCGACCTTGCCGGCGATCCGTCCTCGCATCGTGGCCGTAGCTCGTTTCAGCAATGCCAGCCTGCCCGCGAACTGGCGGCGCAAGGAATTGAAACGATCACCTGCGACCTGCTGGAACCCGGGGCATTGCCCCGCCTGCCCGAGATTCCGAACGTTATCTTCATGGCTGCGCGGAAATTCGAGACCTGCCGGCGCGGAACACCTGACCTGGTCGATGAATACATTTTTGCCCGGCCTGGTTGCGGAGCGCTATCGCAACTCCCGCATCGTCGCCTTTTCTACCGGCAACGTGTATCCCTTCGTTCGGTGTCGGAAGGCGGAGCCGTCGAGTCTACTCCCGTCGGTCCCGTCGGGCGAGTATGCGCAATCGGCGCTGGGGCGCGAACGCATGTTCGAGAATGGCTCGCAGCGATGGGGCACACGCGTGGCGCATCCTGCGTCTGAACTATGCCGTCGAATTGCGTTACGGCGTTCTGGTGGATATCGGACGCGCCGTGTTCGAACGTCGTCCGATTTCTCTGAGCCATGCCTTACGTGAACGTGATCTGGCAGAGAGACGCCAACTCCTGGTGTCTGCGCTCCTTTCCTTACTGTCAGTCGCCGCCCTTTGTCCTGAACATCACCGGGCCCGAAACGCTATCCGTGCGTGACGTCGCAGTCGATTTTGGCCGGCACTTCGGAATCGAGCCAATATTTCCTTCCCGACGCCGGGAATTCCAGCGCCCTGCTCAGCAATGCTGCGAAAGCTGAAGCGCTTTTTGGCCCTCCCACTGTGCAGTCCCGAAGAAATGATTGAATGGATCGTCGCTTGGATTCGCGAAGGTGGCGTCACGTTGAACAAGCCGACACACTTCCAGACGCGGGACGGTAAGTTTTGATGCAATTGCGCGACAAACTCCGCTCTGGTCTGGTGATTCCCGCCCATCCTCTCGCCCTCAACGGCAACCGCAAGTTGGACGAGCGCCGCCAACGCGCTCTGACCCGATACTACCTGGCGGCCGGAGCTGGAGGCATTGCGATCGGTGTTCACACTACCCAGTTTGAAATTCGGAACCCGAAATTTGGCTTGTTGGAGCCGGTCCTGCGCTTGGCCTTGGAAGAAAGTCGCGACAAGGACATCGTCAAAATCGCCGGCGTTTGCGGAAAGCGTAGCCAAGCCATCGCTGAAGCGGAACTGGCCAGCGAGTTGGGCTACGACGCCGTGTTGTTAAGTCTCGCCGCTTTAAACGACGAGACTATTCCTCAACTCGTCGAACACTCTCGAACCATCGCCTCCATCATGCCGATCATGGGTTTCTACTTGCAGCCTGCCGTTGGAGGGCGCGTATTACCCTACGACTTCTGGCGGCAGTTCATTGAGATTGACAATGTGGTCGCGATTAAGATCGCGCCTTTCAATCGCTATCAGACCATCGACGTCGTGCGTGCGCTGGCGGACTCCGGCCGCGCGCACGAGATCGCGCTATATACGGGAAACGACGACAACATCTTGAATGACCTGATGACACCATTCGCCTTCGATAAACAACAAATAAGGATCGTCGGCGGCTTGCTGGGACATTGGGCGGTGTGGACAAAGACAGCGGTTTCTCACTTGGCTCTGGCAAAACGCAATTCCGACACGATCCCCAGCGAACAACTCACTCTCGCTCAGCAGATCACCGACGCGAACGCCGCGATCTTCGATTCCGCCCACCAGTTTCGCGGATGCATTCCGGGCATTCATGAGATCCTGCGACGTCAGGGGCTGCTCGAAGGACGCTGGTGTCTTGATCCACACGAAGATCTCTCCCCGGGCCAGATGGAAGAAATCGACCGAGTGTGCAGATCGTATCCGCATTTGCAGGATGACACCTTCGTACGAGGAGCATTTGGATGAATGGCTTCGATAGAGTTCTGGTCGATCGGACTTCTCACTAGCGTTCCACCGCTGGTCGCGGGTCAAGCCATGTTCGAGAGCACCTTCGCAAGACAGAGACGTGTCTCTGGAACTCGATCCGGCTTTGCCCATTCTGGAGCGCCGCGCGTCCCGCTATTTAGAGAGAGATTCATTCGGAAGAGCCGTCCCGCGATATCGCACCGAAGTTCGCTCACGCTGGACAAAGGGCAATCTCTATTTCTTATTCATTTGCCCGTACCAGCAACTGCATCTTAAGCCAGAACCGAATACTCAACAGGAAACCAACGAGCTCTGGAATTGGGACGTTGCAGAAGTATTTGTCGGTTCCGATTTCGCCGACATCCAACGCTACAAAGAATTCGAAGTCTCGCCGCAAGGCGAGTGGATCGACCTAGACGTAAATCTGCACAATCCTCATCACGAGGATGGCTGGACGTGGAACTCGGGATTCGAAGTTGCCGCCAGTATCGATCATCGGAAACACATCTGGTATGGCGCGATGCGCATTCCGTTCGCGGCGATCGATAAGCGGCCTCCGGCGCCGGGAAACACATTGCGCTTGAATCTGTTCCGCAGCCAGGGCCCTCCCGAGCATCGCCACGAGATAACCTGGCAACCACCCATGAGCAAGACGTTTCACGTGCCGGAGCGTTTTGGTCTGCTCAAACTGGTGGAGAACGAACACTGAACGAAATTATGAAACGTGGATCACATAACATCGGAGCCTGACTCATGTTGATTCCTCGCAGAAGTATCCTGGCCATCGCATTCGTAGCCGTGACGATGGCGCGCACTGCACATTGGCGGCGGAACCCTACGCCGTGATCGCCGAACAGGGTGTGGTCGTCAAAATGCGCGATGGCACCGTTCTTCGAGCCGACATCTATCGCCCAAAAGCGGAGGGCACTTTTCCTGTGCTCCTGGAGCGCACGCCCTACGACAAGAACGGCTCGTCCGGTTTCGGACTCAGAGCCGCAGCGCTCGGCTATGTCGTAATCGTGCAAGATGTCCGCGGCCGCTACACCTCCGACGGAGAATGGTATCCATTCAAAAATGAATCAAGCGACGGCTACGATACAGTCGAGTGGGCAGCATCATTGCCCTACTCCGACGGCAGAGTCGGAATGTTCGGCGGTTCCTACGTTGGGCGCGACGCAGATGCTGGCTGCCATTGCGCAACCGCCGCACCTTGCCGGAATTTGCCCAGTCGTGACCGCCAGTAACTACCACGACGGATGGACTTACCAGGGCGGTGCGTTCGAACAGTGGTTCAATGAATCGTGGACCTCCGGTCTGGCCCAGGACACGCTCAATCGCTCGGTGCGGAAGACCACGAATGCGCTCAATGGAATCTGGAAGCTTCCTTTCAACCGCGTATCCTCTCTTCGAATTGCCTCCAACTGCCCCGGATCCGGATCTGACTCATTCGCTGGCTCCTTATTTCCTCGACTGGTTGGCTCATCCCAGCTATGACGAGTATTGGAAGCGCTTGTCCATTGAAGAACATTACCCCGATATCAAGGTCCCCATGCTGACTGTCGCGGCGTGGTATGACATCTTTCAGGGCGGTTCACTCCGCAACTATGTCGGAGTCAAAACTGCATGGCGGGAGTGATGCCGCGCGCCGCGGCCAGCGCTTGCTGGTAACAATCGGCGGACATGCCGGATCGGCTCGCAAAATCGGAGATGTCGACTTCGGTCCGTCCGCTCCGTTTGAGGAAAATGATGTCATCCTCAGCTGGTATGACCATCTTTTCAAAAACGCCAGCAATGAGTTTTCTTCTCCAGAGCCGGTCAGAATTTTCGTGATGGGCGCTAACCAATGGCGCAACGAGAATGACTGGCCACTGCCCCGCGCTCGGCAGGAGCGCTATTTCTTACATTCAGGCGGAAAAGCAAATTCAGCGAGCGGAGACGGCGCGCTTTCCACCGTTGCACCCCGCGCGGAATCATCGGACCACTACGTCTACGATCCAGCGAATCCGGCGCCAACCGTGGGTGGTCCCTTGTGCTGTGACTCCGAACATCTCGAGCCCGGAGCGCGCGATCAGCGACCGGTAGAAGCGCGCAACGATGTTCTCGTCTACTCGACGCCCGTCCTTGCCCAGGATCTGGAGGTGACTGGACCGGTCACCGCCGAACTCTTTGCCAGTTCCTCGGCGGTGGACACCGACTTCACGGCTAAGCTGATCGATGTTTGGCCCGACGGATTGGCACAGAATCTGACGGAAGGAATTATCCGGGCGCGTTACCGTGATTCCCAGGAACATCCGGCTTTCCTGAATCCGGGCCAGAGCTACAAATTCACGCTCGATCTTGTGGTCAACCAGCAACGTCTTTCGCAAGGGACACCGGCTGCGGCTCGAGATCAGCAGCAGCAACTTTCCCCGTTTTGACAGAAACCTAAACACTGGTGAAGATGCTGCGTCGGCGCGAAAATCTGTGCCAGCTACGAATACCATCTTATCACGATGCGGAACATCCCTCGGCCGTACTGCTGCCTGTTGTGCCAAGTCAGTGACTGCTGTGAGGATTAGGCGCTAGGAATGAGGCTAGAAGGTGACTCTCAATGAACGTATGCTCCACCCGGCAGTAGATACTGGATCGGCCACAGCTCCGTCTTGAGATTCACCAATTCAGACCACTTGATGATTGAAACGCCCGGCGGAGAGAGCAGCTTGATACTCGGTAGCGTTTCGGAAATCGCGCTAGCCAGCGTATAAGCACTGTCGGTCCCTGTAACCGACATTTGAGCTCGAGGGTTTATTTTTGCCTTGAAGAAACGAGTGGCAATCTCCACGTCCTCGATCATCTGCAAAAAATATGGCCTCCCGGTCAGCATCGAATTGTAGACATAGTCCGCGAGAACTCCGGAGACTGGGCTGAGGTAGGCTTGATCAAAATCCAGCAGGGCGAGCGCTGGATCGTCCGGAGACGCAGCTTTGTACGACATCCGCGTCTCTCCCATCCCCCGCGGATCGATGGAAACAATGTCGTAGCCCGCATCCAATTGCTTCACTAAGGTGGGCCAATCTTCCGCTGCGGCTTTCCCATTTTTTCCTATCCACAACAGGACTGGACGCGGTCCGCTGCCGTTCTTGTGGATATACAGAAGCGGCAACTTGAGATACCGGCTGTGATGAAGCAAGTACTTCTCAATGGTGACATTTTCAAACTGCGAACTTCCGCGTGTCTCCCAGCGGATTTCTTCCTGCCCGGGAATCTCTCCTCGAAACTCGGCAACGGACCATGTGTTGATTCGCGGGTAAAGTTCGGACTCGTAGAGCTGTTTGAGAGTCTTGGCCGGCAATGCCTTGTGCTCTGTGTAGTATTCGCGGATCACGTCCATCAGCGACCGCGCATTTTCGAAATCGAGCATGGCCTGGCCGGTACGCGTGCACTGCAACGTTTTCTCGTCAAGCTCTTTCACCCGGGCCAGGCCTTGCCGCGCGGGCTGCCCATTGAAATGATCAAGGAACTCCATCGCCGCTTCCTGATTCTCCGCGGAAAACTCGTGGCCATGGTAGCCCTCTGCCATTCCAATGCGATCCGGATGATGGAACTTGCTGTAGAGTTCGGTCACTTCGCGGACGGTTCGATGCGCGCCCTCGATCGGGAAAAAGTCGAGCACTGCCACCGCCACAAACACGGGGCGAGGATACATCATCAGCAGAAGTCCCGCATTGTCCACGTGATTCGAGATCATTCCGTAGAGGTCTTGCTCGGGGTCGCTATCGGGATCATTGAAAATGCGATTGTAGATACGCATGGGGAGCGCCGAGATGTAACAGGAAGGCGCTGCCACTTTAATGCGATGGTCCAGGGCAGCAATGTGTGCGGCTTGAAATCCGCCGCCGCTTGTGCCCGTGATGCTGATACGCTGCGGATCCACCTCCGGCCGGGTCAACAAGTAATCCACCGCCCGAATACCGTCCCATATCTCCCAGCGTGCCAGGTTGGTTCCGGCGAGATATGCCAGATTCCCCAACACGGCATGCTCGGCGCAAATCAAGTTGTAGCGGCTCTTGCCCGCCTTTGCATCCCAGAACTGACTGCGCTCACCCTGCCCAACCGGATCCCAGCTGATCACCACATACCCTCGCTGTACTAATCGCTGGCAGAGCGCCTGGTAGTGAACCTTTCCATTCGCGGCATGACCACTGGGGACAAGGATCGCAGGATGGGTCTTGTTCCCGTCCTCTGGGACGTACACCAGGGCCGTGACGTAAACTCCGGGCAAACTTTCAAAAATCAGCTTCTCGATTCGAAAACCATCCATCGGAATCGTGCCCGTGATCCGCGGATGCAGCGGCGACCGATCGCTCGGAAGGCCGCCCAGCATGGCCAGAAGATGCTGTTCCAACTCCTTCTGCACAGCCAACAAATCCTGTTCGGTTCGTATTCCTTCCCAAGCTTTGCGGCGCTGGTCGTCTTCCTTCCATGCCATTTCCGTCTGATACTCCAGGTAGGGCGTAATGACGGGCGCCTCTTTGGCCGCCGGCGGGAGCACGCGGAAAGCTGCGGCCGGAGGAGCATCGGCAGCGATGGCCCATGAGGCGCACGCTGCACAGATTCCGAGGATGAGCACGCCTTTCATTCGCCGTCCGCAGTGGAATCGGGATTCGTTCTGGCTCGCCGCGAGCAACTTAGGCTGACCTTCTTCACTGGTTGACGCCGCTAGCCAAAATACCTCCGTCCACCACCAGCAGGTGCCCGGTAACAAAGCTGGCCGCATCCGAAGCCAGGAACACAGTGGCGCCGGCCAGTTCGTCGGGTTGCCCAAAGCGTCCCATCGGCGTCCGCATCAGGAATTCCCGCCCCCGCTCCGTTCCATCGAGCAAGGCAGCATTCATGTCGGTTCGCAAGACTCCGGGCGCCAGCGCGTTGACGCAGACACCAAACTTGGCCCACTCAACGGCGAGCGCTTTGGTCAAGGAAGCAACCGCGCCTTTGCTGGCGGAGTAGGCCGCGACCTCATAAAGCCCGACAAACGATGATAGCGAGCCAATATTAATGATCCGTCCGTAACGCCGCTCCACCATGTGGCGCCCGAATACGCGACACGCGCGGTAGGTCCCCTTCAGGTTAGTTTCCAGAATCCCGTCCCAGTCCGCCTCCGGAAACTCAAGGGTTGGCATCCGTTTGGTTCGGCCTGCGCAGTTCACCAGTATCTCGACGCTTCCGAAGGTGCCGCAAACCAGTTGCAACAAATTCTCGAGGCTGGAATCGTTGGTTACGTCGCAGGTCGTGGCGAGCGACCGTCGTCCCAGAGCCTCGACCGCAGACGCCGCGGCGCGTCCCTCTGCCGCACGACGCCCGGTGGGCACCACATTTGCTCCGGCCTGCGCCAGTCCTCGCGACAGGGCTAGTCCGATACCGCTCGTGCCGCCGATCACGACTGCGGTCTTATCCTTCAGTTCGAGAAGAGGATGTCCCATTGAAGAAGTCCGTTTTGGCAGTTAACCCGTCAAGTGCTCTGCGACCGCAGGCAAATAATAAAGGTGACGCGGCCTTTCCAAGGTGTGTTCATCGGCAGCTGATTATTCCAACCCTTTCGGTATCTCCATTGCTTTCACATACTGTCGCTTTATATGGCATTAAGCTGTGAATAGCAAATAAAAATAACCAATCGGCGACTTTTCGAATGGTAAACTGCTGGACCATGTGGTCCTACCGGCAGCGCCGGTTGTTTTTCCTTCCCTGCTGTGCCATCTCGTCTCTCTTCTCGCGCGATCTTGATCGGCGGAGCGTAACCCGCCTATCCAAACTACTGCTGAGCAATTCCGAAGGAGACGTATGAAATTCGATCTGAACATCTCATTTGTCCTCGTCATTGCCATCGTTCTGCTTTCTGGGCCCGCATTCTCTCAAGCCGGAACCTGCGCTGGAATGACAGTTGGCCAACTCAGCAATCTGAATGGTTTCGTTCCGTTCCAAACCTCCAGTTTATGGAACACCGACATCTCCAATGCGCCTGTCGATCCCAACTCAGCCAATTACATCCGCTTCATCGGAACTACCGTCACGCTTCATCCCGATTTCGGCGCAGGGACCGTGCAAAACCAGACCATCGGTATTCCCTATCAGGTTGTTGCAGGAACACAGGCGAAAGTAAAGGTAGCGCTCGGAGACTTCGCGGATGAGAGTGATCCCGGACCCGAACCGATTCCTTCCAACGCACTCATCGAGGGTTATCCGAAACCAGGCAACGGCGATCGCCACGTGCTGGTGCTGGAGAAAAATGGGTGCTGGCTTTACGAACTTTATAATGCCTCGCTGAAGAGCGGGAAGTGGAGTGCCAACGCGGCCGCCATTTGGGACATGACCATCAACGAGCAGCGGCCCTACACCTGGACTTCGGCAGACGCAGCCGGCCTGCCGGTCTTTGTCGGTCTCGCCCGCTATGACGAAGTTGCCGCAGGAGCCATTCATCACGCATTGCGCTTTACCGTACCGACCTCGCAGAAGGCGTTCGTTCTCCCCGCGACTCATTGGGCCTCGACCACTACCAACCCCAATGCTCCACCCATGGGTCTTCGCCTTCGTCTTAAGGCAAGCTTCAATATTTCCGGCTACCCTGCGGATGACCAGGTGATTCTGACCGCTCTCAAAAAATACGGGATGATTCTTGCCGACAATGGCAGCGCGATCTTCATCAGCGGCGCGCCGGACAAGCGCTGGAACAACACCAACCTGAATCTCCTGAAGCACGTTACGGCCTCCAATTTCGAAGTAGTGCAGACTGGCACTGTTTTTACGCCGGCAAACGTACCCACGGGTCCGTCGCCTACGATCAGCAACTTCTCGGCTAATCCATCGACGGTTTCGGCCGGCCAACCTATTACTCTGAGCTGGAGTGTAACCAACAGTACCTACAACATTATTGATCCCCAAATTGGACCCGTTCGTGGTGCAAGCATTGTGGTTACGCCATCCGCTACGACCACATACACCCTGTCTTCCACCAATCAATTCGGACGCACTACCGCTACCGTCCATGTAACAGTGCACTGAAGGGAAAGTTTCGTTCTGCGGAATGCGCAAACTTACAAGCGCGCGAGGGAATGCAGCAGACTCGGATTCTCGCTTCTATCAACGGCGCCCGTGCCTGCGGCAGATAGGACGCAACCCGCACCTCAGCGAGGCGGTGAATAACCCAACCTCTGCATGCAGTCTTGTAAGATCTCGGCCTCCCAAGCCGGTCGTCTTGGGTTCCTGGGGTGCGGCAGATCCGTCGTTACGCGTCCAATCGAATGCAAAAAGATGGCGGCGCGAATGTTTGTACGCAGAAATAGGCTCACGGAAAGCCACGTTGCCGAGGTGTTGCAAGGCATCTGACAACTCGAAATAGCCTGCTTCGCCGGTTTCCCAAAGTCGATCCCGCTCGGCAAACTTTTCTGGCGCAAACGTGGCGAGCCCCAGCAAATAGTCCGATCCATACTCGATCATGTCGATGCCTAAGTCATTTCCGGTATAGATCCGGAAATCCGGCCGATGTGTGTCGCGCTGGGCAAGCCGATCCAGTTCCAACAAGCGGTTGAGTGACGAATGCTTCATTCCTTTCAGTTCCGGAATGTCCATCAACCCGCGCACTGTGCGCTCATCAAAAATCTCACCGTTCGGCGCGAACCTCGGACTCAATTCAAACGCAAGCACTTCCGGATAGCCCTTGCAGATTGCCGCATAGGTTGCGACTTTTTCTTGTGCCGGCTTACCGTGCAGCCTCGCAGTTTGGAAAAGAATCGGCAAGCCTCCAAAACCGACGATCGCATCGAGTTGCTCGCGGTATAGGGAAACTACATCTCCGCTTCGATTTTCGATGTGTGCTCCCGCCACAAAGCTAACGTCTTTCCCCAAGGCATCGCGCGTCCAACCCAGGACCTCGCGCTTCTCCGTCTCGTTGAGAAAATTCACGTAGCCGGTGTCCATGTTCACGGCATTCGTCAAATGGACCTCGTGCGTATAGATCAGATGTTTTTGAAACGCATTGACGTCGACCTTTCCCTCAGCCCGGTATGGCAACAGGGCTGCGGCAATGCCCTGCACTTTACGTAGGGGCTTTCGCCGCTGAGTGAGAGCTTCGATCGTTTTATGCTCAGAGATGCGGTCCACGGTCCTATCTGCCAACTTACTGCCTTTTCAATTCCGTTAGTCGTTCTGCCAGTTCCGATTCCTTGTAGTAGCTATCGAGGGGGTAGCATCCGGATGGCAGTCCCTTTCGTGGTGCCGTTGTGCAGTCGCTGAAGGTTCTGCAGATTCGCTTGCGCTGGATCGGGCGGCCCTCCGTCGCATCCCAGAGAATCTCAGGATAGGTCAAGACCATCCGCCCGAGCCCGACGGAATCAACCCACCCGAGCCGCACTGCTGCTTGCGCTACCTGAGGCAAGAAATCCTGCAAGTAGCTGTAAGCCGATCCAACAACAATCAATCCGGGAAATTTCTGCTTCAAGCAGCGCGTCGCTTCCATCTGTCGCGCGACTCCAATCAGAGGATCCTCCGGCGGTTGATATCCATCGGAGGGTGGATAGAGCGCCGGCCGCTGAATATGCGGATTGTAGTAAGGACTTCCAGCAGTCAGATTGACCAGATGGATATCCAGGTCTTCCAGAAGAGAAAGAAAGCGGATCGTCTCAGTCAGATCCGCCTCGGCTGGATTGAGCGTGTTCACGCCAAACCCATATTGGTATGGAAGCAAGTCTTCGAAGCGCTCCGGAATTCCAGGTCCAAGCTTCCCCTCGGGCGACCTTTTCGGGTCATGCCGGAACGGCACCGTATCGAACGCCGAGAGCCGCACCCCAATATGAAGACCCGGCGCAGCCGTACGGATGCCCTCCACGATTTCCCGCAAGAAACGCGTGCGATTCTCAAAGCTTCCCCCGTAGCGTCCCTCGCGGGTGTGAGCGGCCAGCAATTCGTGCCCTAAGTAGCCGTGACAGTGCTTGATGTCAACAAAATCGAATCCCAACTTCCAGGCGCGAGCCGCCGCGACATGAAATTTCTCAATGATCGCATTCAAGTCCGCATCGCTCAGCAGGGGAAAATTATCGGCTAGTTGAAGCCGCTGATCCAAAATCGGATGGTGAAAGGCAATCTGTGGTTCCGCGCATTCATGCTTCGTTGGCCGGCAATAGCGTCCCGAATGCGTTAACTGAAGCCCGATCACCAATCCATCGTCGCTGCCGGCTGCGAGCCGATGCTCTTCGATCAATTCTGCGCGCAATCGTGCCAGGCCTTTCTCAGTGTGCGGTGCGATCAATAGTTGATTGGGATTCGCGCGCCCTTCCGGACTCACCGCAACTGCTTCGCCACCCCATATCAATTTTGCGCCGCTGCCCCCAAAACGCCGCCAGCGCCGCAAAGTTTTTTCGCTTGGATTGCCATCGGAGGTGCCGTCCCAACCCTCCATTGGTTGGACTGCGATTCGGTTGCCGATATGGATTCCTTCACGGCGGATCGGGAGTCGCAGCGGAGAATCCGGTCCGCGCATGATCTCAACATCACAGGGGATCGTCGCCTGAAGCGATGTCAAATGTTCCTGAAACCGCCTCACGTCTTTCACGCTACCGATCCGAAGAATCGGGGATGCTCCCATGGGTTCTTCTGGTGTTCAAAGGGGAAAACATTACGCACAACTTCGAACGAATTGTAGCATCGCGATTCTTTTGTTTTGCTTCCTAATGCCTTTCTATGCCGCGACCACGCGACCTTCACAATGCGCAATCCAGTCTGTCAGTCGCAAACGCCGAGAGAACAGACCGATGCACTTCCGAGTCTGCAGTCTTGCCCGCGCTATGTAAGAATCAGCCTAACTTAGTTCCCTTCCACTCTCGTCGTTGAGGTGCCATCGTGTCCCATCACAAAATCCTGCACGTATTACCGATCGTCGTAGCGGCAGCCCTATTGGTGCTTGCAGGCTGCGGCTCGGGTTCGCGATCGATGAACTCAGGCAATTTTTCGGGGATCATTGCCGCACAGAGTGAACTAGCCACGGGAACGAATGGAAGCCGTCCCGGCGTGGCCACAGTAAGACTCAGCCCTGCCCAACTTACGGGCGGCGCTTCCATGGAAATGACGGTCGAACTGAATCAGCCCGCTCCAGCCGACGGCATCACCGTGCAACTGAAAAGTTCAGACGCCAGCGTTGTTACGATTCCCGCGACCGTGAAAATTCCATTCGGAGCTACCAGCAGCACCGTGGACGCATCCACGGCGCCGGTGAGAGCCAACGAGACGGTCGCCATTACCGCTTTCTACGGGGATACTGTCGGAGGAACGTCGCTCAGCATCGCTCCCACTACAACCTCCCTATTTTCGATCGCGATACAGCCATCCACGATCACGATAGCCCCCGGGCATTCCGGATTGGCCAAAGTTATAACCAAGGTGACGACCGGATACGATCATGCACTACGTCTGACCGCCTCGAATTTGCCTGCCGGAGTGTCGGTGACCTTTGCTCCTTCTCTGATTCCCGCGCCCGGAGCCGGGACTTCCAAAGCAACAATCTCGGTTTCCTCCAGTGTTACCCAGGGCACTTATTTTCTTCGAGTGACAGCCAGCGACGGCCAAACCTCACACAGCTCGCGGTTGACTCTGACGGTCGCTACCCACGACCCTGGGGCAAAGTTTCGCGGATGTTGGCAAAAGCAGAATGGTCACCGCTATCAAGGCGTTGATATCTCGGTCGCCAACCCCGGTACGTATCCGTTTGACGCGGTCCTGTATCGTGGCGCAACCTGCGATCCCAACCAATCGGTCGATGAGTTTGGGTTTGGCACTCCCTTACCTTTTGGTGGTTTCGACTACATTTTCTGGTTCACTGATTTCGCCGATCAGAGCAACACGTCGGCAGTTTGGCACGTAGGGCAAGATAGATCGCAATGCGTAAACTACGCCGTTGCACCCGACTGCTAGAGCGCTCATGGTGCCGCAAGGAGACTCCGCCGAGATTTCCTGGTTCCTTAGCGAAGCCTTGCATGACGGAAGCCAGGTTCACCGCCTGTCGTGCAGCAGAAAGGTGCAGCAAAAGTCCGGACACCGTCGTCACATACCTACCAGATGCGCACCCGGTCGGGGGGAGCGAGATAAAGTTTTTCCCCCGCTCGTACATCGAACGCTGCGTACCAGGCATCGATGTTGCGCACCGTGGCGGCGCGGTACTGCCCAGGGGAATGCGGATCCGTCATCACCTGTTGGCGTAGCGCTGCCTCCCGCGTCTTCGATCCCCAGTTCTGCCCGAACGCAATGAAGAATTGCTGATCT
>CAWHQY010000024.1:0-15166 GCA_963831505.1 uncultured Alphaproteobacteria bacterium | reverse complement strand
GAGTGTCGCGGCGTTTACCAGGATTGCACCCGATACACTTGTACTGGTTCAGGACCAGGATGACCGGCGTGCCTTTTGCCGCGGTCAGCGCGCCTGCGCTCGGCCAGGCGGAGCGAAATGCATAGACCCGGAGGTCGTTCTACTTTAGTCTGCGAAGCAAAAACCGTTCGCCCTTATCTTGAATAGAATAGACTGAGCAGCGAGTACCTGCGCGGAATATGACCGCGCAGCTTACATGGAGTGCTGGCAGTGGATTCTTCATTCGGCGCGTTGGATGCGTTCGCGTTTGTGGTGTTTGCTATTCTGATCTTTGTTGGCGTGATCATCGTCGTCAATCTGGGTAAACTTCCAGGCCAGCTCGCGCACAAATGGAATCATCCGCAGGCCGGCGCGATCAATGCCATGGGCTGGATCGGGATCGCGACCGGTGGGTTGCTGTGGCCGGTAGCGTTCATATGGGCGTTCACAACGCCCTTTGGCGCCAAATCCCCGGTCAGGGATGAGAGACAGCCGAGCAGCGCAGCTGAATCCGACGTCGCTGCAACGCCTCTAGCTGCACTGCGCAAAGCTCCCGACAAGGAGACGCGCCCGTGATCGCATTTCTGATCATTGTCTACGTTGCCGTCGTTCTCGTGCTGTTCAAGGTGCTGCGCATCAAGCCCACGGCCTATCTAATCGCAGGCATGATTGTCGCTGGCGTATTCATGATCGGCGGCGTCGTGGTGGTCTGGACGCAGTCGGCGCCGATTACGGACAAGATGGTGACCAGCCAATACGTGGTGCAGCTCGTCCCTTACGTCAAAGGGCAGGTCAAAACGATCCACGCGCAGGCAAATCAACCGTTGAAGAAAGGTGATTTGCTGCTGGAGATTGATCCGGCGCCCTACGTGCGGCGCTGGGGATTGCCATCGGCATAAGCTATCCGCAGGTGCAGCAAGGCGTGGGGTCGATCATCTACAATCGAACCAGCGCGGCGACGCCGCTGTCCCCTCCGAATGCAACGCCTTCATATTTCTGGACCGATGCTCTTGCTGCGCAGGCAGCCTGGGAACTGGACTTCTGGGGCAAGTTTCGCCGCGGAGTCGAATCTCGCCGATAGCGTGTACCTGGCCTCGATTGCGACTTACGACGGCGTTCTGGTGTCGCTCCTGGCCGATGTTACCGCAACGTATATCGGTATCCGCACAACAGAGCAGTTGATCGGAATTGCACGGGCCAATGTGCGCAGGCAGGATCAGGCGCTTAGCATCGCAAAGGCAAAGTTCACGGGCGGCGGTACTTCGGAACTTGACGTCTTCCAGGCGACAAACGTCCTCGAACAGACTCGCGCGGCAATACCCCAATTGACGATACAATTGCAGCAGGGAGAAAACGCGCTCTGCGTCCTGCTCGGCGTTCCGCCGCAGTCGCTCGGCATGCTGCTTTCACGATCAGCCGGCAGGATACCGTTGCCGCCCGCCTCCGTCGTCGTAGGTATACCTGCCGATCTGTTGCGCCGGAGGCCGGACGTCCGCGCCGCCGAACTCGCCGCCCTGGCGCAGAGCGCGCAGATTGGCGTTGCCACCACGCAACTCTATCCGGCCATCAGCATTACGGGCACGTTCGGCGGTTCCGCCAGTACCGCCAATGGCCATAACCTTGGTCAAGTCGTCAGTTGGAAGGGCGTCGCGTATGCTGCGGGCCCGTCGTTTCAATGGAATCTCCTGAACTACGGTCAAATCACTAACAACATTCGCTTGCAGGATGCCAAACTTCAGCAATTGCTGATCGACTATCAGAACACCGTCTTGAGTGCCCAGCAGGAAGTGGACAACGGTCTTGCGACATATCTGCAATCGCGCAACCAGGCCGCATATCTGCGTCGCAGCGTTGAAGCGGCAAACGGCGCTTTCAAAATCGCGTTGGAGCAGTACGAGCAAGGGGCTACTTCGTTCACGACCGTTCTGACCGCGGAACAGAATCTCTTTCAGGCTCAAAACAGCCTGGCCGGCGCCTCGGCCAACGTTCCGCTTGGCCTCACTGCGGTGTTTCGGGCACTCGGTGGTGGATGGCAGATACGGGAAGGCGGTAACTTCGTGACCCCGGCAACGGTTGACCAGATGCGTGCGCGAACAGACTGGGGCAACTTGCTTCCGCCAGCGAACGAGCCGCCACCGCCGGCTCCGGGCCTGCCAGGTCCTGAGGACATCGGGCCGACGATCCGGCCTCCGGAGTGGTGATTGTCGCCGGTGAAAGCGTTGCATCTTTGGAGATGCTGATATCCGTTAGTGGCACATCGCCGTCATTTCGTTGCGCTGCGGAATTTGGTCGCTATCGAGTAGTAGCGGACTCTGGCGAGATGTCCGCCCAGCGGATTTATGGGTTCACGGCCTAGCTTAAACCTTCACTTCCCTGGCGTAGGTCTCCGGCTTGAAGCCGACCAGCCGCTTCTTGCCGAGATCAAGCACGGGTCGCTTGATCATCGAAGGCTGCTCGGCCATCAACGCGAGCGCTTTCTTCTCGTTCAGCCCTTCCCGGTCGGCATCGGGCAGCTTGCGAAACGTGGTGCCGGCGCGGTTGAGCAGCGTCTCCCAGCCCAATTCCTCGCTCCAGGCCTTCAGCCTGTCCTTGCCGATGCCTTCGCTCTTGTAGTCATGGAAATCGTACTTCACGCCATGGCCGTCGAGCCAGGCGCGCGCCTTCTTCATGGTGTCGCAGTTCTTGATCCCGTAGATGGTGATGGTCTTGCTCATACGCTGGCTTCGTCCGTCTTGCTCTCTCGTTCAGTTATGCCGCACCCGGCTCGAGCGCCTCGCCGAGCTGGAGCGGATGGGCCATGGTCTCGTGCAGCGCCGTCTTGTCGAGTTCGCCCTCCGACAGGCTGATCACGACACAGGCGACGCCGTTGCCGATCAGGTTGGTCAGCGCGCGGCATTCGCTCATGAACTTGTCGATGCCGACCAGGATGGCAATCGACTGGATCGGGATGTCGGGCACGATCGCAAGCGTCGCCGCGAGCGTAATGAAGCCTGCGCCGGTCACGCCCGACGCCCCCTTCGAGGTGATGATGGCGACGCCGAGGACGCCGAGTTCCTGCCAGATCGTCAAATTCGTGTTGGTCGCCTGAGCCAGGAACAGGGTCGCCAGCGTCATGTAGATGTTGGTGCCGTCGAGATTGAAGCTGTAGCCCGTGGGGATGACGAGGCCGACCACCGGCCGCGAGGCGCCGAGATGCTCCATCTTCTGGATCATCTGCGGCAGCACCGTCTCGGATGACGACGTGCCCAGCACGATCAGGAGTTCGTCCTTGATATAGGCGATGAAGCGGATGATCGAAAATCCCGACAGGCGCGCGATTGAACCGAGCACGACCAGGATGAAGAGGAGGCTGGTGAGATAGAAGGTCCCGATCAGCGCGACCAGGTTCCACAACGAGCCGAGGCCGTAGGCGCCGACCGTGAACGCCATCGCGCCGAAGGCGCCGATCGGCGCCAGGCGGACAATCATGCGGATGATGCCAAAGAATATCTTGGCGCCCTGGTCGATGGCGTGGGAAATCGGCTCGCCGGCCTTGCCCAGGAAGGCGATGGCAAAGCCGGACAGGATCGAGACCAATAGCACCTGCAGGAGATCGCCGCGGGCGAGCGCGCCGAAATAGCTGTCGGGGATGATGCCCATCAGATGCGCGACGATGCCCTCTTCCTTCGCCTTGGTCACGTAGGTGGCGACCGATTTCGGATCGATCGTGGCGGGATCGATGTTGAAGCCCACTCCGGGCTTGAGGATTTCGCCGACGATCAGGCCGACGGCCAGCGCCACCGTGGAGACCACCTCGAAATAGATCAGCGCCTTCAGGCCAACCCGGCCGACGCGCTTGAGGTCACCCATCGAGGAGATGCCGTGCACCACGGTGCAGAAGATCACCGGCGCGATCATCATCTTGATCAGCGCGATGAACGCGTCGCCGAGCGGCTTGAGCTCCTTGCCGAGGCCGGGCTTGAGCCAGCCGATCATCACGCCGAGAAAGATCGCGATCAGGACCTGGATATAGAGGATCTTGTACCAGGGCTGGCGATGGTGAACGGCTTGCGGAACCATTTCCGATGTCATGATGCACTCGCGGCGGCTGAAGGAATGGCAGCCATCATGGGATAGAGCGGCGGCGCCGACAACCGAAATTCCGTTGCATCACGCCCGACAAGGGCTGCGTCGTGCGAATTTGCAATGCGGCATCACACCCGCAACTGCCACCCCGCGAGATGCCTATGCGCGCGCAGGCTGCGAATGAGCACGACGTGGCGGACGGTCCCAGCCGATCGGATTTTCCTCCCGCGACGGGCCGGACCGCCCATGCTCCCAGTCAAATCTTGGCGAGCTGCCGCCTATTCCATAACGGTTCATCTGGCCTGGCTTACGGTGGCTGACGCGGGCGATCGCCAAAACAAGGAGCCTTCCCATGTCCCCCTTCAGCCGGCGGCGCGCGATCACGCTCGTATCCTCGTTCGTGGCGGCGGCCTCTCTGCCGGGCTGCGCCGCCCGGGCGCAGTCGCCCTCCGGATCGATGGTCTTTGACATCACGAATTTCCTGGGCCCAGGCGTCGACACCGATGCCGCCTTCGCCAAGGCCGGTTTCCCGGCCGTCCGCGAAAACTCATGGTGCGGTCGAACGAAACGTCAAACGGCGCCACTCGCGCCTCATCGATGGCCTCGCACGCCCCCTGAACGAATGGTTCGGGCAAACCGCTGAGCTGAAACAACGTCACATGCAGACGATCGCGCGCAGTCAACTGGCCCTGAAATTTGTGAGCGCGCGTGATGATCTCTGCCATCCGATAAATCTCCGGCCGACGTGTCGGTATCGGGAAGAACGGCCAGAAACAGCCGACTGGTTTGACATGCGTGAGGATGCACCCGATTGCAGAAATCGCCGCGTCAATGGATATTGCGTCGGGTTGACGGCGTCATCACGGCCGCTTCGGAATATTCAACCCGCGCTGCACCGCGGGCCGCGCCAGCCCGCGCTCGAGCCAGGCCGGGACGTGTTTCAGACTGTCGAAGTCGACGAGGTCGCGCGCCTCGTAGAAGCCGATGATATTGCGCACCCATCCGAGCATCGAGATGTCGGCAATCGTGTAGTCGTCGTCCATGAACCACTGCCGGCCCTTCAGGTGTACGTCCATCACGCCGAGCAGGCGCTTCGCCTCGCCGACGTAACGCTGCAGCGGCCGCTTGTCCTCGTACTCCTTGCCGGCGAACTTGTTGAAGAAGCCGACCTGGCCGAACATCGGCCCGATTCCGCCCATCTGGAAATGCACCCACTGGATCGTCTGCCAGCGCCGCGCGGCGTCCGAAGGCAACAGCTTGCCGGTCTTCTCGGCGAGGTATTGCAGGATCGCACCCGACTCGAACAGCGGCAGCGGCTTGCCGCCGGGGCCATCGGGATCGAGGATCGCCGGGATTTTTCCGTTGGGATTGAGCGAGAGGAATTCCGGCGTCTTCTGGTCGTCCTTGTTGAAGTCGACGAGGTGAACCTCGTACGGCAAGCCCAATTCCTCCAGCATGATCGACACCTTGACGCCGTTCGGCGTCGGCAGTGAATAAAGCTGCAACCGGTCGGGATGCTGCGCAGGCCAGCGTTTGGTGATGGGGAAGACGGAGAGATCTGGCATGATGACTCGTTTTGCGATGATGTTACGCGGCCGGGCGGCTCCGACCCTTACCCCGCGCCGACGGCCTCATAGGCGAGACGCTTGAATTCGAAGTAGAACGGATTCCAGAAGGCCATCTCGCGCTGCGCCATCAGCACGCCGGCCGTATTGGCCTCCGGACAAATCCACCAATGCGTGCCGGCGACGCCGCCCCATTGAAATTCGCCCTTTGAATTTGGCGGATCGAAGGGCATCGGCGCGAAGGTGACGGCGCCGCCCAGGCCAAAGCCCTTGCCGGGGATCGGGCCCAGCGTGGCGAAACGGATGGTCTGGCCGCCGGGAAGCTGGTTCGCCATCATCTGCTTGATGGTCTCGGGCTTCAGCAGCGTGTCAGAACCGGGCAACAGCGCCCGCACCAGCGCGAGCATGTCGGGCATGGTGGTGACGAGGCCGCCGCCGCCCGACAGCCGCGGAAACGGCCTGCGATAGGCCTGCGGGTACGGTTTGTCATCGTTGCGGAACAGGCCGGGCTTCATCGGGTCCAGCACGTCCGCGCCGCGGTAATAGGCGACGAACCGCTCCTGTTTGGCTTCGGGAACGAAAAAACCGGTATCGGCCATGCCGAGCGGATCGTAGATGTGCGCCTTGAAGAAGGCATCGAGCGCCTTGCCCGAGACGACTTCGACGACGCGGCCGAGCACGTCGGTCGCGACCGAATACTCCCAGGACGTGCCGGGATGATAGGTGAGCGGCAGGTCGGCGAGCTTGTCGATGAGATCGGTCAGCGGCGTCAGCGGATTGAGCACCCGCGCTTCGTTGTACGCCTTGAAGATCACCGAGCCCGGATCGAAAAGTCCGTAAGAAAGGCCGGAGGTGTGGGTGAGCAACCGACGGATCGTGATCGGACTCTTCGCCGGCTCGACATCGGCGAGGCTTTTCGCGTCGGCCTTCAGAACCGTCCGATTGGCGAGCTGCGGCAGGAATTTCTCGACCGCGTCGTCGAGACCGATGCGCCCCTGCTCCACCAGCATCATGATCGCGCAGGTGACGAGGAGCTTGGTGTTGGAGAAGGCGCGGAAAATGTGGTCGGATCTCAGCGCCGTCTTCGCCTCGCGGTCGGCAAAGCCGATGCATTGCTGGTCGGCGACGTCGCGCCCGCGCAACACGGTCCATGAGACGCCCGCGAGAATCTCCTGATCCACGTAGCGCTGCATCGCCGCGCGCACATCGGTAAAATTACGGGTTTTCGCGTCCATGTCCCCTCCCCCCAATGATTTGACAGGGATATAGCCACAAATTCGCGCTTGGGAAGCCTGCCAGGCCGTGCCGCCCGGACTCATACGAAGGTGTCAGGCCAGCCCCGCCGTCAGAGCGGGGCCGACTTAACCGTTTTGCAACAGAACGAATCCTAATGATAGCAAATCCTTAGCGAACGGCGTCGGGGGGCGAAATGCTGCACAAACTCACCATCGGCAAGAAGCTCTTTCTCATCGTCGCCGTCTTCTCGACCGTGCTCGTCGGCATGACGACCTTCATGCTGCTGGACATGCGCTCCGGCATGATCGAGGACCGCAGGGCCAAGCTCCGCGCCCTGGTGGAGGCGGCCGTTAACACGGTCAATCGCCATGGCGATCTCGCGGCCGCGGGCAAGATGCCGGTCGAGGAAGCGCAGAAGACGGCGCTGGCTGTGCTGGCCGGGATGAATTTCGACGGCAAGAACTACTTCCTGGTGTTCGACCGCAACGGCATCCTGAAGATGCATCCGACGCGGAAGGACGATATCGGCCACAACATGCTGGACCCCAAGCAGGAGACCAGCGCCAACTATATCGGCTATCTGAACGCGGCAAACACGCAGGCACCGCTCGAAGGGTTCAGCGTGTTCATCGGACGGCGCCCGGGTTCCACGGTCAACGATACGCCAAAACTGTTCCTGAGCTCGTTCGACAAGCACTGGGGCTGGGTCGTAACGACCGGCATCTTCCTGGACGACGTCAATGCGCTGTTCCTCAGCCGCGCCGCCTGGGTGGCGGGCGCCGTCGTCGCCGGTCTTGCGTTCAGCCTGCTGCTCACGATGCTGCTCGGCCGCTCCATCACCCGCCCGCTGAACCGGACGGTGAATGCGTTGGAAGAGCTCAGTGCGGGACGTTTCGATGCCGAAGCCTCGGAGGACGACGGCAAGACCGAGATCGGGCGGCTTGCTCGCGCGTTCGTGCAATTCCGTGACAAGATGAAAGAGACCGAAGCGCTGCGTGCCCGTCAATTGGACGCCGAAGAGCAGGCGAAGATCGACCGGCGCAACACGATGTCGCGTGTTGCCGACGAGTTCGACGCCGCCGTCGGCTCGGTCGTCGAATCCCTGTTCGCCGAGGTCGAGCGGACGTCGCGGACCGTGGCGCAATTGTCGAAAAGTGCCGAGGCTTCGGCCGCCGGAACCGGGCGCGTGAATGGCGCAGCCTCGTCGGTCTCCGAAAACATCCAGACCGTTGCGTCGGCCATCGCGGAACTCTCGGCGTCGGTCGGCGAAATCGGACGCCAGATCCACATGACCCGCGACATCGCGCGGCAGACACGGAACACATCCACGCAGACCGAGCAACGGGTGGCAGCGCTGTCGGACAGCGTCGAAGCCATCGGCGAGATCATCGAAATCATCAACAGCATTGCGGGACAGACCAACCTGCTCGCGCTCAATGCGACCATCGAGGCCGCCCGCGCCGGCGAGGCCGGCCGAGGGTTTTCGGTGGTGGCCTCCGAGGTCAAGGCGCTCGCCAGCCAGACCACCAAGGCCACTGAGGACATCCGCAAGAACATCGAAGCCGTGCGTGAGGCCACGCGTGCAGCCGTCGAGGCGGTGCGCGCCATCTCCACTTCCATCAACGGGCTCGACGAATCCGCCGGCACGATTGCGGCCGCGGTCGAGGAGCAGAATGCGGCGACTTCCGAAATCAGCCGCAACACGGCGGTCACCGCCGAGCAGACCCTCGCGATCACGCAGGCCATCGACGAGGTCGCGAAGTCGATGAGCGGCACCGATCAAGCCGCCCGCGAGGTCGAGCAATATTCCACCGCCATGCGCGGCAGGTTCGAGGAAATGCGCCGCGAGGTGCGCGCGTTCGTGGGGCGGATCAGGGCGGCGTGAGCTGCGACAGCCGCTGCGACTGGCAACGGCTCGATAAGCCCGGCTTCACGTCTCAAATGGCCAGCCGTCATTGCGAGCCAACGGGTCCGCGCGAAGCGCGGCCCGATGACAGGCTCCGCGAAGCAATCCATCTCTCCACCCGTGGCGACATGGATTGCTTCGTCGCTTCGCTCCTCGCAGTGACGAGCTTCCGCGTTTCCCGCGGCATGAGCCTGCCCGCGTTGCTGCAAAGACCGTCCTCGAAACACAAGCCACTGAATTGGCGCGGCAATTCTTTTTCCGAAGCGATGTCGGAAATGGCTTCGCCGGATCGTCCTAAGGGCGCTTATACGGTCGCAACAAGGAGGTTCCCATGCCCTATGTCGATGGTTTTGTCGTCCCCGTGCAAAAGGACAAGGTTGGCAGCTACAAGACGCATGCGCAAAAAGCGGGCAAGATCTGGATGGAATTGGGCGCGCTCGCCTTTGTCGAATGTGTGGGCGACGACGTGCCCCACGGCCAGCTTACCTCGTTCCCGCGTGCGGTTCAGGCAAAGGAGGACGAGGTCGTGGTCTTCTCCTGGATCGTCTACCGTTCGCGCGCCGAGCGCGACGCCATCATGGAAAAGGTGATGGCCGATCCTCGTCTGAAGGGCGACATGCCCTTTGACGGCAAGCGCATGATCTTCGGCGGCTTCGAGACGATGATCCAGATGTGAGCGCCGGGAGCACACCATGGGTTTCTCGGGCGGTTGCTCCTGCGGCGCGGTCGGCTTCACCATCGATGCCGAACCGGTTCGCGCCTTCCAGTGCCAATGCCGCGATTGCCAGAAGGATTGCGGCGGCGGGCACAGTTCAGTGTTCGTTTTTCCTCGCCAGGCGCTGAAACTATCGGGCGAGGTCCGCGAGATCGCACGCTTGAGCGACCGTGGCGCCACCAAGCACAAGGGCTTTTGTCCGGCTTGCGGCGTTTCGATCTACAACAGGCCGGACAAGTTCCCCGACTTGATCGGCATCTATGCCGGAAGCCTCGACGACGCCACTTCATTCAAGCCGGCCATCATCTTCTACACGGCGCGCGGATATGCCTGGGACTTCCTCGATCCCGATGTGCCCAAATTGCCGGAATGGCGCGCGGACTGAGAGTGTACTCTTCCCGGACGAGCAACCGCTACTTCAGCCAATTGGCAACTCCTTGCGGTCGTCATGCTGCCCCGACTGGAACAAAGCTTTCAACCAACTTTAACAACAACGCGACGATAACCGGGAGGAGCGGCGTAAATGTTCCCAAACATCAGCGCTGCCTGTGGTCCTGCAGGTTTCGGACGCGATCATACCGTGCAGACAATGCGGCTGAGCCTACGCTTGCCTTACGACAGAGCTGCGATGGCAAATATTCCGCGTCGGCCAACCTGCCTCGTGTCGTTCAACCCGACACTTCTTACCATCGCTATCTTTGCATACACGCTGGCAGTCGCGGGGTGCGCCGGCAATCCAGCTCAGCGCGACGGCCATTCGACCCGGCATAAGGTCAGTACAACCGCCGTCCACGCGCCCGCGCGCACCCTCAGCTATTCCGAACAACGACGATATGCGGAAAGGCGAATTCATTTGCCCGATGCTGCGTTGCTCACGCCACAGCCGGCACCCGATTGTGCGTTCAAGGGAGCCAGCGTTGACGCTATGGATGCGACCGAATTAGCTCGCTTGAAAATCGAATATGAGCGGCAGTGCTACCAAAATGCCGAGAAGGCCGCGCGCGATCGCCTAAGCGTGCTACAGGGTGCGGTCCAGCACATGCGAGATTGAACGCGTCCGCATCGACTTTGCCTGGGACTTCCTCGATGCCGAAGCGCCCAGGGTGCCGGAACAGCGCACGTACAATAATCGATGTCCGTTTTCGCAGGGGATTGTCACGCCGCCACGGAGACTGTCGGATCCATCAACGCAGCCTGTCCAAGTAGGCGCGGGTCTCGCTCACCAGTGAGGGCGCAGGCCAGGATGTTTCTTGCGATTGCAGCCCGATTGTACGGTGTCCGCAGATTTGGCGGCAATGACTGCATCACCTGGTCCAGGACTTTTCCGAGAAGCGAGAGTTCCTCGGGACCATAGACAGCACCTTCATTGGACAACATTGACGTTATGTCCCTCTGTTTGTCGTCGCGCTGTCGCGTTAAGGTTCGTTGATCCATTTGTTCCTGTTGGGGCGGAAAGAAGACCGTCAGGCGCTGCCTGTGGGCAGAAGGTGGGCAACGTCGACATCGCTCCGGTTTACTTCACCCACGGGTTTCAAAATGCAGTCCGCAACCACCATCAGTAGCCAAGCAATGCCAATCCAACCCAACTGACAACGAAAATCGAACAGGCCAGCACAGCCATTGAAGCCAACATCGCAATTGCTTTCGCCGGTCGCTTCATAATCCCGATCCTATGAGCATGGAACGATGCTTTCATGGGAAAGGGCCGCTATGGTGGCTCAGAAATACCGCGCTAAAAATTCGAGCGCACTGTACCCAAAAGGGTACAGTGCCCGGCCTGCAAAATCCCTCATTCTCTCCTCATATTGGACGAGTCGGCAGGGACGCTATGGGGTTGCCAATGACGCGGACGCGGACCGGATTGATCCTCACAATGGCAGCTTTGCTGGCTTTGCTCGCTGCTGCGGTTCTGCTGGTCAACTATCGTCTGTCTGGTCGTCAAGTTGCGAATGACTTTGAGGAGTGTCAGGAAAAAGCTGAGACCTCCTCCTCGGAGGCCGAGCGCTCCGCCAACATCAATCAATGCGGCCAACGCTTTGCCGGCCGCAGGAAAGCCGGCGGCGGTTACGCATATTACGACTTCATGCAGAACCGGACGTTCGACATTGCAGGCCCCAACCCGAACGAAGAAGAGCGCAAGCAGATCGATCGTTCTTATGTCGAGTTCCTCGGTACACAGCGTCAGGAAATGCTTTCGTCGGAACTCGCCAAACGGCAGTCCGATCAAGAACAGGCCACCCTCGAACAATCTCGCCAGGCAGCCGTGGACCCGCCGCCGGCCGTCACTGAGAAAATCCCACTTCCGGTCAAGCGGCCGCCCGTCGAGCGATCGAGAGCTTGCGAAGATGGTTCCTTGTCGTGCGGTTGGGCAAAATTGTCGGCGGCCGTGAAGAACGCGTTTGCGTCCTCCTCTCGCACAAAGCCTTAGGCGACGCCTGTCCGGCGTTCAAAAACTGAACGACCAAATGTCGCGCAATGTCCGACCGGCATGAAGCCGGCCGGACATTGCAGGACTTCTCGGCGCATGATCCGGAAAAGCGTACAGCGGTTTTCCCTCGCGACAAACGCGAAGCGTTTGCGCGGAGATCATGCGCAAACAAGAATCCAGAGCGCGATGACGATTCATCCTGATCTCATCGCGCTCTAGCGCTCCGCGTTTACGAGCTGATAGGCGCCGCGCTCGAACGTATCGTAGACCGCCAGCGCCTTGGCATCGGCGAACGGCAGGTACTGCATCATGATCACGCCGGCGACGCCGCGGGTGGGATCGATCCAGAAGAACGTGTTGTTGATGCCGCCCCAGCTCAGGCTGCCGGGAGAGCGCTTGCCGGGCACCTCGATCGGTCGTGATCAGGAACCCGAGCCCCCATTTGTCGCGGCCGTCCGCGATGAAGGTGAAGTCGGCGCTGCGCGGCAGCGCGCTCTTGAGCGCGGGCACCGAGATCGCGCCGATCTGGTTCTGGCCCATCAGCGCCACCGTCTCGGCCTTGAGCACACGCGCGCCCTCGAGCGCACCGCCGTTGAGGAACATGCGCACGAAGCGCCCGTAATCGTCAGCGGTCGAGGCGAGGCCGCCGCCACCGATCGGAGATGCAATGGTGAGCCCGGGCTGCGGCTTTTGCAGCTCGACGGCGCCGTCCATGCGCTCGCCGGCCCGCTGCTGCTGCGCGACGAGGCGCGGCCCCTTTTCCTCCGGCACATTGTAGGACGTGTCATTCATCTTGAGGGGGATAAAGATGTGCTCGCGGAAATAATCCTCGAGCTTCTGGCCGGACACCGCCTCCACCATCTTGCCGACGACATCGGTGCTGGTGCTGTAGTGCCAGCGCTCGCCCGGATCGAACAGCAGCGGCCCGCCGAACGGATAGGTTTCGCCGGCTCGCGGCTTGAAATCGCGCCAGACCGCGCTGGTGAACGGATAGGCCAATCCGGACGTATGCGTCAGAAAATGCCTGACGGTCGGAGGCTTCGATGCCGGACGGACCTTGTAGTCGCCGGTCTTGGCGTCGAAGGATTCAATGACCTTCAGTCCCGCAAGCTCCGGCAGATATTTTTCGGCGGGGTCATCGAGGCCGATCCGGCCCTGCTCGACGAGTTGCATCAATGCCGTCGAAGTGACCGGCTTGGTCATCGAGGCGATGCGAAACAGCGCGTCTGATGCGAGCGGACGCCCGGTCGCGACATCGGCCACGCCGAACGCGCCCTGATAAAGCACGCGCTCGCGATCGGTGATCAGCGCGACCACGCCCGGCACATCCTTGCGCTCGACCGCGCCGCGCAGGCTGGCGTCGAGAGCCGTACTCGTTTGTGAATTTTGTGCGCTCGCGGTGCCGGTCAACGCGGCAACCGCAACCCCTGCGGTGAAGACCATTTCGACGATCTTTCGATTCATTAGAGCCTCCCTGTTGCGCATAGCCCGGGTATCACCCGCGCAGCTCTCCCGAGGCATTTTCTTGTTCGACGCCGGTTCAATGCCGGCGACAAGGACACGGCGCCGCATCGGCTTGTCGCGTCGTGACGTTAACACCTGCAATTCCTTGAGTCTCAAACTCCCGAGATCATGGCTGCTCGTCCCAATGTCCGCTTTCACCGGTGGAGTGGGCCGTGATACGCCGACAATAGAGGGCACTGGCCCATTCGGGCGCCATCGTCGTCACCATGCGTTTGCGTAACGCAAATTCCCGAATTCGGCGATCGAAACGCATGGCTGAACAAGGTGCAAGCGATGTAGATTCCACGCATTGCGGTTGTGGAGGTTGCAAAAATGCCGTTCAAACCGCTTCCGGTACTGGAGAGGGACCTTGCGCGCGCCCGCCAAATTGCGCGTTCATGGAAGCCTCTCGACCAGCTCTCTCCCGCCGACGCCGAGATTGTCGCAAGGGCAATCGCCGAGGGCATCGCAGAGGGACGCAAATACGGCCTGGAGATTGGGCAGGCGTGTGCAACGTCGTGCCACTCGTAAGGATTCGAGCTCTAACCCGCCGTCCCGTCATCGAGGCTGACGATGACGGCGGCGTTCGCAATGAGGATGGAATCTCCGCCCTGCTCGGCCGGGATTTCGAGCCCGCCCTTCACCGCCGTCACGGTCACGGTGCCGTAAGGCAATTCCTTCGCGACCGCCGCGGCATCGACGCCATCAGGATTTGGTACGGCGATCATGACATCGACGAACATGTCGTGCGCCGTCTTGCCGAACAGGCGGACGAAGCTGAGGCTTGAATGCCTGATGGCATCGGACACCGCGCGCTTCGCCGCCTTGGTGGCGTCCTTGCCGTGGACATCAACGCCCATGCCCATCTCGGTGATACAGCGCCTGCGTGCCATTGGGATTCCTGAATTGCCGGGTGTGTCGTGTCGGATCGTTACTCAGCGGCTTGACGGTGCGGGACGCCCTGCTCAATATCGAATTGCAGGATGTCGTTGAAGCGGTTGAACGCGCCGCACAGCGCGATGCGCCAGGTCAGCTCGACAATCTGAGCCTCAGAGAAATGCTCGCGAAGGCGCGTGAAGATTTCGTCGCGCGTCTTGTTCCAGTTGTTGGTGACGGCGATGGAATATTCGACCACGAGCTTGTCGACCGCATCGAGCTCGGAATGATCCCTGTAATCGAGCAGGCGCTCGGCGCCGGCTTCCGAAACGCCCTGGATCGCCAGCTTCGGCGCGTGATGCGAGACGCAATAATCGCATTTGTTCAACAGCGAGACGGTCACCAACGCGAGCTCGAGATGGCGCTTGGACAGCACGGCCTCGTCGGCGAGATCGACCAGCAGCGACCACATATGCTTGAAGATCGGCGGCCGGTGCGCCATCACGCCCGCCTGGTTCGCGAACGCGCCATAGGTCGTCATCTTGTCCCAGAGCGGCTGCATCGCAGGAGGCAGATCGTTTTTGGTCTTGATGGAGACGCGTGACATGGGAAGCATCCTGCAAGGGCGAAAGATTTCGGACGGAGGCGGCTGAGACTGCCACACTCCGTCCGTCTTGCAAGCGGATCAGAAGCGGACCTCCTATGCCGGCACCGGCGCGGGCTGCCGCTCCGCCTTGGGATCCACCTTGGGAAACGGCCTGAATGTCAGTGCCATCGCAAAGGCGCCGAGCCCGAAGGCCCAGGATCCGATATAGAGCCAGGCGTAGCTCGCGAAGCTGTCGTAGATCAAACCG